>NZ_CP010897.2:2818000-4227000 GCF_000934605.2 Pandoraea vervacti | reverse complement strand
TGATCGAAAGATGACTTGGAATACGGCACAACGCTAATACTCAACCTATAAAGGATGTGTCGAGAGACGCACTCGTTATAGGGTCAAGCGAATAAGTGCATGTGGTGGATGCCTTGGCGATTACAGGCGATGAAGGACGCGATAGCCTGCGAAAAGTTGTGGGGAGCTGGCAAATAAGCATTGATCCACAAATGTCCGAATGGGGAAACCCGGCCTTTTAGGTCATCCTAGACTGAATACATAGGTCTAGCGAAGCGAACGCGGCGAACTGAAACATCTAAGTAGCTGCAGGAAAAGAAATCAACCGAGATTCCCAAAGTAGTGGCGAGCGAAATGGGACCAGCCTTCAAGATTTAGCACCGGTGTTATCAAAACGGAATGGAAAGTCCGGCCATAGTGGGTGATAGCCCCGTATGAGAAAACCCTGGTGTGGAACTAAGCTTGAGAAAAGTAGGGCGGGACACGTGAAATCCTGTCTGAAGATGGGGGGACCATCCTCCAAGGCTAAATACTCGTAATCGACCGATAGTGAACCAGTACCGTGAGGGAAAGGCGAAAAGAACCCCGGGAGGGGAGTGAAATAGATCCTGAAACCGCATGCATACAAACAGTCGGAGCCTCGTAAGGGGTGACGGCGTACCTTTTGTATAATGGGTCAGCGACTTACATTCAGTGGCAAGCTTAACCGAATAGGGAAGGCGTAGCGAAAGCGAGTCCGAATAGGGCGTTCAGTCGCTGGGTGTAGACCCGAAACCAAGTGATCTATCCATGGCCAGGTTGAAGGTGCGGTAACACGTACTGGAGGACCGAACCCACTAACGTTGAAAAGTTAGGGGATGAGCTGTGGATAGGGGTGAAAGGCTAAACAAACTTGGAAATAGCTGGTTCTCTCCGAAAACTATTTAGGTAGTGCCTCGTGTATCACCTTCGGGGGTAGAGCACTGTCATGGTTGAGGGGTCCATTGCGGATTACCTCGCCATAGCAAACTCCGAATACCGAAGAGTGCAATCACGGGAGACAGACATCGGGTGCTAACGTCCGGTGTCAAGAGGGAAACAACCCAGACCGCCAGCTAAGGTCCCTAAATATTGCTAAGTGGGAAACGAAGTGGGAAGGCTAAAACAGTCAGGAGGTTGGCTTAGAAGCAGCCACCCTTTAAAGAAAGCGTAATAGCTCACTGATCGAGTCGTCCTGCGCGGAAGATGTAACGGGGCTAAGCAATATACCGAAGCTGCGGATGCGAGCTTGCTCGCATGGTAGGAGAGCGTTCTGTAAGCCTGTGAAGGTGTCTTGTAAAGGATGCTGGAGGTATCAGAAGTGCGAATGCTGACATGAGTAGCGATAAAGGGGGTGAAAGGCCCCCTCGCCGTAAGCCCAAGGTTTCCTACGCAACGTTCATCGGCGTAGGGTGAGTCGGCCCCTAAGGCGAGGCAGAGATGCGTAGCTGATGGGAAGCAGGTTAATATTCCTGCACCGTCGTATGATGCGATGGGGGGACGGATCGCGGAAGGTTGTCCGGGTGTTGGAAGTCCCGGTCCCTGCAGTGGAGAAGGCGCTTAGGCAAATCCGGGCGCGTAATTCAAGGCTGTGGGGCGAGCGAACTTGTTCGCGAAGCAATTGGAAGTGGTTCCAAGAAAAGCCTCTAAGCTTCAGTCATACGAGACCGTACCGCAAACCGACACAGGTGGGCGAGATGAGTATTCTAAGGCGCTTGAGAGAACTCGGGAGAAGGAACTCGGCAAATTGGTACCGTAACTTCGGGATAAGGTACGCCCTTGTAGCTTGACTGGCCTGCGCCAGGAGGGTGAAGGGGTTGCAATAAACTGGTGGCTGCGACTGTTTAATAAAAACACAGCACTCTGCAAACACGAAAGTGGACGTATAGGGTGTGACGCCTGCCCGGTGCCGGAAGATTAAATGATGGGGTGCAAGCTCTTGATTGAAGTCCCGGTAAACGGCGGCCGTAACTATAACGGTCCTAAGGTAGCGAAATTCCTTGTCGGGTAAGTTCCGACCTGCACGAATGGCGTAACGATGGCCACACTGTCTCCTCCCGAGACTCAGCGAAGTTGAAGTGTTTGTGATGATGCAATCTACCCGCGGCTAGACGGAAAGACCCCATGAACCTTTACTGTAGCTTTGCATTGGACTTTGAACCGGTCTGTGTAGGATAGGTGGGAGGCTTTGAAGCAGGAACGCTAGTTTCTGTGGAGCCGTCCTTGAAATACCACCCTGGCTTGTTTGAGGTTCTAACCTAGGTCCGTAATCCGGATCGGGGACAGTGCATGGTAGGCAGTTTGACTGGGGCGGTCTCCTCCCAAAGTGTAACGGAGGAGTACGAAGGTACGCTAGGTACGGTCGGAAATCGTGCTGATAGTGCAATGGCAAAAGCGTGCTTAACTGCGAGACTGACAAGTCGAGCAGGTGCGAAAGCAGGTCATAGTGATCCGGTGGTTCTGTATGGAAGGGCCATCGCTCAACGGATAAAAGGTACTCTGGGGATAACAGGCTGATACCGCCCAAGAGTTCATATCGACGGCGGTGTTTGGCACCTCGATGTCGGCTCATCTCATCCTGGGGCTGTAGCCGGTCCCAAGGGTATGGCTGTTCGCCATTTAAAGAGGTACGTGAGCTGGGTTTAAAACGTCGTGAGACAGTTTGGTCCCTATCTGCCGTGGGCGTTGGAAGTTTGAAGGGGGCTGCTCCTAGTACGAGAGGACCGGAGTGGACGAACCTCTGGTGTACCGGTTGTCACGCCAGTGGCATCGCCGGGTAGCTATGTTCGGAAGAGATAACCGCTGAAAGCATCTAAGCGGGAAACTCGCCTTAAGATGAGACTTCCCTGGGAACTCGATTCCCCTTAAGGGTCGTTCAAGACCAGGACGTTGATAGGTCAGGTGTGGAAGCGCAGTAATGCGTTAAGCTAACTGATACTAATTGCCCGTGAGGCTTGATCCTATAACCAGTGTGTTTTTCCTGGTGTGAGTATCGCTGTGCCGATACACTCACAACCCACAAGTTGTTGTACTACGCTTCTTCCGAATTGGTTTTGTTGGGATACCCTCCCAGCAGAACATACAAGTTATGCCTGATGACCATAGCGAGTTGGAACCACCCCTTCCCATCCCGAACAGGACCGTGAAACGACTCCACGCCGATGATAGTGCGGATACCCGTGTGAAAGTAGGTAATCGTCAGGCTCCCCTTAAAAACCCCTTGCTACCCGGTAGCGAGGGGTTTTTGCTTTTGGGCGCGCATTCTTTGCGTAATCCGCGACCGCAGCCGCAAGCTGCGCCAAGGTTGATCTCGCGTCCACGCGCAGCGTAACGGTACTTCTAGGCTTCCGCTCTGCCCGCTCGACAGACTCGGACTGATCACGTCTCTAGACGCCAGACGCCAGACGCCAGACTCCAGACGCCAGACGCCAGACTCCAGACTCCAGACGCCAGACGCCAGACGCCAGACTCCAGACGCCAGACTCCAGACTCCAGACTCCAGACGCCACACGCCACACGCCACACGCCACACGCCACACGCAGGGCGATGCCGCGAGTAATGTCGGCAACGTCCGCCGTTCGCGCTGGTGCGAGGGCTGAGGAGCGACGATTCTTTTGTGCGCCCATCCATTTTCTACAGTGCAGTGCCCACAAACTCCGGTTGGGGCCCGCGCTAGTCGGCATCTGGCGATACAACGTCTGCGTTCGCGATCCTCCGTGCATCATCCCCGAGTAATCTCGTTGGGGTCTGCGCGCGCAGATCGCGCTGATTTTGGTTCTTCTTCCCCGGTGGGGGACCGACACCCGACAATGGTTGCGCAAACCGGTGTCGAGCCACTGACCCTTTCAGCGCCACTTCACTCCATCGCATGGCGAGTGCGTCAGGAGCGCTCTACCTCCCGAGGCCGTGCGCTCGCCTTTTGCGCCATGTCGCTGAGAGATTCGATCTTGGGAGACCGAGGCACTTGGGTTGTATCGTTGGGATCCGCTTTCTGTTTTGCGGCTTCCGGCCAGGCTGCATTCGTCGTCGGGGGTGCCCCTCCGCGCCAATCACTCAATGTTTTGACGCCACTTCGCTCCATCGCATCGCGAGTGCGTCAGGAGCGCTCTACCTCCCGAGGCCTTGCGTTCACCTTTGGCGCCATGTCGCTGAGAGATTCGATCTTGGGAGACCCAGGCACTTGGTTTGTATCGTTGGGATCCGCTTCCTGCTTTGCGGCTTTCGGCTACGCTGCATTCGTCGTCGGCGGCGCCCTCCGCGCCAATCACCTGATGACATAAAAAACGCGCTGCCCAGACGGACAGCGCGTTTTTTCGTGAAGCGTCACGTTGCTTATCAGAAGCGCTGCGTGGCTTACCCCGCCGATGCCTCCGGGAATACAGGCTCGCCCAGATTCAACATAAGACGGTTCGCCCACGCGAAGATGGCAATCGAGTGAATGAGGTCCAGAATCTCCGCATCCGTCAAACCCACGTCGCGCAACGCCTGCAACTGCTCCGCACGCACATCGCCCGGTTTTTCCGTCAACGCGATCGAGAACTGGGCGATCGCTTTTTCGCGATCGGTCGTCCCGGCCGTGCGGGGTTCGTCGAACACTTCACGGATCACATCATTGCGCTTCGCCAACTGCTCGAAACGCTGCGCATGCACCGACGCACAATACACACATCCATTGATACGCGAGACAACCGTCGTCGACAACTCACGCTCGGCGCGCGGCATTCCTCCCGGCGCGTACATGATGGCGTTGAACGCCGCCGAGCGTTGGCGCAAGATCTCGGGTTGATGCACGAGGAAGAGGTAATAATCCGATGTCTTGGCCTTCGGATGGCTTTCTTCCAATACCGCCACCTGCTCCGGCGTTGCCTTGTCGAGTTCGACGACGTCGAGCCACGCATCCCAGTCGAGCGACTCGTTGGTAAAGCCATGCGAACGAATGATGTCACTCATGCTGTCGTCTCCTGCGGAGCCAGTTGTTTGAGCGCTTGCAGACCCGCGACCAGACGCGTCTGGTACGACAGAAATGCAATCAGTTGTGCCAATGCAACGATGGCCGGCGTCGTCAGTCCAGCCGCCGGCAGCTTGTGCAAGGCTGCCTTGTCACCGGCGACGGGGTTCTCGATGAGCGTCTTCGTGAACGTCAGGATCGCGCGCAGACGCGCATCCGTCACATCCTCCGGCGAGCCGGCTTCGACGGCCTTCAACTGCGCCGCATCGACGTCGTGCTTGCCCAGTTCGCTCCGGTAGTGCGCCGCAAGCGCAGCGGACGGCGTCAGACGGCTCGCATACAACGCCACGAGCAAACGCTCGACGAGCGTAATGCCCGCGAGCGCCGGATCGAACAGTCCTTCGTAACTTCCCTGCGTCGCCGCAGCGACCTTGTCGCGTGCGTGACGCAACGTATGCGTTGCCGACCCCGGCGTCAATCCCGCTACGCGGTCGACGAGATCGCTGGCAATGTCGTATTGATGGCTGACAGTCATGATTGTCCTTGTGATTGGGCGCGCTCGGCCACCGCCTGCGCGAGGAATGCCTGCACGCCGGCCCACGAACGCTCGTCGGCGTACGCATTGGCTTCGGGGTCTCCACCACTGGTGCTGATCTTGCCGGAGACCGGATGCGCGTAGATCAACTGTGTTGTTGGCACGTACGGAAAGACGATGGCATGTCCCGCATGGTCGAAATCGAGATGCTCGACAGCATACGGATGGGAGTGGGCGGCGAGCCGCTGCGTCACCATCCGAGAGTAAAGGCTCGACGGCCAGGAGCCGTCATCCTCCGCCGAGAGCAACATCACCGGCCCGCGAATCTTCTCTACGGGGATACGGGCGCGTTCGACGGCCTGCGGGTCATCCAGCGCTGTGAGCATCGCCTTGGTGTGACGGTGCGGCGGCGGGCCTTCATCGAACGGCGCCCACGACGCAGTCCGATTGTTTTCCCAGATATGCGGCAGCGGCTTGCCATCCAGCAACCAGGTCGGACCTTCCCGTCCAATGGCCGGATCGCAGGCATTCTGCGCACTGTGAATCAATGCGCTCGGCACGTAACCGATCACCGCGGAGACGGCCTCGGGGAACGTCGCGCCGAGCAACAGCACCAACTCGCCCCCACGCGACTGGCCCGACAGCGCCACGAAGTCATGCGCCGGCTGCACGGTGCGCCGCAACCAGTCCATGCCGTTCTTGAAGTACTCGAGCGGCGTATTGGAGATGTAATCGGGCAACCCCGGACCCTTGAAGTATCCGAGCGCAAACGCCGCATAACCATGCGATGCGTACAACGCCGCACGGGGCTCGTTGATCCCGCCGCCCGACCCATTGAGGATCATGACGGCAGGGTGAGGCCCGTCGTCCGGCGGCAGATACAGCGTGCCGACGAGCCCGTCATCACGCACTTCGCGTCGCGTCACGCCCTCGGCGGCGAGTCGTTGGGTGAACGATACCGACGACGATTCCCCGCCGCCGGCCTGCGCCACCACCGTCGTCAGTAGCGGCGCCATGACCGGTTGCGGGAACACGTCGCGGCTCTTGCCGTCTTCCGGCACCTGAGACCAGACCAGACCCATCGCGGACACGCCGCGATAGCTGCCGCTCACCGGCGCGTCACGCGCGACGTCGACGACGCCGTCGGCGTCCGCGACAAAGGTCGCCTGTGCGTGCCAGACCACACCCCCCGCCCGCGCGGTGCGAGCGGTGAGCGTGACGTGCGCGCCGGGTGCCGCACCGCGCACCACGAGGTGGCGCGGCACGTCGATCAGCGCATCGGCGGGCGTCGCCGTTAATGTCAGCGACGAGGACAGAGACGAAGCGCGCGACGAAGTTTGCGATGACGTCATAACGTGGCGACCGGCTTACTTCGCCGCCTTGGTCACTTGCATCGCAACGGTGCGATCGCTCGTGAACGGCGTGACCTTCAGGCCCTTACGTGCGGCCCAGATGTTCTGGTAGTGATACAGCGGAATCGTGCCGACGTCGTCCGTCTCCACCTTCACCGACTGACGCAGGATCGCTTCGCGCTTGCCTTCGTCGAATTCGGCGGTCGACGCATCGAGCGCCTTGTCGATCGCCGGGTTGCTGTAATGCCCCCAGTTCGACGCACCGAGGCCCTTCTTCGGGTCGACGGTCGCCAGCACGTTCACCAGCGCGTAGCTCGCCTCGCCCGTGCCGTTACCCCATGCCAGCATCGTCACAGCGTACTCGTTCTTGTTCGCACGGCTCGAATACACCGCCCAGGGCACCACTTCCACTTGCGTCTTCACGCCGATGCGCGTCCAGAACTGCGCCACGGCCTGCGCCGTTTCCGGACCCAGCGGGTAGCGGTCGTTCGGCACGTGCATCGTCAGTTTGAACCCTTCCGGGAAACCGGCTTCGGCGAGCAGCTTCTTGGCCTGCGCGGCATCGAACGGAATGTCCTTCACGTCAGGGTTGTAGCCGAACGTATCCTTCGGCATCCACTGGTTGGCCACGCTGGCCGTGCCTTGCATGATGCGCGAGACGATGGCTTCGCGATTGATGGCGAGCGAAAGCGCACGACGCACGCGCACGTCGAGCAGCGGGTTTTTTGCCAGCGGCTTGCCCGCGTTATCGGTGATGTACTGGTTGGCGCCTTCGCGGAACGTCGGCTGGAGCAGCATCACGCGCAGACCCGGGTACGGATAGACCGTCACGTTCGGCGCCTTCTTCAGGCGCGGAATGTCCGACGCCGAGACCTTGTCGATCACGTCGACGTCGCCGGCGAGCAGCGCGGCGGTACGCGCCGCACCGTTGTTGATGTAGCGGTAGTCGACCTTCTCCCACTCCGACTTGCCCGCCCAGTAGTTGTCGTTGCGCACCATCTCCACACGGTCGCCCGGCACGTACGAGACATACTTGAACGGCCCCGTGCCGACCATCGCACGACCGGCGTTGTAATCGTCGGTATTCGACTTCTCACCCACATGCTTGCTGACGATATGCACCGAAGCGAGGTTGAGCGGCAGATCCGGGTTCGGGATCTTTGTCTTGACGACGAGCGTGAGCGGATCGGGCGAGCTCATCGTGTCGATGGTGCGCAGGTAGCCGGCGTACGTAGCCACGCTGCCCGGCACGTTGCGGGCGCGCTGGTACGAGAAGATGACGTCGGCCGCCGTAAAGGGCTGACCGTCTTGCCACTTCACGTTCGGGCGCAGCTTGAATTCCCATGTCTTCGCGTCGAGCGCCTTCCACGACACGGCCAGACCCGGCTGGAGCTTGTTCCACTTGTTCTCGACGAGCAGATCCCAGAAGTGCAGGCCGACGGAACGGTCGCCCGCATGATTGTTCAGTTGCGGGTCGAGCGAGGACAGCGGGTCGGCAAACGCGATGCGCAGCGTCTGATTGTTTTGGGCAGACGCCGCCGCGCTCGTCACGAGCAAGGCCGCCGCCAGAGAGGACAACAAGAAGCGTTTCATTATCAATCGATCCTGGTCGTTGGGGAGGAGGTGAAAAGTCAGTGACGTCGGTCACTGATCGTTAAGGTGACAAGCACTCACGTGATTGATGGCCACACCGCGCAGCGTGGGCACTTCCGTGCGGCATCGCGGCATGGCATGCGGACATCGCGGATGGAAGTGGCAACCGCTCGGCGGCGCGATCGGGCTCGGGATCTCGCCCCGGATCGCAGAAAAGGTCTTGTGACGCACGTCGATGCGAGGAATCTCGGCGAGCAACGCCTGCGTGTACGGATGGTTCGGGCGACGGAAGACTTCCTCGACCGGTGCGCTCTCGACGATGCGTCCCAGATACATGATGACCACGCGATCCGAGAGATGCTCGACCACGCCGAGGTCATGGCTGATGAAGACGTAGGTGAGCCGCAGTTGCTCGCGAAGATCCATGAAGAGATTCAGGATCTGCGCCTGAATCGAGACGTCGAGCGCGGCGACGGCTTCGTCGCACACCAGCAGATCGGGGTTGACCGCCAGCGCCCGGGCGATGCCGATGCGCTGACGCTGCCCGCCGCTGAACTGGTGCGGATAGCGATGACGCAACGCCGGATCGAGGCCCGCACGCTGCAATTGCGCGCTGACGTAATCGTCGAACCCGGCGCGGTCCGTGAGCCCATGCACGAGCGCGCCTTCGCCGACGATGCGATCGATGCGCAGGCGCGGGTTCAGGCTCGCGTACGGATCCTGAAAGATCATCTGGATCTTCAGACGCGCGTCGCGCTGTTCGTCCGCGCTCAGCGACTGCGCGGGGCGTCCATGAATCTGCACTTCACCGGCGGACGGCTTGAGCAATCCGGCGAGCATGCGCCCGAGCGTGGACTTGCCACAGCCCGATTCGCCCACGAGACCGACGACTTCGCCCGGCTTGACGATCAGATCGACGTTGTCGACCGCGCGCACGACGGCAGGCGGGTGCGCCAGTCCGACGCGCTCGAGCAGGCGCCCGGTCGCGCCGACCTTGCGCTCGCCGAAGCGCTTGCTCACGCCGCGCAGCGACACGATCGGCGCCGGCAGTGTCGCGCTCGGGCTCGTCGTCTTGCCGTAGCCGGCACCGGCCGGGTGGCCAGTCTGGCCCGACTGACCTTGGGGCAGCGGCGAATTCATACCCTCTCCTTTTGCAGCGCAGCGCCCGGATGGAAGCAACGCACGAGGCGGCCCGGCGACGTTTGCGTCATCTTCGGACGCTCGCCGCAGGCGGCCGTGGCATAGGCGCAGCGCGATGCGAACGCGCAGCCCGCCGGCATGTTCAACAGATTCGGCGTCATGCCAGGGATCTGACGCAGGCGCTGTCCACGCTTGTTCAGGCTGGGCAAGCTGCCGATGAGGCCCGCGGTGTAGGGGTGTTGCGGCGCGTCGAGCACGGCGTCGACCGCGCCTTGCTCGACGATGCGCCCGGCATACATCACCGCCAGCGTGTCGGCCAGACCGGCGACGACCGACAGGTCATGCGTGATCCAGATGAGCGCGGTGCCGTTCTGGCGCGCGAGCTTCTGCACTTCCGAAAGAATCTGCGCCTGAATCGTGACGTCGAGCGCGGTGGTGGGCTCGTCCGCGATGATGAGGTCGGGGCGATGCAGCATGGCAATGGCGATGGCCACCCGTTGGCGCATGCCGCCCGAGAGCTGGTGCGGATAAGCGCGCAAACGCTCGTCCGGGCTCGGAATGCCCATCATGCCGAGCGTCTCGCGAGCAAGATCGCGTGCCTGGGATTTCGACACCTTCCGATGCGCGCGCACCGCTTCGATCATCTGCGCATCGACACGCAGCACCGGATTGAGCGTCATCATCGGATCCTGAAGGATCATCGCAATGCGATTGCCTTGCAGGTGGCGCAACTCGCCAGCGGACATCTTCGTGAGATCGCGGCCCTGGAACAGCACTTCGCCGCCGACGACGCGACCCGGCGCATCGACCAGACCCATGATCGAAAAGCCGGTTACCGATTTGCCCGAACCGGACTCGCCGACGAGGCCCATGATGTGACCCGGCGGCAGCGAGAACGACACGTCGTCCACGGCGGGCAAGGTGCCGGCTCGCGTGACGAATTGTGTGCGCAGGTTCCGCACTTCCAGTGTGAGTGGCGACGATGCCGCTGCCGGGGTGGAGGGAGATGACACAGCGCCGCTCATTTCTGCAACCTTGGATTGAACACGTCGCGCAGGCGATCGCCCACGAGATTGATGGCGACGACGGTGACGAGCAGCGCCAGGCCGGGATACACGCTGATCCAGTATTCGCCGGAGAGCATCGTCTGATAGCCGTTGAAGATGAGCAGGCCGAGCGACGGCTCGGTGACCGGCACGCCGAGACCCAGGAACGAGAGCGTGGCTTCAAGCGTGATCGCGCGGGCGACCTGGAGTGTGCCGACGACGATCAGCGACGGCAGGCAATTCGGCAGGATGTGACCGAGCACGATGCGCCAGTTCGGAATGGCCTGGCAACGTGCGGCTTCGACATACTCGCGACGCGATTCGACCAGCGCCTGCCCGCGCGCCGTTCGCGCGAAATAGGCCCATTCCAGCACCACGAGCGTGAGCACCACGTTGCCAATGCCTTTGCCGACATAAGCGAGGATCATCAGCGCGACGAGGATCGACGGGAACGACAGCAGCAAATCGACGAGTCGCATGAGGGTGGCGTCGACGCGTCCGCCGGCGTAGGCGGCCACCAGTCCAAGGATCGTGCCGAGAATGCCCGCGATGAGCGCCGAGCCGACACCTACGCTGAGACTGATGCGCAGCCCGTAGATGATGCCGGAGAGCAGGTCGCGGCCCTGGCCGTCGGTGCCGAGCCAGTAGGTGTAATGGCCGTCGACGTTCTCCGTACCCGGCGCGAGACGCGAATCCAGAATGTTGAGCTGCCCCAGATCGTACGGGTTTTGCGGCGAGATCCATGGCGCGGCGAGGGCCGCAAAAATCAGGACCACCAGCATCGCGAGGCCAAGAATGGCGCTCTTCGAGCGCAGGAACTCGCGCAGCCCTTGCTGCCAGGGCGTTTCGCGACGCATGGGCACCGGATCCGTCACGAGCGCGGAGAGCGGATTGCCGGGATTACCGGGATTACCGGGGGTGCCGTTAGAAGATGGATTGAGCGACATCAGGCGGCGGCCTCCACGCGCACTCGCGGATCGAGCCATTTGTAGAGTACGTCCACGATGAGGTTGAGCGACACGAACAGGCACACCACGACGATGAGATACGCCACGATGACAGGGCGGTCGATCGAGTTGATGCTGTCGAGAATGAGCTTGCCCGCGCCGGGCCACGCAAACACGGTTTCCGTCACGACGGCGAAGGCGATGGTCGAGCCGAATTCGAGACCCAGCACCGTCACCAGGGGAATCAGCGTATTGCGCAGCACATGCATGAGGACCACGCGCAGCGGCGACAGGCCCTTGGCGCGTGCGAACTTCACGAAGTCCTGCGGCAGCACTTCCGTCACGCCGGCGCGGGTCAGGCGCAGCACCAGCGAGGTCTTGAACATGGCCAGGTTGATCGCAGGCAGAATCAGGTGGCGCAGCCCGTCGGCGGTAAGAAACGACCACTGCACCCCGAACAGACTCGCCGTCTCGCCACGACCGCTCGCGGGCAGCACGCCGAAGTGCACGGCGAAGACCATGATGAGGATCAGGCCCACCCAGAACGTCGGCAGCGAGAAGCCCACGATGCTGCCCGTCATCAGCAGTTTCGAGATCGGATTGCGGGGATAGAGGCCCGCGAACAGCCCCAGCGGAATGCCAACGACCACCGCGATGATGAGCGCGGCGAAAGCCAGTTCGAGCGTGGCGGGCAGGCGTTGCAGAATCAACTGGATCGCCGGGACGTTGTACACGTAGCTGTTGCCCAGATTGCCATGCAGGGCGCCGTTGAGGAACGCCAGGTACTGACGCCACAACGGCTGATCGAGACCGAGTTGCGCGATGATGCGCGCACGGTCGATCTGGTCGACGTCCTGACCGATGAGGATGTCGACCGGATTGCCGATCGCATGCAGGCCGACGAACACGATCAGCGTCATCAGCCACACCACGAACACCGCTTGCAGCGCGCGGCGCAGAATCCATGCGGTCATGATGCGAGGTGCTCCTTGTCCGCCGGGGCGGCGGCAGGCGCATCGCCTGTGGCCGTCACCGCAGGCGGTGGCGGCGCAGGTGTCCATTCGTCGCCATAGACTTCCGGCTCGGCATACGCCTCCATGTTGGCGTAGTGATGCGCCACATCCTCACGATAGAACGTGCCTGCGAGCCCTTGCGCCAACCGCTTCGCGCCTTCGCTTACCGCAGGAATATCGCCCGAGACGGCGCCGTGCGACAGCGTGGCCGGTGCGCAGAAGCAATGAATGCGTTCCAGTCCCGGGCAGGCGCCGGGCGTTTTTTCCTGAAACTCGAAGGTCGGGCCGAGGTCCGGCGAATCGGACAGCTCGACATCCTCGTCGCCCGGTGCGGGCGTGTAACGGTCGCTCCACTTGCGAACGAACTTCGAGAACGATGCGAACTCGGGGCGCCCTTCGATATCGATGCGAAAGCCCGTCGCGAAGACGAGGAAGTCGAGCACGAAAGTGCCCTTTGCCGTGCGCACGTGCAGGGCTTCGCCGACCGGGGTGACGTCGAGAATCGGTGCGCCAAGGTTGAAGCGCGCGTTTTCGTGACGGGACACGCGCAACGTGCTGCCACGCGGTGGCGGCACTTGCTGAACGTTGACGTAGTGACGGATGCGCCACTTCCATTCGTCCGGCAGATGGATGTGGCCGTGCGTCAGACCGGGGTTGCCGGCACCTTTGCCTTTGTTGACGCGCGGGATGTCGGCACGGCGAATCAGCAGGTCGACGCTTGCGGCGCCGGCTTCGAGCGCGGTGGCGGCGCTGTCCATCGCAGACGCCCCGGCGCCGACCACCCCAACGCGCTTGCCACGCAGCGTCGCGTAATCCATCACGTCCGAAGAGTGCGCCCAGAAGCGGCGCGCAAGCCCCCGGGCAAAGGCGGGGACCGTGGGGCCGCCAAGGCCGTCGCGGCCCGTGGCGAGCACAACGTGACGTGCGTAGACGATTCGATCGCCTTCTGGCGACGTCACCGACAGTTCGACAACACCGTCCGCCCCGAGCGGCGTGACGCTGTTGATGCGGTGGTCGTTACGCACGTCGATGGCGAGCACGTCGCGATACCAGCGCAGGTAGTCCATCCATTGCAGGCGCGGAATCTTGTCGAGCGCCTCCCATGCCTCTAGCCCGAACTGCGCTTCGAACCACGCCCGGAAGGTAAGCGCGGGCAGACCGAGCGCCGGGCCGGTGAGTTGCTTGGGCGAGCGCAGGGTTTCCATGCGCGCCGTGGTGACCCACGGCCCTTCGAAGCCGCGCGGCGATTGATCGAAGATCACCGCGCCGACCCCCAGGTGTGTAAGCGATGCGGCCGCTGCCAGACCGGCCATGCCCCCGCCGATGATGGCGACGTCGAGCACGGGCTGGCCGCGATAGGTGCGCTCCGGTACCCAGTGCCTGGCGGGCAGTTCGAGCCAGGCGAGGTCCTGGCGCAGACGCGCTTCGAGCGCGGGCAGGCCGGTGGCGATGGTCGGGGACGTGGTCATGACGACTGGGCTTCCTTGGGGGCGGGCAGGTCGCCGTAAAGCGACTGCAAGACTTGGGCGTGTTCGGTAGCGGCGCGCTGCACGAAGCCGGGCAGCAGGTCGCGCGCGGCATTGGCCAGCGCATCGACGAATGCGAGCGCGGCGGGCGACGGTTCGCGGGCGTCGCGGGTAATGACGCCAAAGAAAAACGGGATATCGGCATCGATCGGGCGCACGGCCACATCCGCGAGCGGCAGTCCGTACGCGGTGACGGGTTCGAGCACGGCCACGCCGAGCCCCGCGCGAACGGCGGTCATGGCATTGATCGACGCGTTGGTCTCGATGAGGCCGGCCGGCGCGACGCCTGCCTGCGAGAACGCCTGATCGAGGCGGCGGCGCAGGCGGTAGGGGTTCTGCATCGTGATGATGCGGCGACCGGCGCAGGCAGCCAGCGGCAAGCGTTCATGCGCGGCGAGCGGATCGTCGTTGCGCACGGCCGCGACGCACGCCGATTCGCCGATCCAGTGCACGACGATGCCACGGTGTTCCAGTGGCAGGCTCGTCACGCCGATGTCGGCGGCGCCCGTGAGCACGGCGTGCACGACCTGCTCCGGCGAGGTGCTGCGCATCTGGATCTGGTGCGTGTCGCGCGCGGGGCCTGGCAGGGCAAGTGCGGCGGGCACGAGCCCGGCGGCCAGTGCCGACGTGGCCGCGACATGCAACGGACGGGTCTGCCCGCGCGCGATTTCATCGGCGCGGGCGCGGATCTGCTGCAAACCGGCCAGCACATGCTCGACATCTTCGAACAGCAGGAAGCCCTGTTCGGTCGGTGTGACGCGCGGACCGCTGCGCGCGAACAGGGCGTAGCCGATCTCGGCTTCGAGCTCCTGAATCATGCGGGTGATGGCAGGTTGCGAGCGCCCGAGCAAACGCCCGGCAGCAGTGATGCTGCCGGTCGACATGACCGCCGCGAAGGCTTCGAGTTGGCGTAATTCCATCTGGCTCGGTGTGGGGACGAGGATATGGCGCGTACCCCACGCCCCAAACCCCCGGTGATCGACGCCGCTACGGCCGTCGAAGTCGCAATACCTGCTGTATTCGGATTGCGTATTCTTCGGCTACAAGCATGCGTCCTGCAAATACTTAATATTTATATGCTCATGACCCGAAGTGGATAGGAGGGTTTTGCCTAGGTGGCACAAGGCGGAAAGAAAATTAGTGCGGGGTGGGGAGTTGCGGCGGTTTCTCGCGTAATGAGACGGTGGCCGAACCCGGTGGATGCCCGCGTAGCGCTATGCGACGCGTCCGACGCTGTCCAGCGGCAGGCGCAACTGGTTTGGATCGTCGGGGCGCGGCTGGCGGCGGCGCAACAGTGCGACGCCGCGGGGCTTTTTTCTCAGCGTCGCGTCGTCCGGTGGCTCGACGTGACTCAGGCGGAACGCCGGGCGGGTCAGTTGCAACACGGTGAGCGGCGCGCACGGACGACGTGCGCTGCCAACCTTGGGCGGTTCGGCGAGGACAGTATTGGCGTCTGCCGCTCTGCCTGCTGCTTTGTCCGTCGGTTCGCCCGTCGGTTCGGCAGGCTGCGACGCCGCAAGACGCCTGCCCAACAACCGATAGATGTCGGGATCGAAACCTGTCGCGGCGGGCATGGTGTCGATGAAGGTGTCCAACGCCTCGCGCGAGGCCACGCTGCCGAGATACTGCCAGCGATCGATCACGTGGTACTCGACGTTGTGCCCATCGAGGTCGCCATGGGCGTTACCGTCGAGAGTGCCGCCGCCATGACCGATGACGCTGTCCTTCCCGTCGCCATCCTCGCGCATGCCGTGTTCCTCGATGGCGATCGGGCCGTCATACGGCCAGGTTTTCAGTTGCAGTGTCGCGAGCGCTTCGCGAGTCCGCTCGGTGTGTGCCGCGAGCGGGGTGTCGCCCACGCACACGCCATCGCAGCGCTTGACCTGATAGCCGAAACACGGACGCCCTTTGGCCGCCTTCTCCAGCCCCAGTTGCGCACAGCACAGACGGTGCTCGTCAGCCAGCGCGCGCAACGCGGCTTCTGCACTCGCGCGCGAGGAAAACGTGCCATAGAGCGCTTCGGCGCTGGCGAAGTCGACGGTTCTGGCGCTCACGAGCTGCGGCACATCGCTGTCCTGCGTCAGTTGCCAACTATAGAGACTCGCAGCGCGACGCAGCATACGGTTGTGTACCGGCTGCAATTGCTTGACGAGTTGCGATTCGCGCAGCAATGCCCCCAACTCGCCGACCGTTCGATGCACCTCGACCCGGCGAATCTCCTGAGAGATGCGCAAGTCCTTGGCCACCTGATGGTCGCTGGAGAAATGGGAGCGCACGCGGGCGCGAACATCCACGCTCTTGCCGACATACAAGAGTATGTCGCCTTCGCCATAGAACAGGTACACGCCGGGGGTGTCGGGCAGTGCATCGATGGCCTCATCCGGCAACTGCGGCGGCTGACTCGATCGCTTCGTGACTCGCTGTACCGCCTGTCCGATAAGGTCCGGCGTGTAGAGCGTATGAAGCTTCTGCCAGAACTGCCAGAGCAGATCGGCATCGGCGAGCGCCCGGTGACGGCCCTGCGGCATCAGGCCGAAGCGGGCGATCAGTGCATCGAGTCCGTGGCGGGCGGCCGACGGAAACAGCAGGCGCGACAGACGCACGGTGCACAGCACGTCCGCCTGAAACGCAATGCCGGCGCGTCGAAATTCGTTCTTGAGAAATCCGTAATCGAAGCGGGCATTGTGCGCGACGAAGAGTTTGCCGTGCAAACGCTCGGCCAGGCCCTGGGCTAGCGTGCCGAACGACGGCTGGCCCTTCACCATCTCGTTGGTGATGCCCGTGAGCTTCTGAATGAACGGCGGAATGGGTTCGGCCGGGTCGAGCAAGGTGCTCCATTGCTCCACGCCGTGGGGGCCGACCTCGACCACGCCAATCTCGGTGATGCGGTCTTCGAGCGCATTGCCGCCGGTCGTCTCCAGATCGACGAACACCATCGGGGCGGGCAGCGAACGGGCGAGCGCGTCGGGGTCGATCATCGCGGGGATGATGTCCCGGGTAGCATGCCACGTTGGCGAATCTGCGCCTTCGACCCCATTGTCGAACACTTCGACGGTGACGCCAGCATCGAAGCCCCCGCGTAGGCGCCGGCATCGTTTGCCGACGAGTCGTCGTTGGCGAAGGCGGCCACAATGGCGCGGAAAACCGCCGGCGCAGCCATGTCGGGCCATTGCAGATCGACCGCAGCGTCGAGCGACGGCAGTTCGCCGTCGCGTCGCAGGGCTTCGTCGCCGGGCAGACGCAGCAAGCGCGCAAGTACCCACGGCTCATGCCGCGCGTGAAGGCCGATATCCGCTTCCGCTTCGTCTGCGATGGCGATCAGCGTGCGCCAGTCCAGCGGTATGGCCGACACGTTGTCGCTCGCCTCCCACGCTGGTGCGCCATGGGGTACTTCGGGTGCTTCACGTGAGTAGCGTGCGGCGATCTCGCGCACGACGCTGGCCAGATCGCGCTCGGCGGCGCTTAGCGCCAGTTGATCCCAGTCGATGGTTTCCATGAGATGTTCCTCGATTGGGGTACATGATACTGTATAAAATCACAGTGCGCGAGTCACGTATGTGGTGCAGTGTGCGTCCCGACTGCGACGGACTCGTCGTGCCCGCTCGCGCGTGTAATACTCTGCGCCATTCTTCCCGCACAGGAGCGCGCGCCCGATGTTGACCCTGTATACCTTCGGCCCGGCGTTCGGGCTGCCTGACGCCAGCCCGTTCGTCGTCAAGGCGGAGATGCTGCTCAAGCTGGCCGGTCTGCCTTACCGTACGGATCGCGGCGGGTTTCGCCGCGCGCCGAAGGGTAAGCTGCCCTTTATCGATGACGATGGCGAGATCGTGCCGGACTCGACGCTGATTCGCCTGCACATCGAGCGCAAGTACGGGGTCGATTTCGACGCCGGACTCACGCCCGAGCAGCGCGGTGCGGCATGGATGTTCGAGAAGGCGCTGGAGGACCATTTCTACTGGCACGTGGTGCAGGCGCGCTGGTGCGACGACGGGAATTTCGCCAGAGGACCGGCGTCGTTCTTCAAGTCGATTCCGTGGCCGGTGCGCCCGGTCGCGCAAAAGGTGATTCGCCGCAAGATCCGTAACACGCTACATGGGCAGGGCACGGGTCGTTATCGGCCGCCGGAGCAGCAGCAGTTGCTCGCGCGCGGCACGCAGAGCGCCGCACAATTGCTGGGCGAGAAGCCGTACTTTTTCGGGGACAAGCCCTGTGGCGCCGATGCCACCGCGTTCGGTTTCATTTCGGGGGCGCTGACACCGAGTTTCGATCACCTGCTGCGTGATGAAATCGAAAAGCACGTGAACTTGACCGAGTACGTCGCCCGCATGCGTCGCGAGTTCTTTCCGGAAGTCTGAACGGATAGGTCGACAATGACGGCGCGCGCGATGGCTCGACGTCGCGCGTGACCCGTATCGCCCGACTGCCGGGCGTCATGGTCAATCCCCGTCCGCGTTCGGGTCCTTGCCGCGTTTGCGGCTTCGGGCCGTTGATCGCCTCAGCCTGCCTCTGACGCCGTTTCGTCGCTGGAGAGCACGTCCGAGAGCACGAGGTTGCGCCCGGAAATCTTGGCGGCGTACAGCGCACGATCGGCGCGGACGCAAAGGGCTTCGAGGCTCTCATGTTCGAGCCAGGTGGCCACACCGCCGCTCAGGGTGTAGTGGCAAACGCCAAACGGACCCGCCACGAGATGTCGGCTTGCCTGGGTGCGCAGGCGCTCGGCAATGCGAATCGCACCCGCCGTGTCGGTGCCCGGCAGCAGCACGGCGAATTCTTCGCCGCCCAGTCGCCCGAAGACGTCGCCCTCACGCAGGCTGTCGCGCACCAGTTTCACGAACTCTCGCAGTACCGTGTCGCCACCCGCATGTCCGTGGGTATCGTTGATCGCCTTGAAATGATCGAGATCGATGACGACGATCGACAGCGGCCAGCCGCGCGCCACCGCACGCGCCATCTCCTGACGCGCTAGCAGGTCGAAGTGCTTGCGCGAAATTGCGCCCGTCAGATAGTCGCGATTGGCGGCCTCTTCGGCGGTGGCGAGCATGGCGTCGTGAATCATGAGCACCGAGCCCATCGTCATGGCGGGCATGACGACTGCACCGATCGTGAGCATGACCGTATTGAACATCGTCGGTGCGTAGACCTCCGGGCCGGGCGCAGGGGCCCAACCAAACGCGACCCCGCGTACGATGTGCCCCACGGCAAAGGCGGCGGCCATGCCGGCCGTCAGCCAATAGTTGTAAGGGTGACGGCGCGGCGGGATATGACGAAGGATCAGCACCGAGATAGCGAGCAGCAGGCTCGCGTGGTATGCGGAGACGACCACGACACGCCGTTGCGGATTGTCGACGCCGTAGTGCCAGAACAGGATCGCGGCGGCGAGCACGCCCAGCGATGCCCCCAGCGCATGCCAGTGGGGCGGGCGTCCGAGAAAGCGCGCGCATCCGGCGTAATAGAGCAGCAAGCCGCCGGCCAGTGTCAGATTGGCCACCGGAATCGACAGAAAATCGGGTACGACGCCGCGCAGGGCAAACAGCGGCAGGGCAATCAGCACGGCGACGTTGGCGAAACACCATTCGCGCACCCCCGCCACGCGCGAGCGTAACAGCGAACCCACGATCAGCAGCATCATGAAGCCGAGGAGTGAGGTGATCGCGAGCAGAGACGTCGTCAACATGGCGTTGGCCAAGGGAAAGACTGACATGTGTTGAGCATTGTAATGTACTGCGCGATGCGCGTTACAGTCCTTCGAGTGTCACGCCAGTAAAATGGCCGGGTTGGCGAGTCGCGTCCTTCATGTCCTTCGCGTCATTCATGCGGTTCATGCGTCATGCCGCGTACGGACAGCGCGCATGGCTCGCCCCCTTCGATTCAAGGAGTTTTCGTCCATGTCGACGACCCGACCCAATTCGTCCCCTCGCTACCGCTTGCTGAACGCGGCAGCGCTTGCCCTGAGCATCGTTGCCGGCCTTGCTGTGTTGCCCGCACACGCGCAACAAGAGCCCATGCAGCGCCGTTCGGCGCAACCGCCGCTCTTTGCCGCGCCCGCGAGCAACGTCGCGGCCCCGGCCACCGACATCGATCGCGACGTGCGTCCGGCCCTCGAAGCGGCCGGTCTCTGGCTCGGGCTTGCCGATGTGAACCGCGCGCGGCAAAGCTGGGAGCAGGCCGCTCCGGTATTTCAGCGCGCTATTTCGGCTGACGACTGGGCGCGAAGCCTGCAAGACGCACGCACCCCATTGGGCAAAGTGAAGTCGCGCAAGACGCATGACGCGGTCTTCACCCGCTCGCTGCCTGGCCAGCCGGATGGGGAGTACGTGGTGATCCAGTACGACACGGTGTTCGAGCACAAGGCCGAGGCGCACGAAATGGTGACAATGGCGTTCGGCATCGACGGCCGCTGGCGCGTGGCCGGTTATCTGGTGCGGTGATGTGGTGAGGCAGTGACGCGGGAGGGAAAGGTGCGAGCGTGCAGCGGGGGACGGTCTGTTGCGCGCCCTGTGAACGTCGGCTTAGCGCGGCAATGCAGGTTCGACGATATGCATCGTCGTCTCGACGTGCGCGCGGGCAATCGCTCCGGCGAGCGCTTCGTCGCGGGCGCGCAGTGCGGCGAGCAGTTCCCGGTGCTGATCGTTGGTGGTCCGCAATTGCTCGTCGGAGAACATGACCGGCACGCGCAGCGCCCAGTAGTAAAACTGGGTACGTTCGTGAAATTGCGCGATGATGATGTTATCTGCCGCCTTCACGATCAGATCGTGAAATTCCGTGTTGAGACGATTGAGCGTCAGGCGGGGCAGGTTCGCGTTCGGCTCCATCTGGACGATGAGGGCGTCGAGCGCATCACAGATCTCGGGCGTGATCTTGCGGGCCGCCAGCCGGGCGGTTTCGGACTCGATGGCCATGCGGCTCTCGAAGATGGCGCGCACGGGAAGATGGTCGGCGCCTTGCACTTCCCAGCCTCGATTGCGGGCGATGAAGCCCTCACCCTGGAGAATCAGCAACGCTTCGCGCACTGGCGTGCGGCCCACGCCCAACAACTGGATCAGGTCGTCCTCGATGAGGCGCTGCCCGGGCTTGAGCTCCGAGGCGAGAATCATGCTGCGGATTTTGGTCCGCACTTCACCAGTAATCAGGTTGCTGGGCGCTTTCATCTGATGCTTGTCTTCCATTGAGCGGCGCGCGCGCCGTTTACTTCGACTTCGGCGAGAGGTATCCGCCGTGCCGGCGCTCTCGTGCATGCGGTGGCGTCGCCTATGTATGGGCGCCTGTCCGTGCCGCTGCGGATTTTACCGAGTTTCTCCGGACCCCCTGAAAACCGTTCCCAAAGCGTCAAAGTTGCTGCGAACCGGCACACAACGCAGGGTTGCCGTCGAATTTTGCGCAATTCTTTCGGCTTCCGAAGCGAGGACTCGCTTATACGCTCGTTTGAAGTCTCCGAAAAACACCATAACGCCCGAGCGGGCGGGGTTCGCGCTCACTCACTTGTGATGTGAGCACCCACCGCCTTAGCGTTGCGGGTACCGAAACATGCGCGGTGCGTTGGGCTTCGGGAAATTGGTAAAGATGTGAAACATGACGGGGGAATAACCCCTCATTTATGAGGGGCTTTGCTGGCGTGTCGCCAATGGATTCGCGTGCCTGGTTGATCTTTTGCGTTCCGCTTGCATTCCGTTGCATTCCATTTCCCGGCACACGGGATTCGGGTTGCCCGGAATGAGTGCGATTCGGGCGATTCATTCCGGAAATCCGGTCAATCGCAATAAATCGCTGTGATTGTTGTTGTCATCGGCGCAAACCGGTTGCCCGCGTCGGCGACGTCGCTTGCTGTTCGCAACGTCAGGGCGCGTGGCAGAATCTGGACATCCTCATTTGTCCCACTTTGCGTGCCGTGGCACGCCTACCTCCCATGCCGTCATCGCTATATCGGCGCATGCGCCGTATTTCGTATCGGGCCATCGTCGGTCTGAGCTCGCTGGTTGCCCTGGCGACGTTGCCCGGCGCGGCGCTGGTCTCGTCTGCTTACGCCGCGGATACCCCAAGCGCTCCCCCGCTCACCAGCGCGGCCGATACCGAGAGCAACGCCGGTCCGGCGTATGGACCGGAGTTGCAGGGCTTTGCATATCCGTATCCGGTGAACCGCTTCGACTTCACGTCGCAGCGCACGCCGTTGCACATGGCGTACATCGATGTGAAGCCAGCGCAAGCGAATGGCCGCACCGTGGTGCTCTTGCATGGCAAGAATTTCTGCGCGGCTACGTGGCAGGAGACGATCGATACGCTGGCAGGCGCGGGGTACCGTGTGATCGCGCCGGACCAGATCGGCTTTTGCAAGTCGAGCAAGCCTGCGCAATACCAGTACAGCTTTCAGCAACTGGCGAACAACACGCATGCGTTGCTGGCGTCGCTCGGCATCACAACCGCCACCGTCATGGGGCATTCGACCGGCGGCATGCTGGCCGTGCGCTATGCGCTGATGTACCCAAACGAGACGCAGCAACTGGTGCTCGTCAATCCGATCGGCCTCGAAGACTGGAAGGCACTCGGTGTGCCATCGAAGACGGTCGACGAATGGTTCGACCGCGAACTTCGCACGAGCGCGCCGGGCATTCGTCGCTACGAGCAGGCGACGTATTACGCCGGCCAGTGGAGCGAGCGGTATGAACCCTGGGTGCAGATGCTCGCGGGTATGTATCGCGGGCCGGGCAAGCGAATCGTGGCGTGGAACTCGGCGCTGCTCTACGACATGATTTATACGCAGCCGGTCGTGTACGAACTCGGCAGGATTCGCGTGCCGACACTGCTGATGATCGGCGACAGAGACACCACGGCGATCGGCAAGGACTTCTCGCCGCCGGAGGTCCAGGCGCGCCTCGGACATTACGCGGAACTCGCCAGGACGACGCAGGCTGCGATCCCGAACGCTTCGCTCGTCCGATTCCCCGAACTTGGACATGCGCCGCAAATGCAGGACCCGGCGGCGTTTCACAAGGCATTGCTCACCGGGCTGGCGGCGCTGCGTTGATGCTGCATGATGCAGCCCGACGCCGGGCGCTCGGCTATCCGCAGTTCAGAGGTGCTTGTAATAGAACGTGGTCGCGCAGAAGGCGCCGTCGGGCATGAGCGCAAACTTCGGCACATCGCCTGCGCGCTGCCAGCCGGCGCGCTGGTACAGACGCTCGGCATCGCCGCCGGTTACGGTGTCGAGCACCAGCACGTGGCGTCCATGCGCGCGGGCTACGTCGTCGACGGCTGCCATGAGTTGTTGTGCCACGCCCTGACGTCGTGCGCCGCGATGCACGAGCATTTTGGCAACGTCGGCGCGATGCGGCTGGTTCTCGGGCAGATCGAGGATCAGTTGGACGGTGCCGACGATGTCGCCGTGGCCATCGGCGCCGGGGTTTTGCCGACGTGCCACCAAGAGCGCGCGCTCGCCCCGGCCGACGCTCGCGGCGACCTTGCCCCAGAACGCCGTCGCTCGCTCGCGCGTGAGCGGCAGCATGAAGCTCACCGAGGCGCCTCCTTCGACACAATCGATGAGCACGTCGGTGAGCGCGTCGACGGCGGCGAGCGCCTGTGCGCCGTTCAGCGTTTCGAGCAGGATCGGGACGGAAGACATCAGGACATTCTCCTTGCGGCGACAAACGGCAGTGTCACGAGGCCGACGAGATAGCGGGCGGTGGCCGACGTGGGGTTATGAAAGCCGATGGGCTGATCGAGGCGCATGGCGAGGCAGTCGCCGGTGTCGAGCCGCCACGTGGTCGCGCCAAGCGTGATCTCGATGGCGCCTTCGATGACCCAGATCTGCTGCCAGACTTCGCTGTCCCTGGGGCCCGTGTCGTACGCAACGCGCTCGCCGGCGGGAAACCGCACTTCCACGAACTGCAGCGGTGATGGTTGTGACGGCGACAGGTTGCGCCTCACGTAGCCCGAGTCCGGATCGGTCCATACGGGCTGATCGGCATATCGCGACACAGGCGAGGGCAGGGCGTCCGTCTCGGGTTGTTCGTCGAAGAGCGATGCGAGCGTGACGTCGAGCGCCATGGCGAGCTTGTCGAGCACGTTCGCCGTGGGGCTCGTCTGTGCGCGCTCGATGAGCGAGATACTTGAGCGGCTCACACCGCTGCGCTCCGCGAGCGTGTCGAGGGAGTAGCCTCGCTCGCTGCGCAGATCGCGCACACGGCGGGCGATGCGTTCGTTGATGTCCATGGCATCCAGTTTACTGGAAAATAATTTCTAGTAAAATGGACGTCATGGCGACGGTGGCGGCGACGCACCGCGTCGTTGCGACGCTTGCCATCGCAGGCGCCACTCACGCCGTGAGTTTGCGGCAACTTAGCGATAACGCAGCGTTAACTTGTGCGCGGGATCTTCGACATGACTGCTCCATCTTCACCTTCTTCCTCATCGCCTTCGTCGCCTTCGTCGCCTTCATCGCCCGCACGTCCCGCGAATTCCTCCGCGCCGCGCGCTACGTTGACGATTCGCGACGCGACCGATGCCGATCTTCCCATCATCCGCGACATCTACAACGATGCCGTCGAGCACACGACCGCCATCTGGAACGACATCCTCGTCGATCTCGACAACCGTCGCGAGTGGCTGGCAGCGCGACACCAGCGCGGATATCCGGTGATCGTGGCCGAGCGTGACGGCACGACCATCGGCTATGCATCGTTTGGTGACTGGCGTGCGTTCGACGGTTATCGCCATACCGTCGAGCATTCGATCTACATCGACAAACGCGCGCGTGGCGCCGGCGCCGGCGAAGCACTGATGCGCGCGCTCATCGAACGGGCGCGCACGCTCAACGTGCACGTGATGATCGCGGCCATCGAAGCGCAGAACGCACCGTCGATTCGCCTGCACGAAAAGCTTGGTTTTCGTACGGTCGGCACGTTTGGCGAAGTGGGCACGAAGTTCGGCCGCTGGCTCGATCTCACGTGCATGGAGTTGCGTATCGACTAACCGACGCATGCGCTGCACAACGCATGCGATGCCGCTGTGTCCTGTTGGATATAGCGGCATTTCTTGTTTGGCATCGCCAACATCACGCAGCGCCAATACCATCGGCTCACGCCCGTCGCGCGGTGCGCAATGCGTTGCCTGTTCCCCGTGTTCTCACGCAGTGCGTCATGTCCAACCTTGTCATTCCGGGAGTCGGCGTGTAGCCTTGAGACGTCCGGTGTCACTCATGAAGCGTGCTCTTATCGAACTTCACGAGCGCATCAACGGCGCGCGCATGTCACGGATCGTGCCCCTTGCAATGCGAACACGCATCGTGGGTCCGCGACGACGCGAGCGTCGTGGTGAGCGCACGAATGTTGCCGTGCCGTTTTGTCGTTCGGGAGTTGCAGGTTCGTCTTCGTGATCGCGACACGTCCCCCCAAAACAAGACGGACGGAACGCTTATGCCGCGCCTGCCAAGAAAACACAGTCCAACCGCGGCAGTGTCGAGCGACGACGCTCGTCATGACGCCGCGTCCGTCACCTCCTCTCATCCCCCCGGCGGCCAGAGCCCCGATGCTTCGCCCGGCTTCGCGCTGACGCGTCGCGGGTTCCTCAAGGCGTCGGCGATCGCGGGCATTTCCGTGTACATCGCGCCGGTGGGCAGCCGCGCTTTCGCAGCGCTGTTCGAAGACAGGAATCTCACGCCGGTGGCGTGGGACGCCGCCAAGGGCCAGGCCAGATTCCGTATCGACGGCACCGCCAAGGTCACCGGCAGCAAGATCTTCGCCCGAGACATACGCGCACGCGACATGCCGGGCTGGCCGACGCAACAGGCACACGCGTTCGTCTTGCGCACGACGCTCGCCGACCGCCCGTACCTCGGCTTCGACCTCTCGCGTCTCGATGACGGTTTGCAGCCCGACCGTATCGTGACGGCCGACGATCTTGCACGCGACGGCATTGCCTTTCCCGAGTTCTACGGCGACGACATGTTGCTGCCCGCAGGCAAGACGCCAGCCTATCTCGGGCATGCGGTCGCCATCCTGATTTATCGCGACTTCCATCGTTTCCGCTTCGCGAAGGACAAGCTCAAGTTCCATGACGAGATCATTCGGTATGGCGACGTGAGCGGGCCTTTGTCGCGCGATCCGTGGGGCAGCTTCCGTTACGTGCGCGTGGGCGGCAAGACCGCTTATGACGATGACGTGTACTCCAGCCTCAAGGACGCACCGATTTTCCCGAGCATGATGCGCAAACACTTGCCCGTCTGGCCCGATGGAAACGATCACGGCAAGCTCGACGAGCAAGGCATGGCGTATGCCGCCAGGATCGGTGAGTCGCTGACACATCCGCCGGCAAACTGGCTGGTGATGTCGCGCGAGTACCGCACGCAGTCCGTCGACACGGCCGCGCTCGAGCCCGATAACGCCAACTGCTGGTACGACGCGGCAGCCCAAACGCTGCACATGGTCGTGCCCACGCAGTCGCCGTCCGAAGTGGCGGAGAACGCCGCCGCCATGGTGGCAAAGGGGCGCTTTCCTGTCAGACGCCTGATCGTGTATCCGTGCTACACGGTGGGCTACGGCTCCAAGGACCACTACAACATGCCGTTCTACGGGCTGGCCGCCGCGATGTATGGCGACGGCTTGCCGGTGCGACTCGCCAACGACCGGTACGAGCAGTTCCAGACCTCGCTCAAACGTCACGCGTTCACGATGCGCTATCGCATGGGCGTGGACAAGGAGACGGGCATGCTCCAGGCGTTCGCGGCGGACATGGAATGCAACGGCGGCGGGCGCATGAATTTCTCGCCATCCGTGGCGATGGTCGGCGCGACGGCCGCCCAGTCGATCTATTACTTCCCGCAAAGCGATCTGGCGAGTGTGGCGATTGCCTCACGTGCGATCGACGCGGGGTCGGCGCGCGGCTACGGCACCTTGCAGTCGATGGCGGCGACCGAAATGATGATCGACGAGATGGCTGCGCAATTGGGCGTCGATCCAATCGACTTCCGGCTCAAGAACGCCCTGCGCTCGGGCATGAAGAACACGCAGGGAGCGATTCCTGCCGGTGCCGTGCGCGTGGACGAAGTGCTCGCCCGGGCGAAGGCGCACCCCTTGTGGACGCAGCGCGACAAGAAGAAGGCAGAGTACGAAGCCGCGCACCCGGGGCGCCGTTACGGCGTGGGGTTCGCATGCGTGCAGAAGGACTTCGGCACGGGAGCGGAGACGTCGTTCGCGCGTGTTGAGTTCGACGAGACGGGCAAGATTTCCCTGTATCACACTGCGGCGGAGATCGGCACGGGAACGTCGACATCGCAGGCCGTTGCCGTGGCCAAATGGCTCGGCATGCCTGCCACCGACGTCCATATCGCCATCACCGACTGGCCCGAATTGCCGGTGCTCACCAGTGGCGATCCGTACCTGATGTCGCAGGCCGATCAGGACAAGCTCGCGGCCAATCCACGCTGGTCGCCGGGTTACGCCTCGCCGTCGAGCGCGACGAACTCCGCGTTCTATTTCACCCACAGCACACGCGAAGCGGCGCGGCTGGTCTTCTTGCAAGGGCTGTGGCCGGCAGCGCTGTCGATCTGGCGTCGCGGGTTGGGGGGCGGGCAGGCTGCGCCGCTCGTGGTGCGCGCCGAAGATGCGCGCTGGGTCGAGGGCAAGCTCACGGCGGCGGGGCTCGAAGCACTGCCGTTCGGCATGCTTGCCAAAACCGCGTACGACCTGGGGCTCGTGACGGGCGCGACCGTGCACGTGTTCAACCGCTGGCAGTGGGCCGAGGCCGATTGGGATCTCGGCGACGGGGCGACGCAGCGTCTGCCGGTCGACGGTATCGCGCTGCGCTTCGGCAAGGGCGGCACGCAGCCCAAGGCAGCGGTGGCAGCGCAGACGAACGCTACACAGACGGTGTCGGCCAGGACCGCGCATCGCAGCGGGAATGCGCCCGCAAAGTCGGCGTCGCCGGCCGTGGCGGCAGCTGCCGCGAACGGTGCGCGTGCCGCGAAGGGCGCACCCGCCCCCGACTCCGGGCACCCCGGCATGCAGGTCGCCGCGCCCGTGCCCGCGACCGGCTATCGCACCATTGACCGCAAGCGCGTGTATTACCCGCCCGTGCAGCGCAACAACGCAGCGGTGACTTACTACAGCGCAGTGGGCACGCTCGTCGAGTTGTCCACGAAGCGAGCGGCAAGGTCGAACTGCTCACGCATCACTCGATCATGGAATGCGGCAACCAGATCTCGCCGCAACTCGTCTCGGGGCAATTGCAGGGCGGTCTTGCGATGGGCATCGGTCATGCGTTGCACGAGTATCTGCCGCTGTACGAGGACGGCCCCGGCAACGGTACGTGGAACTTCAACCGCTACCACTTGCCGCGCGCGGTGGACGTCGCCGTATGGACCCAAACCGGAGAAGTGCTCCCGCCGATTTCCGAGACCGACGTGCCCAAGGGGATCGCCGAAGTGGTGATGATTCCCGTGGTGGGTGCGATTGTGAACGGCCTCGCCCACGCGATCGGCCATCGATTTACGGATTTGCCGGTGACACCGGAGAAGATCCAGGAGGTACTGGCATGACGGATACGACCCACGCGCCACAGACGGCCTCCGACGCGATGGCGCAACCGACGAACAACGCGAGCACGGTCGCTGCGCCCGATGCAGCAAGTGCGGCAAGTGCTGCTGCTGCGGCGTCGCCGGCACCCTCGAATGGCAGGCAGCCGTGGGAGACGCTTCCCGTCACGGTGAAGATCAACGGTGTCTCGCACGGCCCGATGGCGGTCCCCGCAGGGCTCATGATGATCGACTTCCTGCACGAGACGCTTGGCCTGACCGGCTCCCGGCTGGGCTGCGGGCAGGGCATCTGCCACGCATGCGTGGTCATCGTCGACCATGCCGACGGCGGTAGCGAAACGGTGCGCACCTGCATTACCGGAGCGAACTATTTCGACGGCAAGACGGTACGGACGGTGGAGGGCCTCGCGACCCGGGACGCCG
The DNA here is from genome assembly GCF_000934605.2 of Pandoraea vervacti. Lineage (NCBI taxonomy): Bacteria > Pseudomonadati > Pseudomonadota > Betaproteobacteria > Burkholderiales > Burkholderiaceae > Pandoraea > Pandoraea vervacti. The sequence goes on along the minus strand of NZ_CP010897.2, from coordinate 4,197,958 downwards.
ACGGCAAGGTCACGCTCACACCGATTCAGCAGGCGTTTCTCGATCACTTCAGTTTCCAGTGCGGATACTGCACGCCGGGGTTCGTGAACGCGGCGACGGTGCTCATCGAGCGCCTGAAGCGCAAGCCGGTCGCGCGCGCGGACCTCGACGCGGCGATCACCGACGGGCTCAACGACCAGATTTGCCGGTGCACGGGCTACGTGCGGTATTACGAGGCCGTGCGCGATGTCATTCTCAAGACGCCCGGGTGCGTGAAGGACGCGAAATGAACGCCGCCGCCATGCCTTTGCATCGCGTCGTCCGGTGGAGCCTACGTGGCGTTTGCATCGCCGCCGTGCTGCTCGTTGCCGGCTGCAACGACTCGAACGCGCCGAAGCCGCCCGAACCGGTTCAGCCGCCCAAGCCCAAGACATCCCTGGCGCCGTCGCTCGTGGCGAGCGCCATGGCGGCCGACGCGCCTGCGCAGGCGAGCGGGGCAGCATCGGCTGCGCCCGCTGCCTCGAGTGCCTCTGCTGCACCGGCGCCGAAGGCGCCCACCGAACTGGTCGCGCGAGGCAAATATCTCGCGCGCGCCGCGGACTGCGCGGCCTGCCACACGAGTGCGGACGGCGCACCGTTCGCTGGCGGCGTGCCGCTCAAGTCGCCGTTCGGTACGTTCTACGGCACCAACATCACGCCGGACAAGACGCACGGCATCGGCGGCTGGACGGCCGACGACTTCTACCGCGCCTTGCATGACGGGGTGGCGCCCGACAAGGTGCTGTACCCGGCCATGCCCTACACGTCCTATCGTCAGATGACGCGTGCGGACAGCGACGCCATCTATGCCTATCTGATGTCGGTGAAACCGGCGGCAGTGCCCAACCGCAAGCACGACCTTTCGTTCCCCTACAACATGCGCTTCGCTATGCGAGGGTGGGACTGGATGTTCCTGACCGACACGTTGCCCGATGCGTCCCGCGGACAGTCCGCCGACTGGCTGCGCGGACGTTACCTCGCCAACGCGCTGGGCCATTGTGCGGAATGCCACACGCCGCGCGGCACGTTCGGCCAGCTCGACAAGGCCAGACCGCTCGGCGGGGCGGCGCTCGCCCGCATTGCCGCGCCGGACCTCACGCCGGAGGCACTGGCCGCACGCGGGTGGACGCTCAAGGATCTGCAGACGTTCTTCGGCACGGGGATCGCGCCGCAAGGCTCGGCGTTCGGCGAGATGTATCCGGTGGTGCATCTGAGCACGCAGTACCTCACGCCCGACGATCTGCGTTCGCTCTCGACGTACCTGTTGGGCGATGCGCCGCCCGCGCCGAAGCCGTTGCCGCAGATGCCGGATACGAGCCAACTGACGGCGGGCCGCAACCTGTATCTCGCCGTGTGCGCCGGCTGCCACGCGGCGGACGGCGCCGGCAAGCCGCACGTGGCGGTGTCGATGCTGGGCAATTCGACCGTGCGCCAGAAGGACCCGCGCAATCTGATCGTCACGATTCTCGACGGCGTCGAAGCGCAGAAATTTCCGGGACTCGAAGCGATGCAGGACATGCCGGGCTTCGACAAACGCCTCACCGATGCGCAGGTCTCCGAGTTGTCGAACTACCTGCGCGTCGCGTACGGTGGGCAGGCGGGCGATGTGAACTCAGAGGTCGTCAGGCAACTGCGTCAGAAGTGAGGCGGCGCTCGTAAGCTGGTCGGAACGTCGCCGCAACGTGGCGGTTGTCATGCGGCAGTCATTACGTAGCAGACATTACGTAGCAGTCGTAACGTAGCAGTCATAAAGCAGCAGTCATATAGCAGCAGGCGGTTCTGCCAACGCTGCGTCGCCCGGCGGACATGGCGCATAATGACGCGCCATGTCCCGCACACAACGCCTTTTCTCCCTGATGCAGTTGCTGCGCCGTCACCGCTACCCGGTGGCGGGGGCGGCGCTCGCCGCTTCGCTTGGCGTCAGTCTGCGCACGCTCTACCGGGATATCGCCGAATTGCAGTCGCAGGGGGCGCACATCGAAGGGGCGCCGGGATTGGGGTACGTCCTCAAGCCGGGTTTCATGCTGCCTCCGCTCATGTTCTCGGAGGAGGAGATCGAAGCCATCGTGCTCGGTTCGCGCTGGGTGGCCAGGCGAACCGATGGCGCGCTGGCCGATGCGGCGGCCAATGCGCTCGCGAAGATCGCTGCCGTGCTGCCTTCGGATCTGCGCACGTCGCTCGAAGCGTCCACGTTGCTCATCGGTCCGGGCGATCCGTTGCCGCCGATGATCGTGGAACTCACCGACATCCGCGAGGCCATTCGCGCCGAGCGCAAACTGCATCTTTCCTATCGCGATGAAGCCGGGCGAACGTCCGAGCGGGTCGTCTGGCCATTCGCGCTCGGCTTTTTCGACCGGGTGCGGATGATCCTCGCGTGGTGCGAACTGCGCGACGACTTTCGCAGCTTCCGCTGTGATCGCATCGAGGCGATGACCGTGACCGGCACGCGCTATCCCCGTGGGCGTCGTTCGCTGCTCAAGACGTGGCGCGAGACGACCGGCAAGGGCTGAGCGCCGCGCTTCTTCTGTGGGCGCGACCCGCGCCGAAACCTGCCCCGGAAGCGTTTCAATTCAGCGTTCGACTGCTGACAAAAGCTGACAGCATCCCTTCGTACGATGGCGTCACGACAACGCGCAACGGCGCTCGGCAATGAGCGATCGGTGCGTGTGCGTCCTTGAAAAATAACGTATCGATAACGAACGACAGGAGCTAGTCATGACGCATCCGAACATGATCAATCTGTACGTGGCCAGTCCGCCCGAGAGCGCCGGGTTTTATGCCGATCTGTTCGACGTGGAACCGGTCGAAGCGTCGCCCGGATTCGCGTTGTTCACATTTCCCTCGGGGCTGAAGCTGGGATTGTGGGCGCGCTACTCGGTATCGCCGACGGCGATCGCGCCGCCGGGCGGCAGCGAAGTGGTGATTCCCGTGACGTCGAACGCGCACGTCGATGCCACGTGGGAGGATTGGAGTGCACGCGGTATTACGATTCTTCAGGCGCCCACGACGATGGACTTCGGTCGCACGTTCGTCGCCTCGGACCCGGACGGTCACCGTCTGCGCGTGTACAAGCTGGCGGAGCCTCGATAGGCGGTAGTCGATGATCGATAGGCGATAGTCGAAAAGGAGGGCGGGCAAGGCGCGGGCGCTGCTGGGCGTCCAGCGCTAGCGACGCCCTCCGGGGCCACCTTGACGTCAATGACTTATCTGTCCGACGCCGTTTTCACCAACACCGGTGTGTCGCGATACAGCGCGGGGAAGAGGCGTTTGAGATCCCTTACTTTCGGCATATCGTTGATCACGATGTACGGATAGTTGGGGTGATCGGTCAGGAAATCCTGGTGATACGCTTCGGCCGCATAGAACCCCGTGTACTTCTCGACCTTCGTCGCGATCGGCTTGCTGTAGACACGCGAGGCGTCGAGTTGTGCGATGTAGGCGCTCGCTACCTGACGTTGTGCGTCGCTCATCGGAAAGACAGCCGAGCGATACTGCGTGCCGGTATCCGGTCCCTGGCGATTCACTTCCGTGGGATTGTGCGCCACCGAGAAGTAGATTTGCAGCAGCTTGCCGTAAGACACCTGCTGCGGATCGAACGTCACCTGAACCGATTCGGCATGGCCGGTCGAACCGGTGCTCACGGTTTCGTAGTCGGCCGTTTTGGCCGTGCCGCCGGCATACCCGGACTCGGCCTTCGTCACGCCCTTCACGTGCTGGAAGACGCCTTGCACGCCCCAGAAGCATCCCCCCGCGAATACGGCGGTTTCGGTGCGAGCGCCGGTCGACGGTTCGTCGAGCTTCGGTGCGGCGATGACCACGGCGTCCTGCGCGCCGAACGCGAATGCGCCGCTTTGCCATGCGAGCGCGCCGGCTGCGATCGCGGTGGCGCCCAGCAGGGCGCGTCGCACACGGGAGGCGGGCGGCGTCGTGCCGCGAGGTGCGACGATGTCATGTCCAGCGTGTTGCGATGCTTGCGGTGATTCCTTGTCGAGCTTGCTCATGTGAAGGCTCCCGGCGTCGACGGACGCCTCGATGACGATGTTGAGGGGGATGTTGATCGAATCCACTGCGATCAGCCGAACGTGAAGGCATAAGCCGATACGCCCGGATCGAGAAATTCGATGCGGAATGTCCGGTCGCGTATCTCCCCGGTCTGACGAACCAACTGGTACAGCCGCTGCGAGGTGACGGTGCCGGTGCCATCGGCGGCGACGTCGGTGCCGTGTGCGTCGCCGGGCGCCTGCGCGTCGAGCGTTACGCGAAAGCGCACGGGTTTGCCGCTGGCATCCGGGCCGAGCACGAGGTGCAGGTCGCGGGCGTGAAAGCGGTACACGATGCGAGCGCCTGCCTGTGTTGCGGTTGCCTGCTCCGGGCCGACCTTCCACTGCCCGGCAAGCGCCCAGGTGTTGAGTGCCGGAGGCGACTGGGGCGTTTGTGAGAGGACTGCGGACGGCGCGTGGTAATCGTTCGGGGCGTCTTTCACCACGCCGCCCGGCGAGCTGAAGTTCTCGGCACGAGCGTAGCCGATGTAGGTCTCCGGCGAACGAACGTCGCCCTTGTCGGCGGCTTGCTGAACGCCGCTGGCCTTCACGTCGGTGATGCCGTCAGCGACCTGAGCGGCGCCCGCTTCTCGCAGCAACTGCTGAATCACGCGCTCCGACTCGGTGTAATTGCCTTCGCCGAAGTGGTGATAGCGCACGCGACCCTGCGCATCGACGAAGTAATGCGCCGGCCAGTACTGGTTGTTGAAGCCGCGCCAGATCGCGTAGTTGTTGTCGATGGCCACCGGGTAGCGCACGCCCAGATCCTGCACCGCCTTTTTCACGTTGCCGATGTCGCGCTCAAAGGCAAATTCCGGTGCGTGCACACCGATGACGACGAGTCCCTGATCGCGATACCTCTCTGCCCAGGCCTTCACATAGGGCAGCGTGCGCAGGCAGTTGATGCAGGAGTAAGTCCAGAAGTCGACGAGCACGACCTTGCCGCGAAGCGCCTGTGCCGTGAGCGGCGCTGAATTGAGCCATTGCACTGCGCCGTCGAGCGAGGGGAGTTGGCCTTCGATGGGAAGCGGTGCGGATTCGCTCGATGCCGTGCGGACCATCGCCCGATTTGCGGCCGACATCGCTTGTCCGCTGCGCTCGGCGCTGTCTGCTGCCGCAGTCTCTTGCGAGGACGCGATGGCCGTATTCGCAGCGTTTGCCGCAATCGTAGCGTCAGGCGCGTCAGGTGCGTCAGGTGCGTTAGGTGCGTTAGCAGCGCCAGGTGTAGCGGGCGCAAGGACAGCATTACCGCCGGGACCGCCCGAATTCCGGCGGCCGCCCAACCGTTCGACCAGACGTTGTTCGATGCCGCCGGTCGATGCGCTCGAAAGCTGGGCGAGCACGCCGGTATCGAGGCCCAGCGCGATCGCGGCGACACCGGCGAGCATCAGGCCGCCGAGCCCGCGGCGAATCCATTCGCCCGCGCCCAGCGAGCGCTTCATGGTGGCAAAGACGCGTCCGCCGACGAGCAGCGCCAGCGCGAGCGATGTGGCGGCGCCCGCCGCATAGGCGAGAAGCAGCAGCGTGGTGCCCACGCTCGCCCCTTGCAGCGCAGCACCCGTGAGCACGAGACCGAGGATCGGGCCAGCGCACGGCGCCCAGAGCAGGCCGGTGGCGATGCCGAGCAGGAACGACCCGCCCGCGCCAGCGCTCCGGGCCTGGTGGCCGCTCGCGGCGCCGTCGCCTTGCGCGGACTGCGTCAGACGATTGCCCAGCGTCACGAGCGGATGCGTCAGGCGTTCCGCGAGCTTCGGGAACAGCAACGTCGCGCCGAAAACGGCGACGAGCGCGAGTGCCAGCCAGCGCCCGTACTGGTTGGCCTGCACGACCCAGTTGCCGCCCACGGCGGCGAGCGTGGCCACGAGGGCGAACATCAGGACCATGCCGGTGAGCATGGGCAGCACGCTGCGCGAGAACGACTGACCGGCACGCGAGAACACGAAGGGCAGCACTGGCAGGATGCAAGGGCTGACGATCGTCAGAATCCCGCCAAAATAGGCAAGGATGAGCAAAGTCATGAAGCACTCCCTGGGCGGCATCCGACACCGATGGTCGGATAACGCGAGTTTCGATTGCCGGGTGTCGTAAGGTCGGCCTGGAGCATCGGCGCACCCGGGGCACGGGGGGCGAGAAGCATGCGCTCCTGGTGCGCCCCTCATGGGCCCCTCATGCGCCGGTCACACGCCGATTAGGCGGCCTGCGGATGAAACGTCATCGCCAGACCGTTCATGCAGTAGCGCAGGCCGGTCGGTTTCGGACCATCGTCGAACACATGGCCCAGATGGCCGCCGCAGCGACTGCAATGGACTTCGGTGCGAACCATGCCGAAGGTCGTATCCCTGTGCGTGCCGACGGCTTTGTCGAGCGGGGTCCAGAAACTCGGCCAGCCCGTGTGGCTGTCGAACTTGGTGCGCGACGAGAACAGCGGCTGGGCGCAACCGGCACACGCAAAGGTGCCGGCACGATGCTCGTCGTTCAGCGGGCTGGAATACGGGCGCTCCGTGCCTTCCCGACGCAGGATTTCGTACTGGCCGGGCGTGAGGCGCTTGCGCCATTCGGCGTCGCTGTAAGCGACTTCGAAATGCTCGGGGGCACTGCCATGACGGCTATCGGCCGCCCGCGCCGGGCGCACCAGTCGCGGCGCCAGCCCGGCGGCGACGGCCGCCGCCGCAGCGGTGGCGCTTAGCAGAAACACGCGTCGGGCGCGCGCCGGAGCGTGGCCGGTGGCGCCCGCGCGGGCAGACTGCGCGGGCTTGAGCGGCTCATGCGGCTTGGGCGGCTTGGGCGGGTACAAATCGGACAATCTCATACATCCTCCGGTCAGTGGGACGATCCGGCGCGGGCTGGCCCCGCCGCAGCAAAAAACGGGGAGCGCGACGGCGGTGGTACGGCACAGCGGGGATCCACGCCGGATCGATGACTGAAGATTAGTGCGCGGGCGATGGCGAAGTCCTCACGTAAAATTAAACAATTCGTGATACCTCTGGCGGCGTGTTCTGCGCACAATGGGGGCCTTCAAGTCTCATTTTCCGGGAGTTGTTCGCCTGATGGAATCGCCGCGCCGTGTCCTGCTCGTCGAAGACGACGCGCATATCGCCGATCTGCTCACGCTGCATTTGCGCGATGAGCGCTTTGAAGTCGTGCATTGCGCCGACGGCAACGAAGGTCTGCGCCGTCTGGCCGAAGGCGGTTGGGACGCGTTGATTCTGGATCTGATGCTGCCGGGTGTGGACGGGCTGGAAATCTGCCGCCGTGCCCGTGAAATGACCCGCTACACGCCGATCATCATCACGAGCGCCCGCTCCAGCGAAGTGCATCGAATTCTCGGGCTGGAACTCGGGGCCGACGACTATCTCGCCAAACCGTTCTCGGTGCTCGAACTGGTGGCGCGGGTCAAGGCACTCATGCGCCGTGTCGATGCGCTGGCGCGCAACGCCCGGATGGAAGCCGGCAGCCTGGCGATCGCCGGGCTGTTCATCGACCCGATCGCGCGCGAAGCGTCGCTCGCCGGCAAATTGCTGGATCTCACGCCGCGCGAATTCGACCTGCTGTACTTCTTCGCCCGCCAGCCCGGCAAGGTGTTCTCGCCCATGGACCTGCTCAACGCCGTGTGGGGATACCAGCACGAGGGGTATGAGCACACCGTCAATACGCACATCAACCGGCTGCGCGCCAAGATCGAAGCCGATCCGGCGCAGCCCACGCGCATCCTGACCGTATGGGGTCGTGGCTACAAATTCGCGAACGACGGCGCGCCCGAGGCACAGGGCACCGACGTGGGAGCGGCATGATGCGTCGCTGGAATCTCACCCTGACGCAACGCCTGTCGGTCGTTTTCGCCGTGCTGCTGCTCATATGCAGCGGTACGTCCGCGTGGATGCAGGTGCAGGCGAATCGAATGCACGAGGCTGAAGTGATTCAGGGACTCTCGCGCGGGTTGGCCGAGCACATCGCCGCCAACGCACAGTTGATGGACGCGAACGGCATGAAACCGGATGCCGTGCGGCGTTTGTTCGGACAACTCATGGTGGTGAATCCGAGCGTCGAGGTCTATCTGCTGGATGCGCAGGGACGCATTACCGGACATGCGGCGCCGGAGGGGCGTCTGCGGCGCATGCAGGTCGACCTCGGGCCGGTACACAAGCTGCTCGACGGCGAGTCGCTGCCGATCTACGGCGACGATCCGCGCAACGCCGACGTCCGCAAAGTTTTCAGCGCGGCGCCGTTGCGCGTGGACGGGCGTGAGGTCGGCTACGTGTATGTCGTGCTGTTGGGCGAGGCGCACGACCGCTTCGCCGAGCGCGGCGCGACGAGTGCGGCGCTCAATACGGCGCTGTGGTCCATCGGGCTCGTGGCGGCGCTGTGTCTGGTCGCGGGGCTGGCGGCGTTTGCGCTCATCACCCGGCCGTTGCGACGTTTGACGGATACCGTGCGGGATTTCGACATGGATGCGGCGCCGCCGCCTGTGCCCGCCATGTCCGCCGATGCGCTGGCCGCGCAACAATCGCGACCGAACGACGAAATCATGGTGCTGGAGCGGGCGTTCCGTCAGATGGTCGAGCGGCTCGGCACGCAGTGGCGTACGCTCACACGTCAGGATCAGGAGCGCCGCGAACTCATTGCCAACATCTCGCACGATCTGCGCACGCCGCTCTCGTCGATGCACGGCTATCTCGAAACGCTCTCGCTCAAGGACGCGACGCTCACGCCCGAGGAGCGGCGGCGCTATCTGGGCATCGCGCTGGATCAGAGCCGCAAGGTCGGGGCGCTCGCGCAATCGCTGTTCGAGCTCGCACGTCTGGAGCATGGTTTCGTGCAGCCCGAAGCCGAGCCGTTCTCGGTGACGGACCTGATTCAGGACGTCTTCCAGAAATTCGAACTGAGCGCCGAGTCGCGCGGTGTGGCACTGCGTGCGCAGCTTGCACCGCAGATTCCGGCGGCGCGCGCGGATCTCGGACTGATCGAGCGCGTGTTCACCAATTTGCTGGAAAACGCGTTGCGTTATACGCCGTCGGGCGGGGAGATCACGGTGGCGGTCGCGCCGGTCGGCTCGGAGATCGAGGTGCGCGTGAGCGACACCGGGCCGGGCATTCCCGAGAGCGCAAGAGAAGGGTTGTTCGAGCGTCCCTTCACCGTGGGTGGTGCGCGTCGCGAGGGCGGGCTGGGGTTGCGGATCGTGCATCGTATCCTGCAGCTGCACGACCGGCGTATCACCTTGGTGGACACGTCCGGTCAGGCAGGGCAGGGCGCGACGTTCCGCTTTACTTTGCCGACGTGAGTTTGTCGGTCGAGGGCGATGTCGGGGGCGACGCAGCGTCAGGTGCGCCAGTTGCGTGAGATGCGTGAGATGAGGCCGAAGCAGGCGCGGTCGGCGCCGCCGCTGCCGTGGTGTCGAAGTACGTCAGCTTGCGCACGAAGACATTCGCGAACGGATCGACTTTGTCGCCCGACTTGTCGCTGGGCGATGTGATGACGATACGTACGATGTTGCCGTGACTGTCGTACTTGTAGTGATATTCGGACACATGATGCTCGCCGGTGGCCGCGTCGGTCCGGGTTACGCGCACCAGTTCGTGGCGCGGCGAATACTCCGATACCTCGTTGTCCCACGCCAGCGGGAGCCATTGGCCGTCGATGAAGGCGGCGGCACCGTTGTCGCGCACGATGCGGCTGCCATCGGGCTTGCGCTCGACGGTGGCGAACGTACGGTACGACACCATCCTGGGGGCCGGACGCGCACGGCCATCGGCCGTGATGACCCGACGCGCCTCGTTCGGGGCTTCCCACTGACGCGACAACGCGAAACACTCGTCGTCGAACTCACGCACCTGCACGGCCCCGGGGCGGCGCTGATGCAGGCCGCCTGAATTCGACACGACCGTGCGCGTCCATTCGAGATGCCCGTCTTCCTGACGGACCTGCTCCCGCCATGCCGGATGCCGCACGGCGTGCACGACCCAGGCGTCGGGAGTCTGCCAGTCGACACTCGCACCGTTGATGCTGTGCAGCCGTCCTTCGGCGTCGTAGGTGTAGCGGCCGCGGTCGGTGCTCGCGAGCAGGCGACCCTGCGCGTCGAACTCCATGACGATGCGATTGCCGTTATCGAGCGGGCCGACCTTGCCGGTGCTACGGTCGTAGCTCGCGATGAAGCGCGTTTCCTCGATCTTGCGAACGCCCACGGGAATGCCGCCGAAATTGCGCATCAGGTCGTCTTCTTCGCGCAGCGAGGCTTGCACGCACCACGGCAGCGGCGTGGCGGCTTGCGAGCCGCCGCTGGACGGAGCCGACGAAGCAGAGGCCGGTGAAGAAGATGCCGGTGAAGCAGGCGCGGCGCCGTTGGCGCTCGCGGCGACCGCAGCGTTGGCAGATTGGCGGCTGGCTGAATTGGTCGAATTGACCGAATTGACCGAGTTGGCCGGGGTGGCGCCCGGCGGCGTGCTGGCGCAGCCGGCCAGCACCGCTGTGAGTGTGGCGAGCGCCAGAGCGCCGCGCACGGGACGTAAGGAAAGCATGGACTGGACAGTTCGGGCAGGTGAAGCAGACATCATCGCAACGGATTGCCGGAGGTATTTTTTCACGATTGTACCGGCTCTGTGTGACGCGCCTGCCTCAGGGGCATCCCGGATGCATACCGGAGGGCGCAGCAGTTACTGCCACAACACCCATGCGAAGGCGGTAATCACCAGAATGCACACGACGTTGATGCCCAGCCCGGCGCGCACCATCGCGCGTTGCGGCACGCTGCCGGTGCCGAACACGATGGCGTTGGGCGGCGTCGCCACGGGCAACATGAACGCGCACGACGCGCCGATGCCGATCACCATCGTCAGGAGCGCTTCGGGCATGCCCAGCGACACGGAGATGGCGGCAAAGATCGGCACGAGGATGGCGGCGCTGGCGGTGTTGCTCGTGAGTTCGGTGAGAAAGACGATGAACGCTGCCGTGATGAGCAGAATCACCAGCGTAGGGCTGGTCGCAAAGGCGCTCGATACCCCCTGCGCGAGCACGACGCTCGCGCCCGAGTCGCGCAACACCACGCTGAGCGTCAGGCCGCCGCCGAACAGCAACAGCACGCCCCAGTCGGTGTGCGCCTGAATCTCTTTCCAGGAGGCGACGCCGCTCGTGGCGATGAGGATGGCGGCCAGCAGTGCAATTAGCGTGTCGAGCTGTTTTACGCCGCCCAGCCACGCCGAGATCTGCTGGCTGAAGATCCACGCGACGACAGTCGCCGCGAAGATGCCGACGGCGGCGATGCGCGGGCCGGTCCATGTCAGAGGCTCGGTGTCAATGACGACCGTCTGGTCCAGTCGCGGGCGCAGCACGACATAGGTCGTTGCAATCATGAGCGGCAGCAGCACGGCGACGAGGGGCACGCCGAACTTGGCCCACGTCAGAAAATCGATGCCGAGATGGGTGGCTACCATCGCGTTGGGCACGCTGCCGACAATGGTGCCGAGTCCGCCGATGTTGGCGCTGTAAGCGATGCCCAGCAGCAGGAACGTGACGGTCTTGCGGTCGCGGGTGGTATCGAGTTGGGACAGGATGCCGAGTGCGAGCGGCAACATCATCGACGTGGTCGAGGTGTTGTTCACCCACATGGACAGCAAGGCCGTGGCGACGAACAGCATGAGCGCAGCACGGCCCATGCGTCCGCCTGCCAGATGCAGGAGCCGGTTGGCGAGAAAACGGTCGAGCCCCTGAATGCGCATGGCGGTGGCGAGCGCAAAGCCGCCGAAGAACAGGAAGACGATCGGATGGGCGAATGAGGTGAGCGCGGCCGGTGTCTCCAGAATGCCGAGCACGACCGCGAGCACCGGCACCATGAGCGCGGTGGCCGTCAGATGGACGGCCTCCGACAGCCACAGCACGGCGATGAAGGCGGCCAGCGCCAGTCCGCGATTGGTTTTCTCGTCGAACGGCAGCACAACGATGAGCGCCACCATGAGGAGGGTGTTGGCCAGCAGGACCCAGGCGTCGCGGGCGGACATCGCCCAATGCCGGGTGAGGGTTCCAACGGTGCCAGCAAGTTCGTTCATCTCCTGATTTCCTCGATTTTCGATGGTTTTTCCCTCGGGCTTCCCATCTTGTTAGGGGGATGGGTGCGGGACGGGGCGGGATAGGGTACGGGATGGCCGCCGGGTGTCCATGCCGGTCGATCCGACGTGGAATGGACGGCGCGCCGTCCGTCATTCGCGCACCCGCTTTGATGCCACGGATTTCCGGGAGGTGCCTTAGGAAATCGCTCATACGTGAAGCCGGGACGTGGGAATTCGGCCGCGCGTGAAGCGGGGGCGTCGCGCGGGTGGGCGCCTTTGCCTGTCAACGTTGACAGTAGGCGGGCGTCGATTCGTGTGGCGAGATGGGGAGGCTGATGCCTGCTGCGATGCGTGGCAATGCCGATATGCCGCAGATTCCACGCATTCCACCGATCCCACGGATCCCACGGACATTCGGGATGTCGCGAAGCCTCAGCGCCCGAGTCATCTTCCGGAGGCCATCATGGATAGCCGAGATCCCCTTGCTCTAGAAGCGCCTGTTCCCGCGCAGGGCGCGCCGTCGTCTGCGCGGACCGTGGATACCGACCCGTCGAATGGCGATCGGGGCGGTGTCCTTGCCGAATTGACGGCACCGATCGTCGAAGGCGAAGTCAACGGCGAACTGGACCCTTCGCTGGTGCCGGACGGTCCGACGCTGCAAATCTTCGTGTGGCCCGATATGACGCCGGGCGACACGCTGACCTGGTTCTGGTTGGGGACGTCGGACGGTGGGCAGGCGACGGGCACCGAGACCGTGCTCACCGTCGATGGGATTACCGTCACGGTGCCGCGTGGCGTGATCGAGGCCAACGCCAACGGCGGCGATACCGTGACCGTGTTCTACATGGTCACAGGTGTCATTGGCACCGAAGTCCAGTCGGAACATGTCACGCTGCGCGTGCTGCCGTTGCCGTCCGGCATTTACGCGCCAGAGGTGCTGGAGGCCATCGACGACGTACTCGACCCGGATGACGCCGATCCGACGGCGACCGTACGGGTGAATCCCTATGAAGGCATGGCACGCAACGACGTGCTGACGATCCGTTTCGCCTTCGGTACACCGGACGAATACGTCAAGCAGATTCCGGTGTCGGACAATCTGGTGGGCCAGCCGGTGGACATGTTCGTGCCGCAGGAGGTCGTCGAGCGGGTTGAAGGGCAGACCATCACCGTGAACTACACGGTCACCAACCTTGCCGGAGAGAAAGCGTCGGACGATCTGCTGATCGAGGTGCGTCGAGCCGCGCTGTGGCTCAAACCGGTGGTAGAGGAAGCCGAAGGGCTTGAGGGCGATTACCTGCCCGAGGACGCCTATCTGAACGGTGCGACCACGATCGTGCGGGAGAACGACGACATGCGTCCGGGTGACGAAATCGATGTGTACTGGGGCGATGACGACGACCCGCAGCAGTATCACGACGGCGTTGGCATCGTGATCCCGATGGACTTCCCGTTCTGGGTCCCGAAGGCGGTGGTGGATCGCTGGATCAACGTCACGGTGCCGGTGTACTACACCATCACGCGCGGGAATCGTGTCTTCCGCTCCGACGTGCTGAACCTGCGCGTGGCGTTCGACCTGCCTGCCGTTGGCGCGCCGAGCGTGGAAGACGCGCCGGACGGGGTGCTCAAGCCGGTCGACGCGAAGCAGGGCGCAACCGTTCACGTCACGTACGACGGTATGCTGCCGACCGACTCGATTCAACTGAACTGGGATGGCGACGAGAGTTTCGCGCCGGTCGCGGGAGACGCGAGCGGCACGGTGAGCATCGTCGTGCCGCCGGCGAAGGTCGCGCCGACGGTCGGGCGCACGATTTCCGTGTCGTACACCGTGAAGCGCAACGATACGGACACGCCGTCCGGGGTGCTGTCGCTGACCGTGAGCGCATTTCTGCCGGGCAATTTGCCGATTCCGAACATCGTCGAATCGAAGAACGGCGTACTGAACCTGACGGAGTTCGACGGCGACGCCACCGCGCGGTTGACCCCATGGCCGTTGATGGCCGCAGGCCAGCGGCTCTGGTGGCGAGCCTTCGGCACGCAGACGACCGACCGGCCGATCACCTTTACGCTCGAGAGCGGGTATGCGATCACCGAGGAGGAAGCCGGCAGTCGACTCGACCGCCGCTTGCAGCGTGTGAATCTGGAAAAGCTCAAAGACGGCTCGACGTTGCGCATCGAAGCGAAGGTGACGTTCGACGGCAGCAGCGACGAAGCCGAAGCGGTGACGTTCCGGGAGCGGACGTTGCTGGTCTCGCACGGACTGTCGTTGCCCGAACCGCATGTGCTCGATGCACCCGATGGCGAGCTTGAGGCCATCGACGCGGTCGATGGGATGACGGTCCGTGTGAGTTACGAGGACATGGAACCGGGCGACATGATCGAGCTGGAAATCGACGCGAAGCCGGACTTCGGTCAGGTGCCGGGCGATGCATCCGGTTCGATCGACATCGAGGTGGCCCCCGAGGCCATCGTCCCTTTCATCGGCAAGACGGTGCCGGTGAGCTATCGCGTGTTGCGAAGGGGGCACTACAGTGCGTCCGGGATTTTGATGCTCACCGTCAACTCGTTTGAGGAAGGGCAATTGACGCCGCCCACCATTCCGCAAGCCACGAACGGCCAGTTAAGGCTCTCGTCATTCACTGGCGATGCGCAGGTCGATGCGGCGCCGTGGCCGGGCATTGCGGCGGGGCAGCGAGTCTGGCTGCGGTGTTATGGCACGCTACCCGGCGGGCAGGCCGACGTCATCGAGCTGGCGCTGGCGTCAGCGGTGACGCAGGACGAAGTGACGAAGGGTGTGAGCCGGAGTCTTTCGCGCGCCCGGCTCATGGCGTTACAGAACAACACGGCGCTGCGCGTCGAGTTGAAGGTAACGTTCGATAGCGAGAACGATGAGTCGAAGGCGATTCTCTTCCCCACACTCACCGTGTTGGTGCAACAGACGCCGGAGTTCGTGATTTCGCCGTCGCAGATGACGCTGAATGGTATGGCGGTCAAGAATCCGGACTGGCCACAATATGCAGACGCGACGGGCAATACGCAGACTCGCTCTGCGAGCGGTGGTGTTCCACCGTATTCCTATACGTCTAGCAGACCGACGGTTGCCAGCGTCAATGCAAATGGGAAAGTGGTCGGGGAGGGGAATGGGAGCGCCACGATTACGGTTCAGGACAGCGTTGGCAATAAGGGGTCGTTTCCCGTTGTAGTGAGTAATGTGTATGGCGTGGCGTGGAACAACACTGTTGGTCTGACGATTGCTCAGGCCTACGCATGGCGCGACAGTATTGGCGGGCGGGGAATCGCTTATGCCGAGGCTGCCGTGATCAATCAGACCCTTGTTGTGGGCAATTGGCAAGGAGGCTCTTATCCGCACTGGGGCTGCACGCCGTCAAACTGCGGGGCGGGAAAATCGGGAACCGCATATACGAGTCTTGTGGCAAATGAAATTGTCGTTGGGTGTCGGGGGCAAACTAACCCCAATGTGTCCAAGGCCGTGTGTCTGGTACCCAAGAATGGTTGATCGGCTCCTTCATCATCGGTCGGACTAACTTTGATTTGTGTCTGCCGAAAACCTGGCGCTGCGAGCCCTCCGCTCGCAGCGCGATTGGAGCGGCCCCATGAAACACCGGACACAGCGACCCACTTACAATAACGGGTAGGCATAAGACTGTGTTTTTGACTAACACCAAGCAGGAAGTGATGGAAGTATTGACGGGCCCAGAGCGCCGGCGTCGCTGGACGGCGGAGCAGAAACTGTCGATGGTTCGCGAGAGTTTCGAACCGGGAAAATCGGTTTCAATGGTCGCGCGCCATTACGGCGTGAACCCGAACCAGCTATTCCACTGGCGCAAGCTGTACCAGGACGGTAGCCTGTCAGCGGTCAAGGCTGGCGAAGAAGTGGTTCCGGCATCGGAGTTGGCTGATGCGCTCAAGCAGATTCGCGAGCTGCAACGGATGCTCGGCAAAAAAACAATGGAGAACGAGATTCTCCGGGAAGCAGTTGAATACAGCCGAGCAAAAAAATGGATAGCGCACTCGCCCTTGCTGCCGGAGGACGGCCAGTGAAACTGGTCTGTGAAGTTCTCGGCGTGTCGCGCTCGAACGTATCGGCACGACTGTCGCGTCCGGCGACGTGGCGCGATGGCCGGCAATCAAGGCCGACCGACGACGAAACTGTAGTCGAGGAAATCCGCCGTGTCGTCGGCGATTTGCCCAGCTATGGCTACCGGCGGGTTTGGGGCACGTTGCGCAACGAGCGCGTTGCAGTTGGACTGGCGCCGTTCAATGCCAAGCGCATTTATCGCGTCATGCGAACGCATGGGCTGCTGACGCAGCGCCGACCGATTGCGCCGCGAGCCCACCGTCGACATGATGGCAAAGTGGCCGTCGCGCGCAGCAATCAGCGATGGTGCTCGGACGGCTTCGAGTTCCGCTGCGACAACGGCGAGCCGCTGCGTGTGACGTTTGCGCTGGATTGCTGCGACCGAGAAGCGATGAGCTGGGCGGCGACGACAGCAGGCCACAGCGGCGACATTGTGCGCGACGTGATGCTGGCCGCAGTGGAAAATCGGTTCGGCAACGAGGTGCATACGCCGTCCGAAATCGAGTGGCTGAGCGACAATGGTTCGGGCTATACGGCTGACGATACGCGCCGGTTTGCGATGAACATCGGACTAAAGCCATTGACCACGCCCGTGTGCAGTCCGCAAAGTAACGGCATGGCCGAGAGCTTCGTGAAAACGATGAAGCGCGACTACGTCGCCTTCATGCCAAAGCCGGATGCTGCAACCGCTGCTCACAATCTGGCCATTGCATTTGAGCATTACAACGAGAAACACCCCCATAGCGCGCTGAAATACCGCTCGCCTCGCGAGTTCCGGCGCTCGATGGATTCAGCAACCTTAGTGTGATGGTGTGTCCGGTTTTACAGGGTCAACTCCAGCGATATTTTGTCCCCCCCTCCACCCCACGCTTACCGTCCCTCCAGCGGCACTTAGGCGCGCAGCGACTGTTCGTCGGCGATAAGTCCGGCAAGCATCCGCTTTGCACGCACGCCACCGCCGTCTCCGACGGTGAAGTTCGCGGTCGGTACATCGCCTTCGATGTCGAACTGACGCTGAATCGCCTCGATGATCGGCTTGTCTTCGCCGGTAAAGGTTTGCTGAAAGGCGTCGTTGATCGCTGATGTCAGGTGCATATCTACAGCATGGGATCGTACGACAGTTTCATTCCGAACCCGTGTAACGACAACGGCCTTGCCTATAAAGGCGTGTTCAACGGCCCGACGGTCGGGGCGGAGTACTCGACCGGTCGCGACTCGACGAGTTGTGCCGGCCAGACCGCAGGCATCTTTCTCGCGTGTCGGGAAATCTCGGCGATGCTCAAGTACAACGCGGCGAAATGGGGCGCCGCGGTAGCGTTCGATGAACAGCGCGGATGCCCGGCGTCCGGCGGATCGCCGCCCAATCCGGACGATCCTCGTCCGGGGACCGGGCCAATTTGTTCATGCCGCAGGGCATCAGCCAAACAGATTCTGAGCGTCGCGGGGCGGGCATCGCCTTGCCATCGGGCGAATTCGGCTAGCGAATTACCTTTCGTTGTATTACATTCGATTTCCGATGCATCGGGTGAACAGGTTGCATCGCCCCAGTGCTCAATCAATTCAAATCGAACGGCATCTCACAGCACTGGTGTTCGAGAACTGCCGTACTGCGGGGGAAAGGCCGAATCTTCTCGGTCGCCGGTCGCCATGCACGGCCCAATACGAGAGGATATTTGTGGTCTCACGCAAACTCAGGCGTGCTTCGCGCCGTGCCCAAAAGACGCAGTTCCCATCGACCTTCACGCTGGCATCGCCTGGCGCACACGGTGCGCCTATGTCGTTGGTCAGACGTCCGTTTGGTATGCGAATGGTTCGAACTGCTGGCAGTACGGCGGTCGCATTGGCGCTCGCCGGGACCGCGCCCGCGCTATGGGCCGCCGGGACATGCAGCACGGGGGACATCCGGGGCTGCGGCGCACCGGGGGGCGATGGTGGCTCGGCACGAGGCGGCGCAGGTGGCGTCGGCAACGGGCAGGGCGGCGGTTCGAGCGCGCTGGACGCCAACGGCGTGACGGTGCCGATTCCCGGCGCCTGGGGGCTACAGGGGATGGGGAGCACTGGCGCGTCCGGCGATAGTGGTGCGGCGTCGCCGGGATCTCCGACAAATGTCTACTTCTCCGACGGCATATCGATCAATGTCCCGACGAGCGGCCTCGACGGCAACACCGGCCCCGATGGCACCAACTTTGCCAGCGGTGGCAACGGCGGAAACACCGGTATCTACTATTTTGGCCGCGACATCAACGTGGCTGCGGCGATCACCGGCGGTGCAGGTGGCCACGGTGGCAATGCTGTCGGTGGCGTAGGCAATGGCGGCGGGGGTGGCGGCGGCGGGGCGGGGCTGATGTCTTACGCAGGATCGGCGTCGATCTCCAATTCGGGAGCAATTACCGGAGGGGCCGGCGGTGTGGGCGGCTCCGGCGCCTTTAGCGGTGGCGGGGGCGGGGGCGGCGACGGGTTGCTCGCGCTCGGTGGGCGCGCCAACATAACAAACCTCGGTACGATCTCGGGCGGTGTCGGAGGCAGCGCCGGTACCGCGACCGTCACCGGCGGGACGAGGGGCAGTGGCGGCATCGGCGTTAATCTCGCGGGAACGAACAACACGCTTGCCAACGCGGGAACCATCTCGGGCGGCGCCGGTTTGACCGGTGGTGTTGGCATCCGTACGGGCGGGAACGACACCGTTGTTAATGACGGCCTCATCATGGGCGGGATGAACAGCGGTGGCACGACACGCGCCGCGGCTATCGAGTTCGGTGGCCTGAACAACGCGCTGAATCTGCTATCCGGCTCGGCGATTCTCGGCGATCTGCTATTCGACGCAGGCGCAAGTGCCACCATAGCCGCCCTCAATTCCGGGCTGACGCTGAACAATGCCATTGTGCTGAGCGACGCCGCGTCGAACGTTATTTTCTCGACCGCGAGATCCGGAGTGACGATATCCGGCGTTGTGTCGGGCGCAGGCAAACTGACGCTCGACGGCACCAACTCGAATGTCCTGACGATGGCGTCGGTCAATACGTACACGGGCGCTACGACCATCGGCAGCGGCACGCTGGCGCTATCGGGCAACGCCAGCATAGCGGCATCGTCGGGCGTGACGGTGGCCGGTGTGGGCGGCGTGGGCGGTGTGTTCGACATTTCGGGCGTGACGGCTGGCACCTCGATCAAAGCGCTTGCCGGCGGTGGTGCCGTGCGACTCGGCAGCCAGACGCTATCGCTCACCAATGCGAGCGGGGCATTCGATGGCGTCATCGACGGCGCCGGTGGCATACACCTGGTCGGCGGCACGCAGACGCTCACCGGCGTGAATACCTATTCCGGCGCGACGACCATCGATAACGGCGCGGCGCTGGCCCTGACCGGCGCCGGAAGCGTTGCGTCGTCGAGCGGTGTGGCGAATAACGGCACGCTCGACATTTCCGCAACAACGACTGGCGCCTCACTCACGGCCCTGACAGGACTCGGGACGGTCTCGCTCGGGGCGCGAACGCTGACGCTGACGAAGGCGGCGGGCGTCTTCTCGGGCACGATCGCCGGTACAGGCGGCCTGACGCTGAACGGCGGCACGCAGACGCTGGCGGGCGTGAACACCTATACCGGCGCGACGACAATCAATGCGGGCACGCTCGCGCTCATCGCTGGCGGACGGTTGTCGCCGGCGACGACAGTGACGCTGGTCGGCAGTGACGCTACGTTCGATGCTTCCGCCGCCGGCGCGCTCACCCTCTCCGGCTTGTCCGGTGCGGCGGGCACGCGCTTCGCCGTTGGCACGAGCACGCTGACGGTCGATGCTGCGAGCGACGCCACCTACGCCGGCGACCTCACCGGCAACGGGGTTTTCGTCAAACGGGGCACCGGCATGCTGGTGCTCAATGGGACAAGCACCGCTTTTACCGGCACGACCACCGTTGCGGCGGGCACGCTGGAGATCGGCGACGCCGCGCACGCGCGCGCGGTGCAGGGCGGCGACGTCGCGGTCGGTTCCCTGGGCACGCTGCGCGGGCACGGCACGATCCTCGGCAATGTGACCAACGGCGGCATCGTGGCGCCGGGCGGGTCCATCGGTACGTTGAGCGTCGCTGGAAACTACGCGCAAGCGTCGAACGCTACGCTGGCGATCGAGGTCAGCCCGACGACAGCGTCGCTGCTCAAGGTATCGGGCAGCGCGACATTGAACGGCGTGCTGGCGATTACCTACGACCCGGGCACCTATCGGTCGACGCGATACACCTTGTTGAGCGCCGCGAACGGTGTGAGCGGGCGATTTTCCTCGGTGACCGAGGCGGTGTCGGCCGGTGCCGATCTTGGCAATCTGCGCTCCGCCCTGAGCTACGGCGCAAACGACGTGACGCTCGCGCTCAACGATCCGGCATCCGGCGGTCCGGGCGCTTCGGATCCGTCGGGGGGCGTGGTCGTTGCGCCGAAGAACACGAGCGTTTTTACTGCCCTGGGCACGGCAGCGGTGATGAACGCCCAGTCAACGACGGCAGCGGTGCTCGACCAGGCCACGAGGCGGTCCGCAGGGACGGGGCTGTCGAGCGGCGATGCGGTCGCGCACGGCCCCACGGTCTGGGCGAGCGCGACGGGACTTCACGGGCGTTTGTCGGGCGCCGATGGTCAGCCAGGGTTTCAGGAAAACCGTTACGGCTTCCTCGCAGGCGCGCACAAGCGCATGGGGGACAATACCGTCGGGTTGGCAGGCGGCTATTCCCACGCGGATCTCTCGGAGGCGGGCACGGCGAACTCAGGCACGATCGACACCCTGCGGCTGGCCGCCTACGGGAGTCGCGAAATCGGTCCGGTCGATGTTGCGGCCTCGGTAGGTTATGGCCTTGATTTCATGTCACAGAAGCGCCCCTTCGCGGGCATCGGCACAGCGCAAGGCGATCATATCGGGCA
Organism: Pandoraea vervacti; assembly: GCF_000934605.2. Lineage (NCBI taxonomy): Bacteria > Pseudomonadati > Pseudomonadota > Betaproteobacteria > Burkholderiales > Burkholderiaceae > Pandoraea > Pandoraea vervacti. The sequence continues at coordinate 4,176,863 of NZ_CP010897.2, read as the reverse complement.
GGAGTTCACGGCCGCGGCACAGGCGAGCGCGCCGTTGTCGGTTGCCGGGGTGGCGGTTACGCCGCGTGTCGGCTTGCGCTACGCCTACTTCCACGCCAACGGCTTCGACGAAAGCGGGGCGGGCGGACAGAATCTGCGCGTTGCAACGGACAATACGCGCAGCCTTCAGCCGTTTGTGGGCGTAACGTTCGACAAGGCGTTCGGAGAGGCGTGGCGACCGATGCATGCGCAATTTCGCGCCGCCTATGCCTACGAATTGCTCGATGCAGGACGGGCCATCAACGTGGCCTCGCAGGACGGCACGATTTTCGTGGCCCCCGGCACTCCCCTGGCGCGCGGCTATCTGACGCTTGGCGCGAGCTTCGGCGTGACGCTCGCAAAGCATCTGGACGTCTCCCTCGCCTACGATGCGCTCGTCAACACCGCGCGCGCATCCGCGCAGGCGGGCAGCCTGAAGGTGCGCTACCGGTTCTGAAGTGCCCGCAGATCGAAGCGTTTTCGACATCCGGGAAAACCCCGCGTCTTGAAATCGTAAAACCCCGTCCCTATAATTAGCACTCGTTGGCGCAGAGTGCTAACAACGCCATGAATTCCCCAATATGCAAATGATTGCATATTTAGTTTTGACGATCTCACTGAGAGAAAGAGGAGCTTGTAATGAATCTTCGTCCCTTGCATGACCGCGTTATTGTCAAGCGCCTGGACAACGAAACGAAGACTGCTTCGGGCATCGTGATCCCGGACGCCGCCGCTGAAAAGCCGGATCAAGGCGAAATCCTCGCGGTCGGCCCGGGCAAGCGCGACGACAAAGGCGCGTTGATCGCACTCGACGTGAAGGTGGGCGACCGTGTTCTGTTCGGCAAGTACGCCGGCCAGAGCGTGAAGGTGGATGGCCAGGAACTGCTGGTCATGCGCGAAGAAGACATCATGGCTGTCGTGGCCAAGTAAGTCTGTCCCCCCAGACATCTACGTAAAGAATTCAAGGAGTTAATGCAATGGCAGCTAAAGAAGTCGTTTTCGGCGACGCCGCTCGTTCCAAGATGGTCGAGGGTGTCAACATCCTCGCGAACGCAGTCAAGGTGACCCTGGGCCCGAAGGGCCGTAACGTCGTGCTCGAGCGCAGCTTCGGCGGCCCGACCGTGACCAAGGACGGTGTGTCGGTCGCCAAGGAAATCGAACTCAAGGACAAGCTCCAGAACATGGGCGCGCAAATGGTCAAGGAAGTGGCTTCCAAGACCAGCGACAACGCCGGCGACGGTACCACCACCGCAACGGTGCTGGCCCAGTCGATCGTTCGCGAAGGCATGAAGTACGTTGCCTCGGGCATGAACCCGATGGACCTCAAGCGCGGTATCGACAAGGCCGTTGCTGCCGCCATCGAAGAACTGCGCAAGATCAGCAAGCCCTGCACCACCAACAAGGAAATCGCGCAAGTCGGCTCGATCTCGGCCAACAGCGACACCTCGATCGGTGACTACATCGCCAAGGCGATGGACAAGGTCGGCAAGGAAGGCGTGATCACCGTCGAAGACGGCAAGTCGCTGCAAGACGAGCTGGACGTCGTCGAAGGTATGCAATTCGACCGCGGCTACCTCTCGCCGTACTTCATCAACACCCCGGAAAAGCAAGTCGCGATCCTCGAGAACCCGTTCGTCCTGCTGTTCGACAAGAAGGTGTCGAACATCCGTGACCTGCTGCCGGTTCTGGAACAAGTCGCCAAGGCTGGCCGTCCGCTGCTGATCATCGCCGAAGACGTCGAAGGCGAAGCCCTCGCAACGCTGGTGGTCAACAACATCCGTGGCATCCTGAAGACCTGCGCCGTCAAGGCTCCGGGCTTCGGCGATCGCCGCAAGGCCATGCTGGAAGACATCGCCATCCTGACGGGCGGCCAGGTCATCGCCGAAGAAATCGGTCTGACGCTCGAAAAGGCAACGCTCGCAGAGCTGGGCCAGGCCAAGCGCATCGAAATCGGCAAGGAAAACACCATCATCATCGATGGCGCCGGCGAAGCTGTGAACATCGAAGCACGCGTCAAGCAGATCCGTGCCCAGATCGAAGAAGCGACCAGCGACTACGACCGTGAAAAGCTGCAAGAGCGCGTGGCCAAGCTGGCCGGCGGTGTTGCCGTGATCAAGGTCGGCGCTGCGACCGAAGTCGAAATGAAGGAAAAGAAGGCACGCGTCGAAGACGCGCTGCACGCGACCCGCGCTGCCGTGGAAGAAGGCATCGTCCCGGGCGGTGGTGTTGCACTGCTGCGCGCTCGCGTGGCTGTGTCGGACCTGAAGGGCGCCAACGCTGATCAGGACGCCGGTATCAAGATCGTGCTGCGCGCGATGGAAGAGCCGCTGCGTCAGATCGTCACCAACGGTGGCGAAGAAGCCAGCGTCGTCGTGGCCAACGTGGTCGCCGGCAAGGGCAACTACGGCTACAACGCATCGACCGGCGAGTACGGCGATCTGGTGGAAATGGGCGTTGTGGACCCGACCAAGGTCACCCGCACCGCACTGCAAAACGCCGCTTCGGTGTCGGGCCTGCTCCTGACGACCGACTGCGCCGTTGCCGAACTGCCGAAGGAAGATGCTCCGATGGCCGGCGGTATGGGCGACATGGGCGGCATGGGCGGCATGGGCATGGGCATGTAAGTCTCGCAAGAGACTGCATGACCGGGGTGCCGTAAGGCGCCCCACAGTGTCTGCCTCAGGGAACGGCAACTCAGTCTTCGGACCGGGTTGCCGTTTTTTTTCACCTGGCGGTTTGTTTATCCCTTGATGGGGGAGGGCTTCAGCGGCGCGGTGTTCGCAATTTCTTCCTGCATCCAATCCCAGAACGCGTGAATCGCGCGCTCGCGCGGATGATTTTCCCGCCAGTTCACGTGATATTCGAGGCTCGGCGGAATGCACACGTCACCGATTTGCACCAGATCGCCCGCAGCCAGTGCGTCGCGCACCAGCAAACTTCTTGCGGTGGCAACGCCGTGTCCCGCGAGGGCTGCCCGCAGCAGCAGACCCGAGTCGTCGAAAATCGGTCCGCGCGTCGGCTCGTGCGCTGGCAGGCCAGCGGCGACCTGCCAGTCGCGCCACGACCGGTAAGCGAAGCGCAGCATCGGTAATTTTGGGGTATCGGCGAGCGTGAAGCCCGGCACGCGAGCGATCAGATCGGGGCGGCAAACCGCGATCACGAAATCGTCGAGCAGCTTGCGCGTGACGAATCCCGGCTCCTCCACCCGCTGATGCCAGATGCCCACATCGACCGAATACGGATCGGGGGCGGCGATATCGGCGTGAATCCGTACCACGAGATCGATGCCCGGATGCAAGTCGCTAAAGCGCGACAGCCGCGGAATCAGCCATTGCGCCGCGAGATCGGTCATCACGCTGATCTCCAGACGGACGATGGCGGGCGTCGCATCGGGGGTGATGCCCGCTTTCGCCTCGGTCATCGCCTCGTCGAGTTCCGACATGCCGATGCGCACGCGCTCTGCCAGGCGCGCGCCCACGCTCGTCGGTATCATCCGGGCGCCTACGCGGCGAAACAGCGGGGTACCAAGTTGCTGCTCCAGCGAACGCATGTGATGACTCACGGCACTGTGCGTCAAATTCAACTCTTGTGCGGCGCGCGTGAAGCTGCGATGACGGACGGCCGCCTCAAGTGCACGTAGGGACTGGAGAGGAGGGAGGTGTGGGAACATGATGTCAAATTTTACTCACAATGCGAGCGCAAAGGTTTCGTTGGCCTCGACGGGCAGTTCCGCCGACAATCGAGCCCAGGCAATTTGCTAGGGTTGACTCCATGTCGAAAGCATTCAGAATTTTCGTGCTGTTCGCCTGCGGATACTTCGTCTCATACGTGTATCGCGGCGTGAATATCGGATTTGCGCCGTTCATGACGCGCGAATTGGGCCTTTCGTCCGCCGACCTTGGACTGCTCACGAGTCTCTACTTTCTCGGCTTCGCCGGCGCGCAGTTGCCGGCAGGGGTGTTACTCGACAAGTTCGGTCCTCGTCGCGTGGCGTCGCTCGTGTTGCTGCTGGCCGCCGCCGGCGCCGCATTGTTCGGTCTGGCGCAAGGCATAGCCGCGCTCATGGTCGGCCGTCTGCTCATTGGCGTTGGGGTGTCGGTCTGTCTGGGCAGTGCGTTCAAGGCGCTCGCGCAATGGTTTCCGGTTGCACGGTTGCCGTTGGTCAATGGTCTCGTGATGGCGGTGGGCGGCATGGGCGGCGTCGTCGTCGGAACACCGTTGAACTGGCTGCTGGGGCTGACGGACTGGCGCGTCCTGTCATTCGGCCTTGCGGCGCTCACCGTTTTCATGTCGGCCGCGTTGTGGTTCGGTGCGCCGGAGAAGCCGGGCGCTCACGCGCAGGGCGGGTTGTCGGAGGCGCTGCAAGGGGTGCGTCAGGTGTTGGGCAGCGCCATGTTCTGGAAAGTGACGTCGCTCTCGGGGATCACGCAAGGCGTGTTCTATGCGATGCAGTCGCTGTGGATGGCGCCGTTCATGCGTGACGTCGAAGGGCTGTCTGAGGCGCAGGCCGCCTCGGTGGTGTCGGTCGTCGGGCTCTCGATGATGGCGGGCAGCGTGGTGTTCGGCGCGGCGGCTCGCTCGCTGGAGCGGCGCGGTGTGAGCCTCTTCGCCTTCTCGGGCGTGGGCATGGTGCTGTTCGTCGTCGTGCAGTTGCTGCTCATGCTGCGAACGCCGATTCCGCCCGGCTGGCTGTGGGCCGCGTACGGGATCTTTGGCGGCACAGGCATTCTCTCGTACGCGGTGCTTGCCGAGTACTTCCACGGCACGCTGATCGGCCGCGTGAATACGTCGCTTACCCTCGTCATCTTTGTGCTGATCTTCCTGTGCCAGGTTGGTGTGGGTGCGATATTGGGGGCGTACGCGGCGCAAGGCGCGCAAGGTCACTTCGTCGCGTGGACGGTGCTGGTCGTGCTGCAAGTGATTGGGGCGGTGTGGTACTTCTGGCCGCAACGTCAGCGTGTTGGCAAGGCCGTTGCGGCGTGACCGACAGATCCGTTAATTTGGCTTGACGTCAAGAAACAGGGTCGCCATGGCGGCCCTGTTTCATTTTCAGCGTCGCTTTCGATGGGATGCCAACTCGCGACTTGCCCCGCGGCCTATGCGCCGCTTGTCTGCGACTTACTCGATTCGAGTACACGCAACCAGTCGCACAGCCCGGCATCGATTTGGGTGAGCGATGCCTTCGTGAGCGGCGCCAGCATGCGGTGCTCATTGGCGACGTGAGCCTCCACGGCGCGTTCGATCAGCGCGAACCCTTCATCCGTCAACTGGACAAGCGTGCTGCGCGCGTCATCCGGATTGGCCACGCGGATGATCCATCCCCGGCCTTCCAGGCGCTGTAACCGGTGCGTCATCGTGCCGGAGGTCACCATCAGCGTGGAGAACAGCGCCGTCGGCGCCAGCCGATACGGGGCGCCGGAGCGACGCAACGTCGCCAGCATGTCGAATTCCCAGCCGCTCATGTCGAATTGGGCGAACGTTGCGTCGAGTTGCTGCTGCACGAGCGCAGCGCAACGTTTGAGACGACCGATCACGCCCATGGGCGAGACGTCGAGGTCAGGGCGCTCGCGGCGCCACTGCGCAAGAATCGCGTCGACGGCATCGCCGTTCACTGGCGTGCGAGGCGGACTGCCCGTGCGACGCGCGCGTGCCGCGCCGTGTGTGTCCTGCGCTCGCTGCGTCGCTTCATCTTCTGTCGACCCGTTGGCCATACGTCCTCTCAAGTTGTCTTGACATCAAGATAAAAGGATACCAAACTCCAATTTATCTTGAATTGAAGATAAATGATCATGACAACGACGTCGCCCTCGAAAGGCACCTGGTTGGATATCGTGTTGACGGCGCTCGCGCCGGTCATCTGGGGATCGACCTACATCGTGACGACACAGATTCTGCCGCCCGAGCGCCCCTTCACCGCCGCGCTGATTCGCGTGTTGCCTTCAGGACTATTGCTGCTGATATATGCGCGACGGCGGCCTGCGCGTGGGGACTGGGGGCGTCTGCTGGTGCTCTCCGCGCTGAATATCGGTGCGTTTCAGGCGCTGCTGTTCGTGGCGGCGTACCGGTTGCCGGGCGGGCTGGCGGCGGTGGTGGGCGCCATTCAGCCGTTACTCGTGATGGCGCTGGCGTGGGGCGTGGAACAGCGGCGTCCGCTGGCGAGCACGGTCTGGGCGGCGGTGGCAGGGGTCGTCGGGATGGGGGTGTTGCTATTGTCCCCGGGCACGGTGTTCGAGCCGATCGGTATCGTTGCGGCGCTGGCCGGTGCGGCGAGCATGGCGACGGGTACGTATCTCACGCGTCGCTGGCGACTGAACATGCCAGTACTTGCGCTCACGGGCTGGCAGTTGCTGCTGGGTGGTTTGATGCTGGTGCCGGTGACACTGATGGTCGATCCGGCGTTGCCCTCGCTCACCGGCTTGCAGATCGCGGGCTACGCGTACCTCTCGATGGCCGGCGCGCTGCTGGCGTATGCGTTGTGGTTCCGGGGCATTGCACGTCTGGCGCCGGTGGCCGTGTCGTCGCTGGGACTGCTGAGTCCGCTCACGGCCGTCGTGCTGGGCTGGGTGCTGCTCGGGCAGGCGATCAGGGGCCCGGCATTCGTGGGACTTGCGATGGTGTTCGCGAGCATACTGGCCGTGCAGTGGACCGCGTCGCGAACCTGATCGGTGCTCGATCGGTGCTCCATCGGTGCCCCATCGGTACCCCATCGGTGCATGAAGCCGTCCGATGCCGGACGGCTTGCCGTCGCGTTTTCCCGCGAATTTTCCCGTGGGTTTATTCCGCGACGACCCAGTCACCCGACTTGCCGCCGTGCTTCTCGAGCACGCGAACGTCGGTCATGGTCATGCCGCGATCGACTGCCTTGCACATGTCGTAGATCGTCAGCAGGCCGACTTGCACGGCGGTGAGGGCCTCCATCTCCACGCCGGTGCGACCGATGGTCTCGACCTGCGCGCGGCAATGTACGGCGTTCTCGCCCTCGTCGATCAGAAACTCCACCGTAACGCGAGTGAGCGCCAGGGGGTGGCACAGGGGAATCAGGTCGGCCGTGCGTTTCGCCCCCTGAATGGCGGCGATACGGGCGATGCCCAGCACGTCGCCCTTTTTTGCCGTGCCGCTGCGAATCAGCGCCAGCGTGTCCGGCTTCATGCGGATGGTGCCGCGCGCGACCGCAATGCGATGTGTGCTGTCCTTGCCGCCGACGTCAACCATGTGGGCCTGTCCGGCGGTGTCGAAGTGGGTGAGTTCTGCCATGAGTCGATGCTGAGAAGGTGCTGGGATGATGACCGAAAGTGCGCATGAGCGCGCGTCGGATGCGCCGGATCTGCGAGGCGCGCAAGCGCGATTCGCTGATGCCCCGGACGTTCGGGCGATGGTGCGGAACGTGCACGTCTGGCTGCTATCATAGCAGCAGCCCAGAATGATCAGCGCCGCGCTGCGCCCCTATCCATGACGTTCTTGACGTCCATGAAGCCGATCACGTCAATCACGCCGACTACGTCGACCACGCTGCTCACGATGCTCCGGTCGCTCCGGTGGGTTACGCCCAGGCGTCACTCGCTGCGTTCGTCGCGATCCTCACGCGCGTGGTACGCCACGTGCTGTTTGTCCCGCGCGACATTCCCATCCCATTCGGTACGCTGGCGCCGTCTGCTTCAGCCACTTCAGGCGCCTTGCCTCGCATGATGCCCATGCCGACGCGCGCCCGACTCGCCAACACCGCCATCGCCCGCACGACCCACGTCGCGCGCTGGCGACGCACCGTCGCTTTGGCCATGTTGCCCGTGATGACGGCAATGACACTAGCGAGCGCCGTCGTGCCGACGCACGCCGCAGCGCAGGGACTGCCGACGCTGGGTCAGAGCTCGGCCTCGGACCTTTCGCCGGCGATGGAGCGCAAGCTGGGCGAGCGCGTGATGCGCGAGATTCGCGCCGACCCGGACTATCTCGCGGATCTGCTGCTCTCGGACTACGTCAATGCGCTGGGCAGCCGGCTCGTCGCGGCGACCCGCAAGGTCGGACTGGACGCCAGTCAGAGCTTCGAATTCTTCGTTGTGCGCGATGCGGCAATCAACGCTTTTTCGTTGCCCGGCGGGTTCATCGGCATCAACACCGGATTGATCGTGACGACGCGTACCGAGTCGGAGCTGGCGTCGGTGGTCGGTCACGAAACCGGCCACGTTCTGCAACACCACATCGCACGAATGCTCGGCCAACAGGCGCAGAACTCGTGGATTGCGCTCGGTGGGCTGCTGCTCGGGCTGCTGGCCGGTATCGGCGCGAGAAGCTCCGATCTTGGGATGGGCATCGCGATGGGCGGGCAGGGGCTGGCCGTGGACCGGCAACTGCGATTCTCCCGTGACGCAGAACGTGAGGCGGATCGGGTCGGTTTCCAGTTGCTGCAGGCGGCGGGCTTCGACACGTATGCCATGCCGACGTTTTTCGAGCGCCTGCAACGCGCCGACGCCATTAACGAAGCGGGGGTGCCGGAATACGTACGAACTCACCCGCTGACGACCGATCGCATCGCGGACATGCTCAATCGCTCGCGCGGCGCCGGTTACCGGCAGCCCGAGCAGTCGCCGGAATACGTGTTCGTGCGTGCCCGCTCGCTCGTATTGCAGCAAAAATCGGCCAGCGACTTCGCCGCGATTGCCGAGGCCCAGCGCACCGCCATCCGAACGCAGACCGCACCGAGCGTGGCCGGCGCGTGGTACGCCGTGGCGCTCGCCGAGTTCAAGCAGCGTCGCTGGGAGCCCGCGCGCGATGCGCTCGAGAAGTCGCGCTCGGCATTTGGTGGAACCGGGCCGGGCACACCCAGCCTTGCCGTACTTGGTTCGGACATCGCGCGCCTGTCGGGCAGAGCCGACGAAGCGCTGCGCATTGCCACGCAGGCACGTGCCGCCTTTCCGCTCTCGCAGGCGGCCGACATGGCCTATGCGGATGCCCTCGTCGCCAGTCAGCGCATTGCCGACGCCACGAAATTCCTGCAGTCGCAGGTCGAGCGCTATCGCAGCGAGCCGATCTGGTGGCGGGCGTTAGCCGGGGCGTGGGCTGCGGGCGGCAAGCGAGCGCGTCAGCATGAAGCGCTCGCGGAACAGTACGCGTTGCAGGGCCAGTGGATGGCCGCCGTCAGCCAGTTGAAACTGGCGCGCGACGCGGGAGACGCCGATTTCTACGAAATGTCGACCATCGACGCGAAACTGCACGAGTTCCAGCGTCGCTTCCGGGAAGACAAGGAAGACGAGAAGGACTTCAATAAGCAGTTCGGGTGAGGTTCGATTCGCTGCCTCCCCAAACCCGTAGTTGCTTTAACAAGCGCCACCCTGTTGACCGGACAATTGACGAGCATGTTGTCGTTCGCGTTTTATGGCACGTTTCATGGCACGTTGCATGGCGCGTCATATGCGTGGAGCAACACGTGGCGCGACGTGGGCGGGCCCTATGGTTGGTATGTCGGTTTGGCTTGCATCGCCGCGCTGGCCGCCTATTTCGCACGTGAGCCCTGGCGGTTGCTCAATCCGAATGACGCCCACGACGATATCGAGACGTTCTATATGCGCCGGTATCCCGACCTGTTCGATGAAAGTCGGCGTGTCCGGGGGCACACCGTTGTATAGCGCGTCAATCGTCGTGGTCGGTTTGCGGCTCGCGCTCAAAGCCGTATGTCTGCGGGAGCGTGCCCGCATGTACGGTGGAAAAGGGCAAGCTGTCGCCGTTCTTCCAGTGGAGATGGACGGCGGCGCGGGCATCGGCCGTGTCGTCGGATGTCTGCGCAATCTCGAACGCCTGTGCCAGATCCGATACCTGCGTGAGCAGGTCGATATCGTGGTCGTGAAGCAATGCCAGCGGTGCACGGGTGTCGCCATGGGCTGCGCCCGCAAACGCAACGCTGCCGTCCTCGTCGAGCAGGCATGCCTGCGGCACGAAGGGCTTGCCCAATTGATCCGTCAGCACCGGCGCGCCACGCCCTTCGTTCGCTGCGGCATCCCACGTCAACCGCACGACGAAGGGCGCATACGCGAGCGAAACATACACGCGTTGCGGACCGTTCTGGAAGTACCAGCGGCCGGCGTCGTCGCTGGCGTAGTTGCGTGCGATGAACGCGATCAGTGCCGTGTGACGAATCGGGTCGCCTGCAGCTCCCGCGGCTTGCGCGGCTTCGTCGCGCATGCGCCACTGCCCGCGACGATCCAGCGCGAGCCAGCCGTAGCAATGCGGCACGTTGGGCCACTTGGCCATCGCCTGTCGAACGATCTCATCCATTCGGAATCCTTAATATGTATCGAGCGCAAGCCGGCGCCTGTACTCAGGCGGCATTCGGCACGAACTGACGGAAATAGTCGACGACCGTGCGCGGCATCCACGTCAAGCCGCCCGGAAACGGGCCGCTCATGAAACCGACGTGTCCGCCGTGCGCCGGTTGCAGCAGTTTCACGAAGCGGCCGACGTCGTCTTCGCCAGGCAGGGCGCTCGCGGGCTGAAAGGGGTCGTTTCGTGCGTTGATGACGAGGGTCGGGACTTCGATGGCCGGCAGAATCGGCTTGCTGGACGCGCGGGTGTAGTAATCGAACGCGCTATGGAAGCCGTGCAGCGGCGCGGTCACCACGTGGTCGAACTCGCCCAGATCGCGCGCGGCCATCATGAGCGCACGGTCGTAAAGTCCGGGATACTGGTCGAGCTTGGCCAGCGCCTTCTTCTTGAGCGTGCCCAGGAAGTTGCGCGTATACACCATGTTGAAGCCGCGCGAGAGCGCCAGACCGCCGGCGCGCAGATCGAGCGGTGCGGAGATCGCGCAGGCGGCGCTCACGACCTGCGTGGCATGTCCCTCACGCTCGCCGAGCCAGCGCAGCAGCACGTTGCCGCCGAGCGATACGCCCGCTGCGAAGATCGGCCCTGACGCGCTGGCGCGCAGACGCTGGAGCATCCAGTCGACCTCGGTACTGTCGCCCGAGTGGTAGAAGCGCGGGGCGCGGTTCATGCGACCGCTGCAACTACGGAAGTGAGGGATGACGCCGCGCCATCCCTGCGCCTGGACTTCTCGCATGAGGGTGCGGGCATAGTGACTGCCCGAGCCGCCCTCGAGCCCGTGAAACAACACGACGAGCGGTGTCTCGATGAGCCCGTCGGGCGCGGGGGGAGACTTTTCCATGGCGGGCGGCGCCACCAGCCAGTCGACGTCGACGAAATCGCCGTCGGGGGTGTCCCAGGTCTCGCGACGGAATTCGATGAACGGGCGTCGGCCCAGCAGCGCCGGATAGATCGTCTGACTATGCCCGTCGGGCAGCCACCGGGGTGGCCGGTAATCCTCGGGAAGAAAGACGGCCGGGCGCGCTGTCATCCGGGCTCCGGATCGATCAGTGCAGCCCGTCCGGACGCGCGTGCATCATCAGGCTGAATTGCTCGACGGCATGCGGCGGCAGCGGGCTGGAGTGGATGTGGGCAAAGCGCCAGTCGCCTTGCTCGTGGACCAGCACGTAGGTCGTGTGGATGAGCTGGGCCGTGTTCTGTTTGGCGTCTTCGTTGCCGACGCGCATGGCCTCGGTCGCCGTGTGCACGACCGTGCCGACGGTGTCGTACTCGGTCGTATCGAGCGAATCGAGCAATACCACGCTCTGTGCGAACTGCGCGACGAGGCCGCCGCGGATCTGTTCGAGGCCATCCCAGCGGGTGCCGTCGGCGCGAATGTAGCTCACGAAATCCTCATTCGCCCAGAGCGCCATGGCGCGGTCCGTCTGGCCCCGGCGCAGTGCGTCATAAAAGGCCGTGATGGTTTCACTGGCGGCATCGAACAGACGGACGAAACGTGGCATGAGGATTTACCGTTGAGTGTTACCGGGATCGAACTGAGGCCTTTCGGTGTCTCGCTCGGTTCAGCGCTGCGTGAGCAGGATGTTGCGCAGATTCGCGAACACGTGCTCGGGCATCAGCTCGTTCAGGCAGCGCGTGTGTCCCAGCGGGCATTCGCGGGCGAAACACGGACTGCACTCCAATTGTAGCCACAGGACATGCGCCTGATCCGACAATGGCGGGGTGTGGCGCGGATCGGACGAACCGAACAGGGCGATCTGCGGGCGGCGCAGGGCGGCCGTCACGTGCATCAACCCCGAGTCGTTGCTCACGACGGCGTTGGCCCGTGCCAGCAACGCGCACGCTTCCGCCAGCGACGTCTGACCGCAAAGATTGCGCACGAACGGGGCGTCCGCAGCGATCTGCTGCGCGAGCGCGCCATCTTTGCCCGAACCGAGGGCAACGATCTGCGCGTACGGGAACGACCGGCGCACCAACTGGGCCAATTGGGCGAAATGGCCCGGCGGCCAGCGCTTGGCCGGACCGAACTCGGCGCCCGGGCAGAAGACGACCAGCGGCACGCGCAGATCGAGCCCGAAGCGCGCGAATACGCGGGCCGATTCGTTGAGGTCGGCTTCGATACGCGGCGTGGGCAGCGTCTCGGGCAGCTTGGCCCCTGGGGCGAACGCCAATGCCGCGTAGTGCCGCACCATCGGCGGACGCTCGTCCTTGCGCGGATTGGCATGGCGCACGTTGAGCAGGCCGTAGCGCTGCTCGCCCTTGTAGCCGATGCGCAGCGGAATGCGCGCGAGCCACGGAATCAGGGCCGATTTCAGCGAATTCGGCAGCACGTAGGCGGCGTCGTAACCCTCGTCGGCCAGCACGCTCGCGAGCCGGTAGCGCTCGAGCGGCTGCAATTTGCCGTGCGCGAGGTCGGTGGCGACGACGCGCGAAATCTCCGGCATGCGTTCCAGCACCGGGGCGACCCAGCCGGGCGCGATCGCGTCGATGGTCAGACGCGGATGCAGACGCTTGAGCAGGGTAAACAACGGCTGCGCCATCAGCGCGTCCCCAATCCAGTTGGGGGCGATCACCAAGGCTTTATGCATCGTGGCGGAGACTCTGTACGTTAAGCGTGACGATGAAGCGGACGGAACACGGGGTGGGCCATGCAGTCACGGCGCTTGCAGCGCGTCGGCTGCGCGCTGGCTGTGTCGGGTCCGTCTCGCGAGGCAAACAGCGGTCAGTGACCCTTGAGCACGGTGCCGGGCTTCAGGCGATAACGCGTGCCGCAATAGGCGCAGGCGGCTTCGCCGTGGCTGACGTCGATGTACACGCGCGGGTGGGTGCTCCACAAGGGCATCTTCGGATTCGGGCAGTGGACCGGAATTTCGTCGGCGCCGACTTCGACGACCGGCATTTGTTTGACTTCGCTCATGGGGTTCGGACCGTGATGGGTATTCGTTTGGTGTTGCGATTGGTCTTGCTATTAGTTTTGCAATTGGCGTAGCGGGCATCCGTCCGCTTACCAAAAGTCGCTATTGTAAAGCAGCAGCAGCCCTTTGCGGATGGCTCCCGGGTTCTGCGCGCAGGCGTGGTGCCGTATCAAGGGCACGGACGCTTACCCGTGCGCGTGCGCGTGGTGCGTACGCGACAACGGTCCGGTTGCGTCAGAAAAAACCGGCGGGCGACGGTGTTTTACCAACTAAGCAACCATTTACCGTGGCTATAATGGCCTGTCGTCCGCCGCCAAAGATGAACAACGTCAAGAGACACTCCGGCAACCCTGGCGGGCGCCGTGGCCCCTAGTGGCCATATCGGGCGTGCCGGGCGCCGTCGGGACCGCTTTGCCCCGCAATGCCAGACACCGCGTCGTTCGCCACGACGCTCGCCCCCCAGCCGACCATGTCAATGCTTCGTTTGCCTGCCGCTGAACGTGAAGGGTTCGCGGCCGGGTTTCGCATTATTTCGCCGCTTTTGCCCGCCATCTTTTCATGGGGCCTCGTCACCGGCGTCGCCATGAGCAAGTCGGTGCTCACGGTGCCGCAGGCCATCGGCATGAGCCTGATGCTCTACGCCGGATCGGCGCAGCTGGCGTCGCTGCCGCTGTTCGCCGCCGGCATGCCGCTTTGGACGATCTTGCTCACGGTCGGCATCGTCAATCTGCGCTTCGTCATTTTCAGCGCTGGGTTGCAGCCGCATTTTTCCTATCTGTCGCTGCCGCGGCGCATCGCCCTTGGCTACGTCAACGGCGATCTCGGGTTCGTGATGTTCATGAACCAGAACTTCGCGAACGGCTACGTGCCGGGCAAGGAGGGCACGTACTACGGCATCACGCTCAGCAACTGGGCGGTGTGGCACGTGTCGTCGATCCTGGGCATCGTGCTGGGCGCCCTGGTGCCCGACAGCTGGGGGCTCGGGTTCGCCGGCACGCTCGCCCTCATCCCCATGATGGTCCACACGATCAACAGCCGCTCCACGATGCTGGCCGTGGCGCTCGCGTCGCTCATCGGCGTGCTGGCGTTCGATTTGCCGTATCGCCTCAACCTCGTGCTCGGTGTGCTGGGCGCGCTCGCCGCCGGTATGGTGTGCGACGAAATGGCCGCGCGGCATGCCAGGCGGCTCGCGCTGGCCAATCCTGTCAGGGTGCCGATTGCGACGCCGCCCGGCGCCGGAGCGGAGGCGGGGGAGATCGTCGAGGCGCAGAAAGGGATGCAGAAAGGGATGCAGAAAGGGACGCAGAAGGAGGTGCAAAAAGGGGCCGTACATGAGGAACGTCGTACGTCGGGGGATCGTCGCGCATGAGCACCTTTGACATCTGGTTCGCCTTCGTGGCGATGACGGCCATCACCATCGTCACGCGCACCTTCTTCCTGCTCGCCGGCGACCGGGTCACGTTGCCGCAACGTCTGCAACGCGCACTTCGTTACGCGCCAGCTGCGGCGCTTGCCGTGATCGTGGTGCCCGAAGTGGTGCTGCTCGATCACCAGTTCGCAATGCACCTGGGCAATCACAAGCTCGCGGCAGCGGTCGCGGCGACGGGCTGGTTCATCTGGCGGCGCAACATGATCGAGATGATCGTGATCGGCATGATCGTCTACACGCTCGGGCGGTTGTTCCTGTAGGCGGAACGGCCAGCCGTGAAAATGGGCATCCGGTGGGTCGGATCAGTTAAAATGCATGTTTTTCCCACTATTTATTCCGGATTCTCATGGCTTCCGTCGTACGTCTTTCCGATTTGATCGCTCAGGGCCGCCTCGCGGGCAAACGTGTCTTCATCCGCGCCGATTTGAACGTGCCGCAAGACGATAACGGCCGAATCACGGAAGACACGCGGATCCGCGCCTCGGTGCCGGCCATCCAGATGTCGCTCGACGCCGGCGCTGCCGTGATGGTTACCTCGCACCTGGGCCGCCCCACCGAAGGCGAATTCAAGGCTGCCGACTCGCTCGCCCCCGTGGCGCAACGTCTGTCGGAACTGCTCGGCCGTGACGTGAAGCTGGTGGCCGACTGGGTCGACGGCGGCTTCGACGTGGCCCCGGGCACGGTCGTGCTGCTGGAGAACTGCCGGGTCAACAAGGGCGAGAAGAAGGACAACGACGAACTGGCGCAGAAGATGGCCAAGCTGTGCGACGTCTACGTGAACGACGCGTTCGGCACCGCCCACCGCGCCGAAGCCACCACGCACGGCATCGCCAAGTACGCACCGGTCGCCTGCGCAGGCCCGCTGCTTGCCGCCGAGCTCGAAGCGCTCGGCAAGGCGCTCAACGCCCCGGCGCGTCCGCTCGTGGCCATCGTGGCCGGTTCCAAGGTCTCCACCAAACTCACCATCCTCAAGACGCTGGCCGACAAGGTCGACCAGCTGATCGTGGGCGGCGGCATTGCCAACACGTTCATGCTGGCCGCAGGCCTGCCGATCGGCAAGTCGCTCGCCGAGGCCGATCTGGTCGAAGAAGCGAAGGCGATCATCGACGCCATGGCCGCGCGCGGCGCGTCGGTGCCGATTCCGACGGACGTGGTGTGTGCCAAGGAATTCAGTGCGAACGCCGAAGCCACCGTCAAGGCAGCAGCGGACGTGGCCGACGACGACATGATCCTGGACATCGGTCCGCAAACGGCTGCCAAACTGGCCGAGCAGCTCGGTCAGGCCGGCACCATCGTGTGGAACGGCCCGGTCGGGGTGTTCGAGTTCGACCAGTTCGGTCACGGCACCCAAACCCTGGCGCGCGCCATTGCGGCAGCCAGGGGTTTCTCGATCGCCGGCGGCGGCGACACGCTCGCGGCCATCGCCAAGTACGGTATCGCCGATCAGGTCAGCTACATCTCGACGGGCGGCGGCGCGTTCCTGGAATTCCTGGAAGGCAAGACGCTGCCGGCTGTGGACGTCCTGCAACAGCGCGCGGCGCAGTCGAACTGATCGCGCACGCTGCGCGAATCGTGCAAAGGCAGGTGGGGCGGGGCTTGCGAGCAGGTGGAACGGTCTGCAATGCGTTGGCGGACGGCGATTTCGGTCGCTTTATTGCGAACGTATGAGATCGAATCAAACGATTTCGTACTGACAATACGAACTTTTTGGTTAACCTGCGGCGGCCTAATTGCGTTACAAACCTCTAAGCGCCAGTAATGTCGAAAGCGCTGTTACCAAAAGAGGATGAAGAGATGGATGTAATGAACCGCTCCACCAAGATCGTCGCCACCATCGGTCCGGCATCGAGCACGCCGGAAGTGCTTTCGCGCATGATCGCCGCAGGCGTCGACGTCGTTCGCCTGAACTTCTCGCACGGCAAGGCGCAGGACCACATCGAGCGCGCCGAAATGGTGCGCGCGGCCGCCAGAGCGGCGGGCCGCGAAGTGGCCATCATGGCCGACTTGCAGGGCCCGAAGATTCGCGTCGGCAAGTTCGAGAACGGCAAGACGACGCTCGAAGCCGGCGCCCGGTTCATTCTGGATGCGAACTGCGAGCTCGGTAACGACGAGCGCGTCGGGCTGGACTACAAGGAACTGCCGCGCGACGTGCGCCCGGGCGACGTGCTGCTGCTCAACGACGGGCTGATCGTGCTAATCGTCGATCGTGTGATCGATCAGGAGATTCACACCACCGTGAAGGTCGGTGGCGACCTGTCGAACAACAAGGGCATCAACCGCCAGGGCGGCGGCCTCACGGCGCCGGCGCTGACCGCCAAGGACATGGAAGACATCAAGACCGCGATGGCGCTGGGCGCCGATTACGTCGCGGTCTCGTTCCCGAAGAACGCGACCGATATGGAAATGGCGCGACGTCTGGCGAACGTGGCAGGCGAGCCGTACGGCATCAAGCCGCTGATGATCGCGAAGATCGAGCGTGCCGAGGCGATTCCGGCGCTCGAAGAGATTCTGGCGGCGTCGGACTGCATCATGGTCGCCCGTGGCGATCTGGCCATCGAAGTCGGCAACGCGGCGGTGCCGGCGCTTCAGAAGCGCATGATCCGGCTCGCGCGCGAGATGAACAAGACGACCATCACGGCCACGCAGATGATGGAGTCGATGATCCACAATCCGGTGCCGACCCGCGCCGAAGTGTCGGACGTCGCCAATGCGGTGCTTGATGGCACGGATGCCGTGATGCTGTCGGCCGAGAGCGCCGCGGGCAAGTATCCGGTCGAGACGATCGAGACGATGGCAGCGATCTGCGTCGAAGCCGAGCGCTCGGAGACGGTGGAACTCGATCGCGACTGGCTGGACCAAACTTTTACGCGCATCGATCAAACGATTGCCGCCGGTGCGCTGTTTACCGCGTATCATCTTGGCGCGAAAGCCATCGTGGCGCTCACCGAGTCGGGCGCGACCGCGTTGTGGCTGTCCCGTCACAAGATCCACGTGCCGATTTTTGCCCTGACTTCGCAACTGAGCAGTCATCGCAAAATGGCGCTGTATCGCAACGTCTACGCCATGCGCGCGGACGCCGCGCACGACCGCGACAGCGCGCTCAAGCAAGCAGAACAACTGCTGCTCTCGAGCGGTGTGGTCAAGCGCGGCGACACGATCGTGCTGACGGTCGGCGAGCCGATGGGACAACCCGGTGGCACCAATACGTTGAAGATCGTCCAGGTGGGTCACGCATGACGAAGCAGGCCGCGCGGGGACGGCGGGGTGGGAGTGCCATCAGGCACACACCGCGCCGCGCGCGAGCTGTCGTCATGAGGGGCGCCTCTGGATCGAGGAAAGATTTGCTTAGTTTTTGATTCCAAGGAGAACATCATGCCCCTAGTCTCTATGCGACAGCTGCTCGACCACGCCGCCGAAAACGGCTACGGTCTGCCGGCCTTCAACGTCAACAATCTTGAGCAGGTTTCCGCGATCATGGCCGCCGCCGACGAAGTCGGTGCGCCGGTCATCATGCAGGCTTCGGCCGGTGCCCGTAAGTACGCTGGCGAAGCGTTCCTGCGTCACCTGATTTCGGCGGCCGTGGAAGCCTACCCGCACATCCCGGTGGTGATGCACCAGGACCACGGCCAGTCGCCGGCGGTCTGTATGGCCGCGATCAAGAGCGGTTTCTCGAGCGTGATGATGGACGGCTCGCTCGAAGCCGACGGCAAGTCGGTTGCCAGCTACGAATACAACGTCGAAGTGTCGAAGAAGGTCGTCGAGTTCTCGCATTACATCGGCGTGACGGTGGAAGCCGAGCTGGGCGTGCTGGGTTCGCTCGAAACGATGAAGGGCGACAAGGAAGACGGTCACGGCGCCGACGGCACGATGACCCGCGAGCAACTGCTGACCGACCCGGATCAGGCCGCCGACTTCGTGCAACAGACGCAGTGCGACGCGCTGGCCATCGCGATCGGTACCTCGCACGGCGCTTACAAGTTCAGCCGCAAGCCGACGGGCGACATTCTCGCCATCGACCGCATCAAGGAAATCCATCGCCGCATTCCGAACACCCACCTGGTGATGCACGGTTCGTCGTCGGTGCCGCAGGAACTGCTCGCCGAGATCCGTGAGTTCGGCGGCGACATGAAGGAAACGTACGGCGTGCCGGTCGAAGAGATCGTCGAAGGTATCAAGCACGGCGTGCGCAAGATCAACATCGACACCGACATCCGTCTGGCCATGACCGGCGCGATCCGTCGCTATCTGTTCGAAAACCCGAGCAAGTTCGACCCGCGCGACTATCTGAAGCCGGCGCGTGAAGCCGCCAAGCAGGTTTGCAAGGCGCGCTACCTGTCGTTCGGCTGCGAAGGCCAGGCAGGCAAGATCAAGACCGTCTCGCTGGAGAAGATGGCCGAGAAATACAAGAGCGGCGACCTCGCTCAGATCGTGAAGTAAGCAGACTCGGGCGGCGTTGCCGCTCAGGTCGCCGGCCCGGCTTTTGCCAGCACTCGCTGGAACAGAAGCCGGGCCTTTTCTTTGGGCAACTGCAACTGAAACTTGCCGCCGAGTTCCGAGCGGATCGTCGCGGTGAGCATCTCCACGCCATCGACGATCAACGTCATCGGCTCGTTCATGTGCTGCCGTGAAAAGTCTCGCATGCGCGAGGTCGCGCCGTCGCGCAGGCGCATCGTGATGACGACCTCCGTGTCCGGCGCGGCGTTGGCCGCTTGCGCCGGAAACTGCAAACCCAGCTGCTCGATGTCGCGTGCTGCGTAGAGCGCGAAGCGGGCGATGTCGTCATCGTTATCCGGCGGGGTGATGGCGACGAGGCGGGGCAGTGCAGGCCGTTCCGTGATGGCGGGCGGGGTGGTGGATGCCCCCGATGCGCCTGGTGCGCCTGGTGCGCCGGTGCCCGGGGCGGAGTGAGGCGTGGCGGCGCGATGCGGTGCCGGGCCGGGCGTGTGGGGGGACGGTTGGGACGCGCCGGTTTGCGCCATGAGGCCCGCGCTCGCCAACGTCAACGCCACCGCAAGCGATGCGTGGGCGACATCTCGTGATAGGCGTCGTGTGACGTTCGGCTGCCGGACATGGCTTGGTTTTGGCGTGGTTGTCATGGCAGCCCCTTGTTTGTCGGGTGTACGTTTTCATTCTAGGCAACATCCGTGGGCGTCGATGGCGGCCCGTGAAATCCCGGCCACGGGGCGTGCGCGGACGCGGGGCGATGCCCGGTGCCGACGTGAAACGACAGGCGTGCGGTCGATATCGCAAGTCCGGTGGCAAGGCGCGTGGCAGTCTCCGGGCCTCCCGCCAACCTGCCCATCATGGGCCACCCGGAGCTATCGATGCCGTTCACCCGCTTGCCAAAGTCCGTCACCCGGTGTCTTGGGCTGTCCAGTCCCGAGGCGTCGCCCCCGCCGTCCCGTACCAACGCCATGGGCGGTGCGCTGACAGGGGCCGCCAACCGCACGTTTGCGGTGCGGGGCGCCGGAGGCATTTCTCGCGCTGCGGCGTCAACTCCTCAAACGCAAGGCGCACCCGCCTCGGCAGCGATCCGTGCGGCGCCCTCGACAGACACGCCGGTCGACGCGCCGACAACTCTCCTCGACGGTGCACCGACCGACATGCCGATGACGCTGGTCGCCGACTGGAAAAATCCGGCCAGATCCCGCACGCGATCCGGCGCAAAGGCGGAGGTGCCGCCGATTCCTCTCTGGGGTTACGACGACCCGACGCCGGACTGGGTGTCGCCGACCCGCGCGATGGCGCAAGACTGGGCCGACCGATACGGCGTGAATACCGCACAACTCGTTCGCGTCGGCGGCGAATGCACGCGTTATGGTCTGCTGGAGTTGGGCGGGCACCGCTTCCTCGTCGGGCCGACGGCCGCCCCGGCTGAAGCGCGGGCGCTCACGCGTATGCTCAAGACGCACCCGCAAATCGGCGCGATCTTCTGCGTTGAGCCGGGCGCGATGCAAGCGCAAGGCGAGTCGGGAGGCGCTGCCGGTGGACCGGGCGGGAAGGAGGGCAAGGGCGTGCAGGGCTATCGGGAGCGACCGATCAGCGCCTATTTCTCCATGGTCGTGCGGCGAAACGCCGGGCGGTGGGACGCCATCAGTGCAACGAATGCACGGGATGCCGCGAATACAGCGAATACAGCGAATGCAGCGAATGCAGCGAATGCCGTGGCCGCAACCGATTCGACAACGCCGCCGACGCGCTCGCCATCGGCGTCCGGCGGCCCGCTCGACGGTGGCCTGTCGCACGTGCAGTTCATGGAATTCGAGGGCATGGAGCGCTTCGACACCCAAATCGACGGCGCAACGCTGTGGCGTGCGGGCAAAGGCGTTGCGGACTTCATGCGAAGCCACCCCGGCAAGATCGCGCTGGTGTGTTCCGAGCATGGCATCGCCCGGCCGTGTGCGGTGATCGCGAGTGCGGCGCTGCAACTTCGCGACGGCGACGCGCGGCTGCGCAGCCAGCTTGCGACCGAGGCGGTTCGCCAGCGCGCCGAAGCCAGCGATCACCATATCAACGTGGCGTCGCGTGCACTCGACCTCGTTGCCGAGTTGTCCCGCCTGACGGCCATGCTGCGGATGCCGGGGCGCGGCGATCCGCGCTGGGAGCGCAAGGTCATGCTCCTCAGGCAGCGTTTGCCCGAACTCTCGCCCGGTGCCGGTGTGGACTGGCAGGGCCGTGACGGGCGTCGCCAACTGGCGGGCGTCCTCGAGGCGAATTTCGACCGTGTGGCGCCCCTGCTGGCCTCGGGCGGCTTGCCACCGGGCACGGCGTTGCTCTGGTTTCGTCACGAAATCGATGTGCTGAGCGGCGTGCGCTTCCTCAGTCCGGGCTACGTCGGCACGCATATCGACCGCATCTCGCAGGACGACATCGATCCGCAAAGCCCGGATGCCGTGCGTCTCGTGTCGATCGACGATTACGGGCTGACGTGCGACAACAAGTATTACGACGTCGACTCGGTGGCGCGGTGGTTCCAGCAGTGCGAGCGTCATGGCACGTTCATGACGAACCCCGTCTCGCGCTCGACGGTCGTCGCCCTGCTCGTCAAGGACACCGAGAAAGCACGTCTCGCAAAGGTGTTCCGGCGCTGAGCGCCAGACGGCGGTCGGCCAGGGTGCGTCGTCGAGCCGTGTGCCGCCTCGGGCGAGGCGGCGTGTGCGGGACATGGGGCATGAGGCATGGCCGAGTCCATCTCCGGCGGCGCGTCGGGCAAGATGTCGCGCCCCGACGCCTTGCCCGACCGACATCTTCGTGAAACGCTCCCCGACGCGCGTATAATTACGCCTTTGCCCTTCCTGATATTGGGTCCCGCCGTGACTACCCCCGCTCTGAACGCCCTGTACGAATCCTCCCTCAAGAGCCTGCCGCTGCTCTCGCGCGGCAAAGTGCGCGATAACTACGCCGTTGGCGACGACAAGTTGCTGATCGTGACGACGGACCGCCTCTCGGCGTTCGACGTGATCATGGGCGAGCCGATTCCGGGCAAGGGTCGCGTGCTCAACCAGATGGCCAATTTCTGGTTCGACAAGCTCGCACACGTCGTGCCGAATCACCTCACGGGCGTGGCGCCCGAGACGGTCGTGTCCGCCGACGAAGTCGCGCAGGTGGCCGGGCGCGCGGTCGTCGTCAAGCGTCTCAAGCCGATTCTCGTCGAAGCCGTGGTGCGCGGTTATCTGGCCGGTAGCGGCTGGAAGGACTATCAGGCAACGGGCGCCGTCTGTGGCGTGAAGCTGCCGGCCGGTCTGCAAAATGCGCAGCAACTGCCGGAGCCGATCTTCACCCCGGCAGCCAAGGCCGAACTGGGCGAGCATGACGAGAACATCAGCTTCGAGGACATGGTGAGTCGCATCGGTCGTGAGCTGGCCGAGCAGATCCGCGAGATTTCGATCCGTCTGTACAAGGAAGCGGCGGCTTACGCGGCCACGCGCGGCATCATCATCGCCGACACGAAGTTCGAATTCGGACTGGACGACAACGGCAAGCTGCACTTGATGGACGAAGCGCTCACCGCCGATTCGTCGCGCTTCTGGCCGGCCGATTCGTACGCTGTGGGCAGCAACCCGCCGTCGTTCGACAAGCAGTTCGTGCGCGACTGGCTCGAAACCCAGCCGTGGGGCAAGACCCCGCCCGCGCCGGCGCTGCCGGCCGAAGTCGTCGAAAAGACGGCTGCCAAGTACCGCGAGGCGCTCGAGCGTCTGACCGGTCAGCAACTGGCTTGAGCGGGACGACTGAAGACATGAGCGATAAACAAGCCGTGGCTCCGCGCGTCGGCGTGGTGATGGGGTCCAATTCGGACTGGGAAGTGATGAAGAATGCGGCGGCCATTCTGGCCGAGTTCGGCGTGCCGTACGAAGCGCAGGTCGTCTCGGCGCACCGCATGCCGGACGACATGTTCCGTTACGCCGAAGCCGCACGCGAGCGCGGTCTGGTCGCGATCATCGCCGGTGCCGGCGGTGCCGCGCACCTGCCGGGCATGATCGCCGCCAAGACGACCGTGCCGGTCCTGGGCGTGCCGGTACCCAGCAAGTACCTGCGTGGCGAAGACTCGTTGCTGTCCATCGTGCAGATGCCCAAGGGCGTGCCGGTCGCGACCTTCGCCATCGGGGAAGCGGGCGCGGCCAACGCGGCGCTGTTTGCGGTCTCGATGCTCGCGGCCGACGACAAGTCGCTCGCCGACAAGCTCGAAGCGTTCCGTGCGAAGCAGACCGAAGCGGCGCGCGGCATGACGCTGCCTGCGCTGTAAAAGAAAACAACGTCCCCGCCACTGTCTGCGCTTTCACGAAGATGAATTCTGCCTCCGCTGCGCCTGTCCTTCCCGGCCAATGGCTGGGCATGCTGGGCGGCGGCCAACTCGGCCGCATGTTCTGTTTTGCCGCCCAGTCGATGGGTTACAAGGTCTGCGTGCTGGATCCGGACCCGCGTTGTCCGGCCGGCGCCGTGGCCGATCGTCTGATCGTCGCCGACTATCGTGACGAGGCGGCGCTCACCGAGTTGGCCACGCTGTGCCCGGCCGTCTCGACCGAGTTCGAGAACGTACCGGCCCAGTCGCTCGATTTTCTCGCCAAGACCACGACCGTGAGCCCCGCCGGGCGCTGCGTTGCGATTGCGCAGGACCGCGTGGCGGAAAAGCGCTTCATCGAAAGCTGCGGCGTGCCGGTCGCTCCCCATCTGGTGATCGAGTCGAACGACGCGCTTGCCGCCATTGGCGATGCGGCCATCGAAAGTGTGTTGCCGGGCATTCTGAAAACGGCGCGTCTCGGCTATGACGGCAAGGGGCAGGTCCGCGTCAACACCGCCGCCGAGGCGCGTGAGGCATACACCGCGCTGGGCGGCGTGCCGTGCGTGCTGGAAAAGCGTCTTGCGCTGGCGTTCGAAGTGTCGGTGCTGAGCGCACGCGGTGCGGATGGCGCGGTTGCCACCTATCCGCTTGCCCAGAACGTGCACATCGACGGCATTCTCGCCACCACCACCGTGCCCGCTCCCGATGCGGCGCCGGCCATCGCCGACGCTGCCCGTGCGGCGGCCGCGGCGATCGCGTCGCAAATGGATTACGTGGGCGTGCTGTGCGTCGAGTTCTTCATTCTGAAAGACGGCTCGCTCGTGGCGAACGAAATGGCGCCGCGCCCGCATAACAGCGGCCACTACACGATCGATGCCTGCGCATCGAGCCAGTTCGAACAGCAAGTGCGCGCCATGGCGGGGTTACCGCTGGGCGAAACGCGTCAGCACTCGCCGGCCGTCATGCTCAACGTGCTGGGCGATGTGTGGTTCGAGGGGCCCGCGAAGGATCAACCGCGCACGCCTGCATGGGGGGACGTGGTCGCGCTGCCGTCCGCTCGCCTGCACCTGTATGGCAAGGAAGACGCTCGCGTCGGTCGCAAGATGGGCCACATCACGTTCGCCGGCGCCTCGCTCGACGAAGCGCGCAATGCGTGCGTGACGGCGGCTGCCAGTCTCGATATTGCGCTGGAAGACTGAACGATGAACCCGCCCGACGTGCCGCGCATCGTCATGCCGCCGGCTGACGCGATTACGCAAGCTGCCGAACGACTGGCCGCGGGCGAACTGGTCGCGTTCCCGACGGAAACGGTTTATGGCCTGGGCGGCGACGCCGAGAATCCGGCCGCCGTGGCGGCCATTTACGCGGCGAAAGGGCGTCCGGCCAATCATCCGGTCATCGTGCACTTTTCGCCGGATGGCGATCCCGGCTACTGGAGCGACGACGTCACGCCTGCGGCGCGCAAGCTGATGGACGCGTTCTGGCCCGGCCCGCTTACCCTCATTCTCAAGCGCGCGCCGCATATCCCCGACGCTGTTTCCGGCGGCCAGGATTCGGTCGGCCTGCGTTGTCCGTCGCATCCGGTGGCGCAGGCGTTGCTGCGTGAATTCGAGCGCATCAAGGGCGGGCAGGGCGGAGTGGCCGCACCGTCGGCCAATCGCTTCGGTCAGGTAAGCCCGACCGCTGCACAGCACGTGCGTGACGAGTTCGCCGGCCTGCCCGGCGTGAGCGTGCATGTGCTCGATGGTGGCGAGGCCGCCGTCGGCATCGAATCGACGATCGTCGATCTGTCGCGTGGCTTCCCGGCGTTGCTGCGCCCGGGCCATATCACCCCGGCGCAGATCGCCGAGGTGCTTGGGCAAATGCCGCGCCTGCCGGGGCAGGACAACGATGCGCCGCGCGCATCGGGCACGCTCAAGGCGCACTATGCGCCACGCACGCCCCTGTATCTGTGCGACGCCGGCCAGTTCGCGGCAGCCCTCGCGGTACACCCGGCGGGTGAGCGTGTCGCGGTGGTGGCCTTCGCGCCCACGCTGGCGACGCTGCCGGCCGCCATTGCCGCCTCCGACGATGTCGTGAAGATCGTATTACCGGCCACGCCCGCCGCGCTCGCGACCGATTTGTACGCGATGCTGCGACGCCTCGATCGCGCCAACGTCACGCACATTCTGTTCGAACGACTGCCCGACACGCCCGAGTGGGCCGCTGTCGGCGACCGGCTCGGACGCGCCGCCGCCGCCTTCGAACGCGCCTGAGGCGCTCGTCAACGTCCCGATTCCGGCGCGCTTTCCCGCGCCGCTTTCGTGACTGATCGCGTCACGGCTTCCGACGCCGCTTCCGTCACCGCTGCCGGCATGGGTTCCGTCGCGCCCCTGCGTGCCCGCTCTCGCACGTCGCCACTCCGGTGGCCCGAACAGCGCCATCCCCTTGTTGCGCCAGCCCGGCATCGTGACGACGTCGCGTGCCATCGCACGCCATTCGTGAAACGTCAGCGTGATCGGATTGTGCGTATGAATCGGGTCGACGATGCCGAACTCGCAAGGCTCGGCGTCGCTCTCCTCGACGTAGGACCCGAACAGACGATCCCAGATGACGAGCACGCCCGCGTAATTCCGGTCGATATAGCGCGGATTGCGCGCGTGATGCGCCCGGTGGATCGAGGGCGTGTTGAGCACATACTCCAGCCAGCCCAGCTTCGGAATCGCCTGCGTATGCACGAAGAACTGAAAGGCGAGATTCAGGAGCACCACGCCCACGATCTGGACCGGCGTGAAGCCGATGAGCGCCATCGGTGTCCAGAACAGCCACATGCCCGCCACCGGATACATCAGGCTCTGTCGGAAGGCCGTCGACAGGTTCAGGCGCTCCGAGGAGTGATGCACCACATGTGCAGCCCATAACCAGCGGATGCGATGGCTTGCGCGGTGAAATACGTAGTAGAGGAAGTCCTGCACGAGGAACAGGAGCACGAAGCCGACCCATCCGGCGGGCATCGTGTAGACGCGGTAGTGATCGTAGAGCCACCCGTAGAAGGGCACGATGAGCAGCCATGCCAGCTTGTCCGCCCCCTGATGCATGAGGGCGAGCGTGGCATTGCTGAGCGTGTCGCGCAGACTGTACATGCCGGGGCGCCGACGCCGCCAATACCAGGCCTCGATGCCGATGCACAGCACGAATACCGGCGCGAGCGCCAGCAGAATCAACTCGACGTTCATGACCTCGCGTCTCCTCACGATGGGGTCATCTGAACCGGTGTCCCCGCATCTCGTTGGGCTGGCGCGGGTGACACCGGTGGAGCGTCTATTCTGACGCGAATGCGGGGTGTCGGCGTGGTGGTTAGAAGGAAACGTCAAATGTCCGGAGGGCGGGGCCTGTCCGCCCACCCCCGATCCTTGGTCACGATGACGTCAGGGAGAGGGGGGAGCTG
The DNA here is from genome assembly GCF_000934605.2 of Pandoraea vervacti. Lineage (NCBI taxonomy): Bacteria > Pseudomonadati > Pseudomonadota > Betaproteobacteria > Burkholderiales > Burkholderiaceae > Pandoraea > Pandoraea vervacti. The sequence goes on along the minus strand of NZ_CP010897.2, from coordinate 4,149,984 downwards.
GGGGAGAGGGGGGCATGGAGCCGTAAGACTTTGTCACGGGGCGTTTTCGTACACCCACGAGATGAGCGCGTCGTTGAAGCCGCGTGCGTTGCTCGCGCGGGGATCGTTGACCAGCGACACCACGACATACGTGCTGCCCGAGCGGGTGGCCACGTAGCCCGCGACCGCACTCACATCGTCGAGCGTGCCCGTCTTCACATGGGCGTTGCCCGCCACGTCGCGATTGGTCAGACGGTTGCGCATGGTGCCGTCCACGCCGACGGTCGGCATCGACTCGACGAGCACCTGCCCGGTCGGACTGTTGATGCCGTGTTGCAGCAGCCGCGCCAGCTCCATGGCGCTGATGCGTTCCACGCGCGAGAGTCCCGAGCCGTTCTCCACGACGAGGCTGGGCATGGCGAGATCGTTCTTGTCGAGCCAGCGACCGAGGACGTCGCGCGAGCGCGCGATGCTCGCCGGCGTCTTGCCGTCGGCGGCCAGTCCCAGCGTGAGGAAGAGTTGCCGCGCCATGACGTTGTTGCTGAACTTGTTCATGTCGTGCACGACTTCGGCCAGCGTCTGACCGCGATGCGTGACGAGCAGTCGCGCGCCGGGCGGCACGACCCCGGTACGCACATTGCCGTTGAACTGTCCGCCGGAGGCCTGCCACAAGGCACGAAAGCCACCGAGGAAGAAGCGGTCGCGATCGGGGGCGGCAATATTCCATCCCTTGTCTTCGCAAGACGCCGGGTACGGTCCCGAGAAGTGCGCGAGATAAGCGCCGTCGGCGGTCGTGCTCACGGAAGGATGGATGCGGGCCAGCCAGTCGCCGCAATTGCCGGCAGCTGCCGACGACATCTCGTTGGCGACCTGCAAGTTCGCCAGCGGCGGCAGCACACCGACGTCGACCGTGCCGTTGGGATTGCTCGTGAACGTAAACGACATCGCCTTGAACGAGTACAGCAGCGGGTCCGGCGCCACGTTGTAGGGACGATCGGCATCGCCATCGATCGGACCCTGCGCGCCGATATCCGCGCTGTAAGCCGAGCGGTCGAGCACGATGTCGCCGTTGAGGTTCGTCACGCCCGCGTTGTGCAGTTCCGCGATGAACTTCTCCATCTCTTCCGGCACCAGCTTCGGGTCGCCTGTGCCCTTGAAGTACAGATTGCCGTTGAGCGTGCGGCCGTCCGACTGACCGTCGGTGAACGCCTGCGTGCGCCAGCGGTAATCGGGACCCAGCATGTCCAGTGCGGCAATCGTCGTGACGAGTTTCATCGTCGAGGCCGGATTGCGAGGCACGTTGGGGTTGAGCGCGAGCATCGGGGCGGGAATCGCGCCGCGCGTCTGCAACGGATTGTCGACCTTCGCAACGATCACGCTGACATGCGAGGGCGGGACCTGGCTCGTGGCGAGCGCGCGCGCCAGCGGTGGCGGCAGCGGGGTGGCGTGCGCCGCAGTGACCGGCACCCTGGGGGCCTTCTTCGCAATCTTGGCCGGCTTGGCTTGCGCCGGCGCACTTACGGCCATAGCCACGGCCAGCGCTGCGCTCAGTATCGCCACTGTCGTCACGCCCGCACGCGCGATGCGAGTGGCATCGGCAAGCCCACCCATGGCGGCGCCGGTGCGAGACGAACCGGAGGCGGGAAGGAAGGGACGCGAGTCGGGGCGGGAGGTGCTGGATAGGCGGTAAAGGCGGTAAAGGTGGTAAAGGCGGTAAAGGCCTGTGAAGTGGGACACGCGCATGACGGGCGAATTTCTCCAGTGTTGCGCACAGCGAGACCGCAGGGCCGAATGCGCGAGTGGCACGCACATCCCTGGGCGAACGCGGCGACGCAGCAATCTTAAGCAATGAGGGCAGCCGCGCGTGCGTCTGAGCGCGCGGCGCATGCGTGACATTGTAAGTCCGGCCTGCAACGAACTGTCGCTACAATGAGGCGAATTCGGACGGAGTGTCACTCGAAGGCAACATCGTGCGAGATGGCATGGATTTTCGAAGACGTCCCGAGCAACGCATATAACGGTGCCTGATTCATGCGAATTCTGTTGGTGGAAGACGATGCGATGATCGCCACGGCCGTCGCGAAGGGGCTGCGTCAGGACGGTTGGACCGTCGACCATGTCGGTGACGGGCAGCGCGCACTCGATGCGCTCGCCGTCGAGACGTACGACGCGTTGTTGCTGGATCTCGGTCTGCCGCGTCGTGACGGCATCGACGTGCTACGCACCTTGCGTGCGCGCGGCCAGACGCTGCCGGTGCTGATCGCCACCGCGCGCGACGCGGTGGCCGATCGCGTCAAGGGTCTCGACGCGGGGGCCGACGATTACCTCGTCAAACCGTTCGATCTCGATGAACTCGCCGCACGCCTGCGCGCGCTCGTGCGGCGCCAGGCAGGGCGCAGCGAACCGCTGTTGCGTCATGGCGGGATCGTGCTGGATCCCGCTACGCGTCAGGTATCGTGCGACGGCACGCCCGTCGCGCTCTCCGCGCGCGAATACGCCGTGCTCGAAGCCTTGCTCAATCGTCCGGGGGCCGTGTTGTCGAAGACCCAACTCGAAGAGCGCATCTATGGCTGGGGCGAAGAGGTGGCGAGCAATGCCGTCGAAGTGCACATTCACGGCTTGCGCAAGAAACTCGGGCCCGATGCGATTCGTACCGTGCGTGGCGTCGGATACATGATGCCGGCCAAAACGAGTGACGCGGACAACGCCTCGGAGGCGAACTGATGCGCTCGATACGTCGCCGCCTTCTCGTTGGCCTGTTGCTGACGCTGACCCTCGCGCTGGTGCTCGCAGGCATCGCGATCTTCCGTCAGGCGCGCACCGAGGCCAATGAGCTGTTCGATTTCCAGTTGCAGCAGATGGCCTTGTCGTTGCCGGCCGAATCGTTTTCGAGCGTACCGGGCGAGCATAACGACACGGAAGGTCTCGTGATCCAGATATGGAGCCGCAACGGCGTGGAGCTGTATTACTCGCATCCGCGCACGCCGTTGCCGCCGCGCGCGGAACTCGGCTTCACCACCGTGCAGACCCCGGCGGGCGACTGGCGCGTCTACGCGGCGCGCGTCGGCGACAACGTCGTGCAGCTCGCGCAGCCGATGGTCATTCGCGATTCGCTTGCCGTCTCGATGGCGTTGCGCACCCTGCTGCCGCTGGTTGTGGCGATGCCGCTGCTCGGGTTGCTCGTGTGGATTGTGGTGGGGCGCGGACTGCGTCCGCTGCGTCGGGTGACGAAGGCGCTCGACGCCCGTGCACCGGGGGCGCTCGAAGCGTTCCCCGAAGCGGGACTGCCGGACGAAGTGCGGCCGCTCGTGCGCGCACTGAACAGTCTGCTCGGTCGGCTCGATGAGGCGCTGGTGCAGCAAAAGGCCTTCGTAGCGGACGCCGCGCACGAACTTCGAACGCCGCTGGCCGCGTTGCAGCTTCAGGTGCAGTTGCTCGAGCGCGCCGATACGGAAGCGGCGCGCGCCGAAGCGATGCGCGATCTGCGCGAGGGCGTGCGACGCGCATCTCACATGGTGGCGCAATTGCTGACGTTGGCGCGTCAGGAGCCTGACGCCGCGCGCGCTGCCGCCGCATTCGTCGATTTGCCGTTAGTGCCGCTGCTGCGCGACGTGGTGGCCCATCATGCGGCGCTCGCTGTCGCGCAAGGTATCGATCTGGGGCTCGATGCCCCGGATGCACTGGCCGCCGTCGCCCGCGTGCACGCCGATGCCAACGCGTTACAGACGCTCTTCGGCAATCTCGTCGATAACGCACTGAAATACACACCGCGCGGCGGGCATGTGGATGTGCGTCTGGTGTCGGCGCTGCCGTCGCCCGTCGTCGAAATCGAAGACACCGGTCCGGGCATTCCATCTGCCGAGCGAGAGCGGGTGTTCGACCGTTTCTTCCGCGGCGGGGCCGCGACGGCAGAGAACGCGCCGTCGTCAGCCATCTCATCGTCAGCTACCTCGTCGGTCATCTCTGCGTCGGCTCACGAGGAGGTCGCCGCGCCGCGCGCGCAAGGCAGCGGTCTTGGGCTTGCCATCGTGCGCAACATTGCCCGGGCGCATGGCGCGCACGTGGAGTTGTTCGATGCCCGCAACGGCCACGGGCTGCGCGTGCGGGTGAGTTTCGGTGGCGCGACCTCGGCGCCTCCCGCGCTTTGATTTCGGTGCCGGCGTCGCCACCGGCACCCCATTGACGGTTGGCCCAGACGCTTATCCGCGCGTGACTTCCGTCACCTTGTCGTGCTCGATGGTGAGCGTGCGGCGATCCGGGCGATGGTCGCGTGTGGTCGGCATGGCCTTGCCGTCTTGCATGCCGATGCGCCACGGGCATCCCCGCAGCATTGATTTCGCTTCCGTGAGCGACTTGCCCACGAGCGCCTGATCGGCAGGCGCATCGGTCGGGCAGGTGTTCTGCCCCTGCATCTGGCCTGACATCGGTCCCTGCGTCGGCATCGACTCAGCAGGGCCTTGCGTCCCCGTGCCGTTACCGTTGCCCGACGCCGCGTGTGCGGTCGTGACGAATGCCAGACACACGACGGCGCCGGCGGCCCCCGTCCAGCGGAGCATTCGGCAAACGTGACGATCGATTTGCATAGCCATAGCGACTTCTCCTGAAGACGAATACTTGCGGCGCGGGATTGCGCCACTACGCCACCGTAGGCAACGGTGGCCCTCATCCGCAAGGCGAACCACGCGAGTTGCGCCTTCAAACGCATGCAGTCGTCACGCATAGCGCGCAATGATTGCGCTTGTCCTCGCTCGATGCGTGACCTTCGCACGTCGACGCACGAAAGTGGCCGCGTGCAATGAATCTCGGCTCGGTGCGCTTCTTAAGGTTCTCTTAAGGGAGCCTCTCTACGATGGCAGTCATATTCAAACGTGGTTGTCGGAAGGAGAGACTCATGCGGACCTCGAAGCTCACTCGTACGCTGGTTGCCAGTGCCGTACTCGTCGCACTGACGGGCGGTTACGTCGCCGGACGTCAGCACTGGCAGGCGCCGCTCGCCTCGGAAATGGTCACCGACGCCAGTGCCGCCAGCGCTGCGACCGCGACCCCCGTGGCCAACGTTCAGAATGCCCCCAATGCGCCGAATACCGCGCCACGCATGCTTGTGCCGGACTTCTCGCAACTGGCGGAACAATACGGACCCGCCGTAGTCAACATCAGTGTGACGCACGATGGGAAACCTTCGGCGCAACGAGGCTCGGCGGCCAATCAACTGCCGCCGGGCATGGATCGGAACGACCCGCTGTTCCAGTTCTTCCGTCACTTTTATGGCGCGCCGGGCAACGATGGCGGCGACAACGATGACGGGGACGACAGCGGCGGGCCGACGCGCAGCCTCGGTTCGGGTTTCATCGTGAGTCCGGACGGCTATGTCCTGACCAACGCTCACGTCGTGGACGATGCGAGTCAGGTGACGGTGAAACTCACCGACAAGCGCGAGTACAAAGCCAAGGTGGTGGGCAGCGACAAGGCGAGCGACGTCGCGTTGCTCAAGATTGCCGCCACGGATTTGCCGACGGTGAAGATCGGCGATCCGTCGAAGTCGAAGGCGGGTGAATGGGTTGTGGCGATCGGCTCGCCGTACGGCTTCGACAATACCGTGACCGCAGGCATCGTGTCCGCGAAGGCGCGGGCGTTGCCGGACGAGAACTACACGCCGTTCATTCAGACCGACGTGCCGGTCAATCCGGGGAATTCGGGCGGTCCGCTGTTCAATCTGAACGGCGAGGTCATCGGCATCAACTCGATGATCTACTCGCGCACCGGCGGGTTCCAGGGATTGTCGTTTGCGATCCCGATCGATATGGCCATGAAGGTCAAGACGCAGCTTCAGCAGTACGGCAAGGTGAGTCGCGGCCGCATCGGCGTGGCGATTCAGGAAGTGAATCAGTCGCTGGCGAAGTCGTTCGGCCTACCCAAGCCCACCGGGGCGCTTGTGTCGTCCATCGACAAGAACGGCCCGGCGGCGAAGTCGGACCTGAAACCGGGCGATGTGATTCTCGCGGTCAACGGCACGACCATCGACGATTCGGTGCAATTGCCGGAAAAAATTGCGGATATGCGTCCGGGGCAGACAGCCACGCTCACGGTGTGGCGCAATGGCGCGAAGCAGGATGTGAGCATTAAGGTCGCGGCGCTCAACGAGACGAAGGACGTGGCAAGTGCGGACGATTCGGCGACGCACGGCCGTCTGGGACTCGCCGTTCGCGAACTCTCGCCGCAGGAAAGGCGCGCGGCGCAGGTCACGAACGGCCTGCTGGTCGCACGGGCCGGCGGTCCGGCGGCGCAGGCAGGTGTGGAGCAGGGCGACATCATCCTCTCGCTCAATGGCACACCGGTCACGAGCGCCGCGCAACTGAGCGAGAAGCTCAAGAAGGCGGGCAATAATGTCGCGTTGCTCGTGCAACGCGACGGGCAACAGATTTTCATCCCGGTCGATCTCGGCTGAGCACACGGCGCATGCCTTGCGCCTCGAGCCTCACGCCGACACGACCGCCATGGGATGCCATGGGCTTCCAGTATCGTGAATTCACGCAAGGGAGGTTGACTATGTGGCAGAAACAATGGCAACGCTGGACGGTGGCTGCGGCCACCGCCGCAGCACTGACAGGAAGTCTGGGCGGTATCTCCATCGCCCACGCGCAGGACGGCACGCTGCCGCCATCGATGCAGCAGGGCAATGTGACCTACGTCTCGGGCGGTATCGACAGTGACGAATCGGGCACCTTCAAACGCGAAGCCTCGCGCTGGCCGCTGTCCATCGAGATGGCCGCACGCGGCGACGGCAAGAACGAATACATTGCCGACGCACAGGTGCAGATCATGCAAGGCGGCACGACGGTGCTCGACACGCGCTCGAAAGGCCCGTACATGCTGGTGAGGTTGCCCGACGGCAATTACACCGTGAAGGTCACCTACAACGGCAAGCCCATGACGAAGGATGTGAAGGTGTCCGCCAAGGGGCACGCCGTCGCATCGTTCCTGTGGCCGCACGACTGATGTGCCGATCGGTCGGACGAGTGCAATACCACAGACGATGAGGTAACCCAGGCAATACCCAGGCAATACCCAGGCAATACCCAGGCAATACCCAGGCAATACCCAGGCAATACCCAGGCAATACCCAGCAGTAACACTCTGCAACGAGTGAGCGAGTTGCGCCGCCATGTTTATCGTGGCGGCGCTTTTTTTCGTGGATGCCAACGCGGCGCGCGATGCGCAGTAGGTCTGAGATGCGGCAGACGCGAGAGGTGCGAGCGGTGTGCGAGAGGTTTGCGAGAGGTTTGCGAGAGGTGCGACACGCCACGGCTTCAGCGCAGCAGGTGCGGCGTTCCCGTCGACGACGCTCAGGCCGCGCTACGGCACTCGTCGGCGGCTGCCTGCTCGGGGGACGCACGCTCGCCGGTGTGCATGGCGAACGTCTGCGTGACCGCGATACCGTTCTTGATAGCGGTCATTTCGGCGAGAATCGCGACCGCGATTTCGGCAGGCGTACGGGCGCCGAGATGCATGCCGACCGGGCCGTGCAGCCGCTCGATTTCGGTCGTGCTCAGATCGAATAGCGAAAGACGTTCGCGACGTCGCGCGTTGTTCACGCGCGAGCCGATGGCGCCGATGTAAAACGCCGGTGACTTGAGCGCTTCGAGCAGCGCCATGTCGTCGAGCTTCGGGTCGTGCGTGAGGGTGAGCACGGCACTGTGCGAGTCGAGTTGCAGACGCACGATGAGGTCGTCGGGCATCTCGCGGGAGAGTTCGGTGCCGGGCACCTGCCATTCGTCCGCGTACTCGCTGCGTGGATCGCACACGATCACGTGATAGTCGAGCGCGCTGGCCATGCTCGCGACGTACTTCGAGAGCTGCCCCGCACCGATCACGATCAGCCGGTGGCGCGGGCCATGCGATGTGATGAGCCGCTCGCCGTCGAATTCGACCGACGGCGTGTGGTGTCCCGGCGCCATGCGCACGGCGCCGGTCTTCATGTCCAGTTCGCGAACGACGAGACGAAACTTCCCGATGGTGTCGAGCAGCTCCTCGATGCGCGAGGTGTCCCGCACGGGTTCGAGCACCAGTTGCAGCGTACCGCCACAGGGCAGGCCGAAGCGATGGGCTTCCTCGGCGGTGACGCCATAGCGGGTGACCTGCGGGCGGTCCTGCGGCCAGTCGCCCGCGCGGATGCGGGCAACGAGATCGTCTTCGACGCAACCGCCCGACACGGAGCCGACCAGATGACCGTCTTCACGGATCGCGAGCATCGAACCCACGGGGCGGGGGGCCGAGCCCCAGGTGCGCACAACGGTGCCCAGCGTGACGAAAAAGCCTGCGCGGGTCCACTGTACGGCGGACTTCAGCACTTCCAGATCGACACTGTCCATAGCACTCGTTTCCTTCGCCAATTCGAGAACGGCCGTTGATCCAATCATTTTCGAGTCAATCCCGATGTCGCCTCGAAGCCGTCGGAGGACGCCGACCTCGTTGCATCGCGGATGCATGGGTTGCCCATAGGAGGCCACTCGATGTGATTCGGCGAGTATATCGCGCCTTGGCGTGCGCTGTATTCAAGCCGATATTCCGGTCATCGGGCCTCTCGGCTCTCTAACCACACACGGCCCACACGGCCCGCATGGGCCACACGGACCAGTGCGCCCACACGGACTACACAGACCACGCGGCCCAAACGGCGGGGTAAGCGTCGGACCGACAGCCTGTGCGCTGCTGGCGACCGGTCTCGTAATCTGACGAGCGGTAACTCATGTCACAATACTTCGATGTTCGAGACAACGCCGCATCACTCCACCGCTTTCCTTCACAATCGCGACAACGGTGCCCGTTCACAACGGACCTGAGCACGCCAAGGAGACGAAGCCATGGAACTACAGAGCAGTCGGCAACTTCCGGTCGCCCGGGACGTCGCGTGGATCGCGTTGAACGATCCGGGTGTTTTGCAGGGGTGCATTCCCGGTTGCGAGTCGATCGAGCGCGTGGACGAGACAACGTGGACCATCGTCATCGCCGCCGTGCTCGGCCCTCTCGCCGGGCGCTGGACCGGTCGTATCAAAATTACCGACGTCGTCGTGCCCACGGCCTACACCTTGGACTTCGACGGGCTGGGCTCGTCTGTCGGGCACGCGCGCGGCCGCGCTGCCGTTACGCTTCACGCGCAGGGACCGATGAGCACATTGCTCACATATGACCTCAAGGCGCAGATCGGCGGCGAAGCCGGAGATCGCGCCGGCCTCGATTCCCCCGCCATGGAAGCGGCAGCGCGCAAGCTCGCCGACGAGTTCTTTCGCCGCCTGACGGCGGCTGTCGCGCCGCATCACGCGCTGAACGACCCCGTTGCCGCCGACGGCGAGATCGCGGCAGCGCTCGCCACGCACGCCGCCACGCGCGACATGCCGTCGACACGCGGCAAGATGGCGCGCTGGTGGCCATGGGCCGTCGCGTTGCTGGTACTGATCTTCATCGTGATGTGGGGCAACCATGCCAGCTGAACGGCGTCAGGCAAAACCAACCCAAATCGTCGCTACGCCCGACGCGTCGCAAGACGCGCACGCCAGGGAATGGCTCGCGAGCGCGCAAGCGCTGGAAGCCGCCAGCAAGGCGCCCGGCGTCGCGGGGGCAGCGGGCTACGACGTTCGCGTACGTATTCGCGATGGGGAAACGCCGGTGTTCGGGCCCGGGCGTCTCACCCTGCTGCGCGCCATCGAGGCGAACGGCTCGATCTCGGCGGCGGCACGGCGCATGAACATGTCTTATCGACGCGCCTGGCTGCTGGTCGAGGCGATGAATCACGAGTTTCGCGAACCGCTAGTCACGCGTCATATCGGCGGCGTATCCGGTGGCGGGGCGCAACTTACGCCCTTCGCGCAAAATCTCGTCGCCCATTACGACACTCTCATTAACGAAATTCGCTCATTGCTCGACGCCCACGTGCCGACTTTCGACGCGTACCTCAAAAGCGGAAAGCCGGTCGATCCGGACGACGTCTGATCAACGTCTGGTCAACCTCTGATTCTCCCGATCCACGCCAGCTAAGGGTTCGCGGGCATCCCGCCCGCGAAACCGAAGGACTTTGCGCGCACACGCCGACGCATTCCCAGCGCATAGTCGACGCGGATTACCGCCCGAGATCCGAATATTTTTACGATCCTCACAAAAACGTTATTTTTTCGTGAGGACTTCGTCACTGGCCCGACGCAACACTAACTCCATCGAACGCAATCGCTGCGATGGAGATTCCGATGTCCACCTTGACGAAGACCGCACCCCCTGCGACACAGCCGCCCGCACGGCGTGCGCCCGTCCAGCCGGTATGGCTGCGCGTGACCCACTGGCTCAACGTGCTGGCGGTCGTCGTGATGGTCATGAGCGGCTGGCGCATCTATAACGCCTCGCCAATCTTCGCTTTCCGTTTCCCCAACGAGATGACCCTCGGCGGCTGGCTCGGCGGTGCGCTGCTATGGCATTTCGCCGCGATGTGGCTGCTGGCTGCCAATGGCCTGATCTATCTGCTCACGAACCTTGCGAGCGGACGTTTTGTGCGTCGTTTCTTTCCGCTCACGCTGCGTGGCGTGGTGAGCGATCTCTTCGCCGCTGCGCGGGGTCGACTTGCGCACGACGATCCCCGTCACTACAACCAGGTGCAGCGCGCCGCTTATCTCTTCGCCGTGCTCGATCTCGTGCTGCTCATCGCCTCGGGGCTTGCGATCTGGAAGCCCGTGCAACTCGGCTGGCTGTGCACGCTTTTCGGCGGATTCCAGGGCGCGCGTCTCGTTCATTTCATTGCGATGGCCGGGCTGGTGGGTTTTGTCGCGATTCACGTGGTGATGGTGGCGTTGGTGCCACGCACGCTGCGCACCATGCTTACCGGGCGCTGAGCGTCGACGTCACCCTCTGAATCGTTACGACGCGAGATCACACATCAGGACGGCACTGTCATGAGCCTTGAACGTAAATCCAACATCGTCACGCCCGATGCGCCGCTCGTTCGCGACGGCGACGCGATTCTCCACGAAGCCCGCGTGCTGATGACGCGTCGTGTGGCCGAACCCTCGCGCAGGGCGTTTCTCACGCGCACGTTGTCGCTCGGTGGTGTGGCGCTGCTCTCGGGCTGCTCGCTCGACGACAACGCGAGCGTGGAGTCGGCGCTGAACAAGATCTCGCGCTGGAACGATCGGGTGCAGGCCGCGCTGTTTCGTCGGAACGTGCTTGCCCCGACGTTTCCCGCGTCGGCGATCACGCGCCCGTTCCCGTTCAATGCGTTCTACTCGATCGACGAGGCGCCGGTCGTGGAAGAAGCCGACTACCGGCTGGAACTGTCGGGGCTGATCGCGGACAAGGCCCCGTGGCGGCTCGACGCGTTGCGCGAGTTTGCGGCGCCACGGGCAGCGGAGCAAATCACGCGCCACGTCTGTGTGGAAGGGTGGAGCGCCATCGGCCGCTGGGGCGGTGTGACGTTCGCCGATTTTCTGCGTCGCATCGGCGCGGACACGACAGCCAGGTACGTCGGCTTCAAATGCGCGGACGATTACTACACGAGCATCGACATGCCGACGGCGCTGCACCCGCAGACGCTGCTCGCGCTGACCTACGACGGCCAGACGCTGCCGAGGGAGTACGGCTTCCCCATGAAGCTGCGCATTCCCACGAAGCTCGGCTACAAGAATCCCAAACATATCCAAGCGATCTACGTGACCAACACGTACTCGGGCGGGTACTGGGAGGACCAGGGCTACAACTGGTTCGGCGGCAGTTGATGTGACAGCCGGGGCGGCCCGACCGACCCCGATGCGCATGGCTGCACGATCACGGGACGGACAGGAAACGTCTCACTAAAAATTCTCAATCTTGGAGTCATAGCAATGAAGACGCGATATCTGGCAGTGATGGCAATGGGTCTGGCGCTCGGCACCGGCGCAGCATTTGCGCAGGACGCCATGAGCAAGGGGGACGCGATGGGCAAGGGCGACGCCATGGCCAAGCCCGACGCCATGGGCAAAGGCGACGCCATGAAGAAGGGCGATGCGATGGCCAGGCACGATGCCATGGGCAAAGGCGACGCCATGAAGAAAGGCGACGCGATGGGCAAGGGCGATGCGATGAAGAAGGGCGACGCGATGGGCAAAGGCGACGCGATGAGCAAGTAAGCCATTGCAGCTGTGCAGTCGTGACGAGGCGTCGCAGCGCATTGCCGTTGCGACGCCTCGTGTTTTGCGCGATGGGTCGATGGGGACCCGGCGCATCGGCGCATGCGTGGACTACCGGGTCAGCGCAACCGATTTGATGAGCAGATAGACGTCATGGCCCGGTGCGAGGTGCAACTGATCGGCCGAGAATCGCGTGATGCGCGCACGAAGCACGGTAGGCGTACCGTCGCCATGCAACGTCGCACTCACTTCGACCGCGTCGCCCATGTCGCGCAGCGTTGCGACCCGTGCATGCAACACGTTGAGCACGCTGGTGTCGACCGGCGCCGAAGTGGCAACGGCGACGTCGCGCTCGCGAACGAGGATGCGGCAGACGTCACCTGCCTGTCCGCCCGCGCGCGGCACACGCAGGCGAACGGTGTCGCTGCCGCCTACGGCGAGTTCGGTGAGGCCATACCTTGCTGCCGCCTACGGCGAGTTCGGTGAGGCCATACCTTGCGTCGTGTGCGACGATGCGCGTCTCCAGCACCGTGCCGGGCGCCTCGGCAGCACTATCGAAGGCGTCACGATGCACGTTCAGAACGTCGGCCGGCGCCCCTTGGGAGATCGTGCGGCCGTCCTTGAAGAGCACCACCTGATCGGCCAGCCGCATCACTTCGTCGAGCGAGTGCGTGACGTACAGCACCGGCAATTTCAACTCGTGCCGGATGCGATTCAGATAGTCGAGCACTTCCAGACGCCGCGCATGATCGAGCGACGCGAGCGGCTCGTCCATGAGGAGCAGGCGCGGGCACGACAGCAACGCTCTGCCGATACCCACGCGCTGCTTTTCCCCGCCCGACAAGGCGCCCGGGCGCCGGTTCAGCAAATGAGCGAGGTCGAGCACGTCGACCACATGCGCTGGCGCGATGGCGCCGGTGCCCGCAGCCGCCACGTCGCGGCGTCGCAGCCAGCGACCGAAGAGCAGGTTCTGACGGACGGTGAAATGCGGCAGCAGGCGAGCGTCCTGAAACACGTAGCCGATGCGCCGGCGCCAGGGGGGCAGGGCAATGCCGGCGGCGCTGTCGAAGAGGACATCGTCGCCCACGACGATGCGCCCGGCGTCGGGCCTGAGCAGGCCGGACACCGCATTGACCACGGTGCTCTTGCCGCTGCCGGACGGACCGAACAGTGCGCTCACGCCCATGCCGACGGCGAACTTGGCGTCGAGGGTGAAGTCGCCGAAGCGATGTTGGAGGCGAACGTCAACCGTCATGACCGAGCGCCTTGCGATTGCCGAAGCGGATCATGACTTCGGAGAAGATGAGCGTGGCGACGGCCAGCACGACCGATATCGCGCACAGGCGCCAGACCATGGCGTCGCCGTCGGGGACTTGCGTGGCGGTGTAGATCGCGAGGGGCAACGTCTGCGTTTGCCCGGGAATGTTCGAGACGAAGGTAATGGTGGCGCCGAACTCGCCGAGCGCGCGCGCAAATGCCAGCACGAAGCCGTGCAGCACGCCGGTGGCCGTGAGCGGCAAGGTGACGGTAAGGAAGGTGAGCCAGGGGCCCGCGCCGAGCGTCTGCGCGGCTTGCTCCAGCTTCGTGTCCGACGCCTCGAGCGCCTGCCGGATGGCGCGCACGAGCAGCGGGAATCCCATCACGCCGGCGGCGAGCGCAGCCCCCGTCCAGCGAAAGGCAAAGGTGAAGTGAAACCACTCGCGCAGCAGTTTGCCGATGGCGCCTTGTGCGCCGAACAGCACCAGTAGCGCGAAGCCGACCACGACGGGCGGCAGCACGAGGGGCAGATGCAGAACGGCATCGAGCAGCGCCTTGCCGGGGAAGTGCCGGCGGGCGAGCAGCCAGGCGGCGGCGTAGGCGAAGGGCAGGCTGCAAAGCGTGCCCCACAGACCGACGCGCAGGCTGAGTTCGACGATGCCCCACTCGTCCGGGGTCAGGCCCATAACGGTAACTTCCTCGATGGGAGATCAGGGACGGCTGAAGCCGAAACGCTGGAACGTGGCCTGCGCCGTGGGCGTTTGCAGGAACTTGTAGAACGGATCGGCATCCGCGCGGTTGGCCTGCTTCGTCAGGGCAACCGGGTAGACGATCGGCGCGTGGCTGCTCGCCGGGAATGTCCCGGCGATGCGCACCCGCTTCTCGGCGTTGGCGTCCGTCTTGTAGACGATGCCGTACGGCGCTTCACCGCGCGCGACGAGCAGCAGCGCATTGCGTACGTTATCGGCGGCAGCGACCTTGCCTTGCACCTTCGACCAGACGCCGAGCTTTTCGAGCGCGGCCTTGCCGTAGAGGCCCGCGGGCACGTGCGCGGGGTCGCCCATTGCGAGTTTGCCGTTCGGTACGCTATCGAGCTTCGCCGCGAGGTCGGCGCCCGTCTTGAGATCGACGTCGCCGGTGGTCGTGGCCGGCGCAACCAGCACCAGTTCGTTACCCAGCAGATTGCGGCGCGTGCTCAGGTCGATCAGGTCGTGCTTCTGCGCGTAGTCCATCCAGTCCTGATCGGCCGAGATGAACACGTCCGCCGGTGCGCCTTTTTCGATCTGGCGGGCGAGCGTGGAGCTTGCTCCGTACACCAGCACCGGCTTCTTGCCTGTTTCCTTTGCGTAGCTGGCCGAGAGGTCGTCGAGGGCATCTTTCATGCTGGCGGCAGCAAATACCTGCTGGGCGGCGGCGTGTCCGGCAAACAACAGGCTGGCGCCCAAGGCGGCCACACTCAGCGCGCGCCGCAGCCCTTTGCCGGCAGCTTCGCTGGATTCGGTGGCTTCAGTGACCTGTGAGGCGGGGGACTTCGGGCAAATGTCGAGGGAAAAGGCAGCAGCGGCTTTCACGAAGCGGGTCTCCAGCGTGGGGTGGCAAGGCTCATTTGTGGTCCGGCAGCAACGATCCGTGGCAATCCAACGTGCCACAGCCTAACTGACGCGAGCGGCCGGACCGCCGGTCGCCCGGGGTGCGTCATGCGTGGCGCAGCGTTGTGTAGGATTATATATAACGGTGTGACGCTGTACAGGCATATGCCATATCAGGGCACCCGAATGGGCGTCGGTGCGGCGATTGCGCGTAAAGAAATGGAGATATCGGGACAGCGTGCGCACGCGAACGGCGCGGCGGCACGGAGGCACGGCGACGCGACGGGGCGAAGGGGAGCGGGAGAACGAGAGTACGAGAGAGTACGAGAGTACGAGGGGATGAGGGGATGCGGGGATGCGGGGATGCGGGGATGCGGGGATGCGGGGATGCGGGGCGCGGCCGTCCGTCACCCGCTGCGTGCCCGCTAATTAATATATGTAGTAAATGGCGGCGCGCGTCCGAAGCGAGGCCACCCGAGGCTCAGACAGTCACCGGCAATACCGGCTTGCCGCCCGGGTGCAACATTGCCGGGCTCGTGCGCAGCATATCGAAGAAGCCGTCGACCACGGCGTCGCACTCGGCCCCGAGGTCGTAGTCGGGCAGAAACAGCCAGTCGGACATCATGCCGACGACCAGCGCGTGCAGCATGATGGCCGCGCGCCGTGTATCGAGCGCTGCCGGCAACTGCCCACGCTCGATGGCGCGCTCCATGTCGCGCATGATGCGCTGCTTACCGTCGGCACAGGCCTCGCGCTGGCGCTCCAGCACCGAGAGCATCTCGTTCGTGTATTCGCACTTGTGGAACAGAATGTCGAGCACGCGGCGGCGGCGCTCGTTGCGGGCGGTTTCCTTGAGCACGAGCTTGCAGATCTCGTGCATGCGCTGCACCGGATCGCCGTCCTCCGGCTCGGCGCATTCTTCGTCGATCATGCGCTCCATCGGCAAGCGGATGCGATCCGTCATGGCGTTGAACAGGTCGATCTTGTTCTTGAAGTGCCAGTAAATGGCGCCGCGGGTCAGGCCGGCGGCTTCGGCGATGTCGGCAAGCGACGTGCGCGACACGCCCTTCTGAGCGAATACCGTCTCGGCGGTATCCAGCAGCAGATTGCGGGTCTCGATCGCTTCTTCTTTCGTTCTGCGGGCCATCGTCGTGTCACAGGGGCAGCGGAAATTGTGAAATGTGATGTAAACGGCGCCGCATTATGTTGCGACGCAATGTGATTTACATACATTCATGAATGTATCTATAATAGCAGCCGCTTGCTCTATTGCACAGGGACCATTTAAGCTGCCTCCTCTAGGGGAAACCTCCCTGACCGGGGAAAGCGAATTGGGGAAGGCGCGCCGCCTCACAGGATGTTAGGTGCGTATCTCAAGGTCGCCTGATGTCCCGGAGCCTGTTCGACGATCTCACTCGAGTGCCAGCGTGCGCGGTGACCACCGCGCCCGGGGACGTCTTGTTGGCCCGCCACACGGGCTTGTCTCCGATGGCCCGCACACCACGGGCCCTATTGGCACTTGCCGCCCGCCTTTGTGCGACGGGATTGCGGACCGGCCTTCGCCGTCGCAATCGTCGCAACGTATTCGTCATTTTGTTTGACCGCATTCCATTTATCGGGGGCGTATATGCACGTCAAGAGAAGTTCACTGGGGATGGTCACTGCCGTAGCATTCGCGGTATTGACCCTGGCCGCGTGCGGCAAGAAGCCGCAGCAGCCGCAGGGCATGGTGCCGGAAGTCGGCGTCGTGACGCTGCAACCCCAGAGCGTTACGCTGACGACCGACCTGCCCGGGCGTACGGCGCCTTTCCGCGTCGCCGACGTGCGTGCGCGCGTGGACGGCATCGTGCTCAAGCGCGATTTCACCGAGGGCGGTGACGTCAAGGCAGGCCAGCGTCTGTACAAGATCGATCCGGCAACGTATCAGGCCGCGTACGAAAACGCCAAGGCAACGCTGGCGAAGGCCGTGGCGAATCAGGCGTCGACCAAGCTGCTGGCCGATCGCTACAAGCAACTGGTCGCCGTCGAAGCCGTGTCGAAGCAGGACTACGACAACGCCGTCGCCGCTGCGCTGCAAGCCGATGCCGACGTTCAGGCCGGCAAGGCCGCCGTCGATACGGCGAGGATCAACCTGGGCTACACCGACGTGCCGGCCCCGATCTCGGGCCGCACCGGTCTGTCGCAAGTGACCGAAGGCGCGTACGTGCAGGCGGGCGCCGCGACGCTCATGACGACCGTGCAGCAGATCGATCCGATGTACGTGGACGTGACGCAATCGGCCGCAGACGGCCTGCGACTGCGCCGTGCGCTTGCCGACGGCAAGCTCCAGAGCGCCGGCAAGAACGCCGCCAAGGTCGAACTGACGTTGGAAGACGGCACGGCATACCCGCTCGAAGGCAAGCTCCAGTTCTCGGACATCACCGTCGATCAGTCGACCGGTTCGGTGACGGTGCGCGCCATTTTCCCGAACCCGAATCGTGAGTTGCTGCCCGGCATGTTCGTGCACGCCAAGCTCCAGGAGGGCGTGAAGGAAGGCGGACTGCTCGTGCCGCAACAAGGCGTGACGCGTGACCAGAAGGGCCAACCCACGGCGCTGATCGTGAACAAGGAAGGCAAGGTCGAGCTGCGTCAGCTCGTCACCGACCGTGCGGTCGGCGACAAGTGGCTGGTGAGCTCGGGTCTGGCGGCAGGCGATCAGGTGATCGTGTCCGGTCTTCAGAAGGTGCGCCCGGGCGCACCGGCGAAGGCAGTCCCGGCGCAGTTGCCGGGTGCCCAGGCGCAAGCCCCGGCAGGTGCGAGCGCACCGGCCGCCGCGAGCGCATCGCAGGCCGACGCCGCCTCTAGCGCCAAAGCCCAATAACGCGGAGCCTCATTCATGGCAAAGTTTTTTATTGATCGCCCGATCTTTGCTTGGGTGATCGCCATTGTCATCATGCTGGCCGGTGCGCTGTCGATTCTGAAGCTGCCGGTCTCGCAGTACCCGCCGATCGCACCGCCGTCCGTGCAGATCACCGCGACCTATCCGGGCGCTTCGGCGCAGACCGTGCAGGATACGGTCACGCAGGTGATCGAGCAGCAGATGAACGGTATCGACCACCTGGAATACATGTCGTCGACGTCGGACGGCTCGGGTACCGCTCAGATCACGCTGACGTTCGCGCAGGGGACCAACCCCGACATCGCTCAGGTGCAGGTGCAGAACAAGCTGCAACTCGCCACGCCGCTGCTGCCGCAGCAGGTGCAACAGCAGGGTATCAAGGTCGCCAAGGCGACCAAGAACTTCCTGCTGGTGATCGGCGCGTATTCCGATGACGGCACGATGACCGACATCGACCTGGCGAACTACATTGCGGCCAACGTGCAGGACCCGATCAGCCGTGTGAACGGCGTGGGGCAGGTCCAGCTCTTTGGTTCGCAGTACGCCATGCGCGTGTGGGTCGATCCGCAGAAGCTCAACGGCTACAACCTGACCGTCATCGACGTCTCGAACGCCATTCAGGCGCAGAACGTGCAGATCTCGGCCGGTGAGCTGGGTGGCGCGCCTGCGGTGAAGGGGCAGCAGCTCAACGCGACCGTGACGGCACAAAGCCGTCTGCAAACGCCGGAGCAGTTCCGCAAGATTCTGCTCAAGGTCAACAAGGACGGCTCGCAAGTGCGTCTGGGTGACGTGGCGCGCATCGAGCTGGGCGGCGAATCGTATCAGGTGGTGGCGCGTTACAACGCCAAGCCTGCCGCCGGTCTGGCCATTACGCTGGCCACGGGCGCGAACGCGTTGCAAACGGCGACCGCAGTCAAGCAGCAGGTCAAGGAACTCGAGCCGTACTTCCCGCAGGGCATGAAGGTCGACTATCCGTACGACACCACGCCGTTCGTGAAGATCTCGATCGAGGAAGTGATCAAGACCCTCATCGAAGGTATCGTGCTGGTGTTCCTCGTGATGTATCTGTTCCTGCAAAACCTGCGGGCGACGATCATCCCGACGATTGCCGTGCCGGTGGTGCTGCTCGGTACGTTCGGCATCATGGGCGCAGCGGGCTTCTCCATCAACACGCTCTCGATGTTCGGCCTGGTGCTGGCCATCGGTCTGCTCGTCGACGATGCCATTGTGGTGGTCGAAAACGTCGAGCGGGTGATGGCCGAGGAGGGGCTGAGTCCGAAGGAAGCGACGAAGAAGGCGATGGATCAGATCGTCGGCGCGCTGGTGGGTGTGGCGCTCGTGCTCTCGGCGGTGTTCGTGCCGATGGCGTTCTTCGGCGGCTCGACCGGCGCCATCTATCGTCAGTTCTCGCTGACGATCGTGGCGGCAATGGCGCTCTCGGTGCTTGTGGCTATCGTGCTGACGCCGGCCATGTGCGCGACGATCCTCAAGCCGATCAAGAAGGGCGAAGTCCACGAAAAGCGGGGTTTCTTCGGCTGGTTCAACCGCAAATTCGACAGCGGCTCGAAGGCGTATCAGGGACAGGTGGAGCGCATTCTGAAGCGCACCACGCCGTTCGTGGTCGTCTACGTGGTGATCGTGGCCGTGGTGGGCTTCCTGTTCGTGCGCATGCCGACCGCGTTCTTGCCGGACGAAGACCAGGGCTACTTCTTCAACCTCGTGCAATTGCCGCCGGGTGCGACGCAGGAACGTACGCTCGACGTCATGAAGCAGGTCGAGAAGCACTACCTCGAGAAGGAAAAGGATTCGGTTCGTTCGATCTTCACGGTGACGGGCTTCGGCTTTAACGGCCGGGGTCAGAACGTGGGTCTGGCGTTCACGATGATGAAGCCGTGGGAAGACCGCCAGGCATCCGACCTGAAGGTGCAGGCCGTGATCGCGCGTTCCTACCAGGCATTCGCCAGCGTGAAGGACGCCATGATTTTCGCCATCAACCCGCCGTCGGTGCCGGAACTGGGTAACGCGGGCGGTATCGACTTCGAGTTGCAGGATCGCGCGGGCCTCGGCCACGACGCGCTCATGGCAGCCCGGAATCAGTTGCTCGGCATGGCCGCGAAGAACCCGAATCTTGCGAACATGCGTCCGAACGGTCTGGACGATACGCCGCAGTACAAGGTGGATGTCGACGAGGAAAAGGCCGCAGCACTGGGTCTGTCGATCTCGGACGTGTACCAGACGCTCTCGGCATCGTGGGGTTCGTCGTACGTGAACGACTTCATCGACCGCGGTCGTGTGAAGAAGGTCTACGTGATGGCGGAACCGAAGGACCGGATGCTGCCGCAGGACATCAACAAGCTCTACGTGCGTAACAGCAGTGGAACGATGGTGCCGTTCTCGGCCTTCGCCACGGGCAAGTGGACGTACGGCTCGCCGCGCCTGGAGCGCTACAACGGCGTGCCTGCCGTGGAAATTCAGGGCATGCCTGCACCGGGCAAGTCGTCCGGCGACGCGATGAAGGCGGTCGAGGAAATCGCAAAGCAACTGCCGCCGGGCATCGGTCTGGAGTGGACGGGGCTGTCGTTCGAAGAGCGCATCTCGGGCTCGCAGGCGCCGGCGTTGTATGCGATCTCCATCCTGATCGTGTTCTTGTGTCTGGCAGCCTTGTACGAAAGCTGGTCGATCCCGTTCTCGGTGATTCTGGTGGTGCCGCTGGGGGTTCTGGGCGCACTGCTGGCTGCCACGCTGCGCGGATTGTCGAACGACGTGTACTTCCAGGTGGGTCTGCTCACGACGGTGGGTCTGTCCGCGAAGAACGCGATTCTGATCGTGGAATTCGCCAAGGATCTGCAGGAGCAGGGACGTACGCTGATGGAAGCGACGATGGAGGCGGTGCGGTTGCGTTTGCGTCCGATTCTGATGACGTCGATGGCGTTCATTCTCGGCGTGTTGCCGCTGGCGATTTCGAACGGTGCCGGCTCGGCGTCGCAGCACGCGATCGGTACCGGCGTGATTGGCGGTATGCTGGCCGCGACGTTCCTCGCGATCTACTACGTGCCGGTCTTCTTCGTGCTGGTGCGCAAGCGCTTCGCACATGAGGATCTGGACACGGTGGAGCATCCGGAGGCACGTCATGAAAACCCGGACGCAACCAACGGTCCCGCCAAGGAAGGAAACTGACCTATGAAGCACAAAGCATTGCCGATTGCCTTGGCGGCAGCGTTCCTGGCAGGCTGTACCCTCGCGCCGACCTATGAGCGGCCCGAGGCGCCGGTCGCCACATCGTTCCCCACCGGCCCGGCTTACAAGACGCCCGCCGCAGCGAACCAGAACGGCGCCACCGACAGCAATGTCGTGGCGGCCGAGCTGGGCTGGCGCGAGTTCTTTACCGACCCGCGTTTGCAAAAACTGATCGAGATCGCGTTGCAGAACAACCGCGACCTGCGCGTCTCGATGCTCAATGTCGAAGCGGCGCGTGCGCAGTACCAGATCCAGCGCTCGGCGCTGCTGCCCTCGGTGGGGGCGGCAGGTCAGGCGTCGGTGCAGCGCTCGCCGGCGGACTTGTCGTCGTCGGGACGTGCGGGCATCAGCCGCAGCTATCAGGTGGGCGTGGGGTTCACGTCGTACGAACTCGACCTGTTCGGTCGTATCCAGAGCCTGAAGGATCAGGCGTTGGAGACGTATCTGGCGAGCGAGGACACGGCCAAGGCAGCGCATATGACGCTCGTCTCGGAAGTGGCGACGGCCTATCTCACGTGGCTGGCCGATCAGGAGTTGCTCAAGCTCACGCAGGACACGCTCAAGAGCCAGCAATCGTCGTATGACCTGACCAAGCGCAGCTACGAGGTGGGCACGGCTTCCGGGCTGGATCTGCGTCAGGCGCAAACGCCGGTCGATACGGCGCGGGCGAACTTCGCGCAGTACACGCGTCAGGTGGCGCAGGACGAGAACGCGCTGGCGCTGCTCATCGGCCAGCCGTTGCCGGCCGATCTGCCGCCGGGGCGTCCGCTCGACGGGCAGGGCCTGCTGGCCGATCTGCCCGCCGGGCTGCCGTCGGACCTGCTCCTGCGACGTCCGGACGTGACGGCGGCCGAGCACACGCTCAAGGGCGCCAACGCGAATATCGGCGCAGCACGCGCGGCCTTCTTCCCGTCGATTTCGCTGACGGCGAGTGCAGGGACCGCGAGCGCGTCGCTGAGCAACCTGTTCAAGGGCGGGCAGGGCGCCTGGTCGTTCGCGCCGACCATTACGTTGCCGATTTTCGCGGGCGGGCAGAACATCGCCAACCTCGATCTGGCCAAGGTGCAAAAGCGTATCGAGATCGCCAACTACGAGAAGTCGATTCAGACGGCGTTCCGCGAAGTGTCCGACGGGCTGGCCGCACGCGGCACGCTCGATGATCAGATCGCGGCGCAGGAGTCGCTGGTCAAGGCGAGCGACGAGAGCTACAAACTCTCGGACATGCGTTACCGCCGGGGCGTGGACAGCTATCTGAACGCGCTTGTGGCACAGCGCTCGCTGTATGCGTCGCAGCAAACGCTGATCGCGACGCGTCTGGCGCGCTGGACCAATCTGGTCACGCTGTACAAGGCGCTCGGCGGCGGTTGGGAAGAGCACAGTGTGCCGGCGAATGCCGGCGGTGCATCGGAACCCACGGCGTCGGCGGCATCGTCGTCGTGATGTCGTGATGTCACGGCGGGAGGGGGCGAGCAAGTCCGTTGCCCCCGAGCCTCCCGCAGTGATGTGAGCTTTGCAAATCGGAACGCCCGGCGTGTCACTGCGCCGGGCGTTTTGCATGGTGCGTGATGTCTGGCCGACGTTCGCGTTATGGTGTCGCAATGGGCTCGCTATGGACTCGTTACGGTCTCGATATGGGCTCGAGATGGGCTCGAGATGGGCTCGAGATGGGCTCGAGATGGGCTCGAGATGGACCCGTTATGTTTGCGCGGTTTTGTCTCGTCGCTTTGCGGTCGTGTTCACTGAAAAATCGGCTCAGTTCCCAAGAGGTTTAGACGCGGGGTTCTACGCTGGCCCCTACCTTGCTCAAGCCATCGTCGCTATCCTTGATTGCGTTGTATTCGCAACACCCCGAGCGTCGACGCCTCTGCCACCAATGTTCTTCTGACATCGCCTGGTCGTCGCGCGGGTCACTTATAAGCTGACAGTTTTTCCAGGGAGAGACACCATGAGCGATCTTCAAGCGCGTTTCGACGAAGCGGTAGCCCAATCCAAGACGCTGCCCGAACGCCCCGACAATCTCACGTTGCTGCGCATTTACGCGCTGTTCAAGCAAGGCACCGAAGGCGACGTGACCGGCTCCCGCCCCGGCGCGATGGATTTCGTCGCGCGCGCCAAGTTCGATGCCTGGGACGCGCTCAAAGGCCAGTCGAAAGAGGAAGTGCAGGAGGCTTACGTCGCGCTCATCGAATCGCTGAAGGTCAAGGGCTGACGATGCGCGCGGTGTTCGCATTGAGTGAGGCCTGAGCGCTGCGCATGTCTCGTGAGGCATGGTCGCGCAACATGCCAGGAACGGCGACTTCGGTCGCCGTTTTTTTATGGGCGAGCGCGTCGTTGCGTCGGCCTTACGTCATGTTCCGGCATATGGCATACGGCGTGCGGCATGCAGTGTGTGAAGAGTGAGGTGGCCGATAACGGGGGCGGTTTTGCGGTGTCGTCCGATTGGCGTGGTGATGGTGGTGCGCGACGATGGGCACGTCGTCAACGATCAACGAGATGAGGACTCGCACCATGCAACAGGATCGCCACCACGTGATGCACATGACCGGCCAACATACGGCGCGCGACACGCGCGCCGCAGTGCGGATGAAACGCGCGCGACCGCTCGAGTCACGAGTGCTCGGCGCGCCGGGGAGGCCCGGAGGGGCGTTTCAGGGGGCGGGGCAACGGCGGGGACCATTGGGCGTGACGCGCGTATGCACATCGTCGCGCAAGACGTCGTGCGACACGTCTGTCTCGCGGGTTTGCTGCGCACGGGAGGCGCCCGGCCGACGTCGTACGCGAGGGGCGGCGTTGCTTGATGTGATGTTCACGCTGACAGCGCTGATGGCCGGGGCACAGGGCTTCGCGCACTGGCAGGCCGCCGGCGGCATGTCGTCTGCGGCGCTCGTGGCACGGCCGCAGGCGATGACGATGGCGATGCCACCGGTCTCCGTCGGCGAAGGCGCTGCTCAGGGGCATGATGGGCGTGATGGGCATGATGGGCGTGATGGGCGTGACGGGCGTGATCGCTCGCGCTCGCCTGCCGATTTGTCGGTGGCGTCGATGATCGTCGATGGTCACCAGGGCGAGATCACGATGTCGTCGCTCGGGGCTGAGGTGATGCCGGTGATGGGGCGTCGTTCATGACGACATTGCACAGGCGCATTCGCCGGGCAACGCCAATGCGCGACGCCAGTGGTTTTACGTTACTCGAATGGGTGATCGCCATGCCGTTGGGGCTGCTGATCGTCATGGCGGCGACGGCGATTTATCTCGCCGGCATTCGGTTGTGGCGGGTGCAGGCCGAGCGATACGACGTGAACGAGCGTGCCATCTTCGCGTTGACGCAACTCGGGCGCGCGGTCGGCATGGCGGGCTACCGGAACTGGGATCCGGCAGAAGGGTTGATCCGCGCACTGGACGACGACGGCAAGCGTGACTGGCCGTCGCTGCGAGCGAGTGCCGAGTGCGCGAGCACGATCGACACATGTCCGAAACGCGGTTGGCAGGGCAGTTCGATCCTTGAGGTGCAATTCCACGGTGCAGGCTTTGGCGACGACAACGGCAACGGCAGCGGCGCCGTGCAGAACTGTGCGGGCATCAACGTGCGCGCGCGCAGTGGTGGTGATAACCGCAATCTCAGCATCTTCTACGTGGACAAGGGCGAAGACGGCATTCCGTCGCTATTTTGCCGTTACGGCGAACGTGCGGCGCATTTCACCGATCTGCATCCCGCCCAGGCGTTGGTGATCGGTGTCGAGGCGATGTACGTTCGCCTCGGGATTCGGGCAAATGGCACGGGGCCGTTACGTTGGGTGGCGCCGCTCAAGAGTGCGCGACGCAAGCCGCCCAATGCGCCAGTCGGCTCGGGCGGTTGGGAAAACGTCAGTGCCGTAGCGTTCTCGCTGGTGCTGCGTGGTGCGCCGCGTGCAGGCGGCAAGCAGCGTGCGGGCCGCACGGTGGAAGTGTTCGACAAGGCGACGGGAGGCCGCGAATACAAGTGGTTCTCCAATGCGGGCAATGTCCACCTGCATGTGTTCAATGCAGTGGCTTATCGCCGCAATGACGGTGGTGTCGGCCAGGAGGCACGATGGTTGGCGTCTTCATCGTGATGTGGCTGGCGGCGCTTATGGCGCTGGCGGCTTCGGGCATGCAACATCGGCAGATGGCAACGCGCT
The DNA here is from genome assembly GCF_000934605.2 of Pandoraea vervacti. Taxonomy (NCBI): domain Bacteria; kingdom Pseudomonadati; phylum Pseudomonadota; class Betaproteobacteria; order Burkholderiales; family Burkholderiaceae; genus Pandoraea; species Pandoraea vervacti. The sequence continues at coordinate 4,124,744 of NZ_CP010897.2, read as the reverse complement.
TCGTCGCGTACACGAACGACCGGGTCGAAGCGTTCACCGCTGCCGACCGGGCACTTCTGGTCGCGCGCGACAGGCTCGTGAACGGCGACGAAGCCGCCGACATTGCGGCATTGTCCGAGTTCGACGCCGGGCCCCACGGCGTGATCGCGGCGAGCTATCGCGACAGCGCCCGGGTGCCGAATCTCGCGGCGGGATGGGGGAAGGTCGACTGGAACGGTCATGCGGTCGTTGCCGTGGATAACGCACGGTACTTCATCGAGCGAATTGCCTTTACCGGCGTTTTCCCCGATGCCGCGCTGGCAAAGATTGCGAGGGAGTCGTCGATCCGCCGTTATCGGGTAAGTGCGATGGGATGTGGCAAGTTGCCCGGAACGCGCGTGTTTTTGCAGGCCGTCTACGAGGTGAGCGCGTCACGCACGCGTGCGGGTCCCCGTGGTGCGAGCGCTAACGCATTCTCATCGCGGATGCTGAACTGGCGAGAGGTCGTGGCCTGGCACGACAGCTCGATCGTCAATGCCGAACCCGGAAGGCGTCGCGAGCGTTGCGATGTGTGAGCGGCGGCGCGGGTATCGTCCAATGCGCGGCCTCACCTTGATCGAATGCCTTGTCGCAATGGCGATACTGGCGATTGCGTTGCTGGCGGTTGCGCCGTCGATAGAAGCGGTGCGTCGCCGGGTCAGCGTGGACGTGACAGCTCGGGCGTTTCTGGCAACGATGCAGTGGGCGCGCGCCGAGGCGTTGGGGCGGCACCGGCGCATTGCGATCGCGCCGCACGACGGCGCCAGCCTGAGCGGCGGCTGGGTGACGTTCGTCGACGAGAACCGGAATCATCGGTTCGACGACGGCGAATTGCTGTTGGCGCGGCATGCCCCCTTGCCGCAAGGGGTGTCGGTCGAGGCGAAGTGGGGCTTGTATTACACCGAGGGACTGGCGTTCTCGGAAAGCGGATTCATACGAACGGAGGCGCGTAAATGGCTGTCGGGGACGGTGCGTATTACCGGGCACGATCGACGCGTCTGCTTCACCATCAATGCCTACGGTCGGGCACGTGTGGCGAAGCGCTGCGATGCGTAGCGAGCGGCCGATGACCGTGGGCGGCGATGGACGACAGCGGTCTGCGGTGGTTTGCTGCGGTCTGCGGTCAGCTAGTGGGCACGATGACCCACTGAGCATGACCTGGATCGTTACATCAACGGCGGGGCGCCGCGATCGTCCCTTTTGGATTCGGGCGTAGGCGTCGTGCCCGAAGCGCGCGGCACCGAGGGAGCGCTGCTACCGGGCGCGTCGCTCGGCTGGGGCGACGACTTCGTCGATTCCTGCCAGAGCTTGATGCCTTGCCAGGCGAGCACGCCGAGGCTGCCCCACTTGAGGCCCCGTCTTGCGAGGCGTCCGACAGGGGTATGCGACAACCCGGTCAGGGCGATCGATGCCACCGAACTCACGAGCGGATAGCGCTCGAGCAGGCCGCCGAGTTTGAGGCCCGAACTGGCGAGTCCGCCGAGGCCGGTGATGTTGGAAAAACCTCCGGGCAGCAGATAGCGAACCCAGCGGAAGTTGCGCAGACGTTCGCGCGTGACATGTGACGCCTGAATCAACTCGGCGCGTTCGACGGCGATACGCGTGAGCACGAGTTCCTTGCGAATGGCGAGGAGTTCGTGACGCGAGCGCCGCGACTGCCGAGGGCGACGCGGACGTTGAGAGCGGTTCGGTTCCAGCGGCACGGGCAGATCTCCTTCAGTCCGGACGCAAGGCGTCGCGGTCCTTTTCGAATTCGGCCAGTGTGGCTTCGAACGGCATTGGCGCATCGCGCAGGATATTGCGCGCGCGCATCGCACACCAGCTCGCGAGCAGCAGATACACGATGAAAACGCCGGACATGGCCTGGAGGCGGTAGGTGTCCCAGAAAATCACGATCACCAGCGCGGTCAGCGACACCAGGGCGAGAGCGCCGAAGAGCATTGCGGCAAGGCCGAGAAAAGCCACGCCCATCAGGCGTTCCTTTTCTTCGGTCAGTTCAACGCCGATGAGTTCGATGCGCGACTGTACGATCTCGAGCAACGCACCGGCGAGGCGCCGCAGCGAAGGCCGCGGCGGGGTCGTGCGATCATTGTCGGTCATGGGCTGAGCTGGGCGGCCCGCCTGACCCGTCGCACTGGTCAGGCAGGCTCCGCCTCGGGCAAAGTAGGCGAGAGAGTGACTTGCGTCGGCGAAGCTTACTTGCGATTGAGCAGCAGGCCGATCACCACGCCGATGCCGGCGGCGATGCCCACGGCCTGCCACGGATGATCATGCACGTAGTCATCGGTTGCGCGAGCGGCCTGCTTGCTCTTTTCCACAACGACGACCTGAACGTCCGAAGCCTTTTCCTTGGCTTGCTTGAGCAGCGCGAGGGCCTTGTCGCTCAGCTCGGAAGCGCGCTCGCCAGTCGTATTGGCAGCTTGCTTGAGCAGGTCTTCGGCGTCGGCGAGTACGGATTTGATATCGGTCATGAACTTCTCCTTGTTGGTATGCACTTGCGACATAGTCGTTACCCGGTTCGGGGAGGAAAATGCGTAAGGAATGTGCGGTATACGGGGCTTATCGTACCGCTTTCAACGCGTCGTTGCCAGAAAACAACACCCGGTTCACGGTATATTTCGAATGGTTATTTGGAACAAATTTTTTATTCGTTCTGACTAAGCTTAGCATCCTTTAGTCTTGATCCCACTGAGTTTTAGGTTCTCAAGGAGACCGTAATGACATTGCGTTTGGGTGATATCGCTCCCGATTTCGAGCAAGATTCGTCGATCGGCACGATCAAGTTCCATGAGTACCTTGGCGATGGCTGGGGCGTCCTTTTCTCGCACCCGGCCGATTACACGCCGGTGTGCACGACCGAACTCGGTCTGACCGCCAAACTCAAGGGCGAGTTCGAAAAACGTAACGTCAAGGCCATTGCGCTGTCGGTGGACGACGCCGAGTCGCACAAGGGCTGGATCAACGACATCAACGAAACGCAGAACACCACGGTCAACTTCCCGATCCTGGCCGACAAGGACCGCAAGGTCTCGCAGCTGTACGACATGATTCATCCGAACGCCAGCGAGACCGTGACCGTGCGTTCGTTGTTCGTGATCGATCCGAAGAAGAAGGTGCGTCTGATCATTACGTACCCGGCCAGCACCGGTCGTAATTTCGACGAGATCCTTCGCGTGATCGATTCGCTGCAACTGACCGACAATTATTCGGTCGCCACGCCGGGTAACTGGAAAGATGGCGAAGATGTCGTGATCGTGCCCTCGCTCAAGGACGAAGCGGTGCTCAAGGAAAAATTCCCGAAGGGCTACAAGGCAGTGCGTCCGTACCTGCGCCTGACGCCGCAACCGAACAAGTAAGCCGTTGCCCGACGCTTGCGCGTTGGTCAATAGAGAAAGCCAGCTCCGATGGGCTGGCTTTTTTGTTTGGTACGCGCCGTCACTCGTGGGATTGACGGCCCGCGGCATGCGGCTCGAGAACGACGCGTACCAGACAAGCGCATTGAAGGACTAAAGGGCTGAAGCACTCAAGCACTCAATCACTCAAGCACTAGAGCACCAGTGCACTAGTACACCGGTGCGCCACTGCAACGAAGTCTCGATACGTCGAACCGGGGCGCTTGTGACGGCGTGGGCGCGCTCAATCCCTCACGGTGCTATCGCCGTACGGCGTTCCGGTCCAACGTACCGCTTCCCTGCGGTGACGGTCTTCGATCAGAAGAACGCCTGAATGCCGGTTTGCGCGCGTCCGAGGATCAGGGCGTGAATGTCGTGGGTACCTTCGTAGGTGTTCACCACTTCGAGGTTCACGAGGTGACGGGCGATGCCGAATTCATCCGAGATGCCGTTGCCACCGAGCATGTCGCGTGCGAGACGTGCGACGTCGAGCGCCTTGCCGCACGAATTGCGCTTCATGATCGACGTGATTTCGACGGCGGCCGTGCCTTCGTCCTTCATGCGGCCCAGACGCAGGCAGCCCTGAAGACCCAGCGTGATTTCCGTTTGCATGTCGGCCAGCTTCTTCTGGATCAACTGATTGGCCGCCAGCGGACGACCGAACTGCTGGCGGTCGAGCACATACTGACGTGCCATATGCCAGCAGAATTCCGCGGCGCCCAGCGCACCCCAGGCAATGCCATAGCGCGCGGAGTTCAGACACGTGAACGGCCCCTTCAGGCCTGAGACGCCCGGCATCAGGTTCTCTTCGGGCACGAACACCTGATCCATCACGATTTCACCCGTGACCGACGCGCGCAGACCGACCTTGCCGTGAATGGCCGGTGCCGACAGACCCTTCCAGCCCTTCTCCAGAATGAAACCGCGAATCTTCTCGTCGCCGTTTTCATCGGTGAGCTTGCCCCACACGACGAAGACATCGGCGATGGGCGAGTTCGTGATCCACATCTTGCCGCCGCTCAACTCGTAGCCGCCGGCGACCTTCTTGGCGCGCGTCGTCATGCCGGCCGGGTCCGAGCCATGGTTCGGTTCGGTCAGACCGAAACAGCCGATCCACTCGCCGCTCGCGAGCTTCGGCAGGTATTTCTGCTTCTGTGCTTCGCTGCCGAACTCATAGATCGGCACCATGACCAGCGACGATTGCACCGACATCATCGAGCGATAACCCGAGTCCACGCGTTCGACTTCGCGGGCGATCAGACCGTAGGCCACATAGTTCAGGCCGGGGCCGCCGTATTGCTCGGGAATCGTGGGGCCCAGCAGGCCGATCTCGCCCATTTCGCGAAAGATCGACGCGTCGGTGCGCTCGTGACGGAACGCTTCGAGCACGCGCGGGGCGAGCTTGTCGTTCGCATACGCCGCGGCAGCGTCGCGAATCATGCGCTCGTCGGTGGTGAGCTGTGCGTCGAGCAACAGCGGATCTTCCCAGTGAAACTGTGCATTGCCTGCCATGACCCATCTCCTCCGTTCAACTTGACGAAAGTTCCGCAATGCGGAACAATGTTCTGAAATCGAAGTTAGTTTAACACTAAAGTTTTTTGCCCGGCAACGACCGATGTGTGCTTTGGCGTGAGCCGATTGTCGGGCGGAAGCGAAACGAGTTGCGGAGCGCGCGATGGCTGTGATCAAAACGTCCCTGTCTTCCCTGACCGGTGCACCGGCGCATGGGGTGCCACCGTCGCACGATGAGCGCAAGTTCGTAACTGCGCTCGCACGCGGACTGGATTTGCTGCGCGCGTTCGGGCCGGACGACGTGTTGCTCGGCAACCGCGACTTTGCGGCGCGCACGGGATTGCCGAAAGCTACCGTCAGCCGGCTGGCATATACGCTTACCGAACTCGGCTATCTGCGCTACGACGCGGAGCTTGGCAAATACGCGCTCGATGCCGGTGTACTCGCGCTGGGCTACGCCTTCCTTAACGGCACGGACTTGCTGACGCTTGCCCGCCCGCACATGAGGGCTCTGGCCCGGGAGATGGGATGTTCCATCTCGCTGGGTTGCCGCGAAGGCATCGACATGATGTATCTGGAGACGATCCGCAGCGACTCGGCGCATCTCACGCTGGGTCTTACCGCAGGATCTCGTCTGTCGATGTTGACCAGTTCGATGGGGCGCGTCTACCTCGCGGCCATGACGCCGACGGAGCGCGAGACCATGCTCTTGGACCTGCACGATGCCTACGACGCGAATCCGGCCGCATTGCGCAATGTCGGATGGGATGTCTTGCAATCGGGCGTCGACAAAGGCATCGAGTCATACAAACGGGAAGGATGCTGTTACTCGTTTCGCGAGTGGCACGAAGGGGTGAACGCGGTCGCGGTGCCGCTAAGAGACGTGCGGCAGAATCGCTGGCTGGCGATTAGTTGCAGCGGGCCGTCTTCGTCAATCCCCGACGCGGTGTTTCGCGATGAGATCGGCCCCCGTCTCAAACAACTGGCTGCGCGGCTGAGCGGGCAAGCCTGATCGGATCGAGTGGCCTGATCTGTCCGTGCTTGCTGTCCGCAATGTCCGTGGTCAATCGGCTCGGGTGTCGCCCGCGGCGCTCCACTGCCTTTTAAGTCGCACCGCGGGCGACACCCGAGCCGATCCGCAACCGCCATCGATGCGACGACACCCACCGAACAGGACAATGGATGGCGGTGATTGTCCGGCCCCTGACGTAGCGACTTAACAAGCATTGGAGCGGAGTCAGGGGCCGGGCAAGCGCCGCTGCCCCGGGCAGGAGATGAGGGCGTGGGACGCGTCTTTGCGAAGGTTTCCCGACGAGCGCAACGAGCTTAACCGACGCGGCCTGAGGTCAATCGGCTCGGGTGTCGCCCGCGGCGCTCCACTGCCTTTTAAGTCGCACCGCGGGCGACACCCGAGCCGATCCGCAACCGTCATCGATGCGACGACACCCACCGAACAGGACAATGGATGGCGGTGATTGTCCGGCCCCTGACGTAGCGACTTAACAGGCATTGGAGCGGAGTCAGGGGCCGGGCAAGCGCCGCTGCCCCGGGCAGGAGACAAGGGCGAGGGCGGCGTCCACACGAGGGTTTTCCAACGAACGAGCGCAGAGGCACCGACACACGCCCCGGCCAAGGGCGCGAGTCAAGTCACAGCAACGTCCGCACGTGCCACAACTCCGGGAACAACACGACATCGAGCATCTTGCGCAGATAAGGCGCACCGTTCGTGCCGCCCGTGCCCTGCTTGAAGCCGATGATGCGCTCGACGGTCGTCACGTGACGGAAACGCCATTGACGGAAGGCGTCTTCGAGATCGACCAGTTCTTCGGCCATCTCATAAAGCTCCCAGTACTGCGACGGGTTGCGGTACACCTCCAGCCAGGCCGCCTCCACCGTCTTGTCGTGCGGCGTCGGCTTCGTCCAGTCGCGCTCCAGGCGTTGCGGTGCGATCGCAAAACCGCGGCGCGCGAGAAGGCGGACCACTTCGTCGTAGAACGAGGGCGCCTTGAGCGCCGCTTCGACCTGCTGGTACAGATCGGGACGATGCGAATGGGGCGCGAGCATCGCCGCATTCTTGTTGCCCAGCATGAACTCCAGAATGCGGTACTGATACGACTGAAAACCCGACGAGCTGCCCAGCGACGGACGCATCGACGAATACTCCGACGGCGTCATCGTTGCGAGCACACTCCACGCCTGCACCAGTTGTTCGAGAATGCGCGATACGCGTGCGAGCATCTTGAACGCGGGCGGCAGTTCGTCGTTGTGCACTGCCGTGCGTGCGGCCTGCAACTCGTACAAGGCCAGCTTCATCCACAGTTCGCTCGTCTGATGCTGAATGATGAACAGCATCTCGTTGTGATCGGTCGAGCGCGGATGTTGCGCGTTCAGAATCGGATCGAGCGACAGGTAGTCGCCATAGCTCATGCTCTTCGAGAAATCGAGCTTGGCGTCATGCCATTGTGTCGCGTTGGCCGACGTCGCAGAAGTCTCCTGGGCTGCCGGCGCCCCGCCCGGTACCCCGGGCGTGTCGTCGCTGCGATGACCGAACGGGCACCCACCCTGTGCGGGCGTGGCGGACTCGCCGCCCGGCAGCGAGGTGTTGGAGGACGTGGGGGATGTCTTGCTCATGCTGACCACTCCTTGCTCAGGTCACCGCACCACGGCGATGGAACTCCGGCTTGTCCCACGACTCCGTGCTCAGCACGTCGCGCAGAATCTCGACCGAATCCCACACGTCGGCAAAGCTCGTGTAGAGCGGCGTCATGCCAAAGCGCATGATGCGCGGCTCGCGATAGTCGCCGATGACGCCGCGCGCGATCAGCGCCTGAATCACGGCAAATCCTTGCGGATGCTCGAAGCTCACCTGCGAGCCACGCGCGGCGTGGTCGCGCGGCGTCACGAGCGTGAGCGGGAATTGCGCGCAACGCGCTTCGACCAGTTCAATGAACAGATCCGTGAGCGCCAGCGATTTGCGACGCAGCGCCTGCATCGACGTCTGCGCGAAGATGTCCAGACCGCATTGCACCAGCGAGAGCGAAACGATCGGCTGCGTGCCGCACAGATAACGACCGATACCGTCGTCCGGTGTGTACTCCGGCGTCATTGCGAACGGGGTGCGGTGGCCCCACCAGCCCGACAGCGGCTGCCAGAACGTGTCCTGATGCTTCTTGTTGACCCACACGAATGCGGGCGCCCCGGGACCGCCGTTGAGGTACTTGTACGTGCAACCCACCGCGTAGTCTGCGTTTGCGCCGTTCAGATCCACCGGCACCGCGCCTGCGGAGTGGCACAGATCCCACACGGCCAATGCGCCCGATGCGTGAATCTCGGCAGTGCGCGCGGCCATGTCGTACATCGCGCCCGTGCGGTAGTTCACATGCGTGAGCAGAACCACCGCCACGTCGTCGCCCAGCGCACCGGGCAAATCGTCCGGTGAATCGATCAGGCGCAGCGAGTAGCCGTCGTCGAGCAGACGCGTGAGGCCCTGCACGATGTAAAGATCGGTCGGGAAGTTGCTGCGCTCGGAGACGACAACCTTGCGCTGCGGGGCGCGCGTGCGTTGTGCGTCGAGCGCTGCGGCCATCACCTTGAACAGGTTGCTCGACGTGGTGTCCGTGACCACCACTTCGCCCTTGCCCGCGCCCACGATCGGGGCGAGCGCGTCGCCCAGCGTGCGCGGCAGCGCGAACCAGTCGGCTTCGTTCCAGCTGCGAATGAGGCCGACGCCCCATTCGGCCGTAATCACCTCCTGAGCGCGTTTGGCCGAAGCGATCGGGCGGGCGCCCAGCGAGTTGCCGTCGAGGTAAATCACGCCCGGCGGCAGGTCGAACTGCGCGCGCAGCGGCGCAAGCGGATCGGCCGCGTCGAGGGCCAGACAATCGTTGCGGGAAGACGTCATGGTTTGCGTTGTCGAGTAATGGAACTGCAATGAAAGGAAAGGCAATGGAAAGGCGGAAAGGCTTTGAAGCGCGGTGCAGGCGCGAGGCTCAGAGCGAACGCAGCGCGGCGCGCACGGGGCTCGCGTCGAGCCGCATGAACTTCAGCGGCAGCGCGATGAGTTCGTAGTCGGCGGGCTCGATGGCGTCGAGCACCAGTCCTTCGAGAATCGCCATGCGGTGGGCGCGAATCCGGTGATGTGCGTCCATCGTCTTGCTCTGCTGCGGATCGAGCGACGGCGTGTCGATGCCCACGAGCGCCACGCCGCGCGAGGCGAGCAGATCGATGGTTTCAGGTGCGACAGCGCAGAACTCGCTGTCCCAGCGGTCCACAGGCGCTTGCGCATACGTACGCAGGAGCACTCGCGAAGGCACATCCGTCAGATAAGGCTCGACCATCTCGGGAGTGACGAGTGGCGACGCGCCGAGGCAATGAATCACGCGGCACGGACCGAGATAGGTCTGGAGATCGACTTCGCCGATACACACGCCTTCGTCGTCGTAATGACGCGGCGCGTCGGCATGCGCGCCGGTGTGCGGCGAGAGCGTGATCCGACCGACGTTGACGGGGCAGCCCGGACCGATCTGCCAGACGGCTTGCTCCGTGAAGGGCGTATCGCCGGGCCACACGGGCGTGTCGGCGCTCAGTGGTGCGCTGATATCCCACACGCGACGCTCGCGAGTCATGGAGGTATCTGCGGTGCTAGCCGCAGCGTTCGAAACGTTCATACGCAAGCGCTTTGTGAGGGCGAATCATGGAAGGAGAAATCCCAGATAGTGTAGGAAATTCCTCGCCGCAGGTGCTTGCGTATTCGAAGGGCGTGAAACGCTAAATTGAAATTCGGAAGGCGATTTTGCCGATTTCTCGGTGGATTATTTTAATTTTCGTGAAATTGATCGAATTCGATGCGAGTTCGTCGGAACTTGAAGCCGGGGGGCGAAAACATCTACGGCTGGCGGCAATCCGTCATCTGGTGGATGAGTTCGCGCAGCGCGTCCTTGAGTTGCGCCGATTGGGTCTGGCCGAAGCGGGCGAGCACACGCGCTTCGTGGCGGCGGGCGCTGTCGAGCAGTGGCTTGACGTGAACGATGCCCGCCCCCGTGAGCGAGACGAGCGACTGGCGTCGATCGGTCGCGCTCTCCCCCCTGAGAACGTAGCCCGAGGCTTCGAGTCGATCGATGACCTTGGTGACGGTCGGTTGCTTGGCAAGCACGATGTCCGCCAGTTGGTTGACGGTGCGTGCCCGGTCGTCGGAGAGCGTGGCGAGCACGCGCCACTCCAGCACGCCGAGACCTGCCGCGGCGACTTCGCGATGGAATTCGTCCGAGACCAGTGCGCTCGCGCGCGCGAGCAGGTACGCCAGATAGTCGTCGACGAAGGGCGCGCTCGCAGCAGACATGATGCGTCTTAGCCCAGCGATTGGGGTTTGTGGAAACTGCCGCCGTGGAAGACGAGCGGCGTACGATCGCCTGCCTGCGCATGCACGCCGCACCGCTCGACTTCGCCCACGAAGATCACATGATCGCCTTCGTCGTAACGGCTGCGGTTGTGGCACTCGAACCACGCCAGCGCACCGTCGAGCACAGGCGTGCCCGAGGCGGACAACGTGTACGGTACGCCCGCGAACCGGTCGCCCTTCATCGTCGCAAAACGCTTGCAGATGTCCAACTGATCGGCGGCCAGCACGTTCACCACGTAATGCGAGTTTTCACGGAAGACGGGCATGCTTCCGGCGCGCGTGGCGAGACTCCACAGAATGAGCGGTGGCGTGAGCGAGACCGAATTGAATGAGCTCGCGGTGATGCCGATGAGCGAACCGTCTTCGGCTCGCGTGGTAATCACAGTGACCCCGGTCGCAAACTGACTGAGCGCATTGCGAAAAGCCGTGCTGTCGAAATCTGGCGTTGCGGCGCGTTTGGCGTTCACTTTCCCTGCACTCCCGTCCGGCAAATTTGATCGGGTTGATTTGTATGAATATTCATATACTATGGCACGAACAACAGATCGACAAGACGCGTGATGGCCAACGGAGCCCCGCAGGGGCGCAAGGGTCAGACGCTCAGGAGACGATATGCTGATCGAGCGAATCGAGCATAAGTGGATCGACGTATTTGCCGAGACTTTGCGGCGCTGCGACATACGACCCGGTGATGTGGTGGCGATTGTAGCCGAAACGCAATCCCGGCCTGTCAACGTGGAATTAGCGCAACTGGCCGCCGAGTCGCTTGGCGCAAGGCCTTTCCGGCTGATCGTGCCCAGCCCGCGACTGGCCGCGCCGGTGCCCGTGCGCTCGACCGGCGCAAGCGACGCGTTGGGGCAATTGGCCCCGGTCGTCGCCGCGCTGAAGACGGCAACGCTCGTTGTCGATTGCACCGTCGAAGGCCTGCTGCACGCCCCCGAACTGCCGGAAATTCTCGGCGGCGGCGCACGCGTGCTCATGGTGTCGAACGAACATCCCGAGATTCTGGAGCGCTGCGCCACCGATCCGGCAATGGAGCCGAAGGTGCGCGCCGCCATCAAGCGTTTGCGCGGCGCAGCGCAGATGCACGTGACATCGGCCGCCGGGACCGATCTGCGCATCGGACTGCGCGACGCGCGCGTCGGCGGTGTGTGGGGCTGGTGCGCCAAGCCCGGCCAGGTGGCGCACTGGCCCGGCGGCCTGGCGCTGGCGTTTCCCGCCGCGCACAGCGTGAACGGTCAACTCGTGCTGGCGCCCGGCGACATCAACCTCACCTTCAAACAATACCTGCGCGACCGTATCGCACTGACCGTCGAGGATGACTACGTCGTGGCCATCGACGGCGAGGGCGTCGACGTGGATCTCATGCGCGATTATTTCGCGGCATGGGGCGATCGCGAGGCGTATGCCGTCTCGCACGTCGGCTTCGGCCTGAACCCGCGCGCGCGCTGGGATGCACTCGCCTGCTACGACAAACGCGACTGCAACGGCACGGAGCAACGTGCCTTCGCCGGCAACTTCCTCTACTCGACGGGCGCCAATGAGGTCGCGGGACGCCATACGCTGGGTCACTTCGACCTGCCGCTGCGCAAGTGCACGATCGCGCTCGATGGCGATGTCGTGGTGCGCGACGGGCAACTGCAAGGCGAATTCGCATGATGGCGTGCACCACGCTTGCCTGCCCCTCCTGTCGCGTGGAAGGCGACGGCCCGCTCACACTCGTGCTGCTGCACGGCATCGGCGGCAATCGCAACGTCTGGCCGGCGCAGTTCGAGACATTCGTTGCGGCGGGGTATCGCGTCGTGGCGTGGGACATGCCGGGGTACGGCGAGAGTGCGATGCCCGCCGCGCCGACGATGGCGGCCCTCGCGGACAGTCTGCGTACCTTGCTCGACTCGCTCGCGCCGTCGCGCTTCGTGCTGGTCGGTCACAGCATGGGCGGCATGGTGGCGCAGGAGTTGATGGCGCGTGGCGAACCCTTCACCCGCGATGTCGCCGCGCTCGTGCTTTGCGGCACGTCGCCCGCATTCGGCAAACCGGACGGCGACTTTCAGCGGGAGTTCGTGCGACAGCGCACCGCGCCGCTCGACGCGGGCAAGACACTGCGCGAGATGGCCGACGCCATCGTGCCGGGCATGCTGGGCGAGCCTGACGACGCCGCGCGCGAAGCAGCGCACGCGCTGGCCGTGGAGGCCATGGGCGCGCTCACGCCCGAAGCTTACCGCGCCGCCTTGCAGGCGCTGGTGGGGTTCGAACAGCGCGCAGCGCTGGCGCGTTTGTCCGTCCCCGTGTTGCTTGTCGCGGGCGAGCACGACAACAACGCGCCGCCGAAAGTCATGGCCCGCATGGCCGAGGTCATTCCGAACGCCCGCTACGTTTGCCTGCCGGGCGCCGGCCATCTGATGAATCTCACGCACCCCGCGGCCTTCGACGCCGAGGTGCGAGCGTTCCTCGCCGATCTGCGAGCCTGACTGCACGCCAGTCCTCCCTCACTTCCGTCCATCCCCAGAACACATCAGGAGACAACCGTGGCCTATCAGCCCCCTTCGATCGTCGGCGAGCACTATCCGCTCACGGACAAGCAACGGCGCCTGCTGGCGCTGGCAGAACAGGTCGGGCGCGAATCGCTCGCGCCGCGCGCCGCGCGCTGGGATCGCGAAGCGTCGTTCCCGTTCGAGAACTACGACGACATGCGCGCCGCCGGATTGCTGAAGTTGTGCATCCCCGAGGCGGAGGGCGGTCTGGGGGCGGACTTCGCGACCTATATGATGGTCTCCGCCGAACTGGGCCGTCATTGCGGCGCCACGGCGCTCACGTTCAACATGCACACGTGCTCGATGATGTGGACCGGCATTCTCGCCGACGATCTCGACATGACGCCCGAACAACGCACCGAACACGCGGGCTATCGCAAGCATCACTTCGCACGTGTCATTCAGGATGGCGCGATCTACGCCCAGCCCTTCTCCGAGGGCAGCGCGGCCGCCGCCGGCAAGGCGCCGTTCGGCACCACCGCGACGAAGGTCGACGGCGGCTGGCTGATCAATGGTCGCAAGATCTTCGCGTCGCTCTCGGGCGCCGCCAATTACTACGGCGTGCTGTGCACGGAAGACAAACCCGAACTGTCGATGAAGGACACGTTCTACATCGCGGTGCCGGGCGACGCCCCGGGCGTGACCGTCACCGGCGACTGGGATCCGCTGGGCATGCGCGGTACCGTCTCGCGTACGTTGCTCTTCAAGGACGTGTTCGTGGCGGACGAGCTGCAACTCATGCCGCGCGGCGTCTACTATCAGGCCGCCAGCCGCTGGCCGCACATGTTCATGACGCTCGCGCCCACCTATATGGGCATTGCGCAGGCAGCGTACGATTTCACCGTTCGCTATCTGCGCGGCGAAGCCGAAGGCATGGGGGCGCCGGTCAAGCGTCGGATGTATCCGACCAAGCAGATCGCGGTCGCTCAGATGCACATCATGCTGGAGCAGACGCGGGCCTTGTTCCTGCGCGCATTGCAGGACGGTCGGGCCGACCCGGGCAAGGAGGCGCGGCTGCGCGCGTACGCGGCGCAGTACACGATCATGGAGAACGCCAACGAGTTGTGCCGCCTCGCGATTCGCACCTGCGGCGGGCAGTCCATGCTCAAGACGCTGCCGCTCGAGCGCATGTATCGGGATTCGCGTTGCGGCGCGTTGATGCTGCCGTGGACGGCGGAGTTGTGTCTCGATCGTATCGGCCGCGAAGCGCTCTACGAACCGGGCGAGCGCGACGAGTAATGCGCGGCGTGGGCGGTATGGGGAGGTAGGAGGGTATGGGTGGTGAGTAACGTCACGGAGACCAAGTTGACGCCTTTTGTAGAAGCGCTCGCCCGTCACGCGCGCGCCACGCCCGAGCGGCTGGCGCTGCGGTGCGGTGTTGGCGAGCAAGCCCTGACGATCGACTATGCCGCACTTTGGCGACGCATCGAGCGCGTCGGCGGCCATCTGCGTGAGACATGGCGTATTGCGCCGGGGGATCGCGTCGCCTGTCTCGGTCTGAACGACGAACTGCAACTGGCGCTGCTCTTCGCCTGCGCACGTGCCGGTGCCATTTTCCTGCCGCTCAATTTCCGCCTTGCCGTGCCGGAGCTCTCGGCGATTGTGCGCCATGCGGGGGTGCGCGTGCTGTGGTTCGATGCCATGCATCGCGATACGGCGCGCCAGATCCGCGACACGCTGGAGCACGATCCGATTACCGATCTGCCACCGCCGGCCATCGCGCCTATCGACGGGCTGATCGCGGTGCCGTCCGTCAAGCCGGTCGCGTACCCCGACGTGCCTGCCGACGCGCCGGTGCTGCTGGCCTATACGTCCGGTACGACGGGCGAGCCGAAAGGCGCGCTTCACACGCAAGCCGGACTGCTCGCCAATGCCGAAGCCAGTTGGTGGTCGCACGAGATGCGCGCCGACGATCATGTCCTGTCGACCTTGCCGATGTTTCACGTCGGCGGGCTCTGCATTCAGACGCTGCCCGCGTTGCTTCGTGGAGCGAGCGTCACGCTGCACCCGCGCTTCGATCCGGCGGCGTGGCTGGCGGATGTGGCCAGACACCGTCCCTCGCTGTCGCTGATGGTGCCTGCGACCCTGCGCGCGGTGCAGATGCACCCCGCGTGGGCGACGACCGATCTCTCCTCGCTGCGCGGCGTGATGGCCGGATCGAGCGTGGTGCCGATGTCCGCCATCGATGCGTTTCATGCCCGCGGCATTCCGCTGGGACAAGTCTACGGCGCGACGGAGACCGGACCGGTGTCCATCGCGCTGCGTTTCGGCGAAGCGAAGGCCCATCCGGGGGCGGTCGGGCGTGCCTGCCCGGGCGTCGAAGTGCGATTGGTCGACGGGGCGGGGCACGACGTTGCGCCGGGCGAGGTCGGCGAGATTCTCGTGCGCGCGCCGAACGTCATGCGGGAGTATTGGCGCACTCGGCACGCGCCCGGGAACCTCGGCCTCGAGGACGGCTGGTTTCGTTCGGGCGATCTCGCGCGGCTTCGCGACGACGGATGCTTCGAAGTCGTTGGCCGGAGTAAGGACATGATCATCTCGGGCGGCGAGAACATTTATCCGGCGGAGATCGAAAACGCGCTGGTCGATTGCCCGGGCGTGCTCGAAGCGTCGGTGGTAGGCGTGCCCGACGAGCGCTGGGGAGAGGTGCCGGTGGCGGTGGTTGTACCGACGTCCGATGCTCCGGCCACGCCGCAGGCCGTTCTCGACTTTCTTGCGACCCGCATCGCGCGCTTCAAACTGCCGCGCCGGGTCGTCATCTTCGACAGCCTGCCGAAGAGCGCACTTGGGAAAGTGCAGAAACCGATTCTCATCGAGTGGCTATCGACCGCCTCGGATTCGCAAATGGCTACCAATATTCGGTAATCAGAGTCTTTATTCGGTTTTTGCTTAAAAACGCCGATACCCTTTATTCATAAGGGTTTCGGCGTTTTTTTATGCCTCGATTCCGCGGTGCATAAGGGAAAGTCCCTATGCGTAATCTCCCAATTTGTTACCATCCGGTAAGAATCGCATTTTTTACTTTGGGAATTGCATCGCAAGATAGCGCCCATGTCGTCATCAGCGGCACATTCCGCTGATTTTTTTGCTTTCTTTGGTTTTTGAAGACGATGGACACCACCGAAGCTCATTCGGTCTCCGAGCGCGTTCTGCAAGTCCTTGTGACTGTGGCGCGTCATGGACGACCGATCGCGGCACGCGAGATCGCCGCGCAAACGAGCCTGCCGCTCTCCACGGTTTACCGCCACCTCGTGCCGCTCAAGAAGTGGGGCCTGGTGCAGGAGCACGCCCATGAGGCGCTCTACGAACCTGGTCCGGTTGGCGTGCAATTGGCGTGGGGTTTCGACCACAACTCGCATCTAGTTACCCAGGCACGCGAAGAAATCGACGCCCTCGTGCAGCGCACCGGCGAGACCGTTGGTCTGCTTGTGGCCGCGAACGGCCAGGTCGTTTGCCTCGACATGCACGAGAGCGAGCAATCGCTGCGTTGCTCGTTCGCCAAGGGACGCGCACACCCGCTGGTGCACGGCGCATCGGCCAAGGCCTTGCTCTCCTTCCTGCCCCAGACCACCCGCGACAATCTGATCGGGCGCCAATTGGCGGGTCAGCCGGTTGCGCAGGAGCGTCTCGTCGCGCAGGTCGAAGAGATTCGCAAGCAGCGCTACGCGGTGTCCGAGAGCGAAGTGGATTTCGGCGTCTGGGGCGTGTCGGCTCCCGTCTTTGCCGCGAAGGAACGTCTGGAAGGCACCATCACCCTGATGGCGCCGGCCGTGCGTGTGGCGCAGCGCCACGAAGAGCTGATCCGTCTCACGGTGGCGGCAGCCGAGCGTATTTCAAATCGATTGCAGTACTTTTAACCGGTTTTTCCGAACCGAGACTACACGAAGGAGTACCAGATGAAATTGCGTCACATCCTGTTCACGATGGCGCTGGCCGTCACCTGCTCGACCAAAGTTTTCGCTGCCGACGACGTGCTGCGTGTCGCGACCGACGCGACCTTCCCGCCGTTCGAATACGTGGAAAACGGCAAGCGCACGGGCTTCGACGTCGAAATGATCGAAGCGCTGGGCAAGGCCATGGGCAAGAAAGTCGAGTGGACGGATATCGATTTCAAGGGGCTGATCCCGGCCGTGCTGTCCAAGCGCGTCGACGTGGCCGCTTCGGCCATCTACATCACGGACGAGCGTCTGAAGGCCGTGAACTTTACGCACCCGTACTACACCGGCGGTCTGGCCATCATGGTCAAGGCGGATAACACCAGCATCAAGGAACCGGCCGATCTGAACGGCAAGAAGGTCTCGGTGCAGGTCGGCACGAAGTCGGTGCAGTTCCTGACGGAAAACTATCCGAAGGTCTCGCGCGTGGAAGTCGAGAAGAACGACCAGATGTTCGAACTCGTGAAGATCGGCCGTGCCGACGCCGCCGTGACCGGTAAGCCGGCCGCACTGTTGTACGCCAAGGCCAACCCGTCGGTGAAGGTGCTCGACAAGACGCTCACGATCGAGCGTTATGGCTTCGCCCTTCGCAAGGAAGACAAGGCGCTGACCGAAGAAATGAACAAGGCGCTGGAGAAGGTCCGCGCCGACGGCACCTACGCCGCGCTCGTGACCAAGTACTTCGGTACCGCGAAGTAAGGCATTCGCGAACGTCGTCTCGGCGCAGTCCCGAGCGACGTCGGGCAATACCAAAGCAAGACCGGGCGGGCTGGCCGTCACCCTGATACGGGGGACGTCGTCCGCCCAAGTAATAAGCAATAGCGCAGTAGAGCAACTGACGGAGTACGCATGGAACTCGATTTTTCGCCGGTGTGGGCAAACTGGACGGATCTGGCGCGTGGCGCGCTGGTGACCGTTGAAGTGACTGCCTGCGCCCTGGCCCTGGGCTGTGTGCTGGGTTTGCTGGTCGGCATGGGCCGCCTCAATCCGGCGAACCGCATTCGCTACGGCATCTGTACCGCTTACGTCACGTTCATTCGTGGCACGCCGCTGCTGGTGCAGCTCTTCATCCTGTTCTTCGGCCTGCCGCAGTTCAACATTCTGCTGCCGGCGTTCGTGTGCGGCGTGCTGGGCCTGGGCATCTATAGCGGCGCCTACGTGTCGGAAATCGTGCGTGGCGCCATCCAGTCGATCGAACGCGGTCAGATGGAAGCCGCCCGTTCGCTGGGCATGCCCTATGGTCAGGCCATGCGCTCGGTCATTCTGCCGCAGGCGGTGGTTCGCATGATCCCACCGCTGGGCAATGAATTCATCGCGCTGATCAAGAACTCCGCCCTCGTGTCGCTGCTCACGATTCATGACGTGATGCACGAAGGCCAGAAGATCATCAGCGTGTCGTATCGCTCGCTGGAAGTGTATCTGGCGATTGCTTTTGTTTATCTGATTCTGACCGGTGTGACCACGCTGTTGCTGCAGCGCGCCGAGAAGTCCCTGCGTGCCGGAGGTGCCGTGCAATGAGCGAAGTCAAGAAAGTCACCGGCGCCCCGATCCTGAAGATCGAAGGGCTGGGCAAGGCCTACGGTAGCCATCAGGTGCTCAAGGGCATCGATTTCGAAGTCGACGCCCGTCAGGTCGTCGTGGTCATCGGCCCGAGCGGGTCGGGCAAAAGCACGTTCCTGCGCTGCTGCAACGGTCTTGAGACGGCAGAGCAGGGCACCATCGAGATCGTGGGCAAGAAGCTCGTCGATCACGGCAAGATGATGGGCGAGAACGCGCTCAACCATTTGCGCACGGAAGTGGGCATGGTGTTCCAGTCGTTCAATCTTTTCCCGCATCTGACGGTGCTCGACAACGTCACGCTCGCACCGCGCAAGCTGCGCGGCATGAAAAGCGCCGAGGCCGACAAGCTCGCACGCGAACTGCTCGCCAAGGTGGGCCTGGCGGCGAAGGCCGACGTCTACCCGGGCAC
Organism: Pandoraea vervacti; assembly: GCF_000934605.2. Taxonomy (NCBI): domain Bacteria; kingdom Pseudomonadati; phylum Pseudomonadota; class Betaproteobacteria; order Burkholderiales; family Burkholderiaceae; genus Pandoraea; species Pandoraea vervacti. Next base: position 4,105,986 of record NZ_CP010897.2, on the reverse strand, counting down.
GCTCTCGGGCGGCCAGAAGCAACGTGTGGCAATTGCCCGCGCATTGGCGATGCAGCCGCAGGTCATGCTTTTTGACGAGCCTACCTCCGCACTCGATCCGGAACTCGTCGGTGAAGTGCTGCAAGTCATGAAGGCGCTCGCGAACGACGGTATGACCATGCTCGTCGTGACGCATGAAATGGGCTTTGCTCGCGAAGTGGCCGACGTGGTGGTCGTGATGGATCAGGGGCGCATCATCGAAGCCGGTCCGCCGGACCAGATTTTCACTGCGCCGCGCGAAGCGCGCACGCGTGAATTCCTTCAGGCGGTGCTCACGCGATCCGCGTGATCCCGTGTGAATGGTGCCTGCGCGCGAGACATGCGAGACATGCGTTAGCGAGATTTAGCAAGATTTAGCAAGCGCATGCGCAGGCATTCGGTAACGATCAGGTAAGGCAAGGCAGGAATACGTATGACAATCGATCGAGCGGTCTGGCAGGGCCGCGTGGATACCGGCGAAGCGGGCCATACGCTGCGCCTGCATCAGGTGCTGCGTGACTACGACGCCTGTGAGGCGTCGGAAGTCGCAGGCGGCGCTGTAGTGCTGGGCTTTTGCAGCGACGAGGGCGTGCGCCGCAATCATGGCCGTCAGGGCGCCGTTGCCGGCCCCGACATGCTGCGTCGCGCGCTGGCGAGTTTGCCGGTGCAAGGCACGCCTGCTGTGTTCGACGGCGGCAACATCGTTTGCGCCGACGATCGCCTCGAAGCCGCTCAGGCCGCGCTGGGGCATCGTGTGGCCGAAGTGCTGGCTGCCGGCGCGCGCCCCGTGGTGCTCGGTGGCGGGCATGAGATCGCCTACGGCACGTTCCTCGGAGTGGCGGAACATTTCGGCGATCGCCTGCGCGACGAGCCGATGCTGATTCTCAACTTCGACGCGCACTTCGATCTTCGCGCCCAGCCGACGGCCAGCTCGGGCACGCCGTTCTGGCAGATTTCGCAGTTGCTGGCAGGGCGCCAGGCACCGTTCCATTACGCGTGTCTCGGCGTGAGCCGTTACAGCAACACGGAAGCGCTCTTCGAGCGCGCGACGGCGCTGAACGTCGACTATTGGCTCGACGAGACGATGCTCGCGCACCGTCTGCCGCAGATGTGCGAGCAGTTGGAGAAGACGCTCGCGAAAGTGAATCACGTCTACCTGACGATCGACATGGACGTGTTGCCGGGCGAGAAAGCGCCGGGCGTTTCGGCACCGGCCGCGCACGGCGTGGCGCTCGAAGTGATCGAGGCGCTCATCGGCGTGGTGCGTCGCTCCGGCAAGCTGCGCGTGGCGGACATCGCCGAGTACAACCCGACGTATGACCGCGACGGCCTGACGGCGCGTGTGGGTGCACGTTTGCTGCATCCGCTGATCACGCAACTGGACGTCTGACGTTTGCCCGGGAAGTCCGGGCTGCGAGTCGGATCAGTGACGAGACGGCACGGGACGGCTACGAGCACTTGAAACTTCTGGGCTTTGATGCCCCAGAGCCTCGGCGCCTGGGAGTGTCAGCGTTTCAGAGGGGCTGGGGCAGTGACACGGTGCAACAGGTAATTTGCGCCGTTCGCGAGACTTCTGCGCGACAATAGGGCGGGCGATCGACCATCGATCGCCCGCCCTATTGGTTTGGTGCGGTGCGACACGCGTTTGCGCGCGCATCAACGCAGTCGACAAGCGAGGTCAAGATGACAGAGCAGACGAAATCCCCGAGCGATACCCGTACCGAAGTCGCCACGCTGGCCGGTGGTTGTTTCTGGTGTCTCGAAGCCTGCTATCAGCAACTGGACGGCGTGAAATCCGTCGTCTCCGGCTACGAAGGCGGGCATGTCGACAATCCGACCTACGAGCAGGTTTGCGAAGGCGATACCGGTCATGCCGAAGTCGTGCAGGTGACCTACGATCCGGACGTCGTCACGTTCGAGGAGATTCTGGTCGTGTTCTTCCAGATCCACGATCCGACCACGCTCAATCGTCAGGGCAACGATATCGGCACGCAATACCGCTCGGCGATCTTCTATCACGACGAAGCCCAGAAGACGGCGGCGGATCATCTCATCGCCGAGTTGATGGCCGAGATGACGTATCCGCATCCCATCGTCACGCAGGTCGTGCCGACGCAAACGTTCTGGCCTGCCGAGGCCTATCACCAGAACTACTTCCGTCAACATCCGGACCAGGGCTACTGCGCTTATGTCGTCGCCCCGAAGCTCAAGAAATTCCGCGAGAAGTTTGCGCGTCGACTCAAGCCTGCAGCCTGAGGGGGACCACGGATGGGACGGCCGACTTGTCGGCCGCTCAGAGCAGTGTGCAGTTGTAGAGAATGTCGTGCTGCGGCGAGAGCGGGTAGGGCGGTGGCTCGACTTTCGTCTTGCGGCGCGAACGCTGAGCGTCGACGTTCTGAGGAATCGGGATGCGCCCTTTGGCCCGCGTGGGCGTGCGCGTGGGCTCGACGCGCTGCTGACATCGCGCCAGATGTTCGATGAATGTGCCGATTCGCGGCTCGGGACCCTCGTGAGCGCCTCGACTGTTGTCGCTCGCGCGTTTCACATGTTTCACATCGCCGTCGTGGAACTCCCGGTCTTGTTTCTCCCACGTCGTGACCCCCGCCGCGCCGTAGTGAAAATCGAGAATTCGCTTGTGATCGAGTGCGACCTGCGCCGCGTGCGGACTCTCGCCATTCAGATAAGACAGCTCCCGTTCGCCTGCCGCATGCAAGGCCAGGTCGTCCGGCGCGCCAAGGTTTGCCAGATCGGGTAGTTTGCTTCGCCCGATGGCCACGATTCGAGACCCGACATCGTACCGAAGGGCTTCCAGCGTGCCGGGCCGATATTGCGGTTCGTCGCGAAGCAGCGAGGGCAGTCCCAACGCCTTGAGTCTCGCTTCGAGCAACGCGTCGCCGTCGTCCGGGTGGAGTGCCAGTGCGATGGCGACCGAGGTGCGCAAATCGGCATTGCGCGTGTAGCGACGAGACGCACATCCGTCCTGCGGCGTAACCAAGGCCGTGAGCACGTTGTGCGTGAAGTCGTCGACATGAACGCTGCGGCATTCGCGACCCGACGCCATGACTTCGGCGACCTCGGCGACCTCTGCTTGTGTGTTCATCGATGCCATCCGAATCGTGTGCCCCTCGGGCAGCCGGTTCCGGATACTCGTGAACGTCGCCGCGGCATTCTGGCCGGCGGAGACCTCGCCCGCCCTGACTTGCCAGTTCGACAGTTGCGGCCAGTAACCGGGTAGCGGTTGGGATGGAACGTGCATGCAATGACTCCTTGGGGCACCTCGGGCGCCGTCCGAACGAATGGTGGGAACGTGACAAACCATCAGCCTGCAACACTGACGGGGCCGCCAGGGTGTGCGGCGTACAGGATCAGGCACGGCGCTTCGGCATCTGTTGCGTGTCCATATGCGGCGTCGAGATGATCGAAGTAAAACGCTTCGTCGGCGGTTTCCACCGACTGCGTGACGATGGCAAAGCGCTGGTGATCGAACCGGATGTCGAGATAAGCCCGGCGTAGAGGGAACCAGACGACATATCCGGCAAACGGCAAGGTCGGCGGAAGTTCGGGCCGAGCGAGCGTCGCCGGGTCCCGGGCCTGCCCATGTGCCGATGCGGCGCCGTGCTGTGCGTCCAGCCAGCATCGATAGTCTTCGCGCACAGGGCGATGTTTCATGGGCGGGTCTCCAGATAAGTGACGATGACGCTTTTCACAGCGTCGAGCGATGGTGCGGCTGTTGTTCGGATGCGGTTTTGGCGAATGCGCCCGGGATTGAGGCATTTGCTTCGATGCGCGGCGATGGCGATGGATATGGCGATGGAAAGATGATGCCCGGACGGGCCGGGCATGGGGTTGAGGTGCGTCCGAAAGGGGTATCGGATAACGCCCGATTTCGCGGGATCGGTACATCACGGCCACGCGCGCGATCGCATCGCGTTGAGTAATTTTTAGGCCGCCGTTGAAAATTCGTATCAGTCGATTCGTTGTCGGATCAAGCATTGCGGACCGGCGCACGGCAAGGCATTCGACGCGGTTTCGCCGGAGAATGCGCGCCACGCATGAACGTTCATATATTCATTATTTTTCGCATAGAATGGCGGCTCCCCTCCATGAAGTCTTCAGGTAGTCCGCCGTGCGCCCCCTGCCTTTTCGCGATGCGTTGATGGCCATGATCGGCATCGCGCTCGTCAATATGCTGGTCGCTCTCGACCAGACCGTCGTCAGTACGGCACTTCCCTCCATCGTCGCCGAGCTCAAGGGTTTCGAGTACTACGCTTGGATCGCGAGTATCTATCTGCTGGCGTCCGTTGTGACCGTGCCCGTGTTCGGGCGGCTTGGCGACTACTTTGGCCGACGTCGCTTCGTCATCGCCTCGGTGCTCACGTTTACCTTCGCCTCACTGTTGTGCGGACTGGCGCCCAACATGCCATTCCTCGTGTTCGCGCGCGGCTTGCAGGGCATCGGCGGGGGCATGATGGTCGGCACGGCGTTCGCTTCGGTTCCTGACCTCTTTCCCGACGCCCGCTCGCGCGTGCGCTGGCAGGTGGTCATCACCACGGCGTACGGCATCGGCACGGCGGCGGGGCCGTCGCTGGGCGGATTGCTCTCGGAGCACTTCGGCTGGCGCTCCACGTTCTTCGTCAATCTACCGGTCGGTCTGGCGGCGCTGTATTTCGTTTGGCGTTATCTGCCGAAATTTCCGCCTGCCCACAAGGGCGACGTGCGCGTGGACTGGCGCGGTGCGCTGTGGATCGCGGTGGTGCTCGGCGGATTCCAGGTCTTTATCGAGAATGTGCCGTCGCACGGCGCGTCGTCCGGCAACCTGCTGCTGATCGTTGCAGTCGCGCTAGGGTTTTTCGCGTTGCTGCGCACCGAACGCCGCGCAACGCATCCGATCGTGCCCCTCGACATGTTCCGTCACCCGCAACTCGTGGTGCTGTTCACCCTCTCGGTACTAATCGGTTTCGTGATGTATTCGCTGATCTTCTTCGCGCCGCTGTTGCTGCAAGGGGGATTCGGGCTGAGTCCGCAGGCGGCGGGCCTGATCGCCACGCCGATCGCCGCATGCATTGCGCTGGGCAGCTTCATCAACACGCCGATCGTTGTGCGCCTGGCCCGGCCGACCAACATGCTGGTCATCGGGTTCTGCCTGCTGGCGGTTGCGGCGACGGGGGTGGGGCTGTCTCATCGCGACACCCCGCACGGTCTGCTTGCCATGGCGATGGCCTGCGCGGGGATCGGCATCGGCTTCATCCTGAACAATATGAACGTGTTCGGTCAGGAGATTGCCGGGAGGGAACGGTTCGGCATTACGACCGCGTTGCTGCAATCGACCCGTATGGTTGGGGGCATGTTGGGTACGACTATCGTGGGCACGCTGGTCAATCACTGGTATGCGCGCGGCGTGGCCGGGGCCGTGTCGGGTTTCGACGGCACGCTGGCATCCCACGCCGTGGCGCGCGCGCTCGACCCGCGTATTCTCATCGATCCCGCCCTTCGCGCCGATTTGCTGACGGATCTGCGGGCGATGGGCATCGACGGCATGCCGCTGGTGGAAACCGCACGTCAGACGCTCGTGAGCGCCGTCCATGCCGGCGTGTTGCTCACCGGTGTTGGCGCCATCGTCGCGGCACTGCTGGTGCGCCGTATTCGGCAGATTCAGTTTCCGAAACGCATCGACCGCACGGTCGTCGTTGCGCCGGAATAGTCCGGCCGCGACACCGGGCAGACACCGGGCAGACGTCGGGCAGACGTCGGGCAGACGTCGGGCAACCAACGAGCAGACATCGAGCCCACGGGCATCGCACCTACGACGGGCGCAAAATGCCGGCCCGCGCCCGACCTCGTTTACAATGCGCGGTGTTTGCCGGGTGAGCCGGCATCATCGAATTTTGTGAACGAGGTTTCCATGATCATCAAGCCACGCGTGCGCGGCTTCATCTGCGTCACCACCCATCCCGTCGGCTGCGAAGCCAACGTCAAGCAACAGATCGATTACGTGAAGGCACAGGGGCCGATCGCCAACGGCCCGAAGAAAGTGCTCGTGATCGGTGCCTCGACCGGGTATGGTCTTGCCGCCCGCATCACGGCGGCGTTCGGTAGCGACGCTGCCACGCTCGGCGTGTTCTTCGAGCGACCGGGCACCGACACCAAGCCCGCAACGCCGGGCTGGTACAACACCGCCGCCTTCGACAAATTCGCCACGGAAAAGGGCCTGTACGCCAAGAGCATCAACGGCGATGCCTTCTCCAAGGAAATCAAGGCAAAGACCATCGAGACGATCAAGCACGACCTCGGACAGGTCGATCTGGTCGTGTACAGCCTGGCGGCGCCGCGTCGCACGCACCCGGAAACGGGACAGGTGTTCAATTCGGTGCTCAAGCCGGTGGGCAAGTCGGTGACGTTGCGCGGCATCGACACGGACAAGGAAGTGGTCAAGGAGTCCGTGTTCGAGCCGGCGTCTCAGGAAGAAATCGAGAACACGGTCGCTGTCATGGGCGGCGAAGACTGGCAGATGTGGATCGACGCGCTGGCCGATGCCGGTGTGCTCGCCCCGGGCGCCAAGACGACCGCGTTCACGTATCTCGGCGAAAAGATTACGCACGACATCTACTGGAACGGTTCGATCGGCGCGGCCAAGAAGGATCTGGATGAGAAGGTGCTGGGCATTCGCGCCAAACTCGCCGCAACCGGTGGCGATGCCCGCGTGGCCGTCCTCAAGGCGCTGGTCACGCAAGCCAGTTCGGCCATTCCGATGATGCCGCTCTACCTGTCGTTGCTGTTCAAGGTCATGAAGGCCAAGGGCACGCACGAAGGTTGCATCGAACAGATCTACGGTCTGTACAAGGACAGCCTCTACAACGTCTCGCCGTTGCTCGACGAAGAAGGCCGTGTGCGTACCGACCAGAAGGAGCTCTCGCCGGACGTGCAGGGCGAGGTCTCGGCACTGTGGGACAAAGTGACCAACGAGAACCTGTATGCGCTGACGGACTTCGCAGGCTACAAGCACGAATTCCTGCGACTGTTCGGCTTCGAGATCGAAGGCGTGGACTATGAAGTGGACGTGAATCCGGACGTCGCGATTCCCCACCTCGTGGCGTAAGCTTCGCGCCCTCACCGGCGCGCGAATGACGATGGCCTGAGTTCGGCTTGCCCGCCGGCTCAGGCCATCGTCGTTTCCGGAGGCATGTCGTCGAGGGGCGCTTCCTTGTCCGCTTCCCCGTTGCTTTCCCCGGATGCCGCCGACAACGCCGAGATGCGCTCGGCGAGCGCGTGACAGGACAGCGGCGAGGAGCCCTCCGCCTTATTGTTCACGATGACGAAGACGGGGTGGCCTGCGAGCGCGTAGTGGGTGGCCAGCGCGGCGAGCACCTCGCGCGTGGTGGGATCGGGATCGACGATCTTGTCGAACGGCGCGTATTTCGCTTTCGCCTGTTCGTACTTGTGACCGCTGTTCAGGTTCCAGCGCACCACGAGCGGCCCGGCGCCCGTCTCATCGAGTAACGCCAGCGCTGCGGCCTGACGTTCCACGTGCGGCATGCGTGCATGCAGACCGATGCAGTAGCGCACCCCCAGTTGCCCCAGCGCACGCATGAGACGCGGTGTGAGCAGCGCGCCGTCGCGTATCTCGAGCGCGTAACACGGACCGGGGGCGACCGTGCCATCGGGCAGCGCTTCGCCAAGCGGTAGCGGCGGGAGTGCCGAGAAAAACGCTTCGATTCGCTGGATCAGCGCCGGTACGTCGCGCAGCAACGCCACGGGCAGCGGCGAGATCTGGAACACCAGCACACCGGCCTTGGGGCCGAGTCCGGCAAGGCAGGGGGCAATGAACTGTTCGTCGGCGATCCGTGCGTCGAGAAAACAAGGATTCGCGCTCAGCCCTTCGCCCTTGTCTCCACGCACGACGGCATCCGTCACGACACTCGGCGCCTTGACCAGAAAGCGGAAATCGCGTGGGACCTGTTCGGCGTACTTCTGGTACTCGACAATCGACATCGGCTTGTAGAAAGACCGGTCGATCCCGACGCAACGCAGCACCGGATGACTGGCGTAAGCGGTGAGTCCCTGCCGTGAGAGTTTGGTGTCGCTGTAGTCGTCGTCCCAGACGATGCCCCTCCAGCCGGGAAACGACCAGGATGACGTGCCCAGACGAACGTTGGCGGGCAGCCGCTCGCCGAGCGCGCGGGTGGCCGGCGCGATGTCGGCGGCGCCGACGCCACGGCGTGAAGCACCGCTGCGGCGGGAGGTGTCGGCGTCGTCCTGAGCCGCCTCGTCGGAACGGGAGGCGGCCGACTTGCCATCGACCTGCCTGGCACGTCCGCCTGGCGCAGGATCGTCAGGCGGCGTGCCAAACAGATCGAACTGGCTCATCGATTCTCGTACATGTAACGGCGCGACCAGGGCAGTTGCTTGGCCGATTGCCCCGCCTTGCGGCAAACGATTTGATAGATCGAGACGTGATCGTGCTCGAACGCATACGCGCAACCGGCGAGATACACGCGCCATACGCGGAAGCGCTCTTCGCCGGCCAGCTCGCGCAGACGCGGGGCATGGGCTTCGAAGCGCTCCGACCAGAGCGTGAGCGTGCGCGCATAGTGACGACGCAGGCTTTCGACGTCGCTCGCCTCCAGTCCGCCGCGTTGCATCGACTCCAGCGCCAGGCTGATGTGCGGCAATTCGCCGTTCGGGAACACGTACTTGTCGATGAATTCACCGCCGCCCATCGCCGTCTCGCCGCTATCCGGATCGGTCGACGTGATGCCATGGTTCATGGCCACGCCGTCGTCCTTGAGCAGCGACGCCATCTTTGCGAAGTAGTCCTTCAGATGCTTGCGGCCCACGTGCTCGAACATGCCGACGCTCGTGATACGGTCGAACTGACCTTCGACGTCGCGGTAATCCTGAATGCGAATCTCGATCTTGTCTTCCAGTCCGAGCTTGCGGACCCGCTCGGTGGCCAGATCGAACTGGTTCTGCGAGAGCGTGACGCCCACACACTTCGCGCCGAATTTCTGCGCGGCGCGAATGACCAGCGCACCCCAGCCGCAGCCGATATCGAGCAATGTCTGCCCGGGGCGAAGGCCGATCTTCGTGAGGATGTGATCGATCTTCTTCTCTTGCGCCGTATCGAGATCTTCGTCGCCATTCTCGAAATAGGCACACGAATAGACCATGTTCTTGTCCAGCCAGAGCTGGTAGAACTCGTTCGACACGTCGTAGTGAAACTCGATCGAGCGTTTGTCGGACTTCTTGCTGTGATTGAAGTGGCGCACGGCACGCTCCAGCGGGCCGATAGTCGTCAGACTGCTACCGGCGAGCGCATAGCTCATGTCGATGACGTCGGCGAGCTTGCCCTCGACGTCGATTTCGCCCTTCACGTACGCCTCGCCGAGATTATCGAGGCTGGGACTGAGCAGGCGCGTCATGGCCGCAGGGCCGTTGATGCGCAACGTTACGCTGGGATTGTCGAAGGCGCCGAAATCGTATTGCTGTCCATTCCAGAGCGCGAGGCGGATGGGCAGGTTCGACGATGTCTTGACACCGCTTACCCAGTTTTCGAGTTTTTTCTCCCACAACATGGATGTGCTCCAAGTGTCACCAAAAAAACTGCAATCCGTACCGTCGGCACGGTGACGTCTCCTCGTCAAAAACGGGCGGGCAGGCGTACCGCGTCGGCGTAGCCGACAACGTTCAGGGGGACAGGCGCGCAACGCGCCAGGCGCCATCGGCAAGCCGGAAAAATTTGATGCGATCGTGCAGGCGCGATTCGCGACCCTGCCAGAACTCGATGGCATCCGGCACGAGCCGGTAGCCACCCCAGTGTGGCGGGCGCGGCGGGGCGTCGCCAAACTGGCGCCGGAACTCCGCTTCGCGTTGCTCGATGATGGTTCGGTCCGCCACTTCGGCGCTTTGCACCGAGGCCCAGGCGCCCAGACGGGAGCCTACCGGGCGCGAGTGGTAATAGGCGTCGCTTTCCTCTGCACTCACTTTCTCGACACGCCCCTCGATGCGCACCTGACGCTCGAGCTCGATCCAGTGAAACAGCAGGCAGCCGTAGGGCGTTGCCGCCAGTTCCTGCCCCTTGCGCGATTCGTAATTCGTGAAGAACGTGAAGCCGCGCTCGTCCACGCCCTTGATCAGCACGATACGCGCATCCGGGCGGCCCTCAGGCGTGACGGTGGCGAGCGTCATCGCGTTCGGCTCGGCCAGTTGGGCCGTGAGCGCTTGCTCAAACCAGAGTCGGAATTGGTCGAACGGGCTGGACGCCACGTCGGTCTCGGAAAGGGAGCCGAGGGCGTAGTTTTTGCGCAGGTCCGCGAGAGAAAGCGTCTGAGTCACGACGATCGTAGTCGGTCTGTAGCGGTTGGGGGTTGCGACACAGTATAGCGAAGAGTCGGCAAATGTGCGCACGTGACGATTTGTCGCGTCGGCCGAATATCAATCCTCCGAATGCCCCGTGGTTCGGGCGTTTCGCGCTATGTGCTTGATATTTAATGAGTGAAGTAATCGGGTGGCGTGCCGTTGTCGTTCCGAAAATCGCTCGCAGCGACAACGGCAAATCCATCACGTTGGCATGGGCATTGCTTTGCCAGTTGCAGGCAACGAGCGACGCCACGTGAGTGGGGGCGCGATGGTTCAGGACCCAGGGCTCAGGGTTTTTCGCGGCCGTGGTCGACGCCCGATGCTGCTGCGGCCGCTGCGGGCCGGCTCGCGCGTCCCGTGGCGCCGGAGGCGGGGCCTTGGCCGGTACCGGCGCCCGTGCCGTTGGCGTCCGGCACGGGTTTGACAGTGGCCGGGTTGCGGCTCGGCGGATGTTGCAGGCTAGCGAGCAGCTCGCCACACGGGCTGTCCTTGCCGGGACCCAGTTCGAGCAGCGGCACGAGCGCGGTGTACGGAGCGAGCACGCCCAGGGCTACCGCGCCGCCCGCGCGCGCGACGAGGGTCGGTACGTTCACGCCCACGTCCGGGTGCTTGAACGTTCCCTTCACATACAGCGGCGAGCGCAAGGAGAGCAGGCCGAAGTGCTTCGGCTCCGGGCGGATGGTCAGGTTGAAATGCTCTCGCTTGAGATCGACCTGACCGGTCACGCCAATGCTCGTATCGTCGGTGTCGATCACGAACGTGCGGGTATCCATGACCCCGTCGCGCACCGCAAAATCCGCCGCTGCGCAGCGCATCTCGACCTGCTTGTCGCCAAAGAGCTTGGTCAGCACGATGTTGCCCACGTTCAGCCCCATGTATTGCAGCAGCAGCTTGCTCACGGATCCCCGGTCGATCAGTGTCTTGATCTCGCCGTTGGACGAGCCCGCCAGCGCGGCAATCGAGTTGCCGGTCGCGGTGAGCGCCGCGTCGCCATTGACTTCGCCCACGCTCGTCTTCATCAGGTCGACTTCGGGCAGCAATTGCTTCATCTTCAGGTGTCGCAGCGAGACCTGCGAGTCGACCTTCATCGGTTCGGTCTGCCCGTTGAGCACCAGTGTCGACGTGATGCGCCCGCCTGCCACGCCGAATTCCAGTGGACGCAACGAAAGCACGCCGTCGTCGAGCACGAGGTGGGTGACGAGATTGTCGATCGGCAAACTCTTGTCCCTGATGATCTTGCGGCCCGTGAATTGCACGTCCGCGTCGATGGCTCGCCAGCGGTCGGTCTTGAACGGATCGACCGGCAAGACCTTGTCGGACGGCGGCGCTTTCGGCTTGCCCGACAGATCGCTGCCGCCGGACGGATTCTGGCCGCCAATGGCCGGGCCGAGATCGGCGAGCCGCAACTGATTCGATACGACGGCGCCTTGCAAAACGTTGCGCGGGGCTCGCTGACGGAAGACGAGTGTGCCCGACAGATCGCTTTGACCAACCTTGCCCTGGAAGCGCTCGTAGCGCCACACGCCCGCCGTGTGCAACAGATGGCCGTTGGTCTCGTAGGAAGGGGTTTCCGGCAACAGCACCCCGGTGATCGGATACAGGTCGGCCATGGTCGGGCCGGCCAGACGCAGATGCATGTCGAGGGCCGAGAGCGTCGCCGGATTCGTGAACGTGCCGTTTGCGGCGATCTGCGTGCGCCCGATGCGCACGCTCGCGTCAAGCGGATAGGGCTCACCGGCGTCTTCCAGCGAGAGCACATCGCCTGCGCGCGCCTTGCCCGTGACAGCGACTTTTCGGAACGTGCCCTTGAGCGTGACGCCAATGCCATACGGCGCCTGACCGTCGATCGTGGCGATGTTGGCGCTCAGGTCCAGTTGCTGCGGCACGAGATTCGCGCGTATCACACCGTCTTCGAGGATCAGACGACCGATGCGCAGCTTCCAGGGCGATGGCTTGCCGTCGCCCTTGGTAAACGTCCAGTTGTTTTGTCCGTCGGCCCGTTGCTCGACGATCACCTTCGGCGCGGACAGTGCGACTTCGGGCAAGACGACGTGCTTTTCGAGCAACGGCAGCCATTCGAGCGAGAAGGTGAGCCGGCCGACCGAGATCATGTTCGGCGCATCGCTCCACGCGACGTTGCCTAACACGATATCATTCGCGATCAGGCGAGGCCGCGGTAGCCAGCGCCCCAGACCTGGGGCCTGTGCATTCGGGGCCAGCCAGTGCAGCGAGAGGTCGCCCCGAATTTCGAAGGGGCGCCCAGTCGCGGTGCTCACTTCCCGGTTAATGAAGGGCCGGGCGTAGTTCCAGTCAAACCACGTGATGAACGCCGCGAATGCCAGCACGATGGCGACTATCGTGATCGCCAGCCATTTCAAGGACGTTACCCATCGCATCATGAACAGTACCCCGTCGATCGTTGTTGCTCCGGTGCCTGCCACGCCATCGGAGGTGGATTATGACGCGAACCGCCGTTTCGGCGGTCTCGCGCGTTTGTACGGTGACGACGGTCTCGCGCGTTTGCGTGAAGCCCACGTGGCCGTCATCGGTATCGGCGGCGTAGGTTCGTGGGTGGCCGAAGCGCTGGCGCGAAGCGCCGTGGGACGGCTCACACTCATCGATCTCGATAACGTCGCCGAAAGCAATACCAATCGTCAGGTGCATGCCCTCGATGGCAACTACGGCAAACCGAAAGTTGCCGCGATGGCCGAACGCATCGTGGCCATCAATCCCGGTTGCCAGCTTACGCTCGTCGAGGACTTCGTAGAACTCGAAAATCTCGACGCCCTGTTGGCCGGCGGCTTCGACTGGGTGGTCGACGCCATCGACAGCGTTCGGGTGAAGACGGCGCTCATCGCATGGAGCGTGGCGCACAAGCAGCGCCTGATCACCGTTGGCGGTGCGGGCGGTCAGATCGATCCGACACGGATTCGTATCGATGATCTCGCCCGCACGATTCAGGATCCGCTGCTTGCGAAAGTGCGTGCGCAATTACGCAAGCAACATGGTTTTGTCCGTGGCCCGAAAGCCAAGTTCAACGTGCCGGCCGTGTACTCGGACGAACCTTTGCACTATCCGGAAGCGGCGTGCGCGCCGGGGGAAGCGCCCGAAGCCGCTGCGGGCCCACAAGGTCTGAATTGCGCCGGTTTCGGCTCGAGCATGTGTGTCACAGCGACATTCGGCATGGCAGCCGCCGCTCACGTTTTAAAGCAGGTAACGAAGGTCGGACGTTGAGAGGGCACTCACGTGCCCGAGATTTTCCCGCGCCTTGCGCGCGGCGTCTGTAACCAAAAGTTACGAATTGGGTGGTCGGTAGAACAAGCGAATTGCACGGGGGCGCCGATCCGGCCTCATCCGAACGCACCGCTGCGGGATCCATCGACGTCCAAAACAACAACGGCCGGGAGTGTCCCGGCCGTTTCATGTTTACCGTTGTCGTTTCGACGCGCGATGTGTCGTTATGCATGCCGAAACATCGGACGGGCAACGCGTTGGGGTGAGCGCCGTTAGCGCATCCCCCCAGACTTACCGCAATTCGCGGCGCAACACCTTGCCGACCGGCGTCTTGGGCAGCTCGGTGCGGAACTCGATCACGTGCGGCACCTTGTAGTTCGTCAGATGCTGGCGGCAGAAGTCGATGATGGCCTTCTCGTTGAGATCCGGCGACTTCTTCACGATGACTGCCTTGACCGCTTCACCGGTGCGCTCGCTCGGCACGCCCACCACGGCGGATTCGAGCACGCCCGGACACATCGCGAGCACGCTCTCGACTTCGTTCGGATAGACGTTGAAGCCGGACACGATGATCATGTCCTTTTTGCGGTCGGTGATGCGCACGTAACCCTGGTCGTCCATGGTGCCGATGTCGCCGGTGCGAAGCCAGCCGTCCGGCGTGATGGTCTTGGCGGTCTCGTCGGGACGGTTCCAGTAGCCCTTCATGACTTGCGGGCCGCGGACACAGATTTCGCCTTCCTCACCAAAGCCCAGCGCTTCGTTGGCATCGTTGCGGATGCTGACTTCCGTCGACGAAATCGGCAGCCCGATGGAGCCGTTGAACTCGCTGCCCAGCGGGTTGATACACACGGCGGGCGACGTCTCGGTCAGGCCGTAGGCTTCGATCAGCGGATGCCCGGTAACCTTCTGCCAGCGCTCGGCCACAGCACGTTGCACGGCGGCGCCGCCGCCCAGCGCACACTTGAGCGCACTGAAATCGAGCTGGTCGAATCCCGGCGTATTGAGCAGTCCGTTGAAGAGCGTGTTCACCCCTGTCATGAACGTGAACTTCCACTTGCCCAGTTCCTTCACGAAGCCCGGCATGTCGCGCGGATTGGTGATGAGCAGATTGAGGGCGCCGAGTTGGAGAAAGACCAGGCAGTTCGCCGTCAGACAGAAGATGTGATACAGCGGCAACGCCGTAACGATGATCTCCTTGCCTTCTTCGAGTCCCGAGCCGATCCATGCCCGCGCCTGCAGCATATTCGCGATCATGTTGCGATGCGTGAGCATGGCGCCCTTGGCCACGCCCGTGGTGCCGCCGGTGTATTGCAGGAACGCGATGTCGTCGTGCCCCAGTTGTGCTTCCTGCAACTTCGCGCGCGCGCCCAGCGCCAGGGCGGTGCGCATCGGTACCGCGTGCGGGATGTTCCACTGCGGCACCATCTTCTTCACGTGACGCACGACGTAGTTCACGATCCAGCGCTTCGGCGCGGGGACCAGATCGCCGATCGCCGTCGTGATGACATGCTTGACCGGCGTATTGGGCAGCGCCTTTTGCAGCGTGGCGGCGAAGTTCTCGATCACGAGAATCGCCGCGCAGTCCGCATCCTTTAACTGGTGTTCGAGTTCGCCCGCCGTATATAGCGGATTGACGTTCACGACGACCATCCCTGCGCGCAGAATGCCGAACACGGCAACCGGATATTGCAGCAGGTTCGGTGACATGATTGCAACACGCGAACCGCGTTGCAAACCGGGCAAACTTTGCAGATACGCGGCGAAGTCACGCGACTTACGTTCGAGCTCGGCGAAGGTCAGCGTGACACCCAGATTGGTGAACGACGGACGGTTCGCGAACTTCTGGCAGCTTTGCAGGAACAGGTCGTTCAGCGAACGATACGTGTTGACGTCGATCTCGGCCGGCACGCCGGGCGGATAGCTCTTGAGCCAGACTTTTTCCATGAGCGCCTCCTTGAGTGTGGTTTTTATCGCATCGTGAGCGCCGGGGGAAGAGCGGGGGCGGCTCGATGCGTCGTTTCATCGCATGTCGTGTGGGGGCGCGAGCGGGGCGTCTCCTTGCCCGATTCTGTCTCGCGGCGCAGCGGGTGCGCCATTCGATGCGTTGCAAAAAGCCGTAGCATACCGTGCCGTATCCGGGCCGAGCACATGGAAAGCCCTGATTTGATGCGGGTTTGCGTGGAGTAATTGTTCTAGCGGCAAAGGCTTGCCAGTGAGGGCGATTCCGCGCTAATCCCGCATGGAAAGCCGGATGCGGCGGGCAAATCGGGGATATGACAAAAGAATTGCAAAAAACACTTGCGTGGCTCGTTGGTTTCTTACATAATTCTGTTCTCACAGCGCGGCTGTAGCTCAGTTGGATAGAGTACTTGGCTACGAACCAAGGGGTCGTGGGTTCGAATCCTGCCAGCCGCGCCACCTATTTCGAGGGTCTCCTCACGGAGACCCTTAGTTTTTCGGGAGAGTCCTTCCCAGTGACGTGCCGAGTGTCTTGCACCGGTGGCGTTGTCGAGAGGGATAAGTCGACAGATTCGTCTGATCGGCATCTCGTGCAGTAAGTGCGGCTGTAGCTCAGTTGGATAGAGTACTTGGCTACGAACCAAGGGGTCGTGGGTTCGAATCCTGCCAGCCGCGCCAACTCAGTTGGCAAAAACGCTCCAGAGGCGAAAGCTTCTGGAGCGTTTTTCGTTTACCTCTTGCCTCTTGCTTCTTACCTCCTGCGGGGAAGCGGGGCGCCGTGCTTGAGATGCCCGCCGTTCCCGCGCGACTCACGCAACGAACCTCAACCTGTCTTCGACTCAGTTGACCCGGTTGAGCCGGTTGAGCCGGTCGAGCCGGTTGACTCCGTCTGCCATCCCAGGCCCAGCGCCTTTTGCAGCGTCACGAACGACTTGAGCAACTGGGCGTCGCCGGCGATGCGGTCCTGCTCGGCCGAAAAGCGCGTGCGTTCGGCATCGAGCCAGTCGAGCGTGCTGGCCGTGCCTGCGCGATAGCGTTGACGCGTCAACGTCGCTGCGCGCGATGCGGAGCCCTCCACGCTGCGCAGACGATAGACGTTCTCGCGCTGATGTCCGTAACGGGCAAGCGCCACGTCGGCATCGCGCAGCGCGGTGAGTACCGCACTTTCGTACTTCGCCTGCGCCTGATCGCGGCCTGCTTTCGCACCGTCTACGCCAGCCTGCACACGGCCGAAGTCGAGTACGTTCCATTGCAGTCGCGGCAACGTCATCCAACTGAAGTTGTCCTTGCGCACGAGATGGCCGGGGTCCAGCGCCGAATAGCCGAGCTCGCCCATGATCGAGAGCTTGGGAAACCAGTTTGCCGTCTGCACGCCGATTTGTGCGTTCTGCGAAGCCAGGCGCCGCTCGGCCGCCCGAATGTCCGGCCGGGCTTGCAGCAACGCAGACGGATCGCCGATGGCGACCTTCTCGGGCACGCTCGGCAGCGCCCTCGGTGTCTTGAGTTCGTCGTCCAATGCTCCCGGTGCGCGGCCGGTAAGCAGCGCCAACTGATCGAGCGATTCGATGACGTCTGCCTCCAGTGGCAGCACGCGCGACTGCGTTTGTTCGACTTGCGTGAAGATTCGCTCCACATCCAGTTCCGAGGCGACGCCGCCTGCACGTCGTTGGCGCGTCAGGTCGAGCATTTCGCCTTCCAGTTTCGCCGAGTCGCGCACCAGCGCAAGGCGGGCCTGCTGATCGCGCAGCGCGACATAGGTCTGTGCCACTTCGGCGGCCAGTTGCACGTGGGCATCGGCCAGATCTTCGGAGGCGGCGTCGGCATCCGCGCCCGCCGCTTCGACCGCTCGACGCGTGCCGCCGAACAGATCGATTTCCCAGCTCGCGTCGAAACCCGCGATGTAAAGGTCGATCGGGCCGCGCCCACCGCCGCCGCCATTGCCGGTCAGTGCCCCGAGATCGGGCGAGCGCGTGCGCAGGGTGGCAAGGTCGACGGTCGCCTTCGGCAGCAGATCGGCCTGATGGCTGCGCAGGCTCGCTCGCGACTGACGCACCTTCGCCTGCGCCGCACGAATATCCGGGCTGTGGGCGATGGCGTCGTCGATCAGTGCAGTGAGTTGCGGATCGTTCAGTGCCGTCCACCAGCGTGCGACACCGGGCGCGTGCGGCTCGACGCCTTCACCCGCGTGGGCAAACGTGCCTCCGGTGCGAAGGGCGTTGCTCGCAACCTCGGGCGCGCCGCGATAGTCGGGGCCGACGGTGCAGCCTGCAACGAGAAAAGCGGCCGCAACGGCCAGCGTTCTGAAATGAAAAGTCATGATCGATCAGTGCCCGCCGGAGGAGAAGCCGGCCGGTTGCTTGAGCATCAGGGCGAGCGGCACGCACAGCAGCAGCGCAATACCCAATGCGTAGAAAGTCTCGGAAAACGTGATCACGCTCGCCTGTCGCGCGATCTCGGCAGCAAGCTGCGCGCTGGCCTGCAACTGCGCATGCACCATGTCGCCGGTTTGCGCGAAGAAGCCTGCGGCATTCGCAGACAAATGCGCCTGTCCCATCGGATTGTTGGCGGTGAGCGACTCGCGAAGGACGGCGTCGTGGTAGTCGGTACGACGGTCGATGAGCGTGCCCAGCAGGGCAAGCCCGACCGAGCCGCCGAGGTTGCGCGCCATGTTGTAGAGTCCGGCGGCGTCGCCGGCATCCTGCGCGTCCACGGCCGCCATCGACGCCTGATTGAGCGGCATCATCGCGAGCATCTGCCCGACACCCCGCAGCAGTTGCGACAAGGTGAAGTCATGCCCCACGCTTTGCGCCGTCAGATCGATGTCGAGCATGCAACTGGCGAAGAAGCTCAACAGCCCGAGAATCACCAGCAGACGAATGTCGACGCGGCTGATGAGGCGCGGCAGGAAGGGCATCATCAGAAACGCCGGTAGCCCGGAGAGCAGCATGATGTTGCCCGACTGCTGCGCGTTATAGCCCGCAATGGTCGCGAGGAATTGCGGCAGCAGATAGGACACGCCGTACAGTCCGGCCCCGACGGTGAACACGATGTAAATCACGCTCGCGTAGTTC
Source organism: Pandoraea vervacti (assembly GCF_000934605.2). Taxonomy (NCBI): domain Bacteria; kingdom Pseudomonadati; phylum Pseudomonadota; class Betaproteobacteria; order Burkholderiales; family Burkholderiaceae; genus Pandoraea; species Pandoraea vervacti. The sequence continues at coordinate 4,087,348 of NZ_CP010897.2, read as the reverse complement.
TTGTTGCCGAGCAGCGAGAGCTTGACGATGGGCTTCTCGGCGGTGAACTGCGCGACCAGCATCATGCCGATGCCGATCACCGACAGCACCGACAGCCAGACGATCATGTGCGAGTCGAACCAACGCTCGCGCTGGCCTTCTTCGAGCACGACGGTCAGCGAACTCAGGCCGATCGCCAGGCCCACGATACCAAGCCAGTCGGCCTTGAAGAACGCTTCGAGGTTGGTCGGCTCGCGCTTGAGGCCGAGCATGAGCAGCGCCACGATGGCGACCGAGAGCGGCAGGTTCAGAAAGAAGCACCAGCGCCAGTTCGCGTTTTCCGTCAGCCAGCCGCCGACCACCGGTCCGAGCAGCGGGCCGAGCAACACGATCAACCCGAACATCGCCATGCCGACGCCCATCTGGTGGCGAGGCAGACGCGTGCGAATGATCATCTGTGCCGTGGGAATCATGGCGCCGCCGGCAAACCCTTGTCCGATGCGCCCGACGACCATTTCCGTCAGACTGCCCGACGCACCGCACATCATCGAGAACAGCGTGAAGAACACGGCGTTGAGCATCAGAAAACGCCGCAATCCGAGCACGCGCGTGAGCCACGCCGCGAGCGGAATCATGACGATTTCCGACATCAGATAGCCGGTGGAAATCCACGTGCCCTCGGTGCCGGAAGCGCCGATCTGTCCCTGAATCTGCGGCAGCGCCGAGTTCGTGATCGAGATGTCGAGCGTAGCCAGCAATGCGCCGAGCGCCCCGGCAGCAACCGCAATCCAGTCCGAGGCCGATGCGTTGGCCGGGGTGGCTGCGCGAACCGGGGTAACGTGCCTGGCGTCGTCGGCGGCGTCCGACCTAGCCATGGCGGACTCCCATACGCGATGCGGTGGCATCGGCGTTCGTCGGGGCATTCATGACCGGACCCACGCCGAAGCCCAGCGGCGCGCTCAGCGAGAGTTGTGCCGGGGTGTCCAGCGGCATGGTCGCGTGTTTCGCTGGCGCTGTTGATATCGGCGATGCCAGGGATGCCGGAGGTGCTGTTGATGCCGAGGATGCCGGGGATGCCGCAGCACCATGCGTGTCGACGTCTGCCGTTACCGAGAGACCCGGCAACAGTACCGCGCGCATCGATTCCGGCGCTTCGAGTCGAATGCGCACCGGCACGCGTTGAACGATCTTCGTGAAGTTGCCCGTCGCGTTCTGCGCGGGCAGCAGCGCGAACTGCGATCCCGTGCCGGGCGACAGCGAATCGACGACACCGTGGATCCGCTCGCCAGGCAGGGCGTCGACATGAATCGTGACCGGTTGACCGGGGCGCATGTGGCCGACCTGTGTTTCCTTGAAGTTTGCCGTCAGATAGACGTTCTGCACCGGCACGACCGTGAGCAGGCGCGTGCCCGGCTGGGCAAACTGGCCCACACGTACCGCGCGATCGCCAACGCGTCCGGCCAGCGTGCTCTTGACGACCGTGTCGGCGAGATCGAGCTCCGCCTTGCGCGCGCTCGCCTGTGCGACGGCCAACTGCGCCTTTGCCTGAGCCAGCGCGGCGCTGAGGGTATCCGTCTGACGCTCGGCCGACTGGAGGCTGGCTTCGTTGCTCTTGAGCGACGCTTGCGCGCGAGTGCTGGTGTTGCGCAACTCGGCCAGTCGTTCGTCCGTCTCCGCCCCCGTGGCCACGAGCGGCGCGTACCGCGACACCTGCCCGGCGGAGTACGCGGCATTGGCACGCGCGCTATCGAGTTCGGCGCGAGCCTGCGCGATGGTCGCTGCGTGCTGCGACAGCTCGGCCTGTGCGCGGGCGACATCGGCTTCGCGCGCGACGACGGTCGCGGCGGCCTCATCGTACGCAGCCTGATACTGACGCCCGTCGAGCCGCACCAGCGGCTGACCGACGCTGACCGTTTCGTTGTCGCGCACGAGCACTTCCGTCACGTAACCGCCGACTTTCGGCGCGACAGTCATGCTGTCGGCCTGCAGATAGGCGTCGTCCGTGGACTCAATGAAGCGCCCCACGAACCACCAGTGCGCCCCCCATCCGAGGCCGGCGACGACGCCCAGCGCCAGCGCGCCCAGCAGAATTTGCTTGCGACGCGGGTTCGCCGGCGGCGTTGTCTGGCCGGGCGTTCCGGTGTGCCGCTGCGCTTTGCCGGACGGGGCCTGTACCGGGCCGCCTGGCGTCTTTACCGAATCGGAAGACGTGACCTGTGCTGCGTTGGTCATGGGGGATTTCCTCAAATTATTCCAGTTGGCAGAATTATTCCAGTTGATCGATTTATGTCAAGTGTTATATTTTTGACGAAAGTTTTTGCAAGCAAGGGGAGACATGACAGGGACTTCACGTGCCGGGCGGGTTCAGAGCACTGCTGCGCGACCGCGCCATGCGGTCGACACCGGGTATCAGCGTGGCGAGGAAACGCGTGCGCGCATCATCCTCGCGGCGATCAAGTGCTTCGGCGAGTACGGATTTACCGGCGCGTCCACGCGCGACATCGCGAACGCCGCAGGGGTGAACGCGCCCGCGCTTCAGTATTACTTCGATAACAAGGAAGGGGTGTACAAGGCGTGCGTCGAGTACATCCTGGAACTGGTGCTTGCACAGATGGGCGAAGCCATCGACGCGGCCGAGTGCGTCGTGGCCGACCCGAACGCCACCGACAAGCAGCTCATCGACGCCTTCTGCGAGCTTCAGCACCGCAAGGGCGGTTTCATGGAGAAGGGGCCCGAGATCGAAGGCTGGCACATGTTCATGGCGCGTGAGCAGGCCGGGCTCGGGCCGGAAGCGGGGTTCAAGGTGTTTCACGAACGGTTCTCGAGCCGCCTCGCGTCGGTCGGCGCGAACATCGTGACGCGGCTCGCAGGCGTTTCCCCGAACGACGAAGCGATGCGTATTCGTGCGGTGTGCATCAGCACGCTGGGCATGGCGTTTCGCGTGATGCGTCGCTCCGTCGATTGCTCGATGGGGTGGGGCACGGAGCCGAACCCCGAGCGCAACCGGATGGTGCGCGAAGCCGTGCTGGAGCAAACGCGCTATCTTCTGGAGCGCACCGTCAAGGAGCGCAAGGCCGCCGCGAAGTCAGCGGCAAGGTGAGTGGCAAGCCAATAGCAGGCCAATAGCAGGCCAATGACGGGCGAGCCATGAAGCAGGCCGATGCCAGCCAGACCATACCGCATGAAAATGGGGCGCCGTGTATTGACCGGTGCCCCTTTCGTTTTGTGTCGACGCAGGCTCAGGACTGCGTCATGAACGCCTCATGGACGCCTCATGCACGCCTCATGCACGCGTCATCGTGCGTCCCTGCGGCTGGCTGTCGTGTTTGCGATACCAGAGGAAGTAGACGAGCAGCACGGCCACCACGAACGGCACGCCGAAAATCATCGTCATGCGGAACACGCCGGTGAAGAGCGTCGTGATCATGATGGCGGCCATCAGCCCCGCGCCCAGCAACGTGAGCCACGGGAAGCCCCACATGCGAAACGCGAGCGGCGCGTGATGCTCGCGTCGCCACGCACGGCGGAAGAAGAAGTGCGTGACGAAGATCATCATCCACGTGAGCATCGCACCGAACATCGAGATCGCCATCATGAACGTGAACGAGGATTCGGGGTACAGGAAGTTCACGAGCGTGGCGAGCGCGATGCCCAGCGTCGAGAGCAGCAGGGCGGCGAGCGGCACGCCACGCCGGTTCACTTCGCCGAAGCGCTCAGGGGCGTAGCCGGCGCGCGAGAGCGAGAACATCATGCGCGTGGTGATGTAGAGCTGGCTGTTCATCGACGAGAGCGCGGCAATCAGCACCACAAAGTTGATGACGCCGGCCGCGCCTGGAATGTTGATGGCCTGCATTGCTTTGACGAACGGGCTTTCGTCCTGACCGGCGGCAGTCCACGGCACGATGGCGAGCATCAGCGCGAGCGTGAGCAGATAGAACAGCACCAGGCGCACGACCGTCGAGCGGAAGGCGCGCGTGACCGCACGCTCGGGATGCTCCGCTTCACCCGCGGCCACGGCGATCATCTCGATGGACAGGTAGCTGAAGATCGAGATGATCACGGCCACCCACATGCCCCAGAGTCCCTTCGGGAAAAAGCCGCCGTGCGCGGTGTAGTTCGCGAACCCGGCCGGCGCATGCCCCGCGCTCGCGACCGAGTTCGGGGCAATGAAGACCACGTACGCGCCGATGAAGATGAAGAGGACGATGGCCGTGATCTTGATGAGTGAAAAGCCGTATTCGATCGCGCCGAACAGATTCACCGACATGGCGTTCACGAGCACCAGCGCAGCGGAAAAACCTGCGACCCAATACCAGCCCGGCACTTGCGGGAACCAATACTTCATGTACACGGCAATGGCGCTCACTTCCGTGCCCACGGCCAGCACGATGCACGACCAGTAGGCATAGCGCACCAGAAAGCCTGCCCAAGGGCCGATGTAGTGCTCGGCGTAAGCGCCGAACGAACCCGATGTGGGGTGCGCGACCGTCATCTCGGCGAGGCACCCCATGAGCATGAGTGCGATCAGCGCACCGATGCCATACGAGACGAGCACGCTCGGTCCGGCGAAGCCGATGGCAAAGCCGCTGCCGAGAAACAGGCCGGTGCCGATGGCGCCGCCAATGGCAATCATCGCCATCTGACTGGCGGTGAGCGAGCGTCGCAGACCCTGCTCGCGCCGGGTGATGTGCGAGAAGTCGCGGGACTTGCCTGAAGACGAAGACTGAGGGGGCTGGGGAGTACGCGTCATGTCATACCTCTTGGACACCGCGGCGCGCATCTGGCGGCGCACACGATATCGCGTGAGTGCTGCATTGCTTGCCATCGCCCGCCGGTGCGACGCCCACATACGCAAACGCCGGCACGAACGGGCCCCGCCGCCCCGGTCGAAGCCGGGGCGGGTCATACGAACCGCAAGACGCTGACGTCTTCCGGTGGCAAAGGCGCGAGCGCGTCGCGCCTGCCGTTCAGAAGATGTGGCGGATGCCCGTGCCTACGCCGACTTGCGTCGAATTACCCGGCAGTTCGACGCGAGCGGCGCCGCTGACCTTGTTGTAGTCGACGGTGCCGTACAGTTGCGTGCGTCGGGACAACGCGTACTCCGCGAGCAGCACATACGTATAGCGACGGCCCGAACCGGCGTCGCCTGCCTGTGCGTTGATGTTCTTGATGTCGTCGAAGTAAGCCGCGCCGGTAATGGCGAGATTCGGCATGGCCTGAATGGTCGTGCCGAGATAGAACGTCATGTCCTTGCGCGGATTGTCGTTCAGGTTGCCGGTGGTGACCGGGTGGGCCGGATCGTTGAGCGTGCCGTCGAGCCAGCCGCTGCGGTCGCGTCCGCCCATGTAGCCTACGAACACCTTGGCGATGGAGACGCTGTAGATGCCCCCCAGCCCCCACATCTGTTGCACGCGCTTGGCGGCGTCGCGCGCTTGCTGATAGACGCCGGCGACCTGGAACGGTCCCATCGCGTAAGCGGCGCGCGCACCCCAGTAGTTGCTGGCGGCCATCGTGCCGGCCGTATTGCCGAAGCCGTAGGTTGCGCCGACCGACAGGCCGCCGAACGTGCCCGCATAGCTCACGGCGTTATCCACGCGGCCGCGCGTGATGTTGTACATCCACGAGTTGTTCGCGTAGTTGCCGATGGTCAGCGGATCGAAGTCGCCGTAGACGTTGAACGCCTCGGTCGCCTGGCGGCCGATCTTAATCGTGCCGTACTGGTTTTGCAGGCCGACAAACGCATAGCGATCGAACAGACGCGGGCTGTTCGCGAGCGTGCCGTTCTGCGGGTTGATGCCCGATTCCAACTGGAAGATCGCCTTCATGCCGCCGCCGAGATCTTCCGAACCCTTGAAGCCGAAACGGCTGTTGGTGACGGCGCCATTGGTGACTTGCCACAGGGCGTCGTTATTGGCATTGGCGTTCGTTTGATACCTAACGCTCTGATCGACGATTCCGTAGAGCGTTACGCTGCTCTGTGCGACGGCGGTGCTGCTCAACGCAAGGCCGCAGGCGGCCGAGAGAACGGCCAGACTGGCCGGAATTGCAGACTTCATGGGTCTCCTTGTTGCGTCTTGTCAACGTTTTATGAATGCTCTTTAAATCGATTCGCAGCGCCTTCCGATTTAGGAGACTGCGAATTTCTCTCACACGACGGCTGCAATATCTGAATCGACCCGACGCCGGAATGCCTCACCCATTCGGCCAGAGTCGAGGGCTATCATATCAACGCAAAATTTGAATTTGCTTGCTATTTCTATCAAGCAACTGGCGGGGAATCGAAGGATCTGCCAGAATCCCGGGAAACTTGATGGATTCTGCCAATGAACCTCGACCTTGCCGATCTGCGCATCCTTCGCCATCTGGAACTCAATGGCCGCATCTCCAACCAGGAGCTGGCGGACGCCGTTGGCCTGTCGCCGTCGGCATGCCTGCGCCGGGTGAAATTGCTCGAGGATCGGGGGGTGATTTCCGGATACCGCTGCATCGTGGACGCACAGCATATCGGTCTGGAGTTTGAAGCGCTAGTGCAGATCACGTTGCGTCCGGACGTCGATCAATGGCACGAAAAGTTTCTGGCCGCCGTACAGAACTGGCCCGAAGTGGTCACGGCGCGCATCGTCACCGGCTCGGCGAATTACATCTTGACGGTAAGAGCGCGTAACCTCGCGCATTACTCCGACTTCATCGTCAATGAGTTGTACCGTGCACCGGCGGTAATGTCGATTCAATCGAACATTGTCCTGAAGACAATTAAGCACACGCAGTCGCTCGTCGACCTCGTGAAGCAGAAATAAATAATCTAGAAGATATTAACTATTCTCGAATCGCGAGAATGCATTCTTAAAACAAGAGACGCAGCATGGCAGTGATTACCACCATCGAGGACTTGCGGGTTCTCGCACAACGGCGCGTACCGCGCATGTTTTATGAGTATGTCGATTCCGGTTCCTGGACCGAGTCGACGTATCGCGCGAACGCCGCAGATTTTGCCGACATCGCGTTTCGTCAGCGGGTTGCGGTCAACATCGAGCATCGCAGCACGCGAACGACGATGCTCGGGCAGTCGGTGGCCATGCCGGTCGCGCTTGCGCCCACCGGCATGACCGGCATGCAGCACGCCGACGGCGAGATTCTTGCGGCGCGCGCCGCTGAGGCGTTCGGCGTGCCGTTCACGCTGTCGACCGTCTCGATCTGCTCCATCGAGGACGTGGCGGCGCACACGAAGGCGCCGTTCTGGTTCCAGTTGTATGTCATGAAGGATCGCGACTTCATCGAACGTCTGATTGATCGGGCGAAGGCCGCAGGGTGTTCGGCCTTGATGGTGACCATGGACCTGCAAATCAGCGGCCAGCGTCACAAGGACATCAAGAATGGTCTGTCGGCGCCGCCGAAGCTCACGCTGCCGAACATCGCCAACATGATGACCAAACCGCGCTGGTGCATGGGCATGCTAGGCACGCGTCGGCGCACGTTCGGCAACATCGTGGGGCATGCGAAGGGCGTGAACGATATCGGATCGCTCGCCGCGTGGTCGGCGGCGCAGTTCGATCCGCGACTGTCGTGGGACGACGTCGAGTGGATCAAAAAGCGCTGGGGCGGCAAGCTGGTGCTCAAGGGGGTGCTCGATCCCGAGGATGCGCGCGCTGCGCGCGACACCGGGGCGGACGCCATCGTCGTCAGCAATCACGGTGGCCGTCAACTGGATGGCGCCGTCTCGACGATTCGTGCATTGCCGGACATCGTCGCGGCGGTCGGACGCGATACGGAGGTCTGGCTCGACGGCGGCATTCGCTCGGGGCAGGACGTGATCAAGGCGATGGCGCTCGGGGCGAAGGGCACGCTGATCGGGCGTCCGTTCCTGTACGGACTGGGCGCGATGGGCGAGGCCGGTGTGCGGCGTGCGCTGGAGGTGATCGCGAAGGAGATGGACGTGACCATGGCGCTGACGGGCCGCACGACCATCGACCGTCTCGATCCGTCGATGCTCATTCCCGGCAGCTACCCGACCGGCATCGGCCCCTATCCGAGCGAACCGGGCAACCCATAACGTCTTGCGCGATCACGCAAAAAGCCGCAGCTTCGCGCTGCGGCTTGCGGATTGCTGGCTGCCGTAGGAACGGGGTAATTGCGCCAAACGTGCGAGACGCGGAGCTGGCGAGGCGCATGCACGTGAAGCCGGGGCGACCCCGCCGCTATCGCAGTTCGTCAGCCCAGTCGGATCAATGATGATGCTTGTGATGACCACGACGCTTGCCATGGTAATGACGATCGTCGTCATACGAACTGGAGCGGGACATGTTGCCGCCCAGCGCCGCACCGGCGCCGCCGCCGACGGCCGCGCCGATCAGGCCGCCCGAGCGGCCGCCCATCGCGTTGCCGGCGGCCGTACCCGCACCACCCCCCAACGCGCCACCGATGATCGCGCCCGTGCGTTCGCGACGGTTCGACGTCATGGCGCCACCGGCGCCACCGCCAACCGCGCCGCCCACCACTGCACCGGTACTGCCGCCCAGCGCGCCGCCAACGGCCGCGCCTGCCACGCCGCCCAGCGCACCGCCAAGGGCGTTATTCATATCACTGGCCGTCGCCGTCAGGGAAGTCGTTGCAGCCAGCGTGGCGATCGCCACCATCGGGAAAATTCGCTTGAACATGAGTCTTGAAAGAGATTCGGATTGACGCGACGCAAGTATAAAGACGCCAGACACTGCCGCCATCGCCCCATTGTTTCGCGCGGCGTAAGACAGGTAACAAAGTGTTTCCGCACGTGCAATCACGGCACGTCGACGCTAACGGCGACATCGCCCGCATCCGCCACCATGCCGCCGGCCCGCCGGCGCGCGGGCGCCTTCATCTCCGCGACGAAGCGATACAACTGTGCGGCGGCCGGGGAGAGTGCTCGTGCCTTGCTACGGATCATGCCCACGCGCCGCGTGACCACCGGGTCGACCAGCGGCACGCTCGTGAGCACCGGATGGTCGGCGCCGGGCATGGCCATGGTCGGCACGGCGGCCACCCCCAGCCCGGCTTCCACCAGCCCGATCATCGTCGTGACGTGTTGCGTCTCGCAGATGCTGGGCGGACGCTGTGGCAGGCCGGTGAGCGCCTGATCGAGCAACAGACGATTGCCCGAGACCTTGCCGACGGTGATGTAGTCGTGCTCGTAAAGCTCGCGCCAGCTCACCCGCTTCTTGCCCGCGAGCGGATGATCGCGACGGCACGCAGCGACATACCGTTCCTGCAACAGCAGCTTGAATTCGATGTTCGGCTCCTGGCTGCCGATGAAATTGAGGCCGAAGTCCGCGTCGCCGTTGACCACGGCTGCGAGCACCTCGTTGGCGCTTGCGTCGAGCACCGAGATCCGGATGCGCGGGAACGCCTTGTGATAGCGCGAGATGACCTGCGGCATGAAGTAATAGGCGGCAGACGGCACGCAGGCGATCGTGACATGCCCGAGGCTCGACGAGGCCACGTCGCGGATGCCGAGCAACGCGTTGTCCAGATCGTCGAGAATGCGCTCCGCATCGCGCGCGAAGGCGCGCCCGACGTTGGTCAGCGCCACGCGCCGCGTGCTGCGCTCGAAGAGTTTGACGCCCAGCGCGTCTTCGAGCTTGTCGATGCGGCGCGACAAGGCCGGCTGCGAGATATGGATCGATTCGGCCGCGCGGCGAAAGCTCGCGAGTTGCGCTACCGCGCGAAAGGCCTGCAAATCGTTCAGATCGAAGTTGATCGCCATGACATGGTGGGATGAATGCCGTTAGAACACCGGCGGTGTCCGGAAAAACCGGGAAACCCTTGACCGCACGGGCTGGCAAGCCGCGACGGCGCGGCCAGGAGTGTACCGTGTTACCGCTCGGTCGGTGCATCAGACATCCTACGATTGATAGCGTGTGCGCATCAATCCTTCCAAAACTTGCAATTCACAAGCGTGGAACTTCCGGCGCAACATTGGCGGCTTCAAAAAAGCGTCCGCGACGGCCTGACACGTCCCTGGCAGAGACGCATGCGACGATCATTTGCGGTCCTATCCCCGGGGCCGCAGGCAACACGGAGACAGCGCATGTCACAGCGCCCCAACGACGCAGTTTCGCGTCGCCCCTCAAAAGCCGGTGCAGTCCTGCGCGTCACGGCTGGCAATTTCCTCGAGCAGTTCGATTTCTTCCTGTTCGGTTTCTACGCGACCCAGATCTCTCGCGTCTTCTTCCCGACCGACAGCGAGTTCGCCTCGCTCATGCTGACCTTTGCCGTATTCGGCGCGGGCTTCCTGATGCGACCGCTCGGCGCCATCGTGCTGGGCGCGTACATCGATAACGTTGGCCGCCGCAAGGGTCTCGTCACGACACTGGCGATCATGGCAAGCGGCACGATCCTCATTGCGTTCGTGCCCGGCTACGAGACGATCGGCCTCGCCGCACCCGCACTCGTGCTGATCGGCCGTCTGCTGCAAGGCTTCTCCGCTGGCGCCGAACTCGGCGGTGTGTCCGTCTATCTCGCAGAAATCGCCACGCCGGGCCGCAAGGGCTTCTACACGAGCTGGCAGTCGGCCAGTCAGCAGGTCGCCATCGTCGTGTCGGCGGCGCTCGGCTTCACCCTGTCGCTCACGTTGACCGCGCAACAGATCGCGTCGTGGGGCTGGCGTCTGCCGTTCCTCGTGGGCTGCCTGATCGTGCCCGTGATCTTCGTGCTGCGCCGCTCGCTGCAGGAAAGCGACGAATTCAAGCAACGCAAGCGTCACCCGTCGGTCAAGGAAGTGTTCCGTTCGATGGCGTCGAATCTCGGCGTCGTGATCGGCGGCACCATGCTCGTGGCGCTGACCACCACCGCGTTCTACCTCATCACCGTCTACGCGCCGACGTTCGGCAAGAGCGTGCTGCATCTGTCGAGCGCCGATGCGCTGCTCGTCACGCTGTGCGTTGGGGTGTCGAACTTCATCTGGCTACCGGTCGGCGGCACGCTGTCGGACCGCATCGGTCGGCGTCCCGTGCTGCTGCTGTTTGCCGGTCTGACGCTGGTGAGCGCTTATCCGGTGCTCTCGTTCCTGGTGCAGGCGCCGAGCTTCACGCGCATGCTGGTCGCGCTGCTGTGGCTCTCGTTCCTGTACGGCATGTACAACGGCGCCATGATTCCGGCACTGACGGAAGTCATGCCGCCGGACGTTCGGGTTGCGGGTTTCTCGCTGGCTTACAGCCTCGCAACCGCGCTCTTCGGTGGCTTCACGCCGGCGCTGTCGACCTACCTGATTCACGCGACGGGCGACAAGGCCGCACCGGGTTACTGGATGAGCTTTGCCGCGCTGTGTGCGATCTGCGCGACGCTGGCGCTGTACCGTGGCCGCCGCGGCGGGCAGGGCAGTCGCGCCGAACTGGCTGCCGGCTGAAGCCGACGGTGCCGGATCCACAATATTCACAATAACGAACGGAGACAACACCATGACAGTCACTTCGATGGGACGTCTGCACCGTGCGCTGGGCCTGCTGAGCGCCGGCGTCGTCATGACGGCGCTGCTTGGCGCCGCCCCCGCCAGCGCGGAAGATCTGCGCGTGATGAACTCGGGCGGTTTTACCGCCGCATACAAGCTGCTGCTGCCGAAGTTCGAAGCGGCCAGCGGCGATCACGTCGACACGGCATGGGGTCCGTCGATGGGCAAGGCGCCCGAGGCGATCCCCAATCGTCTGGCGCGCGGCGAGTCGGCCGACGTCGTCATCATGGTCGGTTACGCGCTCGACGATCTGATCAAGGCGGGCAAGGTGCGCCCGGATTCGCGCGTCGATCTGGCCGATTCACGCATCGGTGTCGTGGTCAGGGCGGGCGAGCCGGTGCCGGACGTCGGCACCCCCGAAAAGCTCAGGGCGGCGCTGCTGGCAGCGAAGTCGGTGGCGTATTCGGATAGCGCCAGTGGCGTCTATGTCGAACGCGAACTGTTCAAGAAGCTCGGCATTGCCGATCAGATGCAGGGCAAGGCCGTGATGGTCCAGAAGACGCCCGTGGCCGAAAAGGTCGCGGCAGGCGACTACGCGATGGGCCTGCAGCAGGTCAGTGAACTGCTGCCGGTCAAGGGAATCGCCTACGCAGGCAAGATTCCCGAGTCCCTGCAATCGGTCACGCGCTTTGCCGGCGGCGTGCCGGTGACGGCGCCGCATCCGGAAGAAGGCAGGAAGCTGCTCGACTATATGGCGGCGCCGGCGGCGTCGAAGGATGTCGCGTCGACGGGGCTCGATCCGCTGGCGCACTGAGCGGCGGCAGTTTGGTGATCAGGTGAGTGGTTCGGTGATCCGCCGATCCGCCGATGCCACGATCCGGGAAGTGAAGCGCGGTCCGATGAACGTCGGGACCGCGCTTTTTTGTGCGCGCCATTTCGTTAATGTGTGAATAATATATGCCGACCTCGGCACGGCGCGCAGGTTTGGTCGACAATGTCCGCCAGCAGGCGCGCATCGCGTGCACCGGAACGCATCAGCACATCACCCGCCAAGGAGACAGACATGGCCGCAGCGCCGAACGTGCCGAACGTGGCAGAAGTGCCCGACGGGCTGAATGAGCCCATCGAGTCCATCGAGTCCATTTCCCGCACGCCACGACATTCCCTCGACGACATCGTCGCCCTCGACGCGCTCGCATTGTCCGACGCCATCCGCGAGCGGCGCGTGTCCTGTCGCGAAGTGATGCAGGCGTATCTCGGACACATCGCGCGGTACAACCCCACCGTCAACGCCATCGTGTCGCTGCGCGATGCCGACGCGTTGCTGGCCGAAGCCGACGCCCGCGACCGCCAGCTGGCCAATGGCGAGTATCTCGGCTGGATGCACGGCATGCCGCATGCCGTGAAGGACATTGCGTCTTGCGCGGGGCTGCCCACGCGCAAAGGTTCACCGTTGACCTCGGCGGCGCCGGATACACACGACAGCATCAGCGTGTCGCGCATTCGCGCGGCGGGGGCGATCTTCATCGGCAAGACGAACGTTTCGGAGTTCGGACTCGGCTCGCACAGCTACAACCCGGTGTTCGGTACGACGCGCAACGCCTACGATCCCACGCGCATCGCCGGTGGCAGCAGCGGCGGCGCGGGCAGCGCGCTGGCCATGCGCATGTTGCCGGTGGCCGACGGTAGCGACTTCATGGGGTCCCTGCGCAACCCGGCGGCATACGGCAACGTCTACGGTTTCAGGCCATCGCAGGGCCGTGTGCCTTATGGGCCCGCAGCGGAAGTTTTCGTCCAGCAGATGAGTACCGAAGGTCCCATGGGCCGCACGGTCGCCGACGTCGCGCAACTGCTCGCCACGCAGGCGGGCTACGACATGCGCAGTCCGCTGTCCATTGCGGGCGACGCGTCGCACTTCCCCGGCGCGCTCCAGCGCGACGTGACGGATGTGAAGGGTGTGAAGCTCGGCTGGCTCGGCGACTATGGCGGCTATTTGCCGATGGAAGACGGTGTGATGGCGCTTTGCGAGGCGTCGTTGAAGGATTTCGCCGCGTTGGGATGCGAGATCGAAGCGTGTGCGCCCGACTTCGCGCCCCAGCGGCTGTGGCAGACCTGGCTGACGCTGCGTCACTGGATGGTGAACGGCTCGCTCGGCGAGTTCTACGCGGACCCGTCACGTCGCGGCAAGCTCAAGCCCGAGGCGCAGTGGGAGGTGGAAGGCGGAGAAGGACTGCGCGCGACCGACGTGTTTCGCGCCTCGGCCGACCGTAGCGAGTGGTACCGCGCGCTGGCGCGCCTGTTCGAGCGTTACGACTTCCTGCTACTGCCGAGCGCACAGGTTTTCCCGTTCGAAGCCGAGACGCACTGGCCGAAGGCCGTCGCTGGCCGGCCGATGGACACGTATCACCGCTGGATGGAGGTGGTGATCGGGCCGACGCTGGCCGGGCTTCCGGCGATCAGTGTGCCGGTCGGCTTCGATCCGCGCGGGTTGCCGATGGGCATGCAGATCATCGGCCCGGCGCAGGCCGATCTCGCCGTGCTGCAACTCGCGCGTGCGCATGAACAGTGCACACAGTGGGTCAGCCGCCATTTGCCGCCAATGCTTGCTGCACGCTGACGCAAAGCGACGCCTGCATCAGACGCCGCGAGCCGCAGGGGCCGCTCGCCGGCCGTCAGTCGCTTGCCGTCGATGACCTCGCGCGCGCGGCCTGCACGCGCAACGGCTTGAGCAGTTCACCGAGCGCGTTGTGATCGATCTCGTGCATCAGCGCGAGCAGGCGGCCGATATCGCCCGGCGGGAAGCCCTCCCGGGCGAACCAGCTCAAGTAGTTCCCGGGCAGGTCGGCAATCATCGTGCCCTTGTGTTTGCCGTAGGGCATGGGCGTGGTTACGAGACGCATCAGCGCGTCGGCGTCGAAATCGAGCATGGGCGAACGTGTGCGCAGCGCTTGCAGCCGGGCGGCAGAGTGTCGTCAGGCTGTCATGCCACGAAGGTGGAGGGACGTAGGGCGTCACCCTAGCACAGGCGAAGCCCGTTCGTCCTTCGGGGGCTTGCCGCTTACATACGCGAGGTCAGCAACTGCCACCCGGCGGTGCCGAAGACGACCGCGAGACATCCGTCCAGCCCGCGGCGAATGCGCAGATGGACACGCCGCGCCGTGCGTGTGGAGAAAAGCATGGCGTAGCCGCAGAAGATCGTGAGGCCGAGCGCAGCGCAGCCGGGCACGACCGCCACGGGCAAGGCGCCGTCCGGTCCCGACGCCAGCGCTACGACCGACATCCATCCGAGCACGGCCTTCGGGTTGGTCAGGTGCAGAAGCGTGCCGCGCAGATAAAGGCGCCTGAGCGACAGGTTGCCGTTGGCATCCGTCGGTACGAACGTCGCCGAGGACGAGGGCCGCAACGCAGCGCGCCCCGACTTGAAGGCCAGCCACAGAAGATACGCACCGCCGAAAATCTTGAGCGCCACGAGAAATTGCGCGTATGCCAGTAGCGTTGCCGAGATCCCGAGCATGGCGACCATCGCCCAGAAGAGCGAGCCGGACATCACCCCGAGCGCAAAGGTCAGCGCCGGGCGTCGGCCGTGATTGGCGGCAATGGACATGATCGCCAGGTTGCTCGGCCCCGGGCTGGCGGCATTGACGAAATACGCTGTGAAGGCGATCAGAAGATGGGTGTCGAGCGTGGCGTTGGCGATCATGGCGAGCCTGGGGCCCGATGGGGCAAGGACACGAGAGTCCCCAGTGTCCGGGCGCCTTGGCGCAGGCGCCAGAGACACTTCGTCAAATTCCCGCCAAGCCACTTGGCGCCGGGCGGCGCATCGGGCGACTCGACCTCCCGTGCGTCCGGACCGTCTTGGGCAACCGTCGACCGCGCCGTCGACCGCGCCGTCGACCGGACCGTCGCCGAACGGTCGACCGAAGGATCGACTGAACCGCTGATCGAACCCTGGTCAGACCTTGATGGGGAAACGCCGGTCGAACGTCGGTTTGACGTCGAGCGGTTGACGCAGCAAACCGACCTGCGAATAGAAGTCTGCCGTGCGCTGTTGTTCGGCGATGAGCGCGTCGTCGATGTTGCGCCATTTCGTGGCGCGTCGCGAGAACTGCAGCTTCGCGGCTTCGGGCGGAATGCCGATGATGCGCGCCATGGCGGCGGAGAATGCGTCGACATGCTGATACGACCAGACCTGGGCGCGCACCACACGCGCGAGGAAGTCGCGCAGCACTTCCTGTTTGGCGGCGACAGCGGCGTCCGTCGCAGCGAGATAGCTCAGCCCCGACCAGAGGCTTCGCCCATTGACGAGCACGCGTGCGCGTCCGGTCGTCTCCGCCACCGCCGTGTAGGGCTCCCACGTTGCCCATGCATCGACCGATCCGCTCGCGAGCGCTGTGACCGTGTCGGCCGGCGGCAGGAAGCGGAAGTTGACGTCGCTCGGCGAGAGCCCTGCCGCCGTGATTGCCTTGAGCGTGACGAAATGGCCGATGGAGCCCCGTGTCGTTCCGACGTTCTTGCCCTTGAGATCGGCAGCGGTGCGCAGCGTCGAGTCCGGGCGCACCAGCACGGCGGTGCCGTAAGCGTCCGAACGGTTCGCGCCGATGATCTTGATCGCGGCCCCGGAGGACAACGCGAAAATCACGGGCGCGTCGCCGATCGGACCGCAGTCGAGCGCGCCGGCGTTGAGCGCTTCGGCCAGCGGCGCTGCCGCCGGGAATTCCGTCCACTGGATGTCGTAGGGCAGTTGCCTGAGTTCGTCGGCGGCTTCGAGCAGAGCGCGCAGCCCGCCTTTCTGATCGCCGGCCTTGAGTACCTGACGGCCGGATTGCGCGAAGGCGGTGCCCGGCGGGGCGAGCGCGGTGAGCGTGCCTGCGGCGCTGGTCGTCGTAACGTATTGCAAGAAGCGTCGTCGGGAAATCGTCATGGTGTGGAGCCTGTGGTGGATCGGAAAGGGTGGGAATCCGCGCGTCAACCGCGTGTTGCGCGTGCTGATCCTGAATCGAAGACGGCGGGCAATGTGCGCGTCGCCTGCGCTAATGCACGAAGCCGCCTTTGACGAAGCGCACCGGGTCGTCGTCCATCCGGCGCAGCGTGGTGCTCAGCGGATCGGGGCCGTTGCGGCCATTGGCCGTGGCATCGTCGGGCGCCGAAGTCGAGGTGGTGCACATCAGTCCGCCATCGGCCCAGCCGCGGCGACCGGCCGGTGCCAGCGCGCGCAGCCAGCCGTCGCGATCGGCCAGCCATTCGGTGCCCGCCAGCGACCCCGGCGACGCGCCTGCAATCTGTGCGAAGACCTGCCATGCCTCTGGCGAGTCGGCAATACAGTCCGCCCGTGCGCCGAATAGCGGCGTGACCTGCGCCGCCTTGCCCGACGACGTGACGGTGCGCACCGCCCGCACGGGCTGCCCTTGCTCCTGCTCCTGCCCCTGCTGCCTCGACGCCAGCACGTTCCCGTCGCGGATCAGCAGTGTGAGAAAGCGCGGATCTTCGAAGGGGGGCGGATGCGTGGCGTCCACGGCGACGACCCGAACACGCTGACGACCTCGCCATGCCGCGACCTGACGCGCCGGGCCATCGGCGCATTTGACGGTAAGGGAGGGCAGTGCGATCGGCACCGGCCAACTGCCGCCGGCGGCCATCCCGGCAGAGGCCGAGAGCACACGCATGTAATCGAGCGCAGCCCATATTTCACGGTCGCTGAGACGTCCGGCAAACCCCGGCATCGTGACACCCTGTTCGCGACGCATGCCATACAACACGTGCCAGAACAGTTCGCCATCCGCGCGGCGGCTCAGCAGTGCGCTCGCCATCGTCGGCGGCCAGCGATCGAGCGTCGCGGCAAGGGGGCCTTCGCCGCGTCCGTCGGCGCCGTGGCATGCCGCGCATTGCGCCGCGTACACACGCGAGCCGCGCGCGATGCTCTGCACCGTGAATCCCGTCGGACTCGAATGGAAGCTCGTGGGCACGGCCGCCGTGAGCCATAACGAAGGCGATGGCCACGGCGCGACGAGCAGCGCACCGATGGCGGCGAGCGCGAGCCAGCGCCAGGCGCGTCGCCACAGCAGCGCGATCAGCAGGCAGGCAACGGCGAACGCAATCGCCGCGAGCATCCATGCAAACTGCCGGGCGAGCGAGACATCGATGACGAGATTCTCACCGGCGATGCGAGACGCGAACGGCCAGGCAGGCGCGCCATGCGAGTCGTCGGTGATGCCGAGCGCATAAAGGGCCTCAAGCCACGCGGATTGCACGAACTGCAATGCCTGCAACAGGGCGTTCAGCCAGAGATGAGAGGGCGGCGAGGTCATCGACGCCGCTCCGCTGGGGAACGGGCCGACGACCGCAGGAAGGACGACGTGACAGGCATATCGGGACTGCGCACAGCGAATGCGGGAAGAGACTTACCAACTGGCATCGAGCCCCAGATGTCGGAGCGCTTCGTGGCGCAGTTCGGTGATACGGGCGTCGCCACGATGTCGCGGATACGGCAAGTCGACCCGCAACTCCGCCACGATCTTCGCCGGACGCGGGCTGAAGACGATCACGCGTTGTGCCAGAAACAGAGCCTCTTCCACGTCGTGCGTCACGAGCAGCGCCGAGAAGCCCGCGCGTTGCCACAGGTCGACCAGTTCGCTTTGCATGGCCAGTCGCGTGAGCGAGTCCAGCTTGCCGAGCGGCTCGTCGAGCACGAGCAGACGCGGATCGTTCACCAGCGCACGCGCCAGCGCCACGCGTTGCGCCATGCCGCCGGAGAGTTGGTGCGGAAAGGCATCGGCGAATTCCGACAAGCCCACGCGCGCCAGTGCAGCGTCGACGCGAGGCCGCTCCCTGGCCAACACGCCGCGCGCCTGCAAACCGAGCGCGACGTTATCGCGCACCGTGCGCCATGGGTACAGCGTGGGGTCCTGAAACACGACGATGCGCGACGGATCGGGACGCGTAATCGGTGCGCCGTCCTGCGTAATCGCCCCGCGCGTGGCTGTCTCCAGTCCGGCGACCAGACGCAGCAACGTGGACTTGCCGCAGCCGCTCGGGCCGAGCAATGCGACGAATTCGCCGGGGGCGACCTTCAGATCGACGCCATCGAGCACCTGCAACGGCGCCTGTCGCGAGCCGAACCAGTGGCTCACACCCTGAATGTCGATTTGTGCGCCGGTGTCGTTGGCCGACGATTGACGATCGGTCACTGTTGGCGCTTGCCGGGCGTGCTGCGCTTGGGCATCTGCGCCGGCGAACGTCGGGGAAGAGGTGGCGGCGCTTACCATTTGACGGTTCCTTTCTGCCAGGCGAGGGCGCGGTCGCGTACGGTGAAGAGCAGCGTGATCACGCCGGAGAAGAGCAGAGCCATGACGATGAGCGCGGCGTACATGTTCACGTACGACGCCCAGCCCTGAGCCCACGTGAGATACCAGCCAAGGCCGGACTTCACGCCCATCATCTCGGCGGTGACAAGCACCGAGAACGAGGCGCCCAGTCCCATGAACAGGCCGACGAACACATTCGGCAGCGCGGCCGGAATCGCGACGCGCAGCACGAGAAAGGCTTCGGAAGCGCCAAGCGTGCGCGCCACGTCGTAATAGCTCTTGTTCACGCCTGCAACGCCCGACCACGTGAGCACGGCCACGGGAAATGCCGTCGACAGCGCAATCAGAAAGGCCGCTGCCGAATAGCTCGACGGGAAGAAGTAGAACGTGAGCGGCAGCAGCGCCGTGGCCGGTACGGGACCGAGCACGCGCAGCACGGGATGCACCCAATAGCCGATCGCCCGCGACCAGCCGATCGACACGCCGATCAGAAAGCCGGCAATTGCCCCGAAGCCGAAGCCCAGCCCCAGCAGCTTGAGCGTGTTGACCGCACTGTCGCCCAGACGTCGCCAGTCTTCCGTGTAGACCTCGATGAGCGCTTGTGGCGGTGCGAAGAACGGCGTGGGCAGTGTGCCGGTTTTCGCCGTGAGGATCTCCCATGCCGAGAGCGCCACCGGGATCGCCACGAGCCATGGTCCCGCGCCCGTCAGGGCTTCACGCAGACGTAGCAGCGGCGGTGTTGCACGACCGGACACCGACAAGACGGCGAGCAGCGCGGCCACCACGAGAGCGAACACGCCCAGCTCCTCCGTAAACGCCCAGTCGGCGAAGCCGACGACCTTATTCGGCCAGCGCAGCGTGAGCGAGCCGAACGCCGCCCATGCGAGCGCGGCGGCGAACCCGACGCCCCACAAGGCCGGGGTGCGCGGTGCGGCGAACAGTTGATCGATTTGCGTCTCGTCGAAGCGGGGCAGGGAGGGGGCTGACGCCGAAGCGTAAGCAGAGGCAGAAGTGGACGCCGGCGCCGACGCAGGCAATCGCAGCGTCGATCCTTCGGCGTGTTCCGTCAATTCCAGCGCGCCGGCCGGGGACGCCCCGCGCAGCGCTGCGTTGTCGAGAATGGCACTCATGATCGTTTATCCATGGGGCGCAGGGTCAGCCGAGCACATTGGCGTAGACGTGCTGCGCGAGTTTCTGCGGATCGGTCGTCTTCTTGAGCACGCCGATGCGACGGAAGTCGTCGGCGAAGTACGCGATTTCGTCGCGCAGATCGACGCCGGTCGGATGATGGGAATACGTGAGCGTGGCGTACAGCTTGCGCAGGTCTTCGGTGCTGATCTTCGGCGAGTACTTGGCGAAGATCTTGGCGGCCTCGTTCGGATTCTCGTTGACGAACTCGGTGGCCTGCACGATGGAGCGCGCCAGCGCACTGGCCGCTGCCCGGTCGTTGCGCACCAGATCGCCGCGCGCGCCGACCACGCAGCACACCTTGCGGGCGTACTCGCCACTGAGGTTGGTCGCCAGTTCGACGTAGGCGCCGTTGGTGCGCTTCTCCAGCAGGTACAGGTTCGGATCGCCGTCGGCAATCGCCTGAATCTCACCCTTGTCGACAGCCACGCCCAGCAGGTCCGCCGGATATTGACGCCACGTGATGTCGCGCTCCGCGTCGATACCGTTTTTCGCGAGCAGAATCTGGAAGAAGTGCTTACCCGGTGCGGCCAGATCCGACACGCCGACGGTCTTGCCCTTGAGCGCGGCGAGCGACGTGATGCCCGCCGCCTTCGAGCCGAGCAGCCGCACGCAGCCGCCGTGCGAGCTGCCGATGATCTTCACGTCGAAGCCCGATTCAAGCGGCTTGAGCCAGCGATGGATCATGCCCACGGCGGTGTCGGCCTTGCCGGTGGCGATGGATTCGAGCAACTGGTCTGTCGAGCCGCTGTAGTTGATCAGATCGACTTGCAGGCCGTTCTTCTCGAAGAAGCCACGCTCCTGCGCAGCGACGATGGGCGTGAGGCAGAACGAGTTCTGGTTCCACGCGAACGTGAGCTTCCTGGGCTGCGACCAGGCCTGACGCCCGAGCAACAGCGCGGGGGCGGCCAGCGCTGCGGCGGCGCCTGCGCGCAGCACTTTGCGGCGACCGGCATGCACTTCGTTCGGCGTGACGACGCGGGTGGTCTTGTCGGTGTGGCGGAACTTCATGGATACGACTCCCCTGTTGATTTCTGATGTTTGTGTGCGTGCTTGCGTGCGTATGAGTGCGCGGGCGTGCCAGTCGGGCAGCGCCACGGCGCCGAGCGAGCCATGTCAGTCGAGCAGATCCGGCTCGGCTTCGACGAGACCTTCATAAAGGCTCTCGAACGAATACAGTGCGCCTTCGGGGCCGCCGACCTGACTGTGCGTGTGTCGTGCGGTGGCTTCATCGATCGGTTGCGGCGTACCTGCGGCCTGCGCCAGCAACTGCGTGTGCGCCGCGTTCTCCAGCGCGATGTACCACCACGCGGCGGCCTCCACTGTCGGGCCGGCGGTGAGAATGCCGTGGTTCTTCAGAATCACGCCCTTGACCGTGCCGCTGCCGTCCGGCTTGTTCAGCGCCTGCGCAATGCGCTCGCCTTCGCTGCCGTCGACCACCATGCCGGTGAAGTCATCGAACAGGGCGTGGTCTTCGAAGAAGCCGCACGAGTCCTGGGTGAGCGGGTCGAGCGCACGGCCCAGCGTCGACCATGCCTTGCCGTAGGTCGAGTGCGTGTGCGCGGCGGCGACCAGATGCGGATGCGCCTCGTGGATCGCCGCATGAATTGCGAACGCCGCCTTGTTCAGCGGGCGGTCTCCCACGACCGTTTCGCCCTTCGCGTTGACGAGCAACAGGTCTGAGACTTTGATGCGCGAGAAGTGCACGCCGAGCGGGTTCACCCAGAAGTGATCGGTCAGTTCCGGGTCGCGTGCGGTGATGTGTCCAGCCAGTCCCAAATCGAAGCCATGCCGCGCGAAGATGCGAAACGCGGCCGCCAGACGCGTCTGGCGATGACGACGCTCCGCGAGAATGTCGCTGCGCACGGGCGGCGCGTCGAACCAGAATCGCTGTTGCGGCGCTGCGTTGAGCACGAGACCGGTCGGCGTGGTGCGGGTGTTCGGGGGGGAGGTCGTCGAATTCGTACGGCCGAAGCCATGGGTGTCGACGGGCAGAACGGCAGCCATTGGGTTTCTCCTGTGCGTCGAAATCAAGTCAAGTCAGGCCGCGCGGCGCGTGGCCTCGTTCTGGCGATCGCGCTCGGCGACCAGCGTGCGCAAGCGCGGAATCAGTTCGCGGCCGTAATCGATGGCGTCGCCCAGCGGGTCGAAGCCGCGGATGAGGAACGTCGTCACGCCCAGATCGTAGTAATCGAGCAGGGCGTCGGCGACCTGTTCCGGGGTGCCGACGAGGGCCGTGGAATTCGAGCGACCGCCGATGAGCTTGGCGATCTCCGTCCACAGGACCTTGTCCAGTCGCGCGCCCTTTTCGGCGGCGGCCAGCAGACGTCGCGCCCCTTCGCTTTGCAGTGCCGAGCCTTGCGGCAGGCCGGCGGCTTCGCGGATCGCCTTGGCCTGCGCGAGGATCTTGTCGGCGCGCTCCCATGCCTTCGCTTCGGTCTCGGCCAGCACCGGGCGGAACGACACCGAGAAGCGCGGCACGCGACCATGCGCGGCGGCGGCTGCACGCACGCGCGTGGTGATGTCGCGCACCTGATCGAGCGATTCGCCCCAGAGCGCATAGATGTCGGCATGCTTGGCCGCGACGGCGACGGCCGCATCCGAAGCGCCACCGAAGAAGATCGGCACATGCGGCTGCTGCACCGGCTTGACTTCGGAGAAGCCTTGCTTGAAGCGGTAATACTTGCCGTCGTGATCGAACGGCGTGTCCTCCGTCCAGATCCGGCGCAGAATGCTCAGATATTCGTCGGTGCGGGCGTAGCGCTCGTCATGCAGGAGAAAGTCGCCGTCGCGCTGCTGTTCTTCATCCGAGCCGCCCGAGATGAAGTGAACGCCAAGGCGTCCGCCGCTGAACTGGTCGAGGGTGGCGATCTGGCGCGCCGCCAGCGTCGGTGCGACGAAGCCCGGGCGGTGCGCGAGCATGAAATGAATGTTCTCGGTCACGGTCGACGCGTAAGCGATCGTGAGCGTGGCCGACGGGCTGGTGGAGTGATGCGGCACGAGAATGCGGTCGAAGCCCGATTGCTCGTGAGCCCGCGCGAAATTGCGCACGTAATCTCGGTCGACGGCAGCACCGCTTTTCGGGTGTATTTCGGATTGCTTACTGCTTTGAATCATGCCGATGATCTCGACGCTCATGACGCTCTCCTGATGTAGGGTAGGGGACGCGTGCACGGCGACGTGGGTCGGTTTGCGCTACACGCCCATCGATCGGAACAGACGGTGAATGGGTGGGAGCGTACGCAAACAATCTTCGGTCGTTAAATAATCATTTACGCAAAGATTATTCGATATGGATGGTTGGGCACGCGCGTGCCGGGCCTTACGCTATGGGCACTGCGTAGAGCGGCGCACCCTGCGTCGAACGCATATTTGCTTATTCCAAAATCATGGCTTCTTCTGGTCTCGCACCTTCCGGGGCGGTGCTGCCGCTGCCGCGTGCCGACGGCCCCGTGCGCGCGGCGCAACTCGACACGCTGCTCCCGCCCATTACGCGCGCGCTGGCCGAAAGCGCAGCGTCGCTCGACCGCGATGCGCGCTTTCCTTTCGACAACTTTGCGCTGTTGCATCGCCACGGCCTGATCTCGGAGATCGTGCCGCGTGCTGCCGGTGGCGGCGGTGGCGGGCTGGTCACGGCGCGCCGCATCATCGGGGCGGTCGCTGCCGGGGAGTCGGCCACGGCGCTCGTCCTAACCATGACCTATCTCCAGCATCGCTCGCTCGTGCGTACCAGCACGCGCTGGCCGCAAGCGCAGCGTCAGGCCGTGTTCGAGAGCGCCGTGCGCGATGGTGCGTTGATTAACGCGTTGCGCGTCGAGCCCGATCTCGGCACGCCCGCGCGCGGCGGGCTGCCGTCGACGATTGCCAGGCGCACCGAAACCGGCTGGCGGCTGTCCGGCCGCAAGCTTTATTGCACGGGGATTCCCGCGCTGCGCTGGCTGTGCGTCTGGGCGCGCACCGACGAAGCGGAACCGCGCGTCGGGGTTTTTCTCGTGCCGCGTCCGGCGGGCTCCGAAGCATCGCCCGATCGGCCCGGTATCCGCGTCGTGCAGAACTGGGATCATCTCGGTCTGCGCGCGTCTGCGAGCCACGAGGTCATCCTCGAAGACATCGATCTGCCGTTCGGCAACGCAGTGGACATCCGCCCTCCCGGCGAATGGGCGCCCGCGGGCATCGGCCAGCGTGACAACGATGCGCATATCGAACAGCAGGCGTGGATGAGCGTGCTGCTCGGCACGTTGTACGACGCGGTGGCGCGCGCCGGCGTCGACTGGCTCGTGACGTTCCTCAACACGCGGGTGCCGGGCAATCTCGGCGCGCCGCTCGCCACGTTGCCGCGCGTGCAGGAGACGGTCGGCGAGATCGCCACGCTGCTGCATGTCAATCAGCGTCTGCTCGATGCGGCGGCGCAGGCGGCCGATGCGGGAGACCCCGATGACGACATTGCCAGCGGTGCGCTAAAGTTCACGGTAACGGGCAATGCCATCCGGGTGCTGGAACTGGCCCTGCAGCTTTCCGGCAACCACGGTCTCTCGCGCAACAACCCGCTGGAGCGCTATCATCGCGACGTGCTGTGCAGCCGTATCCACACGCCGCAAAACGACACCATTCTGAGCGCTGCCGGACGGCAGGCGCTCGCAGCTTTCCGGGAATCTGCATGACAGGCACTACCGAAGTGTTGGATGGCATCGCCTTGTCGCGCGATTTGCCTGCACAGGATTACGACGCGCTCGACCCGCTGCGCACGTTCGTCGCGGCCTTCTCGCGGCTGCTGGAACGACGTCCGCACGAAACGACCCTGCTCGAAGAGGGCGCTGGCCTGCTCGCCCAACTCGTGGCGCGCGACGACTGGCTGCCTGACGCGTTCGCCACGCCCCATCCCGATCATTACCAGCAATTCCTGCTGCATTGCGATTCGGCCCAGCGATTTACCATCGTGAGCTTCGTCTGGGGGCCGGGGCAGCGCACGCCGATTCACGATCACACCGTGTGGGGGCTGATCGGTATGTTGCGCGGCGCAGAGCACTCGCAACCGTATGTGCTCGACGCGAAAGGTATCCCCGTCGTGGCGGGCGATCCGGTGCGCCTTGCCCCGGGGGACGTGGAAGTGCTGTCGCCGCGCCTGGGCGATATTCACCGCGTGAGCAATGCGTACGACGACCGGGTGTCGGTCAGCATTCACGTGTACGGCGCGAATATCGGCGCGGTACATCGTAGCGTCTTCACCGAATCCGGCGAGCGCAAGGGCTTCGTATCCGGCTACGCCAACGCGCAGTTGCCGAACCCATGGGGCAAGGCCGCGCCGCCCGCCGACAAGCAATGATGCGGCGATAGCCAAGACAAGCCACACCGCATCGACTTCAGACGAATTCAAGGAATGACCGTGTCCGTTCAATTGACTGACGTGCCGCCGCAGGCCACAGACGCCCCCTTTCCCGAACTGACCTACGCCGACGTGCGCGCCGCGCTGCTCGCACGCGAGGAAATCGCATTGCTCGACGTGCGCGAGGAAGATCCGTTCGCGCAGTCGCACCCGCTGTGGGCCGCGAATCTGCCGCTCTCGCGCGTCGAGATCGAGGCCTGGGCGCGCATTCCGCGTCGCGATACCCGTATCGTGCTTTATGGCGTCCATGACGGCGAGGACCTCGCCCCGCGCGCGGCGGCCGTGCTGCGCAAGCTCGGCTATACCGACGTCAATCTGCTCGCGGGTGGACTGGACGGGTGGATTGCCGCCGGTGGCGAAGTCTTCCGCGATGTGAACGTGCCGAGCAAGGCCTTTGGCGAGTGGGTCGAAGGACTGCGCCATACGCCGTCGCTCTCCGCTCAGGAAGTGAAGGCGCTGCTCGATGCGGACGCCGACGTAGTCGTCGTCGACGCGCGTCGCTTCGACGAATACCAGACGATGAATATTCCCGGCTCGACGAGCGTGCCCGGCGCCGAACTCGTGCTGCGCGTGCGCGAACTCGCGCCGGACCCGGCCACCCGCGTGATCGTGAACTGCGCGGGCCGTACCCGCAGCATCATCGGCACGCAATCGCTCGTGAACGCCGGTCTGCCGAACCCGGTCGCGGCGCTTCGCAACGGCACCATCGGCTGGACGCTCGCCGGGCAGTCGCTGGAGCATGGTGCCGACCGTCGGCATCCGACCACGGTACGCGAGGCGACGCTGGCGGTCGCCCGCGAAGGGGCGCGTGCCGTCGCGGATCGGGCGGGGGTGCGTCGTATCGCGTTGGCGGATGTGCCGTCGCTCAATGTTCCCGGGCGCACCGTCTATCGCTTCGACGTGCGCACGCCGGAGGAGTATGCCGAGGGCCACCTTCCCGATTTTGCGAGTGCGCCGGGCGGGCAACTCGTGCAGGAAACCGACCATCAGGCGCCGGTGCGCGGCGCGTGGATCGTGCTCGCCGACGATGACGGCGTTCGCGCCGACATGACGGGCTCGTGGCTCGCGCAGATGGGTTGGACGGTCTACGTGGTCGAGCCGCACGGCGCCGAAGCGCGCAGTGCACAAGGCGGCTGGCCGCTGCACACGCCGAGTGCGCCGGATGTCGCCACGGTCACGCCCGCGCTGCTCGCGCGCTGGATCGACGAAGCGGCCCCCGGACAGCTCGCGGTGCTCGATTTCACCTCGGGCGTGAACTACGTCAAACGACACATTCCCGGCGCGTGGTTCGTGATTCGCGCCCGGCTCGGGCAGGCGCTGCGCAAGGTCGGACCGGTGCAGCGTTATGTGCTGACCTGCGGCTCGAGCTTGCTCGCGCGCTTCGCCGCCGCGGATCTGCGGCGTCTGACTGACGCGGAAATCGTGGTGCTGGAAGGCGGCACGCAGGCCTGGATCCATGCGGGATTGCCGCTGGAGTCCGGTGAAACGCGACTGGCCAGCGCCCGCGACGACCGGTATCGTCGCCCGTACGAAGGCACCGACAACGCGGCGCAGGCGATGCAGGCGTATCTCGATTGGGAGTTCGGCCTCGTCGATCAATTGCGTCGCGACGGCACGCACCACTTCCAGGTGGTGTAGGCGCGGGCTGCGCGCGTGGCATACTTCCGAACTTCAAGCGTCGCCGCGCGTGCCCCCGTAAGTCGGTCTGCTGATTCACCGGATTGAATCGGGCGGCCGAGTGATGCATCGGGCAGGTCCGCACGGCGGCCGATTCGCCTTCGACCCGACCATGTCACAGCAGCGCCGCTTCGCCAGTCTCATCGATCCGTGCACCCGTATCCCGTATGAGTGGGTGTATCACGAACCCGACGTCTTCCTGCAACGCACGTCGAAGTTCAAGGTCGCCAAGAAGTACCTCCACCGCCGTTTGCGTCTTGCGCTGAGCGGGCAGGCGAGTCGCGAGGTGCGTCATGTCGCACCGGATGCGCGCGTGCTGTGGATCTACGGCGGCAAGGCATCGGTCGGCGACGCCGTGATGGACCTGTCCGGACGCGCGTTGCTGCGCGATCGCGCGGGGCCTGTCGATCTGCTCATCGGCCCGGGGCTGATGGCCGTGTTCGAGGGCGACGACATCTTTCGCCACGTCTACGACGATCCGGCGGCGGTGAATCCCGCTGACTACGACGTGGTCGTGCTGCAAGAATTCAACTACCCGACGCTTCGCATCAAGCGCCGTTTTTTCGGGGCGCTGCCGTTCGCGTGTCTGTTTCGCTTCTTCCACGGCCCGGATCGCAATCAAACGCAATTCAGTCTGGCCGCCGTCAACGACGTATTCGGCTTGCAACTCGGCCCCGACGAACTCTTCGCGCGCGCCAAGCCGTATTTGCGGGAAGAGACGGCGTTGCCGCCGGCCGTGGTGAACCGACTGCCGTCGGGACCCTATCTCGTACTGGCGATGGGCGGTGTCGAGCCGCGTCGCACCTACGCGCATTGGCGCGAATGCCTCGAAGCGTACGACGCGGCGCATGCGCCCGGCTTGCCGACCGGCATCGTGCTGTTGGGTTCCGGCAACGGGGTGGACGCGGCCAAAGCGCTTAGGGAAGCGAAGTTCCGACACCTTGAGATGGTGTCGTTCGTTGGCGAACTGACCTTGCGCGATGCCAAACGGGTCATCGCGAATGCGTCGCTGTTCGTGGGCGCGGACGGGGGGCTGATGCACGTGGCGCACACCACCCGCGCGCCGAGCGTCACCCTGTTCGCCGCTGCCGAGCCGCCCTATCTACGGCTCACACCGCGTTGCCAGTCGACACCCTTGCAGACGCAGAGCGACGTGAGCGCTGTCGATCCGGTCGAGCTTGCCGAGACCATCATCGCGACGTTGGCGGCGACGCCGTCGTTCGTACCGAATGTGCCGAATGTGCCGAAGTTGGCGTCCGAATCGCCGTCTTCCTCTGTGCCCGACGCTTCACGCTAACGTCCATTTTTCCTTCCTGCGTCGTCCCTGCACGCTTCGCGCGCCGGGACGACCGCGTCCCGAGCATTACACGAAAGTTCTGTCACGACACCTGTCAACGTTGACAGGTGCGGTTTGGCTCGTCTGAATCTAACGTTCAATCAATAAAGACGCTGCAACCTCATGATTACATAGGGGTTTCCCCTTGTGATTTTCGAGCGGCGCGACAGTCCGCCGGGTTGGATGAATCAGGGCTGCGGAGGTCAGGGGCTTGGTTTTCGGCGGAATGCTTGGTGGGGGCATCCGCCGGTCTTGTCGCATCCGTCGGTTTGTCATGCCGTTGCGTAGGAGGACCGTATGAAAACGTCAAAGCCCGTGACGCCTCGGCGTCATCAGATTGCGCAGGCCATCGGCGTTGCGCTGGCTTGTCTTGCTGCTCAAGCGCATGCCGGGATCGTGGACGGGGTGTCGCAGACCGTGACCGCGCCGGGAGATCCCAACGAGCAATGGCAGGTGCATAACTCGGGTTCGCTCACGGTGGAGCCGGGCGCGGCGACAAATGCCATCGTCGTCGATACCGATAGCACCCTCACGCTCAACGGTGCGACGGTCACGGCAAGCGGGAATAACGCGGGCGTACAAATGCTGAACACGTCCGCGATCATCACAAACTCGACGCTTAGCAGCCCAGGGGCGCAGGGGCTTACGCTTGGCGGGATTGGCGGGAATCCGGTTGCGCCGAGCGCGACCGTGACCAACAGCACGATCACCGGCTTCGCAATTGCGGCGCAAGTCAGCCTGAAGGGAACGCTGACGCTGAACAACAGCACCATGAGTACCGGCACTGGCTCGGTCGGTGGCGGGTTGTTCAACGCAGGTGTGGCCAACTTCGATTCGACCGTTGTCATGAACGGCGGGTCGTCGACAGGTCGTTACGGCTTCTGGGTGGCGACGGGAACTGGCGGAACGTCTTCGACAACGACGCTTAACGGCACGACCATTGTCGGTACGGGCGGCGCCGGGATACTGATTCAACCCCAACCGGGGCAAACCGGGAACCGCTCCGCAACGCTTCTGATCGAGGGGGGTACCAAGGTTTCAGGATCGGACGGCAATCTGATCAGCGCCGTCGGCCCGATCACGTCGGCCGTCACGATCGACAACTCGCCGCTCACCGGTAACGTCACCGGAGACGGTACGGCAGTCGTCAATTTGACGTTGCAAAACAATACGACGCTGACCGGATCGCTTACCAACCTGACTTCGCTCGCGGTGAATTCCGGTTCGCAATGGGTGCTCACCGCCAACAATTCGGTGCCGACCGTCACAATGAACAGCGGCACCATCGACATTTCCGGTACGGCAGCGGGCACGGGGACCTTCCATACACTCACGCTTGGCACGCTCTCCGGCAACGGCGACTTCAAGATGAATACCAATATCGCCACGCACAGTGGCGATCTGCTTGCGGTAACGGGCAACGCGACGGGCACTTATCAGTTGCACATCCGCAATTCGGGCGCGGAACCATCGGCGATCGCACCGCTCACCGTCGTGACGACGGGCGGCGGCGGCGCGGCGTTCTCACTCGTCGGTGGCAAGGTAGACGCCGGCGTCTATAGCTACGATCTGCGTCAGGACGGGAACAACTGGGTGCTTGCCACGGACGCCCATGACCCCGGCGATCCCGGCGGTCCCGATTTGACGCCGGGTACGCAAACGGTGATCGGCATCTCCGGTGTGGCGCCCTCGGTCTGGGCGGGCGAACAAGCCATCTTGCGAACCCGTCTCGGCGACCTGCGGATTGCCGATCAGGGCAACAGTGGCGCTTGGGTCCGTACCTTCGGCAAACAATTCCACGCGACCCCTGTCTCCGGGGTGGATTACCGCCAAACGCAATACGGCGTCATGGGCGGCGCCGATGCTGTCGTTGGCAAGGCCTGGGGCGGCACATGGCTCGTTGGTGCATTGATGGGCACCAGCCATAGCAAGCTCTCCTTTGGTGGCGGATCCACGGGCGGCGTAAACAGCTATACAGCAGGTCTGTACGGTACGTGGCTGAGCGCCACCGGGTACTACTTCGAGACGGTAGCCCGCTACAACCACTTTCAAAACGACGCCAACGTCATCATGAGCGACGGCGAAGGCGCTCACGGTAGTTTTGGGGAGAACGGCTTCGGTGCGACGTTTGAATTCGGTCGTCACATGAAGTTTGCCAACGATTGGTTCCTCGAGCCGTACATACACCTGGCGCTCCTGCGCGTGGGCGGCGATAACTTCACGCTGACCAACGGCATGGTGTCCAACACCGACCACACGGGCTCGGTACAGGCACGCGTTGGCGCAGCGTTCGGCAAAACGATGTCGCTCTCGGGCGGGGGTGTCATTCAGCCATACCTGAAGCTGGCGCTGGTGCAGGAGTTCATTTCGAGCAATCGCGTCACAGTCAACGGTATTTCGTTCAACAACGATCTGTCGGGCACGCGATTCGAGTTCGGTGCCGGTGTGACGGGGCAACTGCGCAAGAACCTTCAGATTTACTCGGAAGTCGAGTCCAGCGTTGGACATCACATCAATCAACCCTGGGGATTTCAGATCGGTGCACGCTATACGTTCTGATCGTTGGAACGGTGGGGAATGCGAAAAACTCGATGATTCCTGGGGAATATCGATGAAATTCGATGAATATTGGTGTTTTTCTGTGTAGATATGCAGAATCGTTAGGGGCTTGACCTACGCTGCGCGTCGTTATCTTTTTTGGGAAACGACAAACATGCGTACGACAAGCAAGGGCATGACGCCCGCCTTGCATTCTGTCCGGGCCATCAGTCTCGCGGTTGCCGTGGCGCTCGGCGGTTTTGCCGCGACGGCCGGCGCGCGCGATCTGGACAACGAGCACGTTGTCCTCGAAGGCGATTACGGTGACGAAGGCTGGTACCTGCGCAATGGCTCGACACTGACGATCAAACCGGGCGCAACGGGCAACCCCAAGTACATTCACTTGGGACGGGCCTCGAACAGCGTGGCAGACATCGATGGTTTGCGAATGGTCGGCAAGACCTTGGGCGGAACTACGCCGGATACCCAGGGCCTGTTTTATCTCGGCGTTTCCAGTCAGGCCTCGCTGCGCAACGCCTACATCGAATCGCTGGATTACTTCGCCATGATGGTTGGTGGTCAGTCGGGCGTAGAGATTCCGGGCGATGGGCCGATTCTCCATATGGAAAACAGCACCGTGAAGGGCATCGGTCGCGCGATGCTCATCCGTGAAGAGGCGATGGTGACCGTAGAAGGATCGACGATCATCGGTCAGCACGACGGCAACGACAACAACCATCGCACCAACAACGGTATTCAGTTGCAGAGCGCCACGCTCAACGCTTCGAATTCCACGATCGCCGGGGGCAACCACGGCATTGCGATGATTACCGAAGGGCTCACCGACGGATCCGGCGTGGAAATCGCTCACAGTCGACTGAATCTGTCGAATACACGCGTGGAAGGCGAGCGCGGCGCGGCCATTCAGATCGACGACCTCGAACAGAGCGCCCCGCTCATCGCGAGTCTGGTGATCGCTAACGGGAGCGAGCTTCACGGGGGCAACGGCAAGTTGATCGAGGCAGGTTACGGCTCGGTGGCCGACGCGCCGATCACTGTCGACGTCGAAGTCAACAACAGCCAACTGACGGGCGACTTCGATTTTCACGATCGCGTCGACAACGACGTGACCATCACCAACTATGGGTCGCTCACCGGTCGCCTGATCGGCACCGACAAGCTGACGCTGTCCGACAACGGTGCGTGGAATCTCGTCGAAGACAGCAGCATCGCCGATCTGACCATGAAGGGCGGCATCGTAAACATTCATGGCACTGCAGCCGAAGGCGCGTGGCATACGTTCAATGTCGACAAGCTCTCGGGCGAGGGCACGTTCGCGATGCAAGCGAATCTGGACACCGGCGAAGCGGACAAACTCAACGTGAACGATGCGCAGGCTTCGGGAACCTACGAACTGCGCGTGAGCAGCAGTGGCAAAGAGGGTCTCGTCGACACGCAGTTGCTGGTGGATCAGGCGGGGGGCGACGCGACCTTCTCGCTCGTCGGCGATAAGGTCGATGCGGGTGTGTACACCTATGAACTCAAGTCGTCCGGTGAGTCGGGCGGCGAACAGTCCTGGTATCTCGAACGCACAGACGAACTGTCATCGGGCTCGGATACGGTGCTCGGTATTCACAATGCATTGCCCACGGCCTGGCTCGGCGAACACAGCGTGCTGCGTTCACGTCTGGGTGAGGTCCGCCTGGGCGAGGGCGACGCGGGAGGCGCGTGGGCACGCACGTTCGGATCGAAGTTCAACGCGAAGCCCGCGCTGGGCAAGGGTTACAGCCAGGACCAATGGGGCGTGATCATGGGAAGCGATGCCGTTGTGTTGCGCGGCGAGCATGGTCACTGGCTGGTCGGCGGCATGGTGGGCACGAGCAACAGCCGTCTTCATTTCAATTCCGGTTCCAACGGCAATATCGAAAGCCATACGGCGGGGGCTTATGCGACGTGGCTCGGCAAGAACGGCTATTACTTCGACGGTGTGTTGAAGTACAACCGGTTCGCGTCCGAACTCGATGTGCGAATGGCCGATGGCGTGCGCAGCAAGGCCAACTTCGTGACGCACGGCGTGGGCTTGTCGGCGGAACTGGGCCGCACCATTGCATTGCAGAACCAATGGTTCGTGGAGCCGTTTGCACAAGTCGCCGGCATGTGGGCTGGCGGCACGGACTTCGTCCTCGATAACGGCATGCATGCCAAATCGGATCGCACGCTGTCGGTGCTGGGTACGGTGGGCGTGAACATCGGTAAGACGTTGGAAACGTCGAAGGGCACATTCCAGCCGTATATGAAGCTTGCCGTGACGCACGAGTTCGCCAATGGCAATTCCGTGACGGCCAACGGCATCAGCCTGCGCAACGACATCTCAGGCACGCGCTTCGAAGCGGGCGCCGGTCTGGCCGCGCAGATGACGAAGCAGCTTCAGGCTTATGCCGACGCCAGCTACTCGATCGGCAAGCGACTGGATAAACCGTGGGGCGTCAACGTGGGGGTGCGCTACCGCTTCTAAGTCTCCGAAGGGTGTAGTGCATACGAGCGCCCCTCATCGTGCACCGTTGGTGCACTTCGGCCTGACAGTCTTACGGCTGTCAGGCCTTTTTTAATTTTTGCAATCAGCGAGGATCGGTCGTCGGGGGCGCAGCGCAGAACACGCGAGGCTGATCGTTGAATCCGACACTCATGCCGGAACCCGTTCGCATGGCCTGAAAGTAGTCGGTATGCCCGGCGCGAAAGCCGCCGTAGACGTATTGGAAAACAAGATCGTCCGGCGCGTCGTCGGTCGCCAGCCGGCTCGCGCGAACCGTATTCACACGCATCATGCTGTCGAGCGCGACATACTCGAATTCACTCATCCGGTGAACGACGTTGACCGTGTCGACCTGACGAATACGCCCGGCAAAGCGCGCCGTGCCTGTGCCGTTGCGGGCGTAGTCCGACGCCATCGTGCCGACGACCTGCACCAGCTTGCCATCGGCCGTGACGGTGTCGAATTCGATATCGGAAAGACAGCGCCAGTCGATGCGCTTGTCCGGCACCAGCGACCACGCAGCGACCCAGGGCACGACGACAGCGGCGACCATGCCGAGCCAAAGCGTGCGTCGGGAGATGCGCCGGCGGTGCGTTGGATTCGGGAGAGGGGTAGAACTCATGGCGTCAGATGATTGATCAGCAGGTACGACACGCAATCGGGATCTTGCTGTGTGATGGGCGCGAGACAAAGGAAATAACTGGCGACATCCTTGCCCTGCGATCCGTTGAGGTACACGAGACGCCTCTCGAGATCGTCGACCGATGTCGGCGGCGTGCGAGCCAGTCTTGCAAGCCGGTCGTCGATGAACGCCTTGTCGTGTTTCATTTGGGGGGAGATGAAGACCCGATTGTCCGAGGTCGTGTCCAGCGCTTCCCATCGAACTTCGGGCGCGTTCGAGCGCAAATCGCCATGAATGGCGGGAATGACCCATAACGCCAGACCGGTGCTCAATGCGACACCGGCCAGCCATGCAAAAATCGCACTGTCCAGACGCACCCGATGGTGCGACGACGCGTCGATTTTCTCCGCCTCGACAACGGCCACGTCAGCGAGCGGAATTTCATCGGATGGCGTCGACTTTTGGGTGATTTCCCTGGCGTCGGAGGGGGGAGGCGGCTCGGTAGCGTCGTGAACGGGCACGTGCAACTGACCGATCGTGTGCGGTGAGACACGTTCGACGCTCGTGATCCGATAGCCGATACGAGGTAACGTGATCAGTGCGGCGGGGTCGACACCGAGTTGTTGCAGCGCCTTGCGAATGCGAACGATGGACTGACTGAGATTGTTGTCGGAGACGACCGCACCGTACTGTTCCCAGCCCTGCGCGAGTAATGATTTTTTGGTGACGATTTCGCCGTCGGCTTCCAGCAGGACCTGGAGGCAGCGCCCTGCTGCGGCACCGAGCGGCACGCTTTGTGTGTCGTCCAGCCGCGAGACCAGCGCGAAAGTATCCGTATCGAAGCCGGCGATCCCGCCGATCAGGAACTTGACCATAGAAAGCGCCAGGACGACGCGCGTCCCGGCGGAGTGGGAAAGGTGGATATGGTGCGCAGTCCGGCATGAATCGCATTGGGCTGCGCACTATGTTTCACCTGATGTTACGCTTTTTGCTCCGTTTTTGGGATTGGACGCAACGCGATATGGCGGAGTCTCTTCTCGACCGACGTGAGTTTTCTGCCCGCCGGCGGCGCGACAGGACGTGCCTTGAGCGCTGCCATACGACGTTGCCGCAACCGCTCGGCAGCCCCTGGACTGGAGCGATACTGCCTGACGAATTCCGAGAGCGCGGCCAGACGTTCGGGAGAGTTTCTTGCCCCGGCCTTTTTCGCTTCCGAATACGTCATGCGCCCCGACCTCGACCCGGCAGGTTCTTCCGG
Organism: Pandoraea vervacti; assembly: GCF_000934605.2. Classification (NCBI taxonomy): domain Bacteria; kingdom Pseudomonadati; phylum Pseudomonadota; class Betaproteobacteria; order Burkholderiales; family Burkholderiaceae; genus Pandoraea; species Pandoraea vervacti. Next base: position 4,052,114 of record NZ_CP010897.2, on the reverse strand, counting down.
CGGTTTTCCGCGCCCGGACATGTCCGTGCGCTGATCGGTGTCCGCCGGGGCCCGTGCCCGCGTGCCATCCGGACGCGTGACGGTGTAAGTGATGCGCGCCTTGCCGTAATCGTAGGTCCACTCGGCGCGTTCCAGCGGCCATCCGAATTTCAGGTCCTTATCGAGATTTTCCGGTGTGACGACGAGCTCGAACAGATAGAAATCGTGCGGGTTCAACCCTGCATCCCCACCCCATTCGGCCCGGGGATAGGGAGGGCCGTCTACCCCCGTCGGCGGATCGTATTCGTTTGCCGTGACGTGGACGCGAACTTTGTCGTCCAGCCGCATACCCACATAGGCTTTCACCGTGAGCGGCGCATGCAATTCCTCGCTTACATGGCCCCAGACCACGTGCTGCCTGTCAAAGCGAGCGGGCAAAAGTCCGTCAGGCCCACCCGGAATGTCCGTGCTATCTTCGACTTCGACATCGGCTGGCCGGGAGACGGAGACATTCTCCTCAAGGTTGACACCGACGTAGCGAATGACCGAATACTGAATCGGCATTATCCCGCTGCCGGCGGCCTTGACGGTCTGCCACGGCAGATCGAATTCCATGTCCTGCTCCGCAATCTCCTCTGGCCCGGATACCGTGCGCTCGTCAAATGCGGTGCCGTTGTACGTGACGATCACATTGTCGCCCCGCTTCAGCGCGGCAATACCCGAAGGTGTGCCGTCGGGGTTCACCGTGAAAAATGGCACGTAAAACTTATGATCCTCTTCGAGGGTCGCGTCGGGAATGTGATTGACACGATCACCGTCTTGCCAGCCGAAGTTGTGTACATAAGGGAATCCGAGTGCCTCGTTTTCCGGGGTTTCCGGGTCGGGGTCCACACCGCCGGCCTGACTCAGATTCACCACAACATCGTGCGGTGCGGCGGGGCGGCCGAGTTCCTTGTTGGCGCGATAGACGACATAGGTCACCGGAATGGTTGCGAATCCGTCCTCATCCTGTTGCGCATCGCCCCACTCGCCACTGACTTCACCGTAAGGAATCGGGATTTGCAGGATGACGTCCTCGTCGCCATCCGCACCGGTAAATGTCACCTGCGGTTGTTCGCGCGTTCCCCACCACACGACGAATACGTCGCCTGTCTCGATTTCTGCGTGCCCCGGAATATGGACTTCGACGGGGGTGCGGGCATCCGCTTCGTCGATCAGTTTGATGTTGGGGGCGGTATCGTCATCGTCGTCGAAGAGCGGAACAATCGGCGGTTCCAGATCCTCAATGCCGGGGCGTAGGAAAACTTCAAGGGTCACCGGCTCCGATTCTTCGCTGGTGTTGCCAGCGATATCGGTGATCTCGTAGGTGAAAGTCAGCAGTCCGTCGCCCAACGTCGTCAGCATCGCGCGGGTGAACTCAAGCGCGAACGGCTGGGTCGACTCTCCCCACTTGATTTGATGCGGCGCGGTCCGTTCCTCTTCGTTGTCGAGATTACGCACAATGCCCACCGCAACGTCGCCCGGCAGGCGGTCATAGTACCCCGGCACTTCGCCGGGGAGGACATTGCCCAGCTCGGTGAGCCGGACATCCGACAGGCCGTTTTCATGGACGTCGTCCGGGAATTCCAGCTCTCCCAACATGGGCAGGCCGGGCGCTTCGGTGTCGAGCGTGTAGAAGGTGGGAGGGGCCGCAGGGCTATAGTCAAATTCGATGTCGCTATGGCAGTCCCATGTGAAGGAGTGCAGGCCGTCTTCCTTTACGTACACATCGGGCGCGAGCTGCATCGCAACATAGTTGTTCGCGATGTCGTCATCCGTTACGAAATGCTCGGTCTGGTCCAGTTCGCCATCGCAGTAGACCCGGAAATACCATCCGGCGTACATCTTGGGGTAAAGCGGTCCCCGGAATTGCAGCGGTTCAGTCAATTTTTCGATCTTAACCAGATTGAAGGGAGGTGCGTCGTCCGGGAAATCGGGAGGTTTCGGTGCAACGAATGTCTGGTCGATGTCGGCCTGTGGTGCCGGTTCGGTCGGTGCTTTCGTCTCGTCTTTCGTTGCCGGTGCCTTGCGCTTGATATTCATGTGAACCTCCACTCGGTGGGCAAATCGTTCGCAGAGTGTCGCGCCGAGCGTGTCGATTGGTAACTGTCAACGTTGACAGGCGCATGCCAGCCTTCCCCATTTCACGACCTGTCAACGTTGACAGTTGGCGGGCGACGTTTCCGGTGGCGAGATAGGAACTCTGTGTCTCTATTCGCCGGCCTCGGTGCAATCGCCGTCGGGCTCGCTTCTTCTCGCAGCACACCGGAGGTCGATCATGAACACCCGCGACAAGTTTTCCCGGCGCGAAGCCAGTGGCGCCAACGAGAGCCGGCAGCTTCAGGCGCCGGTCGTGCCGCTGGCGGAGGCAAACGGCGGGATTCGCCGCAAGGACGTCTACACCAATCTCGACGAATCCATTGCAGTGAATGTGCCGTGGAACGAGCTGATGCTGCCGGGCGACACGCTGGAACTGTATTGGGGCGATAAGGAACTGGCGGTCGACGTCATCATCATTGAGTTTCACACCGATCCGAACTGGCAGATGCACGTTCCTGTGACGGACGTGATTCGGGTCGAGGATGGACTCATCGATGTCTGGTATCACCGGATTTCGTCGTTCGGCGATCCGGTGCCACAGCCGTCCCCGGTCATACAGGTCCTCGTGAAAACGACTGTCCCCGGCGGCAACGATCCCGATCCGTCGACCTTTCCGCTGAACGAAAACTTGCCGAAAGTCATCCTGCCCGATGGGCCGATCGAAGCGCCGATTCCGGACGAAGGTATCCCGGTCACGATCCCTGTCTGGGACAACATGACGGCAGGGGATCGGGTGAAACTGTTCTGGGCAAGCGAGGGAACGCAGTTCGACCCCATCGACGAGACGCAAGTCGACCAACCGCTGACATTGCTCGTGCCGAAGGCCGTGATCGAGAAAGTGGGCGATGGTACTAACGTTGCGGTGACTTACGAAATTCTGGACGTGGTGTCGAACTGGTCGGGGCGCGCCGCACCGTCGTTCATCGAAGTAGACGTCGGTGGCACGCTCTACATCGCGCCCTTGCTACCGGATTTGAATAATGGTGTGCTGGACTACGACGCACTGAACGGCGAGGACGTCCAGACAATCGTCACGCAGAACGGGGACATGGCCGAGGGTGACGACGTAACGATCATCTTCGAGGGGCGCTCGTTCGATGGATGGGAGGTCTCGCATTCCGAGACGAAGACGTTGGGCGGGGACGGTATGGTGAGCTTCGACATCCCGAACGTTAAGGTCGGAGAGGCTGTTCCCGGAGATGGATCCGTGTTCTACCGTGTCGAAGTCGGTGGCGTGGATAAAGGCCGCTCAAGACGTCGGGCGTTCACCATCGAGGGCACGGCTCAGGCGCTGCCGGCTCCCGATGTGCGCGAAGCGAGCGACAGTACGCTCGATCCCGCAGCGGTATTGGCCGGCGCAAATGTCGATGTCGCGCCGTGGGTCGGCATGGCGATCGGCGACCTGCTCACGTTGCGCTGGGAGGGAACGACGGCAGGCGGCGATCCGTTATTGCATACGGAGCCGAAGCGCCTCGAACCCCAACATATCGGCAACACGGTGAGTTTCAATGTGCCCTACTCGAAAATCGCGCCGATTGCGGGCGGGAGCGTCGATGTGCTCTACACCGTGGAGTCGGGTGTGAGCACACGAACGTCGGACCATTTGGCGCTCACCGTGCTTGCGCTTCAGGCGTTGCCGCAACCGATCGTGGAAGGCGAGCGTGGTGGCGAACTGGATCCGGCCGATGTGCCGAATGGCCCGCAATTGACCCTCCCGGAATGGCCGCGCATGGCGGTGGGCGACGAGGTTCGGTGGTTCTGGCTTGGCACGTCGCCCGGCGGTCAGCAATCGGACCTGGAGGACGTGACAGCCGTGGGCGACGTCACGGTACGGGTCGACCGGAACGTGTTGGAGATCAATGCCAACGGTGGCGATACGGTCAACGTTTTGTACGAAGTCACCTACGCTGGCGGCGGCCGTTCGGCATCGCTAACCAAGCAGGTCAGAATCTTGCCGCTATCCGATGCCCTGCTGCCGCCCCCGGTCGTGGAAGAGGCGGTGGGCGATTCGCTCAATCCGGACGACATCGATGAGTTCGCCACGGTCAGAGTGGACCCCTATCCGGGTATGGCAAGTGGTCAGACGGTGTGGGTCTACTTCGGCGAGGGCACCGGAGGCGGCGAGAAAATCGAGAGCTTTCTGGTGTCCGACCAGAACCTGAACCAGCCGATTCACATGTACGTGCCCAAGGCCAAGGTGGAGTACTTCGATACGTCGACGGTGACGGTGTATTACAGGGTCGTCAAGGCCCCTGGCGTGGAGGAGCGCTCGGAAGACCTTGTGCTCAACGTCAGCCGACCCGTGCGCTGGGGTGCGCCGAGCGTGCCGCAATCCATCGATGGCAATCTGCCCGAGGGGGCCTATGAGCGGGGCGTGCAGACCATCGTGCACCAACATCCGGACATGCAGGCCAACGACGTCATCGATCTCTACTGGGAGGGGGCGGGCAAGCCAACGTACCCGGACCGTGTGGTCGTGGGCGTACCGATGGATTTTCCATTTCGCGTGGAGAAGGCGATTGTCGATCGCTGGAAGGGAGAAACGGTCACGATTCGCTACACGGTCACTCGGGCAAGCGGCATCATCCACTCCGATCATCTGACGCTGAATGTGGGATTCGTGCCGACGGATCTGGCCGATCCGGAAATGGATCAGGTGATCGACGACAAGCTCAATCTGTCCGATCTCACCTATGGCGCGGACGTGCGGGCGCTCGCGTACGACGGCATGCGAATCGGCGACTACGTGCACTTTGACTGGGCGGGTGGCGAGGAGAACGATGGCGTTACCGTTAAAGTGCAAATCACCCAGAACATGGTCGGCCAGCCAGTCGAGGACTACTTCCGCCTCGTCGACATTGAACCGTATATAGACCAGACGGTGGACGTGTCGTATCGGGTGCTCCGGCAGAATGTCCCGGTAGGGCAGTCCAATCCGATCACGTTCGGGGTCGTGCGCGATGCCGCGACGTTCGACCCGCCACGCATTCCTGCCGTCGTCAACGGTGAACTCGATCTGCGTCAGGTCACGGGCGGTGTCGAAGTGATTGTGGACGTCAACGAGGCGATGGCGCGTGGCGACGACGTGGTGCTGACGTGGGATTGCTCGAACGATGCTGGCGACTATTCCAATACAGTGCCCGTTGGCGGTGGCGCCACCGTTGAGTTCACCGTGCCGTTCGAGTACCTCGAGGCCGGGATCGACGGCACCGTGAACGTGTCCTATGAAGTGCGGCGCGGCGGCGGCCTTCGTCATCCGCATGACCGAGTTGCCTGCGGTGGTGATGACGCAAGCGAACGGCGGCAATCTGGACCCGGACGCCGTGCCGCCGCAAGGTGCGACGGCATCGATCGATGCGTCGGCCAGGTTCGAAGTGGACGACGTTGTCACGCTCAACTGGCAGGGCGTTCCGCCGTATCAGGTACCGCATACGATTCAACCGACCGATATTGGCAAAGACCTGCTGCTGATGGTGCCGAAGAGCAACGTCGAGAGCAGCGACGGCTCCGTCGTCAAGGTCTACTACACGATCCTGCGCAAGATTGGGGGAGAGACGGAAACGTCACCTGATGCCACTTACACCGTCGGGCGCGAACTGGGCAAGGGCGACCTGACGGTGTTGGGGGCGCGCAATGGCAGCGCGGCATATCGTGCATCGAGCTCTCCGCGCTACCTGCGCGCCATCAGCACGGCGACGCGCCAGGACATTACCGCGGAGTGGCGTTACGAGGGCGATCTGTCGGGCGCGACGGGCACGTCGTTCCTCGATACCCAGCCGTGGCGTGTGATCCATGCGCGCACGGCGGATGCCGCTACGTCGGTTTTGCCGGTGCATTTCTCTGGCAGCGGCACCGACAGTGCATCGACCACGGGAGCAGCGGCGTTCGGCGCATTGCTGACTTTGGGACGGCCGTACGCGTGGGGACATCGTAGCTGGGGCGCGAACATCGACCCCAACCTCATCGGCAATGCCGGGTTCGTCGAGATCAGCACGTCCCCTTCGTCGATGGCGGCGCGTCACAGCAACGGTACGGTCTCCGTGTGGGGACAGTCGAACACCGGAGGTGTAGTCACGCCGATACCGGTCAACATTCGACGCGTGGTGGGCAATGCGGGGGCCTTTGCCGCCATCCGGGACAACGGCACCCTGCAGGCGTGGGGTAGCGAGAGTCAGGGCGGTAAGCTCAACGACGCCGCCAGTCTTGTCAACGATGCCGATCGGGTCGTCGGCAGCGGCTGGGCGTTCTGTTGCCGACGCGTGGGTGGTGAGCTCGTTCCGTGGGGACCGGCCACGCACGGCGGTGAACTGCCGCCGGCGCTGATTGCGCAGAAGTTCAAGGATGTGATGGGCAACTTCGGGGCGTTCTGCGCCTTGCGCGAAAACGGGACGTTGGCCGCGTGGAAGGATGACGCTTTCGGCGGGGTATTGAAGAACGGCGCCGAAACTGCAACGAACGTCGCATCGCTTGGCAGTGCGACGTCACGCGCGTTTTCCGTCATTACTACCGACCGGAAGATCATCGCGTGGGGGCCGGACACCCACGGCGGCGCGCTCTCGGAGGCCGCCAGGCTCGTTTCCGATTGCGTCGAAATCGTCGCCACCTGGGGCGCGTTCTGTGCGCGTCGGCAGAACGGCAACGTCGTGTGCTGGGGAGACCCGAACCGGGGCAACAACTTCCCGCCTGCCTGGGCCGCCTACGACTTCATTCAGGTGGTCGGCACGGCCCGCGCATTCGCCGGCCTGCTCAGAGACGGGCGGGTCGTCACGTGGGGCGATCCGACCTTCGGCGGCAATTCATCGGCGGTCGCGCACCTTCTGGTGGGCATCCGCGCGGTGTACGCCAACAGCGAGGCGTTTGCGGCGATTCGTGACGACAACGTGGTCGTGACATGGGGGATTCCGAATGGCGGTGGCACACCGACGTCAGAGCAGCAAAACGCACTCAATCAGAACATGAGCTACGAAGCGCCGGGAAACGCGTTGTCCGAGACGTCGGCGCAAGGCAAGGCGCTCGCGATCTACCGTCGCAAGCACGAAACGCTGGTCGTCGGCTAATCGGGAGGCATTGCGATGGACACGAAAAGCAAAGCACCAACGCGCACGACGCCACGCTCGGCCTCCCCGCAGGCATCGCCTTACGTTGCCCCCACGATCGAGGGTGTCGTCGACGGAAAGCTCGACCCGGCTCAAGTGCCCAACGGCCCCAAGTACACCATTCCCGAATGGGACGGCATGGCCGTGGGCGATCGTCTGGAGTGGTTCTGGCTGGGCCAGTCGGTGGGTGGTCAGGACGCCGGTGACTTCAACATCGAAACCGTGGGCGACGTTGAAGTCACCGTGTCGCGCGGCGTGCTCGAAATCAATGCCAATGGAGGTGATACCGTGACCGCAATCTATGCCGTGACTCCGCAAGGCGGAACACGTGAAGAGTCCGAGACAACGCTGGTCGAAGTCAAGCCGCTGAACGATGGCGACACGTTGCCGCCGCCTTGGGTCAAGGAGGCGCCCGACGGCGTGATCGATCCGGACGACATCAACGTCGATATTACCGTGTGCGTTGATCCATACGAGGGCATGGCGGAGGGTCACACGGTTTGGATTTACTTCGGCGAAGGCACGGAGGCCGAGGAGAGCGACGACTTTTACATCTCACAGAACTACGTGGACACGGTCACCGAGATGTACGTGCCCAAAGCCAAAGTCGAGTTTTTCAAAGACTCGACGGTGACGGTGTACTACAAGGTCGAGAAAATCAAAGGTTCCGGTGTGTTCGACGTCTCCGATGAACTCACCCTGATCGTGGGCGAACCGGAAACGGAGCCACGTTGGCCCGCCCCCTATGTCGAGGAGGCAGACGGCGACTATCTGCCCGAAGAGGCTTATCAACGGGGCATTCGAACGGTGATTCCGCTCCATGCGGACATGCAGGCGAACGACATCGTCGATATGTACTGGGGGGAACCCGGGGACGATGGCTATTACCCCGATCGGGTCGTCATCAGTGTGCCGGAAAATATTCGATTGCGAATGACCAAGGACAGAGTCGATCCCTGGCTCGGACGCATCGCCCCCGTGCGCTACACGGTCACGCGCGGCAGCACGGTCATTCGCTCGGAGGTGTTGAAACTTGGCGTGGGCATCGAGCCGCAAAAAATGCCGGCGCCCACGATGGCGCAAGTCAACGAGGCGGGGGAGCTAAACCTTGGTGCATTGACGAAATACGCCGACGTAACCGTGCCCGTGTACGAGGGAATGAGCAGTGGCGACAGGGTCTGGATCGACTGGGGACCAGGCTCCGGGAACGAAGACGACGGACTCACGCTGGCGAACCATGTGAGCGATGAGACCGAAGGCAAGCCGATCGACGATGCGTTCGAAGTCGTAGCGCTTCGGCCGTTCGTGGGGCAGACCGTGCCGGTGACCTATCGCGTGGAGGGCAAACTGGTCAACGACACGTCGGATGCCCTCTGGGTGACGGTCGTCGACGCAGGGCTCGAACTGGCGCCGCCGCGAATTCCTGCGGTCGTCGACGGCAAGCTGGATCCGCGGCAGGTCGCGGGTGGCGCTAAGGTGGTCGTGCCGTTCGACGCTGAGCATATGGAACTCGGAAACACTATCCGATTGACGTGGCGCAGCACGAACGCCGATGCGGATTTCACGCAGGAAAAGCCAGTCGGCGGGGGCGCGAAGGACATCGAATTTACCGTGCCCTTCGACATCGTCGACGCTGGCCTCGACAGCACCGTGACTGTCACTTACGACCTCATCGTCAACGACGATGTGGTGGCGTCGGGCGCGGCGGTTCCATTCGTGATCGAACAGTCCGAGTTACCCGCCGTGGTGATGACGGACGCCAATGAGGGCAACCTGAACCCGGACGATGTGCCCGCCGATGGGGCGACCGTACGCATTGACGAGACCGCGCTCTTTGCGCTGGACGATATCGTCATCGTGTATTGGAAAGGCGTAACGGATCATCAGGTTCCCGACTACACGATCAAGGCCGAGGACGTCGGGGGCGCCATCGAGTTGCGGATTCCGAAGGCCACCGTCGAACAGAGCAACGGCACGGTCGTAGAGGTGAAGTATTCGATTCTGCGAAAGGCGTCGGGGTTGACCGAAGATTCGCCTCGGGCGACGTACGAAGTCGGCCGTGAACTCGCGCAAGGGGACCTGATCGTGCTGGGCGCGCGCAATAGCACCGGGGATATGCGCAACTCGGGCGGATCGAAGTACATGCGCGCCGTGAGCGCCGACAAGCGCGAGGACATCATCGCCGAGTGGCGGTATGACGGCGATACGGCTTCCAAGTCCGGCGCCTCTTTCCTCGATAGCGAACCGTGGCGCCTGCTGCATGTGCGAACCGAAACGGCGTCGACGTCCATTCTTCCCGCGCATGTGGCCGGGTCGGGGATCGACGCCAATACGGCGACGGGGACGGCGGCGTTCGGTGCGCTGTTCTCGACGGGTGCTCCCTACGCGTGGGGAAACGATCTATACGGTGGCGATATCGACACGGCGTTCATGGGCATGACAGCCGTCGAGTTGAGTACGACGCATCACGCGATTGCCGCGCGTCTGGCGGATGGGCGTGCCGTGATGTGGGGCAATCCCGCGAACGGCGCCCCGGTAATACCGTATCCGGCCAATGTGGCTCGCGTTGTCGGCAACCTCGGGGCCTTCGCCTACGTGCGCACCGATGGGACGTTGGGCGCATGGGGCAACGCCGCGACAGCGGGCGTGGTGGAAGGCGATGCCCTGACGGTGAACGATGCTGACAGAATCATCGCGAACTCTCACGCCTTTTGTTGCCTGCGTAAGGGAGGGGAAATCGTGGCATGGGGAACCGTCGCAAACGGTGGCGTTATCCCGGAGCTCATCGAGAATGAAATCGTGACGGATGTGCTCGGCAATACACAGGCTTTTTGTGCGCTGCGCCCCAACAACACGCTCATTGCATGGGGCCTGGGCGACAACGGCGGGGAGTTGAAGGACGATGTCGCCCTGGCACGTGATATTGCCGAACTGGCGGCGGCAACGTCGTGCGCATTTGCCGTCATTACTACGGAAAACAAAGTGATGGCGTGGGGGAAGCCCGATTTTGGCGGGGCGGTCGAAGAAGCCGTCAAGATCTACAACGACATTGTCGAGGTCGTGGCCAACACTCGGGTCTTTTGTGCGCGACGCGCCAACGGGCAGGTCGTGACGTGGGGGCCTCCGAAAGCGACGATCGACTACGGACACCCGCTGCCCGATGGCGTGGCGCTCGAACAGTTCGTTCAGGTTGCCGCATCGTCTGCGGCATTTGCGGGACTCAAGCGAGACGGCACAGTCGTCGTGTGGGGCGATCCGGCGCGAGGCGGAGACGCCTCAGCGGTGGCACATCTGCTGGTCGATATCCGCGCGATCTACGCCAACAGTCAGGGGTTCGCGGCGATTCCGGCAAAGGGCGGGATCGTGAGTTGGGGCGTCGCCGCCGGTGGCGGGACACCTACGCCAGCGCAACAGGATCTGCTGAACCGATACGTGCGTTACGAAGTCGCCGGTTCCACAGTCGATCGGACTTCGCCGCAAGGCCGCGCACTGACCCGATATCAAATGCGTCGCGCTGCGTTGGAGAGGGTGTGAGCATCGCGGTTCGCCACGATTACGGCGGTCGTCGGTGTCGCGCGCGCAGAGGTGCGGCACCCGACAGCGACGGTTGAGAGTCCAGTCTCAGGAGAGAGCATCATGGCAACGACGATTCCAACGGCGCAACGCGCCAAGGCAGCGGCATCGGGTGAGGCCGCAGGCACAGGTGCGCAGATGACGCAGGTGAGCACACGTCGGGCGGTCATCACGGCGGATCACCCGCCGCCGGAGTTCCCGGACCTGGAGGATGGCATCCTCGATCCCGATTTGCCGAGAACCATCGTCAGGGTGCCCGCCTACGCGGGCAGTCAGGCGGGCGATTGGGTCTGGATCCTGTGGGACGCGAAGGTCACCGGTCTTTACGACGATGCTTTTCCCGTGACCGCGCCTGCCGCGGATTTTCCCATCAGATTTCGTGTGGAAAACACCGAAATCAAACCGAACGAAGGCACCACGGTTTCCGTATGGTTCGAGGTCAGGCGCGACGGCGTCGTCGTAGAAACGTCGGACGTGGGGCTCGTTCCCATCGGTGAACAAGTGCCCGAGCCGGGCGATGTCGACCCCCCGGCGATCCAAGGCGTCGTCAACGGCGTGCTGAATCTCGCGGACGTACCCGAGGAAGGCGTGCTTGCAATCGTTGAGCCGTATGCGGGAATGAATGTCGGGCAATACGTCTTCATCGATATCAACGACTCCACGTGGGAAGCGTACGTTCGCATCGCCGACGCCAGTCAGGTCGGACAACCGGTGCCCTTCACGATTCTCAGAGAAGATTTGCAGAAGTTCTCCGGCACGACGATCACGCTGCACACCGTGGTGACGGGGCATGAGAATGGCACGATCAAATCGAATCCTCTGCAAATTCGCGTGCTGGAACCGGTGGGAGAACTGCCTCTGGTCACCGTGCCGGAAGCGGTCGGAAATTCGCTCGTGCCGGAAGATATCGTCGGCGATTTCATCGAGGTCGTGATCGGCCCGTATCCGGGCATTGCCGAAGGCGACAAGATCTCGTTTCGCTGGGTCAATGCGAGTGGCGCGCCTGCACCGTTCCAGAGGGAGGTTACCGTAGGCGGCACGCCGCAACAGGACTATGTCTTCGATGTACCGCGCAATCACGCGGACCTCAACAAGGAGAAGTCCGCGACGCTCACCTACACCGTGACGCGCGGCACGTCGCAAAGCCCGTCCGAGCCGTTCGTTCTGTACATCGGGGAAGCGTTCGAAGCGCCGCTGAGCGTCGACATGTCGAAGTACCGATACATCGTGGGAAACGAGAAGCCGCCGGTGGCCGTGCCGGACTACGCAAGGTTCCTGCGCGAGGCGAAATTCGGTACGCCGCCGTACACCTATGCGAGCGCGGATGCTCAGGTTGCGATTGTCGATAGCGCGGGCTTCGTTACGGTCATGGGCAATGGGTCGGCGCAAATCTCCGCGACCGACAGCCGCAACGAAACGCGATCGTATGCGGTGACGGTCGCCAACCTGAAGACGATGCACTTCGTCAGTCCGTCACAGAACTTTGCGGGCGCCGCCGTCGCTTGCGCCGCCGCCGGACTCAATGTGCCGACGGTGGCGGACATGCAGGCATTCTGGACGACCTATTTCCATAGCTCCGGCCCCGTGGCGCAATACATGGGCTGGCTGTCGTACCAGTTCTGGACCAGCCAGCAGATCGGCGCGGGCACAGCGAACGCCTACGACCTCAATGGACCGGATGAACAGCAGAACGTGAAGGGACGCAACGAAGCGGACTACCTTCAGGTCATCGGTGTGACGCCCTGAACATCGCACGCGCGTCGGGCGCAACGCTCCCTCGAAACCGTCGAAATCACGTTTAGGGAGCGTGGCTCCCACGCGAGGTGTTCCATGTTGATCCGGATGGGGAAAACGGCACGGCGGTTCATGACGCCGGTGCTGGCGATGTCGTTCGCCTGCACTGGCGCGCCTTTCGCGAAAGAACCGGCGCCAGTAGTGTGGGTGCCGACGTCGGCGGCTGCGGCCACACCGCATTTGCCCGGCGCCGAAGTTGCGTTTGCCATCAATCGGCGCTACGCCCAAACGCCCGGGAAGTGTTTTGTCGGCGGCCCTGCGTTCGATTGCTCCGGGGTCATGCTGCGCACGGCGCCGGCGGGCGCACCCGGTACCGATTTCTGGCGCATTGGCTCGGACGAGACGGCCGCCGGCTACGCGCGCATGTATTTTGCGCGACAGGATTTGCCCGCCGTGAATCCGTCCGACGCCGTGGGCTTCATTCTCACCGACCGGCCAACGGCAGCCGGCAACGGACAGCCCTACGACTTCGTTTGCGGTCAGGCGCCGTTGGCCCAGTCGTTGCCGCCATGCGCCAACCCTGCCGACGCTGTCGGCGTGAGCCTCTGGAACGTGACCGATCCGGCGGCGCTCGCGGTGCAGGCCATCTACTACGACGCGGCCAACGGCGGCCAGCTTTCGCAGGCGCTGCGCTATCAGAAGCAGTACTACGACCGCACGGGCCAGTGGATCCCTATCCTCAAGGCAATGCTGGGCGCGGGCGCGGCCACGGCGTTCGGCTTCGACGAGGAAGATCAGCTCAGCTATGGCTTCACGGTGGCGAGCCGACTCGAACAGCGTCATGCCGACACACGCATGACCTGTCCGGACAATACGCCCGGCTATCGCTGCGCGGGCGTGCTGGTTCGCATCACCGGGTATGGGAATTTCAAGTCATGGAACCCGAGCGACCCCTCCCAGGCGCGCAATGGCGTGTCGTTCTCATACGCGCGCGCGGACATGAACATGCGAACGACACACCGGGGCGATCCCGGCGTCATCATGGCCGAATTGCAGGCGCCGACGGGGCACCCGCTGGAGTGGCGTTGCTCCTTTCCTGCCAATGCGGCGTCGAGCGGTCGTCCGGGCGCTTGCGGCACGACCAATGGCGATCTTCGCCTTTGCGACGCGCGGGGTATCACCACGGCCGCACAGTGGATTGCCGCGCACGGTAGCGCGCCGCAAGCGGGCTGCGGACTGTCGCCCAGCGTTGCACAGTTTGCCGTGCTCAAAGACCTGCGACAGACGATCAACAGCCAGCATAACGAAGTCATCATCGCTGCCTGGCCCCCGGATATTCCGGAGCTGCTCCCCATCGAGGCGTGGTTCTATCCGACGCCGGAGGACAAGGGCGGCGCGCAGTACATTCAACAGGACTACATGGCAACGACCGGGCATTTCAAGCCGGTGCTGGCGGTCACGCTCACGAATCCTCCCGGCACCATCTACACCTATCGGGTCGAAGATCAGGAGGGCGCAATGAACCTCGATGCGGTGCTCGCGGTGCCGCGAACCGGACGTCAGGATCCGGACTGGTGACCGAAAGATCGGACCAAACGCCGGACCGGAAATCGCCTTCGGAATCTCACGCAATGAGCGATCTTTGAAGGCCTTTTTCCGCGGTTTGCTTGATGATTTTCGTACCTGTCAACGTTGACAGTTTTCGCTGCTTTTCGGCGTCGCTAATCTGCCTTCATCTACTAACGATGGAGGTTTGGAATGCGAGTCGATGTTATGCGCGGTGCTCAACTGATCCCTTCCGCACGAGGCGAAATTGCGCGCTTTCGCCATCGGGTTTTCGTGGAAAAACTCGGATGGGAAATGAAATCGTCGTCACAGCACGGAATGGCCGCAGATGGTGAGGAATCCGATGAGTATGACCGTGACGACACGATATACGTCACGCTTCGTCACGAGGACGCCATCGTGGGGTGCGCCCGGTTGCTGCCGGCCACGCATCGCTATTTGCTCGGCGATCACTTCCCCCATCTCGTAGACGACCTTCCTGCCGCCGTACACATGGGAGACGGTTTCGACATGGGGGAGGGCGCTTACGCGCATGGCGCGTCGCCGACGCCCGTCTGGGAGCTTTCTCGATTTGCCTGGGAGCCGCCGCAGGCCGAAGGCATTGCGCCGGATCACGTGGATGGCCAGCAGTCGATTCAGGGCGCCCGCGAACTGTTGCGGGCCGCCGTCTTCACGGCGAGTTCATTGGGGGCGCGTCGGCTGATCGGGGTGACCTTCGTCAGTCTCGCGCGCTTGTTCGTCCGTATCGGTGTGCCGACCCACAAGCTCGGCGCGGCGTATCGCATCGATGGTCGTCTGGTGGCGGCTTACCGTATCGACATCGACGATACGACGCGTGCGGCACTCGGCCTGTCGGACGATCGGTCCACGAACTGAGTTAGACCTGCGTGGGGCGAGGCCCTTTCGGGCCTCGCCTGACAGCCGCCGGTTTTCAGCGTCGCGAAGCGGTGGACCTCAGCGCCACATTACGAGCCGAATCGCGCTTTGCACCTTGTTTCGGCAACCTGTCTTGTCGAGGCAGTTGCGAATGTGGAAGTTGACCGTGCGCGTCGAGATACCGAGGATGTCGCCGATTTCATCCGCGGTCTTTCCCTCTGCCGTCCACAACAACACTTCACGCTCACGGCCGGACAACGACGCGAGATCGAAGGGCGGGTGTTGCGGGCGCAGCAGCCGGCTCATCGACTCATGGGTGTAATTCGCCAGTGCGCCCATGCCGACTTGCAGCGAGTTCAGCTCGATGGGGGTCAGGTGCTCTGTCGACCGGCTGAAACTCAGCAGGCCAAATTCCCCGTGCGGCCCCCAACTGGAGCGGGCCACGCCGTGATTCAGGCCGAAGTCGTTGGCGTCACGCCAGAGCGCATCCGCTTGCGGCAAAGCCGGATCACGCCAGGACAGAAGCCTGTCGGTGTGGGCGCCGACGGCAACGGTCGGGTCGATGTCCAAATATCCGCTTGCGCCGTAGTGCGACATCCATCCGGTCGGGTAGCTGTCGAAGACCCGCACTTCCGATTGGGTGGCGCTGCGATGATGACGAAAACCATAGCTGCAATATTCGAAGCCGATACGCTTTGCGAACGAGTCGATTTGCAGGAAAAGCTTCTGTGAGTCGGTGATTCCGTGGCAATGGTCGTGAATAGTTTCAAGCAAATGCATCAAGGCAGACATGATGTCTCCAGGGGGAAGTCGATGCTTGTGCGTTTAACTGTTTTTTCAGAAACACCAGTTCCTCGGGCGCGAGCGACGCCACCACGACGAATTTCGCCGTGTCGGCCCCTGGGTCACTTCAACGCGTCGGAGTTTTAAAATGAATGCGAATACAAGTTGGTGTCGCTGACGTTGGCAATCGTTTCGCACGCCGTGGCAATGCAACTATCGAAAGCTACGCATCGGGATCGGGTGGCTTGGCCACGTGTTTGAATTTCATTCCGTATGCCGATGGGCTGAAGAATATCAACCGGTTTGCGGGTTTTCAATGTCCGCATCGAAAATATCGGAAAACGAGACTCTTAGAATTTCAAGATATTTTTTTGTTGGATTTTGCGACGTATTATTGATGGTTTTTTTATTAAAAACGTATCTTGCTTCGAGGTATTTTGATTGGAATTCGGCCATATTTTTTATTGAGAATAATTATCGATGGCGCGAATGAGTTTCCGTTTTGGGATGTCGAAAAGCGGCAAAAATAGTTAAGTGGTTTCTTAAAACGAATCGCAAGTCAGCCTTGATTCGCCTTGATGGCAGCTTGGATGAGTTGGGTCAGTGCCTTTTCGTCGACCGGATCGCCCTCATGAAAATCGATGGCGCGGCGCGTATTGCCTTCGAGGCTGGCGTTGAAGAGGTGGGTTGGATCCGGGAGCGAGGCGCCTTTGGGGAAGGTCATCTTGACGGTGGCCTTGTAGGCCTCGCCGGTGCAGAGAATGCCGTGGCACGACCAGACGGGCACGCGCCACTTCCACTCCTCGACGATATCGGGAGACGTACGCGTGACGATCTTGCGCAGGTGCGCGAGCAGATCGCCGCGCCAACCGGCCAGTTCGGCGATGCGGGCGTCGATGAGGGTAGCCGCTTCGGCGGCGTCGGGGAAGGTCTTCTTCATGGCGGTGTCCCGGTCCTGAGCGAAGCAACGAGATCGAAGCAACGCGAACGATGAAGCACCATTGTAGCGGGGCGCCGTTAGCAATGAACGACGCCCGCCTGCCCCCCTGCACCCGCCCGCACCGTCAGTCACGGCGATGCAGGCGATGCAGGATGAATCAGAACGCAGCGCTATATATCGCGAACGCGTCCGCCTCGGTGACTTCGCGAGGGTTGTTCACGAGCAGACGCGTCTGGCGCATGGCGTCGCTCGCCATGCGCGCGAGGTCGTCCTGCTTGACGCCAACTTCGCGCAGCGTGCGGGGAATCGCCGTCTCGATGATCATCGACTCGATGTGGGCAATGAGCGCATCGGTTTTCGCCTCGTCGCTACCGGCGGTCTTGCCCGGCAGAACCACCTCGGCCAGTTCGGCGTACAGTCGGCTCGCCGCCGGCGCGTTGAAACGCATGACGTGCGAGAGCACGAGCGCATTCGACAGCCCGTGAGCGACGTGGAAAATGCCGCCGATCGGGTAGGCGAGGGCGTGAACGGCGGCCACCGGCGAGTTGGCAAACGACTGTCCTGCAAACATGGCGCCGACGAGCATCGCCTCGCGGGCGCTGCGATCATTGCCATCGTTGCAAGCCGGCAGGAGATTGCGCGAGAGCAATTCCAGCGCTTTGACGGCCAGCATGTCGGAGATCGGATTCTTCAGATGCGCGGACGTATAGGCTTCGATGGCGTGGACCATCGCGTCGATACCCGTGGCGGCCGTGGCCGCACGCGGCAGGCCCAGCGTCAGTTCCGCGTCGAGGATCGCCAGATCCGCGAAGAGCTGCGGCGCCACCACCCCCATCTTCGTTGTCTCGCCGGTCGTGACGATGGACACGGCCGTCACTTCCGAGCCGGTACCGGCCGTCGTCGGCATTTGCACCAGCGGCAGGCGAGTGCCTGTCACCTTCCTGACGCCGTACATCTCCTTGAGCGACTGCGTGCCGGGCAGC
This sequence comes from Pandoraea vervacti, assembly GCF_000934605.2. Classification (NCBI taxonomy): domain Bacteria; kingdom Pseudomonadati; phylum Pseudomonadota; class Betaproteobacteria; order Burkholderiales; family Burkholderiaceae; genus Pandoraea; species Pandoraea vervacti. The sequence continues at coordinate 4,034,445 of NZ_CP010897.2, read as the reverse complement.
AGCACGGCAAGCAGCTTGGCCACGTCCATCGACGAGCCGCCGCCCAGACCCAGCACGATCTCGGCGTCGGCGGCGCGTGCGCGCTCGGCGGCTTCGAGCACGACATGCTCGGGCGGATCGGCGATCACGTCGTCGATCACCGAGACCTGCCAGTCGTGTTTAGCGAGATCGGCCAGTGCGGGGGCGAGCAAACCGCTCTTGTGCAGAAAGCCGTCCGTCACCACGCACAGACGCTTGCCCGCCGGGAACTGCTCACGCAGCAATGCGCCGAGACGGCGCGCGGCGCCGAATTCGACGACGACGGTGGGAACCGTCTGGAAACGAAACGCGTTCATGATCGTTTTCCTCTTGAAACCTGGTGTTGAAAGCTACGCGACCATCTGGCCGCGATCGATTCGGTAGACGTTGTCGAGCACCGCACCGGCGTGCTGCAAGTCCGCCCCGGAGAGAATCACGGCGAGGCCTTCCCCGCGCATCTGGCCGATCACCTCGGCAATGCGCTTGGACAGCGCGGGGGCCACGCCTTCGAACGGTTCGTCGAGCATGAGCAGGCGCGAGCTGGTCATCAGGGCACGGCCGACGGCCACCAGTTTCTGCTGGCCTCCCGACAATTGCAAGGCACGGCGCGGCGCCCATTCTCGGGCTTCCGGAATGATGCGGTAGACCTTGTCCAGACGTGCCTGCACGTCTTTCGCCTTCAGTGCCCATGCCGGCACGCAGAGATTCTCTTCGACGGTCATGTCCGGGATCAGGCGGCGATCCTCCGGCGCATAGCCGATGCCCAGCGACGTTCGCTCGTGCGAAGGGGCTTTCATCAGATCGACGCCGTCGAACGACAGCGAGCCGCCGTTGGCCTTCACCAGCCCCATGATCGCGCGCAGCGTCGTCGTCTTGCCAGCGCCGTTACGGCCGATCAGCCCGACGATAGCGCCTTTGGGCACCGAGAACCGCACCCCGCGAAGAATGTCCGTCGCGCCGAAGCGCACATTCAGATTTCCGACTTCAAGCATGGGCCACCTCGCCTGCCGTGTGACCGGTGCCCGGCACTGCCGCCACCGTCTCGCCAATGATCAACTCGCGCACCTGCGGGTCGGCCAGCACCACCTCTGGCGTGCCGTCCGCCAGAATGCGGCCGTCGCAAAACGCCAGCACGCGGTCGCTGTAGCGGCGCACGATTTCCATGTCGTGCTCCACGAACAGCACCGTGATGCCCAGCGCGCGTGCCGCGTCGAGCACGCGATTCATCACGTCGAACTTCTCTTCCGCCGCTACGCCCGAAGTCGGTTCGTCGAGCAGCAGGACCTCGGGCTTGCAGACCATCGCCAGGGCGATATCGAGCAGCTTGCGCACGCCTTCGGGCAATGTTCCCGAGACCATGTCCGCAAACTCCAGTACGCCCAGTCGGGCCAGACTTTCGTTCGCGAGGTCTGCCGACAGTCCGGAGATCGCCAGCGCGATTTCGATGTTCTCGCGGGCCGTTTGCGTGCCGAAAAGCTGCGGAATCTGAAACGAGCGCGCAATGCCCAGTCGCGTGATCTTGCGCGGGGCCAGACCCGTGATGCGCTTGCCGCGGAATACGATCTCGCCGCGATCCGGCTTGATGTAGCCCGTGAGCATGTTGACGAACGTCGTCTTGCCCGCGCCGTTCGTGCCGATGAGGCCGACCACGCTCTGCGCGTCGATGTTGACCGTGATGTCCTTCGCGGGCGTTACGCTCCCGAAGGTCTTGTGCAGGCCGGTGGCCTCAATGATGTGTGTCGATGCCATCTCGTGCCCCTTATGCTGCGTCGCCCGAGGCGCTTGCTGTCTTGGCGGCCGTATTGGCGGCCGTTTGCGTGACCGGATGGGCGGCGCCGGACTTGCGACGGCCCAGCCCCAGGCTCGTGAGACCGCCGGGCAGGAACGCAATGATCGCGAGCATGATCGCGCCCATCACGATCTGCCAGGTGTTCGGCGCATAGCGGTAGGCCATTGCGCGTGCCACCTCGAGCAGCAGCGCGCCGATGAACGGCGAAAATGCGAAGCGCGTGCCGGAGAGCACGGCGATGAAGACGAACTCGCCCGAGGTCGTCCAGAACGCCATGTCCGGATCGATGTGGCCAATGTTGAACGCCTGCAACGCACCGCCCAGACCGGCGAGCGCGCCGGCGATCACGTACGTCAGATGAATGTTCGTGCGGGCCGACGTGCCCAGATACTCCACGCGGATCTCGTTGTCCTTGATCACGGGGCCGAGGCGTCCCGGCGTGGAGCGCATGTACAGCGCCACGACCATCACGCACACGATGGCGGCGATGAAGCCGACGGCGAACAGATTCGTGCCGGCGAGTTGCCACGGCTCGGCGCTGCTGCCCAGCGTCGGGGCGTTGACGTTGAAGCCGTCGCTGCCGCCGAGTTCGACGTTATTGAGCAGCAGCCCGTAGCAGATCATCGAGAGCGCGAGCGTGAGCATCGCGAAGAAGATGTCGCGATAACGGGCCAGCAGGAAGCCGAGGACGAACGCCAGCGCGGCCGAGACGACCATCGAGATCGCGAGCAGCGCGAAGAGCTCCGTCAGTCCGTAGTAGTTCATGCCGAGACCGACGCAATAAGCGCCGACCGCGAAGAACAATGCCTGACCGAACGAGGCGAGGCCCGTGCGAAGCAGCAGCGCGAGACCGAGCGCGACGATGCCCTTGGACAGCGCGACGGACACCAGGAATTGCCACTGCGGCAGTGCAAGACCCGCTGCACCGATGGCGACGAAGCCGGCGACGGCGAGCCAGGCGCCCGGCGCACGCACGGCGGAGGAGATTGCGGAACTCATATCTTGCGGGCCTCCAGCGGAGCGAAGATGCCTTTCGGACGCACGGCCAGCACCAGCGCCATGACGATGTAAATGGAGAACAGTTCGCCTTGCGGCCAGTAATGCACGGCGCTCGCGCGCACCAGCCCCACGAGCAGTGCGCCGAACGCGGCGCCCGGCAGCGAGCCGAGCCCGCCGATCACCACCACGGCGAAGGTGAGCACCACGATCTCGACGCCCATGCCGGGCGCGACCGACACGGTCGGGGCGGTGAGTGCGCCGCCGATGGCCGCGAGCACCGCGCCGGCCATGAACGTCACCACGAAGTAACGGCTCACGCGAATGCCCATCGCCTGACTGACTTCCCGGTCGTGAATCACGGCGCGCAGCAAGCGGCCGCTGCGAGTGAACTTCAGGAATGCGCTCAGGCCGACGCCGGCCACCAGCGCCACGCCCACGATCAGAAAGTTGTAGTTCGGATAGGAAAGGTCGCCGAGCTCGAAGTTGCCGAGGAAACTGTAGGGCTCCGAGACCGTGTACGGGTCGACACCCCAGACGAGCTTGATGGCGTCTTCCATGATGAGAAAGAGCGCGTAGGTCACGAGCAACAGCACCACCGGGTCCTGTCCGTAGAAGCGCTTCAGAAGGCCGCGCTCCATGATGAAACCGATGGCCCCGCCCGCGACGATGGCCGCAAGCACGAGCAAGAGGTAGCTCACGTAAAGGTTGCCGCCCTGGGCCACCCACGGGCCGATGAGCGTCACGCCGGCGTACGCACCGAGTGCGTACAGGCTGCCGTGCGCCATGTTCAAGATTTTGAGCACGCCGTAGACGAGGGTCAGTCCCAGAGCAACCAGGAACAGCCACGCGGCGTACATCACCCCGTCCACCAGGACGGCGTAGATCTGCGACATCTCGCATTCTCCTTGGAACGCAACACGGCGGGTGGCACGCGAGCCACGGCGCCGGTGTTGCGGGTACCGCTTATTGCGAGGAGGACGGATGCACCTCGTCCTCCCGGTCTTGATGCTTGCTACACGCGCGGGCTTAGTGCTTCAGGCCGCCCTTGATCCACTCGGCGGACTTCACGCCTTCCGGAGGCGTGACTTCGGCAATCGAGTACTGCTTCACGTCGGTCACGGTGACCTTGCCGTTCACGTTCTTCACAATGCCGAACGCCGTGCCCTGTGCGGCCTGGTGACCCTTGCCCAGGGTCAGACCAATCTTGCCTGCGGGGGCGTCGAAGGCGAGGTGCTCGAACGAGGCGATGACCTGCTCCGGTGTCGGCTGCTTGCCGCCATTGGCCGCCTGCGCCTTCTCGTACGCTGCCTTGAGCGCGAGAATGCTCTGGTTCATCTTGTACGACGGGTAGCTCGGGGTGTCGTTGAACTTGGCGCTGTAGGCCGCGCGCAGCCAGCGGTTCAGGGCGTTATCCGGGGCGAACATGCCGTACATGCCGCGTGCGCCGATGATCACGCCGTCCGGCAGACGGGTCTTGCCGTGCGTGGCCGTCTCACCGGCGGTGAGCACCGTGAGCGACTTCTTGAAGAGATCGCGCGGGCCTGCCTGCACCACGAGGCCTTCCAGATCGCCGCCCCAGAAGCTCGAATGCAAAACGTCCGGGTGGGCGGCGAGCAGGCTCGAAATGCCGGCGTTGTACTGACCCGCGCCCAACTGCGGCATTTGCGAGCTGACTGCCTTCGTGTTCGGCTTGAGCGCCTTGAGCGTGCCTTCGAAGTCGGCCCAGGCGTCCTGCCCCCATGCGTAGTTCTGGTTGATGCCGGCGTACGTTTGCAGATCCGGCTTGCGCTCGGCGACGTAGCGCGCCGCACCCACGTTATCCATCGTGGCGGTGGCGACCGGGCGGAAGACGTACTTGAAGCTTGCGTCTTCGAACACGCGCGGGGTGCCGCAATCGAAGAACAGCGTGACCTTCTTCATTTCTTCGGCGACCGGCGCGATCGCCAGGCAGTTGCCCGAGGACGTGTAGCCGACCACATAATCCACCCCCTGATTGAGCAGGTTGCGGTATTCGCTCACTTGCTTGCTGGTGCTGCCCGCTTCGTCGATGTAGACGAGTTCGATCGGCGCACCGCCGAAGCCCTTCGTGGCGTACGGCGCAGGCACTTTTCCGGCGTTGAGTTCGGCAGCGGTGATTTCCGCGGCGTTCTTCGCCGGCACGCCGAACGGGCCGGCGGCAGCGCCCGACATGAACGTCACGACGCCGATCTTGATCGGCTTGGCGTCGGCATGGGCCGTGGTGGCAACCGAGGCGATGGCGGCGCCGGCCGCAAGTGCGAGAGCGAGCGGCTTCATGCCGCGCTGGATAACGCGCTTCATACTGGTTTCCTTTGGTGGTGTTACGACAGGGATGTCGATTTATGGTCGTGCGGAGTCTGATGCCCCGGTGCGGTGCCTGAGCCTGCCGGCAAGGTCTCCGGCAGGCTCCTTACCTCACACTTGCAGGCACAGGTACTTCATTTCGAGGTATTCCTCGACACCGTAGCGCGAGCCTTCGCGGCCCACCCCGGATTGTTTGATGCCCCCGAACGGCGCAACTTCGTTGGAGATCAGGCCGGTGTTCAGGCCGACCATGCCGTATTCGAGCGCTTCGGACGTGCGCCATGCACGTGCGATGTCACGCGTATACAGATAGGCGGCGAGGCCGAATTCGGTGTCGTTCGCGAGCGCGATGGCGTCTTCGTCTCGGGTGAAGCGAAAGAGCGGGGCGACCGGGCCGAAGATTTCTTCACGCGCCACGCGCATTTGCGCGGTGGCGTCGGCGATCACGGTCGGTGCGTAGTAGGTGCCGCCCAGCGCATGTGCTTCGCCGCCGACCAGCACGCGCGCACCGCGCGATTTGGCGTCTTCGACCAGCGTCACGACCTTGTCCACGGCCTTGCCTTCGATCAGCGGGCCGATGACCACACCGTCCTCGAGGCCGTTGCCGACCTTCATCTCGGCAACGCGTCGGGCGAACTTCTCGGCGAAGGTGTCGTAGACGCCGTCCTGAATATAGAAGCGGTTTGCGCATACGCACGTCTGGCCGCCGTTGCGATACTTCGCGGCGAGCGCGCCTTCGACGGCGGCATCGATGTCGGCGTCGTCGAACACGATGAACGGGGCGTTGCCGCCCAGTTCCAGCGACAGGCGCTTGACGGTCGGTGCGCACTGCGCCATGAGCAGGCGGCCCACGCCGGTCGAGCCGGTGAACGAGAGTTTGCGAACGCTCGGATGCGAGCTCAGCACGCCGCCCACGGCGCGTGCATCACCCGTGACGACCTGGAATACGCCAGCGGGAATCCCCGCGCGCTGCGCGAGTTCGGCCAGCGCGAACGCCGACAGCGGGGTCAGTTCGGACGGCTTGACGACGATGGCGCAACCGGCGGCCAAGGCGGGCGCGACCTTGCGCGTGATCATCGCGGCCGGGAAATTCCACGGCGTGATGGCCGCGCAAACGCCCACGGGCTGCTTGAGCGTGACGAGTCGCTTGTCGACGGCGGGCGTTGCAAGCACGTCGCCATCCACACGTTTGGCTTCTTCCGCGAACCACTCGATGAAGCTGGCCGCATAGGCAATTTCACCGCGCGCCTCGGCGAGCGGCTTGCCCTGCTCGCGGGTCATCAGGTAGGCGAGGTCATCGGTGTTCGCGATCATCAGATCGAACCAGCGACGCAGGACGTTCGCACGGTCTTTGCCGGTACGAGCGGCCCACGCCTTCTGCGCCACTTCGGCGACGGCCACGGCCCGCGTGGTTTCTTCCGCACCGAGTTCGGGCACCTGGGCGAGCACTTCGCCGGTCGCCGGGTCAAGCACATCGAAGGTCTTGCCGCTGTCGGCGGCGATCCATTGACCGTCGACCCAGGCGAGCGTCTTGAAAAGGTTGGTGTCTTTGAGTTGCATGGCAATTGGCCGGGGGTGCCGGCGTTTCCGACAAGGGATGCGGATCGATCACGAGGGAACGGCGTGGCAGTGTCTCGTCTGTCACTTGTCGTTCTATCTATTGAACGATATTCTATGTATTGAATGTGATTCTACGTATTGAACGTTTCAGGTGCAACTAAGGGGTTTTCCTAGGGCGGAATGGGCAGGCGTTACCCGTACCATGCTGGCGGCGTCGCGCCCCGCGCCGGCCGTCTCAAGGCCCGAGACGCCCGCTTGACGACCCCGACTTCCGTGATTCCTGAGACTCCCGATTCATGCCAAAGCGCAAACTCGATCTGCCTGCCAATGCTTCGCTCGCGGCCGCTGGTGCTGCCCATGCCCCCCATGCGGCCAACGCCGATGAACCGCTCAAGACCACCGCGCCCGCCGTGGTGCGCGCCGTGCACATCCTCGATGTGATCGCGGCGGCGTCCGAGCCGGTGGGGCTGGCCGATCTGGCGCGCGAGACGGGGGTGCCCAAGAGCACGCTGCACGGGCTGTGCGACACGCTGGTCAAGTTGCGACTGGTGAAACGTCATGCCAATGGCGGCATGACGATGGGCTCGTATGTGATGGGGTGGGCGAATGCGTTCCTGTCGCAGACCAATATCACCGAGGAATTCCGGGCGGTCTGGGAGGCATCGCGCGCGTTTGCGCAGGAGACTGTCACGCTGTCGGTGCTCGACGGCGCCGAAGTGATCTATCTCGCCTGCCACAACGGCAATCGACCGCTGGGCGTGACGTTCCGGATCGGTATGCGTCTGCCCGCGCCTTATACGGCCACCGGCAAGGCGATGCTCTCGACGCTGCCACCGGGCGAGGCGGCCGATCTGCTCGCGGGGGCGTGGCCCGCGCCGCTCACGCGGGCGAGCGTCAGTACTTATCCTGCACTGGCCGAGGAGATGGCGCAGGTGCGTCGCGACGGCTATTCCATCGACAACGGACAGATGCGCGAAGGGATGATCTGTTTCGGCGCGCCGGTGTTCGACGCTAGCGGCGAGCGTGCCGTTGCCGGTCTGGCGGTGAGTTTTCTGACCAACGAGATCGATGCCCAGACGGGCCAACGCATCGGTCGGCAAATGCGCGAGCTGGCCGATCAGTTGTCGGTGCGCCTTGGAGCGCCTGCACGCCGTTGAGCGTTCGGCGCGAGAGCGTCGCCTGCGCCGAATATGATCTTCGTGAGCCGTTGCGCGGATCTCACGCCATATTCGGTGAAGGGGCTTCGAACTGCACGCAATCTGCTGTGCCTGAAGGCGTGAATGTCCCGATAATCGCCCCGCGCGCCGTGGGGCTTTGGACGTGACACGGTGACGGCCTCGCTGTCAGCGGGGCGCCATATTCCTGTTGGTTTCGCGCCCGCGGGCCGACAGCGTCTTGCCGACATTCGATTGTTATCTTTGGCGGAACAGTCATGTCCATGAATGCGGGCTATTCCCTAGGGGTTATCACTGGCATCATTTGGACCTGACTGATGTCCAGACAAGCCAAAGGAAGCGAAGGGAAGCGCGATCCGGGCGGTGCCATGGGGCGGACATCCAATAGGGAAGCACTACGCCATGTCCAATATCGCAATCGTTTATTACTCGCAGGGCGGCGCGACCGCCATGATTGCCCATTCCGTTGCGCAAGGCGTCAACGACGCCGGTGCGCACGCACAACTGTTCAGCATCGAGCCGCACCAGCTCGTCGACGGGCAATGGCACGACGAAGCCATGCTGTCGCGTCTGGCCGCTGCCGACGCCATCATCTTCGGTGCGCCGGCATTCCAGGGTGGAATTGCCGCAACGTTCAAAGCCTTCGCAGATGCGACCACCGGCATGTGGCGCGCCCGTAGCTGGCGCAACAAGGTCGCAGGGGGCTTCTCGTTTAGCTGCCGCTCCAGCGACGACAAGCGCAACACGCTCGACTACTTCGCCGCGTTGGCAGCGCAGCACGGCATGGTATGGGCAGATGTGGATGCCGATGACACCGGTTTCGAGGTGCGCGGCGCGTCGGCGTCGCCGGTCATGCGCTTCGCGGGCGATTTCCCGGCGGTGACGGCGCCGGGCGTGGAAGTCGACGCGGCGTACGCGCTCGACCCGGCGGACGTCATCGCGGGTAAGCAGTACGGACGCAACGTCGCATCGCTGGTCGCGCGTCTGGCCGGGGAAGTCCTGGAGTCTCCCGCCGTATTGGCGCGTCGTGCGCGCGAAGCGGCCGAGCGTCGCCTCTGACGCATCGCTGAAGTGATCAACGGCACGTCGAGTGATTGCACTCGCGTGCCGTTTGTCTTTTGTGCGTCGATCGGTAAATAGGTGAGGGCCGTGGCATGTGCCGGGCCGCGCCTCACACGGCGACTTCAGTTGCTCGGCGCATCGCTCGCCGGATCGGCGTGGATTTGCAGCACGGCGTCGCGCTTGGCGAGCAAGTGCTTGCGCAGAATTTCGCCGAGTCGCTTGCCGTCGCGCTTCTCGAGAGCATCGATCATTTGCTCGTGCTCGTCGATGGCGCGATCCCACTTGTCCGAATGAAAGTTCGAGCGAAAGCGCAGCGCCATCAGGCGACGGTTGATCGACACATAAGTCTGGCGCAACGCACCGTTGCGGGCCGCTTCGTTGATGCGGTCGTGAATGGCCTGGTTGCGTGCGTAATAGCCGGGAAGATCCTGCTGGGCGCGGCATGCAAGCATGGCGTAATGCAACGCCTTGATTTCGGCAAGCTCTACCGCCGTCATCCGTTCGGCCGCCAGTTCTCCCGAAAAGGCTTCGAGCGCACTCATGAGCTCGAACATCTCCCGGATTTCCTTCTCCGTCATGCGCGCGACACTCGCGCCGCGATTCGGCGCAATCTCGATCAGTCCCTCGGCGGCAAGCACCTTGAAGGCCTCGCGCAACGGGGTGCGCGAGATACCGAGCGTCTCGCACAACTCGCGTTCGTTGAGTTTGACGCCGGGGCTGAGCACGCCCTCGATGATGAGGCGGCGCAGGTGCTCGACGACCGTGTCATGCAAACGCAAGCGCTCGACACGCGGAATCTCGGGGGCGGCAATCGTCGACGTGTTATCCATTTTTTGCATTCAAAATCATCAAGGCATCGTCAAAGCGCGTGACCGGGATTGTAACGCACGGTATCAGGCGTCCGTATCTCTAGGGTAAACGACTGTATTGAAAGCGCTTCTCACCTCTTGCGAAAGCCATCGGCTCTGCTAAAGTATTTTGAATGCAAAATTCAAAACGAATTTTCAAGAGGAGAGAGACGTTCATGCTGAAGCTCGATTTCCACCCCTCGGGTCGCCATTTCTTGCAGATCCCCGGCCCGAGCCCGGTGCCGGATCGCATTCTGCGCGCCATGAGTTATCCGACGATCGACCACCGTGGTCCCGAATTCGGCGCGTTGGGTCGCAAGGTGCTTGCCGATATCAAGAAGATCTTCAAGACGGAACAGCCGGTCGTGATTTACCCGGCCTCGGGCACCGGCGCGTGGGAAGCCGCGCTGTCCAATACGCTCTCGCCCGGCGACCACGTGCTGATGTTCGAGACCGGGCACTTCTCGACGCTCTGGAAAAAGATGGCCGAAAACCTTGGCCTCAAACCGGAGTTCATCGGCCTGCCCGGCACCGAAGGCTGGCGCCGTGGCGTTCAGCCGGACATGATCGAGGCGCGCCTGCGCGCCGACACGGCACATGCCATCAAGGCCGTGTGTGTGGTGCATAACGAGACCTCCACCGGCGTGACGTCGGACATCGCGACGGTGCGTCGCGCGATCGACGCCGCGGGGCACCCGGCGCTGCTGCTCGTCGACACCATCTCGGGCCTCGGCTCGGCGGACTATCGTCACGACGAATGGGGGGTGGACGTGACCGTCTCCGGTTCGCAAAAGGGGTTGATGCTGCCGCCGGGCATCAGCTTCAATGCGGTGTCGCAGAAGGCGCTCGAAGCCGGAAAGCAGGCGAAGCTGCCGCGGGCGTTCTGGGGCTGGCAGGAGATCATCGAAGCGAACAAGAACGGCTACTGGCCTTACACGCCGAACACCAACCTGCTGTACGGCCTGTCCGAAGCGCTCGACATGATTCTGGAAGAAGGGCTGGACAACGTGTTTGCGCGCCACCAGCGTCTGGCCGAGGCAACGCGCCGCGCGGTCAATGCCTGGGGTCTCGAGATCCAGTGTCAGGACCCGGCGGTGTACAGCCCGGTGCTCACCGGTGTCGTGATGCCGCAGGGCGTGGACGCCGACGAGGTGCGCAAGCGTATCTACGAACGCTTCGACATGTCGCTCGGTCAGGCGCTCGGCAAGATTCGCGGCACGATGTTCCGAATCGGCCACCTCGGCGACTGCAACGATCTCACGCTCATGGCCACGCTCTCGGGCTGCGAAATGGGGCTGCAAATCTCCGGCGTGAAGCTGGCTGCCTCCGGTGTCGTCGCCGCCATGGACTACCTGGCACAGGCCAAAACTGCGCCGTTGCTCAAGGCCGCTGCCTGACGTGCCGTTAGTAGTCCTTATCAGGGGACAAGAGGGGATGTTGCACGGCGAGCATCGCCTCTGAAGTGAACGCTTTTATTGTCATTCACGCGTCACAGGGCTTCAGGACAGAAAGGCCCGTGGCGCAGCAACACCTTTGCGCTGGCCGCATGCCGCGGCCGCGCTTCACGGGATGTTTCAGGAGACATGCAATGAAGCTTTTCAGAGCGACAAGGGTCGTGCTGGTGATGCTATGCGTCATGTATTTCATCACCTACCTCGATCGTGTCAACGTCAGTACGGCTGCGGCCGGATTCGGCAAGGAATTCAACCTCTCCAAGACTGAAATCGGTCTTGTCTTCTCGGCATTTGCCTACCCCTATCTGGTCTTTCAAATCATCGGCGGCTGGGTCAGCGACCGCTTCGGCGCCAAACGCACGCTGCTCGTTTGCGGCGCGCTCTGGGCCGTGGCGACCATTCTGACCGGCATGGCCGGCGGACTCGTCACGCTGCTGCTCGCGCGTTTGCTGCTGGGGCTGGGCGAAGGGGCGACGTTCCCGGCAGCCACGTCGGCCATGTCGCGCTGGATTCCGAAGGAAAAGCGCGGCTTCGCGCAGGGGATCACGCACGCGGCGTCGCGTATCGGCAACGCCGTGGCACCGGCCGTGGTGGTGTTCATCATGGCTACGCACGGCTGGCGCGAGTCGTTCTACCTGTGCGGTATCGTCAGCCTGATCTGGGTTGCGTTGTGGGCGCTGACCTTCACGGAGCGCCCGCAGGATCACCCGCGCATCACGACGGAAGAACTCGCCGTGTTGCCCGCACTCAAGGCCAAGAGCGGTTCGGTGCCGTGGGGCCCGCTGTTCCGGCGCATGATGCCCGTGACCATCGTGTACTTCTGCTATGGCTGGACGCTGTGGCTCTTCCTGTCGTGGATTCCGCAGTACTTCCTGCACAGCTATGACCTCGATCTGAAAAAGTCGGCATTGTTTGCGTCCAGCGTGTTCTTTGCCGGTGTGGTCGGCGACACCCTCGGCGGGATCGTCACCGACAAGCTGTACGAGCGCACGGGCAATCTGAAGCGTGCGCGCAGCTGGATGGTGTCGGTGTGCATGCTGCTCACGCTGATCTCGCTCGTGCCGATGATGTTCACGCACCATCTGTATGTCTCGATGGCCTGCCTGGCGTTCGGGTTCTTCTTCGCCGAAATGACAATCGGTCCGATGTGGGCGATCCCGATGGACGTGGCGCCGGAGTATTCGGGCACGGCCAGCGGCATGATGAACACCGGCTCGGCACTGGCGGCGATCATCTCGCCGGTGCTCTCCGGCTACCTCATCGACCGCACGGGCAACTGGGAACTGCCGTTCGTGGGCAGCATGATCCTGATGGCCGTGGGTGTGGTGCTGGCCTTCCGCATGCAACCCGAGAGCAAGTTCTCGATGGCCGGCGATGCCGCCAAGGCAAGCAACGCTCGCCAGCCCGCCTGACATGTGCACGACCTGTGAATGCAGGAACGTATGACGCTCGCCTGATCGCCGCGCACGCCGGAAGTTTCCGCGTGCGCGGCGCCAGGCGATGCCGACCGAAGTCGACCGACTTCCCCGCAACATCGCGGCCGGGCGGCTTCGCCCGCGTCGGACGCGCCGTCGATCCGGCCGTCGCGTCTGCGAAGCCTTCTGCCCCCTGCCAGCTCAATGCCAGCCACGCCATGAATTCCCAACCGAACGCCCGTGAATCCCATCTCCCGGCCCATCCGAAGGTCGTTGAACAGCCCGTGCATCTGATGCCGATGCAGCGCGCCGGCGTAGCGCTCACGCCGTTGCAGGAACGACTGCGCCGTGAACTCCGCGGTGACGTGCGCTTCGACCGCGCGAGCCGTGGCCGCTATGCGACCGATGCGTCGATCTATCAGATATTCCCCATTGGCGTGGTCGTGCCGCGCGATCAGGAGGACCTGATTCGCGCACTGGACATTGCCCGCGACCAACACGTGCCGGTGCTCGCGCGCGGCGCGGGAACGAGCCAGTGCGGGCAGACCATCGGCGAAGCACTCGTCATCGACAACAGCAAATGGCTCAATCGCGTGGTGTCGTTCGATGCCGAAGCGCGCACGATTACCGTCGAGCCGGGCATCGTGCTCGATCACCTGAATGCGTGGCTCAAACCGCACGGCCTGTGGTTTCCGGTCGACGTGTCGACGGCGGCGCAATGCACCATCGGCGGCATGACGGGCAACAACTCATGCGGATCGCGCTCCATCGAGTACGGCAACATGGTGCACAACGTACTGTCCATCGACGCTGTGCTGGCCGATGGCGCGCAACTGCACTTCGGCGCGTTGCACACCCCGCCCGCAGATTCACGCACGAAGGCGCTGCTCGCAAGCGTTCACGAGATCGCCATGCGCGAGCAGGAGGAACTGCGCGAGCGCGTGCCGCGCGTGCTGCGCCGCGTGGCGGGCTATAACCTCGATCTGTTCGATTGCCTGAACCCGCGCGCGTACACCGACGACGGCGTGGCCAATCTCTCGCATCTGCTGGTCGGCTCCGAAGGCACGCTCGCCTACAGCCGACAGATCACGCTCAAGCTCGCACCGCTGCCGCAGCACAAGACGCTCGGCGTGGTGAACTTCCCCACGTTCTATCAGGCGATGGATCTCACGCAGCACATCGTCAAGCTCGGGCCGGTGGCGGTGGAGCTCGTCGATCGCACGATGATCGATCTGGCCATGGACAATGCGGCGTTCCGGCCGGTGATCGAGAAGGCGCTCACAGGCGATCCGCAGGCGATCCTGCTGGTGGAGTTCGCGGGCGACGACCCGGCGGCGCTGCGGGCCCGGCTCGACGATCTCGCCACGCTGATGGGCGATCTCGGATTGCCCGACAGCGTGGTGAAGATGCCCGATGCCGGGCCGCAAAAGGCCCTGTGGGAAGTGCGCAAGGCGGGCCTGAACATCATGATGAGCATGAAGGGCGACGGCAAGCCGGTGTCCTTCATCGAAGACTGTGCGGTGCCGCTGGAACATCTGGCCGAGTACACGCGACGCCTGACCGAAGTGTTCCATCGCAACGGCACCGAGGGCACCTGGTATGCGCACGCGAGCGTGGGCACGCTGCACGTGCGTCCGATTCTGGACATGCGTCGCGACGGCGCGGTGAAGATGCGCGAGATTGCCGAGGAGGCCGCCGCGCTCGTGCGCGAATACAAGGGCGCCTACTCGGGCGAGCACGGCGACGGTCTGTGCCGGGGCGAGTGGGTGGCCTGGCAATACGGACCGCGCATCAATGCGGCGTTCGGCGAGATCAAGCAACTGTTCGATCCGGAGAACCGCTTCAATCCGGACAAGATGGTGCGCCCGCCGAAGATGGATACGCGCGAGCTGTTCCGTTTCGCGCCGGGCTATGCGGCCCGGCCCATGACGCCCGCGCTCGACTGGACCGCATGGAACGTCAGGCGCGACGCGCTGAGCGGCGAGCAGAGCGCGCCGGATACCGGCAGCGACGCCACGCACGGTCTGGCGTCCGCCATCGAGATGTGCAACAACAACGGCCACTGCCGCAAGTTCGACGCGGGCACCATGTGCCCAAGCTACCGCGTGACGCGTGACGAACAGCATGTGACGCGTGGGCGGGCGAACACGCTGCGTCTGGCCGTCTCCGGTCAGTTGGGGGAGGACGGGCTCGCGAGCGACGAGGTCAAGGCCGCGCTCGATCTGTGCGTGTCGTGCAAGGGCTGCAAGCGCGATTGCCCGACGGGCATCGACATGGCGCGGTTCAAGATCGAAGCGCGCCACGCGCGCGCGAAACGGCACGGCGTGTCGCTGCGCGACAAACTGATCGCTTACCTGCCGCGTTACGCGCCCTGGGCCAGCCGTGTGGGCGGGCTGCTCGATGCGGCGCAGCGTCTGCCGGGCGGCAACGCGGCAAAGCGCTGGCTCGGCCTTGCGCTGGAGCGCTCGGTGCCCGCGCTGAAGCGGTCGTTCCTCGACGAGCAGAAGCCGCTCGGCAAGTGGGAAGACGCGTTGGACAGTGCATTGGACGGCGCGCGCACCGGGCGCCACGTGTTGCTCTTCGTCGACACGTTCAACAACTACATGGAGCCCGAGAATGCACGTGCGGCCAGACAGGTGCTCGAAGCGGCGGGCTACACCGTACACGTGAACCGGCGTGCCGGCGAGCGGCCGCTGTGCTGCGGGCGCACGTTTCTTGCTGCCGGGCTGGTGGACGAAGCGAAGGCGGAAGCGCGTCGCCTGCTCGATGCGGTGATGCCGTTCGTCGAGCACGGTGTGCCGATCGTGGGGCTGGAGCCGTCGTGCCTGCTGTCGTTGCGCGACGAGGTGCTCGGGTACGGCTTCGGCGATGCGGCCCGCAGGTTGGCGGACAACGCGTTCCTGTTTGAGGAATTTCTGGTTCGCGAGAAAGCGGCAGGGCGTCTGGACATCGTCTGGCAAGCGCTGCCCGACGGCGTTGGCGAAGCGCTGGTGCACGGTCACTGCCATCAGAAGGCGTTCGATGCTTACTCGCCGGTCACCACGGTGCTTGGATGGATGCCGGGGCTGAAGGTATCATCGATCGAGTCGTCATGCTGCGGCATGGCGGGCAGCTTCGGTTACGAGGCCGAGCATTACGACACGTCGCGCGCCATGTCGGAACTCACGCTGTTGCCAGCGATTCGACAACGCAGCGAAAACGCCATCGTGGTCGCGGACGGCACCAGTTGCCGTCATCAGATTCATGACGGTGCGCAGGCGCAAGCGTTGCATGTGGCGTGTGTGCTGGCGCGTGCGTTGCCGGCGAGCGCTCGCGCCGTGCCTGCCTGATTGCCGACATTTTCTGCGAACGCCATTCGAAGGATTGTGATGCCAGATTCCGTCAATACGATGTCGATAGCCGTCAACGCTGCCGCCGGCGGCATTGCGGTGCCGCCGGTCGCGCGCGTGGGCGATTCACTCGCGCAGGTGGCGACGCCCGCGTTGCTGCTCGATCTCGACGCATTTGAGGCGAACGTCGAGCGGATGGCCAGTGCGGCGGCCGCGCGTGGCGTCGCGGTGCGCCCGCATGCGAAGGCGCACAAGTCGGTGAGCATTGCGCGCGCCCAGTTGGCGGCGGGCGCCGTGGGAATCTGCTGCCAGAAGGTGACCGAGGCGATCCCGTTCGTCAATGCAGGCGTCGGCAACATCCACATCAGCAACGAGTTCGTTGGTGAAGCGCGTGTCGCGCTGGCCGTGGCGATGGCCTCGCGTGTGGCGCTGTCGGTCTGTGTCGACGATGTGCGTCAGGTGGGGCCGCTCGGCAAGGCGGCAGAGCGTGCCGGGGTTCGCATTGCCGTACTGCCGGAGGTCGACGTGGGGCAGGGGCGCTGCGGCGTGGACTCGACGGATGCCGTGGCGCAACTGGTCGATGCCATCGATCATTACGAAGGTCTGCGCTTTGGCGGTTTGCAGGCCTATCACGGTAGCGCGCAGCACGTCGAAAGTTGGGACAAGCGTCGCGATACCGCGCGGCTGGCGGCGGATCGCGCTTCGGCCTACGTGCGATTTCTCGAAGCGCGGGGAATTGCCTGCCCGGTGGTGACGGGCGGCGGCACCGGGACGGCGGAGTTCGATATCGAGAGCGGCGTCTACACGGAGATTCAGCCCGGATCGTACGTGTTCCTCGACGGTCATTACGGAGCGCTCGAATGGCGTGACGACTGGCGCTTCCGGCACGGCCTCTTTCTGGCGTCCACGGTCATGAGTACCGCCCGCAAGGGCATCGTCGTTTGCGACGCGGGACTCAAGAGCGTGGCGACCGATTCCGGGCTGCCCGGCTTCTGGTCGTCGCAGCAGGCAGGCAAGCCGCATTACCGGACGGCGTCCGACGAGCATGGCGTGCTCGAACTTGCGTCGCCCGGGGAGGATGGCGCCGCATGGCTGGGCGAACCCATTCTGCTGGTGCCGGGGCATTGCGATCCCACCGTGAATCTGTACGACCGCTATGTGACAGTGCGGCACGGGCGCGTCGAGGGACTGTGGCCGATCGAGGCGCGCGGCCTGAGCCAGTGACGTCGCGGGGCGGGCGCGGCGGCGCGGGAGGTCGGTGCCGTGTTCGCCGGCGCTAGGGAAACGAATGACCGTCGGGTGGCTGTCGTCACGTCAGCCCTCGTCAAAATATTTTTGGCGAGGGGCTTCCCAATTTAGAAAAAGCACGCTATAGTCTCACTTCTTCGCGGTACGGGGGTATAGCTCAGCTGGGAGAGCGCTTGCATGGCATGCAAGAGGTCAGCGGTTCGATCCCGCTTACCTCCACCAAAACGAAGATTTAGGTCCCCTTCGTCTAGAGGCCTAGGACATCACCCTTTCACGGTGAGTACAGGGGTTCGAATCCCCTAGGGGACGCCAGATTTAGTGGCGTGGTTTCGGAAAATTCCGGAAACGCGACGCGCAATCGGTTGTCGACAAACGCGCTTGGTTTCATCGCCAAGCGCGTTTTGTTTTTTGTGCGACGGATTCCCTGATGCGCTGCCTTCAGCCGTCATGACGATCGCAAGGAACGCCCAGGCGACACCTTCGCCGAGTCCATGCCTGGCCTGCGGCACGCCTTGCCTCCACGCCGTACTCGCCCCCCGACTTCCATGCTGACTTCCACGCCGGCTCACCGCACCGGCGTGCTCGCCGTCTTCCCGACCACGGTTTTCCACGGCCGCACGCGCCACGACTTCACCAGACCATTCACAACGTACGGATCCGCCGCAGCGAAGGCTTCCGCAGCCGCTGGCGACTCGCCTTCGAACAGCAACGCTGCGGCGTCGACGGGCGATTCGAGTGCGCCCGCCAGAAGCAATTCCCCCCGGTCGGCCGCCGCCCAGGCCAGCGCCAGATGCGCATCGCGATATTGGCCTCGACGCGTCAGATAGTCGTCGACGAGTTCATAAGTGAGCAGGTAATGCATAGGGATGTCTCCTGACGAGGCGTTCCCGTCATTATCGATAATTATCGGTAAAACGACGATGGCGGTACGCCGAAATGGCGCTTGAACATGGCGGCAAAGGCGCTTTGACTTGCATACCCATGGTCGAGCGCCACATTCACGATCTTCTCTCCGCGCGCGAGCGCCTCCAGGGCTTGCAGCAGGCGGCCCTGCTGACGCCAGCGCCCGAAGGTGAGTCCGGTTTCCATGGAGAAGCGTCGCTGAAACGTCTTCGCGGAGAGTCCGGCTTCGCTGGCCCAATGCTCGATGGTGGCGTCGTTGCATGGGGTCTCCATCAGTCGCTCGCACACGCGTGCGAGACGCGCATTCCTTGGCCATGGCAGGTAAAGCGGCAAGACGGGCAGGGCGATCAGTTCGTCGAGCAGCAGACGCATGAGGCGGGCATCCCGCGAGTCGGCGGCGTAATCCGGCCGAATCTCGATGGCGGCGAGTATCAACTCGCGCATGAGCGGCGTGATCTCGACCACGCAACTCTTGTCGGGCAGCGGCTCGCTGCCGGGTTCGACGAACACCGTGCGCATCTTCACGTTGCCGCTCATGCGCACCGTATGCTCCAGCCCGGCGGCGATCCAGACCCCGCGCGTCGGCGGCACGACCCAGCGCCCCGAGGCCGACGCAATGATCATCACGCCTTCGATCGCATAGAGCAGTTGCGCACGCCGATGGGAGTGCGACGCGATGAACTCGTTATGTGCATAGTCGACCGCCATCGCCGCCATGGGCATGGGGGTGCTCTCGAAGCGCAGATGGTCGGTGAGTCGAGGATCGATGATCCGCCGGGCGGCCTTCATGATCGAATGGGGCGACGCGTTGGATGAAGTGACGCAAGAGGGCGTGGCAAAAACGACGTGTCCTTTTTGAGACAGGTTCTGTGATTTTAGCGTGAGACGGTCTGGTTCGCATCGCGGACGATGGCGTTTCCTTTGTCAAACCTGTGGGAATTCGTCATGGGGTATTTTCTGTATCCGCTCGGCGCCATGCTCTTGTGGGCCGGTAATGTCATCGTCTCCAAACTCTCGGCCACGACCATCGCGCCGTCGGCCATCACGTTTTACCGGCTGGTGCTGGCGCTTGTCGTGATGACGCCGTTCGTGATTCGCCCGCTGGCGCGCAACTGGCATCACGTGAGACCGCAACTGGCCAAGCTCGCCTTCCTCGGCTTCCTGAGCATGTCGTTTTATCAGAGTCTGTCGTACCTTGCCGCGCATAGCACGACCGCGACCAACATGGCGATCGTGACCGCGCTGGCGCCGCTGCTCACCCTGCTGTGGAGCGTGGTGCTGCTGCGCGAGCCGCCCACGCTCGGCATGCTCGTGGGCGGTCTGCTCTCGCTCGCGGGACTGGTGTACCTGATCGGTCAGGGACATCCGTCGACGTTGCTCGATGGTGGCGTACATCTGGGCGACATCCTGATGCTGATCGCATCGGCGTCGTATGGTCTGTACAGCGTGCTGCTGCGCCGCTGGCACGTGGCCGTGCCGCCCGCGCAGTCGACCTACGTGCAGGCATGGGCCGCACTCGTGACCATGATCCCGATGCTGGCGCTGGTCCCCGCCGGTCAGGCGCAGCTCAATGCCGCGACCGTGCCGCTGGTGCTGTATGCGGGGCTGGGGGCGTCGATCGTGTTGCCGATTCTGTGGATTCAGGGCATCCGGCATCTGGGGCCGAACCGGTGCAGCATGTTCATCAACGTGCTGCCCGTCATGACGGCTGCGATCGCGGTGGTGCTGCTGGGTGAGCAATTACACACGTTCCATGTGATCGGTGGCGGTGTCGCGCTCGTTGGCGTGTTCATCGCACAGCGCTGGCAGCGTCCGTTGCCGGGCTATGGCGGTGTGGTCGACGATTCGGACGAAGTCCCGGCCTGATTCGGCGCCGATGGCGTCCTGATGTCTGAGAGGCACGCACTGTACGTGCGTGCTTGCAGCAGGCGGGGTGAAGGGGGATCGCGGTCCCTCTTTGGTTTTGGTCAGTCGCGGATCGCCACCCCGTAAGTGCTCACTATGCGACGGTCCTGTTCGGCGGCGGAGAACGCCTCCCACAGCAGGCCATTGCAATCCGTGCTGCTCGAATAACCGGGCGTGTCGTCGTCCTCGAAGCCAACGTGTCGCAGTTCTCCCGCACGCGAGGGCGACTGATTGATCGAGAAGTTGAGCAAATCGGTGCGCCACATGGCGTACGCGCCCGGCACCACGGCCGACGGCGGCTGGCCGAGGCGGGTGGAGTAATCGGTGATGGACTCGTCGAGATCGCGCACGGCGAGCGCGATGTGAAAGCGTTTCATGAGGTCTCCTGACGTCTCGGATGTGCTGGCAAGGACGCGTAAATGCCCGCGTGCCCGCGAAGACGCCGCGCTGTGTGAGCGCCCGCTCGCACGATGCCTGCCGTGTGAGCGGGCGTTCGGGCACACGGTGTCCTCGTCGGTGAGGCGCATCTTAGGTCGTGTCGGAAAGGGCAGCCAGACGGGCAGTTATCCCGGTATCTGCAGTGATGGGATAACGGGAATCCCCGGGATCGTTCGGATCGTCAAGCGAGTGCGCAGTCGGATCAAAGGGGACGGTGGGCCGTGCTGTGCGGCACAGGCATGACGTCGCACAAAGGCGCAAGGCGCACAAATGCTCACGAAGGCGCGCGAAGGCGCACGACGTCGAAGGTGCCCGCACGTGGCCGCGAGCGCCGCGGCGTTAGTGAGCGTCGGCGGGCGTTAGCGGGTGTTAGCGGGCGCTTACTGGGGGCGTTGGAAGTCGTTGTCGACCCAGGCGCGAGCGCTGTTGCGCGAGAGCTTGAACGACGGCGGCACCTTGACCGTCGCGATGGTCTCGCCAAACCGGTCGATGGCGCTCAGCATGGCATAGGGGTCGTAGTCATCCGGCACGATGTCCAGCGTGACTTCGATGTCGCCATCCGGACCCTCGACGCTCACCCGCTTGTGCAACTGGGCGCGCAATTGCTGCTCGTGACGTCGCAACACTTCGGCTGCCGTTTTCACCAGCGTGTGGAAAGCGTTGACGTCCAGAGGTTTCGGATTCTTCTTGTCGCGCCCCATCGTCCACGGACCCACCAGCGCCGGTTCCGATTCGCCGTCCTTGTACATGGCGACGGCCCAGCCGTCGTCTTCCTCGTTCTTGACGACCTTTGCCGTCCATCCGTCGTCGCGCCAAAGGCGGTCTTCGTGGACAGTTTCCTGGCTCTCGGTGGCGTCGTCAGTGGCGGGAATGTCGGCAGGGATGTCGGCAGGGATGGCGGAAGAGGCGGTCACTGTCTGATGTCGGGGAAGGGGATGAGAGAGGGGCGCGGCTTCGCCGGATCGGAAACGGAAGCGGGCGCTTACAAAGGTCGCAATTTTACCGCGTCCGGCAAATGCATGGACGCGTTCAGCGCATTGCGTAGAGACGCCGGTGTTTTCGGCGTCCCTTATTGTGCTTCCGTGCTTCCGTGCGTCAGCGCGTCAGGCGCGTCAGGCGCGTCAGGCGCGTCTGGCGCGGCGCGCTGCCGCCTTCAGCCTTTCACCAGCCCGCCGTCGACGATGAGGTTCTGCCCCGTGACGGCGCGCGCCCAGGGGCTGAGGAAGTACAACACCGCATCGGCGAACTCCTTGGGCGTGGTGACCCGGCGCAGCGGCGTGAGGCTGGCGATCAGATCGAACACGGCTTCGGGCGTCGCCGAGCTGGCGTCCGTCACGCGCAGCAGGCCGCCCGAGACCATATTGACGGTAATCCCGTCCGGGCCGAGATCGTTGGCAGCGGTACGCGTGAGCGAGAGCAGGGCGGCCTTGGCGGTCGTGTAATCGTGGTATGGCACCACCGGATTCTGAAACAGGTTGGTGCCCACGTTCACGATGCGTCCGAATCCGGCTTCGCGCATTCCCGGCAGGGCCGCCTGCATCGTATTGAGTGCACCCTTGACGGCCCCTTCGAGTTGCTGGGCGAAGCGCGTCCACGAGATGTCGGCCAGCTTGGGGCGTGCGTCGCCGTCGAAGCGGAAGTCGGCCAGCGCATTGTTGACGACCGAGACGATCGGCGCGCCGATGCGCTCGCGGGCTTCGGCGAAAAGACGGGCGACGGCTGCCGCGTCGGTCACATCGGCCTGCAAGGCGATGGCGCGCTGGCCGAGTGCGCCGAGCGAATCGACAAGTTCGCGCGCGGCCACATCGCTGCGCCGATAGTTGATGACGACACCGGCGCCTTCATGCGCAACGGCGCGTGTGATCGCGGCGCCCAGCCCTCGCGCTCCGCCGGTGACGAGGACCCACTGTGAATCGAGCTTCATGACAAATTCCTGTGACGTGTACGCCCGCGCGCAGCGAGTGCGATGCCGGCAATTCGTCGGTGCGCGGCCTGGGCGGACACCGACTGTGCGCCCGCGAACGTTGGCGAGCGTGAAAGACGCGCATTATCGCCCACTCGCGCGGCCACGGCAGCCTTACTCGTTGGCGATCGCGAGCGCGACGAGCAGCACGACGGGCAGCAGCACACACCAGAACCCGGCGCCGTGGTAGGCGAAGCCGCCGAAGACGGCGCCCACGGCAAACGCGGCCAACGCGGGCAGCATCTTGCGCAGTCGCGCCTTCGCGGCACTGCCGTCGCCGCAATTCCCGCTCGCCAGCTCGACCATGTCGATCACGATCTGCGTGGTGTTGCCCGTCATGATGGTGGTGGGGGCGAGATCGGAGAGCACCAGCCGTCCGATAGCATTCTGAATCGCGAGCGCCGCCACGCCGAACATACCGGAGAGGATCGCGAGCGGCGCGTCGGCCGAGACGATCGGCTGCGCCGCCATGCCCACGACCATGAATCCCAGCAGCAACAGCGTTTGTACGACGAGCAGGAGTCGCAGCGGACGTCGATCGGTGTTCGCGAAGCGCTGCACGATGACCTTGACGATCGCAACGAAGATCACGAACACGGGCAACGCCAGCAACTTCGCGAGCACACCGACATGCGTGCTTGCCACGAGTTGCACGCCGATCATGACGAAGTTGCCGGTCACATGGGCCGTAAAGAGCCCGAACAGCGCGATGAAGCCAACCACGTCGACATAGCCGGCAACGAAGGCGAGCGTCATGCCGATGGCAGCGGGTTTGGAAAAGTGACCGACCCACGCGCGGGCGAGTGAGGCGGCTTCGGTCGCAGAGGGGATGTGGCGGGGGGTACCCATGGCGGCTCCTGTGTCGGCATGCGTGGCGGATATTGCGCCCCCTTGCAGGGCAGACAGCGCAAAACCGGGAAGCCCTGGACGCTGATGCAGCATATCACCTGTGCGCGACGCAGGGCTTCGCGTCGACCCGCCATACTGCAACGCGCCGACGCCATGCGGCCACTGTCCGAACGTCTTATTGCATTCGTTCTCGCCGATCAGGACGGACGATCCGTCGCGTCAGCTACGCCGCCGACGACCCTCCGGCAGCACCTTCGATCACACTGCCGACCGGCATGCGGTCGTGGGACTGCGAGGTGTTGAGCGGCAGATTGAGGGCGAGCCGAACACGCATGAACGCGTCGCGATCGCGGACCATGTGTGTGGTCAGACGCACCAGCGCGTTGGCATAGGCGCCGGCGACACCCGCGATCTGGCGCAGGTCCTCGTCGGAGGTGTCGATGCCGCTGAGCAGCGTCTGCGTGACGGCCTCTTCGACGTTATCGGCCAGCCCATCGCGCTCGTCATTCCATTGCATGCCGATGAGCTCCAACGCATGGATGAGCGCTGGTTTCTGAATCAGATCCGGTAATTGCCAGCGCAATGACTCGAATATCGTCTCGGCGTTCAGCGCGACATCGTCGGTGCCGGACATGCGCATCGCACGTTCGGCAAGCGCGTTCAGGCAGGTGTCGCCCAGCTCACTCAAGGCGGGCTTGCCCCGATAGTGCAGGGACAACAACAACCGCGCCATGTCGGGCGCTGCCTTCTCTGTCCATTGCTGGGCACGCCAGTCCTGCGGCGCATCGAACGAGTAGTCGTCCACCCTGAAGCATGGCGCCTTGTTCTCTTCGACGTGCCACGTCAATTTGCCGCGGTCTTGTGGCGCAACGTATTCGAGCAACCTGGCGAACGCGTCGAACTGCGCCTCTGGCGACGTGGGATGCGCCAATTGATGCAGCGCGCGCTTTGCCGCTTCGGCATGCGTGCCGAAGAACCAGTCCTTGATCTTGCCCCAGAGACTGGTCAGCGCGTCGGCGTCGTGGGTCGTTGTGCATTTCTCGAGGGTCGTTGCGTCGAGCATGCAGCCGTATCCGCCACTCAGATTGAGCGTGATACTCGGAATGGGAGTTGCCATCTCGGTGGCTCCTTGAGATTACGGACGGGGAGATTCGGTCGGCGTCGAAGGTGTCATGAGCGCGATCGCATCGAACCGCTTCCACCAATGCCCTGTGTGGCATTGCGCTTCATTTGCTGATGCTCGTGGAACAGGTCGGTCGTCACGACCATCACGTTTTGCGCCATACCGCCCATGGTGTCGGCGCCCTCCGTAGGCTCGCCCTCGGCGGATTCGACGAGGTAAAGCCCCATCGATTGCCACTGGGCCGCGACCTCATTGCCGAGACCGCGAGACATTTTGAAGTCTTCGTCGTTGCGGTGCATGCCGATGAACTCCAGCGCGTCCCTGAGCAGCGGGGCGTCGCGAAGAAAGTCGGTATGGGCGTCCATGTCGACGTACACGACGTCGTCTTCGTCCTCCGGCGTTATGGTCGCGCGCGCTTGCGGGGCGGCGCTCACATCGATCTGGAGGAACGTCAGCAGCAGCGGCGTTTCGCGGTGATGGGTAGCGAGCAGCATTCGGGCCATGTCCGGCGGGCTTAGCTCCATCGGTGTGCGCGCCGACCAGTCCTTCGCCGACGCAATCACGGTGTCGCCGATCATGAAGTAGGGGGCTTCGCCTTCTCCGGCACACCACTTCAACTGATCGCGATGCTCCGGCCTGACATGGCCGATCAGATCGAGGAAAGCGCCGATCTGCGCACTGACCGAGGTCGTCGTCGCCATCGTATGGATGGCTGTGGTGGCGGCGACTTTGTGCGTGCCGAGAAACCAGTCCTTGATCCGCTCCCACAACGTATTCAACTGGTATTGAATGTCGTTCTTCGTGCACGCTGCGACGGTGTCCGCGCTGAGGCTGCGCGGCACAAGACCGAGCAGACCGATCGAGGGCGTTGCCGGTGATACTGACATCGGGTTATCTCCTTTGGCTTTTCATGTTGCGTATTGGGGGGGCGATGGATGGGGGCGATCGCACGATTTCGGTCCTGAGCGCTGTGCCTCAGTGGCGATCGCTCATTGCCCGGGTCAGGCGAACCAGGTTCACCACGTTGGCCATCATCCGTCCCCCAAACAACACCGGTCGCGATTGTGAGAACTGCTCCTTGAGC
The DNA here is from genome assembly GCF_000934605.2 of Pandoraea vervacti. Taxonomy (NCBI): domain Bacteria; kingdom Pseudomonadati; phylum Pseudomonadota; class Betaproteobacteria; order Burkholderiales; family Burkholderiaceae; genus Pandoraea; species Pandoraea vervacti. The sequence goes on along the minus strand of NZ_CP010897.2, from coordinate 4,008,961 downwards.
TTGTCGGCGACGTCCTCCGGCGTTTCGCGATGCAGACCGATGACTTGCAGCGTGTCGCGCAAGGCCGGCAGGCCTCTCATTTCTGCGTCGCGTGCCTGCATTTCGTATAGGAATTCGTCGCTTTTCGGAGAGCTCGTGACCTGATCGATGTTCAGACCGAAATGCTCCGGCGTTGCCAGTGCCTGAAACTCTCCGACGCGAATCGTGCGCAACAAGCGGCACATCGCATCGAGATTCAATGGCATGACGTCTTTCATGAAATCCTGCGTATCGCTGGTCGCAGGGAAGTGGTTCTCGCCGATCTGAAAGCCCACGACCTTGTTGGCGTCGAGCATCCACGACACGCGATGGAGATCGCCCGGATCGATGCAACTCACCACCACATTGAATGCCTTGGCCTGATCGCTGAATTCGGTGGCGTTGGCCAGCGTGTAGATCGCATGCTTGACGTCGCTTTTGTGGGTGCCGAGAAAGTAATCCTTTACGCGGCTCCAGAGGCTGTCCAGCGACTTCTCGTTAGCGGCGAACATGCACTTCTCGATCGTCTCGTCGCTCAACGAGCGCGTATGGTTGCCGTTCGGTGAGATGAGGGTCAGCGGACTCGTCATACAGCAGGATCCTTTTCCGGGTTTGAGGGGTTGGGGGTTTCGGGAGACGTTCGGAGCCGGACTTGCAAAGCGATGTCCCATCGCGAACGATAGGATTTTCCCTAGAGGAAGCCCACTTGTATTTCAGGAATCGCTTCGTTGCCCGGCAGGAATTTGAGGGCGCTGATAGCATGGATGCGTGACACGCCCCCGCGTGCTGCGTGCTATGCCACCTTCGAGGAGTTCCCGATGTCGATTTCCCTTTATCGCGCCACCATTCCCGTGTATCTGCGCGGCCTGACCGTCATGGCCGACTACATCAAGAAGGCTCGCGCGCATTGCGAAGCCAGATCCGTCGATCCGGATTCGATTCTCAAGGCCAGACTGGCGCCGGACATGCTCGATTTCATCGGGCAGATCCAGCGCGTGAGCGATACGGCGAAATTCGCGGTGGCGCGTCTGACGGGTGTGGAGGCGCCGAAGTTCGAAGACAACGAAACGACGTTCGATCAGCTGCGCGATCGCATCGCGAACACGGAAGCCTTCGTCGCTGGCATCCTGGAAGACCGCTTCGACGGTGCCGAGTCGCGCCAGATCACGTTGAAGTTCAAGGCATATCAGACCACGATGGATGCCGTCGATTACCTGTTCAAGTTTGCGTTGCCGAACTTTTATTTCCACGTGACGACCACGCATGACCTGTTGCGTGCGCAAGGTGTGGAAGTCGGCAAGACGGATTACCTGGGGCCGTTCGAGATGCAGTCCGTGTGACGCCCGCAAGGCGCGTGCGAGCGCTTGAATGACGAAGGCGGCAGCGACGGTGAATGCCTCGTCGCTGCCGCCTTTGGTGCTTTCGCCGACGCACTGGGCCGGTAGCCTGCGCTGAGGTTAATGCGTGGCGATCGGCAGGTACATGCGGATGTCGTCGCAAAAGCCGTTGCCCACGCGCATGGCATCCGGCTCGCGCCCGATTTCGACGAAGCCGAACGACTGATACAGGGCGATGGCCGCGCGATTGTCGGCGTTGACCTGCAAGGTGACGTGGCGCAGTCCGGGCTGCGAGCGTGCAAGGGCGAGCGCGGCTTCGAGCAGCCTGCGCCCGACGCCTCGCCCCCTGGCGCTCGCATGAACGTACATGCCCCATAGAAAGCCCACATGCGCGAAGTTTCTGCGGGTTTGACGTCCCAGCCCGAGCACCCCGATGAGCCGTTCGTCTTCGAAGGCGCCGAACACGCCGGCGTCCGGGCGCGCGATCAGCCATTCGCGCACGCGCTCGAGGGGCCAGTCTTTCTCCTCCTCGTAGCTCGATCCGAACGCTTCCGGGTGCGCTTGCAATCCCGCGAGACGCAGCGCCTGAAACGCAAGCGCGTCGGTGGGAACGAGGCGCCGGATGTCCACGGCTGCCGAGGGTTGTCTCATGGCAGACGCGGCTCCATCATCGCGAGCACCGTGCGCGCCGCCTCTTCCGAAGACGCCGGATTCTGACCCGTCACGAGGCGCCCGTCGCCGACGACGTGCGATTCCCAGTTGCCTGCCTTCTCATACAGGCCGCCCAGACGCCTGAGTTCGTCCTCGACCAGAAACGGCACCACGTCGGTCAGGCCGACGGCCGCTTCTTCATCGTTGGTGAAGCCGGTGACATGGCGTCCGCGCACGAGCGGCTCGCCATTGGCCGCGCGCACCTGACGCAGCACCCCCGGCGCGTGGCAGACGAAACCGATGGGCTTGCCTGCGCGCTCAAAGGCTTCGATCAGATGAATGGAGTGCGGGTCTTGCGCCAGATCCCAGAGCGGGCCGTGGCCGCCAGGGTAGAAGACGGCGTCGTAGTCGTCGGCGTTGACGTCCGCGAGCCTGAGCGTGTTGGCAAGCGCCGTCTTGGCTTCCGTGTCGTCGCGAAAGCGTCGGGTGGCTTCCGTCTGGGCGTCGGGCTCGTCGCTCTTCGGGTCGAGCGGCGGTTGGCCGCCGGCGGGCGATGCGAGCGTCACGGCAAGCCCTTCGTCGATGAACACGTAGTAAGGCGAGGCGAATTCTTCGAGCCAGAAGCCGGTCTTCTTGCCCGTGTCGCCGAGGCGGTCGTGCGAGGTCAGAACCATCAGGATGTTCATGAAACGTCTCCCTGTCGAATCGGCCATGCGATCCATTCTACCCGTCATGTATCATCGGCGAAACCGGTTGCCAGCCGGTAACAAGCCGTCTACAAGCCGTCTACAAGCCGTCCCAAAGCCGTCCACAAGCGCCATAACAAGGAGAAAAGAGATGCAGTTGATAGGAATGCTGGATTCCCCGTATGTTCGCCGTGTCGCGATTTGTCTGAAGTTGCTGGGCCTGCCTTTCGAGCACCGTCCGTTGTCCGTATTCCGGACGTTCGACGAGTTCGCCGGCATCAACCCTGTCGTGAAGGCGCCCACGCTCGTGACCGACGACGGTACGGTGCTGATGGACTCCACGCTGATCCTGCAATACCTCGAATCGCGGGTCGATCCTGCGCAGCGGCTGGTGCCTGTCGAGCCGGCGGCGCATGTGCGCTCGCTGCGTTTGAGCGGACTGGCGCTCGCGGCATGCGAGAAGTCCGTGCAACTCGTGTACGAGCGTGAACTGCGCCCGAGCGAAAAGCGCCATGCGCCGTGGACAGACCGCGTGCGCACGCAGGTCCATGCGGCGTTTCATGCGTTGGAAAAGGAACTGGCGCAAGTGCCGGTCGTGGCAACGCCCGATCAGATTGGCGAGCACGGCGTCACGATCGCCGTGGCGTGGCGTTTCCATCAAATGATGCTGCCGGAAATCGATTTCAGCCGCGACTTTCCGGAGATCGAAAAGTTTTCGGCGCAGGCCGAAGCCTTGCCGGCGTTTCGCGAGACGCCGCCGGTGTGACGACTGGGAGGTAACACCGAGATGCTGCCGAAATACCGCTGAAATGCTGCTCATGTGTCGCTCATAGGCGCTCATAGGCGCTCATATGGCGCTCATATGGCGTACGGCAACGGTATGAGGGATGAGGCAAGGAACCGCGCCGGGCGACCCCGGCGCGATCATGAGGCGTCAGTTCTTGAGTCGGTAGCCCGTCTTGAACATCCACGCCACGATGGCGAGGAAGATCGCGAGGAACAGCAGCGTCATGCCGAGACTTACGGCAACGCTCACGTCCGCCAGTCCGTAGAAGCTCCAGCGAAAGCCGCTGATGAGATACACGACCGGATTGAACAGGGTGACCGCGCGCCAGAACGGCGGCAGGATGCTCGTCGAATAGAAGCTGCCGCCGAGGAACGTGAGCGGTGTGATGATGAGCAGCGGCACGAGTTGCAACTTCTCGAAGCCATCCGCCCAGATCCCGATAATGAAGCCGAGCAGGCTGAACGTGACCGCCGTGAGCACCAGAAAGAAAATCATCCAGATCGGGTGCTCGATGCGCAACGGCACGAACAGGGCGGCCGTGCCGAGCATGATGACCCCGAGAATGATCGATTTCGTGGCTGCGGCGCCCACATAGGCGCACACGATTTCCATGTACGACACAGGGGCCGACAACACCTCGTAGATCGTGCCGGTGAAGCGAGGAAAGTAGATGCCGAACGAGGCGTTCGTCACGCTTTGCGTGAGCAGCGAGAGCATGATGAGGCCCGGCACGATGAACGCGCCGTAAGGCACGCCTTCGATTTCCGGAATGCGCGAACCGATGGCCGCGCCGAACACCACAAAGTACAGCGAGGTCGAGATGACCGGGGAGATGATGCTCTGCATCAGCGTGCGACGCGTGCGCGCCATCTCGAAGTTGTAAATCGCCCTGACGGCGTAAAGATTCATGGCGCGGCTCATCCTTCTTTCTTGTGCACGAGCGAGACGAAGATGTCTTCGAGCGAGCTTTGCGTCGTGTGCAGGTCCTTGACCGAAATACCGGCGCGCTCCATGTCGCGCAGCAATGCGGCAATGGACGTCTGCTCGATATTGGCGTCGTAGGTGAGCACGAGTTCGCTACCGTTCTCACTGAGCGTGAGGCCGTAACCGGCAAGCGCCTCGGGCACTGCAGGGATCGGCTCGGTCAGTTGCAGCGAAAGCTGCTTGCTGCCCATATGGCGCATCAGTTCGGTCTTTTCCTGCACGAGCGTGATCTGCCCGCCGGTAATGATGCCCACACGGTCGGCCATTTCCTCGGCTTCTTCGATGTAGTGCGTGGTGAGGATCACCGTTACGCCGGTCTCGCGCAGCGATTGCACGAGACGCCACATGTCGCGGCGCAACTCCACATCGACACCGGCGGTCGGCTCGTCGAGAAACAGCACGCGCGGCTCATGCGAGAGCGCCTTGGCGATCAGCACGCGTCGCTTCATGCCGCCCGACAGTTGCATGATGCGGCTGTCCTTCTTCTCCCAGAGCGAGAGCGAGCGCAGCACCTTTTCGATATACGCGGGATTCGCCGGCTTGCCGAACAGGCCGCGCGAGAACGAGACGGTGGCCCACACCGATTCGAACGAATCGGTGGTCAGTTCCTGCGGAACGAGGCCGATGGCTTCACGCGCGGCACGATAGTCCGTGACGATGTCGTGTCCGTCGACGGTGACTGCGCCTTCGCTGGGACGCACGATGCCGCAGATGATGCTGATGAGGGTCGTTTTGCCGGCGCCGTTCGGGCCGAGCAGGGCGAAGATCTCGCCGCGCTGGATTTCCAGGTCGATGTTCTTGAGCGCCTGGAAACCTGTCGCGTACGTCTTCGACAGATTTTTGATTGAGATCACGGATGGCATGGCGGCGACGATAGCACAGGCGTGACGAACTTGTCGGACACGTTGGGCGGCGCAAAAAAAGCGGGCGTCGGGACCGCCGTCGATCCCGATCCCGCATGCTTCGGCGTGCTTCGGCGCGGTGTCCCGCAGCCGAACATCCCCGCGCCTGCGCCTTAGCCCTTGGGCATTTCCTTGGGCACGATCACCATCCAGTTCATGCCGAAGCGGTCCTTGACCATACCGAACGTTTTGGCGAAGAAGGTTTCGCCCAGCGGCATGTTGATCTCGCCGCCTTCGGCCAGTGCGTGAAACGCCTTTTCGGCGGCGGCGACTTCAGTGAAATCCACCGACAGCGCGAAGCCGTCGAACTTCGGCTTGCCGCTCACCATGCCATCGGAGCCCATCACCATCGATTCGCCGATGAAGAACTCCCCATGCATGATCTTGTTTTCGCTGCCCGGCGGCAGCATGCCTTCGGGGCAAGACTCCGGGCTTTCGCCATACCGCATCAGCATGCCGGGCTTCGCGCCCAGCGTCTTGACATAAAAATCGATCGCTTCTTCACAACGGCCTTCGAAAAACAGATAGGAATGAACTTGCATGGAGCGCTCCTCGATGTGTCGGAATCAAAAGGGGCCGGAAGGGGACTAGGGAGTGACGGCACCCGGCCAGGAACCTGTCATCGGTCCTACGTCGTCGATACCTCGGTACATAGACACACCATAGTGCCTATGCTGCCGGGTCGCGAATGTGACGTGGTCCACGGACCGATGACGCAGTGCAACTTGCCTTTGTGGACAGTGTACACAAACAATAGCAGACATAATGGACACTGTCCACAAGAGGTAGTCATGTCAGAACAAGAAACAACGTCCGGCCCGGCGCGCGCGACATACCGTCACGGTGACCTGCGTCGGGCATTGCTGGAAGCGGGGATTGCGCTGGCGCGCGACGGCGGTCCGGATGCCGTGATCCTACGGGAAGCGACGCGCCGCGCCGGGGTCGTTCCCAATGCCGCGTATCGGCACTTCGCAAATCGTCAGGATTTGCTCGACGCGGTGCGCGCGGCGGCGCTTGCCGAACTGGCGGTGGCCATCGAGCACGAGCAGGCGATGATCGATGCGACTTCGCTGCCCGATGGCGAGGCACGTTCGCGCGCCGTGCTGCGAGCGGTGGGTATCGGCTATCTGCATTTCGCGCGACGTCAGCCCGGGTTGTTCCGCACGGCGTTTGCACCTTCGGAGAATGTGCGCTCGGCCGGTGGTCCCGAGAAGGCCGGGGCGAGCGGACTGAATCCGTTCGAACTGCTCGGGGCTGCGCTCGACGGTATGGTCGAGGCGGGCATCATCGATGCGACGCAGCGACCCGGCGCGGAGTACCTGGCGTGGGCGGCCGTGCACGGTCTGTCGGTGCTCGTCATCGACGGCCCGTTGCGCGATTTGCCCGATGCCCAGGTCGACGCGCTGGGGCAACGACTCGTTGCCATGGTCGAGCAGGGGCTGTAGACGTTCGCTAAACGTTTGCCAACCGCACCGATGTCATCGACGCGTGGCCGGGTCGCCGCCGAATGTCGTCAGGCGAGGCGTCAGCAAATCCGCAAGCCAGTTCATGAAAGCCTGCACGCGGCGCGGCAGATGTCGGCGGTTGGCGTAGAGCAGGGATACGGCCAGCGGCTCGGCCTGAAACTCGGGCATCACCTCGCGCAGTGCGCCATCGGCAAGCAGGGCGCGCACGCCGCCTTCCGGCGCCTGAATCAGGCCGAGTCCGGCAAGGCACGCCGCCTGATAGGCATCGGCGTTATTGACCGCGAGCACGCCGTCCATCGGCCATTGCGTGTAACGCTCGCCGTCGTGGTACTCCCAGCCTGTCGGACGGGTGCCCAGCGTCGTGGTGTAGTGAATCAGGCGGTGTGCGCTGAGGTCTTGCAACTTGGTAGGCACGCCGTAGCGCTCGAGGTACGCCGGACTGGCCACGTTGATCTGACGCATATGGCCGAGCGGTCGGGCGATCAACGTCGAATCGGCAACTGCTCCCACGCGCAGCACGCAATCGAACCCTTCGCGCACGAGATCGACGCGCCGGTCGGTGCTCGACAGTTCCACGCGCAGCGCGGGATGCTGCGCCAGGAACGTCGGCAACTGCGGGATGACGGTCGTGCGCGCAAGCGTTGCCGGCAGGTCCACACGTAGCCGTCCCGTCAGCGCCTCGCCGCGCGGCACGAACATCGTCTCCCACTCTTCCATGTCGGCGAGCAGGTCCTTGCAGCGCTCGAGACACGCCTGTCCGTCCTGCGTGAGTTGCACGCGGCGCGTGGTCCGGTGCAGCAAGCGCGTGCCCAGTTTCGTTTCGAGTTGCTTGATGGCGTTGGACACGCTGGCGCGCGGCAGGCCAAGGCTGTCGGCCGCCTGGGTGAAACTGCCGGTCTCGGTAACGCGCACGAAGATGCGCATGGCGTCGATCTGATGCATGGCGGCAAGCAGGCAATCCGTGGGACCGGATGCGTCATTGTTATTGGAATTTGATCAGTGCAATCAGATTCGATGGATTTATTGGTGAAATTCGATGCAATAGCATGTTGAACATACCGCGACATTTGAGGTGAGCGCCCCGTCCGGCGGTCCCCGACGAGCGCAGACAGCCGCGGCAGACGAGATCGATGGCCCGAGTGGCCGTCCGATGTGTTCAACGAAGGCGGCACCGACCTGTGGCGCCCAACGCAACCCGCATTCAGGAGAATCACCATGACCCGCAAGATCGCGCTCATTACCGGCGGCAGCCGCGGCCTTGGCCGCGCTTCGGCACTGGCCGTGGCGCAACGAGGTACGGACGTCATCCTCACTTACCGCAGCCAGCGTGCCGAAGCCGAAGCGGTGGTCGCCGAGATCACGCGAATGGGCGCGAAGGCCGTGGCACTTGCGCTGGACGCCTCGGACTCGACCCAGTTCGCCCCGTTCGCCGCCGACGTCAAACGCCGGCTCGGGGAGGTGTGGCAACGCGACACATTCGACTTCCTCGTGAACAACGCAGGCACGGGGCTGCACAAGTCGATTATCGAGACGACGGAAGACGAGTTCGACTTTCTGGTGAAGCTACACCTGAAGGGGCCGTTCTTCCTCACGCAGACCTTGCTGCCGATGATCGCCGACGGCGGACGCATTCTGAACGTGTCGAGCGGGCTGGCGCGCTTCACGCTGCCGAATGCCTCGGCGTACGCCATGATGAAGGGCGGCATCGAGGTGTTCTCGCGTTATCTCGCGAAGGAACTGGGCGCACGCGGCATTCGGGCCAACACGATCGCCCCGGGCGCCATCGCCACGGACTTCAATGGCGGCACGGTGCGCGACAACCAGGGCGTCCATCAAATGGTCGCGAGCAATACCGGGTTGGGGCGCGTGGGCGAAGCCGATGATATCGGCGGTGCCGTGGCGGCGTTGCTGAGCGACGAGACGGGCTGGATCAATGGCCAGCGCATCGAAGCATCGGGCGGCATGTTCCTCTGAGAGGTTGCCTGCATCGCGCGCGAGGCGCTCAGTGAGCCGGGCGGCGCGAGCGCATCGAGCCGGACCAGGCAACGGCGCCGACGATGCACACGCCGCCGATCGCCATCTTGAGCGTCGGGGCGGTACCGAACAATACCCATGCGAAGGCGATCGCGTAGACCGGTTCGAGCGCAATCACCACGGCGGCCTGACTGGCTTTGACGGCGCGCAGTGCGTGAATGAAGAGGGTGTAGGCGAGTGCCGTGCAAACGACGCCCAGACAAGCGAGCCACCCCCACTGTACGCCGGGCAAGGCGAGCGCCTCACGCCAGGAGAACGGACCGAGCACGACAAGAATGCCCAGGCATTGCCACCAACTCGCCTGCAATGGCGACGCCTGCGCGCCAAGCACCCGGTTCGACAGCGCGATGACGGCATAAAGCGCCCCCGAGAGCACGCCCCACGCCAGCCCGAGCGTTGCGCCCGCCTGCCAGTCGAACGCCGGTGTGACGAGCGCAAGTCCCAGGCAAACGAGCGCGATCACGCCGGCGTCTCCCAACGAGGGGCGTTCCCGGCGTAGTGGCCACTCCATCAGGATCACGAACGCCGGGAAGCATGCGAATCCCAGCGTGCCGACGGCAACGCCCCCGGCCTTGATCGCGAGAAAGAAGGCGAGCCAGTGCATCGCGAGCCATCCACCGGCGACCATCAGACGGGCTGCTGAGCGCACCGGTAGGCCATGCCACGGCGCGCCCCCCGAGAGTCGCGCGACGCCTCGTAATCCGGCCACACCGGCGAGCGCAATCACGGTAAGCGCGAGCCACGAAAACAGTCCGCGTCCGAAGACGATCAGCGTGCTGCTTGCGGCAATGTGTTCGCCGAACAGGGCCGACGCGCCAAACAGCATCGCCGCCACATGCAGCGCGACCTGCTGACTCGCGCCGCCCGGCGCGGTCGGGGGCGTGACAGCGCGAGACGCCTCAGGCATCGCCCGTGCTGTCGGGGCCGCCCGGGCCGCCGGCGCCGTCGTGGCCGGGCACCGGCACGGCCGTGGTGTACATGACCTGCTTGAGCGCGAAGCTCGAACGAATGTTCCGGATGCCCGGAATGCGCGAGATACGATCGGTAATGAGCGTTTCGTATGCGGCCATGTCGCTGACCATGACGCGCAGCAGATAGTCGGCGTCGCCCGACATCAGGTAACACTCCATGACGTTGGGCAGCGCGGTTACGGCGGCTTCGAAGGCGTCCAGCCCGTCGCGGTTCTGGTTTTCCAGCGTGACGTGGATGAAGACGTTAATGTGCAGCCCGAGGCGGGACGGATCGAGCAGCGTCACGCGCTGACGGATATAACCGGCTGTCTCGAGCGCCTTGACGCGCGCGAGACACGGTGAGGGCGACAAATTGACCCGCGAGGCGAGTTCCACGTTGGTGAGGCGGGCGTCGGCTTGCAGCTCCCGCAAAATCTTCAAATCAATGGCGTCGAGTTCCATACCACACTACGCGCGCACCCCGGATAAGGGTCGGCGTTCCGTTCGATTAGCCGCTCGGTAGGCGACAGTGCCGCGATATTAGCCTATTTGGCTGCGTTGTCGGTGCGGGGGCCACAAGGATCTTCAAAACCGGGCCGAATTGGCGTCGCCGCGTCCCGCCCGGGGGGGCGAAGCGTGTAAGGAAATGATATGAACGCCTCCCACCCGTGAGCGGTAGGAGCCAGCAGAAAGGAATCGAAGGCGGAGCCTCACGGGCCAACGGCATCAGAGTGCCCAGATGGAAGACCATAGAGGTTTTCCTAGCAAACCGGAGGCTCCGAAATGAAGCATACGACAGTGGGTGTGGACATTGCAAAGAACGTGATGCAGCTCCATTACATCGACGCAGAGACGGGCGAAATCGTGAACAAACCGGTGAGACGGGGCGCGTTTCTCGAACACTTCGCGAATTTGGCTCCGTGCCTGATCGGGATGGAGGCGTGCGGTGGCTCACAGCACTGGGCCCGCAAGCTCACGACGATGGGCCACGAGGTGAAGCTGATGCCGGGGAAATTTGTGAAGGCGTTTGTGATGGGCAACAAAAACGACGCAGCCGACGCGAAAGCCATCTGGCTAGCCGTGCAGCATGCAGGCAAATCGGTTGCGGTAAAGACGGAAACACAACAGGCGGTACTGGGACTGCACCGGATGCGCGAACAGTTGGTGAAGTTCCGCACAATGCAGATCAACGGCTTGCGCGGCCTGCTTGCCGAGTACGGCGAAGTGACGGGCAAAGGCCGGGCTGCGCTCGATAAGGCGATCCCTGGTGTACTGGAGCGACTGGTCGATCGTCTGCCGGCGATTCTGATCGACACGTTGCGCGAGCAATGGAACGGGTTGGCGGAGCTAGATAAACAGATTGCGAGCATCGAGCGACGTCTGCAGACGTGGATGAGAGAGGACAAAGCGAGCAAAGCGATTGCGGCGATACCGGGCGTTGGTCTGCTGACGGCGACGGCGGCTGTTGCGACGATAGGCGATGCGAAGACGTTCAAATCTGGGCGAGAGTTCGCGGCTTGGATTGGATTGGTTCCGAGGCAAACGGGTACGGGTGGCAAGGTGCATCTGCACGGAATCAGTAAGCGAGGCGATATATACCTACGCAAGCTGTTGATCCACGGTGCGCGCAGCGTGCTGTGTCTGGCGAAAGAGCCAGGGCCGTGGGCCGAAGGAATCAAAAAGCGGCGACCGCTAAACGTCGCAATCGTGGCTCAGGCCAACAGGATTGCCCGCACGATCTGGGCGATCCTGGCGCACGACAGGCAGTACGAACGGGGTTACGTGAGCGTGAAGCCGGTTTAACCGATGAGCGCTGGGTAGCACGACGATTAATTTTTACAGGATGACACGTCGAAAGGTTGCGCTGGCAATCGTATGTAATGACAAGACAGGTCGGACCAGGACTCGCTAAACCTGAATTTTCGGATGAGCTTCGAGCTCGCTAAGGAAATGAGGTGCGGGTCCGCGGATTTCATGGTGGGCCGCAGCGTATCAGGCTGCAACAAGCCCGGATATAAAGCTGCAACCCATCCTGTCGCAGTCAGAGCACGCGAAAAACCGTCGCAAACGGGAGGCGTTCATATAGACGGAAATGTTGTATTTCGGTGTTGTCCGTGCCAGCGGATGACAACATTTGTTGACGGGCGGCGACGGTTTGCTAATATCCCGAACCTGTGAATGAGAACGTTAACGATTCTCATTAAATAAGTGGTTTCTCTAGACACACGGGGTTTCAAGCATGTCGTTTGTTCCGGCTTACCGGGCTCGCCGCACTGCGGCTGGCCGTCTCGCTGCGCGCCCGCTCGCGCTTGCCGCCTTCCTGACCTTCACTGCTGTGGGCGCTGCGCCGGTCTTTGCGCAGCCGTCCGCCGAAGCTGCCGGGACTGCCGGCAGCACCGGCACCACCGGTAGCGCGTCCCCCGTCGATACCGCAGCACCCGCGACGCTCAAGGCCACCACGGTGACGGACTCGGCGCTGCGCGAGACGCCGCAGAATCTGAAGCAATCGGTACAGGCCGGCGCGCTGGGTTCGCGCAGCCAGCTCGACACGCCGTTCTCGACGACGGTGGTCAGCCAGGAGCAACTGGAACAGCGTCAACCGGCCAAGCTTGGCGACGTGTTCGTGACGGACGCCTCCGTGACCGACGGCAGCAATGCCTTCGACGCATGGGCCGGCTACATCTATGTCCGTGGCATGCCCATCGACTGGCAATCGGGCTTCAAGCTCGACGGCATGCCTGTCATGACCTACGGCGTGACCATGCCGTACGAACAGTTCGACCGCGTGGAATTGCTCAAGGGGCTCTCGGGCTTCATGTACGGTTTCGTCGCGCCGGGCGGCGTGGTGAACTACGTGACGAAGAAGCCGACGGACGAGCGTGTGGCAAGCGTCGACGTGGGCTTCCAGTCCGAAGGCATCTGGCGCGAGCACGTCGATCTCGGCGGTCGCGCCGGTCCCAACGACATGTTCGGTGGGCGACTGAACTACACGCACGAGGAAGGGCGCACGTATACCGACGGCAACCTCAACCGCGATACGGTCTCCGTGGCGCTGGACGCACGCATCACGCCCGACCTCACGTGGAACTTCGGCGCGATGTATCAGGACCGCCGCGCCACGGGCACGTCGCCCTCGCTCTCCACGTTCAGCTTCACCGGCAACCAGTTGCCCGGCCCCATCAACGTATCGAATGCCAACCTGCAAACGCAGGCCACGCACCTGAACACGATCACGCAGTTCTACACGACGGGCCTGCAGTATCAGATCAATCCGGACTGGAAGGTGTCGGCCAACTTCGCCTACAACAAGTCCACGCGCGACCGCAACGAAGCCACGCTGAATCTGCTCAACGGGGCGGGCGACTTCCGTGGCCAGAACGATCTGGGCGACGAGGTCAATACGTTCCATGCGTGGCAAGTGAGCGCGGAAGGCAAGGTCCGCACCGGAGCGCTGACGCATCAACTGACGTTCGGATATGCATCGCAATATCAGACGAACGACTATGCGTACGTCTATAGCCCCACCTATACCGGCAACCTCTATCAGGGCACGTCGTATCAGTTCTACGGCGACGGCACGCCGCTTCAGGCCCAGCGCTCCAGCGCCATCGAACAGAAGTCGGTCTTTGCATCGGACACCGTGCAGATCACGGACCGCTTCTCGGTGCTGGCCGGCGGCCGCTTTACGAACTATGACCAGACCAACGCGCAAGGCGTGTCGACGTATTCGACGAACGGTGTTTTTACGCCGACGCTTGCTGCCATGTACAAGCTCACGCCGAACACGACCGCTTATGTGAGCTACGTGGAAGCGCTCGAGGCCGGTGAAGTGGTCGGTTCGAATTACGCGAACGCCGGGGCCGTGCTCAATCCGTTCAAGAGCCGTCAGTACGAAGTCGGGGTGAAGACGGAGCAGGCGACGTGGAGCACGACGGCGGCGCTCTTTCGCATCGAACGCGGCGCCGTCTACACGAACAGCGCCAACGCGCGCGTGGCCGACGGCCAGTCGATCTACCAGGGCATCGAGCTCGCCGGTTCGGTCAAGCTGGGTCCGCAGTGGACATTGGGCGCGAGCGCCATGGCGCTCGACGCGTGGTACGCCCGTACATCCGGCGGCTTCGACGGCAATCGCGTGGGCGGCGCGCCGCGCTTCGTGCTCTCGAGTAACGTCGAATACAAGATTCCGTACGTGCCGGGGCTGTCCGTCGGCGGCGACATTCGTTACAACGGTCGCACCGCGCTCAATCCGCAGAACTCGCTGACGGTGTCGGGCTATACGTTGATCAACCTGGGGGCGACATACCGGACCCGCGTGTCGGGCAAGGACGTGACGTTGCGTGCTGCCGTGAGCAACCTCACCAACCGCAAGTACTGGGAATACCAGTACGACAACTACATCAAGCCGGCCGACCCGCGCATGGTCAGCCTGAACGCGAAGATCGACTTCTGATCGTGTGCCGGGGGCACCGTGCGTGAGCTTGAGCAGCGGCCTTCGGGCCGCTGTTTCGATTGCGGCGGCCGCTCGGCTATCGACGCCATCGAAAAAATCCATCGACGCTTCGAAAAATACGCTTGACTATCTATCTACTGATAGATAAAGTTCGTCACATGAACCGCACCACGACATCGCCCGCTGCACCAACCGTCAGAGAGCAACTGCTCACGCAGGCGCAGACGTTCCTCATGACGCGAGGCTATAACGGCTTCAGTTACCGGGATCTGGCCGAGCGCGTCGGGGTGAAGACATCGAGCATCCATTACTACTTCCCCGCAAAGGAAGATCTGGTGCTCGAAGCGATCAAGGCTTACGACGCTTTCATCGGCGAAGGGCTCGCACAGATCGACGGGTCATTGTCCGCACCGGAAAAGCTGGCGCGGTACTCGCAGGGGTTTGGGCGCATCGTCGAGGACGGTCACCGGATTTGTTTGTGCGGCATGCTCGCGGCCGACATCGAAACATTGCCGGAAACGGTGCGCGTGGCCGTACAGCAATTCTTCGCGTACCACGAAGCGTGGCTCACACGTGTGCTCACGCAGGGCGAGGCGGAAGGGACGCTGAAACTCACGTCGCCGCCCGAGGCGACGGCCCGTGCGCTGTTTGCCGGGTTTCAGGGCAGTGTGATGGCATCCCGATTGTTCCGGGCGCCATCGAGGCTGGAGGATGTGGTCGCGTCGGTGTGCGGCGTAGCTTGAAGCCGCAGCCGGTTGGCAGCCTCGTGTGGTTAGCCCCATGTGGGCAGCGCACGTGGGCAGAGTTATGAAGACAGCATCACTGCGGGAGCGCGTCTCCCGTTTATTTGGGGTAGCTTATCTATCTATAAGTAGATAGATCGTGCGAGCAATAGGCGGGACAATCAGCAACATCATGCGGGACGAACGACGATTGCGATTGAATCGACGTTCACGAAAGGTGTCCCACAGGGGTATTAAGATGGCCGCTTGGCTACCAGGCAACGCCGCGACGGTGTGGCCGGTCAGGGGGTCGAAGTTTGGCAGTGAAATTTCTCTACTTACCAGGAGTTCGTCATGTCGATCGAAAAAGTGCTTTACACCGCCCATGCCACCGCCACCGGAGGCCGTGATGGCCGCGCCGTCTCGTCCGACGGCGTGCTCGACGTCAAGCTGGTCGTGCCCAAGGAAATGGGCGGCCCCGGCGTTGGCGGCACGAACCCGGAACAACTCTTTGCCGCTGGCTACTCGGCTTGTTTTCTCGGTGCGCTGAAGTTCGTCGCGGGGAAGGAAAGGGTGGCGCTGCCGGCTGAAACGAAGATTGACGGCGCCGTCGGCATTGGCCAGATCTCGACGGGCTTCGGCATTCAGGCGGAACTGAAAATCAGCGTGCCGGGCGTGGATCGCGCCGTGGTCGAGGATCTGGTGCAAAAGGCGCACGTCGTCTGCCCGTATTCGAACGCCACGCGTGGCAACATCGACGTGACGCTGACGATCGTGTAAGACGTGAGTCGCCGTGCGGCGAATCGGCAACGGGCAGCCTTCGGGCTGCCCGTTTTGCATGATGCGGTTCGCGCCGCAGACTACTTTGTCTTCACTTCGACCTTGATGCCGTCCGGCAGCACGGTGATCGCGCCGGGTTCGACGTCGCGTCCGCCATATTTGAGCTGTTCCGGCTTGAACGTGTAGATCGGATACTGGTTGAGCACCTGTTGCGCCACGGTGCCGCCGATGGCGGTCAGTTGCTGGCCGTAGGCAGGCGGCATGCCGTTCACGTCGACTCGCTCGACGCTGGGGTTGTCGAGCAGCACGGCGCGCCGCGCGGGGTCGTACTTCAGCGCGCTGGAGATCGCCAGCACCCCTTTGAGCGGCTGGCCTTGCAGCAACACGTTCTGCACCTGGGCATCGACCTGGGTATTGACGCGATTGGCTTGCGGGTTGAAGCCGATCTGCGGATGCGTCAACTCGACCGAGAGTAACTGGCCGTAGTTGAGCGTGGTCGGAAAGCGCTTGTCGACGGCGCTCTCGATCTCCTTGCGCGTCATCGTGTACTCACCGGTCCAGATGTTGTACGCGGCGCGGGCAGGGCGCATCCAGGGTGTGAGCGCCAGCGCGAGCCAACCACCGACCACGAGCCGCAGGCTATCTCGCCTGGAGAAAGTCAGCGCGCCGTCGGTGTCCGTGCGGGCGTCGGCGCGTACAAGCCCGTGGCCTGGGTTATCTGTGCCGCGTGGGGTGAGGATGTCGCGTTGCGAAGTCATGTCACGAGCGCCCGGGTGGCGGGCGTGTCCGAATCGTCGATGGTCATGTGACCCGCGAGGCGTGGAATCGTTCTGAGCGCCGCGTTGGTCCGGGCGGCAGGCGCCCTTGAGCGCCGCAAAAACGGTATCGAACGGGGAGGGACTTCAATAATGCGGCGGAATTTCGTGACGAGGATTGCCGTCGTTGCCGCCGCTTTGTCCTTGCGATTGCATCTGCTGATAAAGCGCCTTGAACTGCTTTTGCAGCAGATCGATTTGCTGTTCCTGGCGGGTGACGATCTCGTTGAGCGTTTCGAGCAGATCTTCCTGAAACGCCGCTTTGATTTCGAGTTCGACGACGCGTGCTTCCAACGATTCCATGAGCTTCTCCGGTGAACGCGGCATTGTAGGTCATTGCAGGCTCCGCGCCAGCCTGCATGGATCGCAAAGTCACGCCTCACGCGCGCGACGGGCATAATCGCAGCATGAAAACCTTTCTGCTGTATGTCGCAACCGCAGTGGCGGAAATCGTCGGCTGCTATCTGCCATGGTTATGGCTCAGGCAGGGGCGCAGCGCATGGTTGCTGGTCCCCGGGGCGATGGCGCTGGCGCTCTTTGCATGGCTGCTCACGCAGCATCCCTCGGCGGCCGGGCGCGTCTACGCGGCGTATGGCGGCGTGTATATCGGCGTCGCCATCGTATGGCTGTGGTTGGTGGACGGCATACGTCCGACGTCCTGGGACATCGCCGGCGTGGTCGTGGCGCTTGCGGGCATGAGCCTGATCGCGTTTCAGCCGCGTTAGGCTCGATGCATCCGGTGCATAGGGTGCATAGGGTGACGTTGCACTGCCGACGTCGGCGACTTCGCACGACCCCAAGCCTCAGCCATGCTGCCTCAGGCCGACGTCTTCACCCGATACGTGCAGCGCTGCCCGCCCGCGAGAATGTGCGTCTCGCGCGACACGGTGCCACGCTCGCCGATCAACGCCTGAAACAGTTCCAGTTCCGTGCGGCAAAATCCCTGACAGGTTTTGGCCGCCGCACAGATCGGGCAGTGATCCTCGATGAGCAGCCAGTCATCGCCATCGCGCTCCACGCGCGCCATATAGCCTTCCGCCGACCGGATTTCCGCAAGTTTCTCCATACGTGCCTCCAGTCCCGGGAGGGGATCGATGGCCCGCTTGTATTGCGTGTGCGTCTCGGCGGCGCGCTGCGTAATCAATCGGTCGAGTCCGTCGTCACCGAAGATCTGGCGGATCGAGCCGATCAGCTGAATCGTGAGCGTGGAATGCGCGTCGGGAAAGCGGCTGTGACCCGCCTCGGTGAGGGTCCATGCCTGACGCGGGCGTCCCGCGCCGCGCGTCGGCATCGTCTCACCCGCGAGCAGGCCATCCGCCACCAGCTTCTGCACTTGCTGACGGGCGGCTTCTGCCGTAATGCCCAGTCCTGACGCGACCTCCGCCGTCGATGCCGGTCCCTGCGTCTTCAGCCAATGCAGCACACGCTCGTGGCCAGCGCCGGGCGTGCCTGCCCTATTATCCAAGTGGTTATTTGGGTAATTCATTGTGAGGCATGTAATATCCAAGAACTTTCTTGCATATTAGTCTCCCGACGGGAGGCTGTCTATCCATGACGACGAGCACGACGATTTCTCATGCGCCGGGCTGGCGCGATTTGCTGAGTGGCAACAACGGCTGGCGTTCGCTGGCGCTGGCGGGCGGGGTGGCGTTGCATGCGACCAACGTCTATGTGGCGACGACGGTATTGCCTTCCATCGTGAAGGACATCGGCGGGCTCGATCTGTACTCGTGGAACACGACACTGTTCGTGGTCGCGTCGATACTGGGGTCGGTGTTCGCGGCGCAGATGCTGTCGTCGCTCGGCCCGCGCGCCGCCTATATCGGCGCACTGCTCGGTTTCAGCGCGGGAACGATCCTTTGCGCGGCGGCGCCGACCATGCCGTGGATGCTGGCGGGACGCACGTTGCAGGGCTTCGGTGGCGGCATATTGCTGGCGCTGAGCTATGCGCTGATCCGACTCGTTTTCGCCCCGCCTTTGTGGTCGCGCGCCATGGGACTGGTCTCCGGCATGTGGGGAGTGGCAACGCTTTGCGGCCCGGCCGTCGGCGGTGTCTTCGCGCAGTTCGGTCACTGGCGCTGGGCGTTCTGGTCGTTGCTGCCGATCGTTGTCGGGCTCGGGCTCATCATCCGGGCACAGGTGAGCGCCGGACGCACGGTGGCGAGTGCCGACGGCGCCTCGCAAAGCCAGGGCGAAGCGCATGCGGTGCCGTGGTTCAAAGTCGTGCTGCTGTGCGCGTCCGCCGTCGCGATTTCCCTGGGATCGGTCGTGAGTTCGCACGCCATCGCGGCGGTCTGGATGCTGGCGGGACTCGTGCTCGCGTGGTGGCTCGCGCACCGCGAGCGTAGCGTGCGGCATGCCCTGCCTCGCCTTATGCCCACGGGCGCGTATTCGTTACGAACGCGTCTCGGTGGTCTTTACGCCGTCATGAGCCTGCTCGGGCTGGCGATGACGAGCGAGATCTATATCCCTTATTTCCTTCAGACCGTGCATGGCCAGACGCCTTTTGCCGCAGGCTACCTCGCCGCGCTGATGGCGGCAGGCTGGTCGGTCGGCTCGATGACGAGCGCCGGGCGTCAGGGCGACGCGGCCGAGCGTCGCGTGCGCCTCGGACCGGTCATCGTCACGCTCGGCATGTTCGCGTTGGCGTGGCTTCTGCCGCAGGCGTCGCTTTTCGCGAGTGCGGCGGGCGTCGCCAGCCTGTGCATCGCGCTGTTCGGCGTGGGTGTCGGCGTGGGCATTGGCTGGCCGCATCTGCTCACGCGGGTGATGACGGCTGCGCGTCCCGGCGAAGCGGGGCTGGCATCGGCCTCGATCACGACCGTGCAGTTGTACTCGATGGCGCTTGGTTCGGCACTGGCAGGATGGGTGGCGAACTCGGCGGGACTGGCGGATGGCGGACTGGCCGAAGTGCAGCGCGCGTCGATCTGGCTGTTTGCGCTTTTCGCGCTGGCGCCGGCGGCGGGCGTCGTCATCATCCTGCGCGGGAAAGTGACGGCGCCCCCCATAAATGCGGGTGGGACACGGGAAGCGAGCTAGGAAGGGGGGCAAGCATCATGATCGATCGCATCACCGCCATGCGTACCTTTGTGCGTGTGGCCGAAGTGGGCAGCTTCACGAAGGCGGCGCTGTCGCTCGACATCCCGCGTGCCACGGCAACGACGCAGGTCCAGCATCTCGAGCGCTGGTTCGGCGTCGCGCTCTTCACGCGATCCACGCGACGCGTCGCGCTCACGATGGAAGGCGCTGCCTATTACGAGCGATGCTCGGCCATTCTCGCGGACGTCGAAGAGGTCGAGTCGGGCCTGTTCGGCGCGCACGCGCAACTGCGCGGTCGCTTGGTCGTTGTGCTGCCGCCGGTGATCGCGCGTGAGGTCGTCATGCCGTCGCTCGCCGAATTTCAGACACGCTATCCGGGACTGGAAATCGCGCTGGACGCGACGCCTGCGCATGGCGACTGGCGCGGTGACGGTGTCGACTGCGGCGTGGTGCTCGGCGAGCTGCCGGACTCGCGTCTGGTGGCGCGCCGTCTCGGCGATCTGCCTCGGGTGACGTGCGCGAGTCGTCGCTATCTCGCCTCGCACGGCACGCCTGTCGACCTCGACGATCTGGCAACGCATACGTCCGTGAAATGGCTGACGGCGCCCGCAGAGTCGCTGGCGTCGCTCGGCGCTGCTGCCGGGCCGTCAGCAGGGGAGGGTTCGAGCATGCCGGCACGCTGCGGCGATCTCACGATGGTGGTAAGCGGCAAGGCCACTTGCGTACGCACGCGCGGGCAATTGCATGTCGGCGACGAGGCCGCATATCTGGCGGCAGGGCTCGAAGGGCTTGGGCTGATTCAGCCGACGTTGCTCGCGGCCGCCCCTTACCTGGCTTCGGGGCGTCTGGTGCCGGTGTTGCCCGAGTGTCCGCCGCCACCGTTGCGGCTGTCGGCGGCCTATCCGGCGCAAAAGCGCGTGTCGCCGCGTGTGCGGGCGTTCGTCGATTGGCTTGCGCTGGTCTGCGAGCCGTTGGGAAGCGCGAAGGCGCAGTCGGGCGCTGATGTGAAGACCGACGCGCGCGAGCATGCCGCTGCCATCCCCCCAGGGGCCCCGGGGGATTATGCGCCGCTGCCGGTCCTGCCCGAGGCGCCACCGTCCGGAAACCGGCGTTCGTTCACGCTGCCGGCGTAGTGATTGCGCTTCTCTTCGTACATGAGCAGGTCGGCGCGCTGAATCGTGGCCTCAAGTCGCTCGCCCGCTTCGCACGTTGCCATGCCCATCGAGAATGACAGCGGCGTCCCCGGGTAGAACGAGTTGTTCAGTTCCACCAACTGACGAATGCTCTCGATGATGGCTGCGCCGCCGGTCGTGTCGGTGGACGGCAATAGCAGTGCGAATTCGTCACCCCCGATGCGTGCCGCGATCTGCGGCGCGACGACGGCCTTGCCGAGGACTTCGCCCGCGCGACGCAACAACGCGTCGCCTGCCGCATGGCCCAACTGATCGTTGACCGACTTCAGGCCATTCAGGTCCGCCACGACCACCGTCACCGGATAGGGGCCCTTGCGTTCGAGCCGGTTGAGTTCGTCCACGTAGAACGAACGGTTGCGCAGCTTGGTAAGCACGTCATGCTTGCCAAGGAATTCCAGATACGACTCCGCCTTCTTGCGCGCCGTAATGTCGGTGAGTGCGACGAGCACCAGGTCCCAGCGCGCCTCGTGACCGGGCAGCACCGCGAACTGAAGATGCACGTTGATTTCGTTGCCGTCGAGTGCGTAGTTAATGACTTCGCGTTGCTGGAAGAGTTTGTTCTCCCAGAGATCGATCAACTGTTCGCGAAAGTTATGCCGCATGTCGTCGCGAAAGACGTCGGGCAGACGGCTGAGCAGCGTGCCCTTGTCCGGTGCGACGAACATGGCCAGCGTGTGGCGGTTCACGTCGAGCACGTCGATTTCCTGCATGCAGCGCTCGACGAACTCCGGGTGCACGTCGGTAAACGTGCGGAAGTCGGTGATGCCGCGTGCGCGCGCATCGTCCAGAAGCAGCTTGATTGCGCTGAAGTCTTCGACCCACAGGGAAACCGGCGAATATTCGAACAGGCCGCGAGCGTATTGCTCGCCCATGGTGACGCGCTCGCGGGCGTGCTCCAGTTCCGTCACGTTTTCCAGCGAGATCAGCACGCGATCGAGCGACGCCTCGTGTCCGGGCAGCACCGAGCCGTTGAGCAATACGTCGAGGCGACGGCCGTCGAGCGTGTAGTTCACCGTCTTGCTGGTGAAGTGAGTCTGGCCGTCCCAGAGCTGGCAAAGCTCTTCGATGTGCGTCTTGAGCATGTCGTCGCGGAATATGCGAGACAGGTTGCCCACGAGCTCGTCGAGCGAAGGGGCGTTGAACATCGTGAGCGTGCGCCGGTTGACCTTGATGACGCGAATGCGTTGCGAGCACTGCGAGACGTGCGCCGGGTCGGCTTTGAAGTGCGCGCGCAGATCGACCACGCCTTGTGCGCGCCATTCGTCGAACAGCCGCTTCACGCCGCTGAAGTCTTCCAGCCAGAGCGAAACCGGCGCGAGATCGAACATCAGGGCGTCGTCGGTGGCGCCAACGGACGACGATGACTGCGAAGAGGGAACGGCGGGCAGAGCGTCCGGCATGTGTCACCTGGTCTGGTTCTGTTTTTAGCCCGCCATTTTACGGTGAAACCCGCTGCATGCCGTGGTGAATCGTTTTACAACAGGGGGGCGCCCGTGTCGCGTTTGACTTCACGCAAGGAAAGCATCGACTCGATGGCCGTGACGCCGGGCAGGGCGCGCAGGACATCGCGCGTGAAACTGCCGTAGTCGTCCAGATCCGTGGCGACTACGCCGAGCAGATAGTCGGCGCTGCCCGAGATGTTGTGGCACGAGACGATCCGGTCGATGGCCTGCACCTCGCGCTCGAATTGTTCGGACAACGCACGGTCGTGCACGGCGAAGCGCACGTGAACGAACGCCGTCACACCGAGACCTAGCGCGCGGTGCGAGAGCTCGGCGCGGTAGCCGGTGATATAGCCCTCGGCTTCGAGACGTTTGAGACGTCGGGCACAGGGCGTCTCGGACAGGGAGACGCGCTCGGCAAGGCGGGCGTTGGAAATGCGGCCATCGCGTTGCACGATGGCAAGAATGGCCCGATCGATGGCATCGAGTTCGTTCATGGTGGGTATCCCGCTACGAAAACAGCTTCAAAGACGGCATTCCACCACGATCCGCGTTGTGCGGGAAGTGTTTCCCTCATCCGTATGGCTTAGGTCGACCGGCAGCGGGTTCGAGGCGGTGGCAGCGCTTTTGTTAGAAAATTCAATAAATATGGAGAAATACGCCAAATATATGGACATTGATGGGAGGAAAACGCTATCTATCACTCACTGAATGGAGAGATCATGAATTGCAATTTCACTCGCGTTCACCCTTCGGAGAAAAGTCATGGTCTCGCTGCATTTGCTCACGGTCTTCATCGGCGCACTCGTTGTCGTCTATGCGCTGCCCGGACCGGACATGGCGGTGGTCATGCAAACGAGCATGACGCGAGGCACCCGGCACGGACTGGCGACCGCCGCCGGTCTGGCGCTAGCACGCGCCGCGCACGTCACGCTCTCGGCCTGCGGCGTGGCGGCGCTGTTGCGCGCGGCGCCGTGGCTGTTCGAGACCGTGCGGATCGTGGGCGCGATCTATCTGGCGTGGGTGGCGATCCAGATCTGGCGCTCGCCCGCGTTTGGCATGGACGTTGAGGCCGCATCGAACGACACCGCGCCGCCGCTCTCACACGCCTTCCGCCGCGGCGTGCTCTCGAGTGTGCTCAACCCCAAAGCGCTGCTGTTCTGTTCGGTACTGCTGCCGCAGTTCGTGCGTCCCGAAGCGGGGCCGGTGTGGTCGCAAGTGCTGGAACTCGGCGTGCTGCTGCTGATCGTTGGCGCGATTTTCGACGTGACCCTTACCTTCGGCGCGGCCCGTATCGCGCGCTGGTTGCGCACCCGCCCGCTTGCACAAAAAGTACAACGCTGGTCGTTCGGCGCAGCCCTCATGGCATTCGCCGTACGGCTGTCGCTCGACTGAAATGGCGGGCACAATACCGCTCACCGACATCGCCTGCCAGTTAATGCACCGACTTGGTGTGTTTCGCTGCGACACCGCAAATCGGGGTGCGACACAACGTCGCACCCGTTGAATTCCCAGAACCTTCCCGCATTGCTGCATTGCACAGCGTTTACCGCCAAAAAGGTGTCGATCTGCCGGGAAAACGTCGCGCGCGTACGCGTGAGAGTCGCGCGACACATTGTCGCGCTACTGGGTGGGCAATGTCCGGCCTAATTAAACTTCGGCATAATGCCGCACCGTGATGGAAGTAAAAGACAAGAAGTCGGACAGTGACTTGAGGTCTGCGGGCGGCAATCCGCCCCGGTTCCCGTCTTTTCGATGACACAGTCGTCGTAGTTCAACCGGTGCAATACCGGCGTGACGACTGCTCCCGTCCCACCTTAACCCTTGCCAACCTCCTGCGACCCTGCATCAGGCCGGTAAGCCCGTGTTGCGCCGTTCGCTGGCCAACTCAACCCTGTCGTGTGACATGAAGAAACACAGAAACCCGCGATTGTTTAGGCTCCTCGCCTTGTGCTCGCCGCTGCTTTTGGCTGGCTGCGACATGACGCTGCTCGACCCTAAGGGGCAGATCGGAATTGAGAACAAGAACCTGATCCTCACGGCCACCTGGCTGATGCTGATCGTGGTGATTCCGGTCATCCTGATGACGCTGTGGTTCGCGTGGAAGTACCGCGCAACCAACAAGTCGGCGCGCTATGAGCCGAATTGGTCGCACTCGACGGCCATTGAGGTCGTGGTCTGGCTCGTGCCGATCATCATCATTGCGATCCTCGCGCGCATCACCTGGGTCTCCACCCACGAACTCGATCCGTACAAGCCGCTGGAAAGCGAAGTGAAGCCGATTACGGTCGAAGTCGTGGCGCTGAACTACAAGTGGTTGTTCATCTACCCGGAACAGGGCATTGCGTCGATCAACGAACTGGCCGTTCCTGTCGATGTCCCGGTGAATTTCAAGATCACCTCGGAATCGATCATGAACTCGTTCTTCATTCCGCAATTGGGTAGCCAGGTCTACTCGATGGCCGGCATGGAAACGAAGCTGCACCTGATCGCCAACCACGTCGGCGCGTACGACGGCATCTCGGCGAACTACAGCGGCGGCGGCTTCTCGGGCATGCGCTTCAAGACGCTGGCGATGACCGATGGCGACTTCCAGCAATGGGTCACGAAGGTGCGCGAGTCGAAGAAGGTGCTCGACCGCGACGCTTACGCCTCGCTGGTGCCGATGAGCGAGAACACGCCGGTGACGTATTACAGCTCGGTCGACGCGAACATGTTCCAGTCGATCGTGCACGCCCCGATGGCATCGGGCATGGCGCAGAAGCACGAAGGCCATGAGAACCACGGTGCCATGGAAATGAAGGGCATGGACATGAAGATGGAAATGAAGGGCGCGGGCACCGATGCCGCGACGGCTCCGGCCGCCGCCGTCAACGTGCAAGGCCAGTCGATGACCATGGCCATGGACGCCGGTGCGCACGCGATGCACGCCGGTACGGCTGCGCACGCGCATAAGGAGTAATCAACCATGTCAGCACTGTTTGGCAAACTGACTCTCGAAGCCATCCCGTACCACGAGCCGATCATCGTCGGCGCGGTCGGCATGATGGTGCTGGGCGGGCTGGGCATCATTGCTCTGCTCACCTACTTCGGTAAGTGGAAGTACCTTTGGAACGAGTGGGTGACGTCGGTCGATCACAAGAAGATCGGTGTCATGTACGTGCTCGTCGCGCTCGTCATGCTGCTGCGCGGCTTCGCCGACGCCATGATGATGCGTACCCAACTCGCGCTTGCGCACAACTCGGGCGGCATTCTCCCGCCGGATCACTACGACCAGATCTTCACCGCCCACGGCGTGATCATGATCTTCTTCGTGGCGATGCCCTTCATGACGGGTCTCGTGAACCTCGTGGTGCCGCTGCAGATCGGCGCACGCGACGTGGCCTTCCCGTTCCTGAACACGCTGTCGTTCTGGCTGTTCGTGGCCGGCGCCGCGCTGGTCAACCTGTCGCTGGGCGTGGGTGAATTCGCGCGCACGGGCTGGCTGGCTTACCCGCCGCTCTCGGGCATTCAGTACAGCCCCGGCGTGGGGGTGGACTACTACATCTGGGCCTTGCAGATTTCAGGATTGGGGACGTTGCTCACCGGGGTGAACTTCGTCGTCACGATTCTGAAGATGCGCGCACCGGGCATGAACCTGATGAAGATGCCGATCTTCACCTGGACTTCCCTGTGCACGATGGTGCTGGTGTGCGCCGCGTTCCCGGTCCTGACCGTGACGCTGGCTCTGCTTTCGCTGGATCGCTACCTCGACTTCCATTTCTTCACGAATGAGTTGGGCGGCAATCCGATGATGTACATCAACCTGATCTGGATCTGGGGTCACCCTGAGGTGTACATCTTGATTCTGCCGGCGTTCGGCATCTTCTCGGAAATCATCTCGACGTTCTCCGGCAAGAAGCTGTTCGGCTACAAGTCGATGGTGTACGCCACGGCCGCGATCATGGTGCTGTCGTTCCTCGTGTGGGCGCACCACTTCTTCACGATGGGCTCGGGCGCCAGCGTGAACGCCTTCTTCGGTATCGCGACGATGATCATCTCGATCCCGACCGGCGTGAAGATCTTCAACTGGCTGTTCACGATGTACCGCGGTCGCGTGCAGATGACCACGCCGGTGCTGTGGACGCTGGGCTTCATCGTCACGTTCGTGATCGGTGGTATGACCGGCGTGCTGCTGGCCGTGCCGGGCGCGGACTTCGTGCTGCACAACTCGCTGTTCCTGATCGCTCACTTCCACAACGTGATCATCGGTGGCGTGCTGTTCGGCTACATCGCCGGTATGAACTACTGGTTCCCGAAGGCTTTCGGCTTCAAGCTCGACGAGCGTCTGGGCAAGGCAAGCTTCTGGTGCTGGCTGATCGGCTTCTACCTCGCGTTCATGCCGCTGTACGTGCTGGGCCTGATGGGTATGACCCGTCGTCTGAACCACTACAGCAATCCGGAATGGCAACCCTGGCTGATCGCCGCGCTCATCGGTGCACTGTTCATTGCCGCGGGTATTGGCTTCCAGGTGCTGCAACTGGTCGTGTCGATCAAGAATCGCAAGGCGCTCGCCGACACCACGGGCGATCCGTGGAACGGCCGCACGCTGGAGTGGATGACGTCGTCGCCGCCGCAGTTCTACAACTTTGCCGAAGAGCCGCGCGTGCATGACATCGACGAGCTGGCCTATCGCAAGGAACACGGCATCAAGAGCGATCTGAAGACGAGCTACGCCCCGATTCACATGCCGAAGAACACCGGCGCCGGTTTCATCATCAGTGCTTTCTCGCTGGTGTTCGGTTTCGCCGCCATCTGGCACATCTGGTGGCTCGCCATCGTTGGCTTCGTGGGCATGATCGTGACGTTCATCTGCCGCAGCAACAACGATTCGATCGACTACTACGTGCAGTCGCCGGAAGTGGTGGCCATTGAATCGGCGCACCATCAGGCACTGGCCGCAGCAGCAAAGGCTTAATCATGACGAGCGAAGTTCTCAAACACACTGGCGCGCATGCCGATGCGCATGCGCATGACCACGCGCACCACGACACCGGGGGCAACACGATCTTCGGTTTCTGGGTGTACCTGATGACCGACCTGGTGCTGTTCGCCAGCTTGTTCGCCACGTTCGCCGTACTGCGTGACGCCACGGCGGGCGGCCCCACGGGCAAGGAACTGTTCGACCTGAAGTTCGTGCTGGTCGAAACGTTCATTCTGCTGTTCTCGTCGATCACCTATGGCTTCGCCATGATCGGCCTGCACAACGGCAAGAAGGGTGCCGTGATGGGCTGGCTCGCCATCACGTGGATTCTGGGTGCGGCGTTTATCGCCATGGAACTGTACGAGTTCCACCACCTGATCCTCGAAGGCGCAGGTCCGAACCGTAGCGGCTTCCTGTCGTCGTTCTTCGCCCTGGTGGCAACGCACGGTCTGCACGTGGCCTCGGGCCTGCTGTGGATGGCCGTGCTGATGTACCAGATCGCCAAGAAAGGCCTGAGCTCGACCAACACCACGCGTCTGCAGTGCCTCTCGCTGTTCTGGCACTTTCTGGACGTGGTGTGGATCGGCGTGTTCACGGTCGTGTACCTGATGGGAGCGATGTAAATGAGCAATAGCAAATCGGTGCAATCGCACGGCCACGAAGCTGGCCACAATGCGGCCGGGGGTAGCCACGGCAGCGTGAAGTCGTACCTGATCGGCTTCGTGCTCGCAGTCATCCTGACGGTCGTGCCGTTCAAGCTGGTGATGGATGGCACGATGCCGCCGTCGACGGTGCTGCCGTTGATCCTCGGCGCTGCCCTCGTGCAGATCATCGTCCACCTGATCTACTTCCTGCACATGGACCGCTCGTCGGAACAGCGCTGGAATGTGATGGCGTTCCTGTTCACCGTGCTGATCGTGGCCATCGTGCTCGTCGGCTCGCTGTGGATCATGCACAACGCCAACTCGTTGATGATGCCGGGGATGTAAGTCTCCGGACTTGCCCTGGATGTTTGGGCGAGTGAGAAAGGCGGCTTCGGGTTTCCGGGCCGCTTTTTTTTGTTGGCGTTTGTGCGGGGGCCGGTGTTGGGTGGTGCGGCTTTGCCGGTGCGGTATGCAAAAAGGGCAATTCGAATCATCGAATCGCCCTTTTTGCTCACGCCGCGTCGCTACGTCGACACCGCCCGCTATTCAACCCCTTCCGCCCCCGCCGACCTCCATACCCGCGGCGCTTGCCGGTACCCTGACTCCGTTCCAACTTTAAAGTCTCTCCGTCAGGGCACCGACAATCGCCGCTCATGCATCCTGTAGCGTCATCGTCCACGTACTGGCCCGTGGCGTCGAATCGTTCAGGGAGCAGTTGCAATGGACTTCACTGAGTCGCACCGATAGGTGTCGTCGCATCGCGAACGTATGGGGATCGGGGTGGGGGTCGCCCGCGGTGCGACTTAACAGGCATTGGAGTGCCGCGGGCGGCCCCCACCCCGATCTACCGCTGACGTGGGAAGTGGGGTAGGCGCGTCAACGATCCACTCCGCAAAAAAATCAACCGTGAGGCGCTTTATCGTCGGGCGGCGTGTCGGAAGTCGGCGCCGCCAGAATCACGCCGGGCCGTACCGGCAGATCCGGACGAATCCCGAGCAACGGCAACGCTTGCGACGCGATTTCCGCAAACGCCGGACCGGCGGCCTGACCGCCAAAGTGCTGCGATGCCTTCGGCTCGTCCACGGACACGGCAATCACCAGACGCGGCGCCGATAACGGCGCAATCCCGACGAACGAGGCGCGATATTTCGAGTGATCGTAGCCATGGGCACCGGCCTTGTACGCCGTGCCGGTCTTGCCGCCGATGCTGTAACCGGCCACCTGCGCCGTCGTTGCGGTGCCGCCGGTATCCACCACGCTAGCCAGCATCTTGCGCATCTCTACTGCCGTGCGCGCATCGATCACCCGCACTCCCTCGGGCTGCGCCGGCGTGTCGGGCTTGATGATGGAGATGGGCACGAGCACGCCGTCGTTCGCGAAGATCGTGTAAGCGCGGGCCAGTTGGAACAGCGAGGCGGAAATTCCGTATCCGTAGGCCATGGTCGCCTGCTCGATCCGTCGCCACGATTTGTAAGGACGAAGACGCCCCGACACCGCGCCGGGGAAGCCCAGCTTCGGCTGTTGCCCGAGGCCGATCTCGGTGAACATGTCCCACATCTCTTCGGCGCGCAACATCGTCGACACCTTCGTCATGCCGATGTTGCTCGACTTCTGAATGACGCCCGCCGCGGTCAGCACGCCGTTGGCACTGTCGTCCGAGATCGTCGCGCCTTCGAAGACATAACGGCCCGGTCCGGTATCGATGGTCGTGGTCGGCGTCAGGCGGTGCAGATCGAGCGCCAATGCCATCGTGAACGGCTTGAGAATCGAGCCCGGTTCGAAGACGTCAGTGAACACCCGGTTGCGCAGTTGTTCGCCGGTCAGATGCTCCCGGTCGTTCGGGTTGTACGTCGGCAGATTCGCCAATGCCAGCACCTGGCCGCTCTTCGCATCGATGACGACGGCCATCGCGGCTCTCGCGCCAGTGCGATCCAGCGCATGCTTCAGCGCTTCGTGGGCGATGTACTGCACCCGCGTGTCGAGCGTCAGACGAATGTCCTTGCCGTCGCGCGGCGGGCTGGAGTCGTCCAGGTCCTGAATCGTGCGTCCGATCCGGTCCTTGATCACGCGCCGCACGCCAGCCGTCCCTTCGAGCAACGGCTCCTCGCCGAGCTCCATGCCTTCCTGACCTTTGTCCTCCACGTTCGTGAAACCCACGACATGTGCCGCGACTTCGCCTTCGGGATAGAAACGCTTGTATTCACTGCTCTCGTAGACGCCGGGAATGCCCAGCGCTTCGACTTGTTTGCCGATCTCGGGCGAGACCTGACGCTTCACGTAGACGAACTTCTTCTCGCCGATGAGCTTGGCGCGCAATTCCTTTGTCGGAATGTCGAGCAGCTTGCTGGCTTTCTGGATGTCGCTCTCGGAGAGGTCGTCCGGCACTTCGGCCGGCACTGCCCAGATCGTGCGCATCGGCAGACTGGTGGCGAGCACGCGGCCATCGCGATCCTCGATCTTGCCGCGTACGCCCGGCATGACGATGGCGTGCTCATAACGCTTTTCGCCCTGCGCGATGTAGAAGCCGTTACCCGGTCCGGCAATCCAGAACGCGCGCACGACCAGACCGATGAAGGCGAGGGTGATGACGATGACGACGAATTTGGATCGCCATAACGACATGCGCGATTGCAAAACAGGACTGGCGGCGAACGTAACGTCCTTGGGCTGGCGGTTCTTTTGCATGGCGCTCGCGGGGCGATGAGAGGCTGAAACGACGATGAGTTGCGATGAGCCCGTCTACCACTTATGGCTCAATTTCCAGGCGAGATAGCGTAGCACGCAAGCGAGTGTTGCAGTAGCGCAAAAGCCCCGTCACACGGGGCTTTCGACGTTTTTTTCAAGGCTTTCGACACGTCTTTTCGCGTGAGTGTCGGCTGATGAAACCGGAAGCGAATTCCGTCCCTGGAATCGTCGGATCACTTCGCCGGATCGAAGCGCAAGTCACCGTACCAGGCGTGGGCGGTGGCGTGCGTGTTGTCGCTATCGGTGAATATGCCGTAGCCGAGCAGCTTGCCCGGTTTTTCCTTGTAGACGCGCTCGAAGTCGGCCGCGAGATTGCGTGAGAAGGTTTGCCATTTGCCGAGCGACGCCTCGCCGCTGGCGACGACAAGCATTTGTACCCGGTCGGTGTGCGGGTTCTGGATCACGCTCCCCACGGGCGCATCGTTGGACCAGATATACATCAGGGTGGCGTAGGGCAGGTCTTCGCCGCCCGCCTTTGCCAGCGTCATGGCGGCGCGGTCGCCGAACGGCAGCGACGACTTGTCGCCATCGAAGAAGAATACGACTCGTGCCGGCGCATCTTCCTTGTCGCTCACCCGGTTGTCCGCGCCGGGAATCGCCGCGTCCACCTTCCAGCGCCACGCGACGACGGGCGTCGCACTCAGGTCGATGCCGTCACCCTTGGCTACGAGCGCCGACGCCGAGTCGGCCGAGTTCGCCTCGATGACATTGCGCCTGCCATCGGCCACCACGGTGTAGGCGGTGAGCTTTTTGCCGGTGACGACCGGCAGGTTTTGCCATCCCGTCGGCAAGGCACTGCCCGGTGGCGCTTTGGAAAACGCAATGGCCGCCGGTCCGGGCGGCGATGCGTCGGCGGCCACGGCGGGTGTCGCGTGTGCGCCGATGGTGGTCAGACATGCGATCAGGGTCGTGGCGGCCACGCCGCGGGAGCGCAAGCGGGACAGACGTCGAGAAAACGATGAGCGAAGCGTCGGGACAATGCATGGCATGGCGAACGACTCCCACATTGAAAGGCGAACTCAGCGTTGCTGCATGGCGACCCGCAGCCCCAGACCGATGAAGAGGGTGCCGACGATCTTGCCTTGCCAGCGCAGCAGCCACGTGAAGCGGCCCACGAATTTTCCCAGCGGGCGCACCGACAAGGCGATGGCTGCGGTGTACAGCGCACTCATCGCAACGAACACCATGCCCAATACGAGGAACTGCAGGAAGGCGTTCCCTTCGCTCGCATGCACGAATTGCGGCATGAATGCGAGGAAGAAGAGGGCTGTCTTGGGGTTGAGCACCTCCGTTGCCACGGCCTGCACGAAGGCTCGGCCCGGCGAGACCCGGGGCGGTGTCGGCAATTGCGGATCGGCCGGGCGCTCGCGCAGCGCCTTGATGCCGAGATAGATCAGGTAGGCCGCGCCGACGTATTTCACCACGTCGAACGCCAGAGCCGAGGTCATGAGCACGGCAGACAGTCCGAGCGCCGCGAACAGCGTGTGCACGAGGTCGCCGAAGGCGATCCCCATGCCGGTCATGACACCGGCGCGGCGTCCGCCCTGCACGGTGCGCGTGATGGTCAGCAGAACGGCAGGCCCGGGAATCAGAAAAAGTCCGAGTACGACAACGACAAACGTGGCAAGCGTGGCCAGGGTCGGCATGACGGCCTCCTCCAATAGGGACGAGCGAGTTTTCAGTGAGTCGGGACGATGCAATGCCGACATCATCCCAGATTCTGCGAGAGGCCGCCCGAAAGGGCCGGGAGCGAATCCTGAAGCCGGGCGGGCGCCGGTGGCGGACCATGCCCGCTCTTCCGGTCCGCGCGTTCCGTGCACATGCTTTGCATTTCATGCCTGCTTTCTGCCCGCTTTCTGTCTGCGTTTGGCCAGCTTTCGCCTGCTTCGTGCGTTCCTCGTGCCTGCTTCTCGCCCGTCATGGCGGGCAGGACCCTGCGGACCGGCACGGACTGGTGTGGATGGGTGCGGATCGGCGTGGATCGGCGTGGATCGGCGTGGATCGGCACCACGACTCATCAAGGAGCCTGCGCCATGTCAATTGTGTCCGATGCGCCCCGCACTTCCCACTCGCTCTCGACCGGCACGCTGCCCGGTGTGAGCACGGTCCTTCATCTTGCGACGGACGCGATGCATTGTGTTCTCGACAGCTTCCGGGCGGACTTCACCGGCGCCCTCGCCTGTGTGCGCGACAGTGGGTTACGTCATCTGCTCGCCGATGCCTGGCATCAGGCAGGCCGACGATTCCGTCCTCAGGCCGGCGCGCAGCCCGGGGTGGCGGGCGTTACGAATGTCGCGAATGTCGTGGACGTTGGCCTGGCCTGCGCGCTGAGTGCCCTCACGCTCGGCGCGACATGCAGTTACCTCTGGCCGGAACTCAGGGCGCTGGAGCGGGCAATCGGGGGCGGTGGCGAGGCGCGGCGCGCGTGGGCCTTGCAGACGGATTCGCAACTGCGTCGGCGCACGCTCGCGGATGTGACGGCAATGCGTCAGTGTCTCGCGGTGTTCGATGCGACAGCGCCCGCTGCCAACGCGCAGCAGGGCGGCGCCTCGCTGCCGCGTCGCGCGCTCGCGGAAATGCATATCGCCGAGGCGCTGTTGCTGCACATTGCCGACGCCCCGCAATCCGATCTGGCACGCAGTGACCGCGTCTCGGGCCTTTGCCAACTGATGGCCCACGGCCTCGGGTTCAAGCTGCCCAAGCCCATGCGCGAAGCCCTGCTCATCACCGACGAACGCCGGTCACTCATTCGCGATGACAGCGCCTTCGCGTTGCTCAGAGACCGGCTCGAACCGGATTGGCGTCACGACGCCCCCGGATCGCCGACGTTCACCGTCCACCCCATCGACGTGCAGGTGTTCGATCCTGCCGAAACCACGGACGATCTGTCCGCGAAGACGCGAAACGACCGCCGCTTGCTCACGCACCCTACGGCGTTAAGACGCGTCCGTACCCGACTCACGGAACTGTTCGCCGCCAGTGTGCGCGACGACTGTGGCGGCACCGGCGATTGGCGTGAGCTCGCGCAACGCGCGATGGCGGTCGCGGCGCAAGAAGGCTTGACGTGTCGCCAGGTGCTCGACGCACTCGGCGTTGCGACGCGCGCCGGCATCAGTGCCCGCTACGCCTGGCGCTGGTCGGATGAGCCGGCGCCGGCGCCCGGCGAGACGATCCGTCCAACGATTCCGTTGGACGTGGCCCGCTGGATCGCCCGGGTGATGATCGTGGCGGGCCGGCCTGAGTCCAGCGCCGTCAACGTTCCATGTCCGGCTCGCCTTGCCGCATTGGTGCGCGGGGACACGCCGCCCTCGCTGAAGATCGGCAGCCCTGACTGGGTGCGTCTGGTGGACGGCATCGGCGCGATGGGCCGGGATCACTGGCATGCGTCGTTGGCTCAGGTGAGCGCGCGAGGCTAAACCCATCCTCTGGCGTCAGCCGCCGGAGCCGCCCACGAGAATGGCGCTGTCTTGCGGTCCATCTGCGCTGCCCATGCATGTGTTGGCCCGATGCCACCGTACAACGCGTTTCGGCCACTCATGTCGTTGCGATCCGTCTTACAGATAAGCGCCACCGAGCAGCCCGGCCACGCTGCCGAGGGCGAGCCACCACAGCGGATGGACTTTCGTGCGAATGGCCAGTACGGCAACACTGGCCGTAATACCGGCGAGCAGCCACGAGGTGGCCGATGCCTGGGCGATCAGCGCTGCGCTCGCAGCCACCAGCCCGGCGGTCATCGGCATCAGGCCCGCCTGCACGATACGGCGCCACGGCCGGTCTCGGAAGCGTTCCCAAAGATGCAGCACACCGGCCGTGATGAGCGACGACGGTCCGAACTTGGCGATCGACGTGACGAGCATGCCCTGCCAGCCGGCGACATGCCAGCCGACGAGCGTCACGATCATGAGGTTCGGACCGGGCGCCGCCTGTCCCAGCGCGAACAAGGCGCTGAATGCTTCGGAGGTCATCCAGTGGTGCAGATCGACGACCTGACGCTCCATCTCCGGCAGGATCGTGTTGCCGCCGCCAAAGGCAAGCACCGACAACTGCGTGAAGATAAGGGCGAGGGAGATGAGCGTGCCGGTCATTGCGAGACTCTCCAGGTGGCATAGATGGAGATCGGCGTCATCACCAGCATGGTGAGCACGAGCGGCACGCGCAGCACGGCAATCGCGATGAAGCACGCTACCGCCACGCCGCCGAGCGCCAGCGACTTGCGCAGCGGCCACGAAACCTTCCACGCCATCTGAATCAGCAGACCGGCAGCAGCGGCCGCCAGCCCGGCGAAAAGATGCTTCACATGCGCATCGTTCTGAAAATGCTGATAGATCGAGCCGAGGACGATCACGACCGCGGACGGCGCAGCAATCAGCCCGAGGATCGAAGCCAGCGCGCCGCGCCAGCCATGAAAGCGCATGCCGAGCGCGACCGAGAGATTGATGATGTTGCCGCCCGGCAGAAACTGGCACAGACCGAGCAAATCGGTGAACTCCGCAGACGTGATCCACCGACGCTTCTCGACGATCATGCGTCGCGCCAGCGGCAACGCCCCGCCGAACGCGGTCATGCCCAGGCCGAGAAAGCCGAGGAACAGTTCGCGCACGCTGGGCGCCTGAGTGACGGGGGAGGGGATGGCTGTCGGATCCGCGGTGGCCGGTGTGACGGCGGTAGGTGGGGCCGGAATGTTCATGGCGGGCAAATTCGAAGAGCGGTATTGCTAAGGGGCCGCCCGGCAGAGAGTGTCTTCGATGGAGGGGCACGATTGCCGCGCGGGACCCCTTGAGATTAGGCGGATTGCGCTATATTGTCCAATATATGGAAGTGACTTGAATCATATCGAAGCAATATGGCAAACGTCGACGTACGCCTGCTCCGCTATTTCATTGCGGTGGCTGAAACCGGACACATGACGCGTGCAGCGGAGCGTCTGGGCATCGGGCAACCGCCGCTCTCGCAACAGATCCGGGTGCTGGAGACGCAACTGGGCGTGACGCTGTTCGAGCGTCTGCCGCGCGGCATGGCGCTCACCGATGCCGGGCAGGCATTTCTTGCCGACGCCTACGAGGTCGTGCGCAAGCTCGATCAGGCGGTCGACGACGTGCGGCGCGTTGCCGCCGGCGTGAAGGGACGCCTGTCCGTAGGCTTCACCAGTTCGGCAGCGCTGCACCCGTTCGTGCCGACGGTGATTCGCGCCTTTCGCAGCGACGCCCCGTCGGTATCGCTCATGCTCGACGAATCCAGTACGGGCGAATTGCTCGACGGATTGCGCGACGGCCACATCGATGTCGCCTTCATTCGGCAACCGCAAGGCAATACCGGAGAGATTGCCGTGGTGCAGGTGCTGGAGGAGCCGATGGTGTTGGCGGTGCCCTCGGCGCATCCGCTCGCGCGCACGGGCCGCGGGGCGAAGGTCACCAAAGCCGCCAAAGCCGCCAAAGCCGCCAAAGCCGCCAAAGCCGCCCAAGCCGCCAATGCCCACGAAGCGGCCGTGCCGATGACGGCAATCGCCTCCGAGAAGCTGATTCTCTATCGCCGTCGCGCCGGGCAGGGGCTGTACGACGCCATCATCGCCGCATGTCACAGCGCAGGCTTCAGTCCGGCGATCGAACAGGAGGCGCCGCGCCTGCTCACTACGCTCTCGCTCGTCGCCGCAGGGCTTGGCGTGTCGGTGGTGCCCGCGTCGCTCATGCGCATGCAGATCGAGGGCATCGTGTACCGACCGCTCGCGCCGCCGCCTCGCGCACCGCTATGTTGCGCCTACCGGGACGGAGTGCTTGCCGGGCCGACCGCGCGCCTGCTGGAGCACGTTCGTGCGGTCGCAGGGGCATAACGTGCCGTTAGCGATCAACCATCAGCCGACAGCCGACTGCCATTCGCCAATGGCGTCGCAACAGCGCGTCAGGCCGCCGCGCCGCCTTTTTGCGTGAGCAACGCTTCGATGTGCCCGTGTAATCCCACGTCGGTCCATTCCAACTCGCCCATGCGCCAGAAGCGCGCATTGCCTGCGCGGTCGACCAGATAGGTCGCGGGCAGGCCAAGCGAGCCGAAGCGCTTGTACACCGCGCCGTTCGCATCGAGCAGGACGGTGCCGTCGATGGGCAACTTGTCGACAAAGGGCTTCACGGTCGCGGCCGGTTCCTTGTAATTGACGGCCAGCAGCGTGAGGCCGCGCGCACGGTATTGACGCACGACCTCGCCCATCGCCGGGATCTCGTTGCGACAAGGTCCGCACCACGTCGCCCAGAAGTTCACGATGACCACGCGCCCGCGATACTGCGACAAGGCATAGGTCTTGCCATCGAGCCCTTCCAGGGCGAAGGCGGGGGTCGCCCCTCGCCATGCCGACAGCGTGCCGCCGGAGGTGCCGGCGAGCGCGCTGTCGTCGACTTCCGACGCGCCCTTTACCGGTCCGGCCGCTAACGCCGGGGTGCCGGTCCCGCCCAGTGCCGAGGCGGCGCCGAGCGCGCCGAGCGTATGAAGAAAATGACGGCGTTGCATGGCAAAAGCTCCCTGGGGGCGTGGGGCGAGCGATGACGATCAGGCCACCGCTCAGGTCGTGCTCAGGTGGTGCTCAAATTGTGATTTCGCGCGCGTGCATGCGATAGCGGAAGGTGTCGGGATTGAGGCTGTCGAGCCGGGCACTTGCCACTTCACCGTTCGGGTACATGAGGAAGGGCACGGCGCTCGTGTGCGTGCCGTGCGCGCCGGGCAACGGGATGTCGGCGCCGTGATTGAACGCGACCCAGTTCATTTCCCATTGGCCGAACAGCATCGCGCGCGCCGCGCGAACGCGCAGATCGTCGAGCGGCAGGCCGCCCGGGACTTCTTCGAGCACGACCTTGCGCACGTCCGCCGGATCGACCGGCACCCAACCGTAGCCGGCCGCATAGAACTCCGCGCGACAATGCTGGGCGCGCGTCACGTCGCCTGCCTTACCGAGGCTGTTGAAACCGTGACGCGACGTTGCGACGCGCACGCCGTACGCGTCGCGCGCGGGAATGCCGACCGAGCGCGCCAGGGCGGTAAAGAGTGCATTGATGTCGGCGCACTTGCCCGCGAGATCTCCCGTGGTGAGCATATAGCGCACGTCGCCCGTGCCGCAGCCGCGCACGGAACCCTCGCGGCGACAGTTCTCCACGATCCACTGATAAATGGCGCGCGCCTTGTCGACGTCGCCCTTTTCGCCACGCGTGATTTTCTCGGCGGTCTCACGCACCAGACCGTCGGTCGGCTGCAACTCGGTCGGCTGGAGATACTGACGCAGCACCGCCGGCGGTTCGTGCGCCGCGTTGGCCGACGGCGGTTGGGACAAGTCGACGCGCCGGTCGCGCGTGGCAAAGGTGTTCGTCAGCGTGACGGTGCGAGCCCCTTGCGCCGCGCCGCCCGGCCACGCCACGGCGAGCATCGGCACGCCAATGCCCGACGCACCGCGGACCATGCGCAGGTCCGCCCTGGCGCCCGGCGCTTCCCAGTGGGCGCCCAGCGCGGTCTGATAGGCGCCGGACGGCGTCATTGCCACGGGCAGCCAGACGTTCGCCGGGCCGTTACCGGCCGGCAGATCGACCTGTGTGGTCAGCTCGAAGGTGCGCCAGCCGTCGGCAGGATTGGGCGTTGCGACGCCTGCGGCGCTCGATGCCGCGCGTGCGGCGCCCGGCAGCAGCGAAGTGGACAGCACGGAGGCGGGCAGGGCGCAAGCGCCCAGAGAAGCGCCCAAAGACAGGAAGCGGCGGCGTTGCATGGTGGTCCCCTTAGGCTTCAGCGCTCACGGCGCACATTGGTTAGAGGGTAAAACAAGGTGAAACGCGGTGTCTTGATGCGACATTCCCGAATGCAGGGACGATGTGAAACGGTAGCATTGGCGCATCGTCCGCCATGTCAAGACTGCAAGACTTCGGGTTTCGAGACATGGCAGGCGCGGCGACACGTCGCAAGACATGGCGATGCGCCAAAGCTGCTTCATAATACGTCGACTTCAAGAAAACGAACACTCACGATCATGACCGCAAACGATGCAACTCAATCGGGCGAAGCCCCGGCAGTGCCGCGTCTGACTTCGCTCTCGCACGGCGGCGGCTGCGGCTGCAAGATCGCGCCGGGCGTGCTGTCCGAACTGCTGGCCCGCAACGATACGCCCCTGCCCGCGCCCGCTGCGCTGCTGGTCGGCACCGAGACCGCCGACGACGCGGCTGTCTACCAGCTCAACGACGAGCAGGCGATCATTGCCACGACCGACTTCTTCATGCCGATCGTCGACGACCCGTTCGACTTCGGCCGCATTGCCGCGACCAATGCGCTGTCCGATATCTACGCGATGGGCGGCAAGCCGATCTTCGCGCTGGCCATCGTCGGCATGCCGATCAACGTGTTGCCGCGAGAGACGATCCGCGACATTCTGCGCGGCGGCGAGTCGATTTGCGCGGAGGCGGGCATTCCGATTGCGGGCGGTCACAGCATCGATTCGGTCGAGCCGATCTACGGTCTGGCCGCGCTGGGCGTCGTGCATCCGAAACGTCTCAAACGCAACGCCGACGCGCAGGCAGGCGACGTGCTCGTACTGGGCAAGCCGCTCGGCGTCGGTGTGATGTCGGCCGCGCTCAAGAAACACCAGCTCGACGAGGATGGCTATCGCCGCATGATCGATGCGACGACGCGCCTCAATCGCGTCGGCCCGGCGCTCGCCGCGCTGCCGGGCGTGCATGCGCTCACCGACGTGACGGGCTTCGGTCTGCTCGGCCACACGCTGGAGATGTGCCGAGGCGCGAACCTTGCAGCCTATTTGCGCATGTCCGACGTGCCGTTGTTCGACGGGGTGCGCGAACTGGCGGACCAGGGGTACATTACCGGCGCGTCCGGTCGCAACTGGGCGTCGTATGGGGCGTCGGTAGCGTTGGGAGAGCGCCTGACGGCGCGCGATCGCGATTTACTGTGCGATCCGCAGACCGCAGGCGGTCTGCTGGTGTCGTGCGCGCCGGGCGCGGTCGACGACGTGCTCGCCGTCTTCCGTGCCGACGGTTTCATCGAAGCGGCCATCGTCGGCGCCATGCGTCCGGGTACGCCGGGGGTGCGCGTCATCTGAGATCAAGCTGCCCGAAGCGACGTATGCGAACCGATGAACGCGACGATGGCTTCGCCGAGCGGTCCGGGCGCGTCGCGATGCGGCGAGTGACCGCAATCGGCCAGCTTCACCACCCTCGCGTGCGGCACGTGCGCGGCAATGCTGTCCATCTGCGCCATCGTGCCGTACTCGTCGTCCTCGCCCTGAATTGCCAGCAGCGGCTTCGAGATGGTAGCCACGGCGCCCACGAGATTCCATTCGCGAAACGCCGGGTTCAGCCAGATATCGTTCCACCCCCAGAACGCGGAATCGACGTCGTCGTGATAGCGGCCGAGCTTGCTGCGCAAATCGGTCGTCTCGTAGACGGTCTTCGTTTTGGCGATGCTCTCGACCGATACGTCCTCGACGAACAGATGCGGCGCGAGCACGATCGCCCCCGCGAGCCGGTCGGGGAACGCGGCGGAGAACAGCAGCGAGATCGAGCCGCCGTCGCTGTGCCCCACGAGCCACACCCGATCCGCCTCGTCCGGCCCGACGCCCACCGCGTCGAGAAACGCAGGCAGCACCTCGCGCGCCTGGCGGTGCATGAAGTCCACCGGCCAGGCTTCGTCGTGCGGTCGCGGGGTCGAGCGGCCATATCCGTTGCGTGAGTACACGAGACCGCGATAGCCGCCCGCGTCGCACAACTGCTGCGGCCAGTCCTTCCACATGGCGACGGAGCCCAGCCCCTCATGCAGGAAGACCAGCAACGGCGCGTGCGTGCGCTCGCGATTGAGCCATCGATACTCCAGCGAGAGCGCGCCATGCGAGGGCGTCTCGATCCGGGCGAACTGTACGTCCGACATGCTATGGGTGTCTCCTAGAGCATTTCACGTAGCTTGAAGCGTTGCACCTTACCGGTGGCCGTCTTGGGCAGATCGTCGACGAACACCAGCTCGCGCGGGTATTTGTGCGGGGCCAGACGTGCCTTGACGAAGGCCTTCAACTCGGCGGCCATCGCGTCGGTGGCGTCGAGCCCCGGCTTGAGCACGACGAACGCCTGTGTCTTGGTGAGGCCATTGTCGTCGCGTCCCACGACGCCCGCCTCGAGCACCGCATCGTGCTGCATCAGCACCATCTCCACTTCGATGGGCGAGACGTACTGGCCGCTGACCTTGAGCATATCGTCACTGCGTCCCGCATAGACGTAATACCCATTGGGCAGGCGCTGGTACTTGTCGCCGCTCTTGAGCCAGTCGCCGAGGAATGTCGAGCGTGACTTCTCGCGGTTGCACCAGTACATGAGCGCCGCGCTCGGCCCCTTGATGTACAGGTCGCCAATCTCGCCATCGGGCACCGGCTGGCCGTGTTCGTCGCGCAGTTCCACCGCGTAACCCGGCACCGGCTCGCCTGTCGTGCCATAGGCCACGCGGCCCGCGCGATTCGACAGGAAGATGTGCAGCATTTCGGTCGAGCCGATGCCGTCGAGAATTTCCGCGCCGAAGTGCGCGGTGAAACGCTCGCCGATCTCGCGCGGCAGCGCTTCGCCGGCCGACGTGCACAGACGCAGCGCCACGTCCTCGCGCGCGGGCAGATGCGGCGAGGCGAGCAGCGTGGCGTAGAGCGTGGGCACGCCGTAGAAGATCGTGGGGCGATGCTGGCGAAGACGCTGCGCCACGGCCTCGGCCGTGGGACGCTCGGCCATCAGCACGACGCTTGCACCGCCCGAGAGCGGGAACGTCAGTCCATTGCCCAGTCCGTAGGCGAAGAAGAGCTTGGCGGCGGAGAAGACAATGTCGTCCTCGCGAACGCCCAGCACGTGGCGACCGTAAGTCTGCGCCGTCCAGTACAGATTCGCGTGCGTGTGGACGGTGCCTTTGGGCTTGCCGGTCGAGCCGGAGGAATACAGCCAGAAGGCGATGTCGTCGGCCGCCGTATCGGCGGGCAGGGCGCTGGGCGGGCCGTCGACGAGCGCATCGAACGTGGGCAATGCGCTCGCCGCGTCGGTTTGCGCCGCAATCGGTTGCGAGACGATGCAGGGCGGCGGCGTAGTCGTCTCGCCGACCTTGTCGAGCGCGGCCTGGACCGTCGGCATCAGCGCGCCGGAGGCGATCACGAGCTGCGCCTTGCTGTGCGCGATCATGTACGCATAGTCGTCGGCGGTGAGCAGTGTGTTGACGACCACCGGCACCACGCCCGCGTAGAGCGCGCCGAGGAACGCAACCGGCAGGTCGACCGTGTCGAGCATGATGAGCAGGATGCGCTCCTCGCGATGCACGCCCGCGCGCACGAGGCCTGTGGCGAAGCGTCGGCTTTGCTCGGCCAGTTCGCCATACGTCAGCGTTCGCGTGTCGTCGAGATAAGCAGTCTTGGCGGTGCGCTCACGGTTGAGCGCCTCCAGATGCGCAGCGAAGTTGAAGTTCGCCGGCGGTGGGGTGAGTACGGCTTGCATGTTGCCTCCGGTGGATCACCACGCGGCCTGCACCCGCAAACGGATAAGCGGGCGGGCACGCGTGGCGTGAGTTCTTTTCCGCGCTCTGACGGCGCCTCGTTGAATCACCTTGACTGCGACGGCTTGCGGCTACTGCGGGGTTGATACTGGATAACACGGCCCGCGATGCGCGAGCCATAGGGTCGGATGGTTCGATGCTCGGATGGTCCGATTACCGAGGCAGTTCGACAGCGTCCTGCGTCAGCGCTTCGACGAGGGCCGCCGGGCCCTGAACGGCCGAGCGCACGTGGTAGAAGCGCAGCGCGCGCAGGCCGCCGAGTTCTTCGCCGCCACCGGCGCGTCCCGGGCCGCCGTGCAGCGACTGAGGCATCACGTTGCCATGGCCGGTTTGCGTCTTCGCCACCGACGGATCGACGGCATGCACGCGACCGTGCGCATCCGCCAATGCGATCGCAGGGGCACGCATGGCGGCGGCGTCATTGCCATACAACGAGACGACGAGCGAGCCCTGCCCGCGTCTGGCGAGCGTCACGGCGTCGTCGAGGTCGCGATAGCCCACGAGTGTCGCCACAGGGCCGAAGACTTCCGTGTCGTGAATGCGGTTGCCTGCCGCGCCGTCACGCAGGCCCAGCAGCACGGGCGCCACGCAGGCGCTGTTCGCCTCGGCATCGACGAAAGCGGCTTCGCGATTGCCGTCGTAGAGCGTTTGCGCTTCCGATTGCAACTCGGCGATGCCTTCGAGCACGGCGCGTTTCTGGGCGACGCTCACGAGCGAGCCCATCGTCACCGTGTCATTACGCGGGTTGCCCACTACCGTCTTCGCCAGCCGCTCGACAATCGCGCTCGCCGCAGCATCGAAATACGCGACGGGCACCATCGCGCGGCGAATCGCCGTGCACTTCTGTCCCGACTTGACCGTCATCTCTCGCGCCACTTCGCGCACGAACTGATCGAATGCGGCGGTGCCCGGCGAGGCGTCCGGCAGCAGGATCGCGCTGTTCAGACTGTCCGCTTCCACGTTGATGCGTGCGGAGCGTTCGGTGAACGCCGGATGTGCGCGCAGCGTGGCGGCAGTGCTGGCCGAGCCGGTGAAGGAGACGACGTCGAACGGGCCGATACGGTCGAGCAGTCCGGCGGCGCTGCCGCAGATCACCGACAGGCTGCCGGGCGGCAGGATGCCTGCTGCGACAACGTCGGTCACCATGCGCTGGGTGAGCCAGGCGGTCGAGGTCGCCGGTTTGACGATCACGGGCACGCCCGCGAGCAGCGCCCCGGCCGCCTTCTCCCACAGTCCCCACGACGGGAAGTTGAACGCGTTGATGAAGAGCGCAACGCCCGGTGTCGGCCGTAAAACGTGGCGCACGGCGAACGAGGCGTCTTTGGCGAGCGGCACGGCGGCGCCGTCGAGCAACAGGTGCGCGTCGCCTAGCGACGCACCGAGCTTCGCGTAAGTGGAGAGCGTATAGATGGCGCCGTCGATGTCCACGGCGGAGTCGGTTGCGACCGTTCCCGAATTGGCGGCGGCAATCGCATAGTAGTCGTCGCGATTCGCTTGCAACGTGGCAACGATCTGCGAGAGTCGTTGCGCACGCTCACCGTACGACAGCGCACGCAGCGCCGGACCGGCCGTCTCGCGTGCGAAGGCGAAGGCCGCGTCGAGGTCGAGCCCGGCGCTCGAGACGTAGGCAAGCGTGTCGCCCGTGACGGGATCGGTCAGCGTGGTGCGCTCACCGTCGCCGGCCACCCATTGGCCAGCGACGTAATTTTCCAGCAAGGCAGCAGTACTCATGTCCATCAACCTGAAGCGAGCAGAAGACCCAAATGGCAAAGGTGCACGTGTAGCGATGACGGCTTACGCGTTGCGCGTGAACTCGATCGCGCCATCGGGCAGGAGGTACAGCACGAGGGCGCGCCCTTGAGCGACCGTTGGCCGATGTGCCGTGCCCGGGCCG
Organism: Pandoraea vervacti; assembly: GCF_000934605.2. Lineage (NCBI taxonomy): Bacteria > Pseudomonadati > Pseudomonadota > Betaproteobacteria > Burkholderiales > Burkholderiaceae > Pandoraea > Pandoraea vervacti. The sequence continues at coordinate 3,964,918 of NZ_CP010897.2, read as the reverse complement.
TACACGCACCAGCCAGCGGGGTGACCATCGAAGGTCGCACCCGGCGTGAGCGGCATGATCAGGTCGATCTCCCCATTGGGATGCACATGATGCGGACCCGCCAGATCGGCCATGTCGACGACATCGACGGAAAAGCCGTGCGTGTCGGGCGTGGGCTTGATGACGCGGCCGTAACGAATGCCGCCGCCTTCGCGATTGCACAGCCAGCCTTCGGCCACGCCGGTGCGGCACGCCTCGGCGAGCGCTTCATAACCCGGGGAGCCGGCGCCATACCGGGCGTTGAGCCAGTCGGCGAGCGAGGCGTCGAGCGCGCGAGCGTCGAGTTGACGGGTCACCTCGGCAATCAGCGCCTGAAATTGGGGCACATCCATCCATGTCTCCTGGGGACGTCGCAGTGGCGATACCGTTCGCGCCGACCGACGAGGCCTGAATTCCTGCAGGCCGGCATCGTCACTTCCATGCCCTGTCGTCAGCGCGAGCGCCGCTCGGCGCACTGTCTGTTGAGCGATTGATATGACGCCGATCAATGACGATGCACAGGACACCCGGCTCGCGTTTGCTTTTTTATCGACGCATGGTGAAAATTAGAGCATGCAAATTTGGCTGTCAAGCAATATATTACATGTTATCTGCTTCGAGGACTTCCTCCGATGAATAAGAGTGCGCAAGCCGATGGGGTGCCGACGGCCCGTGGCGCCGGTGACAAGGACCCGTTCCTGGTAGCGCTGGGCGAGCGTGTCCGTACCCTGCGCGCCCGTCGTGGCCTGACGCGCAAGGCGCTGGCGCTGGACGCAGGGGTCTCGGAGCGCCATGTGGCCAATTTGGAGTCGGGCGTCGGGAACGCCTCCGTCCTGTTTCTGCGCCAGCTTGCACAGGCACTAAATTGCACTTTGGCGGAAATCGTCGGCGACGAAACGACGTCCTCCGCCGAGTGGCTGCTCATTCGCGAGATCCTTCATGGCCGCGACGGCGAAGCACTGACGCGGGCGCGGCAGGCGCTAAGCGAATTGTTCGCGGGCAGTGAGCGCGACCCCGACCGGCGCGGGCGTATCGCGCTCATCGGCCTGCGCGGCGCAGGCAAGTCGACGCTGGGCCGCATGCTGGCCGACGACATGCATGTGCCGTTCGTGGAACTCAACCGCGTGATCGAGCAACTGGCCGGTTGCCCGCCGTCCGAGATCTATTCGCTATATGGCGCAACGGCTTACCGACGCTATGAATTGCGGGCGCTCGAAGCGGTGGTGGCCGAGCATCCGCGTGCCGTGATCGCCTCGCCGGGCGGCATCGTGAGCGACGCTGCGACATTCAACTTCCTGCTCACGCATTGCTATACGGTGTGGCTCCAGGCGTCGCCGGAGGAGCACATGAAGCGTGTCGTGGCGCAAGGCGACCTGCGTCCGATGTCGGGCAATGCGGAAGCGATGGACGACCTGAAGCGCATTCTGGCCGGGCGCACGGACTTCTACGCCAAGGCCGACATGAGTTTCGACACCGGCGGAAAAGCCCTCGCAGACGCCTACCTGCAACTGCGCGGACGCCTCGCAGTGCAACTGTCGTCCGACTAAGGGATGTCATTCTGCAAAATAATTCATTTTTATTTCGGTAAACGGTTGACGGTGGGTTTGTGCTGCACTATATTGCAATTCAACAAGATCATTATTCGAGTTGGAGGCAATCATGTTCGGCAAACCCCACGTCGACTACCGTACGGACCCCACGCAGTACAAGCACTGGAAACTGAGCTTCGACGGCTCGGTGGCAACGCTTGCCATCGACATCGCGGAAGACGGCGGCATTCGTGAAGGCTACAAGCTCAAGCTCAATTCGTACGACCTGGGCGTGGACATCGAACTGCATGACGCCATCCAGCGCATCCGCTTCGAACACCCGGAAGTCAAGACGGTGGTGGTCACGAGCGCCAAGGACCGCGTGTTCTGCTCGGGCGCGAACATCTTCATGCTGGGCCTCTCCTCGCATGCGTGGAAGGTCAACTTCTGCAAGTTCACCAACGAAACGCGTAATGGTCTGGAGGACTCCAGCCGTCACTCGGGCCTGAAGTTCATTGCCGCCGTGAATGGCGCTTGCGCCGGCGGCGGTTACGAGCTTGCGCTGGCATGCGACGAGATCTATCTGGTGGACGACCGTTCGTCGTCGGTCGCATTGCCGGAAGTGCCGTTGCTGGGCGTCTTGCCGGGCACCGGCGGCCTCACGCGTCTGACCGACAAGCGCCATGTGCGCAACGACCGTGCGGACATCTTCTGCACCATCGTCGAAGGCATTCGCGGCGAGCGCGCCAAGCAATGGCGTCTCGTGGATGAAGTGGTCAAGCCCGCCCAGTTCGCGCAGGCCGTGGCGGCCCGCGCGGCGGAACTCGCGCAAGGCAGCGACCGTCCGGGGGGCAAGGGCGTGACGCTCACCCGCATCGAGCGCACCGACGAGCCGGACGCGATCCGCTACGAATTCGTGGAAGTGGAGATCGATCGCGCGAATCGTACCGCCAGCGTTACGGTTCGGGCGCCGAAATCTGCGCCGCCGTCGGACATCGCCGGAATCGAAGCGGCCGGCATCCACTGGTGGCCGCTCAAGATGGCGCGCGAACTCGATGACGCCATTCTCAACCTTCGCACCAACGAGCTCGACATTGGCACGTGGCTGCTGCGCACGGAAGGCGATGCGAAGCATGTGCTTGCCGCCGACGCGTCGTTGCTCGCCCATCGGGATCACTGGTTCGTGCGCGAAACCATCGGCATGCTGCGCCGCACGTTCGCGCGTATCGATGTGTCCTCACGTTCGCTCTTCGCACTGATCGAGCCGGATTCGTGCTTTACCGGCACGCTCGCCGAATTCGCGTTCGCCGCCGATCGCACGTACATGGCTTCGCTGCCTGCGAGCGAAGAGGACGAGCCGGCCATCACGCTCAGCGAAGTCAACTTCGGCCTGCTGCCGATGGTGACCGATCAATCGCGTCTGGCGCGTCGCTTTTACGAAGATGCCGCCGAACTGGAGGCCGTGCGCGCCACCATTGGCCGCCCGGTGCGTCCGGACGAGGCGGAGCGACTTGGACTGGTCACCGCAGCCGTCGACGATCTCGACTGGCCGGACGAAATCCGTATCGCCATCGAAGAGCGCGCGGCCATGTCGCCCGATGCGCTCACCGGCATGGAAGCGAACCTGCGCTTTAACGGCAAGGAGACGATGAACACGCGCATCTTCGGGCGCTTGTCCGCATGGCAGAACTGGATCTTCATCCGTCCGAACGCCGTGGGCGAGAAGGGGGCGCTAAAGGTCTACGGCAAGGGCAACAAGGCGCAGTTCGATCTGAACCGCGTTTGACACAGGCAAGCACCGGCAGGCACCGGCAGACACCGGCACGTACCGACACCCTGGTGGCGCGTCGTCACCGGGCGACGACGCGGCCGACGTGACGAGACGACACGTTTTCCAAAGCATACGCACGAGACACGAGGATTCCCACGATGACTTCGATCAACTACAGCGAGAAGATCCCCAACAACGTCAACCTCTCGGACGACCGCACGCTGCAACGCGCGCTCGAACAGTGGCAGCCGAATTTTCTGTCCTGGTGGGGTGACATGGGTCCGGAAGGCTCGCATGGGTTCGACGTCTATCTGCGCACGGCGGTGAGCGTCGATCCGAGCGGCTGGGCGCACTTCGATCACGTGAAAATGCCGGACTATCGCTGGGGCATCTTCCTCACGCCGGGCGAGGCCGATCGCAAGATCCACTTCGGCGAGCACAAGGGCGAAGCCGCGTGGCAGGACGTGCCGGGCGAGCACCGCGCGAACCTGCGCCGCATCATCGTCACGCAGGGCGACACGGAGCCGGCATCGGTCGAGCAGCAGCGTCACCTCGGGCTGACCGCGCCGTCGATGTACGACCTGCGCAACCTGTTTCAGGTGAACGTGGAGGAAGGCCGTCACCTGTGGGCCATGGTCTACCTGCTGCATCGCTACTTCGGTCGCGATGGCCGCGAAGAAGCCGAGGCGCTGCTCGGCCGTCGCTCGGGTGACGACGACAATCCCCGCATTCTCGGCGCGTTCAACGAGAAGACGCCGGACTGGCTGGCGTTCTACATGTTCACGTACTTCACCGACCGCGACGGCAAGTTCCAGCTCTCGGCGCTGGCCGAGTCCGGCTTCGATCCGCTGGCGCGCACTACGAAGTTCATGCTCACCGAAGAAGCGCATCACATGTTCGTGGGCGAGTCGGGCGTCTCGCGCGTGATTGCCCGCACCGCGCAGGTCATGAACGAACTGAAGACGGACGACGTCTCGAAGTTGCGCGCCGCCGGTGTGATCGATCTGCCGACGATTCAGCGTTACATCAACTTCCATTACTCCGTGACGATCGATCTGTTCGGCGCGGACCAGTCGTCGAACGCGGCGATCTTCTACAGCTCCGGTCTGAAGGGGCGCTATGAAGAGAGCAAGCGCGACGACGATCATCAACTCAATGGCCAGATGTATCGTCTGCTCGACGTGGACAACGGCAAGCTCGTGGAGCGCGAGGTGCCGATGCTCAACGCCATGAACGAAGTGCTGCGCGACGACTACATCAAGGATTCGGTGGCCGGCGTGAACCGTTGGAACAAGGTGCTGGAGAAGGCGGGCATCGACTTGCGCCTGACGGTGCCGCACAAGGCGTTCAATCGTCAGATCGGTACGTTCGCGGGCGTGCGCGTTTCGCCGGACGGTCGTGTCGTGAGCGAGGCCGAATGGGCCGCCCATGAGCGCGAGTGGTTGCCGTCGTCGGAGGACCGCGCGTATGTCGCGTCGCTCATGGGGCGCGTGACCGAGCCGGGCAAGTTCGCGAACTGGATCGCGCCGCCCCCGCTGGGCATCAACCGCCAGCCGATCGACTTCGAGTACGTGCGTTTCAACTAAGCGGCCGCAAGCGCCATCCCCACAAGGAGACAGCATCATGAACGGCCCCGTTCCGGTCGAAGTCCTGAGGCAGCATCTGATCGATCCGGAGATCTGCATTCGCTGCAATACCTGCGAGGAGACGTGTCCGATCGACGCGATCACGCACGACGAGAACAACTACGTTGTGCGCGCGGACACATGCAATGGGTGCATGGCGTGTATCTCGCCCTGCCCGACGGGGGCCATCGACAACTGGCGCGACGTGCTCAAGGCCGAAGCCTATCCCGTCGACGAACAGCTCACGTGGGACGAACTGCCCGTGCAGGACGACGCGCTTGCCGGGCAGGGCTCGATCGGCGAGGCGGCGCAAGGGGCGCAAGGGGCGTCCAGCGGCGGGGCGGGCGCCGGGACGAACGGCATGACGGCCGAGTCGTCGGCGCCGGTCATTGGCGGCTCGGACCTGGTACGGGGCTCGGTGGTGCCGCCGTGGTCCGCCGCGAAGCCGTACGTCAATCTATACAACCACAAGGCGCCGGTGCAGGCGAGCGTGGTGGGCAACTATCGTGTGACGGATGCGAGCACCGAGAGCGACATCCACCACATCGTGCTGGACTTCGGCAAGCAGCCGTTCCCGGTGCTCGAAGGGCAGTCCATCGGCATCATTCCCCCGGGCACGACGGCCGACGGGCGAGCGCATCACGCCCGGCAATACTCGATTGCGTCGCCGCGCGACGGTGAGCGTCCGGGCTACAACAATCTGGCGCTGACGGTCAAACGCGTGACGAAGGACCATCAGGGGCAGGCTGTCGGCGGCGTGTGCTCGAACTATCTGTGCGACCTGAAAAAGGGCGACGTGGTGAACGTGATGGGGCCGTTCGGCAGCACGTTCCTGATGCCGAACCATGCCGATTCGCATCTGCTGATGATCTGCACGGGCACGGGGGCGGCGCCGATGCGGGCGATGACGGAGTATCGCCGTCGGCGCCGCATGAAAGGTGCGACCGGCAAGCTGATGCTGTTCTTCGGTGCGCGCACGCAAGGCGAGTTGCCGTACTTCGGGCCGCTGTTGAATCTGCCGAAGGACTTCATCGATACCAATCTCGCGTTTTCGCGCACGCCGGGGCAGCCCAGGCGCTACGTGCAGGACGCGATGCGCGAGCGCGCAGCAGATGTCGCCGCGTTGCTGCGTCACGATCACACCTACATCTACGTGTGCGGGTTGAAAGGCATGGAAGACGGCGTGCTGCAAGTGCTGCAAACCATCGCGGGCGAAGCCGGCCTGGACTGGCAGACACTCTGGCAGCGGATGAAGACGGAAGGGCGTCTGCATCTGGAGACTTACTGACGGTGAGGGGCAGGCGAGTGAACTGCCGCCGTCGACGTAACACGTCACTTTGTTGTGAACTCAGGAGGGCCGCGTCGGTGGATTGACGTGGCCCCGTACGATTGACCGACGGCGTTTTGCGCCGACTTGACGCCGCGTGCTCAGGCACGCGGTTTTTTTTGCCCGCGTTGTGCCGGGGGCGTCACCGGAATTGAGTAACATGGAGGGGCTGTTTCCCTTTCCATTTTTTCTCTGAACGGAGAGTCACATGGGCAAGAAGCGGATTCTGGTGTTGGCAGGCGATTACGTCGAAGACTACGAACTGATGGTGCCCGTACAGGCGCTCATGGCCGTGGGACATCGTGTGGAAGTCGTCTGCCCCGGCAAGAAGGCGGGCGACAAGGTGCGCACTGCCATCCATGATTTCGAAGGCGATCAGACGTACAGCGAGAAGCGTGGCCACGACTTCACGCTGAACGCGACATTCGACGGTCTCTCGCCCGCCGACTTCGACGCGCTGGTCATTCCCGGCGGACGCGCGCCGGAATATCTGCGGCTCAACGACGCCGTGCTCGCCGCCGTGCGGCATTTTGCGGAAAACGACAAGCCGATTGCCGCGATCTGCCACGGTGCGCAACTGCTCGCCGCCGCCGGTGTGATCGAGGGGCGCGAGTGTTCGGCGTATCCGGCATGTGCGCCGGAGGTGCGTCTGGCCGGAGGGAAATACATGGACATCGCAATCGACGATGCCCATACCGACGGCAAGCTCGTGAGCGCGCCCGCCTGGCCTGCGCATCCCGCATGGATCGCACAGTTTCTTGCCGTGCTCGGCACGAAGATCGAGCTCTGAGGCCGGACCGGGACGCGCAGTGCAACGCTGCGCGTCCAACGCTTATGTATCGGAGTAGAGGCCGCGCAGCCTTGCATCGGCGAGTGCGATGGTGTGCTCGCTGAAGACTTCGACACCGTGCTGCCGCAACCAGGCGGCAGTCACCCCCTCGCCTGAGACCTTCGCGCCGCTAAACGAGCCGTCGTAGATCGACGCGCTGCCGCACGACGGGCTGTCCTCTTTCAATACCGCAACACGAATGCCGTGACGCCGCGCGAGCGCGAGCGCCCGACGTGCCCCCTCGAGAAACGGCGCCGTGACGTCGGCGCCGGTGTCATCCATCACGCGCGCGCGCCGCTGCCAGACCGCATCGCCGCTCCGGGCGTGCTCGATCTCCGCGGGCGGGCGTGGGGTCGGCAATCCCCCGGCGACTTCCGGGCAAATGAGCGCTATCCATCCGGCAGCGCGCCAGCGCGCCAGCACGGCGTTGGCGTCGGCTTCGCAGGCGGCAGGGCGTCCGTGATAGCGCACGGGATGACCCAGCAGGCAACTGCTGACGAGGACTCGGACAGACGTGGACATGCGGCGAGCCTATCACACCGGACTCCATGCGAATACACGCGAATCGCGCAGCGATCGGACACGGTCGCTTTGCCCGAGATTGCTTCATTTTCGAAAGCTGGAAGTCCGGGGGCGCAGCAAGATTTGCCGATCTTAACTGGGGAGTCCGACGTTCGCGTCGTTCGCGAAGCTTGCGAAGTTGCCTACCGCGTGCACGATGCATGTCGCGCGCCGGAGGGTCTGCGCAGAGAACGTCTCCATCCCCGTGCTACGACCAGGGAGAGTCGTGATGCGCGCCAACGCCTATAAGGCTCAAGTCGACGTCAACCACAATTGGCTGCATAGCGATGTCCCCGCGAGCGGGCGCCTGCTGCCTGAAGCGGGTCCCTCCGGGGTCTTCGGCGCCGTGATCGGTCATGACGGTAGCGGCGCGCCGTTGCCGGACATCGGTCCTTACGATTTCTCGTCGGCGACCCGTGTGCCCGATGCCCCGGCGTTGGGAAGTAGCGAAGGCGCGGTCCGCATGTCGCTCATGCCGCTCGCCGACGCGCCGCAGTACGTCGTCAAGGCATACCCGAGCCCGGCACATGCGGCACAGGCGTGGCTCGCCTCGCGGCTCTTTGGCGCGCTCGGTCTGGCCACGCCAACCGCGATGCTGGTAAAGGGTTGTTCGCAGGCATTCGATTGCACGCTCGAGCCCGATCGCGTGTATCTGGCCACCACCTTTCTGTCCGGGTATCGCGATCTCGGCGAATGGATCGAAGGGGACGACGCCTGGCGCGTTTTCGAAGGTGCGGGTCAACCCGCGCCGCCATGGTTGCGCCACGCACGCGCCGAAGCGATCGACGCGCGGGCGCGCATGGCGCAGGTGCTCGCCGATGCCGGGGGGCTGCCGTTTCATGCGCTGCGTGGCGAGTCGGCGCGCGCGTATGCCGACGCATTGGCGCATCGCAACGCCATGCGTCTGCGTCTGTGTCAGGCGCTGCCTGACGTCTATCAAAGTGCGCTGGAACGTCATTACATTGCCGGACTGTGGCTCGGCAACTGGGACATGTGCAATGTCTTCATGGAGAACATCGGCGTGTGGCGGGACATGAACGACCTGCCGTGCGCGATGTCGCTCGACTTCGACGCGTGCCTGCATCTGGGATTTCAGGGGCGGCTCAAGGCGCAGGCGTATGACCTCGCGCTCGCGCAGCGCGAGGCGGTGCCGTCGCTACCCGCACTGACATCCACGTTTCGTCGCGAGGCCGCCAATTTCGACGCTACGTTGCCAGACGACGCACTGGCCGATCTTTCGCAATTTCCTTACGGCGAACATTGCGCACCGTTCGTTCGTCGGCTTGCGGGGTTCGCACGAGACGCATCGACGAAAACGCGCGGGGACGAATTGCGAAATCCGACGAGCGTGCGGGCGGTGGCTGCCGAGATGGCGTATCGGCTGAGCAGGCTGTCGGCGCGGGAAGTCAGGTCGTGGGTCGAAGCCGCCTGCCGGGTGGGGCGCGCCGGCAGTGATGCGGCGTCCGGGGAGGATATGCGGATGTTGGACCCGCAGACGCTCGCGAGTCACCTTCTGGACCGGCGCGACAGCCTCGTTCGGCTGCTCGGCGGTCTGTGGGCGGCGCAGACCTGGGCATATATGTACGGCACGCGCGCGCAGGCCGTCGATGCCCAGCAGGAACCGTTCTTGTACCGAAGCGAGCGTTGAGCGTGCGTCGCCGTCAAGGTACGCCGTCGGACATCGCGGTTCGCCCCCGGCGCGCGAACGGGGAGGGCGGGCGCCATCACGGCATGCCGAGCAAAGCGGGGACGGCGCCTACCAGCGCGTCGATCGCGGCGCGCAGCTTGGGCGACGGGTGCCGTGTATCGGGCCAGACCAGATGCAGCGGCGTGCCGGGCGTATAGGTCTGCGGCAGCAATTGCACGAGGGTACCGGCGCTGAGCGATTGCATCGCCACCCAGCGCGGGATGCATGCAATGCCCAGTCCCAGCTCTGCCGCTTCCACGAGCGCGACGAGGTCGTCCAGTACGAAGCGCGGCGTGCGACGTGTGGCGGCAGACGCTTCGGGAAGTCTCGGCAAGGTGGGCCATTGATAGAGATTGGCGCCGCGCCCGTACATCAGACGCTCATGGTCGGCGAGATCCTCGACCGTTTGCGGCGTGCCGTTGGCCGCGAGGTACGCGCCGGACGCGCATAGCAACATCGTCTGTTCGCCGAGCGGGCGCGCCTTGAGTCCCGGTGTGTCATCGAGACGTCCGCTGCGAACGGCGAGATCGAAGCCTTCTTCGATCAGATCGACACGGCGGTCGCTGAACGCCATTTCAAGCCGCAACTGCGGATGCGTCCCGGCCAGCGCCAGCAACACCGGCGCGATGCACTGGCGTCCGATCTGCACGGGCATGGTCACCCGAAGCTTGCCCATGGGCGTCAGGGCGCCGGCGCTCAATTCGTCCTCGGCTTCCGACAACTCCGCGAGCACCTTCGTGCAGCGCTGATAGAACGTTTGCCCCGCGTCGGTCAGATGCTGACTGCGGGTGGTGCGGTGAAACAGGCGTACGCCAAGACGCGTTTCCAGACGGCCGATACGCTTGGCCACCGCAGAGCGTGTGAGATGCAACCGTTGCGCCGCGCCCGCGAAGCTGCCCGCATCCACCGCCGCCACGAAGGCCGAGATGCCCGAAAGCCGGTCAGGCGTGTAGGTCTCATTGGTTCTCATAAGTCGCCAATTAGTGGATAAATTGCCATCACTGCCGCGAAGTATTCTCCAATAAGCTAATCGTGTCCATGTCCCTCGGACAGGCAGGGCCTGCCGGACATACAAGGATCCCCGTCGGGGATGCGTCGATACAAGGATTGGAGAACTGGCAATGGCAACGATGCAGCAATGGCAAATGGCGACTTTGGGCGAGGCGGCGCTGGAACTGGCGACGGTGGACGTGCCGACACCCGGCCCCGGAGAAGTCCTCGTCCGCGTGAAGGCGGTATCGCTCAATTACCGTGACGCCCTGATGATCGATACCGGCATGGGATTGCCGGTGTCGTTTCCGTTTGTGCCGGGCTCGGACATGGCCGGGGAAGTCGTCGCGGTGGGCGCGGACGTGACGCGCGTGCGCGTTGGCGAGCGCGTCGTCAATACGTTCTGGGATCGCTGGTTCGACGGAGAACACGCGCCGGCGGGCCTGAAGCTCTTCGGCGGGACGTTGCAGGGCGTATTGCGTGAATACGCCGGGTTCGACGAAGCGGCGCTGGTGCGCGCCCCGTCTTCGCTCGACGACGTGGCCGCGTCAACGCTCACTTGCGCAGGGTTGACCGCCTGGTTCGCGCTTTTCGGCGCCGGCCGCAAGCTCGTGTCCGGCGAGACGGTGCTAATGATCGGCACAGGCGGCGTGGCGCTGTTCGGCGCGCAACTGGCGCTCGCTCACGGTGCGACGGCAATTGTGGTGAGCGGTAGCGCAGACAAACTGGCGCGTGCGGCGGCGCTCGGCGTCACGCATGGCATCCCACGACAGGAAGGTTGGGCGGAGGAAGTGCGCAAGCTGACGCAGGGCAAGGGTGTCGAGCAGGCGCTCGAGCTCGCTGGCGGCGACATGCGCGAGACCATGACGGCGCTGGCGCCGGGCGGCAAGGTGTCGGTGATCGGCACGCTGGGCGGCGACACCCTGCAATTGCCCGTGTATTCGATGCTGCTCAAGCGGGCGCACGTACAGGGCATTGGCGTTGGGCACCGCCAGGGGCTGGAGGCGTTGGTGACGGCGGTCGACCGGCACGGCATTGCGCCGGTGGTCGACGCCGTCTACGATTTCGCCGACTTCGCTCAGGCGCTCGCGCACCTGCGCCGCGGGGCGTTCGGCAAGGTGGTGGTGCGTGTCTCAACGGGTTCGGGGCCGGTTGCCTAACGCCGCAACCTCGCATAAACTGTCGACGCCACAAACCCCGCGTGACTGGCGATTAGGGTGCACAGCCTTGTGCGCCCGAGGTGGAGCAACCCACCGGGAAGCGCCGGGGTCTTATTTGCCGTTCGCCTGGGCAGCCGTGATGGTTGGTGCTGCCCTGTCTATCGTCTTCCGAAGCACAAAGGAAGGCGCGCCGCAGCATCCCCCTCCCGGAAAACCTGTTCAATTCAACGGAACCGCCATGTTCGACAAATCGAAATCTACCGTTGCCTCCGTCGATCCCGACGTCTGGGCAGCGATTCAGAAGGAAAACCAGCGTCAGGAAGATCACATCGAACTGATCGCTTCGGAAAACTACACCAGCCCGGCCGTAATGGAAGCGCAGGGCTCGCAACTGACCAACAAGTATGCGGAAGGTTATCCGGGCAAGCGCTATTACGGCGGTTGCGAGTATGTCGACGTCGTCGAACAACTGGCGATCGACCGTGTGAAGGCGCTGTTCGGCGCGCAAGCCGCCAACGTGCAGCCGAACTCGGGTTCGCAGGCCAACCAGGGCGTGTACTTCGCCATGCTCAAGCCGGGCGACACGATCATGGGCATGAGCCTGGCGCACGGTGGCCACCTCACGCACGGCTCGCCGGTCAACATGTCGGGCAAGTGGTTCAACGTGGTGAGCTATGGCCTGAACGAAGCCGAGGACATCGATTACGACGCCGCGCAAAAGCTGGCCGAGCAACACAAGCCGAAGATGATCGTGGCGGGCGCCTCGGCCTTCGCGCTGAAGATCGATTTCGAGCGCATGGCAAAAATCGCCAAGTCGGTTGGCGCCTATTTCATGGTCGACATGGCGCACTACGCCGGTCTGATCGCCGCCGGCGTGTACCCGAACCCGGTGCCGCACGCCGACTTCGTCACCACGACCACGCACAAGAGCCTGCGCGGCCCGCGCGGTGGCGTGATCCTGATGAAGGCGGAGTTCGAGAAGGCCATCAACTCGGCCATCTTCCCGGGTATCCAGGGCGGCCCGCTCATGCACGTGATCGCCGGTAAGGCCGTCGCGTTCAAGGAAGCCGCAACGCCGGAATTCAAGGAATACCAACAGCAAGTCGCCAAGAACGCCCGCGTGATGGCCGAAACGCTGGTCAAGCGCGGCCTGCGCATTGTGTCGGGTCGCACCGAGTCGCACGTCATGCTGGTCGACCTGCGCGCGAAGAACATCACCGGTAAGGCTGCCGAAGCCGCGCTGGGCGAAGCCCACATCACCGTCAACAAGAATGCGATTCCGAACGATCCGGAAAAGCCGTTCGTGACGAGCGGTGTGCGTCTGGGTTCGCCGGCCATGACCACGCGCGGTTTCAAGGAAGCCGAAGCCGAGCTGGTTGGCAACCTGATCGCCGACGTGCTCGACAATCCGGAAGACGCAGAAAACCTGGCCCGTGTGCGCGCACAAGTGGCCGAGTTGACCAAGCGTTTCCCGGTCTACGGCTAAGCCACAGGCGTCGCACGCATGCGCTGCCCGTTCTGCCGGCACGACGACACGCAGGTCATCGACTCGCGTGAAGCGGAAGACGGCGCTGCCATCCGGCGGCGCCGGAAATGCCCGTCGTGCGACAAGCGTTTCACGACGTACGAGCGTGTCGAGCTCGCGATGCCGGTCGTCGTCAAGAAAGACGGCAGCCGCGCCGAGTATGATCGCGCGAAGGTGCGCGCCAGCATGCAGTTGGCCATTCGCAAGCGTCCCGTGAGCGCCGAAGCGATGGACGCCGCGATCGCGCGCATCGAGTACAAACTGCTGGCCGGTGCGGAGCGCGAGGTGATCAGCCAGCGCATTGGCGAATTGGTGATGCGCGAGTTGAAGCGCCTGGACAAGATCGCTTACATCCGTTTCGCATCGGTCTATCGGAGCTTCGAGGACATTGCGGAATTTCGCGACGTGCTCGAAGAGATCGACAGCACCGATATCAAGCCAAAGCGCAAGCCGGTGGCGTGAAGTGGATGAGCGCGTGAGCGTTTGCGTGACGACTGTGCATGCGACCGTGACAGGCTCAATGGCTTGACTGGTTGCAAGGACAAGCTGTTAGGACAAGCAAAAAACCGTCGTGCCCGAAAGGGCGCGACGGTTTTTTTATGGCCGTGAGCAACGCAACGGCGTTCGCGGCTCAAGGGGGCGCCCGTCACACGAAACCCATGGCACGCGAGCATGGGCCGTGACTGAAAGGAGGCGGTGCGGTGTTGTGCACATGCCGCACTTGACGATACTTTTGGGCGATTCATGACGGGTATTCTGATTATTTTGGGAAGCGTCTATGTTTTTTAAATCAATAAAATTAAGAATTGCCCCAATCATAAATGTTGATGTCATTATGGGGTAAGTACCAAAAAATGATGAGGTTGATCAGAATTCGATAGTTAATCTCTAGAATTCGCGGTCTTGACGGCGGTGTGATTTTCGTCGTTGGGGAGGCAGTCGAATTGACTGCTGTTGAAAGCGAATTGAATAGGGAAATTGTCGAATGCAGGCGAAGGTTAAAAAAGAGAGAACGTTTTATCGATCCAAAATATGCCTGGCGGCCGCTACGATGGTAGCGGCAATGGGGCTGCCGGCGCAGGCGGCAGTGAGCTTGGGCAACGTTGCCGAGATCGCGTCCTGGAACCACAAGAGAGACGACGTCGTTAAATTTCTGAATGATCGTCTATCTCAGGTGAAAACCGAATTTGGCAGAAAAAGCGATATTTTCGATAATCTATCCGCCGTGAAATCGATGAATTCGGATATTTTGTCGGATATCTCGCGTCTCGGAGATGTTGCGGAGATCGATGAGAAGCTGCGAGAGTATTCTGAAAAAATCGATGCGGCAATTCGTGTTGTCGGTGTGAAGGGCAGGGAAAGCAAAGTGCAACCGTGGATGAAAGATCTCCGGAAGCAGGACCTTGAAAAGATTCGCGAGAAGGTCAAGGACGTATTGACCGCGCCCGAGCAAGACAAGGCGGCAAGGCATGAAGCGCTGTCCGTCTATCTCGCGGACCGCTCGGCCCACGACCGTGTACGCGACGAAGCCTTTGCGCTGAGCCAGGCGGCAAGCGCATTGGAGGCGCGGATCGATCGCCTGAGGCAAGCCGACGAAACGGCCTTCCGTCGAATGGCGAATACCAACGAGCTTGTCTCCCGGGCATTGCCTGACCCCGAGAAATTCACTGCGCTGTCATGGCGCGACGAGAACCTGTTCAACGCCGACTTCGATACCGGATATCCGGAAGGGGCCAGTGTCGTTGGAAAAGATACGTCACTGGAACTGACCGCACGGTCCGGGCCCTGGTCCGAGGCGTTGAAGGACACCGTCGGCGGGGTTCGTGACGTCGGCACGATCCGTGTAAAGCCGGATGCCAGGCACGTCATCGGCGTGGCGGGGGGGACGTTGAACGTGCATCATGCGCTCGAGGCGGACACAGGAACCATGATCGCGGTCGGTACCAACGGCGTGCTGAACTTCGTTGCGAACGGCAAGGGCGTCGACAGCGCGGCGCATGACGTGATTCTCATGGCCGGGCGAGGCGCCGATGCACTCGAAGTAACCGATGGGGATCGCCCTGGCGAACGCGCTTCGGGTGAGGTCGCCAGCAAGCACCGCCCGGGAAAAATCGTCTTTAATGCCGGGACGAGCGCGGGCAATGCGCGTATTGCCGTTTTGGATGGCGCGCAGGTCCGTTTCGAAAAGGACTCGGATGCCGGTGCAAGCACGCTTCTCGTCGAAGGCGGTAGCGCACATTTCGAGAGCGCGCGCGCCGCAAGCGCAACGATCAGGAACTCGGGCGAACTGGTGGCGAACGACGCTTCCATGGGGACTAGCCAAGTCGTGAACTATCGGGAAGGCCACGCCGATTTCCTGAACACGCGTCTCGAAGACATGCAACTGACCAACACGGGGTGGGCGGCATTGACCGAGGTGCATGGGGGATCTGCACATGTGACGAACGGCGCTGACGCCGACCTTCGCATTCGCGACGCGAATCTCGGCAACATGGCGCTCGTCAACATGGGCGAAGCCACGCTCTCGCAATCCCGAGGCGGGAATGCGCAACTTCGCAACGGCGCGCACGGCTATCTGAGCGTTCTGGATACCGCGCTCGACAATGTCAGCCTGACGAATCAGGGAAGCGTCGAATTCATCGGTGCGACTACCGCTCACGCCGCACGCATCGCGCTCGACAATGGGGTGCTCGACGTTGCCCAGGTCGAATCACCCTCCGAGGCCGGGCAGCGCAAGATCACCATGGGCTCCCTGACGGGCAACGGCGATCTGGTGACGGGCGACACGACGGTCGAGTTAGGGGCGCTGGGACTGAACGACACGTTCGACGGTCGGATCGTGGCGGTAACGGAATTGCCGGATGCCCGCGTCGCGCGCAAGCGCATGACGCATCTGTCGTCCGGCGTGACGCCGAAGCGCGTGCCGGACGCATCCCCCCGGTCCGTTGCCGCAGGCGCTCGTCTGGTCAAGGTGGGGGCGGGCAATTTGACGCTGACGGCCGACCAGAGCGGTGTGGCATCGCTGGACGTGCAGGGCGGCAACCTGACGGCCGCGCACGAGGGGGCGCTCGGCTCGGGAGCGGTGACGATCGGCAAACACGGGGCCATCGCGCTCACGAGGTCTGTGGCTGGCGTCCAAAGCGTCGACAACGCGGGTCGGATCGATTTGGGGACGAACAAGCTCGTCGTGGGGCGGTATACGTCGCAGCCCGGCGCGCAGATCACATCGCGCGTGTCGAAAGTCGACGGCGGCGTGAGCGGTGGCGCTATCCAGGTAGCCGAGAATAGTGATTTCACCAACACGGAGATCCACGTTTCGGTCGCGCACGATGTCGTGCTTGCCGATGTGCAGGACAAGCTCGGCGTGGTGAGCGTTGCCGACGGCAAGTCCGCTACGCTCGGCAAGGTGACGCTCGGCAGCATTACCGTGGACAAGACTCCGGACCCGACCGACCCCACCGACCCCACCGACCCCACCGACCCCACCGACCCCACCGACCCCACCGACCCCACCGACCCGACCAATCCCATCGACCCAACGGACCCGACTGACCCCGACACGAAGGACCCCGTCGATCCGGCAAACCCGGATACGACGTCCCCTGTCGAGCCCGACACGACGCGCCCGACCGGCGTCGTCACGGGTCAGAGCGTGGTGCAGTACCTGGCGGCGGATGGCGTCTATCGCGCGAACGAACGGGCCATGCTGGCATCGGTCGACGGTATCGCTGTGGGCGACCTGACGTCCGCTCGGATCGGCGGCAAAGTGCTCTCGGAAATGGCGCTTCAGATCGCCGGCTCGCCCGAGCAACGCCGCGCGGCAAGCCTGCTTTCGGGGGAATCGCTGCTGAACAACGCCACGGCGGCGCAAGGGGCGAATACGGCGTTCCAGCGTGGTATGCAGGCACGCATGCTCGCGGGCGGCGCCATGTTCGACGACCGCACCGTCAACGCAGCCCAGGCTCCCGACAACGGGATCGCCGCATGGGCGTCGTTCGCGGGCGGCAACACACGCCAGCGCGGCAACGCCCTGTCGTTCGACGTTCGCGGTATCGACGGCGCCATCGGCGTGGACAAGCGCATTGGCCACGACACAGTCGTCGGTGCCGCATTGGGCATGGGCAATCAGCGCTCGAAGGCCGACGGCATGCCTGGCGAATCGAAAATCAACAGCGTCAGTCTGGGGCTCTACGGCTCGCACCTGAACGACGCGAACGTGTTCGTGGGCGGCGGCGTGTCCTACACGAATCACAGCGTGACGACCGAGCGCACGGTTGGCGCCCGCGGCGCATCGTCGCGCCTGTCGGGCAAGACCGGTGGCAACACGTTCGGTGCGTTCGGCGAGATTGGCAAACGTTTCGACGTGGCTGGCTTTAACGTCGATCCGTCGGTGGGCGTGCGCATTGCCTCGACGCGTCTGAACGGGTTCGACGAGACGAGTCGCGACGGTGCTGCCGGCAACGATGGTCTGCGGGTCGGTGCGCAGTCGCAAACGTCGGCGCGCAGCGTGTTCGGCGTACGTGTCTCGCGCGACGTGTTCGACTTCGAGGGCGGCAAGCTCACGCCGACACTGCGTTTGGCCTACGAGCACGAATTCGGCAATCCGCAGAGTAGCCTGACGAACACGCTTTACGGCGCACCACGTGCGTTCAATGTGAAGGGGCCGACGTTGGGACGGGACATTCTCACCGCCGACCTGGGCGTCGATCTCCGATTCAGGAAGCAACTCAACGTGCATCTCGGCGCTAACGCGAGCGTGCGGCAGGGCGAAAGCGCCGTTGCCGGCGGGATTTCGGCAAGGTATCGATTCTGAGATCTTGTCGTCGTTCGGTGGGGCAGCGGCCCCGGACGTTGAGCACGCCGTAATGGGTGACGCCGGTGCTGGCCTGTGCTGTCGGGGCCGGAAAGAAACCCGTCGAGTCCGAGAGGGCTCGACGGGTTTTTTGTTGTTCGTTCTCTGCGCGCGGGCATTCGGGCGTACCCGTACAAGGTAAGGAAAAGCCTCAATCGTGGTGATCGCCTCGCCGGGTTTGTGCCCCGGTTTCGTCTGCGTTTGGGATAGGGAGATGGTAATGAGATATGGGGGTGAGCGATTTTTGAAAAAAGAAAATTATCCTTTTGCAATTTGACGTTGATTTAACGAAAATTAACGCCGGTGGGTTAAGTATCAAAGCGATATTGAATAACGAAGATTGAGATAAATCGACTCCTAGAATTTGCCGGAACGAGGGTGGCTTTCAAGTCATCGTCTGAAGCGTGATGAGGGAAATCATCATTTGAGGCGAATTGAAAAAGGAGTTGTCCAATGCAAGGGAACCGTCCGAAGTCTAATGCTCGTTGTCAGACAAGTATCTGCTTGGCTGTGGCGGCGGTGGTGATGGCAGGGACGCCGGTGTATGCATTTTCTCAAGCGCCCCAAAATGGTTGGGAGAATGAAAAGGAAACGAGAGTCAATGATCTGAATGCGAAAAACGAAATTGCGAGCGCGAATGCGAAAGAAAAGGAAAATTATAAAAAGAGTAACGACGTATTGCAGGATTACGGCGATCAGATAAAGATCGTCATGACAAGCTCCGAGTCCGTGGATAAAAAGATTGCCTTGCTCAGGGAGCTTGCCAAAACAATCAAGGAAAAAGCGGATGCCCTGGCAAAAGGAAATCCGCCGGCCTGGGACAGGCAATTGGCAACGGACCTCGATAGTTTGTCGAAAACCGTGAATGCAGTGGGAAAGAGCGGCGACACCTTCGACGAAACGACAAGAAACGCGCTTCTCGGGGAGCTTTCCAACAACGACGGGAAATGGCACGACGCCAACAAGGCTTTCGATATCGCCGAGCGCGAAAAGGCGCTGATCGCATACAAGCGGGACCGGTGGAATGCCGTTGGCAGCGAAACCGACCTCGATACGCTCAAGGCGACCTATCAACTGAACGCTGCCACCACCGACGCCGCCAAGAGCGCCGACGGCGTGCTGACGTGGAACGACAAGAACCAGATCGACTTCAAAAACGAAAACGTTCCGGCGCCGGGCGAGACGTTCATCGGCAAGGACGCCACGCTGGAAATCACGTCACGCTCGGCAGAGGTGTCCGACGCCATTGCCGGGGCACAAAACGCCACGCGAGACGTCGGCACCGTTCGCGCGATCGAAGCCGCGAAGCACACCGTCCTGGTCAACGAAGGCACTTTGAACGTTCATCGGGGCATCGAGGGCGATGCCTCGCTCACCGTCGCCGTCGGTACCAACGGGGCACTTAATTTTGCGGCGGGCCAGGGCATCGACGCCAACGCCGAAGGCATTGTTCTCACCGCGGGCGCCACACAGGACAAGCCGTTCGCCGAGGGCGACAAAGGCGGCCAGATCGCCTTTCAGGAAGGCACGAGCGCAGGGGGCGCCAAGATTATCGTCGGCAAGCATGGCGAGTTGAATTTCGAAAAGGGATCCGACGCCGGCCACAGCAAGATCGCGATTCTCAAGGACGGCGTTGCCGGCTTCCACGAGGCCGATGCTCGGAATGTCGTCATTTCGAACGATGGCGCACTAGGCTTTCTCAAGGCGAAAGTGAGCGACGCGGACATCGAGAACCACAAGGGCGCGATCGTCGTTTTCCACGACACCGCTCTGGACCGGCTGCATCTGCACACTGCCGGGACGACCAACCTGTCCGGCGCCACGACGGCCGATTCGGCCAGCATCGACATGGATGGCGGTTCGCTCACGCTGGCGGATACGAAGTCGTCAGGCGCAGGCGCGCCCGACACCATCAACGTTGTGACGATCGGATCGCTGTCGGGGACGGGCGAGGTTGTCACTGCCGGCAAGACGCTCAAGCTGGGTGCGCTCAATCGCGATGACATGTTCGGCGGCAGCATTCACGGCGGTGCAGTGGTAGAACACGGCGCTCACGTGGCCAAAGTCGGCACCGGTCACCTTGTTTTCAGCGGGGACCAGCGCGGCATCGATACGTTGAACGTCGAGAACGGTACGCTCACCGCTGCTCACAGGAACGCACTCGGCACCGGTTTGCTGACGCTCGCCGAGCCCGCCACGATCTCGCTGGCCAATGACGTCTACGACGTCAAGAAATTCGAGAACGCCGGCACGCTCAGGCTCAACGGTTACAAGCTCGTGATCGATTCCTACGAGTCCAACGGCGACAAGGCCAAAATCCTGTCCGACGCCAGGAAAGACGCCGACGGTATCCAGCGCGGCACGCTGGAAGTGAACAAGGACGGCGACTTTACGAAAACGAAAATCGTGCTGCGGCCCGCCGATGCTTCGGTGACTCCCGAAGAACTTTACGAGAAGAAGATTCAGGTCGTCGTTCCCGGCAAGGACGCCAACGTGAAACTTGGCGAAGTCGACTACGGCAGTATCCCCACGCGACCGGACGACGACGGCGGTGGTGACGACGGTTCGGTCATCATCGACCCGAACAAGGGGATCGGCTTCCTCGATCCCAACGCACCCTACACGGGCAGCGAGCAGGGCGTGCTCGCGTCGCTTCAGGGTGTCACGCTCAACGACATCGTCTCGGGCCGCGTCGGCGGAAGCGTGCTTGGGCAGATGGTCCTGCTGCCCGCCGGTTCCCCCGAGCAACAGCGCGCCGCGCGCATGCTCTCCGGCGAATCGCTCGTGAACAATGCTACCGCGGCCGACAGTGCCGCCGACGCATTTCGCGCGAGCATGCAGACCCGCATGCTCGCCGGGGGCTCGATGCCCGATTGCAACACGACGACGGGCCAGCGTGCCGGGGACGTCGCGAACCACGGGACAGCCGTCTGGGGCGCATTCAAGGGAGCGGGCGCGAATCAGGAGGGCAACGGCATGGCCTTTTCGACCAGCGGCATCGACGGCGCCTTCGGTGTCGACCGGCGACTGAACCGCAACGCGCTGATCGGTGCCTCGTTCGGTCTGGGCACGCGAACGTCTCGGGCGAACGATCTGCCCGGCGACACGCGTATCCGAAGCGCCAGCGTCGGCCTCTACGGCTCGTATCTGAGCGATGCCCGCTGGTTCGCCAACGGCGGCGCGTTCTTCGCCAACCACAACGTGACGAGCGACCGGAGCGTCGCCGCGCGTGACGCCGTGGCGCGCGTGTCCGGCAAGACCGGTGGCCGTACCCTCGGCATCTTCGGGGAAGTCGGGCAGCGCGTGATCGCGGGTGGGATGAACGTCGATCCCTTCCTTGGCATGCGACTCGCGTACACCAGATTGGGGGGCTACGACGAAACCGACCGCGACGCCGGTCAGGGAAACAACGGCCTGCATGTCGGCCCGCAGGTCAGCAACTCGCGGCGCGTCATCGCCGGCGTGCGGCTATGGCGCGAACTGGTCAACACGGCAGGCGGCAGCGTGATCCCGTCGTTGCGTCTGGCCTACGAACATGAGTTCGGCGATACGCAGGGCAGTGTGACGAACGCCATCTACGGCGCGCCGCGCGCGTTCACCGTCAACGGTGTCAAACTCGGTCGCGACATCTTTACGGCAGACCTTGGGGCCGACATCCGCGTGACCCGGCAACTCAACATGCACGTCGGTGGCCATCTAAGCCTGCGTGCCGGTGAAACGGCCGTCGCCGGCGGCGTCAGCGCGAGGTACCGCTTCTGACGTACTTTCCGACGCGGCTGCTTCGGACCCCGCCGTCCGAAGTCCATCGACAAAAAGTCACCGCCCGGTGAACGCCGGGCGGTTTGTCGTTGGGCGAACGACGCAGGATTGCGCGCGATGCCGCGTGAGCTCAGAACGAATGCGAGATCCCGATGTACGCGCCAGTCTGACTCTTGCCCGCGGGCGGGTTGTCGAGCGAATCGCTGGGAATCGCCGCGACCGAGAAGCTCTGGTTGGCGCTGTTCTTCACGTACGCGATGGTGCCGTAGAAGAAGGTGCGTTTCGAGAGGTTGTACGTCGTGCCCAGTTCGAACATGGTGGCATGCCCGAAGCCGCCGGGCACGTTCACGTGGTACACGGCGGCATTCGCGGCCCACACGGGCGTCGCCTGATACTTCACACCGGCCCAGTAGTGGTCGGCGCGCGTGGCGAAGTCGGGCGCGGGGGCATCCGGCGCGGCCATGTGCGTGTAGCCCAGCGAAATCGTGAAGCGGTTCAGGAACACGTTCGCGCCCGCGAAATACTCGCGCGACGTGGCGAACACGTCGGTAAAGCGGCCATTGGTGTCGCGAATTTCGTCGTATAACGCGCGCAACTGGAAGCGGTCGTGCGTATAGGTCAGTTGCGCCCCCATGCCGCGTCCGTTATTGAACTGGCCGGCGATGTTGGAGAATGCGTACTGGCCCACGACATCGAAGCCGTACCAGTTCGGGCTTTGATAGTTCACGGTGTTGCTCGCCTGCGGCCAGTTACGCCCGCGTACGAGCGAAGCCGACGAGAAGGCCTGCTGCTGGAACGGATCGAAATCCCAGACCCCGTTGCTGATGAAGAGGTTGCGACCGAGGGTCAGTTGCCCCCAGGAGCGCGAATTCAGGCCGACCAGCGCGCGGCGGTCGAACAGCGAACCCGAGCCGTTATTGTTGAAGCCGTTCATCAACTGGAAGCCGGCTTCCAGGTTGAATACGGCATGCAATCCGCGTCCGAGGTCCTCATAGCCGCGCAGGCCGAACAGGCTGGTGCCATAGTCGCCTCCCTGCGCGCTCCAGCGCGAGGCAGTGCCGCCGTTACCGTCCTGCAAATTGTTCATGAACTGAAAGCCGCCATCGACGCGGCCGTAGAGTTGCACGCTCGATTGCGCGTGCGCAAACGTGCCGATGCTGCAAAGCAGGCTCGCTGCAATGAGCTTCTTCTTCATGATCTGCTCCCCAGGTTGCGTTTTTGCCCCGCACCTCTTTGCGTGGTTATGACCGTCGTCGTCGCGCGTTGCCCGAGCGGGGGCGGCACGCAACATCGTCGGTAAAGCCTGAAATTTCGTTACGAGTGACGAGAAATCGGCAAGCGGGAACGCCGGGGCAACGGGCGCCGCATGGGGGAACGCGGCCGGTTGCGAGTGATGCCGTCACGCTCTGGTTTTCAGAGATCGTATTCATGGCAGTCCACTGGCGTAGGGTCGGCAGCCGAGCGCGGTTCGCGCATGGTCATGCGACCGGAATGAATGTCGGGACGGGGTTGTCTCGTACTGCGACGCAAACAACGCCCGTTCGCCTGATTGGCTTCTTTATATCCGAATTTTTCGGTCCGCAATATAAGGGAAAGGCTTAGTGCCGCGTTTGTTGCGCGCCAGCAACCGAAACGACCTGAGGCGCGCGCCGTCGGGCCGGCAATTTCGGTCGACGGGTTTCAGTCGGGCGTTTCAGTCAGCGTTGCAGTCAGCGTTCCGGTCTGCGTCAAGCCTGCCCGACTTCAGCGTCAGTCAGGCGCGCCGAAGGCTTCCATTTTGCTCGCCAGATGGGTCAGCAGGCGATTGGCCGCGCCCGACAGGCGGCGTCCGGCGCGGGTGATCAGGTGGGCCTCCGCACGATTCAGAATGGGATGGTCGATGGCAACGGCGCTCAGTAGGCCGGCGTCGATTTCCTGCGACACGGCGAAGGTGGGCAGGAAGGTCGCGCCGAGCCCGGCCCGCACGAAATGCTTGAGCACCGAGATGGAGTTGGTCGTGACGGCGGCGGCGAGCCGATGCTTCTCGGACTGTTCGGCCAACGCCATCAATTGACGCGTGCCGTACGAGCCATGCATGAGGGCAAGCGGCGTGTCGTACAGCGCGTCCAGCGTCACGGCGCCGGTGGCTTTCGCCTTGGCAACGAGCGCAGAGCCGGGCGCGACGATCGCGTGAACCGGCTGTGCCATTTGCGCCCGGGAGACGATCTTGGACTCGGCGGGCGGGTTGTAGACGAGGCCGATGTCGGCGTCGTCCTCCGCGACAAGGCGCATGACTTCGTTCGTGCCGGCCAGATCGAGCGTCAGGGTGATGTCGGGGTAGCGCTTGCAGAAGTACTGCAACGGCGCGCCCATCAGGTCGCTGACGAAGCCTTCGCCGACGGCGAGCCGGATGTGCCCGCGCCGCAGCCCACGCACTTCCTGCAGTTTGGCGAGCAGGTCTTCCTGGTGGGCGCGTTGTTCGCGGTAGTACTCCATGAGCAGGCGTCCGGCCTGCGTCAGATGCACCCCACGCTTGTGGCGCTCGATCAGCGGCAGGGCCAGTTCCGCCTCGAGCAAGGCGATCTGGCGGCTGACGGCGGAGGGCGCGATGTCGAGTTTGTCGGCGGCCGCGCGCACCGTGCCGCACTGAACGGCCTCGTAGAGATAAGACAGGCGGCTTTCATTGATGGCAGGTGTCATACCCTAAAGACTAATAATTAGAACAAAAATCTTCAAGCGTTGTCATTGAGCGTCCTTTTTTTTCACTCCACACTGCGATGCATGCGGATCGGCCCCGACGCCGGGCAACGAACCCAGGCGAGGCCCGGTGTCGGTGGCCCGATTCCGCGCCAGTTTTGATGCGGCCCGAGCTCACCTGTCGTGACTCGACGGCCCCTCGGAGACACCCGATGATTCCTCCGCGCAATACGCGATTCGGTATCGATCATCCGCTGGTCACCGTGCATGACCACCCGCGGCGCCTGGCGCATTACGCGCGCATGGGCTTCGCGCCGTCGCCGGTGTCGTATCACCCGTGGGGCACCGTTACATCGCTCATGATGTTCGGCGAGAACTTTATCGAACTGATCGGCGTGGACAACGCCGGCAAGTTCGGCGCCCACGCCGTCGGCGACTTCTGCTTCGGACGCTACCTCGGCAGTTTTCTCGCCCGCGAAGAGGGCGTGTCGCTCGTCGCACTCCACAGTCAAGACGCCCGCGCCGACCACGGCCGCCTCGTGCAGGCCGGGCTACGCACGCAAGGCCTGCTCGATTTTCGGCGTGCGATGTGCAAACCCGATGGCACGCCCGACGAGGCCGTCGTCTCGCTCGGCCTGTTCATCGACGAATCGCTGGGCGACGCGTCCAATGTCATCTGTCATCAGCATCGCCCCGACCTGATCTGGATACCCGAGTGGCAACGCCATCCCAATGGGGTGACGGGCATCGTCGGCATTACCTATGTGACGCCGGATGCCGTGTCGCTGCGCGCCCTCGCCACACGCTGGCAGCAACTGTACGGCGCGCGTCACGTCGATCTCTATGAAGGCGGCGCCGTGGCGGACACCGGGTGCGGGGAACTGCGCGCCATGTCGTTGCAGTGGGCCGAAGCGCGTTACGCTGCGGTGGGGCTGCCGATGGCGCAGGGTATGCGTACCCATGCGGTGGCGATCACCCTGCTGGCGCCGGATCTGGCGCACATCGAAGCCTTGTGGCGGGCGCACGGCGTGCCTTACGGCTATAACGAGCATGGGCTGGTGGTCGAACCCGAATTTGCCGGAAACGTGGTGCTGGAGTTCGTGAACCACTAGCGCGGCGATTCCCTGACATATCCACGCGTCGGCCGGATGTCCCGGCGGACGAAGCAACGCGGCGCCGCCCGTGGGGGCGGCGTCATCTTCGCAGTCAATCTGGAGTGAACATGAAAATCATCGGAGTGGTCGGACTGGGCAACATGGGACGCGGCATGGCGCTGTCGTTGCAGCGCGGCGGTTTCACGGTGCTCGGTTTCGACCCGTCGCCGGCTGCCGGCGCCGCGCTGGCCGAGGCCGGGATCGGCCTGCGGGCGTCGGTCGCCGAACTCGCTCGCGAAGCCGACGCCCTGGTGCTGTCGCTACCCACGTCGCAAGTCGTCGAAGCCGTGGTGAACGGTGCCGACGGTATTGCCGCGAACGGCCGTGAAGGCCTGATCGTGGTCGACACGTCGACGGCCGATCCGGAAAGCACGCGCAAGCTGGCGCTCACGTTGCGCGAGAAGGGGATCGCGCTGGTCGACGCGCCGGTGTCGGGTGGCCCGAAGGGCGCACTCAACGGCGCACTCACGATGGTGCTGGGCGGCGCTGCCGACGACATCGCCCGTATCGAACCGGTACTTGCTGCCATGTCGGCCAAGCGGGTGCATATCGGTGACGTGGGCGCAGGTCACGTCACCAAGCTCATCAACAACCTGATGTGCGCCGCGCACCTGGTGGTGGCGGGCGAAGCGATGCGTCTGGCGAAGGCCGCCGGCGTAGCTCCGGAGCAGGTGCTCGAAGGGCTCAATGCCGGTTCGGGCCGCAGCGGCGTGACGCAAACCAACTATCCGACGTGGATTCTCAACGACGCCTTCGACTCCGGTTTCACGATGAAGCTCATGCGCAAGGACGTGCGTCTGGCCATGGCGCTGGCCGAGCAAACGGGTACGCTGGCCACCGGGCCATTGTCGGCCGAAGTCGGCCGACTGTGGGCCGCAAGCGCCGCAAGCGTGGGCGACGACGAAGACTTCAACCGCATCGTGCAGTTCATCGAGCCGGGCCGCGCGTAGCCGAGACGTTCACCCCTGCATTCCTTTTTGTTTGACGACATGACGCGTCGCTGAGGATGCGCTGTCGGTGTATGGCACCGAAGCGACAGCGACAATAGCAACGATAGCGACGCGCCATTCTGTGAGTACGGAGTTTTTCATGGCAGACCAACAAGCCGCCGCTTTGCTCGGCGCATTCGCGAAGTTCTTCCCCAACGCCACCACCCTCGGTTCGTTCGTGAACGGCGAACTGGTCGAAGGCCGCGGCGAGACGTCCATCGAGATCGTCAATCCGGCCACCGGCCAGGCGGTGTTGACCTATCGCGACGCCGGCGCCGATGTCGTGGCGCAAGCCGCCGACGCCGCGCAAGCCGCGCAAAAGACCTGGTGGGCGCTTACGCACGCCGCCCGGGGCCGTGTGATGCAGGCCGTGGGCGCGAAGATTCGCGAACACGCCGAGGCGCTGGCGCAACTCGAATCCATCGGTGCGGGCAAGCCGATCCGCGATTGTCGTGGCGAAGTCGGCAAAGTGGCCGAGATGTTCGAGTATTACGCCGGCTGGACCGACAAGTTCTTCGGCGATGTGATTCCCGTGCCGAGCACGCACCTGAACTACACGCGCCGCGAAGCGATGGGCGTAGTGTTGCAGATCACCCCGTGGAATGCGCCCGTCTTCACTTGTGGCTGGCAGCTGGCGCCCGCCATCGCCATGGGCAACGGCGTGCTGCTCAAGCCCTCGGAACTGACCCCGGCCAGCTCGCTCGTCGTGGCCGCACTGGCCGAGCAGGCTGGCGTGCCGCGCGGTCTCATCAACGTGCTCGCCGGTTACGGCCACACCACGGGCCAAGCCGCGATCTCGCATCCGGTCGTCAAGAAGGTCGTGTTCGTCGGCTCACCGGCCACGGGCAGCAAGATCGCCACGGCCGCCGCGCAGCGTCTGCTGCCGAGCGTGCTGGAGCTGGGGGGCAAGTCGGCCAACATCGTGTTCGACGACGCCGACCTCAAGCGCGCATGCCTGGGCGCACAGGCCGCCATCTTCTCGAGCGCGGGTCAGAGCTGCGTGGCCGGCTCACGTCTGTTGGTGCAACGTGGCGTGTACGACCAGATGATCGACATGCTCGCACGCGGTGCGGAGAAGATCCGCGTGGGCAACCCGCTCGACGACACCACTGAAGTCGGCCCGATCTGCAATCGCACGCAATATCAGCACGTGATGAACATGATCGACGCCGGCGTCGAAGGCGGTGCGCGCCTCGCAGCCGGTTCGCAGCAACGCAGCGAGGGCGGTTTCTTCGTGCGCCCGACCGTGCTGGCCGATGCCAATAACGCCATGGGCGTGGCGCGCACGGAAATCTTCGGTCCGGTGGTGGTGGCGATTCCGTTCGACACCGAGGAGGAGGCGCTGGCGATTGCCAACGATAGCGAATTCGGTCTGGCAGGCGCCGTCTGGACGCAGGATGTGGCCCGCGCGCACCGTGTCGCGTCGCAAGTGAACGCCGGTACGTTCTGGATCAACGGTTACAAGACGATCAACGTCGCGTCGCCCTTCGGTGGCTACCACCACAGCGGTTACGGTCGCTCCAGCGGCGTCGAGGCGCTGTACGAGTACACCCAGACGAAGAGCGTGTGGGTTGAGACGGCCGCCAATCCGGCCACGCCGTTTGGCTACGTCTGAGCCGGGTGAGTCGTTTTGCCTGGGGGCGGCGGCGAGGCGTCGCGTCGCTGCCAACTCCCTCGGCGATGTGCTGCCATCATGCGTTCAGTTCGTGAGAATGTGGTGTGAACGCATCGTAAAAGCGTAGAAAGTGCGCCGGACGCCGGTCGTGAGACCTCGTTCGGCGTGCGACCGTTTCAGCCTGCGGGATTGGCGGCCGAAACGGGGTTTTTGACCGCGTATAATGCCGCCCTCGGGTGGTTCGGCGCGGCGTGCTGTTGCTGTCACCAAGGCGTGCCAACATGGCGGGGTGTACATTCCCGTTGTGTGGGAAAAGTCTGCGGGTCTCGGGGCCTGACGGATGGCGTGCCGAACTTCCTTCATCGCCGAAATGTTCGCCAAAGCGCCGGTTAGCCGGGCGCGTCAGGCATCGGACCGGTTCAATAGCAAGTGCAGTGGAGACCCAGATGGCAGTCATGGAACAAAAAGCGGCCAAGCCGCAAGGGGGCGCCTTCAGCGATGGCGTGCGCCTGTATGTGTGGGCGATCGTGATCCTCGTGATTGCGGAGCTCATCGGTGCGATCAGCATCAAGGCCGGTCACGGCAAGATCGTGTTGTTGCCGATGGTCTGGGCGTTGTTGCTCGGCGCGGCATTGGGCCTGTCGCAAGCGCGTTTGCCGCGCTTCGCGCAGATCGACCTGCCGATGCAGCACAAGGCCGCGGCCATTTTGCAACCGGCGCTGCTGCTGTTCGTCGCCAAGCTGGGTCTGCTCGTGGGCGGCTCGCTGCCCAAGCTCGTGGCCGCCGGGTGGGCGCTCGTGTTCCAGGAGTTCGGCCACTTCGTGGGCACGATCATTCTGGGGCTGCCGGTAGCGCTCATGCTCGGCATCAAGCGTGAGGCCATTGGCGCGACGTTCTCCGTGGGCCGCGAACCGAGCCTCGCGATCATCGGTGAAAAGTACGGCTTCGATTCGCCGGAAGGGCGCGGCGTGCTGGCCGAGTACCTGACAGGCACCATCTTCGGCGCCGTGTTCATTTCGCTGTTCGCCGGTTTCGTCGCCAGCCTGAATCTGTTCCATCCGCACTCGCTCGCCATGGGCGCCGGTGTGGGCTCGGGCTCGATGATGGCGGCCGCTGCCGGCGCCATTGCCGCACAGCAAACGCCGGAAGTCGCCAAGGAAGTCGCCACCTTTGCTGCGGCGTCGAACCTGATCACGACAACCATCGGCACCTACTTCACGTTATTCATCTCGCTGCCGCTCGCCGTCTGGGGCTATCGTGTGATGGAACCGGTGCTGGGTCGCATGAGCAAGCGCGGCCGTGCCAACGCCGAAGCCGCTGCCGTGGAAGACGCCGAAGCCGCCAAGGAACTCAAGGAAGCCAGCAAGGCGCATACCGTTGAAATGAACTTCGGTGCGCGTTTGTTCGCGTGGGTTTTCTCGGGCGCCCTGGCGCTGGTCGGTAACAGCATGGCCTTCAAGACGCCGTTCCTCGACGGCGTGCCCGGCATGCTGATCATCATCGGGGCCGTGATCGTCGGCGAGGTGCTGTACTTCGTCACGCGCCGCAAGGTGCCGGCCGTGTGCTGGGTGTCGCTGATCGCCATGTTCCTGACTTCGCCGGCCTTCCCGTTCGCGCCGGTCGTCGAGCAGTTCACGGGCAAGATCAACTTCCTGGCGCTTGTGACCCCGATGCTGACCTACGCCGGTCTGTCGGTCGCCAAGGATGTGCCGGCATTCCGTCGTCTGGGCTGGCGCATCGTGGTCGTGTCGTTCCTCGCGAACGCCGGCACGTTCCTCGGCGCCGCGATCATCGCCGAGTTCTTCCACGTTTAAGGCGTGGCCGCCAGCGCGCAACGGTGACAGGTTGCGCGCAGCGTGAAAGCCGAAGGGCCGGAACCCGTATCGAACAGGTTCCGGCCCTTCTTGTCTGTGTGGCTTGCGCTGTGGG
Source organism: Pandoraea vervacti (assembly GCF_000934605.2). Taxonomy (NCBI): domain Bacteria; kingdom Pseudomonadati; phylum Pseudomonadota; class Betaproteobacteria; order Burkholderiales; family Burkholderiaceae; genus Pandoraea; species Pandoraea vervacti. The sequence continues at coordinate 3,934,922 of NZ_CP010897.2, read as the reverse complement.
GACGATCGCCTACGGCTTGGTCGTCGCTGCGTCCGCTTGCTCTCGCTCGTGGTAGTAGCGGCGGAAGAAGCTGCGGATTTCGGCGGGCGAGAGCTTGCCGTCGTGATTGGCGTCGATCTCGTCGAAATGCTGATAAAGGAATGGCTCTGAGGCTGCCGCTTCCTGACGGCTCAGGTACCCGTCACCATCCTTGTCGGCTGCCTTGAAGTAGCGCTCGAACGTTGCCCGGCGAGCCTGCAACTGGCTGCGTTGATAGGCGGCCCATTCGTTGCGGTCGATCCGGCCATCGCGGTTGGTGTCGATGGCATCGAACGAACGTTGCAGGTACAGCCCCAGGGCCGCGTTCTGGTCTGCGGCGTCGCCATAGTCCGGGCCGCTGGTGGGCGGCGGCGGGGGCGGTGACGGTGTCGTCGGCACGACGCCGTTGATCGGCGGGGTGCCCTGCGCAAAGCTCGGCATGGCCGCGAGCGAGAGGGCTGCGGCGCCGGCGCATAGTGTCGCGGCGGCGAGCGCCCGACGACCGAAGCGTCGCTGATCGAGTGCACGGAGCGTTCGAAGCGTACGTTGGCGGAGTGTGTCTTGGGGTGTCATGTCTCGCTTCTCCTTATGTCTTGAGCTATGACGTCGGCAAGGGCCATGGCTTCGACGCCCCGCAAAGGGGCCATCGTGGGACGCCATGGCCGAGATGCCGTGTGAAAGACCGCAGGGATACGACGCGTGGGCGCGAGGCGCCCGCGCGTCGAACACGATCAGCGGCGGTGGCGATCGTCGGTGATGACGTTACCGATCACGCCACCCACCACGGCGCCGCCCACGGTCGTGCCCAGATCGCCGCCCGAGATGAGGGCGCCGCCCAGCGCGCCCACACCGGCGCCCACCGCAGTATTACGGGATTCGCGTGGCGTCATACCGCCGCACCCGGCCAGCGTGCCGATGAGCGCGGCCCCGGCGATGACGGGCGCCGCCGAGCGCGAAAGTTTCGAGATGTGCGAGACCCATCGTTGTTTGGTTTTCATGACGTATGGCTCCTTCAATGGGGCGTTTTGCCCCGGGTAATCGCAGGCCGCACCAACGATCCGGTGCGGTCTGTCATTCACTCACTACCGCTTGCGCGGTGCTGCGCGGTGCTGCCTGGTGCCACGCAATGCCGTGCGATGCACCCTGGGCGCCGCGCCATTCAGCTTTGCGTTGTCCTTGCGCTCAATGCGCGGTCGCCGACCCGTTCTCCGGCACGGGGGCACCGTTGGCAGGATTCGACTCGCGGTACGCCGGCGGCGGTGGCGCATACGGACGGCCCTGCGCGTCGGTCGGGTAGGGGCGGCCGTAACCATCGGTCGGCGGATAAGGGCGACCGTACGCATCGGCGCCTGGCGCGCTTGATGACGGCGGCGCCGCATAGGGGCTGCAAGCGGAACCCGGTGCGTATGGCGGCGGCCCGCAATTGGGCTGCGACGGGTACGACGGATTCGTACTCTCGGGGCCGCGATACGGCAGTCGCGGCTGCGGCGGTGCGTCGTACGCGCAACCCGCCAGCGTGAGCACCATCGTGCTCAGTGCGAGTGCCGCGGATACTTTCGCAACCGCTAACCGCTTGTCGCGTGTCGCCACTCGATTGACAGCCCCTGCATGGTTCACTTTCATCATGACCTCCTCTCGAGAGCGGTGTTCGTCCCGCCCGCCGTCATCATGGATTTACGGAAATTGGACGCAAATTGCGGGTTTTGGATCGCTCGATCTTGTAAGTCTTTGTAATCGCCCGTGAATGCGCCGCATGACGGGCCTTGGCGAGCATGTTGCGGTGCACATCTCATTCGAAAGGTACGATGGACTCCGAATTAATGTAGGAATGCGCTGTCGGCAATGTCTTACATCTGCGCGCTGAGATGGGCAGGTGGGGCACTTCATCGTGCTGCACGCGAGGAGGCAAGGGAGTGAGGAATGGGAGCTCGTGCCCACCGGCGAGGGGCAGCGGTAAGCGGTAAGCGGTAAGCGGTAAGCGGCAAGCGGTAACGCATAGTGCGTACTGGCACTGACGCTCGGCGCGCGCACATCGATGCATATTCGCCGTGGTATTCGCTCGCGTATATGAAATGACCGGCGATGCGAACGTCGTCGGACGCACCAATGCATGACATCGTAATTGTTCAATTTTGAAATATATGCGTATCAAAACTCTCCTCATCGCCTGACCTGCCCGCGTGCGTGGACTGTGCGATCAGACGACGCATAACGCGATGTCTGTCATCGCAAACCACGCGGTATGCGTTGAACTATCGGGAAAGTCCGGGGGAGTGTTTGCGCTTAGTTTTCGCCGCAAGCTGCGTTTGCGCTGGCATACTGTGCGCGCTGACCCTCCCGTCGGCGCTGGTGGAAGTTGAGGGAAGTTGAGAATTTTTGTTTCGAGGTGCCCGGCCCAACCGTGCAGGCTCACATATGCCACAAGTCAAGAAAGAAGACATTCGTCTCGCCATTCTCGAAGCCTCGCATGCCCTGTTTCAGGAACGAGGGTATGTCGACACCACAATGGTGCAGATCGCCAAGCGTGCCGGTATTTCGCACGCGAACATCTACAGCTATTTCACCGCGAAGCTGCAAGTCTTCTTCTGCGTCTACGACAAATGGTTCAAGGCGCGCATTTGCGCGCTCGAAGCCGAGGTGATGGCGCTCCACGGCGCACACGAGCGCATGCGCACACTACTCAACGGCCTGCTGGTCGAGACGCCGAGGCTCGACAATGGCTTCTCGCACAATCTGGTGCAGGCGCTGGCGACCGTGAGTCCTGGCGATCCCTACGATCCGTCGCTGCTCCAGTGGTTTCGGGAACGTCTGTCGGCGATGCTCGCGGCAAGCGCGCCGAGTCTGGCGCGTGACAGCGTGCGGCGGGCGCGTCTGATCGATATGCTCGTGCTGACCTTCGATGGCTGCCTCGTGAACTATCACGTGAACCCCGCCTCGCTGCCGGATGTGGCCATGCTCGAAGAGTACGTGGCGGCGTTCCTGTCGGGGGAGGGCGCACAAGCGTCGCCCTCGACTGAAGCGACTGGGGCGACCGGGGCGACCCAGGTGACCGAAGTGGGCAAGTCCGGTGATTCGGCGTCGATGACGCAGGGAACGGATCCGGTTGCGGCATCCGGTTCCGCGGCGGCGGCCTGACATACCGCCGATGCGATCCCTTCCCTGGGCAGCCCTCAATCTCGGACGAAAGCTCAAGTTTCACCAGCTTCAGGTCTTCGACCGCGTGCTCGAAACGGGGTCGCTCGTGCGCGCCGCCAACGAAACCGGTCTCACGCAGCCCGCGGTGAGCAAGATCGTGCATGAGCTCGAAGCCTGCTTCGAAGGACCGCTCTTCGTACGGAGCAATCGCGGCATGCAGCCCACGGAACTGGGCGAGCTGCTGGGCCACCGCGTGAAGTCGCTCATGGCCGAACTGCGGTATCTGACGGACGAGGTCAACGCGTTTAGCGCGGGCACCAGCGGTCACGTGATCGTCGGCACCCTCATTTCGGCCGCCGCCGATTTGCTGCCACGCACGATTGCCATGCTCAAGGCGCGCACGCCGGGCGTGCTCGTTACCGTGCGGGAGGCCACCACGGCGCAACTGTTCCCGGCGCTGGCGAGCGGCGATCTGGATATCGTCGTCGGCCGGTTGCCGGAGCGCTCGCTGCCGGTGGCCAACGCCTTTGCATTGACGCACGAAATTCTCTTTAACGAATCGCTCAGTGTGATCGGCGGCGAGCGCCACTGGTCGCATTTGCCGGAGCGCGTGCCGCTCGCGCAATTGCGCGAGCAGGCGTGGATTCTGCCGGTGCCCGAGTCGCCCTCGCGCCTGGCCGCAGAGCGACTGTTTCACGATGCCGGACTCGCGCTGCCCGAGGATGTCGTGGAGTCGCTCTCTGTGCTGACCAATATCGGTCTGATGCTCGAGACGCCTCGCGTGGCGCTGATGCCGCGCGCAGCCGCTACGCCGTTCGTGGAATCCGGGTTGCTGCGGGTGCTGGCCGACACGATGCCGGGCAGCTTCGGCGACGTGGGCTATTCGTTGCGCGCCGACAAGTCGCCCAGTCCCGCATGTGCGCGATTCGTGGCGTGTCTGCGCGAGGTGTGCGGACTCGAGCCGTAGCCATTCACCGGTATTTCGGAAAATCAGGTCAAAAGAAAAGGGGCGTACCGACGATCGATCGGTATGCCCCTTTTCGTCGTGGTCCGCCACATGCGCCGGACCACGGCGGCCCCTGCATGATTCAGAGACGCGCGAGCGACGAAACCAGTCCGGGGTTCTGCTGCACGAGCCGGATCAGGCAGGCGGCCTGCGCGTTCGGCCGCGCCCGGCCTTGCTCCCAGTTCTCCAGCGTACGGGGATTCGTGCGCAGGTAATGCGCGAAGACGTTGCGCGACATGCCGAGATGTTTTCGTAACGCCAGCAGTTCGTCGGGAAACACTTCCAGCTTGGGAAGCGGCGTGCGTGGCAACTCCTTGATATTGAGCGGAAGATCCGCAGGCAGACCGTTCTTGACGTGCGCCGGCTCGGCCGGCGGCGGCGCGCCGGTGTCCTGTGAGAGCAGCCAGCGGAAGGGATTCGAAGGCGTGTTCGAGTAAGCCATAGTCCTGACCGGTGTCGTTAGTTGTGGATCGGGAGTGCTTGCAAAGTCAATCAAGCGGAGCCGATTGCACCACAGACTTTTGCTGGGTGCTTTCACAAAACACTCCCGATTTTTGCGTCTGACACCTATCGAGTACTACGCACCTCGTGTAGACGAGGTGCCGTAGAGTGTACGCAGAAATGGGACATATGCGGTCGGACGGCGGCGTCAGACGCCCAGATACGCCTGCAGTTCGGGCAGCGACCGACGCAGCTTCGACGAGTCGCCCTGCCAGGCCACACGGCCTTTGTCGACGATGTAGTGCTGGTCGCCGAGTTCGAGCATCGGCGCCAGATTCTTGTCGATGCACAGGATCGACAGGCCGCTGCCTTTGAGTTGCTTCAGACATTGCCAGATTTCACCGCGAATGAGCGGTGCGAGCCCTTCCGTCGCCTCGTCGAGAATGAGTAATTTCGGATTCGTCATCAATGCACGACCAATGGCGAGCATTTGCTGCTCGCCGCCGGACAGGTTGCTGCCGAGGTTCTTTTCGCGCTCGCGCAGTCGCGGGAAAAGTTCGTAGATACGCGCGAGCGTCCATGGCGAACTCGCCCCGTGACGATTGCCGGCGGTGGCGACGAGGTTCTCGCGCACGGTCAACGTGGGGAAAATCTGTCGGCCTTCGGGCACAAGCCCCATGCCGGCGCGCGCGATGCGGTGCGACGGACTCGCGTGCACCGGCTGTCCATCGAACACGATTTCGCCGCGCGCGGGCCGCATCAGTCCCGTCATCGATTTGACGGTCGTGGACTTGCCCATGCCGTTGCGGCCGAGCAGGGTGACGAACGCGCCGCGCTCGATCTCCAGATGCATGCCGAACAGCGCCTGACTCGCGCCGTAGTACGACTCGACGCCGGACAAAGACAACAAGGTGCTCATGCCGTCGCTCCCAGCATTTCGTTGCGGGTTTCGTCCCCGAGATAGGCTTCGCGAACGCCCGCATCGTTGCGGATCGTATCGGCGTTGCCGCAGGCGATGGCGCGTCCGTACACCAGCACGGTAATGCGATCGGCGAGTGCAAAAACGGCATCCATGTCGTGCTCCACGAGCACGATGGCGTAGTCGCCCTTGAGCTCGGCCAGCAGGTGCGTCATCTGCTCGGACTCCGCCTGCGACATGCCGGCCATCGGCTCGTCGAGCAACAGCAGTTTCGGACGGCCTGCCAGCGCCATCGCCAATTCCAGTTGACGGTGTTCGCCATGCGCCAGTGCGCTGGCCGGCACGTTCATCCGCGCGGCCAGGCCGGTGCGCGCCAGAATCTCGCGAGCCGGCTCGACAAGCGCGGCGTCCCGAATCGCGGGACGCCAGAAACCGAAGCTATGTCCCTGCATCGCCTGCACGGCCACCAGCACGTTCTCCAGCGCAGTGAATTCACGGAATACCGAAGTGATCTGATACGAGCGCGCCAGCCCCGACCGGGCACGTTGCTCGATGGGCATCGACGTGATGTCGTGCCCGTCGAAATGAATGCTGCCTTCGTCGGAGCGCAGCTCGCCCGCCAGTTGGCCGATGAGCGTGCTCTTGCCTGCGCCGTTCGGACCGATGATGGCGTGCAACTCGCCCGGTGCGACGTCGAGACAGAAGTGATCGGTGGCGGTCAGTCCGCCGTAGCGTTTGACCAGTTGGTCGACACGAAGCAGGCTCATGCTTTGCCCTCCACGGCGCGCGTGCGGCGCGAAAGACGCACTTGCAGGTCACCGAGCAGGCCGTAGAGGCCGCGTCGCGACACCAGCACGGCCACGACGATGAGCGGCCCGAAGATGATCATCCAGTGCTCCGTCATGCCCTTGAGCCACTCTTCGATGAGGAGCATGGCCGTGCTGCCGAGCAGCGGCCCGAAGAACGAGCCCAGACCGCCGAGCACCACCATCACGATGAGCTCGCCGGAGGCGGTCCACGCCATGTAGGCCGGCGAAACGAAGTGCGTGAGATTGGCGTAGAGCATGCCGGCGACGCCGCAAACCATCGCGCTGATGATGTAGGCGACGAGCTTGTAGCGCAGCGTCGGGTAGCCGAGCGCGCGCATGCGGCGATCGTTCTGACGCGCACCGCGAATGACCATGCCGAAGCGGGCTTCGACCAGGCGGCGCCCGCCCCACACGCACAGGCACAACACGGCGAACGCCACGTAGTACAGCACGGCGGGGTCGTCCAGCGTCACGCTGCCGAAGCGGCTGCCGGCCGACACGGGCAGGCCGTCATCGCCGCCGTACTGCTTCAGGCTCACCGCGAGGAAGTAAAACATCTGGGCGAACGCGAGCGTAATCATGATGAAGGCGATGCCGGTCGTGCGCAGTGAGAGCAGGCCTGTAATCGCGCCGACAATCGCGCACAACAGCAACGTCGCGCCGAGGTGAACGAAACCGTTGTCGATACCGTGAAAGCCCATGATGCCCACGACGTAGGCGCCGAGACCGAGATACAGCGCGTGGCCGAAGCTGACCATGCCGCCATAGCCGAGAATCAGATCGAGCGAGACGGCGGCGATCGCGAACACCACAATGCGCCCGAACAGGGTGAGGAAGAACGGTTGCTGGGCAAACGTCGCGTAAATGGGAACCAGCGCCAGCAGAACCAGCAGCAGTATCGGCACGGCGGTGCGTAGATTGAGTTTCATTTCCATCGTTTCTCGTTGGCCATCAGCCGTGGGTCAGCCATGTTTTACCGGGAAGAGCCCTTGCGGACGCACCGCAAGCACCGCCGCCATGACCAGATAGATGAGCATCGACGCCAGCGCCGGCCCGGCCGTATCGGCGGTGCTGCGCTCCATCAGGCTGCGCAGCAGCGTGGGCAGGGCGGTACGCCCGACGGTGTCGACCACGCCGACGATCAGCGCTGCGAGAAATGCGCCACGCACCGAACCGATGCCCCCGATCACGATCACGACCATCGTCAGAATCAGGATCGGTTCGCCCATGCCCGGCTGCACCGAGAGGATCGGACCAGCCATCAGCCCGGCAATGCCGGCGAGGATCGCGCCCAGACCGAACAGCAACGAGTTGAGCAGAACGATGTTCACGCCGAGCGCGCCAACCATCTGACGGTGCGTCGAGCCCGCGCGAATCAGCATGCCGATACGCGTGCGGTGAATCAGCAGATAGCAGCCGAGCGCGACCACAAGTCCCACCACGATGATCAGGAAACGATAGGCGGGGTAATCGAGACCGAAGAGGTTCACCGTACCGGACAGCCACTCGGGCACTTCCATGTAATACGGCGACGGGCCCCAGATCATGCGCGCCAGTTCGTTGAAGAACAGAATCAGCCCGAAGGTGGCGAGCACCTGATCGAGGTGATCTCGGTCATAGAGGGTCTTGAGGGCGACGAATTCGACGATCAGGCCGAGCACGAGCATGGCCGGCAGCACCGCAAGCGCCGCGAGCGCGAACGAACCCGTGTGGTTGTAGACGGTCGCGGCGATGAACGCGCCCATCATGTAGAGCGAGCCGTGCGCGAGGTTGACGAAGTTCATGATGCCGAATACCAGCGTCAGTCCGGCCGCCATGAGAAACAGCAACACGCCGAGTTGCAGCCCGTTCAGGCACTGCATGATGAAGAGGGTGAGGCTCATGTCGTCTCCCGGGGCAGGCCCATCTGGCGGAAGATGGCTTGCGTGAGCGGGCTGGCCGCGTCATTGAGCGTGAGCACGATGTCGAAGTGATTGGTCCCCGGCATGGCCACGTACTCGCCGGGGAAGCCCTTTTCACGCCACGCGGCAAGATAATCGTCCGTCTGACGCTTGAACTCGGCCGTCTCCGTCTCGCCGTAGGACACGACGATAGGGCAGCCATGGTCGGGCAAACGGAAGTACGGACTGTTGCGACGCGCATCGTCCGCCGACATCTTCATCCATTCGTTGATGTGCGTGTACGGAATCGGTGTGAGGTCGAAAAGACCGGACAACGGCGCCGCGCCGGCCACGACATGTTCCGGCACGCCATAGTCGGCATGCCATCCCTTCGCGAGGAGCATGCCGACGAGATGACCGCCCGCTGAACTGCCGCAGATGTGGATGCGGCTGGCGTCGCCATGATGCTCGCCGATGTGACGGTGCGTCCACGCCAGCGCGCGGCGCGTCTGATCGACGATCGTGTCGAGCGAGGCGCCGGGGGCGAGCGAGTAGTTGATGGTGACGACGGTGGCGCCGGCACGCACGAACGCGGGCGCCATGTTGCTCGAATCGCTCTTGTTCAGCGCACGCCAGTAGCCGCCGTGAACGAAGAAAAACACCGGCGCGCCGGGCTCGGCGGCGGGAAAGATATCGAGTGTTTCGTCGGGGTGGTCCCCATAGGCAACATCCAGAACGCAAGGCACGGTGGCGCGGGCGTGGGCGCTTTGCTCGGCGTACTGCGTCAGGATATCGAGAATGTTGGGCGTGGTGGCGCGAGCGTTGTACTGAACGTCCAGCTCGGCGTCGTCGAAATTGCGGTAGCGCTTCATAAAGCCTCGGCAAAGCTCAAATACAGAGCTCAATGACAGAGCTCAAAGACGGCGGGGGCCGATTGCCCCCGCCTTGCAACGGCCGGCGACTTACGAACGGATCTTGCACATCGACGCCAGGTTGGCGCGCGTCTTGATATCGATCTGTCCCTTGTTGGCAAACGCCGCGCCGCTGGCGTCCTTCACGACATCCACGCGATAAAACGGTGCGATCGGGAACTGGTTGCTGGCGAATTTGAACGAGCCGCGCACGGACTGGAAGTCGGCGGCCTTGAGCGCTGCGCGCAGCGCTTCACGGTCGGCCACGCTGCCCTTGGTCTTCGTGAGGGCGGAGTCGATGAGGTTGGCGGCGTCGTACGATTGCGCCGCATACATCGACGGCACGCGGTTGTACTTCTTCTGGAAGGCCGCAACGAATTGCTTGTTCTGTGCGTTATCGAGATCCGGCGAGTAGGGGGCGCTGGTGATGCTGCCGATCGCCTGTTCCTTGAGCGCGGGCAGGGTCGAGCCGTCGATGGTCGACACGGAGATGAGCGGAATCTTGCCCAGCAGACCGGCCTGGCGGTATTGCTTGACGAAGTTCACGCCCATGCCGCCCGGATAGAACACATAGACGGCGTCCGGTTTGGCGGCCTGGAGCTGGGCGATTTCCGCCGAGTAATCGGGCTGGTTGACCTGCGTGTAGACCTCATCGACGATCTGGCCCTTGTAGTCGCGCTTGAAGCCGTTCACGGCGTCGCGCCCGGCCTGGTAGTTCGGGGCCATCACGTACATCTTCTTGTAGCCGAGATTGGTCGATAGCTGACCGCCGGCTTCGTGCAGTTCGTCGTTATCCCACGATGTCGAGAAGAAGTTTGGCGAGCATTGCTCCCCTGCAATGGGCGCCGGGCCGGCATTCGAGCCGACCATGACCACGCCCGCGTTCGTCACGTTCTTGTGAATGGCCATCATCACGTTCGAGAACGTCACGCCGGTGATGAGTTGCACCTTGTCGCGCTCCACCAGCTTTTGCGCCGCCTGCACGCCGACGTCGGGCTTGAGCTGATCGTCTTCCTTGATTACCTGCACCGGCACGCCGCCGAGCTTGCCGCCCTTTTGCTCGATGGCGAGCATGAACGCGTCGTACTGGTCCTGGCCGAGCGCGCCGCCCGGACCGGAGAGCGTGCCGATGAAGCCGATCTTCACCTGCGCGTATGCGCCGCCGGACGCGAGCATCGCCGCGGCTGCGGCGACGGCGCCAAGGACTGCGATGGCCTTGCGTTGCGTGGTCTTCGTTCCCGTCATCATGGTCTCCAAACTATGAATTCAAGCACTGTCATCTGTGGACTCGCGCCGGGACACCTGACCGCTTCTTCACGTCGGTCATCGTGGGCCAGGCGCGTCAGACTATTTCAAATCTTAGCCAATTGTTTAAGCATCAAGTATTTCAGGGTCCAGCCTAAACGACGCCTATTGCGTAGGCAAGCGTTTTCAAAAACACTTCGGGAAAGCACCAGTTACAGCCCGAAGAACTCGAGGGCATTCCCGGCCAGAATGCGGTGTCGGGCGGCGTCGTCCAGCCCGGGCTGCTGCGCGACCAGTTGGCCGATGTCCTGTTCGCCGAGCGGGAACGGATGGTCCGAGCCAAGCATGATGCGCTCGGCACCCATCGTATCGACGAGCAGGCGCAGGGCGCGCGGGTCGAACACGGCGCTGTCGACGTAGAAGCGCTCGAGATAGTGCGACGGCGGGTGGGGGCTGTCGGCGCGCACGATATCGCGGCAATGCCAGGCGTTTTCCGCACGCCCGAGCAGGTACGGGAACGCGCCGCCACCGTGCGCGAAGCATAGCTTGAGCGAGCGCGGCAGACGCTCGAATGCCCCGGACAGGATCAGCGACAGGATGGAGAGTTGCGTCTCGGCCGGCATGGCCACGAGCCACGGCATCATCCATTTCTTCATGCGGCCGTCGGTCATCATGTCCCACGGATGCACGAGCACCGGAATGTGCTCGTTGCCGCAGTGCCGCAAAAACGCCACGAGTTGTTCGTCGTCCAGATCCTTTTCGCCGAGATGGTTGCCGATCTGCACGCCCACGTGACCGGTGGCCTTGGCGCGAGAGGCTTCCGCGCAGGCCAGGTCGAGGTCCTGGAGCGGCACCTGCGCCATGGCCTTCAGACGGTGGGGCGCATAGGCGCAATGCTCCAGCGCGAGGTCGTTCATGCGCTGCACCCAGTCCATGACGGCGTGGCCGTCGTAGCGGTAGCCGAACATGATGGGCGTGGCGCACACGACTTGCAGGTCGACGCCGTGGCGGTCGAGTTCTTCGACGCGCAATGCCGGATCCCACAGCGCGCGGTAGACCGGTCGGAAGGCGCGATTGTCGAGCATGATGTTGCCGGTCTCGCCGCCTTCGTCGATGCGCAGCCACGGGGCGGTGGCGGCGTCCAGACGGGCCGCTTCCTCCTGCGCGATGCGCGGGAAGAAGTGGGCGTGCATGTCGATTTTCTTCATGACGTGAGGTGTGATGGGTGTTGAGTGCGAGGCGACAGGAGACGGGCGACAGGCGATAGCTCAGGCGGCCGTCGTGGTCTTGGGCTGGGCTGCGCGCCCCGGGTGAATCTCGCCGCAGTTCGGACACCGGCGCAGCGATTCGTCGCCGTAGAAGGCCTCGAACAGCGGCGGCAGATCCTTCACGATGCTCTTGAGCTGGACTTCCACGCGATGGACCTGCGCGTTGCAGTTCAGGCAGTACCACTCGAAGCCGTCGAGGAGTCCTGCGGGGCGTTGACGCTCGATCACCAGACACAGGCTGCCGTCTTCCGGGCGCTGCGGCGAGTGACGCACGTGCGGCGGCAGCAGGAAGATGTCGCCCTCCTTGAGATCCACCCGCTCGGGGCGGCCGTCGATCCACAGATTGACCCAGGCGTTGCCCTTGAACTGATAGAAAAACTCTTCGAGCGGGTCGTCGTGATAGTCGGTGCGGTGGTTCGGTCCGCCCACGACCGTCACGATGAAGTCGCTGTCCTGCCAGACTTGCTGGTTGCCCACGGGCGGCTTGAGCAAATGCGCGTGATCGTCGATCCAGCGCTGGAAATTGAAGGGCTTGCCATACGTCAACATGCTGTCTCCTGGGTCATGCCGCGTCGGATGTCGGTGGGAGGGCCAAGCGTTCAGCGTGCGCGCGGCGCGTACGCCACGCACTTGATTTCGATGAGCAGCAACGGGTGCGGCAGTTGATGCACGGCGACCGTCGTGCGCGTCGGGCCGTTCTCGTCGAAATATTCGCCGTACACCGCGTTGTAGCCGCCGAAGTCGTTCATGTTCACGAGGAACGAACTCACTTCGACCACGTCCGCGAGTGTCGCGCCTTCGCTGGCGAGAATATCGCGAATGTTCTCGATCACCGCGCGGGTCTGCTCGCGAATGTCGAGTTGCGTCACCCCCAGCGCATCGACCTGTGCGCCGGCGTACGAGTTGTCGGGACGGCGCGAGCTGGTGCCCGAGACGAACAGAAAGTCGCCGGCACGCTTGATATGCGGAAATTTGCCGCGCGGCTTGGCTTTGCCTTCGACCACACGGGCCTGGGTGTCTTGCGATGCGCTCATGGTGTGACGTCTTCCGTGTTGGCTTGAATGGGGTTGTCCGGGGGTGTCCGGACGTGTCCGGACGGCGCGCGGGTGCGACAACCTCGACCCCCATCGAGATTGCCGCACCGTCGCCTCACAGCTTGATGCAGATGTTCGTGATTTCCGAGTAAAAATCGAGCGAGTGGCGTCCGCCTTCGCGCCCCAGCCCGGAGAGCTTCACGCCGCCGAACGGCGTGCGCAGGTCGCGCAGGAACCAGGTGTTGACCCACACGAGCCCGGTCTGGAACTGACGCGCCACGCGATGCGCGCGCGACAGGTTGGTGGTCCACACGCACCCGGCGAGACCGTAATCGCTGTCGTTCACGCGGCGGATCACTTCGTCCTCGCTGTCGAACGGCGCGATGTGGCACACCGGGCCGAAGATTTCCTCGCGCACGCAACGTGCCGTGTCGGGCAAGTCGGTCCAGACGGTGGGCTGCACGAAGGCGCCCTCGTCGCGCGCGTCGCCGAAGCTCGGCACGCCGCCGCCGGTCACGACCGTCGCCCCTTCTTCGACGGCGAGGCGATAGTACGAGAGGACCTTCTCGCGATGCTTGCGAGAAACGAGCGGACCCATTTGCACGCCGTCGGCGTCGGGGGCATCGATGCGCAGCGCAGCGGCGCGTTCGGCAAGGGCTGCGACGAATTTGTCGAAGATCGGGCGCTCGACGTAGACACGCTCCGAGCACAGGCACACCTGGCCCGCGTTCGTGAACGACGAGCGGACCACGCCGTCCACGGCCTTTTCGAAGTCGGCGTCGGCGAATACCACGGCGGCGTTCTTGCCGCCGAGTTCGAACGAGATTTCTTTCACACCGTCGGCCACGGCTTTCATGATGGCGCTGCCGGTGCGCGATTCGCCGGTGAAGGTGATCGCGGCCACGTCCGGGTGCTTCGTGAGGAATTCTCCGGCCGAGTCGGGACCGAAGCCGTGCACGAGATTGAAGACGCCGGGCGGCACGCCTGCGGCGTCCATGACTTCGGCCAGCAGCGTGGCCGACGAGGGCGTTTCTTCGGACGGCTTGGCGACCACGCAGTTGCCCATCGCCAGCGCCGGGGCGACTTTCCACGTGAAGAGCAGCAGGGGCAGGTTCCACGGCGAGATGATGCCGATCACGCCGAGCGGCTTGCGCGTGACGTAGTTCATCACGTCGTCGCCGTCGGCCGCGCGCATTTCGTACATCTCGCTGCCTGCGGTCTTGACGAGGTCCGCAAACATGCGGAAGTTGGCGATGCCACGGGCGATGTCGAGCGTGCGCGCCTGTTCGATCGGGCGACCGGTGTCGGCGACTTCGGCGGCGACGAAATCGTCGAAGCGCGCCTGAATGCCGTCGGCGATACGATGCAGCACGGCAGCGCGCTCGGCGGGCGTGGTCTTGCCCCAGGGGCCTTCGTGCAGCGCGCGACGCGCGGCGCTTACCGCGCGGTCCACCGTCGCGGCGTCGGCTTCGCAGACCTTCGCGACGAGCCGCCCGTCCACCGGGCTGAGGTTATCGAACTGGCGGTCGGTGGCGACGAACGCGCCATCCACGTAATGCCGCAGCAGCGGCGCAGTCGCAAGGCTCACGAGATCTCCTGGAGCTAAGTATTTTCCGGCGGGGCGGCAGGCGAGCGCGGCGGTTCGCACCACGGCATGCACGCCGAATGCTCACCAGTCTAGGCATCCGTCGATATAAAAAATAATGAATTGTGCGTGATCGTCTATTCCTGAATGGAATAGACGATCACGCGGTGACGTGTGCAGAGGAAAAATGTGCGATGTCTGAGAGGACATCGAGGCGCATCCCGACGATTCGCTGGGACACTCCCCGACCCGCATCGGGGGCGGACCGGAAACCGAAGGATCGCGATGGCGCCTGAAAGTGATGTGCCGCATAGCGACCACGATGAAAGCCCCAATCCGATGGAGAGCCATCATGATCGAAAGCACAGCGCAGCACACGATTCCCACCGCGACAATGGGTCAGGCGTCCTCGCTGACGCCGTCTGAAACCCCGGGGCGAATGCCCGAAGGCTTCCCGGGTGCGTTCACCCGGGCAGGCCATCCGGCGGCGGACCTGCCGACAGCCCCATCGGTCTCATCGACCGATCCATTGCGTCCATTGCGTCCGTTACCCTACGGCGGACCTTCGGCCGGATTCGCCGACGCCAGAGCTCCCTATGGCCCTGCCGATCTCACTCATTTCGTTGATCGCGCGCAGTGGTACCCTCAACCTTCCCCTCAGTCGTACCCCTGCACGCCAGGCTGTCCTCAGGAATCGCGTGGCGCGCAAATGGCGCTCACCGTGAGCGGGAATACGCGGCTGAACGTCGCGTTCACCGCCGTCGGCAGCCCCGCAACGGCCATGAGGCCTTACGCCCAGGCGCCGCTCGAGGCCGCCACGGCAGACCACTGCTCGCTGGCGGCGCCCGGTGCGTGCGGCGACGATGCCGAACCGCCGATCCGGGCGCGAAGCTTCGTCGAAAAGATCGCCGGGGGATTTGTCGGTGGCCTCACTGACGGCAAGCTGAAGATCAAGGATGCCGCCATGCTCGTGGGACGCCGCAGCACGCTCACCGACGGGAGCGAGGCGTTTTTCCCCGTGCACGACGAGGCGATACAGGAGTGGTCGAACGTGGCTCGCAACGGCGATGCCGCCTGGAATGCATTCACCAATCAGAACGTCGCGAGGATCATCGATGCGTTGCGACCGCGTATCGTGGCGACGGTCATGTCCGAGTTTGTCGCGAGACTTGCCCTGTTGCCGGAGGCCGACCGGCTTCCCGCGTTGAGGTGCATTCTGAACGACACGGCAAGGGGCGGCGTGGAGGCGGTGCGGGCGTGGCGGCCGCAACTGCCATTGTCCTTCCCGGCGAGTCAGCACGACGCGTTGGAAAAGCTTCTGCTGGAATACAACATCGCGCCGCAAGCGCCGACGCCAACACCCATGCCGACCCCGACCGATGACACGGTCAACGCCAGCCTCAGCATTCGCTAACCCGAGGCCCGGTTAGTGACGCGGGCCGTGACTCACGCGTGCCCGCGCTTCGCGCAGTTCTCTCGGATCGCGCTCGGTCCCGAGCGCGGCGGGCGGCAAGTCCGTGTCGAGGCATTCGACCAGATGCGCGTTGAGAATGGCTGCCAGTCCTTCGCCGCCGCGTCGCATGACGTAATTGTGGTTCCAGCGAAAGAGCGGGCGCGCGAGCGGCGCCAGCTTGTTCATCCACTCGCGTTTCGTATGCACGTCCCACGCATATCGAACGACGGTGATCGAACCTTCGGTGTCGAAGCGCCAGACGCCCGTGCCCTCGGCTTCGCCGGTCGCCACGCTGCGCACTTCGCGCATTGGATCGATATGCGTGATGCGGGTCTCGAAGGTCAGCGAGTAGGGCAACGCGCCGTGCCAGGTCAGTTCGCGCACGGCGCCCACGCCCTCGGCATCTCCCGGGTCGAGCGTACGGACTTCCCGGACGCACGGCCACCAGCGCGCCCAGTGGTCGACATCGCGAAGCGTGTCCCAGACTTCGTCCAGCGGCGCAGTGAGCCGCCACAAGGTGAGGAAGTGATAGTCGTTCATGGCCGTTCCCGGTCGTGGATGGAAGGGGTGCCGTCATGCCCCCTCGGACTGGGCCGATAGGGGGAATTTCAGTATAGGCGGCATCGCGCCGATCGGCGCGATGTGACCGACGACTGCCTCGATGCAGCATCGAAGATGTCCAGCGAGCGGGGTGGCCATCGTGGCCATCGCGGCCGACGCGCATCCGTTGTCATGAATTCATCACAATTCGTCCATAGAATCCCTGAGTGAAAACGTTTTCGTAAACGTTTACATTTGCATAAAATCCGTCAACTTCGAGAACGACGGCCAGAACAAAAGGAGCGGAGTGTGGCAGATATCCGGGATGTGGCGCAGCGTGCAGGGTGTTCGATTGCGACCGTGTCGCGCGCCCTCAATTCGCCGCATCTGGTGCGCCCCGAAACGCTGGCTCGGGTCCAGGCGGCCGCGCTCGAACTCAAATTCCGCCCCAATGCCCTCGGCCGCCAACTGCGCGGCGAGCGCACGGGGTTGATCGGCGTCATGCTGCCCACCCTCGGCAATCCCGTGTTCGCCGACTGCCTCGAAGGCATCGAAGCGGCCATCGAGGGGACGGGGCGACGGCTGCTGCTCGTGACCACCCAATACGACCCCGAGCGCGAACGCAACGCCATCGAGACCCTGCTGCAACAGCGGGTCGACGGTTTGCTGCTTACCCTCGCCGACGCGGAACACAGTGCGCTGATCGACGATCTTGGGGCAGAGGGAGTGCCGTGCCAACTCGTCTATAACGACGCCCCGCAGCGTCCGTGCGTCTCCGTCGATAACCGTGCCGCCGCCGCGCAGGGCGTGGCGATGCTCATCGAAGCCGGCCACCGCGACATCGTGATGGTGACGGGGGCGCTGCACGCCTCCGATCGCGCCAAGCGGCGCTACCTCGGCTATGGCGACGCGATGCAGGCCGCTGGCCTCACGCCGTTGCCCGCCTTCGAAATCGATTTCAACAGCGGCGGGCGCGGCGAACGCGTTCGCGAGTGGCTCGCCCGGCGCGAGCGAGATGGCGCGCGTCCCACGGCACTGTTCTGCTCGAACGACCTGCTTGCCCTGGGCGTGATGCGCGCGCTGCGCGAAGCCGGATTGCGGGTGCCGGACGACATGTCGGTGCTGGGCTTCGACGGCCTGGCCGTGGGCGAACTGCTCTCGCCCACGCTGGCGACGGTCGTGCAGCCGAGCGTGGAGATCGGCCGTCACGCCGCGCAGCGTCTGCTTGCCCAGATCGATGGTCGCGGCGATGGTCGCGGCGATGGTCGACCCGGTGCCGGCGTGGGTGCCTCGCACGATGCGTCGCTCGCCCGCGCGCTGATTCTGCCGCACGAGATTCGCCGGGGCGGTACGGTGTCGCCGCCGCCACCACATAGCACGCAAGGCGCGCGCGGTCCGCACGCCGGTCCCGGCGCGTCGCAAGTTTCGAAGTAATGCAGTAACCGTGCCGTAACTCGCAAGAAAGCAAGGCAGCAAGCAGCAAGGCGTTGGCTGGCGACTGGCTCCGTAGAGAGCGCGCAGCGCCCGTTGAGGCAATCAGGCATCCGGCCGTAAGGCCCGTACCCGACGGTAGAGAACCCACCTGCGGCGGCAATGTATGCCGCCCACGCTCAGACTTTCAGGAGCCCGGAAATGAAGCTTTGGATTACCCGCGCCGCGCGCACATTGGCGGTGTTCACCTTGCTCGGCGCTGGCGCCGCGCATGCCCAGCAGAGCGCCATCTGCTACAACTGCCCGCCGGAGTGGGCGGACTGGGCCGGACAGGTCAAGGCGATTGCGCAAGACACCGGCATTCGCGTGCCGCTCGACAACAAGAATTCCGGTCAGGCGGTCGCACAACTGATCGCGGAACAGAAGGCGCCGGTCGCCGATATCGTCTATCTGGGCATCACCTCGGCCATCGAGGCCGCGAAAAAGGGCCTGCTCGCCCCGTACAAGCCGGCCAACTGGGATCAGGTGCCGGCCAACCTGAAGGATCCGGGCGGCATGTGGACGACCATCCACTCGGGCACCGTCGGCTTCTTCGTGAACCGCGACGCCCTGGAAGGCAAGCCGGTGCCGCGCTCGTGGGCCGACCTGCTCAAGCCGGAATATCGCGGCATGGTGGGCTATCTGGACCCGAGCAGCGCGTTTGCCGGCTACGCCGCCGCCATTGCCGCCAACCAGGCATTGGGCGGTTCGATGGACAATTTCAGCCCGGCCATCGGCTTCTTCCAGAAGCTCAAGGCCAATGCCCCGATCGTGCCGAAGCAAACGGCGTACGCTCGCGTGCTCTCGGGTGAGATCCCCATCCTGATCGACTTCGATTTCAACGCTTACCGCGCCATCTACAAGGACCGCGCCAACGTGCAGTTCGTGATTCCGATGGAAGGCACTGTGTCGCTGCCGTATGTGATTGCGCTCGTGAAGAACGCGCCGCATGGCGATAACGGCAAGAAGGTCATCGACTACACGCTGTCGGACAAGGGGCAGGCCCATTGGGCGCAGGCGTTCCTTCGCCCGGTGCGCGCCGGCACGATGCCGGCGGACGTGGCCGCCAAATTCCTGCCGTCGTCCGATTACGCCCGCGTGAAGCCGGTCGATCTGCAAAAGCTCGCCGCGCAGCAGGACGCGTTCGGTCAGCAGTATCTGAAGAACGTGCGCTAAGTCGTTCGCCGCACACCGTAACAAGTCGTACAACGACCAACGAGGAAGAGGAGCAAAGCAAGCGATGCGCGACCTGACTCTGCCGCGCGGCTGGCGCGTGGCACTTCTACTACCGGCACTGGCGGTCTTTCTGGCGTTCTGGCTGTTGCCGATGGCCGCACTTGTGCAGGTGAGCGGCGACGGTCACGCGTTCGAGACCTATCGCGCGATTCTCACCAACGCGCGCTATCTCGACAGCCTGTGGCAAACCGTGGCGCTCTCGGCACTCGTCACGCTGGCCACACTGGCGTTATCGCTTGTGGCGGGCCTCTTCCTCACCCGCCATGACTTTCCCGGGAAATCGGCCCTCGTGTCGATGCTTACCCTGCCGCTGGCGTTCCCCGGCGTGGTGGTCGGCTTCATGGTCATCATGCTGGCGGGACGTCAGGGCCTGATCGGCGATCTGAGCGCGAAGCTCGTCGGTCACAAGCTCGTGTTCGCCTATTCGCTCGCCGGTTTGTTTCTCGGCTATCTGTATTTCTCGATTCCGCGTGTGATTCTGGCTGTGATGGCTGCGGCGGAATCGCTCGATCATTCGCTCACGGAAGCCGCAGCGTCGCTTGGCGCCGGCCCGTTCGCCATTGCGCGCGACGTGACGTTGCCCGCACTCGCGCCCGCGTTGATCGCGTCGGGCGCAATGTGCTTCGCGACCTCGGTCGGCGCATTCGGCACGGCGTTCACGCTCGCCACCGACATCGACGTGCTGCCCATGACCATCTACACCGAGTTCACGCTCAACGCCAATGTGGCGACGGCGGCGGCCCTCTCGGTGATTCTCGGCATCGTTACCTGGGCGGTGCTGATGCTTGCCCGCAATTTCGCCGGGCAGGCCGTCGCCGCCGGAGGTTGATCCGCATGCTCAAGAAAATTCTGTTCACGCTGCAACTGCTGCTCACGCTGCTCATGTGCGCGTTTTTGCTGATTCCGGTCGGGATGTCGATTCTCGCCGGGCTGTCGGTGAACTATTTCCGTGGGCCGTCCGCCGGCCTGACGTTCAAATGGGTGATTCAGGTCTGGCAGGACTATCACGACGCCATTCTGAATTCGCTCTATGTGGGCGTCGCCACGCTGGTGCTCGTCGCGCTGCTTGGCGTGCCTGCCGGTTACGTGCTCGCGCGCTGGCAGAGCCGCTACGCGCGCTGGATCGAAGAACTGCTCACGCTGCCCATCGCGCTGCCGGGACTGGCGAGCGCGCTGGCGCTGATCAGCGTATACGGGGGCATGCGCGGCTTTCGCGAGAGTCTGGCGTTCATCATCGTCGGCCATGTGATTTTCACGCTGCCGTTCATGGTGCGAGCCGTGGCGGCGGCGTGTGCCGACACGCGCATCAAGCTGATGGAAGAGGGGGCGGCGAGCCTCGGTGCGAGCTTCCTGCGACGCTTCGTGACGGTCGTGCTCCCGAACATTCGTAGTGAAATCGTGGCGGCCGCGCTGATCGTCATTACGCTTTCGCTGGGTGAATTCAATCTGACATGGATGCTGCATACGCCGGATACCAAGACGTTGCCGGTGGGGCTGGCGGATGCGTACGCGTCGCTGCGTCTGGAGATCGGCAGTGCGTACACGGCGGTGTTCTTCATGCTGATCGTGCCGCTGCTCATCGTCATGCAGATGACGGCGCAACGGGCCAAGGTCAGGAATGCGCGCGGTCGCACCTGAGTGCCGCTGATCGCCTCCGATTTCGCGGTTGCGCTGCACGCACACCGAATGCCAAGGATTTGACGATGAAACTGACTTCCATCCCGATTCACCTCGAACGCTGTGCCAAGACCTTTCACGGCAATACCGTTCTGCAACCGCTCGACCTGACCATCGGCGCGGGCGAAACACTGGTGCTGCTCGGCCCGTCCGGATGCGGCAAGACCACGACGCTGCGCATGATTGCCGGTCTGGAGCGCCCCGATGCCGGCGGCCGTGTGCGTTTCGGTGATGAGGACGTGACGCGCCTGCCGATCGAAAAGCGCCGTGTCGGCATGGTTTTCCAGAACTACGCCCTGTTCCCGAACTTCACCGTGCGCGGCAACGTCGCGTACGGCCTCAAGCTGCGCGGTCTGCCCTCGGCGCAGATCGACAAGCGTGTGGACGAGTTGCTCGATCTGGTGCATCTCACGCCTTACGCAGACCGCGCCATCGCACAGCTCTCCGGCGGACAGAAGCAGCGCGTGGCGCTGGCGCGCGCGCTCGCGCCGGAGCCGCGCGTGTTGCTGCTCGACGAACCGCTCACGGCACTGGACGCCAAGCTGCGTGAAACCGTGCGCGCCGATATGGACCGCCTGCTGCGCGGGCTCGGCGTGACGACGGTCTACGTCACGCACGATCAGGACGAAGCCATGGCGCTGGGCGATCGCATCGTGGTGATGAGCGCCGGGCGAATCGAGCAGATCGGCGCGCCCCGCGACATCTACTACCAGCCCGCCTCGCGTCATGTGGCGAACTTCGTCGGCACGCTCAACCGTCTGGCGGGCGTGTGGCGCGACGGTCATTTTCATCTCCAAGGCGGTCGTCTGGCGTGTCCGGCGGTGCGTGCGGATGTGGAAGAACTTTACTTCCGTCCTGAGGACGCCGTCGTCGTCCCCGCAGACGACGCCACGCTCACAGGCCAGGTCGAAGCGGTGCAGTTTCTTGGCGATCGTACGCGTCTGACGCTCACCGGCGTGTCCGCTGCCGGTTCGGTGCTGGTCGAAGTCTCCAGCCGTCGCGAGTGCCGCGTCGGCGACAAGGTGGGGCTGTCGCTGCCCGCCGCCCATGTCTTTTCGCTTCACGGATAAATTGCTCATGCTGTTCGCGCAAATCAGCGACCTTCACATCAAACGCCCCGGCAAGCTGGCGTACCGCCGCGTCGATACCGCCGCTTACCTCGAACGCTGTGTGGCGCGCCTCAATACGCTGGAACCGCGTCCCGACTTCGTGGTGCTCACGGGGGATCTCGTCGACTTCGGCGCTCGCGAGGAGTACGCGCACTTGCGTCGCCTGCTCGCGCCGCTGCAAATCCCGTACTACCTCGTGATCGGCAATCACGATGGGCGTGACGCGCTGCGTGAAGTCTTCCCCGAGCATACCTACCTCGGCAACCCGGGCGAGTTCGTGCAATACACCGCGATGCTCGGGCCGCTGCGGGTCGTGGCGCTCGATACGCAAGATCCGCCCAACGGCGGCGGGAAATTGTGCGACGCGCGTCTCGACTGGCTCGACGCGACGCTGGCGAGCGATACCCGAACGCCGACGGTCATCGCCATGCACCATCCGCCGTTTCTGTGCGGCATCGAGCACATGGATGTCCAGGCACTCGATCCCGCCGCTGCGGCAAAGCTGGCCGCCATCGTGAAACGTTTCGACAACGTGGAGCGGGTGATTTGCGGACACGTGCACCGACCGATTCACACGCGTTTCGCGGGCACCGTTGCCAGCGTGTGTCCGTCACCTGCGCATCAGGTGGCCCTGGATCTGCGTGACGGGGGGCCTTCGGCATGGGTGCTCGATCCGCCTGCCT
This sequence comes from Pandoraea vervacti, assembly GCF_000934605.2. NCBI lineage: Bacteria > Pseudomonadati > Pseudomonadota > Betaproteobacteria > Burkholderiales > Burkholderiaceae > Pandoraea > Pandoraea vervacti. The sequence continues at coordinate 3,912,503 of NZ_CP010897.2, read as the reverse complement.
TCCAGTTGCATCGGTACACGCCGCAGACCGGGCTCGTCTCTCATCTGGCCTTCGTCGACGACGCAGGCGGCGCGCATCCGTTTTACGATGCGTCGGGCGCGCTGATCGACTGATCGATCCTCGCGCGCGAACGAAATAACGAGGCCCCCGGCGGATCGTCCGGGGCCTCGTTCGTTCGATGCTGTCCGAAGCGGCTTGCGATGGCGTCTGGCGATTACAGCAAGTGCTCCAGTGCATCCGGGCCGAAGACCTCGCGGTGCATGCGCTGCGCGGGCACGCCGGCATCGCGTAGCGCACGCCATTGCGTCTGCATGAAAGCGGATGGGCCGCACAGCAGGTAATCGGCATCGCTTGGCAGGGCGAGGCGCGCAATGTCCATGCGCCCGGCAAAGGTGTAGTCGATGCCTTCGCGCTCGTTCGGCAGCGGCGTTTCAAAGAATGTCGCGACGCGCAGATGCGGCAGTTGCCGGGCGGCGTATGCCAGGTGACGGCGAAGCGCGACGTGCGCGCCGTTGCGTCCCGCGTGCGCGAACAGCACTTCGCGACGCGAGCCTTGTGCGGCCAGCGCCGCGACCATCGACATCATCGGCGTGATGCCCACACCGGCGCTCAGCAACACGAGCGCTCGGGTATCGGACTGCGGCAGCGTGAATTCCCCATAAGCGGGGCTGACCAGAAGACGGTCGCCCGCCTTGAGATTGGCGTGCAGCCAGTTCGATACCTGACCCGCAGGTTTCGTGTCGTTCGCCGCTTCACGCTTGACAGTGATGCGCCAGTGCGGCGCTTGCGGCGCATCGGACAGACTGTACTGGCGGCGCTGCTGCGCACCGTCCGGCAGGGTGACCGAGACGCTGACATATTGCCCCGGCGTGAACTCGCCGGGGGAGCCACCTTCCGGAGTCCGCAGATAGTAAGACGCGACGTGCTCGGTTTCGCGGTCGACGTCGGCCACGACCAACTCGCGCAGACTGCCCAGCGGGGCGTGCGTCTTCTCCGACAGGCGTGCTTCGGCGGCGATCAATGCGCCGGCGAGCAGCCAGTAGGCTTCGTCCCAGGCGGCAATGAGCGCGGGGGTGGCGGCGTCGCCGAGCACGGCCTTGATGGCGCCAAGCAAATGGCGTCCGACAATCGGATAATGCGCCGGCGTGATGCCGACCGACACGTGCTTGTGAACGATACGCTCGAGTACCGGTGCCAGCGCGGCGGCATTGTCGATGTTCGCCGCGTAAGCAAACACGGCCGAGGCCAGCGATTGCTGCTGCGCGCCGCTTGCCTGATTGCCCATATTGAAAAGATTGCGCAGCGCCGGATGAGCTTCGAACATGCTCGCGTAAAAGTGGCGCGTGATCGCAAGGCCGTGTTCGCGCAGGACCGGGACACTGGCGTCGATGTAGGGGCGGGAAGCGGCGGAAAGCATGAAAAGACTCCTGAGTTTTAAGATGCAAGTGAAATGCATCTTTTTGGTCGAACTTATGGCTGTGGCATCGGCACCGCGACAGCGCTGCATCGATTCGCGGTGCGGCATTCGGACGCCGGTCCCCAAAGCTCCATTCACGATCACTACATTCAAGGGCCCGGCGAGGTCATTATAAGATGCAAATAAAATGCATATTAAGAGGTTGCGACGGAATGCCGCACGAGGGAAGCGTCAGGAGACGCTTGCGTCATCGGCGTGGCGCGCGCGTAGGAGGTGTGGCGGGCGTTGACCGTCAGCGTCGCGCTCTTGCGTGTCTGGGCGATGAAGGCCATCCCCGCACGGATGAAGCGGGCCCGCTCGGCGCTCAGCGACGCGATGGCGGAATGCCCGGCGTGATTGCAGATCGTGGGGTCGCCGCCGTAGCGAAGCGCCGTGTTGAGCATGTAATCGGCATAGATGGCATCACCGGGACGGCGTGTCGCCACGGCGAGGAAGTGCATGAGCGTATTGCCTTCGAACCGGGGCACGTTGCAGTCCGGCGCCAGCGCGAGCAGGACTTCGGCCGCGCCGCAGTAACCGCGCAGCGTGAGCCAGAGCACGGGAGGCGATCCGTCCCGATGCAACTGCGTCATGTCGACGCCCTGCTGCTTGAGCGACTCGACCTGTTGGAACAGCGCTTCATGCGGGCGCAGCGGGTCGTGCCCGCCGTCGCACAGACGTTTGGCAAGCGACATGAGGGAAGCACTGACGGTCGGCAGCGTGCCATCCGATTCCTCGGCGGACTTCGGTCGGGGATTGGCAATGACGTGCAGCGCGCGCTCGCGTGCCTGGGAAATCATCTTCTGGCTAATACGCACGTAGTGCGAAAGGCTGTCCGGTAGCAGCGAGATGGCGGACACGCCAGCGTGGTTCTTCTGGTCGGGGTCGCCGCCGTAGCGTAAGGCGATGCTCAGGAGGAAGAACGCCGTGAACGAGTATGTCTTTTGGCGGGTGGCCGCTGCGAGCTGGTGCATCAGCGTGTTGCCGCTCTGATTGCCTTCCGATGTGTTGCACGCGGCGCCCAGTCCGAGCAGGACCTCGGCGGCGGCGCAGTAGCCGTTCAGGGCGAGCAGCATGGCGGGCGGGGAGCCTTTGCGGGACGGTGTGGCGAGACCCGCGCCGTGCGAGTACAGCGTCTTGCCCAGACGGTAAAGCGAGTCCTGCGCGATCAGCAGGTCATGCCCCTGCGAATGAAGGCGCTCGGCTTCTGCGGCCAGCGCCGTGGCGACCAGGGGCACGCCGCCAGCCGTCAGTTGATTGGGGTTCACACCGAAATTCAGCAGCGATGGCAGCCATTGCACGGCGACGTGGCTGCACAGATGGGAGAGCGGTGGATATACATCGCCGGGCAATTCCGAAATGGGGACGTCGGTGGTCGTGTCGCGCCCGCAGGCCACCAGCACGCGTAATGCGCGCTCCACCGTGGGCGCCGGTTCGGTGCCTGGGGCGTGCGCCATGATCGTGTCGACGAATAGCGTCGGGTAGGCCGAAGGGGCCGCCGCGTAGCGAAGCCAGAGTCGGAGGCCGTCGTCGCTCATCAGCAGAGCGGCGTCTTTGGGGGCCAGTCGTGCGCTGCGCGAGCGATCGACGAAGATGCCTGCGCTGTCGAGATCGGCAAGCGTTCTACGCCGTTCAGGCTTGCAGAATAGCGTCGCCATCGAAAATGCCAGCCCTTGCGGGTCGGTCGGACGCGCGATCAGACAACTGTCGCGCAGTTCGCGGCCCGCGGCGCTGGTGAGGCTCATCAACGTCTCCCATGCGACCTGCGACGAGCATTGCCCTTCGCGCAGCGTCCGGAGCAAATCGTCGAGTGTGAGGTTGCGCAGCGATGTCGTGGCGATGTCCGGCGACGCAACGTTATGGGGCGGGACGTCGTTCAGAGGCGATGTCATCGTGGACGGCGGCGTCATCGACGGGAAAGGGGAGAAGGGCATGGCGATTGGAAGTGGGCGTTGCCTGACAAAGGTCTGAAAACGGGATCAGCCGAGCGTCTTGATGCGACGAAATGCCGTGGCGCGTGTCGTGACGAGAAACGCAATGTCGATCTGCGTGCCGAGCGAAACGGTCTCGGGCACCCATTCGCGTGCCGTGTACCCGGCGCCGTTCACGCGGTCGAGATCGGCGCCATAACGCAAGGCGACCCGCAGCATGTAGCGGGCGAGTTGCGCGTTATCGGCATGCGCCGGGTCTTGATGAAGTCGGGAGGCGTGGGCGAGATGGTGCATCAGCGTATTGCCGTTCGGGTCCGGCGCGTTCGGATCGGCGCCGCAGGCAAGCAGCGCTTCGGCCGCGCCGCACAGCCCGTGGAAGGTGAGCAGCGCGACGGACGGCACGCCGCGACGGTTCTGCGCCATCAAATCGCCGCCGTAACGCTTCAGAAGCTCCGCGAGGCGATGCAGCGAGCCGTGGGCATGCATCACGTCTTGTCCGGCGTTGTGCAGGCGCACTGCTTCGGCGCGCATGGCGGCCACGGTCAGCGGCATGCCGCGCTGGCTACGTTGATTGGCATTCACCCCGAGTTCGAACAGACGGCGCAACCAATGCGGCGCGACCTGACTGCACAGATGGGCGAGCGGATTGAGCGGTGGCATTTCCAACATGGCCGACGGCGCGGTGTCGGTCCGGTCGCGCCCGCACGCGACCAGAATGCGCAGGATCTTACCGATCCGTGTCCGGTCGCTGACGGCGGTGGTGCCGAAGATGTCCGACCCGTCGAACACGTTGAGGTATCCGGTCGGGGTGGCCGCGTATTGCAGCCAGAGCAGCAGCCCTTCGGTGCTGCGGAGCAGCGCCGCGTCGTCGGCCCGCAGATTTCGCGCGAGATCGGGCATCAGAAAGATGCCGGCATCGACCAGTCTGTCGACGGTGCGCTCGCTTTCCTGCGTGGTGAGCAGCGTGACCATTTCAAGAAACAACGGTCCATTGGGCGACGCCTTGTCGCATGCGTCGCGCAACTCCCGGCCGGCGTACGTCTGCGCGTTGACCAGAACGTTCCAGATGTCTTGCGTGCGATAGCGGGGCGGTCGAAGCGGTTGTGTGTGCTGCGTATCGAGCAGTTCGGCGAGCGACATCGCGGCAAGCGGCTCCCTGCCGGCCTGCCAGTTGGGCGCTGCGGAAGAGGAGGAAGAGGAGGAAGACGAGGACGAGGTGACGTCGTCGCGCGAACTGGTGCTGTGGGCACAGGTGGGGATGGGTGGCGTTCCGGGCATGGTGATGAGCGCTGTTGGCGGCGTGTGGTGCAAAGGCGGCATGGTTGCGCATAAGACGAGGCCGCGTTTTGGCATTCACGCCGGGAAGCTATCGACCGCGGACATGCCGATGCGGGCGCGCAGGCGAACTACAATGCGGTATTCACGATTCGTTGCGATGCATTTCACATGTCGGACAAGAAAACTTCGGCGCCCGCTTCGGCGACAGACGTAGCGGCTCACACGGCGAGCGCACAGGACAGCGAGGCCGTGATCGCGGCGACGCGTCACTGGCTCACGCGCGCGGTGATCGGGCTCAACCTCTGCCCGTTCGCCAAGGCCGTCCACGTCAAGGATCAGGTTCACTACGTGGTGAGCGCGGCGCGCGACATGGAGGGCGCGCTGCTGGATCTGGAGAGGGAATTGCAGTGGTTATCGGAGGCGGACCCGCAAGACGTCGACACGACGCTGCTGATCCTGCCGCACGCCTTGCTCGACTTTCATGAGTACAACGACGCGCTGTTCTTCGCCGAGCGCATGCTCAGGCAGTTGCATCTGGAAGGCGAACTACAGATCGCGAGCTTTCATCCCGACTATCAGTTCGAAGGCACTGCGCCGGATGACGTCGAGAACTTCACGAATCGGTCACCGTATCCGATTCTGCACTTGCTGCGCGAAGCGAGCATCGACCGCGCTGTCGCCGCGTTCCCGGACGCCGAGACAATCTACGAACGTAACGAAGCGTTGATGCGCAAGATGGGTTCCGCGGGATATCACGAATGGATGGCGCAGCCCGCCGAGGACGAAGAGGGCGCGAACGACAACGTCATCGATGAAGCAGGCGAGGACGGTCGCAAAGGATGACGGCGTGAGGATCGGATCGCCGTGGGCCGTGGCGGCGCCATGCACGCGCGGACGATCCCCGACGACAAGTACGAAACGGCAAAAACAAAAAAGCCGCACGATAAATTCGGGCGGCTTTTTTGTTGACGACTGCGTCTTGCTTGCATGACCAGGGACTGCGTAAGTCGCTGGTGCCGGAGAGAGGAATCGAACCCCCGACCTTCTCATTACGAATGAGCTGCTCTACCGACTGAGCTACTCCGGCGCTGCGAAGAAGTGAGATATTAGCAGACTTTCCGGATTTGTCACTACTTTTTTCAAAGATTTTTTGTGATGCTTGCGGGCATTACGCGTAAATCCTTGAAATTCCAGCGATCCTGCGCTCTCGTCGTCGCGAAAATTTTTCGGCGTGCGTGGCTTGCGCGACGACGATCGTCCGACCGGGTGTCGTGCCTTGCGCTGCGCGTTACTTTGCGCTCGCCTCGCGGTGATAACCGGTCACGCGTTCGACCTCGTTTTTCGAGCCGAGGAACACGGCCACACGCTCATGCAGCTTCTGCGGCTGGATGTCCAGAATGCGTTGCACGCCGTTGGTGGCGGCGCCGCCTGCCTGCTCCACGAGGAAGCTCATCGGGTTGGCCTCGTACATGATGCGCAGCTTGCCCGGCTTGTCCGGATCACGCTTGTCGGCCGGGTACATGAATACGCCGCCGCGCGTGAGAATACGATGCACGTCCGCCACCATCGACGCGATCCAGCGCATATTGAAATCCTTGCCGCGCACGCCTTCCTTGCCTTGCAGCAACTCGCCGATGTAGCGCTGCACCGGCGGGTACCAGTGGCGCTCGTTCGACATGTTGATGGCGAACTCCTTGGTGTCTTCCGGGATACGCATACCTTCCTGCGTCAGCACCCACGAGCCCATCTCGCGATCCAGCGTGAAACAGTTCACGCCATGACCCGTGGTGAGCACCAGCACCGTTTGCGGGCCATACACCGCGTAACCGGCCGCGACCTGTTGCGTGCCGGGTTGCAGGAAGTCCTTCTCCGTCGGATCCGTCACGCCGTCCGGGCAACGCAGCACCGAGAAGATCGTGCCGATCGACACGTTCACGTCGATGTTCGACGAACCGTCGAGCGGATCGAACATCAGCAGATATTCGCCTTGCGGATAGCGGTTCGGAATATGAAAGACATCTTCCATTTCTTCCGACGCCATGGCTGCGAGATGACCGCCCCATTCGTTCGCTTCGAGCATGATCTCGTTGGAGATCACGTCGAGCTTCTTCTGCACTTCACCCTGCACGTTCTCGCTGCCGGCGCTGCCCAGCACGCCACCGAGCGCGCCCTTGGACACGGCATGGCTGATGGACTTGCACGCGCGTGCGACGACTTCGATCAGCAGGCGCAGCTCGGCGGGAATGTTGTTGTATTCCCGTTGCTGTTCGATGAGATATTGAGTAAGGGTCTTGCGCCGCATGAGGGCCTCCGGAAATGCAAAAAAACGTACCTATTCGTGATGGACGCAATTTTACTCGTAAAGCGACACTGCCCCCGCGAAAAATCCGTGGGGGCAGTGCAATGTCGAATGTGCGCGATCCGTTGCCCGGCTTCATCCGGGCCGCCGGCCCGTCGCGCCGGGGTAGGGACAAGGACTGACGATCAGTCGAGGCCGTCGAACAGCGCGTCGTCCGGACCGATGTGCGACGGCGAGCGCCATGCAGCGTCGCGCATGCTGTGCTGCACTTGCTTGTCCACGCCGAGCAGGATGGCGAAGATCGCCATACGCACCGGAATTCCGTTGTCCGTCTGACGGAAGATCGCAAGACGCGGGTCGTGATTCAGGTCGGTCGACAGATCGTTGGCGCCCGGACGGCTGTCGCGCGGCAGCGGGTGCATGATGATCGTGCGGCTGTCGCAGTACTGGTTGATGAGCGCTTCGTTGATCTGGAAGTCGGGGGTGTAGCCCTCGATGGCCTCGTCGGCAAAGCGCTCCTTCTGAATGCGTGTCGCGTAGACGACATCGGCGCCGGCCAGATCGGCCAGCGAATTGCTCTGCACGATGACGTGGCCGTTCTGCGAGATCTGATCGAGAATGTACGTCGGCATTTCCAGCGACGGCGGCGAGATCAGCGTGAACTTCAGGCCGCGGTACAGCGCGAGCAGCTTGATGAGCGAGTGCACCGTGCGACCATAGCGCAGGTCGCCGACCATCGCGACGTGGGCGCCGTCGACCAGCTTGCCCAAACGCGAGAACTCGCGGCCGATCGTGTACAGGTCGAGAATGGCCTGGCTGGGGTGTTCGCCCGGACCGTCGCCGCCGTTGATGACGGGGATGTTCGTGGCGCGGGCGAATTCGGCGACCGAGCCCTTTTCCGGGTGGCGCACGACCAGTGCGTCGACGTAGCCGCTCATGACGCGGCTCGTGTCGTAGATCGATTCGCCCTTGGCCATCGACGAGAACGTGAAGCCGGTCGTGTCGCACACCGAGCCGCCCAGACGGCAGAACGCGGAGCCGAAGCTCACGCGGGTGCGCGTACTGGCTTCGAAGAACAGGTTGCCGAGCACAGCGCCTTCGAGCACGCGCGAGATCTTCTGGCGGCGTGCGATCGGCTGCATGATGTCGGCGACGTGGAACAATTCTTCGAGCGAGTCGCGCGAGAACTGGTCGACGGAGATCAGATGCGGCTTGCCGTCGAGGCCCATGCGTTCGCGCAACGGCTTGTGTGCGCTTTGCGTAGATTCCGCGGACGGTGCCTCGCGACCGAGAATTTCGCCGACGAATTTCTCCACGATACTCGGCATCGTGCGATATTCGCTCGAATCTTCCGGCAACAGCCAGGTGTCGAGGGCGCGCCGGCGAACGCCGATACGCTCGGCGAAGGTGTCGCGGGTCATGTTCAGGCGACGCATCGCGTCGCGCAGGAAAGTCTGCTGTGCACTCATGGTCGGGTCGGCAGGTATGTGTACGCGATGCGTATAATAGGCGTCGATTCGTTGTTTGTCCAGCAAAAGACGTGCTCCTCGCGGGGCCGCGCCAGCCGGGCGTTTCCGGCATTTCCGGTGTATTGCCGTACGGGTTATGGAAAACCTTCTCCGCAAGCTTGATCTCACATCTTTGCGTCTTTTCGTGGCCGTTTGCCAGGAGCGGAGCATGGCGCGCGCCGCCGAGCGGGAATTCATCGCGCCCTCGGCGATCAGCCGCCGCATTGCCGACATCGAAGCTATCGTCGGACTTCCCCTCATCCAGCGTCATCAGCGCGGGATCACCGTCACGCCGGTCGGTGAGACGGTGCGCCGCTATGCCGAACGGATTTTAGGCACGATCGAATCGTTGGGCGCCGAGCTGTCCCAATTTCATGAAGGCGCGCGCGGCAGCGTGCGCATTGCGGCCAATCTGTCGGCCATCGTGCAGTTTCTGCCGGAAGACCTCGCGGCGTTCGGGCGCGTGTTCTCGGCGGTGGACGTCGAGCTCGACGAGCAGCACAGCAACGAGGTGCTGCAGCGTGTGGCCGAACGGGCGGTCGATGTGGGCATCTGTAACGCCGTCGAAGGCATTGAGGCCTTCACGATGGTGCCGTACCGCCGCGACCGGCTGGCCGTGATTCTGCCCGCGAGCCACCCGTTGGCCGCGCGTACCGGCGAGATTCCGTTCTCGGCTTGCGCAGGCGAGACGCTCGTCGGCCTGCAAGGCAACAGCGCGCTCACGCAGTTGTTGCGCCAGCAGGCGAGTGCCGCCGGGGAATCGTTGCGTATCAAGATTCGCGTGTCGAGTCTCGATGCCCTGTGTCGCATGGCGCACGCGGGGCTGGGCATCGCCATCGCGCCGGAGCAGGTCGGCCAGTTGTACGTTGGCAAGCTCGACATTGTTGTGCGTCCGCTTACCGACGAATGGGCGCATCGCCAGTTGTGGCTCGTTTTCCCGTCGCGCGAGCAATTGAGTGCGACGGCGTCGGCCGTGGTGAATTTTCTGGCGCAAGGGCAGCAAGGGCAGGGGGCGACGACCGGTGCGTAGCGCGACACCGTGAAAGCGTCCGTATCGCCCGTCGTCTCCGTCGTCACCACTTGTCTCCCTGGTACCCCCTCGTACCGACGCGGCTTCAAGATCTCGTCGCTTCGCAAACGGTCACGCCCGGCTTGCCGAGACGGCACGGCAGGGCGATGACGCGGCCGCTATGCTGTCTTCCGGAGGCAATTACCGCATGGAAGACATCATTCGTTTCGACGGCCGCGTGCTGTTCCTGTCCGACGACCCGGACATCGTGCGTCGTCAGATCGGGGGCGAGTCCATCACCCGCGCGCAGGCCGGCGCGTTGCGCGATAACGTCTCGACCGACGAAATCACGCCCGTGACCGTCATGCTCACGTACGACGAGCGGCTCGGTCGCTATCCGTACGTCGGTTTCAAGGCGGGAAACGAGATGCCCATCGGCGAGCACGACGTGCGTCGCGGCGGCTTTCAGGTGACGGTCGCGGGCAAGCGTTACGGCAAGGGCTCGTCGCGCGAATCGAGCCCGCTCGCCGAATTGTCGGCCGGCATACGGCTGATCGTGGCCGAGAGCTTCGAGCGCATCTATCAGCAGAACTGCGACAACATCGGCATTCTGACCACGACCGATTTCGGCGTGCTTGACCGCATTCTGGCCGGTGAGGCCATTCCGATTACCGAGTTTCTCAAAGGGCGAGATGCCCTCACGCAGCAGATCATTCGCAGTGGCGGTCTGCTCGCGTACAGCAAGTTCGCCGAATGGCCGGCGCCCGTGGCGCGTACCGACGCGCGAGCGCGCACGCTCGTCGAAAAGATCATGGCGCAACGCCTGCACCCGGGCACGCCGGGCACCGAGCATGGTGACGGGGTGTTCGTGAAAGTGGACTGGCGTTTCTCGCACGATTACTTCACCGGTATGTGCGCGCACCTGATGCATCGCGCCTTCGGTGAACCGGCGGTGCTGCACGATCCCGCGCGCATCATCGCGTTTCAGGACCATCTGGTGCTGGCCGGGCAGAGCTTTCCGCACGTCTCGCAGGGCCTGTTGCCCGATGTGGCGAATCTGACCAGCGGACATCGCGAGTTCGTCGCCCGATATCCCGTGCTCGCGCACGGTCAGCTGACCGACGATGGCGAGCCGGGGGCCGAGGGCGCCGACGGCATCTGCCATGCGCTCATGGCCGAACGCTACGCGCTGCCCGGCCAGATCGTCATTGGTACGGATTCTCATACGCCTCACGCGGGCGCGCTGGGTTGTCTCGCCTTCGGTGCAGGCGCCACCGACATCGCGAACAGTTGGGTGACGGGGTATGTACGCTGCAAGGTGCCGCAGACGCTTCGCATCGAGATCGACGGTGAGCTCGCGCCAGGCGTGACGGCCAAGGATGTGGTGCTCCATTTGCTGCGCCTGGACACGATTCGCAGCGGCGGCGCCATCGGTCTCGTCTTCGAATATGCGGGCAGCGCGGTGCGCGCCATGTCGGTCGACGAGCGCGCCACGCTCACCAATATGGTCGCGGAACTGGGCGGTTTCACCGGCATCGTGGCGCCGGATGAAAAAACGGTGGCGTTTCTCAAGGCGCGTCGCGGCATCGATTTCACGCTCGAACCGTGGATGACGAGCGATGCCGACCCCGCCTATCACGACGTGATCCGTATCGATGCCGCATCGCTCACGCCGATGCTCGCGCGCCCCGGCGACCCGGGCAACGGTGTCGCGCTGGCTGAGCTGGACACGCCCGTGCCGATCGACATCGCCTATGGTGGCTCGTGTACCGCCGGCAAGCGCGATGACTTCGACGCGTATCACGACGTGCTCTCGTGGGGGCTGGCCAGAGGCCTGCGCGTCGCGCAGGGCAAGCCGCTCTTCCTGCAATTCGGCACCATGGACGTGCGCGCCTATTGCGAGCGGCAGGGCTATCTGAAGACGTTCGAGGAAGCGGGCGTGACGCTCATCATGCCCGGATGCGGCGCATGTGCGAACTGTGGCCCCGGACAGTCGACATCCGCCGGGCAAGTCACGATCAGCGCGATCAACCGCAATTTTCCGGGGCGCTCGGGCCCCGGCAACGTCTGGCTGGCGAGCCCTTACACGGTGGCCGCAAGCGCGCTTGCCGGGCACATCGTCAGTTTCGATGAACTGAAGGCGACGGCAACGCCGTAATCGGACACGCTCAGGGATGCGGTTTCGACAGGTGTGACGAATACCGCTGTAGGGGCTTCTCTCGGAACGTCATGCTGCGCACTGCGGCCTCTCATGCTGCACCGTGCCGTTGTCAATGAACATCGCAAATTTTCGTAGTACGTGGCAAAGGTGACTGGCGCGGTGTCATTCGTGGCACAATTTCGGCCTCGTGCCTGTCGATTCATGGTGTATCCGACGTCCGTCAGCGATGTCGGTCAAGTGAGCAGTTCGGCCATGACCGAACGGGCCCGGAGACGATTTCCATGCCATCCCCCGACGTATCGATGCCTTCCATTTCCCACGCCGCACACGCCACGCCTGCGGCAACCCGCCTGAGCGCAGGCGAGATTTCCGCCCGACTCGACCGACTGCCGCCGACCCGCACCGTCTGGAAGCTGGTGGTGCTGCTCAGTCTCGGCTTCTTTTTCGAACTCTACGATCTGCTCTACACCGGCTACATTGCGCCGGGGCTTGTGAAGAGCGGCATTCTGACCCCCACGACACCCGGCCTGTTCGGGACCACCGGCGTGGCGAGTTTCATCGCCGCGTTGTTCTCGGGGCTCTTCATCGGCACCATCGCGTGCGGCTTTCTTGCCGATCGCTTCGGACGACGCGCGGTATTCACCGGCTCGCTGCTCTGGTACACCATGGCCAACGTCATCATGGCGTTTCAGGAGACGGCGACCGGCGTGAACTTCTGGCGCTTCGTCGTCGGCCTGGGCATCGGCGTCGAACTGGTCACGATCGGCACCTACATCGCGGAACTCGTGCCCAAGCAGATTCGCGGGCGCGCCTTCGCTTGCGAGCAGGCCGTCGGCTTCACGGCGGTCCCCGTCGTTGCGTTCCTGTCCTACTGGCTCGTGCCGCGTGAGTTCCTGGGGCTGGACGGCTGGCGCTGGGTGGTGCTCATCGGCGCACATGGCGCGGTGTTCGTGTGGTGGATTCGCCGCGCATTGCCGGAAAGTCCGCGATGGCTCGCGCAGAAGGGACGTCTGGACGAAGCCGCACGCGTGCTTGCCGCGCTCGAAGCGCAGGTCGAGCGCGAGTACGGCAAGCCGTTGCCCCCGCCGGGCGAGCCGGACCCCGTGGTGACGAAGCGCGCGTTTCGCGACATGTGGGTGCCGCCATATCGCAAGCGCGCCATCATGATGATCCTGTTCAACATCTTCCAGACCGTCGGCTTCTATGGCTTTGCCAACTGGGTGCCCACGCTGCTCATCAAGCAGGGCATCACAGTGACGACGAGCCTCGCATATTCGAGCGTGATCGCGCTCGCAGCACCGCTCGGACCGATCATTGGTCTGTGGATGGCCGACAAGGTCGAGCGCAAGCACGCGATCGTGTGGACGGCCGGCATCGGTATCGTGTGCGGCATCGTGTTCTCGCAGGTGACGTCGTCGTATCTGCTCATCGCCATGGGCATCGGCCTCACGCTCGCGAACAACATCATGTCGTATAGCTATCACGCGTATCAGACGGAACTGTTCCCCACCGGCATTCGCGCGCGTGCCGTCGGTTTCGTCTATTCCTGGAGCCGCTTCTCGGCAATTTTCACGGCGTTTCTGATCGCGTCGGTGCTGCGCAATTTCGGAGTGACGGGCGTGTTCGCGTTCATCTCGTGCGCCATGCTGATCGTCATGCTCTCTATCGGTTTGATGGGGCCGCGCACGCGCGATATCGCGCTGGAGAAGATTTCGCAATAAGCTGGCGATGCCGAAGGTTCACGCGCTACCCCGGAGCTTCCCATCATGGCTGACCTGCAAACCGAAGCGGCCTACGAGGCCAACGCCCGACGTTACAGCGAGGAGTGGCTGAACCAGCCGCCGCCCGACGACATGTATGCGCTGCTGGTGCGTCATTTCGTGCCGGGCGGCCGGACGTCGCGTTGTGCTGCATGAAGAGGACGTGACGAGCGCGAGTTCAGGAAAGCGCGTGTGCCGGATCATCGTACGCCGGCCTGCCTGATGACGCTCGCCGTCGGCGAACGGTGCGCATCCACGCACCGGCGCAACGAGGTGCCGGGCGATTACAGCAACTCGATGGCCGGCAACGTCAGCAGACTCGTTTCCCGCATGATGGACACGAACTCGCCAATGTAGGGCCGCACGGTAACGCCCGGCAGCGTTGCCGCCCATAACTCGGCCGTCAGCCCCCGGGGCGTGATCGGTCGTGCACTCACGTACTTGCGCTCCAGATACCCCGTGACGGCCCAAAGCGGCAGCGTGGCCAGCCCGCGGCGACTCGCGACCAGTTGCAGCATCGCCACCGTCAATTCGGTCGTGCGGCGTGTGGGCTCGATCCCGGCTGGGCGCAGCACCTGGCGCACGACATCGAGCATGTCGTCGGGCACGGGATAGGTAATGAGGGTTTCGTCGCGAAAATCCTCTGCATCGAGATGAGACTTGCCGACGAGCGGATGATCGTTCGCCATGAGCGCCATCATCTGAAAACGGAAAAGCGGATGGAAGTCGACGGCTTCGGCTTCGTCATGTTCCGACACGATCGCCAGATCCGCCCGGTCCTGATGCAGCAGCCCGATCGGGTCCGCGTGAAAGCCTGACACGATATCCAGTTCCACTTCCGGCCACCGTTGACGAAACGCGTCCATCGCCGGCATCAGCCAATCGAAGCACGTGTGGCATTCCACCGCGATGCGCAGCGTGCCCTGCGTGCCCTGCGCGAGCCGCACGAGGTCACGGCCCGCCTCGTCGACTGCCGGCACGACTTCCTCGGCCAGTGCCAGCAGGCGCTTGCCCGCCGGCGTGAACACCAGTGGCGAGGACTTGCGCACGAACAGCGGCAGTCCGTAGAAGTCTTCCAGCGCCTTGATCTGATGCGAGAGGGCGGACTGCGTGAGGTGGAGCCACAGCGCCGCACGTGAAACGCTGCCGGTGTCGCGCAGCGCCAGCAACGTCTGCAAGTGACGAAGTTCGATGGGAGTTCGTTGCATGAATAAAATTAATAATGATTTGCAAAAACTTTCGTTTGAATAATACATGCGCGACCGGGATACTGCCAGCCTGCGCGGGCAGTGCCCGCAGGCCATTTCATCGACATCATCGTCAGCACCGGTAAGGACGCATCTCATGGCTCAGGCCCACGTACTCGGATTGCCGCGCATTGGCGCGCAGCGCGAACTCAAATTTGCCGTCGAGGCGTTCTGGCGCAGTCCGATGGCGAGCCGTGACGAAGCGGCATTGCAAGATACCGGCCGCAACATCCGCGCTGCGAACCGGCGCGCTCAGCGCGACGCCGGTCTGGACTGGATCACCGTCGGCGACTTCCATTGGTACGATCAGGTGCTCTCCACGCTCGCCCTCGTCGGCGGTTTGCCCGAGCGTTTCGGTTTTGCCGCCGAGACGCTGACGCTCGCGAACTACTTCACGGCTGCGCGCGGCGATGCCCGGCACCGCGCGATGGAGATGACGAAGTGGTTCGATACGAACTATCACTACCTCGTGCCGGAGTACACGCCGCTCACGCGCTTCGGCGAAGGCACCGAATGGCTTTTCGACGAAGTGGGAGAAGCGCAGGCGCAGGGCAGCAACGTCAAGCCGGTCCTGCTCGGCCCGGTGTCGTTGTTGTATCTCGGCAAGGAGAAGGGCGGCCTCGCCGATCGGCTGTCGCTGCTGCCCGATCTGCTCGTGCAATACGAGCGAGTGTTGCGCCGCCTCCGGTCGCAGGGCGTGGCGTGGGTGCAGATCGACGAACCGGTGCTCGCCCTCGACCTGCCGCAAGCGTGGCGCGACGCGTTCGCCCCGGCCTACGCGCGTCTGTCGCCCGTCGCCCCGTCGCTGCTGCTCGCCACGTACTTTGGCGACGTCAGCGAACATGCCGCCTTGCTGAGGTCGTTGCCGGTGTCAGGCGTGCATGTCGATGGCGTGCGTGCGCCGTCGCAACTGGAGACGCTCGCCGCGCAGTGGCCGGCGGACAAAGTGTTCTCCGCCGGTGTGGTCGACGGCCGCAATGTGTGGCGCACCGATCTCACACGCGTGCGCGAGCCGCTCGTCCGACTGGCGCAAACGCTTGGGGACCGCCTGTGGATCGCGTCCAGCTGCTCGTTGATGCATTGCCCCTTCGATCTGGCGAACGAAGCGCGTCTGGACAAAGAGGTGCGCACATGGCTCGCGTTTGCCGTGCAGAAGCTCGCAGAAGTGGCGTTGCTGCGTCGTTCGATGGACGCCGCCGAGTTCGCGAAGCCCGACCTGCAGGCCGCCTTCGTGGCCGATGCCGCCGCTCAGCATGCGCGCCGCACATCGCCGCGCATTCACAACGCCGTTGTGCACAAGCGCCTCGCTGCGCTGACCGATGCGCATGCGCGTCGCGCGTCGCCGTATGCCGTGCGTGCAAAGGCGCAGCGCGCGTGGCTCAAGTTGCCGCTGCTGCCCACGACGACCATCGGTTCTTTTCCGCAGACGGCGGAGATTCGCACCGCACGCGCCGATTTCAGGCGTCACGCGATGTCGCATCTCGACTATCTGGAGACGATGCGCGCGCAGATTCGCCTCGCCATCGAGAAGCAGCAAGCCTATGGTCTGGACGTGCTCGTGCATGGCGAAGCCGAGCGCAACGATATGGTCGAGTACTTCGGCGACCTGCTGTGGGGCTTCGCGCTGACCGAGCACGGCTGGGTGCAGAGCTACGGCTCGCGTTGCGTGAAGCCGCCGGTGCTCTATGGCGACGTGTACCTGCCCGAGCCGATGACGGTGACGTGGAGCGCTTACGCACAGCAACTCACTGACAAGCCGGTCAAGGGCATGCTCACGGGGCCGGTCACCATGCTGCAATGGTCGTTCGTCCGCGACGACCAGTCGCGTGAGCGCACGGCGCTGCAAATCGCGTTGGCGCTGCGAGAAGAGGTGGCGGCGCTGGAGAAGGCAGGCGTGCGCGTGATTCAGATCGACGAACCCGCGTTGCGCGAAGGACTGCCCTTGCGCAAGGGCGAGTGGCCGTCGTATCTGGCGTGGGCGGTGCGCGCGTTTCGCGTGTGTTCGTCGGGGGTGGCCGACGACACGCAGATTCACACGCATATGTGCTATTCGGAGTTTCAGGACATTCTGCCGTCCATTGCTGCGCTCGACGCGGACGTGATTTCCATCGAGACCACGCGCTCCGACATGGCGTTGTTAGGGGAGTTCGAGGCGTTCGAGTACCCGAACGAGATCGGCCCGGGCGTGTACGACATTCACTCGCCGCGCGTGCCGTCGCAGGAAGCGATGGAGCGCCTGATCGAAGCGGCGCTGGCGCGGATTCCGGCCGAACGTCTGTGGATCAATCCGGATTGCGGCTTGAAAATCCGTGACTGGATGCAGGTCGACGGGGCGCTGACCAACATGGTGGCTGCCGCACAGGCGGTGCGTGTGCGGCTCTCGAGGGCACGGGCGCGCGCTGCCTGAGATGCGTGTTGCCTGAGCGGCGCCGTATCGCGCGACATCCCCGGGGACAGTGCCTGGCGTCGCGCACGCCTGTCAACGTTGACAGGTTCGCTCCGGTGCGTCGGCTTCTATACTCGAACCCCGGACCCCACCCGCCTATTGGCGGGGACGCCATCCGCCCGATCGGTGGCATGCGGCATGCGGTCCGATGTCCGCGGCGGCGTATCTACCGGAGGGCTTGCCATGAGCATCCTCGTCGAGCAACTGAAGCGCATCGGCGCACTGCAACACCCCATACCCGCCGATGCCGGTGCCGATGCCGATGCCAATGCCAATCGCGCGAGGGTGTGGCGCGTGGAACGTCTGCCGCCGGCGCGTGCTGACGTGGGCAATGTGTCAGCCGTGCTGAAGCGGACCGCCGGCGGCGAACGGCGCGAATACGTTGCCGAGCGCATACAGGTCAGTGACGATCCGATTTTCGGCTTCCGTGGTGTGATGGGCCTGCATTTCGCGAGTCCGCCGCACGAGGCGCATGAGGAACGTGTCTCGGTCTTGTTTCGCCGGGACCTGCCAAATGGCTCGTATCTGGTAGGCGACGCGATGGCCGACGCGCCCGCCGCAGTGGACTACGGGCTATATTTCCGCAACCCGCCGTACTACCCGGATGGGGACATGCTTATCACGTTTGAAATCGTCACCGGGAAGCTCATTCTCGAAAACCGCCCTGAGGCGCAGGTATTGGCGGGCAGATTCGAGAACGTCCTCGTCAAGATTCACAAGGTCGATCACCTGATCGGCATCGGTCCGGACACGCCCTACGAACTGACGATGCTCGACGGGCGGTTCGAGGCCGCGCTGTAACCTCGCAGCTTGCCCCGCCGGGGCTGCGGCATTCATAGGAACTCCTGCGCGCGCACCTGTCAGGGTTGACAGGTGCGCAATGCTGTTTCCTTGACTAGACTGCGCACCAAATAGCACGCACACGAAACAGCGCGACGATGTGGCGATGTGGCGATGTGGCGTGCCTGATGCGGGTGGCGGCGTGGCGGGCACGGCGAACAGCAGGTCGCCCGTACACGGACCAACGGCGGCGCGCTCGCGGCAACGACTCAGGTTTGCAGACCAGCAGTCGGAGGTGGCGCATGGAAGAGTTCATACTACTTTCGCGCGGTGATCTCGTGCCGCCCGTTGGCGTCGATGCGTGCGTCGACACCCGTTATCCCCGTCTCACGATCGACGAACAGGGCGCGCCGGAGCGAGGGGCGTTGCACTACGACGGTTGCATGCGCGCCTGGTGCTACGACGGCGAAGAGAAGCGGCGGTTTCTGCCCGTCGACGTCAAGCTCGATTCCCTCGAGGGCGCGCCCTACTGGTGGAGTGTGCGCGGCGAAGTCCGCTCTCCGGTTGCCTCGCACGCGGCCTTCGACGAAGCGTTGCGACTCACGTTTCGCTCGAATCTGTGCAACGGCACCTACGATGTCGAGAGTCCGCCCGACGCCAACGTCATGATGATCTATCAATTGACGTTTCGCGATCCGCCGAACTACCCCGGGCAGGACGTGCATCTCACGATCAGTGCGATGAGCGGCAAGGTGACGCTTTGCAACGATCCGGTGAACTATCTGATGGCAGGCGCGTTCGACGAGGTGGTGATTCCGGTGCCGGCGCTACGTCCGTTGATTGGCGCAGGGCCGCGATGGCCCTACAAGCTCTATGTCCGATGTGGGTATTTCGAGGTCATGCGGCCCTGACGCCGACGTGCTGAAGCGTCGGGGTCAGGGCCGCATGACCGGTTCGTCGATCAGGCCAGCGCCTTCTCCACGATCTCACGCACGTCCTTCGACAACGCCGTGTGCTGCGCGACTTGCTGCAAGGCTTCACGCATCCGCTCGCGCAGCGCCGGGGTGTACTTGCGCCAGCGATCGAGCACACGCGCCAGGCGTGCGGCGACTTGGGGGTTGAGGGCGTCGAGCGCCAGCACTTGTTCGGCCCAGAACTGATAGCCCGATCCGTCCGCCGCATGGAACTGCGCCGGGTTGCCGCTGCAGAAGCTGAAAATCAGCGAGCGCGCGCGGTTCGGATTCTTCAGGGTGAACGCCGGGTGACGCATGAGCGCGCGTACGGCGTCGATCACGCAGTGGCTGCCGTCGCCGCGTTGCATCGCCTGCAGCGCGAACCACTTGTCGATGGCGAGCGGTTCGTTCTCGAAGCGTTGATAGAAGTCCACCAGCGCTTCGGCAGCGTGGTTCGGCCCGTGGGCGGCGTCGCCCTCGCGCGCGGCGCCGCCGCGTTGCACGAGCGCCGTGAGCGCGGCAAAACGATCGGTCATGTTGTCCGCCGAGTCGTATTGCGTGCGTGCCGTTTGCGCAACACCGGCATCCGACAGTTCCATCAGATACGACAGCGCCAGGTTCTTCAACGCGCGTTCGCCCGCCGATGCGGCATCGGGCTGATACGGGCCCGGCACACGATGGTTGTGATACGCCGCGAGCCACTCGGTGTGGAGCGACGCGGCGAGGCGCTGACGCAGATATTGGCGCGCGGCGTGAATCGCCGCCGGATCGATTTCCGACATCTGCTCGCCGAGATACGACTCGGCCGGCAGCGTGAGCGCCTGTGCGCGGAAGGCCGGATCGAGCGTTTCGTCACGCAGCACCTGACGGAACGCTTCGAGCACGTAGCTATCCACGCTCGGCAGTTGACCCATCTGAATCGATTCGACGAGGGCGAGCAACTGGCGCGTGGCCAGTCGTTGACCCGCCTCCCAACGATTGAAGGGATCGCTGTCATGCGCCATCAGGAACGCGAGTTCGTCGATGGTGTACTCATGTTCGACGATCACGGGCGCCGAGAAGCCGCGCAGCAGCGAGGGCATCGGCGTGTGCGCCACGTCCACGAACGTGAAGCTCTGACGCTCCTGCGTGAAGTCGAGCACGCGCGTGGTGGCGGGCGGGGCGTCAGCGGCATCGGCGGCATCGGCGGCTTCGCCGGCCAGACGCAACGTCATGTCGCGACCGTCGCGATCGAGCAGGCCGACGGCGAACGGAATGTGAAACGGTTGCTTGACGAGCGCCTCGTCCTGCAATTCGACACCGACCTTCGGGCAACGCTGCGTGAGCGTGAGCGTGTAGGTTCGGGCGGCTTCGTCATAGACGGCATCGACCGTCACGCGCGGGGTGCCCGCCTGGCTGTACCAGCGGCCGAATTGCGTGAGGTCGCGCGCATTGGCGTCGGCCATCGCGGCGCGGAAATCGTCGCAGGTCACGGCCTGGCCGTCATGGCGCTCGAAGTAGAGATCCATGCCGCGGCGAAAGCCTTCACGCCCGAGCAGCGTCTGATACATGCGCACGACTTCCGCGCCTTTCTCGTAGACGGTGACGGTGTAGAAGTTGTTGATCTCGACGTAGCTTTCCGGGCGCACGGGGTGCGCCATCGGGCCGGCGTCTTCGGGGAACTGCGCCTGACGCAGCACGCGCACGTCGTCGATACGCTTGACCGCACGGCCCGATTCGGAGCCCATCATGTCGGCGGAAAATTCCTGATCGCGGAACACGGTCAGGCCTTCCTTCAGGCTCAACTGGAACCAGTCGCGGCAGGTCACGCGGTTGCCGGTCCAGTTGTGGAAGTACTCGTGGCCCACGACGGCTTCGATGTTGCCGAAGTCGTCGTCGGTTGCCGTCGCCGCATCGGCCAGCACGTACTTCGTATTGAAGATGTTCAGGCCCTTGTTCTCCATCGCTCCCATGTTGAAGTCGCTCACGGCAACGATCATGAAGCGATCGAGATCGAGCACGCGGCCGAAACGCTCCTCGTCCCAGCGGATCGAGTTGATGAGCGAGTGCATGGCGTGCTCGGTCTTGTCCAGATCCTGCGGCTGCACCCAGACCTGAAGCAGTTTCTCGCGGCCGTCGCCCGCAACGATGCGCTCCTCGCGGCAGACCAGGCGGCCTGCAACCAGCGCGAACAGGTAGCTCGGCTTCTTGAACGGGTCGTCCCACACGGCAAAGTGACGACCGTCGGGAAGGTCGCCCTTGTCGATCAGATTGCCGTTGGCGAGCAGCACCGGATAGGCCTCACGATCCGCGCGCAGCGTGACCGTGTAGGTGGCCATCACATCGGGACGATCGAGGAAGTAGGTGATCTTGCGAAAACCCTCGGCTTCGCACTGCGTGAAGAAGTTGCCACCGGAGACGTACAACCCCATGAGCGAGGTGTTTTCCTGCGGACGGCAACGGGTCACGAGCGTGAGTTCGAACGTTTGCGGCGGCGCTTGCACCGTCAGGGTTTCGTCGCCGGTCCGGTAGCCGGGCCACGGTTTGCCGTCGAGTTCGAGGCTGACCAGTTGCAGCCCTTGTCCCACGAGCTCGAGGTCGCCACCCAGCCCGGAAGGATTGCGGTGAACGCGCAATCGGCTGGTCACGGTGGTCACATCGGGGGCGAGATCGAAGTCGAGTTGGACGGTGTCGATGAGATACGCCGGGGGCGTATAGTCGGAACGTTGAATGACACCTGCGAGGTCGGTTCTGAGCATGGACGGTAGTTTGCGGACGGCCAGGGATTCACAAATTGTAACGGAGTGGCGTCACCTTAGTGTCCGAGCCGCAAATTTGCTGAATTTTCGCCTCATGTGCCCGTCAAATGATTCGGATGCGCGCAAGACGCCGTCCTATGCTTAAATCGTTGCAGTTTTGCCGCCGTGAAGGGCGCATTGACCGCGTCCGGCAGTCGGTTTTCAGGGGCGCGCCCCCGTCGGCCGCCGCTGTGTTCGTTCGATCTCGGGAGTTGCAAATCATGTGGAAACGATGGGGAATGGCAACATTGGCCGTCGCCAGCGTATGGCTGGCCGGGTGTGCCAGCACGGTCACCAGTCAGGTGACGGCGTTCGGCAGCGCGCCGGGATTCGAAGGCCCCCGCACCTACGCGCTTACGCGCACGCCCGAGCAACAGAACAATCAGGAGCATGCGACTTATGAGCAGTGGTTGCGCAACCGTCTCGCGGGGGACGGCTTCAGCGAGCAGAGCGCTTCCAGTGCGCACTATCTGATCGGCATGACCTACGGCATTCAACAGCAGATGATGCGCGTGACGGAGCCGGCGTACGATCCGATGTTCGCCCCCGGCCCGTGGGGGCCGTGGGGCCGCCCATGGGGCTGGTATGGCTATCCCTACGCCGGGCCGCCCGCGTATGTGCAACGCGACTATCCGTACGCACTCGCCGGTTTGCAGTTGCGGTTCACCGACCGCGCCAGCGGCAAGGAGGTCTACCGCGTGCAGGCCAACACGAGCGATGCCGGTACCTCGATGGCGTCGGCCATGCCGTTTCTGATCGACGCGGCACTCCGGCAATTGCCGTTCCCGAGCGGGCAGACGGTCAACGTGCAGCAAAAGGTCGGTAAGTAAGTCCGGTCGCAGGTCTGCTCATCATTTCCGCGTTCCCGCCATAAGCCATACCAACGGCGGTCATACCAACGGCGCGAGTGCTCGACCGGTTGCGGGCCGATCACTCGCGCCGTTGGGGCATTACTGCATCAACGTGACGATGCCGAGCACGAGGAAGATCACGGCGGCCACCGCGTGCACCGCGCGCGTGGGCAGGCGTCCCGAGAACTTGTGGCCGACGAGCACCGCAGGCACGTTCGCGAGCATCATGCCGAGCGTGGTCCCTGCCACGACGCCGAAGAAGTCCTGATAGCGCGCGGCTAGCATGACCGTCGCGATCTGCGTCTTGTCCCCCATTTCGGCGATGAAGAACGTGATGATGGTCGACACGAACACGCCAAACTTGCGGCGCGTGTCGGCCTCGTCGTCGTCGAGCTTGTCGGGAATGAGAATCCAGATCGCCATGCCGATGAAGGAGGCCACGACGGCCCATTTCATGATGGCGGGATTGATCGCGGTGGAGAGCCATTCGCCGACGGCGCCGGCAAAACCGTGGTTGACGAGCGTTGCGACGAAGATTCCGAGAATGATCGGCACGGGCTTCTTGAAGCGCGCAGCGAGCACGAGGGACAGCAGTTGGGTTTTATCGCCGATTTCGGCAAGCGCGACCACACCGGTCGATACGAGGAAGGGGGACACCTTTTTTTCTCCGCCGGGCCGTGTAATTGCGAGCCAATGACAATGCATCCCGGCCCGGTTGGCGGAAGCATCGTCATCGGTCTCGCCAGGCCCGAGGGCTGCGCACGCCATAGCCGGAACCGGCCAAGTTTGTTGACGTACGCCCCCGCCGAAGACAGATGTCTATGACAGGGCGGCTACTCCCCAATGAATCGGAGCGGATTATAGCACTGGCGAGCGGCACTCGCGCAAGCGCGGCATTCGCTGGATGGGGAGCCGCGACGCCGTGCCCCTGTGATGCCGTGATACCCGGGGAAAAAGCAAAAAAGGGCAGCCAGCGGCTGCCCAAGGAGATCCCCGACCGTATGCCCCTTGCGCACGGTCGGCGACCGCGTGGGAGCGGATGCGAGCCAAGGCGCCGTATCCGCGCCCACGCGTAAGCCATCAAACCCTTGCCGAAGGCGCTCAGGCGCACTTAGGTGCACTTAAGTGCACTAAGACGCACTGGGTCGCCGACGACCCACCGAGGGTCAGTGCGCGGTGCGTCGATGCACGGGCTTGCCAGCCGCGTAGGTCGTGGCAATGGCGCGGTCGTCGCCCAGCATCGCGAAGGCGAACAGCAATTCCTCCAGCGACTCGGCCAGTGCGGTACGACGCGCGAGCAGCGGCGTCGCTTTCGGATCGAGCACCACGAAATCGGCCTCGGCGCCGACGGCCAGTGTGCCGATCGCGCCATGCAGATCCAGTGCATGCGCCGCGCCTTCGGTCGCGAGATAGAACATGCGTTCGGCCGAAAGATGGTAGCCGGACAGTCGCGCCACCTTGTGCGCCTCGTTCATCGTCTGCAGCATCGAGAAGGTCGAGCCGCCCCCCACGTCGGTTGCGAGCGTCACCGGCATGCGCGTAGCTTGCGCGGCGGCGAAGTCGAACAGACCGCTGCCCAGGAACTGGTTCGACGTCGGGCAGTGCGCCGCCACGGCCCCCGTCTCGAACATGCGGCGACGGTCGTGCTCATCGAGCCAGATGCAATGGCCGTACACGGCACGCTTGCGCAGCAGCTTGTAGTGATCGTAGACGTCAAGGTAGCTGCGATGGCCCGGGAACAGCGAGCGGACCCATTCGACCTCGTCGGTGTTCTCCGCAACGTGGCTCTGGATGAACACGTCCTGATACTGTTGCGCGAGTTCGCCGCATACGCCGAGTTGCGCTTCGGTCGATGTCGGCGCAAAGCGCGGCGTGAGTGCGTACAACTGACGACCCTTGTTGTGCCAGCGCTGGATCAGCGCCTCGCTGTCGCGCGCACCGCTCTCGGCCGTGTCGCGAAGGAACTCGGGGCAGTTGCGGTCCATCATCACCTTGCCCGCGACCATGCGCAGATTGCGCGTGTCGCTTTCCTTGAAGAAGGCATCGGCGGAGCCCGGGTGCACCGTGCAATAGACGAGTGCGCTGGTGGTGCCGCCGCGCAGCAGTTCGTCGAGGAAGAACCGGGCGACGTCCGCCGCATATTCCGGATTCTCGAAGCGGCGCTCGGTCGGGAATGTGTACTTCTCGAGCCACGGCAGCAACCCCGGCGCAGGCGACGCGATCATGTCCGTCTGCGGATAGTGGATATGCGTGTCGATGAAGCCCGGCGTGACGAGCTTGTCGCGCAGGTCGTCGATGGGCGTGTCCACGGGCAGCGTGGGAGCCACTTTGGCGTAATCGCCCACGGCGACGATGCGCCCGTTCTCGAACGCGACGATACCGTCGGTGTGGTGCACCGTGCCCGGCGTGCCGTCGAGGTAAGCACGCGCGGGATCGTGCGTGAAGTAGACCAGTTGTGCACGCACAGCGCGTACGCCCTGCGTGGCTTCGTTTGCGGTAGACATCATCGGGGCCTTCTGTCGTTACATTTGCGTGAGCAGCAGCACGGCGAGCGCTGCCACGACCCACATCGCGGGCTTGATCTCTTTCACGCGTCCCGTGAACAGCTTGAGGACGACGAACGCGAGGAAGCTGTAGGCGATGCCGTCGGTAATCGAGTACGAGATCGGAATCATCACGAGCGCGATGAAGCTCGGGATGGCTTCGTCCATTCTGTGCCATTCGATGCGCGCCACGGATTCCATCATAAACACACCGACGAGAATCAGCGCCGGGGCGGTGGCGATGGCGGGCACCAGCGAGAGCATCGGCGAGAGAAACAGGAACGGCAGGAACAGCAGCGCGCAAACCACGGCGGTCAGTCCGGTGCGGCCTCCCTGTGCAATGCCTGCCGCCGATTCGATGTAGGCATTCGCCGGGCTCGTGCCGAGCGGGCCGGAGATCAGCACCGAGAACGAGTCGACGATCATCGCCTGACGCATGTTGCGCGGGTTGCCGTCGCGATCCTTCATGTTGCCCGCTTCGGCAATGCTCATGAAGGTCGAGAGGGTATCAAAGAACGCAGTGAAGAGCATCACGAAGATGAACGGCAGGTAGGCCACCTTCAGCGCGCCGAGCAGGTCCAGCTGGCCGATGCCCGAGAAGTCCGGTGCGGCGAAGAAGCCCTGGAAGTTCACCAGCGTGGCCGTCGCGATTTCCTTGGGGAAGTACCCGCTGCCGTCGCCCCACAGCCGCCCGATGGGCACGGCCATGAGGGTGGTGACGACGATGCCGATCATCAGTGCGCCGTTCACGCGGCGGGCAACGAGCACGGTCGTGAGCGCCAGACCGATGAGGAAGGTGACCGTCGGCGGCGACAAGTGCGCCAGACGCACCACCGTCACCGGATCGCTCACCACCAGCTTGGCATTGACAAGACCGATGACGGTAATGAACAGGCCGATGCCGCACGAAATCGCGTAACGCAGGTTCGCCGGAATCGCTTCGACGACGAAGCGTCGCACGTTGAGGGCGGCCAGCAGTGCGAAGAGAATGCCCGACCAGAAGACGCAACCGAGCGCTGTCTGCCAGGGCATGCCCACGCCGAGCACCATCGTGAAGGCGAAAAGCGCGTTCAGGCCCATGCCGGGGGCGACCAGAACCGGGTTGCGGGCGTAGAGCCCCATCGCGCAGCTCCCGAAGAAGCTGATGAGCACCGTGGCGGTGAGGGCCGCCGGGAAGCCCATGCCCGTCTTGGACAGAATCGCCGGATTCACGACGATGATGTACATCGCCGCAAGAAATGTCGTGATACCCGCGATCACTTCGGTCCGAAACGTGGAGCCGAGCGCCGTGATGCCGAAATAACGGTCAAGCACGGAGGCCGGTTGCGCGCCCGCCACGCGCGTGTGATCGGGGGCCGCGTCGGGGGCGGCAGAGGTCTGGGCCGGGGGCAGGCCATTACTCGCCGGGGGGCTGAGCGATGAGTCCATGGGGTGTTGTCTCCGATATGTTCTATGTTGAGTGCGCCTGAGGTCAATGGGTGTGGGGGCACCTTGGAGGTCCGGCAGGGCACGCTCGAAAAATAGCATCGGGTCCCGGTGAAAATATTCCCCATGCGGAATGTTCCACATCATCGCGAGGTAATGTGGCGAGCGAATCGGAAGCGATCAGCGCCACCCTGCGCCAACCGGAGACATCCGGAGACATCCGGAGACATCCGGAGACATCCGGAGACATCCGGAGCAAACCGGAGCAAACCGGAGCAAACCGGAGCAAACCGGTGTGCAATGCTGGCCGCGCAGACACAAAAAAACGCCCGAGTGATTCGGGCGTTTGCGGGCTGTGCGGCGAGAGTCCTTCCCGGCGCCTTATGTCGCAGCCGTCACGGCCTTCCGGCCGTCCGACGTTCATGCATTCATACGGTCTGCGCGGCGCGGAACTGCGCCAGTTCTCCTACCAGTCGACGCTTCTCGCTGTCGTCGATGAACGATGCTTCGAAGCTGTTCCTTGCCATCGTGTAAGCGTCGTCGAGCGTCATGTCGAGGGCGTCGAAGGTGGCAAGGAAGTTCTCGTTCAGGTAGCCGCCGAAATAGGCAGGGTCGTCCGAGTTGATCGTCACCGCAAGACCGCGTTTGAGCAGTTGATGCAGCGTGTGCTGCCCCATGTGGTCGAACACCTTGAGACGCACGTTCGACAGCGGACACACCGTCAGCGCAATCTTCTCGCGGGCCAGACGGTCCAGCAGCGCCTCGTCCTCGATGGCGCGCACGCCATGATCGACGCGCTCGACGCGCAGCATGTCCAGCGCTTCGTGGATGTACTCGGGCGGCCCTTCTTCACCGGCATGGGCCACGATTCGCAGGCCGAGCGCGCGGCAGCGCTCGAACACGCGGGCGAACTTGTTGGGCGGATGGCCTTGCTCGGACGAGTCGAGTCCCACGCCCACGAGACGGTGCCCATGGCTGTTGAAATACGGCAGCGCCGTTTCCAGCGTTTGCAGCGCATCGTCTTCGGGCAGATGGCGCAGGAAGCACAGAATGAGGCGGCTCGTGATGCCGTTGCGCGTTTCGGCCTCGGCCAGCGCGCGCTCGATGCCATTGACGACGGTCGCCATCGATACGCCGCGCGATGTGTGCGTTTGCGGATCGAAGAAGATCTCGGTGTGACGGATGTTATCGGCGGCCGCGCGCGCCATGTAGGCGCGCGTCATGTCGTAAAAGTCGTCCTCGGTGAGCAGCACGCTCGCGCCCGCGTAGTAGATGTCCAGGAACGACTGGAGATCGGTGAAGGCGTAGGCGTCGCGCAGGGCCTGCACGCTGGGGTACGGGAGCTTCACCCGGTTTCGCTCGGCGAGCCGGAAAATCAGCTCGGGCTCCAGCGTGCCCTCGATGTGCAGATGCAGTTCCGCCTTGGGCATGGCGCAAAGGGTCTTGGCAAGTTCTGGCGTGAGTGGCATGGAAATGTCTGGTTCAGGGGGGGAATGGGCGGGATTTTACCGTCGCAGGCGCTTGCCGGTCATCCGGTCACCGTGGGTGAGGTGAGCGGGGCGCGCGCGATCAGACCGCGACGCCGTCGTCAGGTGTCGGCGCCGGTGCGCTCAAATGCGTCTGCTGCACCTGCTGCTCGCGCACGCGCAGCAACTGCGCGACGACCGCAATCGCTATCGTCGCTGGCGCCTTGCCCGTGATGCCCGCCACGCCGATGGGGCAGATCATCTGTGCGAAGCGCTCGGGCGGCACACCGCGATCGCGCAGGCGATGCTCGAACTGCCGACGTTTGGTCATCGACCCGATCAGCCCGAAATAGGCGAAATCGTCTCGCCTGAAAATGGCTTCGCACAGGCGTTGATCGAGCGCATGGTTGTGCGTCATCACCAGAAAAAATGTGCCGGGTGGCGCTTCGGGGACGATTGCCTCGGGCGTGTCGGTCGATTCGACCGAAGTGTTCGGCGGCACCGATTCGGGGAACGTCTCGGTGCGCTCGTCGGCCCATGTCACGCGGCATGGCAGTGTCGCCAGCACCTGCACGATGGCCTGTCCGACATGCCCCGCGCCGAAGAGCACGATGTGAAAGTCGCTCGGCGCGAGTCGCTCGCTCAGCCACAACCAGCCATCGCTGCCCTGCCAGAAGGAGCACGCGGCATCGTCGGCGTCGCGGGTGAGGGTGTGCGGATGCGCCAGCGGCTCGTCGGCGTCGAGCTCACTGAGCAGTACCGGGCCGCCCTGTTGCTGACTGGCCGCCGCATCGGCTCCCGGCGCACCGAACGCCACACTGCGCAGGCTCGCTTGACCGGCTGCCAGACGCTTGTGCAGCGCGCTCACCCAGGCCAGATCGGCCAGCGTGAGCACTTCGAAGGCAAGGGTGACGGCACCGCCGCAGCATTGCCCGAGACTGGGGCCGAGCGCGAAGCGCTCGACGTGTCGCGCACCTTGATGTCCGTATTGACGCAGCAGTTGGCGGGCCACATCCATGGCCCGCCATTCCAGATGACCGCCGCCGATCGTCTCCCATACCTGTTCGCGCGTGACGAGCAAATGGGTGCCGGCTTCGCGTGGCGCCGAACCCTCCACGCGTGCGATCGTCACCAATACGGCCGCTTCACCGCGAACGAGCAGCTTGTGAGCGGCGTCGACCCAACGGTGCATCAGGCGGCGCTCCGGCTGCGAAGTTCGGTGATCGCCATAAGGAGCGCCTCGGACGTGGCCGGTGCATTCAGTACCGGCTCGTCGCGATAGTCGTTGACGCTCGCCACCGCATCGCGCAGCGCGTTGAACACCGAGAACGGCAGCAGCAGCGGCGGCTCGCCGACCGCCTTCGAGCGATGGATCGAGTCCATGACGTTGGCGTTTTCATACAGCGCGACGCGAAAGTCCGTCGGGCAATCGCTGATGCCGGGAATCTTGTAGGTGGACGGCGCGTGCGTCATGAGCCTGCCGTCCTTGTTCCACCACAGCTCCTCCGTCGTCAGCCAGCCCATGCCCTGAATGAACGCACCTTCGACCTGACCGATGTCGAGCGCCGGATTGATCGACTTGCCGGCGTCGTGCAGCACATCGGCGCGCAGCAGACGCCACTCGCCGGTGAGCGTGTCGAGCATCACTTCCGAGACCGCGGCGCCGTAGGCAAAGTAGTAGAACGGATTGCCGTTCATCGTCTTGGCGTCCCATGACAGGCCCGGCGTGGCATAGAAACCGTCGGACCACAGTTGCACGCGTGCCCAGTAGGCGGCTTCCACGAGTTCGGGGAAGGGGATGTCGTTGCCGTTCACGCTGACGATGTCGTTGGCGAAGCTCACGTCCTTGGCCGAGCCGCCGTACTTTTGCGCGGCGAACGTGGCCAGACGCTCGCGGATCTGCCATGCGGCGTTCTGCGCGGCCTTGCCGTTCAGGTCGGCGCCGGTCGACGCGGCCGTCGCCGAGGTGTTCGCGACCTTGCTCGTGTCGGTGGCCGTCACACGCACGTGCGAGAGGTCCACCCCTAGCTCGTGGGCGACGACCTGCGCGACCTTCGTGTTCAGGCCCTGACCCATTTCGGTGCCGCCGTGGTTCACGAGCATCGAACCGTCGCGGTAGACGTGCACCAGGGCGCCGGCCTGATTGAAGGCCTGCACGTTGAACGAGATACCGAACTTGAGCGGCGTGAGCGCCAGCCCCTTGCGTAGTACCGGGCTCGTACGGTTGAAGGCGCGAACCGCGTCGCGCCGCGCGCGGTAGTCGCTGGTGCGCTCCAGTTCCGAGACCAGTTCGTGAATGATGTTGTCCTTCACGAGTTGCCCGTACGGCGTGACGTTGCGCTCGGTCTTGCCATAGAAGTTCACCCGGCGAACGTCGAGGGCATCTTTGCCCAGACGCCGCGCGATGGCGTCTTGCAGCACTTCCATGATGAGCGCGCCTTGCGGGCCGCCAAAGCCGCGAAACGCGGTGTTCGACTGGGTGTTCGTCTTGCCGCACAGGGCGCGCAGATCGGCATCCGGCACGTAGTAGGCGTTGTCGAAGTGGCAGATGGCGCGTGTGGCGACGGGGCCGGACAAGTCCGCCGAGAAGCCGGCGCGCAACGTCATGTCGACCTTGGCGCCGGTGATGCGGCCGTCGTCGTCGAAGCCGACGTCGTATTCGAAATAGAAGCCGTGACGCTTGCCCGTCATCATGAAGTCGTCGTCGCGATCCAGACGCAGCTTCACCGGCCGCTTCAGACGCGTCGCGCACAGCGCGGCGACGCAGGCGAACAGGCCCGACTGCGACTCCTTGCCGCCGAAACCGCCGCCCATGCGACGGCATTCGACCTGCACCTGATGGCTATGCCAGCCCAGCGCGTGCGAGACCAGCGCCTGCATCTCGCTCGGGTGCTGCGTCGAGCAATAAATCTGCAGACCGTCGTTTTCCTTGGGAATCGCGTACGAGATCTGGCCTTCGAGATAGAACTGCTCCTGCCCGTTGCATTCGAACGTGCCGGTGAGACGGTTCGGCGAAGCCTGCAGGGCGGCATCGGCGTCGCCGCGACGCAGTTGCATCGGCGGGATCACGCCTGCGCCGGCGGCTTTGGCGGCTTGCGGCGTGAGGATGGCAGGCAGGTCTTCGAATTCGCCCCTGGCCAGACGTGCGGCGCGGCGGGCGGCGTCGTGCGATTCGGCCACCACGGCGAACATCGGCTGCCCGATGTACTGGACGATGCCGTCCGCGAGAATCGGGTCGTCGTGCACGACGGGGCCGCAGTCGTTCACGCCGGGGATGTCGGCGGCGGTGAGCACGGCGACCACACCCGGCGCACGACGCACGGCGTCGAGATCCAGCGACAGGATGCGGGCGTGCGCCTTGGGCGACGGGCCGAGCGCGCAGTGCAGCGTGCCTTGCAGTTCGGGGATGTCGTCGGTGTACGTGGCCTCGCCGGCCACGTGAAGCTCGGCCGACTCGTGCGGGCGCGAGCGGCCGACCTGTGCGGCGGTCTGAGCGGTCTGCGTCATGAAGCCTTCAACTTGCGTGTTCATGGGCGGCTCCGGTTAGACGTTGGCGAACGCGTTGACTTCGTGCGCCGCAAGCGGCGCGTCGGTGCGCGTTTCCAGGAAAAAACGATACAGCAGATTCTGTGCACCGGCCAGACGATAAGCGCTCGTCGCCCGCATGTCGGACAGCGGCTGATAGTCGCTCGGCACGGCGGCCATGGCCGCGCGCACGGTGGCCTCCGTCCACGGCTGACCGGTCAGCGCCGCTTCGATGGCGTTGCCGCGCTTGGGCGTTGCCGCCATGCCGCCGAAAGCGACACGGGCGCAGCGCACGGTGTCGCCGTCGAGCTCGAGCGCGAACGCGGCACACACGGCGGAGATGTCCTGATCGAAGCGTTTGGCGAGCTTGTAGGTCCGAAAGCGTTGTGCGGCGGCTGGCAGCGGCACGCGAATCCCCTGCACGAATTCGCCCGCTTCGAGTGCGGTCTTCTGATAGGCGAGGTAGAAGTCTTCGAGCGGCATTTCACGCACGACGCCTTCGCGGTGCAGCACGATGCGGGTGCCGAGCACGATCAGCGCGGGCATCGAATCGCCAATGGGGGAGCCGTTCGCGACATTGCCCCCGAGCGTGCCCGCGTTGCGGATCGGGAACGACGCGAAGCGCTGACGCAATTCGGCCAGATCCGGGTAGTGCCTCACGAGCGCGTCGAATGCGTCGTTGAGCAGGGCGCCCGCACCGATATAGAGGCCGTCCGGACCTTCCGAGATCTCTCGAAGCTCAGTCACCTGGCCGAGGTAGATGAGATGCTTCAACTCGCGGAATTGCTTCGTGACCCAAAGGCCGATGTCCGTGCTGCCGGCCAGAAGGCGGGCATCCGGGTAAGCCGCGCGCAGTCGGCCCAGTTCGGCGAGCGTGCGCGGTGCGTGGAAGATCTGAGCGTCGTGTTCATAGGTGAGGGTGTCGCCGCGCTGCAACGCTTGGAGTTGTTCGGCCAGCGCCTTGCGATCGAATTCGCGGCGCGGCAGGTCGAACATCTTTTGTGCGGCATCGACGATCGGGCGGTAGCCGGTGCAGCGGCACAGGTTGCCGGAGAGCACGTCGTCGATTTCGCGGCGGCTCGGGCATCCCGCCTGCACCGGGCGATTTTCGTACATGGCCCACAGCGACATCACAAAGCCCGGCGTACAGAAGCCGCACTGCGAAGCGTGGCAATCCACCAGCGCCTGCTGCACCGGATGCAGCGTGCCGTCGGCGGCGCGCAGGTCTTCGACCGTGAAGAGGGCCTTGCCGTCGAGCGTGGGCAGGAACTGGATGCAGGCGTTGACCGCACGCAGCGCCACGCCGCCATCGTCGGCCAGCTCGCCGATCACGACCGTGCAGGCGCCGCAGTCGCCCTCGGCGCATCCTTCCTTGGTGCCGGTGCAGTGCAGGGCTTCGCGCGTGTACTGAAGCACGGTGCGGGTCGTGGCTTCGCCAGTGACCTCATGCACCTTGCCGCGGTAAAAGAAGCGGATGGCTTGTGTCTCCATGGTTCTCAGTGTAGTGCAGTGTGATGGCTGGAGGGCCGGGCGTATCTTGTATCGGAACGGCCGGCAGAGGGATGCGCCGAAGATAGCACCGGCGGCATGGGGAAATATTTCGCTGCCATGATGATGGCTATTCGGGCGCCCCGATGACGCGCCATTGTCATAAACTACCGCTCAACCCGCCGTTTCCCGGTGTTCGACACGCCACCAGAGCGCCCCACCCATGCAAAGACCCCGCGAACAGATCGACGCCTACCTGCTGCGGGTGCTTCATACGCTGCTGACCGAACAAAGTGTCTCGCGCGCCGCGCTCAAGCTGGGCCAGTCGCAACCGGCCATCAGCAACTCGTTGCGCCGCTTGCGCGAGATCACCGGCGACGCCATTCTGGTGCGGGGCAAGAGCGGCATGGTCGCCACCGAACGCGGCCGGGAACTGCTGGGCTACGCCACCGATGCGCTGGCCGCCATCGAGCGTATCACGCATCCCAGCACGGAATTCGCGCCTCAGACCACCACACGGGCGTTCCGGCTGGGCGCGCCCGACTATCTCGACGCCGTCTTCCTGCCGAATATCGCCGAAGTGCTGCGCCGCGACGCACCCTCGGCGCGACTGCATGTCCAGCCAATCAATGCCGGGTTCGATTACGCCGGGGCGCTGGAGAACGGTTCGCTCGACGTGGTGATCGGCAACTGGCTGGAGCCACCGCCGCAATTGCATATGTCGCGTTTGTTCGACGACGAAGTGGTCTGCATGCTCGGCGCGCAGCATCCGCTCGCCAACAAGGGCATCTCGCTAAAACACTACCTCGAGTTGCCGCATCTGGCGCCGATGCCTTACGTGGCCGAGCGCCAGAGCTTCATCGACGGCTATCTGGCCGAGCAGGGCCTGCGTCGCAATATCCAGATGACGATGCCGTACTTCGGACTGGTGCCGTACGTGCTCATGCGCACCGATCTGGTGTTCACGACGGGACGCCAGTTCGCGCAGCATTACGCGCGCTATCTGCCGATTCGCGTGGTGCCGTCGCCGATCGACTTCCCGCCGATGCGTTTCTATCAGCTATGGCATGAGCGCACCCACGCCGCCCCGGAGGTGACGTGGTTGCGGCGGCGCATTGCCGAAGTGGCCACGGAACTCGACGCCGCGACCCGGGCTGCAACGGATGCGCCGGCGCTGGTGAGACCCTGAGAGGAAGGCGTTCTGGTGTCTTAGCGTCTTAGCGCAACGAAATGGCGCGGCGGGGGCGATGCAACGCGAGCGACAGGAAAATCACGACGAACGCGGTGAGCGACCACATCGGCAGCGTCAGGCCGAGGATCGGCGGATACAACGTCTGGCACATGCCCTGCACCCGGAAGACCTGCGGCAGCAGTCGCGAGGTCGGCAGGTTGTCCACGAACGCTTCGACGACGTCGTAACCGCAACTCACCATCGGATTGGCCTGCACATAGATCAGATAGGCCGAAGCGGCCATGCCGCCAATGGCCGAGAGTGCAGCGAGCACGCGCGCGACCTGAATGCCCGCCCATCCGCGCGAGAGCGCGCCCACCAGCCCGAAGATCGCGATCAGCACGAGCGCGTAGCGCGCCAGAATGCATAGCGGACACGGGTCTTCGTGAAGCACGTACTGGAAGTACAGGGCGCCGCCGAGCAAGGCAAGGCAAACCACGGTGAGCAGGAGATACAGCAGACGTTCGCGGCGCAGGGCCGGGTCGATTTGAGCGTTCATTTCACTTCGGGGCGGTAGACCGTCACAAATCCCGCAGATCCCCGCATGACGCCGGGCGGCAGGCACTTGGGCTGGGATTGTAACCCCAGCCCAAGCCGCGTGTGAGTTGAAAAGTTACGGAACTTTTCACCCCGAAATCAGACGCTTGCGTTGCCCTTCGAGGGTCAATGGACGACAAGTCCGGCCGAGCGCAGCGCGTGTTCGATGGCGCGCGCGACGGGGAACAGACGTGCATCGTCGCCCGACGCGCCGCTGGCCATCAGACCGATTGGGGCGTCTCCCGGCGCGTGGCACGGCAGCGAGAACGCACAGCCGTCGATCATGTTGATGGCGGTGGGGTTGCGCAGGACCAGCGCGTTGGTGGCGGTGAAGGTCTCGTCACTGGCTTCGAGCGCGGCAATGGCCGGAGGCGTGAGCGGCACGGTCGGGCACAGCACGGCGTCGAAGCTTTGCCAGACGGGGTTCGCGGCGGCAATGAGGGCGGCCCGTGCATTGAGCAGGTCGATGTAGTCGGCCGCGCCTGCCGGCTCCCCCTTGCGAATGCGCACGAGCACGCGCGGATCGTAGCCGTCTGCGCGTTCGGCCAGCAGCTTGCGATGCCAGGCATAGGCCTCGATGGGCGAGAAGCCGAAGCGGTTGATGACGGGCAAGTCATTGAACGGGGCGAAGGTGAACTCGACTAACGTGGCGCCGGCTTTGGCGAGCGTGGCGAGGGCACGTTCGTAGGTGGCGAGGGCTGCCGCCTCGGCGCCGTCGAGCACCACGTTGGTCAACACACCGAAGCGCAGGCCGCGCACGTCGCGCGCCATGGCGGGCGATTCATCCACCGTGTGGCCCGAGAGAATGGCATCGACCCTGGCGCAGCAATCGACCGAGCGGCCGATGGGCCCGACGGAGTCGAGCGACGTCGACAGGGGGAGTGCGCCGTCGCGCGGCGTGCGAGCTGCCGTCGGCTTGAAACCTGTCAGCCCGCAAAATGCCGACGGGATGCGGATCGAGCCACCGGTATCGGTGCCCAGACCGACGGCGGCCATGCCATCGGCCACGGACGCCGCAGCGCCCGACGACGACCCGCCGGCGATATGTCCGACCTCACGTTGCCACGGCGAGCGCGGCGTGCCGTAGTGCGGATTCAGGCCGAGCCCCGAGAAGGCGAACTCCGTCATGTTGGTACGCCCGACGATCACCGCCCCGGCCTGACGCAGGCGCGCGACGGCAAGGGCGTCACGCGTGGCGGGGGCTGCGTCGGCGAGCACCGTGGAGCCGGCACGCGTGACCTGCCCTGCCACGTCGAACAGATCCTTGACCGAGACGGGGATGCCCATCAGCGGCGACAGGCGTGTGCCTGCACGGCGCAATGCGTCGAGTCCGTCGGCAGCCTCGCGCGCGGCTTGCGCGTCGACATGCGTGAACACGACCTTGCCCTGCCCGGCCGGGTCGGCGATGCGCGCGAGCGCCTGCTCGGTGAGGGCGCGGCTGGTGGTGCGTCCGGCGTCGAGCGCGGCGGCGAGTTCGGACAGGGGGCGTTGCAGATCGATGGCGTCGATGCTCATGTTCAGATCGCTTTCAGAATATGGGTGCGGAATTCTTCGATGTGACGGGCGATGGCCCGTCGGGCCCGCTCGCCGTCGTGCGCGGCAAGCGCTTCGAACAGTTCGAGATGCTCTTCATAGACGCCCTCCAGATGGCTGGGCGTCGACAGGGCGAGAAACCAGAAGCGCAGCGAGCGCTCGTGCAGACCGCGCAGCAACTCTGCGAGTGTATGGTTGCGCGAGGTCCGCGAGATCGCGAGATGGAAATCGCGGTCGATACGCATCATTTGCGCGACATCTCGCGTTGCAATGGCCTCGCGCGACCCCGCCAGGACGGCGCGCATGGCGGCGAGGTCGCCCGGGGTTGCCGCTCGCGCCGCGAGTTCAACGCAATACGTCTCGTTGATCATGCGCACGTCGATGATCTCGAGGGCGTCGTTCAGCGAGACGGGCGCGACCATCGCGCCTTTGCGCGGCAGGATCACCAGCAGCCCCTCGAGCGCCAGCCGGTGCATGGCCTGGTGCACCGGTGTGCGTCCGAGTCCCGTCGACTGCATCAGTTGCGCTTCGTTGAGGATCTCGCCAGGGCGCAGACGCAGCGTGATGATGTCGTACTTGATCGCTTCGTAAGCGCGCTCGGTCAGGCTGCGGCCATCAGGCGTCGTTGGCGAAATGTCGGTGGCCGTTACTGCATCGGCATTGTGACGTGACTCGAAGGCTGTGTCGTTGGGCATGGGAGCAAGGGCAGTCAGTCGGCGATCGCCAGCGCCTGCGTGGCGTAGCGATGCCGGATCGTGCGGCCGAGGACCGGGTCGTGCAGTTCGATCTCGAACTGCTCGCCGCCCGCTACGCCGCCAATGGCAGCGAGTGTGCCACAGAACATTGCCGCGCCCGACGGCAAGCCCGCCGCACCGAGCTTCGCCATCAACTCCTGGGGCGAGAGCAGACCGGCGACGGTGCCTTCCTGATACAGGCGCCGCTCTCCATCGCGTGTCACCCAGGAGCGCAGTTCCAGTCGATCCCAATGGGCGGCGACATCGGCAAGGTGCCACGCGTCGCGGGCGAGCGGCTTGGCGCAGACCTGCTTGGAGACGGTCACGCCATAAGCCTCCACTTCGCGGTCGGTGTGATCCGAGCCCACGCTCACGAGCAGCGTGTCGCCCTGACGCACGAGCACGCATTCGGCTTCGCCGCTGCTCGTCTGCCCAACGACGTCGATGGCGTCGTCCTGAGAGAGCAGGGCGGGTGCGAGACGGTAGAAGCACGGCGTGCTCGACGGGCGGCGCACGCCCAGCGTGGCCAGCTCGGCGATGTGATGCTCGACGGCTGCCGCGTCGCGTCCGGCCCATCCGGCCACGATCAACGTGTCGAGCGCGACGTCGACATGGACAGCGACGGCGTCACGTGAAATGGCGGGCACCGCAAAGGACAAGCGAGAACTCATACGTCGACAACTCCTGTGAAAGACACACCGACGCATAGCGGCGCCGGGAACGACGGGAACGCACCTGCGTACGCCGGCATGGCGGTGCAAGTGAAATTCGTTTGATATATTTGTGATATTTCACATGCGGAGGAGACAAAAAGCAAGAAAAAAAATTTCAGACAACAACGTGAAAAACGGGAATTTTTTATGAAAAGCCCCGTCAATCTTGGGTTGCACGCGTGTCCAGCCATCGCGTATATTGATTCGGCGCCGGTTTCCGGCCGAATATTCGTCTGATTTGCGGTTCCGGTGTGCGAACCGGAGGCCCCACTGGGGTTCGCAGAAGGTCGTTTCGGTGGCAAATCTGCCCGGGCATTCGGAAGCGGAAAGCGGGAAGCCGCAATCAGGATTCGCGATCCGGGCGGACGGGGCAACCCGGGCGAGCGAACGCAACGTCTATCAAGTCGGCAGGGGGCAACACCTGACCGGCTTCCCACCTTCATCAAGCATCACGCCTTGTATCTTCGCAGCGTCTTTATCGGGATGCGGCGCGTTCCGGGCGTGGGGTCAAGAACATCAATATCGGCGCAACGCGCTGCGGGGAGAACGTATCGGATGCATCACGCCATCGACTTCATTCAGGATCTGGCCGTCATCATGCTGCTGGCGGGCATCGTGACGGTCATCTTCAACCGGTTCCGGCAACCGGTCGTGCTCGGCTATATCGTGGCTGGCGTGATCATCGGGCCTTACACGCCGCCGTTTGCGCTCATCCATGACGAGAAGACCATCGGAATCCTTGCCGAACTCGGTGTCGTGTTCCTGATGTTCTCGCTGGGTCTGGAGTTCAGTCTGCGCAAGCTTGCGCGGGTGGGCGTGACGGCGTTCGTCGCGGCCATCACCGAGATTGTGCTCATGCTCTGGATCGGCTACGAGATCGGCCGCTTCTTCGGCTGGAAGGCGATGGACTCGATCTTTCTGGGCGCCATGCTGGCCGTCTCCTCGACGACCATCATCGTCAAGGCGCTCGATGAACTCGGCATGAAGCGGGAACGTTTCGCGCAACTGATCTTCGGCGTGCTGATCGTGGAAGATGTGCTCGCCATCGGCATGATCGCGCTGCTCTCGGGTATCGCCATCAGCGGTCAGGTCGACGCCGGCGAGGCCACCTTCACGCTGGGCAAGCTGCTGCTATTCATGGTCGTGTCGCTGGTCGTGGGCATCTTGCTGGTGCCCCGCATCCTGGCCTACGTGGCGAAATTCAAGAGCGACGAGATGTTGCTGGTCGTCGTGCTCGGCCTGTGCTTCGGCTTCTGTCTGCTCGTCATCCAGATGGGGTACAGCGTGGCGCTCGGCGCGTTCCTGATCGGCGCGATCATGGCCGAAGCGCGTGAACTCCACACGATCGAACGGCTGGTTGCACCGCTCAGAGACATGTTCAGCGCGGTCTTCTTCGTCACGATCGGCCTCTTGCTGGATCCGCACGTTCTGGTCACGTACGTGTGGCCGATCCTCGTGATCACGGTGGCCGTGGTGGTAGGCAAGATCGTCTCGTGCGGGCTCGGTTCCTATCTGTCGGGGCAGGACGGGCGAACGTCCATGCGTGTCGGCATGGGACTCTCGCAGATCGGCGAATTCTCGTTCATCATTGCGTCGCTCGGGCTCTCGCTCAAGGTCACCAGCGACTTCCTCTATCCGATTGCCGTGGCCGTCTCGGTCATTACCACGCTGCTGACGCCGTATCTCATCAAGAGCGCCGATCCGTTCACCGGCTGGCTGGGACGGGCGATGCCGGGCCGTCTGTCGTACGTGCTCGGGCAGTACACCCAGTGGCTGCAAAGCATTCAGTTGACGGGAGACAGCGCCACGATCGTGACGATCGTGCGTCGCATCGTCGTGAGCGTGGCGATCAATCTGGCGCTTGTCGTGACGATTTTCCTGGGCGGCGCCTTCTTCTATCGCCGTCTTGCCGAACTGATGAAGCCATGGGTCTCGGATCCGAGCCTGCAAAGTGCCGTCGTGTGGGGCGGCGCACTGGTGCTGTCGTTGCCGTTCCTGATCGCGGTGTATCGCAAGCTCAAGTCGCTGTCGTTGTTGCTGGTGGAACTGTCGGTACCGCCGAGTCTGACGGGGCGCTACACGTTCCAGGTGCGGCGCGTGGTGGCCGAGATCCTGCCGATTGCCGCCATGGTCGGCGTCATTCTCCTGGTGGCGGCGCTCTCGGCGAGTATCCTGCCGTCCACCGAGATGATCGTGCTGATCGTGGCAGGGACGGTGGTGCTGGCCATCCTCATGCGCAGCTGGTTCGTGCGGATGCACGCCAAGCTGCAGATCGCCCTCAAGGAAACGCTCGAACACCAGCCCGACGGCGAGCATGGCGGTGGCGGATCGTCGTCGCATTGAGGCTGCATGAGGGTTTGACGATGTGCCAGCACGTCTGAAAATGAAAAAGCCCGCCAAGGTCATCCTTCGGCGGGCTTTGTTCCTTTGACGAACGCAAACGCAGGAAGCGCGCGTCGGTGTCGGCCACCGATGCGCTTCGCTTTCCGTCTTCGCTTCGCTTTCCGTCTTCGCTTACGCCTTCTTCGGCGGGAAATCGAAAATCAGGCAAGTCGTCGTGGCGTGAGCGTACAACGTGCCGTCCGGCCCGACGATACGGCCTTCGGCGATACCGACCTGACGCCCCGCCTGGATGACTTTGCCTTCGGCGCGCACGAGCGGAATGTCGCGCGTGAGGGCGCGCACCATGTTGGTCTTGAGCTCCAGCGTGGTGTAGCTGCGACCGGCGGGCAGCGTCGAGTGAATGGCGCAGGCAACGGCCGAGTCCAGCAGGGTGGCGAACCAGCCGCCGTGAATCGAGCCGAGCGGGTTGTAGTAGGGCAGCGCCGGGCGTCCCTGGAAGACGGCCCGGCCGTTGGCGACTTCGACCGCAATGAAGCCGAGCGTTTCGCTGATCGGCGGCATCGGGAGCTTGCCCGCGAACATCGCATCGAAGATCTCCTGACCGG
Source organism: Pandoraea vervacti (assembly GCF_000934605.2). Lineage (NCBI taxonomy): Bacteria > Pseudomonadati > Pseudomonadota > Betaproteobacteria > Burkholderiales > Burkholderiaceae > Pandoraea > Pandoraea vervacti. The sequence continues at coordinate 3,871,904 of NZ_CP010897.2, read as the reverse complement.
ACAGGCCGATCACGTCGGACGGCGTCGCCACGCCGTAGCGCGCAGGACCCGCTTTCGCGATGCGACTGCGCACGGCGGCTTCGTCGGCTTCCCATTGCGCCAGAACAGCGGCGGCATCCGTGGCGTTGTCCGGCTTCGTGTTCATGATCCCTTCCTCGTAACTTTTATGATGCTAGGCATTCGGCTTGTCTGGGCGATTATAGGAGTGCCCGCGCTCGATGGCTCATTTCGCGTTAGAGGGAAGCGTCGACGGCAAGCGCGCTGGACGCGCTTGCCGTCGGGCCTCGAGACCGAAGGGGGCAAACCGGCCGGATCGACTGCATCGGCCGGGCCGCGCCGTTGGGTGACTACGCGGATCAGGCTGCCTGCGCGTGGCCGAGGCGGTAGTTCGCCAGTTCGTCGATGGTGAGGATCGGCAGATCGTGCTGCCTGGCAAAGCGCTCGATGTCGGCGCCGCGCGTCATCGTGCCGTCCGGGTTCATCAACTCGCACAGCACGGCAGCGGGCTTCAGACCGGCGAGAATCGCCAGATCCACGGAGCCTTCCGTATGACCGCGACGCGTGAGCACGCCGCCCGGCTGCGCGCGCAGCGGGAACACGTGACCCGGGCGCGACAGGTCGGACGGTTGCGCGTCGTCGGCGATCGCTGCGCGAATCGTCGTTACGCGGTCGGCGGCCGACACTCCGGTGCTTACGCCCTGACGCGCTTCGATCGTCACCGTGAACGCGGTGCCGTAACGGCTCTGGTTCTGCTCGACCATGGGCGGCAGATCGAGGCGTCGGAGCGTCTCGTCAGGCAGGCAAAGACATACGATGCCGCTGCATTCGCGGATCAGCAGGGCCATCGTGGCGGAGGTGATTTTCTCGGCGGCGACGATCAGGTCGGCCTCGTTCTCTCGATCGAGATCGTCCATCAGGATGACGGGACGGCCTTCGCGCATGGCGTCGAGCGCGGCGCTCAGGCGGACCTCGACCGGCGGCAGATCGGCGAACGCCGGGTAGGCGTGCAGATCGTCGGTCGATGCGGTGTCTTGCGATGCCGCTTGGGGATTGCGGTTGGTGCTGGTGGACATGAAACGCTCCTCGCGTAAGTCAATCGGGCGAAAAACGTTTTCGGGGCATGCGAACGGACGTGACCATGGAACGGCATCCCATAGCACGCGGGTGTCGACGCATCTTCTCTCATCCGGACTATGACCGTCGGCTCTGGCTTCGCACCAGATCTGCTGACCCCGCCGATGTCGCTCAAGCAACGCTGGCAGGCGCTCGCGGGCTCATGACGGCGCAGCGAACTGCGCGGCGTCACATACCGCCGGTGGGGACTTTCACCCCGCCCTGAAGACGTGTATTGCCGGACGTATGTCGCTTGGCGGTGAATCCTGGTGACTCATTGCGCGGCGTCATTGCGTATTCGGCGAGACAGAGCGTAGCACAAGGTGTTACGGCTTTGCAGCGAAGGCCGCGCGGCGCGCGTGGGAATGGACCGACGCCGGACATTCATCCGGCGCCGATCGCGCCGACCGCGCCGATCGGGGACTTAGTCCTGCGTGCCTTTCACCGTGTAACCGGCTTCCGTAATGGCGGCGCTGACTTCGGCGGGCGACAATGCACTTTGCACGTCGACACGTCCGGCGCCGAGATCCACGTTGACCTTGGCGTCGGCATCCCGCTCGGTGATCGCACGCGTGACGGCCTTGACGCAATGACCGCAGCTCATCCCTTCGACTTGCACTTGCATGTTGCTCTCCTTGAAAGCGTTTCGGTTGCACGAATGTCACTGATCAGTGACACAAATCATAGACCTTCCCACGGCAGTAAGCTCAAGCGCTTTTTTCGGATGAATCGGGTAACGGGTCAGACGTCCCCCAAACATGGGCGGTTCCGGTGGCGCTATCGTGGTGGACGAGTGCTTCATGAGTCGAGCTGGGAAGGCCCGGAACGTGACACGCAACAAGGTGCCAGACAGGGCTTGACCTTCCTGTCATGGCAAGGTCTATGCTGTGACGCATGATGACAGTCCTCACGGAGGCTCATAAATGACTCAGAACTGGTCGGTCGGTATCGAAGGCATGACCTGCGCGTCTTGTGTGACGCGGGTGGAGAAGGCGTTACGGCGTGCCCCTGGTGTGGCAGATGCCAATGTGAATCTCGCTACCGAAACGGCAGCCGTCGAAGCGAGTGCCGACGTCACGCCTGCGGCCTTGCTGAGCGCCGTCGAGGCGGCAGTGAGCGACGCCGGATATCAGATCGCAGAGCAATCGTTCGAACTCGCCGTTGGGGGCATGACCTGCGCGTCCTGCGTGGGACGTGTGGAAAAGGCGCTGCGTAACGTGCCGGGCGTGATCGAAGCGAACGTCAATCTGGCGACCGAGCGTGCGGCGGTGCGAGGCGTGCGCGGGGTCATGGACATCGCCATGCTGACTGCGGCAGTCGAGAAAGCGGGGTATGAGGCGTCTGTGGTGTCCGATCCGGCACAGGTCCACGCGACCGAACAGGGCCCGGCATGGTGGCCTGTGGCCGTGGCGGCGGTGTTGTCCCTGCCCTTGTTGTTGCCGATGCTCGTCGAGCCGTTCGGTGTGCATGTCATGCCACCGCCGTGGGTGCAGTGGCTGCTTGCCACACCGGTGCAGTTCTGGCTGGGCGCGAGGTTCTACCGCGCGGGCTACAAGGCGGTGCGGGCCGGCAGCGGCAACATGGATTTACTCGTGGCGCTGGGCACGTCGGCGGCATATGGTCTAAGCCTGTACGAATGGTGGCGTGCGCCTTCCGGCGCCATGCCGCATTTGTATTTCGAAGCGGCGGCGGTGGTCATCACGTTGGTGCTTTTGGGCAAGTGGCTCGAAGCGCGCGCCAAGCGGCGCACTGTGGAGGCCATTCGGGCGCTGGCGGCGTTGCGTCCCGAAACGGCGCGGGTGCTGCGCGATCCGCACGGTGCCGCCAGCGAGGTCTCGGTCCCGCTTGCGCAGGTCAGTGTGGGGGATTGGGTGGTGGTGCGCGCCGGTGAGCGAGTGCCGGTCGACGGCGTGATTCGTGAGGGCGCGAGCCAGTTGGACGAGTCCTTGCTGACCGGAGAGCCGTTGCCTATCGACAAGGCCGATGGCGACAAGGTCGTGGGCGGTTCGATCAACGGTGCGGGCACCCTGCGTGTGGAGACGACGGCAGTCGGGTCGGACACCGCGCTGGCGCGCATCATCCGCATGGTCGAAGATGCTCAGGCCGGCAAGGCACCGATCCAGCGTGCCGTGGACCGGGTGGCGGCAGTGTTCGTGCCGGTGGTGGTCCTGATCGCCATCGCCACTGTCGTTGGCGGGTGGCTTCTCGGCATCGGGCTTGAGGCGGCATTGCTCAATGCCGTAGCCGTGCTGGTGATTGCGTGTCCGTGCGCGCTGGGTCTGGCAACGCCTGCGGCCATCATGGTCGGCACGGGCGCGGCGGCACGTCAGGGCATTCTGATCAAGGATGCCGAGGCGCTTGAACTGGCGCATCGCATCAATGTCGTGGCCTTCGACAAAACCGGAACGCTAACGGAGGGCAAGCCACGTCTGGTCGCTTACCTGCCTGCCGAAGGGACAACGGCCGAAAGGCTGTTGCAGTGGGCCGCCGCGGTGCAGTCCGGCAGTTCGCATCCGTTGGCCAAGGCAGTCATGTCGGCGGTCGAAGAGGCCGGGCAGACGTCGGCGGTGCCGGTGGCATCCGACATTGCGGCATTGCCGGGCCGTGGCATGCGGGCGACGATTCGGATCGCATCGGAGGCCGGTGCACAGCGTGCGCACATGCTCCAACTGGGAAATGCGCGCTTGCTCGATGAAGTCGGCGTCTCGCAGGGGGCGCTGGCGCCGGAGGCAGCCAGACTGGCTGATGAAGGGCGTACGGTGTCCTGGCTGATCGAGACGGGCGGTGAGCAGATGGGCGAGTCCGCCCGGGCGCGACTGCTTGGGCTGCTGGCGTTCGGCGATACGCTCAAGGCAAGCGCCCGGCCCGCCATCGATCGTCTGCATGCGTTGGGCGTGCGTTGCGTCATGGTCACGGGCGACAACGCGGGAAGCGCCCGGGCGGTGGCGCGCGCGCTGGGCCTCGACGAGGTGCACGCCGACGTACTGCCGGAACACAAAGCCGACGTCATCACGCAACTCAAGCGCGACGGCGCGGTCGTAGCCATGGTCGGTGACGGCATCAACGATGCCCCGGCGCTGGCGGCGGCCGATGTCGGTATCGCCATGGGGTCGGGTACCGACGTGGCGATGCAGACGGCGGGCATCACCTTGATGCGCGGCGATCCGTTGCGCGTGGCGGATGCCATCGACGTATCTCGTCGCACATGGTCGAAGATCCGTCAGAACCTGTTCTGGGCGTTTGCCTACAACGTCGTGGGGATTCCGCTGGCGGCGCTTGGGTTGTTGAGTCCAGTGATTGCCGGGGCGGCGATGGCGCTTAGCAGCGTGAGTGTCGTCAGTAATGCGCTGCTGCTGCGTCGGTGGCGTCCCGCCGACCAGGGCGGGGGAGCAGCGGGATAGTGCAATAGCGTGGCAGGGGGAGTTTGGCAGACGGAGCCGGGCGACCGGAACAGGCTCGTGAGCCCCGCCGCGTCGGCGTTTGAGGGCGGTTTGCCCCAGCACAAGGGGAACGGCGCATAATGAAATTTTGAGGGGCGACGCACCTGCGGATACCGTAGATTGCGTTGCCTAAATCTTTACCTGTCTTGAAATTCGCCGAAAGCGGCATCATCTAGTTGATATCGTCTGTCTTCCGGCACGGAGTCGATGCTGCCGAATATGAATAGTCTGCATATCGCGAGTTACAACATTCACAAGGGCTTTTCCGCGTTCAACCGCTTGCGCGTTCATGAGTTGCGCGCGGGGTTGGAGGGGCTTGCCCCGGATCTCGTCTTCCTTCAGGAAGTCCAGGGTATGCACCAGCGGCATGCGGTGCGTCATAACAATTGGCCGGTGCAGCCGCAACACGAGTTCCTGGCGGGGGCCATGTGGCGCGACCACGCTTATGGCCGCAACGTCGTCTACGAACACGGTCACCACGGAAACGCGATTTTGAGTCGTTATCCGATCGTTAAATCGGACAATCACGACATCACGACCTATAGTTTCGAAAAGCGCGGCATGCTTCATTGCGAAATCGCCGTGCCGGGATTGTCACAGCCGCTGCATTGCCTGTGTGTGCACTTGTCGCTTGCCGGGCAGGGCCGCCGGCGCCAGTTCGAAATGCTCACGGAGCGGGTCGCCGACGCGATTCCTGCGGATGCCCCGCTGATCATCGCGGGCGACTTCAACGACTGGAGCAATCAGGCAGACCGTTTGCTGGCCGAAAAGCTGGCGTTGACGGAAGTGTTCCAGAATAGTGTCGGCCGTCCGGCTCGCAGTTTTCCGAGCGGATTGCCGCTTTTACGACTTGACCGCATCTATGCGCGCGGTTTTCATATCGAAGGGGCGCAGGTTTTGCACGGGCGCCCCTGGTCGCGGATTTCCGATCATGCGCCTATCAGTGCACGACTCGTGCTGTCGGACACCGAAAAGGCCGTGAACGGCTCCTCTCTCCCGTCGTTCAACCCTCGTTCCCCCCAGTGAGGTCGCCATGAACATCGGACAAGCGGCACAGGCCAGCGGCGTTACGGCCAAGATGATCCGGTACTACGAAAGTATCGGCCTGATGCCCCCGAGCCCGCGCTCCGAGGCAGGTTACCGACGTTATGGCGAACAGGATCTCCACCTGCTGCGCTTCATTCGTCAGGCGCGTCGCCTGGGTTTCGGCATTGACCAGATTCGCCAGTTGCTGGCGCTGTGGCAGGATCGCGGGCGCTCCAGTGCGCAGGTGAAGGCGCTGGCGCAATCGCACGTCGACGACCTCAATCAGCGCATTGGCGAACTGGTCGCCATGCGTGACACGCTCTCGCATCTCGCCATGCACTGTCACGGCGACGACCGGCCGGATTGCCCGATTCTGGAAGGGCTGGCAGCCGCGGAATTGCCTGGCAACCCCGCGGTGAAAGGCGAGGGCGGCTCGAATACGATGGCCGCTTGTGGCACTGCGGCACATTCGACCTCCGCACCCGATCCGGGCGCTACCGGTGCCGCAAACGGTGGGCTGGTCGGCGAGGGCGACGCGCAGGTGGCGCGGCACGTCCCGTGAGGGGCGAAGAGGATGCAGGGACATGACAGGGATGTCATGACGCCCGCGATTCTTTTCCATGACGCGCCGCACCAGCGGCGCTTTTTTTGTCTTCCGGATTTTGATCGTCCCCTGCGACAGCGTGCCGCGGAGCCTTGTCCGGATGTGGTGTGAGTTATTTAAGTATTTGATTTTAATAAAAATTTACAGGAATCGACTCCATTCGAAGTGACGCTCTAGCAGATTCTGTTGGTTTTTCCCATATAGGGGCTAACCCTTAACGGGAAAACCCTATATAATGCGAAACACTGCTGCGATGCAGCACACTAATTGAAATGGAGAAACGTCATGTTTGCCGCCCTGTTTGAAGTCGTGAACACTTGGTTCGAAACTGCTGAGCGTCGTCGTCGTGAAGCGTTCCTGGCTGAGTCGAAGGACATCATTGAGCTGGAACAACGTATCCGCGCGCTCGAAACCGCCGGTTACTAAGCAAGTCTGAAGTCCTTCCGGACGAACGGTCGTCGCTGGCGCAGCCAGGCAAGTCGATCGTCTCATCGGGCGATTCCCGTCATTGTGTAATGACGTGCGACGGCGCCCAGCCGTGAGTCCGGATGCCGTCCTGCCGTTCCGGGATTGGCACGAATAAGCCCGCCGTTTTGGCGGGCTTTGTCGTTTACGCTTCTTCCAGGCTTCATTTCCGCCTCGTTTCCGCCTCGTTTCCGGCGTCCACACGTCCCGGTGTGCGTTCTTCCCCAAATCAGCACAAATCAGTGCAGGTCAGCGCAAGCCATGGTGTGCCCCGGCGCTGTTCCCCCGCCGGGGCATGTTTGTTGACATGCGAAGGCCTCGCATCCGCGAGAGAGCAGGGGCTTAGTCGGTGCCGTACTTTGGCGAGCGTGGGCCGTAAAGCATGCCATTAGGACGTCCGGCAGACAGCAGGCGTGCGTTGGCGGTGCCCGCGACCGCATAGCCCGCGTTCGACACGCTGTTGACGATCTGCTTGACGGCCGCAGTGATCAACATGCCGATCAGACCGCCCCCACTGTTGTTGTTGCCTTCGTTGTTCGACGCGCTGGCTGCGCCGCTCCAGAGCTTCGCCCCATTGCGCAGATCGATGAGCTCGGCGGAGACCGTCACGACCGTAGCGCTGTCGAGCACCATGTACTTCGTGCCGTACTGCGAAATCTTGATGTAGAGCGCGGCGTCCGCCCCGAAGATTTCGCGTAGCTTGGCAGGGCTGATCTGATGGATGTCGCCAGCCACGCTCAGGCCGTTCTGACGGAACGACTCGTCGACCAGTGCGACCGGCATCACGTAGTAGCCAGCTTCGCCGAGCGGCACGGTGACCTGCGACAACACACTGTAAGTCGCGTCGATATCCGGTGATTCATTGAGAGGCGGCAGCACCAGAATCGACTTCGGTTTGCTTTCCTTGAACGCGGTGTAGTCGTACGGCCTGGCTTGATGCACGGCGCAGCCGGTCATCACGGCGGCCAGCGCGGCGACCATCATCCATTGACACAGTCGGGCGATCATTGCTTGGCCTCCGTGGTCTTGTTCTTGAGCAGGAAGTCGATGTAGTTGGCAGACTCGGGGAACAATTGCTTCTCGATCCGGAATTGCTCGACCATCTTGTCGGACTTGCCGACCGACGCATAGAGCAGGCCCAGGTGAGCGTGGTAGCCGGGAGGCGCTGCGTTATTGGACGCCTTGATCTTTTCCAGATCACGCTCCAGGGCAATGATCTGCGCTTCCTTCGGTTCACCCTTGAAGTACTCGTAGACCTGCGGCTGGTAGCTTTCCCAGTCGTAAAGGGGTTTGGGCTGCGTGGCGCAGCCCGATAGTGCGACGATTGCGCCGCAGGCGATGGCCGCCACGGCAAGGCGGCCAAATGACATGGTGCGATTCATGACAATAGAGATCCTGGCAGACATGCCGCCGCTTGCGCGTCGATCGCATCGCGTTCGAACCCGCATGATGTATTGACGTGCGAGATCGGGCGCATGAGATGTCACGCGCTGCGGCATGCGGCAAAAGAGGCGTCGGTCGGTTTACTTGCCGGGCTTCCAGGCGCCGCTTTCGATGCCGGCGACGAGGTTGTTGACGGCTTCACGCATGGCGAGGTCGAGGACCTTGCCGTTGAGCGTCGAGTCGTAACCCGCCGTGCCGCCGAAGCCGATGACTTCGCGGTTGGACAGGGCAAACTCGCCGGCGCCGCCGCTCGAGTAGACAACTTCCGACGTGGCGATGTCGACCACGTTCAGGTTCACCTTGGCATAGGCGATTTGTTCGCGGCCGCGGCCGAGAATGCCGAAGAGCTGCTTGTCGCCCACTTCCTTGCGGCCGAACTCGACGACATCACCGGTAATCACGTAGTCGGCGCCCTTGAGCGTTTGCTTCGTTTTCTTGATGTCGGCTTCCTGACGGATCTCGGCCATGTTGTCACGGTCGAGCACATTGAAGCGATTGGTTTGTTGCAGATGGGTAATCAGGATCGTCTTGGCCTGACTGCCGAGGCGGTCGACGTTATCGGAAAAAACGCCGCGCATATAAGCGGAACGGTTATCGAACTTGCCCACGGCGATCGGCGTGCGCACACCGACGTACGGACGGCTGGCACTTTCGACCTTGGCGACTTCCATGGAACGCGAACTTTCGGTAGCGCAACCGCCGAGCACTGCCACAGAGAGCGTGGCGGCGCCGAGCAGCGCAAAGCTGAACTTCTTTTTATGCACGGTGATACCCCTGAGTGTGATGTGGCCCGCCAGGCGATACGTAGCGACATTCGACATTCGTAGCTCGTCGTTCGTACCAGCCCGCGCGGACATCTGATGCCCCCTATCGTTTGTGAGTCACTGTTGTTATAAGACTTGATAAGGGGGGCTGATGGTAGCACGCGTTTTTGCCGTGTTGTGACGGTAGCATCCGTCGCGCCGTACCCTTGCGTCAGGCAGCGAATGTGGCTTGGCGATACACTCGGCGAGTCGTTCCCCTCACACCCCTCACCGTTTCGACAGGAGTCTCGCCGTGGCCGATATCGAAGCACGTCCGCCCCTTCCGCCCTTTACAAAGGAAACAGCAATTCAGAAAGTCCGCATGGCTGAGGACGGATGGAACTCGCGTGATCCTGCGCGAGTTGCGTTGGCCTATACCGTCGACAGCCGTTGGCGCAATCGTGCCGAGTTTCCGCGTGGACGCGATCAGATCGTCGAATTCCTGACACGCAAATGGCAGCGCGAACTCGATTACCGGCTGATCAAGGAGTTGTGGGCGTTCGCCGACAACCGCATCGCGGTCCGGTTTGCGTACGAGTGGCGAGACGATTCGGGCAACTGGTTCCGTTCGTATGGCAACGAGAACTGGGAGTTCGATGCGCAAGGGCTGATGGCCGTGCGCCACGCCAGCATCAACGATTCCCGTATCGCCGAGAGTGATCGCCTGTTCCGCTGGCCGCTGGGACGCCGTCCCGACGATCATCCGGGGTTGAGCGATCTCGGTCTTTGACAGGCGTCGTCCGTCTCCGGGTTTGCAAGACGAAACCCATGGACGGCGTGAAGCGCGATGGCGGCACGACGATACCGTGCCGCCATCGTGTCAATTCAGTCCAAAGATCAGTAACAGGTTGGTGCCGGTAATCACGACGAAAAGGCACCACGCAAACGCCTGCGTCGGGCGTGCGATCGCATGGCCTTTCATCACGCGCGGGTCGCTGACCGAACGAATGAGCGGCCACATCGCGAACGGCAATTGCAGGCTGAGCAATACCTGACTCCACACGAGTAGCTTGCCTACCGCACCGTCGCCGAGCCACAGCACACCGAGCAGCGCGGGCACGAGCGCAAGGCCGCGCGTGATCAGCCGACGCTGATAGCACGGAATCCGGGTGCGCAGGAAGCCGTCCATGATTACCTGTCCTGCGATGGTGCCGGTAAGTGTGGAGCTTTGTCCGGAAGCGAGCAGCGCTAGGCCGAACATGAACGCCGCGGCGCCCCCCGCAATCGGCGTGATCAACTGATATGCCTGTTCGATATCGGTGACGTTGGTCTGCCCGCTGGCATGAAAGACCGAACCCGCAAGAATCAGAATTGCCGCATTCACGCACATGGCGATCAGCAGCGATCCCCAGGTATCGATACGCACCAATGCGAGCGTGTCGCGTACGTCGCCCCGCTTGCCGCCGATCACCCGCCGGGTTTGTACCACGGACGAGTGCAGATACAGGTTGTGCGGCATGATCGTCGCGCCCACGATGCCCAGCGCCAGCACGATGGCGTCGCGCCGGTCATGACTGGGTGCGCCGGGTACGAGACCTGCGGCGACGGCATGCCAGTCGGGCGGCACCATTGCCACTTGCGCGACGAAGCAGAACGCCATTGTGCCGATCAGTCCGAAAACGATCGCTTCGATCTGACGAAACCCTTTGCCTTGCAGGCCGAGCACGATCATCGTGTCGAGCGCCGTGAGGACGATCCCCCACGTGATCGGCACGCCCAGCAGCAACTTGAACGCCAATGCGCAACCGAGCACCTCGGCGATATCGCACGCGATGATGGAAATTTCGGCGGTGATCCATTGCACGAGACGCCCTGTGCGACCGTAGCGTTCGTAGCTGGCCTGGGCGAGATCGCGCCCGGCGACCAGTCCCAGCCGGGCCGCGAGCATTTGAAGAAAGATGGCCGCGAGGCTCGATAGCGCCACGACCCACAGCAACGAATAGCCGAATTGCGAACCGGCCTGAATGTCCGTCGCCCAGTTGCCGGGGTCCATATAGCCGATGGCGACGAGCAGGCCGGGACCGGCGAAGCGTTTGAGTTTGACCCAGCGCGATTGGCGCGCGTCGATGACGATGCTGCCCTTGACCTCCGAGGGGCAGAAGGGGGCGGTGGCGGTAGTCGGGAGCGGCATGAGGGGCGGCTTTCGTGCGGGTTTTCGTGCGGAATTTATGCGGAGCTTGTGCGGAGTCTGTGCGGTTGTCGTGCAACGTCGCTCACGTTAGCCGGGCGGGCGTTCGCCTGCAAGCGGCATCGACGTTATTGCCAGCGCATGGAAAGGCCGTCAAGGCGTCATGAACTGCTATACTGTACATTCATACAGTATTCGGGTGCTTGATTCTCCAGATGGCTCTGCCGCTTTCCTCCTTGCCTGCCGGGTTATGGCGTGCCAGCGAACTGGCACATTGCCATCGCGCGGGCCATACCACCGGTTTTGCGGAACTCGACGCCGAGCTACCCGGCGCCGGGTGGCCGCATGGTGCGGTGACGGAGTTGTTAAGCGAGCGTCCGGGAATCGGGGAGTGGCGCTTGCTTGCGCCGGCACTGCGTGCGCTGACGCAGGCGGGCAAGCCGGTGATGGTCATTGGCCCGCCCATGTTGCCGTATGCCCCGGCGCTGGCGGGCTGGGGCATCGATCTGCGTTGGCTCAGCGTAGTGATGCGTCCGGTATCTGCGGCGTCGGCATCGTCCAGACGCCAGCGCGGCATGAGTCCGCGGGACCTCGGAGACCCCACGGGGGAGATGAGGCACAGGGGAGAGAGGGGGGGCATGGGAGCCAGGAGAGGCATGAGGGTCGAAGACCGCGACATGCTGTGGTGCGCCGAGCAGGCGCTCAAGAGTGCTTGCTGCGGTGCGGTGCTGTCATGGTTGCCGTCGGCTACGCCCGAGCAACTCCGGCGTCTTCAGGTGGCCGCTGGTGGCAGTGAGACGCTGACCTGGGTAATGCGCCCTGCGGCGGCGGTCGCGACCGCCTCGGCAGCATCGCTGCGATTGGGACTGACGGTCGGCGAGGGTAGTCGGCTCGGCGTGCAGTTTCACAAGCGTCGCGGGCCCCCTCGTCTCGAACCGCTTTGGTTGACGTTGCCGGCACCCTATACGCGCGCATCACACCCGGCGGCGGGAAGCCGGGACGACGCCACGCCGTTGCATGCCCGGCCGGATCCCGCTCCTTCGCCCGTGCCGTCCACGGTCTCTTTCATTTCTGCTTCCGGAGTCTTGCATGGCCTGCTGGATCGCCCTGCATCTGCCATATCTGGCGCTTGAGTTGGCATCTGTCCCTGTGAGGGCGGACGGACAAGCCGAGGTATCGCCCGACACGACGGTGGTGCTGGCGCAGTCGCGTGTCTGGCAAGCGAGCGAGGCGGCGCAGGCAGCCGGGGTGCAATCGGGTATGCGTCGCGGCGGTGTGCTGGCTCTGTTGCCACAGGCGCGGTTTCATGACCGTGACGAAGCCGCCGAAGCGCAGGCGCTGGAAGCCCTGGCCCTGGCATTGCTGCGCTTCGGCCCCGATGTGGCGATCGTCGCGCCGCATTGCGTGGTGATCGATGTGGCGCCGAGTTTGCGCTTGTTCGGCGGTCTGGCCTCGCTGGCGGTGCAGGTGCTGGAGAGTGCAGAGGCGCTGGGGCACCGGGCTTCGCTTGGCATCGCGGCCACGGCCAGTGCCGCAGCATTGCTCGCCCGCGCGGCGCAGGCGGTGCCGGCGCGCGTCGATCCCCATGCGCCGACGACGATGGACATGCAGGCGGCGATGAAGTCACGGGCGTCGCGCCGCTCGATCGTGCCGGTGACGGTGCCGTCACCGACGTCGAGGGCGGGGGATGCGTCGTCATCGATGACGGCGTTCGCGCCGGGCAGGTCGAATGTATCGAACGCACCGAACCTATCGAACGCACCGAACGCGTCGGCTTACCCTCCTGAGCGCTTGTTGCCGCCCCCGTTGGCGGCATTGCCCCAGCAACTCGATTCGCTGTCCGTCGCGTTGTTGTCCGAGGCCCGGCCGTGGCTCGACTGGCTTGCCCAGATCGGTTGTGCGACGTTGGGCGAATTGCGGGCGCTGCCTTCGGCGGGCGTGAGACGCCGGTGTGGCAGCGAACTGCCTGCCTCGCTTGCCCGAGCCTATGGCGAGATGCCGGAGGCGCCGACGTGGTATCGCGCACCGCCGTATTTCGAGGCGGTGCTGCCGTTACCGTCGCTCACTCACGACGTCGACGTGCTGCTTTTCGGCTTGCGTCGTCTGCTGGCGCAATTGACGGGATGGCTCACCGCCGGGCAACTGGCAACGCGTGCCCTGACGCTAATCCTCGAACACGAACCGCTCGGCCGGGAAACCCTGGCGCCGACGCACTTCGACATCCGGTTGTCCGAGCCGAGTGCGGCACCGGCGCATTTGCTGTCGTTGTGCAAGGAGCGGCTCGCCCGTTCCCCGCTGGTCGCGCCAGTGCTGACGCTGCGACTCGACGTGACGCAGACGGCGCCTTACGTCCCGCAAAGCGGTTCGTTGCTGCCCGAGCCGGGGCGTGAGCGGCAGGATTTCGTGCAACTGATGGAGCGCGTAGCGGCGCGTCTGGGAGACGAGCACGTGCGACGTTTGCAAGTGCGCGGCGATCATCGCCCCGAGGCGGCGTTCGTTAGCGTGCCATATGGAGGCAATGCGGGATGCAATGCGGGAGGCAATGCGGGAAGCAATCCTGGCGGGCGTGGCGCAGGTCATGCGGCTCAAGGGGCGGCATCGGGGACGAACCGTCATCTGCCGGAGACCGCAAACACCTTGCCACCGCGCCCGGCATGGTTGCTCGATACGCCGCAGCGATTGCGCGTGCAACAGGAGCGGCCGTGGCGGCAGGGGCCGTTGCAACTGGTGAGCGGACCCGAGCGCATCGAGGCGGGGTGGTGGGAGCCGGGTACGGTCACGCGCGACTACTTCATTGCTGCCGATACGTCAGGGGCATTGCTGTGGGTGTTTCGCGAGCGTCCCGTGAAAGGGGCCGATGCCGCGTGGTATTTGCATGGTCTGTTCGGCTGAGGCAGCTGAGGCAGCTAAGGCGGCTGAGGCAGATTGAGACAGGTGGAATGGCTGTCCGATGAATTTCGACGATTTCTTCTCATGGCAAGGGCCCGCCGAAGGGCTGCTCGCCAACGACGACGGCATCGATACGCCTGGTGCCGATCCGTCTCGCCTGCGCGGTGAGGATGACGGCAGTCTGCCCGCGTATGCCGAGTTGCATTGCCTGTCGAATTTTTCGTTTCAGCGGGGCGCGTCGCACCCGGAAGAATTGGTCGCGCGGGCGGTGCATCTCGGATACACGGCGTTGGCGATCACCGACGAGTGTTCGCTGGCCGGCGTCGTCCGGGCGCTGGCGGAAGTGGCGAAACCCGAACACAAGCACATGGCTTTGATCGTGGGCAGCGAGTTTCGGCTGACCCCGGAAGGGACCTCGTCGCCATTACCGGTGGTCCCGGAAGGTCGAACATCGAACCCGCCTGCGTCTCATCTTTCCCAGTCTCATTGCTCCCAGCCTCAGTGCTCTCAGCCTCAGTCCTTCCAGCCTCAGTCCTCTTTACTGCATCCGTCGCTGTCGCCTCAACCGCAGCAGCAGGCTCGGACCCCGCTGTCCGGCGTCGACGCCAGGGCATCCAACCACAGTCATTACAACGACCAAGGCGACCAAGGCGATCACGGCGATCACGGCGATTCCACGGAACTGATCGATCCCGGACACTTCGATGCACTGGGCACGGTGCATCTGGTCGCGCTTGCCCAGCACCGCGAAGGCTACGGTAATTTGTCGGAGATGATTACGCTCGGGCGTATGCGCGGGCCGAACCGCAGTTATCGCCTGCATGCGAGAGACTTCAGCGCCCCGACCGGGGCACACGCTCATCTGCGTGGCTTGCGGGGGTGCCTGATGATTCTCGTGCCCGATCCCGGTGCGAGCCACGAGCGCACGTTGGCCCAGACTCGCTGGGCGGCGCGCACCTTTGGCGAGGGACGCGTCTGGCTGGCGCTGGAGCGTCACCACCGTGCCGATGACGATGCGCATCTGGCGCGGCTGCGCGCAATCTCTCACGAATGCGGTGTGCCGCTCGTCGCCACAGGTCACGTGCTCATGCATGTGCGCTCGCGCAAACCATTGCAGGACACGCTCACGGCGATCGGTCTGGGCAAGCCGGTGCAGGCGTGCGGACTGGCGCTCACTGCCAATGCCGAGCAGCATTTGCGCCCCCGCCTGCGGCTTTCGTGGCTTTATCCGAAAGCGGCACTGGACGAGACGATCACGATTGCGTCGCGATGCCATTTCGACTTGCGCACGCTGCGCTACGAGTATCCGGAGGAACTGGTGCCGGCCGGGTTCACACCGGAATCGTATCTGCATCAGGAGGTCTGGGAGGGGGCGAAACGCCGTTATCCGAACGGTGTGCCGGAGAAGGTGAGGAAGCTGCTGGAAACGGAACTGAAGCTCATTCGGGAGCTTGAATACGAACCGTATTTCCTGACCGTCTACGACATTGTGAGCTTCGCTCGCAGTCAAAATATCCTGTGCCAGGGGCGCGGCTCAGCCGCGAACTCGGCCGTGTGCTACTGCCTGGGCATCACGGCGGTGAACCCCGATGAAGCGCAAGTGCTGTTCGGTCGTTTTCTGTCGAAGGAGCGCAAGGAACCGCCGGATATCGACGTCGACTTCGAGCACCAGAAACGCGAGATCGTCATCCAGTACATCTACAGGAAGTACGGCAACGATCGGGCGGCGCTGGCCGCAACGGTCATCAGCTACCGCATGCGCAGTGCGGTGCGCGACACCGGGCGTGCGTTGGGCATCGATCTGTCCATCGTCGAGCAGGTCGCGCAGAGTCAGCAGTGGTGGGACGGTAAAGAGAATCTGCTCGCACGCATGGCGGCGCAGGGACTCTCGCCGGATGCGCCGCTCACACGTCTGTGGGCCGATCTGGTCGCGCGACTGATCGGTTTTCCCCGGCATCTGTCGCAGCACGTCGGCGGCTTCGTGATCTCGCGCGACAAGCTCTCGCGTCTGGTGCCGATTGCGCCGGCAGCGATGGAAGGTCGCTATGTCATTCAGTGGGACAAGGACGATATCGAGACGCTCAAGCTGCTCAAGGTCGACGTACTTGCGCTGGGCATGCTGAGTGCGTTGCGGCGCACGCTCGATCTGTTGGGCGAATGGCGGGGGGCGCCGATCGAGCTGGCCGACATTCCACGTGACGACCCGGCGACTTACGGCATGATTCGCCGTGCCGATACGGTGGGCGTTTTCCAGATCGAATCGCGTGCGCAGATGAGCATGCTGCCGCGTTTGAAGCCCACGAAGTTTTATGACCTTGTGGTGCAGGTGGCGATTGTGCGGCCCGGGCCGATTCAGGGGGGCATGGTGCATCCGTATCTGAAGCGGCGAAAGCATCCGAGGTTGGTCGACTACCCTTGCGAGGCGATCAAACCTGCGCTGGAACGCACACTGGGCGTGCCGATCTTTCAGGAGCAGGTCATGCAGATCGCGATGATCGCGGCCGACTTCACCGCAGGAGATGCCGACGAATTGCGTCGCTCGATGGCCGCATGGAAACGCAAGGGCGGTTTGGAAAAATTCCAGACGCGCATCGTCGACGGCATGCTCAGGAACGGCTATCCGCTGGAGTTTGCCGAGGCGATCTGCCGACAGATCGAGGGGTTTGGCGAGTACGGCTTTCCCGAGAGTCATGCGGCGAGCTTTGCGTTGCTCGCCTATGCGAGTGCGTGGCTCAAGTGCCATGCGCCCGAGATGTTCCTGTGCGGATTGCTCAACAGTTTGCCGATGGGGTTCTATTCGGCCTCGCAACTGGTGCAGGACGCGCGGCGGCATCGCGTCGAAGTTCGCGCGGTGGATGTGTGCGTGAGCGATGTGGAGTCGCGTCCCGAGGCGAGAGTCAGCCGGTATGGGGATGCACGCGGGGATGCACGCGGGGATGCACGCCGACCGGCGGTGCGACTGGGGTTGTCGCTGGTCAAAGGGTTGTCGGACGAGGGCGCGAAAGCGATCGAGGCGGCGCGCAGGCAACGCCCCTTCACCGATATCGACGATCTGACGGCGCGCGCGACGTTATCGCGCCGGGATCTCGATGCACTGGCCGCGGCGGACGCCCTATCGGCACTGCTCGGTGGGCGACGTCAGGCGCGTTGGACCGTGGCGGCCTGGCAGCCGCCTACCCCGTTGCTGGGGGCAACGGTCCTGCGCGACGCCGCGCCGGGCAGTGCCGACGAGCAGGTCGCGCTGCCGCCGATGGCCGAGGGGCAGGACATCGTGGCCGACTATGCGAGTACGGGGCTGACGTTAAGACGTCATCCGTTGCTGCTGCTGCGAGAGAAGTTGACAAAGATGCGTGTGCGCACGGCGAAGGAATTGCAATCCGACGGCGTGCACGGGCGACGCGTGCGCACGGTGGGTATCGTGACGGGACGCCAGCGTCCGGGAACGGCCAACGGCACGGTCTTCGTGTCGCTGGAAGACGAGACGGGCGTGATCAATGTGATCGTCTGGCCCGATCTGGTCGAAGCGCAGCGCAAGGAATTGCTGGCGTCGTCGCTGCTGGGCGTGGAGGGCGTGTGGCAGCGCGAGGAACGCGTCACCCATCTGGTCGCGCATCGCCTGATCGACCTCTCGTCGATGCTCGGCGAACTCACGATTTCGAGCCGGAACTTTCATTAACGGGCCTCCCGGGGGAAATGACTCGCCTGTGCCGGGCCGAATATTGAAAGTGACTGTCCGGCGTCGGGAGAACGATGTGGGTATCGGTCGGGGCGATGACAGTACCGGTCTGTCTCTTGTTCGATTGCCGCCGACGATGCTCACCTCTACGAACCCGGAGCGCATCATGCC
Source organism: Pandoraea vervacti (assembly GCF_000934605.2). NCBI lineage: Bacteria > Pseudomonadati > Pseudomonadota > Betaproteobacteria > Burkholderiales > Burkholderiaceae > Pandoraea > Pandoraea vervacti. The sequence goes on along the minus strand of NZ_CP010897.2, from coordinate 3,854,146 downwards.
AATCCACTCGCCCTCGCCATCCTCCGTCTCCCTCCATCATTGCCCGATTCCCCCGGCGCAAACCTCATCGACACAGGAAAGCACGCGAACGAGACAGCGTGAGGTATCGGCGGCGCTACCCCAGCCGATGCCCGCCACGGCGATGTCGCCGAGCGCGTTACGCGAGGACGTGGCGTCCATCGCCACCCGCGTCGACACCATCGACGCCAGACTCGACGATCTGCCACGAGACATCTTCTCGTCTCTCGCTCTCCCGCACGACATGAGGCCGAGAGACATTCCGGTCGGCGTCGTCCTCGATGAAGGAAAGACGGACCGGGAGGCGGACCCCGGGCGGCGACAGTACCGCGTGATCGGCTCGGTCGGACAAATCGTCGCCGACCGCCTGATGGGGGCCGGAAATCGGCCGTGGCCGAACGGCAACGACGGAAACAACGACAACCCGTGGATTTGCCCCACGCCTCACCAGGACCCGGCGATGTTCGCGTTGGCGAGGCCATTGATCGATGCGGCGCTCGCGTGGGCACGCACCGGATTGCCGGAAGATCATGGTCGCGAAACCGCGAAGTCGCTCGCCGAAGCGATTCTCGAACAACCGGACATGCTGCAAACGATCGCGGCCTGGAATGCCGAAGTCCTCGCAACTCGCATTGCGAAAGAAATCGACACGACGCTTCCGGCCAAGCGCCTGATCGCCAACCTCATGCGCGCCGTATGCGAGCATCCCACGGCGCAGGGCCGTGTCGATCACCGAGGCAACAAGCTTCTTGCCTACACCGTGGAGATCGGGGTTTGCCTCGACGGTACGCAACGTATTGACCGGCTGACGGTGCCCGGCATGGTGCTCGTCTCCACTGCCGTGATGGGGGCCGACGACCGGAATAGAAAATCGGCGGTGTTGTACTGCGCCGGCATGCAGGATTCGTTCAAGGCGAGGGCGTTCGGCAGCATGGAAAAATCACTGGCCGAATTCGAGAAACGGGCGCAGGCAGCGTCTCTTTTGACATTTCCCGACTCGACGTCGTCGCTCGAAGAGATACTGCCGTTTTACTTGAGATTGATGGTCCCCGACTTTTCCCATGCCACCGATCAGGTCGCGTACGCCAATCTGGTAGCTCATGACGGCGACATATTTCAGGCGATGGGGTGCGCGGCCGCCATCACCATCGGTCGAGGTGCGATGGCCTCGGCACCGCGGGACTTCGCCTCGGAAAGCGTGTTGCGTCGCCTGTGGCGCGAATGGCTCGGCGGCGCGCATGTTGATGAGCGCCCTCCGGCCGGTACCGAGGCGCGTGTCGTCGACGCATCGCGGGAGCCGGCCGGGAATGTCGGCCTGCGCGCCTAATGTGCCGCGTCAGCCTGTCTTCCTGCCTCCTGCGCCAGCGCGCTCGCTTCCGCTTCGCTGCGCAGACCGTTGAAGTGAGCGTTGAGCAATACCGCGCTGATCGAAGCCAGCAGAATGCCGCTGTGGAAAAACGGCGCCAGCGCATGCGGCAGCTTCATGAAAAACTTGTCCGATGCCACCGGAATCATTCCCACACCAATGCTGATCGCGATGATGTACAGGTTGTAACGGTTCTTCGAAAGATCCACCGTCGAGAGAATCTTGATGCCGGTCGCCGTCACCATGCCGAACATCACGATGCCCGCACCGCCCAGCACGAACTGCGGCACCGATGCCACGATGTGAGCAACCTTCGGAAACAATCCAAGCACAATCAGAATCACACCGCCCATGGCACAGACCCAACGGCTTTTCACACCGGTGACGCCGACCAGCCCCACGTTTTGCGAGAACGACGTGTACGGGAACGTGTTGAAAATGCCGCCGATCAACGTGCCGAGTCCGTCGACGCGCAAGCCGCGCACCAAGGTCTTCTGATCGACCGGCCGGCCCACGATGTCGCCCACCGCGAGGAACATGCCGGTCGACTCGATGAACGTCACGAGCATCACCAGCGTCATCGTGGCGATGGCAATCGGGTCGAAGCGCGGCACGCCGAAATGGAACGGCATGACGAAGCCGAACCACGGCGCCGCCGATACCCCGGCAAAGGACACCTTGCCCAACACGATCGCGACAATCGTGCCGAACAGAATGCCCAGCAGCACCGCAATGTTGGCGAAGAATCCACGCACGTATTTGGTGATGAACAGAATGCACAGCAGGACCGAGAAAGACACACCCAGATACAGCGGGTTGCCGTAGTCGGGATTGCCGAACCCGCCCGCTGCCCAGTTGATGCCAACGCCCATCAGAGAGATGCCGATCACCGTGATGACGGTGCCTGTGACCACCGGCGGGAACAGCTGCAGCAACTTGCCGATGAAGGGAGCGATCAGAATGCCGATGACGCCGGCGGCAATCGTCGCCCCGTAAATGTCGAGCAGGCCGAGGTCCGGATTGGCGCCGATGGCGATCATGGGGGTGACGGCGGTAAACGTCACCCCCATCATGATCGGCAGACGCAGGCCGAAGATCCAGAGGCCGAGTGTCTGAATCAGGGTGGCGATACCGCAGGCGAAAAGATCCGCATTGATGAGAAACGCGATCTGATCGACCGACATCTTGAGCGCGCCGCCAATGATGAGCGGCACCGCCACCGCTCCCGCATACATCACCAGCACGTGTTGCAATCCCAGCGTGAACAACTTGGGCAGCGGCAGGCGTTCGTCGACCGGATGCACCGGTGCAGCAGCAGATGGCGTCATGTGTTCTCCTGGTCCGTCCGTACGATTTGATTTACAAGGTTTGATTTACAAGGTGGAACCGAGCGTAAATTTTTTATCGCAGGCCAGCGAGTCGCGTCAAAAAACAGGCGATCGCGCTGAGGGCGACGCACGACCCGCTGTCAACGCGCAGTCATGGAGAAAAACTGCGGTCTGTCGACACGGTTCGCCCGAGCAAAGGCATGAGGTAATACGCAGCAGAGCCTTATGCCGTATGGGCGGCAGGGCATCGGCGAGCGCCGATTCGCGCAGCGCATGGCCGCTCGGGCGCGTTCGAATCATCCAGTGCGCAATGGGCATGGCCAGACGGCTGCCTCGCAACATACAGGATTCGCAATACTAAAGATTGCGTTTGGCATATGAAGCCCGGCGACATCGACAGACGCGCATCTGTCGCCGATAGACGCCGGGGCATGGGTGGCGCTAGTGATATTAGTGATGCTGGCGGATGCCCGTCGATGCCCGGTCGATGCGGGAGGGGGGCGACGTCATGGCGCGGCGCAAACAGCAACGCCCGTCGACGAGAGTCGGACGGGCGTCGGTCAGATCATCGTACGAGGCGTGACGGCGTGTGGCAATCTCAACGCATGCCGGTCGTCCCCGACGGCTTGCGAGCGAGCGAATCGCTTGTGTTCCCTGTGGCGGCATTTTGCTGCGCCGCGCTTTCGAGCTTGCTGGAGATTTCGTCCCCCATGTAATGCAGGAACTCCATTTCCTTCGGACCGATTCCCCCCGCGCACAGCGCACCGCCCCAGTCGCCGTACAGCAGCGCCACGGTCTGGTTGCGCTGGCGCACCGGCAGCAGGAAAAACGACTTCACGTTCGAGAAGTGCTGACGATGCCACAGCGGGATACGCGGCACGATACGCGGCTCGCGGGCATTGTCGATCAGGATCGCGCGACCGTTGGTCAGGGCGAGATGGAAGACGTCCGGTTCGAACGCTTCGGGGAAGGTGAGGCCCAGCAGCGGTTGCACGTCGCGCCCGATGCCGAATCGCATCTCGAAGCACTTGCTGGCCGGTGAACGCACGAACGCTGCGCAGTTGACGAAACCGAGCGATTGCAGAATCGCTTCGAGCGTCAGGTTGAGCAGGCCGACGGCGTCGGTCTCGCTGGTCGCGGCGCGCACTTCCGAGAGCCCGTCGGCCAGACGTCGCGCCGAATCCAGCGGCTTGCCTGCCGGGGGCTGACGCGTATTCGATGCGCCGGTACCGATTGCGATGAATTCCTGGTGGCTCGTGTCGCGCGCCATCTCCTCGCCGACGGAGACCACTTCGCTGATGTCCAGTGCAAGGCGGTCGGCATAACGCTCGGCGAGTTCCGCAAGACGCGCGGGATCGGCGCCGCGGGTGAGTTCCATGACCATCTCGTTGGACATGTTCGCCACGGCGCACAGCCAGTCGGCGTGCGACAACGGGGCGTCGCCCTCCAGATCGATCGGGCGCATGCTGGTCGCAATCGATTCCGGCAGCCCCCACTTGCGGGCTGCCGCTTCGGCCAGTTCCGGGAACGAGATGCCCAGCACCTGTTCGCAGGCATCGCTGTCGCTAATGCCCTGAGCCACGGCGATTTCCTGAATCTGCACCCATTCGTCCGGGAAGCAGTACGTCACCAGCAAGCGCGCGACATGATGCAGCAACGTGCAAACGACGGCTTCCTCACCGTCGCGAATGCCATTCTTCGATGTGATGTCGCGTGCGAACGCGCCGGCCAGCGTGGCGCGCGCGAGCTCGCGCGCCATGTCGTCGCGTCGCGCGGCCACTTCACCGAAGCCTTCGAGCAGCTTCAGACTCAGGGCCAGGTGACCGATCGTATCGACACCAAGAATCATGATCGCGCGCGAGACCGTCGTCACGTTGCAGCCGAAGGGCGCATACATGGCGGAGTTGGCCAGACGAATGACCTTTTGGGTGAGGGCGAAATCGGAGAGCACCGAAGACGCCAGATCGGCGGTGCTGGTGTTCTCGCTCTGCATGGCGGACACGATGCCCGTGACCGAGCGTTGCAGCGACGGGAAGTCGCCGCGCTCGGCCATGCGCTGCCACATCAATTCGAGCGTTTTTTCTTTGGTAAGACTCATGGTAGCTGGCGGGATTGTCCGGTCAGTGGCCGGTATCCACGTTGAGACGCCCGCTCGCAAAGGCCGCCTCCAGTTCTCCCGCAGGCAAGGCCTTCGACACGAGCCAGCCCTGGATGGAATGGCAGCCGCGATCGATCAGCATCTGCCGTTGTTCTTCCGTCTCGACCCCTTCGGCGACCGACGACAAACCCAGCTCGCGCGCCAGACCCAGCACTGCGGTCACGATGGTACGGTCGTTCGGTGATGTCGGCATGTCCTTGACGAAGCTGCGGTCGATCTTGAGCGCGGAGAGCGGGAAGCGCTTGAGGTATCCCAGACTCGAATAGCCCGCGCCGAAGTCGTCGACGGCGAAACGCACGCCCAGCGTCTGCAACTCGCGCAGCACCAGATTGGCCTGCTCCGGGTCGCGCATGAGCACGCTTTCCGTGATTTCGAGCACCAGCCGGTGACCTTCCACGCCGGAGTCGGCAATGGCCTGCCACACGAGGCTCGGGAAAGACGGATGGTGAAACTGCTGTGCCGAGACGTTGACCGACATGTACAGGCCGTCGAGCCGGGTGCGATCCCAGCGCGCGAGCTGCATGCAGGCGGCGCGCAGCGCCCAGCCGCCCAGCAGGTTGATCAGACCGTTGGCTTCGGCCAGCGGAATGAACTCGGCCGGCGAGACCGGACCGAGCGCCGGATGCCAGCGCATCAGCGCCTCGACACCCTTCACGTCCAGCGACATCGGATCGCAGATCGGCTGGTAGTGCAGGCTGAATTCACCGTTGTGAATCGCCTCGAACATTGCCGATTCGAGCGAAAATGCCTTGCGATGCAGGTCGCCCAGATCGTCCGTATAGACGAACAGCCCGTTGCGGCCACGATCCTTGGCGCAATACATGGCGGCATCGGCATGCTTGATCAGCAGACCGGCGGAGTCGCCGTGCTGCGGATAGAACGAAACGCCGATGCTCGTCGTGAGGTGCAGCAACTGGTCGCCGACCTGAAACGGCTGCTGCACTGCCGAGAGCAGTCGCTTCATGATGCCGCCGAGCGCCTGTTCGTTGTCGCAGCCGGGCAGCACCAGAACAAACTCGTCGCCGCCCATGCGTGCGGCCATGTCCGTCTCGCGAATCTGTGCGATCAGGCGCTGACCGGCGTCGCGCAGCAACTGGTCGCCCACGTCGTGGCCGAGCGAGTCGTTGACCTTCTTGAAGCCGTCCAGATCGAGCAGCGCGACGGCAAAGTTCGGCCCGCCTTCACGCGCGTGCTGAATTGTCTCGACGATGCATTGCTGAATATATTGACGGTTGCCGAGGCCGGTCACCGCGTCGCGCACTGCAAGATCGGACAGGCGCGCTTCGTTTTCCTTGAACGCGGTGATGTCTTCGCCGTGCACGATGAACGTGGCGCCCGCGCCGGAAGTCCCGCCGATGCGGGGGGTGTACTGGGCGATGCGCAGCCGCATCCAGACCCGGTCGGTCAGACCGCGCAGCAGGCGAACGGTGCACTGCTGGGGACCGAGCGTCTGCGCTGCGGAAAACGCATCTTGCAGCAGGGGAACGTCTTCAATGCCGGTCAGCTCGAAGAGCGTGGCGTGATCGATGTACTCGCGCGAGTATTCGAGCAGGCGCAGGGAAGCTTCGGCAATGAAAAGGAAACGGCCATCGGCTGCCACGTGTGCCGATAGTCCGCCGGTCAGCTCGACCAGCGCCCGGGATAGCGCCGGGGCCGGCGCCGCGGCATTCGCCTCGGCGATTGCCGATGCCAGGGTCGAAGGCTCGACCAAAGGCACACCGGCTGGGAGTCGATCTGAACTCATTGTTGTTGTCTGTGCATGCATCACGTCGAGCGCGCTGCCGCTCATGTGCTTCCCCGTTCAGGCAAACGCGCTCATGGCCGGACCTTAGTCCGGCAGGTGTCCGATGGATTGTGGGCCATTATAGCTAAAGACGCCAGCGATTTTGGTGACCTCAACTCCCCGTTTCACGCCGCTTTCCAACGGATTTCCCGTGTTGGATTTTTTCCTACAAAGCGATCGGGAATATTTCCTGCACGGCCGGTGGCGTCTGACTGTAGTTCAGTCAACATCGTCCGCCGGAACACCTCCATGCCACCGGTATTTTCACCGGTGCGATCCACTTGCGAGCGCCAGTCTACCCAAGCGCGAGCCACTTGAGGGCACCGCAATCGTGGATTTTTGTCATTGCGATGCAACATCGCAACAACTGCGCCAACGCGGCAATGGCGCGAGGCTTGCGATTCGCGGCGGGTGAGAGTCGAGCCCGGAAATTGAGAATGTGCCGACGGCAACGGCCGTCGCTGGTCGACGCCTCAGGCGTGGGCGGGCGCCTCGTGCGCGAGCGACCAGTCGATGCAGGCGCGCGCGAGTGCGGCGGAGGCATCCAGACCGAAACGTCCGAGAGGCGTTTCGCAAGTGGCCAGCGCCACCGGGATTTCTGTGCAGCCGAGAATGACGCGTTGCGCGCCGGCGGCCAGCAGTTGCTCCATCGCCATGGCAAGCGCCTCGCCGCCACGGCGAATGTCGCCGGCCTTGGTCAGGCGAATGCCTTCATTGACCAGCGTCTGGTGCGCCAGCGGTTCACCCGTCGCGACGAATCGATAACCCAGCGCTTCCAGTCGGGGGCGGTAGACGTTCGCGTGATGGGTGCCTTCGGTGGCCATCAGGCCGATGGGTGCGCCGGGCGGCACGCAGCGGGACAACTCGCCCGCGACGGCTTCCACGACGTCCAGTACCGGCAGCCGGGTGCGACGCCTCAGCGCGTCGAGCCAGGCGTGAGCGGTATTGCAGGCGATGGCGATGCAGCCGACGCCGGACTGCTCCAGGGCATGCACGCCGTCGAGCATGCCATCGAGCGGCGACGCGCCGTCGCGCAGCAGGGCTTCGGTACGGTCGGGAATCTGGGGCACCGAATACAGGATGAACGGGATGTGATCCTGATCGCGGTTGGCCGGGTGCTGATCGACGATCTTGCGGCAAAGGTCGATACCGGCGGCGGGACCCATGCCGCCGAGGATGCCGAGCGTGGCGTGCGAATTCATGGTGATGGCAATCTGCGGGAACAGCAAAAAACGGGATCGCCCGGTGCGGGAGCAGGGCCCCCGCACGACGGACGGTCCGTCAGGATCAGTCGTAAGCCTTCGTGATCGGATCCTTGAACATGGCGCGCATTTCTGCGGTCATCGGGTAGTTCATGTTCTGGTTCTTCGGCGGCACCGGCTGCGTGAACCACTTGTTGTACAGCTTCTCCATTTCGCCGGACTTCTCCATGTCGGCGATGACGGTATCGACCACCTTCGTGAACGCCGGGTCGTCCTTGCGCATCATGCACGCGTAGTTTTCGAACTGAAGGTTCGGGCCAACGATTTCATAGGTCCTGGCTTCGTCCGCCGGCAAGGCAGCACGCTGTCCGTAAAGCAGCGGTTCGTCCATCACGAACGCGACGGCACGCCCACCCTTGACGGACAGGAAGCTCTCCGCGTGGTCCTTGGCCTGAATCAGGTTGAAGCCGATGTCGCCTTTCTTGCCCGACAGGATGCGGTCGGCCGTGGTGCCAGCGGTCGTCACGATCGTCTTGCCCTTCAGGCTGTTCAGGTCGGTGATGCCCGAGCCCGTCTTGGCGATCATCTTGATCGAGTACAGGAAGATGTTGTGCGAGAAGCCCACTTGCTTGGCGCGCTCGAAGGTGTGCGTGGTCGAGCCGCATTCCAGATCGATCGTGCCGTTTTGCATCAGCGCGATACGGTTTTGCGAGGTAATCGGCGTTTCCGTCACTTTCAGATTCGGCGCCTTCAGCTCCTTTTTGACCGCATCGACGATCTTCAGGGCGATTTCCTGCGAGTAACCGATGGTCTTGCCGTTGTTGTCCGCATACGAGAAGGGAATCGACGATTCGCGCACCCCGAGGGCGATCACGCCGGAGTCCTTGATCTTCTTGAGCGTGCCAGTCAGTTCCTGCGCGCTCGCGGTTTGTGCGAACAGGGCGGCAGCGGCGCTGACGAGCAGCAGGGGAGCAAACAGCTTCTTCATGGTCTCTGTCCTATCGGAAATGAATGGCACGGTGGTCCGCGCCGTTGGAATATCAAAAGCCAAAAACACTGATACAACCCGACACGTCCCCCAACGATCCCCGTGGGAGTGATGCCAATGGCCCGTCATGGTCGGATACCGGCCGCTAGGCGGCCAGACGGGCAAACCCTGCAAGATCGACGGCGGGACGCTTGCCGTCGATGGCGTCGGCGATGGCGCGTGCAGCCCCCATCGACAACGTGAAACCCAATGCGCCGTGGCCGACGTTCAGCCACAGATTGCCCAGCGAGTCCGCACGACCAAGAATCGGGCGGCCATGCGGCGTGGACGGGCGCATGCCGGTCCATTCCAGCGGTGCGGGCGTGCCGCGCAACGACGGGAACAACCCCGTAGACAGTGTCCGCAGCGCCTCGATCCGATGGGCGGCGATGCGATAGTCGTACCCCACCAGATCGGCAATGCCCGCCACGCGCAGGCGCTCGCCGAGGCTGGCGTAGACGACCTTGTTGTCCGCGTCCGTCACGGAGACCTGCGGGCGGGCATCGGACGGCGCGCCACGATACGTCAGGCTATAGCCCTTGAGCGGATACATCGAGACCGGCTCGCCCACTGCGCGAAGCAGGGGCATGGCCGCCAGTCCGTTCGCCACGACGCAGGCATCGACCGCGACGTCGCCGACGCGCGTGCGAACCGCTCGCACGGCGCCGCCCCGCACGTCGAACCCGGTCACTTCACGCTCGAACATCAGCTTGCCGCGTACGTTTGCCGCAATGATCCGCGCCAGTTCCTGGCACAGCATGTGGCAATCGCCGGTGCCTTCGCCCGGCGTGTGAATGCCGCCCGCGAGCTCGCCGGCGATCTTGCCCAGCGCGGGTTCGAGCGCGGCGCATGTCGCGGCGTCGACACGGCGCTGCGGGTAACCCAGACCGTTGGCGAGTTCGAGCGAGCGTTCGGCTGCCCCGAGCTTGCCCGCGTCGCGGTACACCACGAGCTTGCCGCTCAGACGGTATTCGAACGACGCCGACTCCTGCGCCAGAAACTCCAGCATCACCTCGCGGCTATGTAACCCGAGCGCCAGAAGACGCAGCGTGGAACTGGCGTTGGCGGCCGCATTGCAATGTTTGACGAAGGCGAGCGACCAGCGCCAGAAGTCCGGATCGAGCGACGGCTTGATGCGCAGCGGCCCCGTGCGCGAGAACAGCAGCGAGGGCAACTGCGAGAGCACGCCCGGCGCGGCGAGCGGCGACACGTAGCCATAGCTGAGCTGGCCGCCGTTGGCGAAACTGGTGCCGACGCCCGGTGCGGGGGCGGCATCGATCACCGTGACTTCGTGGCCTGCGCGAAGCAGCTGATACGCGCTGGCGAGGCCGACGATGCCCGCCCCGATAACTCCAATATGCATGACGATAGATAACAACGAAAAACGCAAGGGAAAGCAAGGTGGAAAAAATTCGCGGCAAGTCACGGCGACAGCATGCTCGACCCGTTGGGGGCGCTTGCGGCGGGGCTTCTCCTCACCCTTTGCTACGCAGTGTAGAGGGAGAAAATTCGGTAACCTATGCGGATTTGAGGCAGCATATGTCTTTTGGCTATAGGGTCGGCGGCGCAGCCGACACGGCATCGACGACAGGGAGACGACGTCAGGCATGAAATTGCGGCATATCGAGACATTTCGCGCGGTGGTGCTGACCGGGTCGGCCAGCGGCGCGGCGCAACTGCTCAACGTCTCGCAACCGGTCGTCTCACGCGTGTTGCAACACGCGGAGCAGCAACTTGGCTTCAAGCTGTTCGATCGCGTGAAGGGACGTCTCGTGCCGACCGCCGAAGCGCAACGGCTCTATCCCGACGTCGAGCGCATCTTCACGGACCTGGAGCGGCTCAGGACCACGTCGCGCAACCTGCGTCAGCACGGCGTGGGGCACCTGCGCATCGCCGTGACACCCAGTCTCGCGCAAAGTCTGTTGCCCGCAGCCATCGAACGCATGCGGCGCGCGCATCCGGATGTGGTCTTCGAACTCATCACCCATCACACCAGCGAGACGATCACCGCGATTCTCACGTCGTCGGTCGACGTCGGTATCGTCTCGGCGCCGCCGATGGCGGCCGGCATCGTAAGCCGTCCCGTGGCGCAGGGGCATATCGTGCTGGCCGTGCCCGCCTCGTGGCCGAAGCTCTCGCGACGGGGTCCCGCCAGCGCCGATGCCCTGGTCGGGCGCGACCTCATCAAACTGCATGACGACACGCCGCTGGGTGCGCTGATCAACGAGCGTCTGGATCAGACTGCGCTGTTGCAGGACGCCGAAGTGATGGTGCAAACCTATTCGCTTGCCGCCGCGCTCGTGGAACACGGGCTGGGGTACGCGCTGCTCGACCAGTTCACGGCAGCGAGCGCGCATGTGCAGGCGCAGCGTCTTTATCGCGTGGCCCCCGCCATCGAGTTTCCCGTGGAAATGCTGCGTCCTGCGCACGCACCCGAGTCGGTGCTGGCGGACACGCTGCGTCGCCATCTGGCGGATGTGGCGTCCGAGCTCAGCGAGCGTGCCGACGCGCTGTGCGAAGGGCGCGAGATCGTGCTCACACCGAGCGACGATCCGCAAGCCGACTGATCGACGCATCCACGCATCCAGGCATCCATGAATCCGCTAATTCAGGCATCCGCGCATGCACGCGGCCCGTGGATCGACCCTCCCGGACTTAGCGGCAACTCGGCTCGCTTTTCACTTCGAAATAGGTGAACGGCTGCGGCTGGAGTTTGTCGACGAGCGAGGGATAGTTCGTCTGCACGAAGCGACGCGCGCCCGCCATGTCGAATTCGGTGCGCAGCCAGAGTTTGCCGTCGTGGCTGTCGAGCACGAGCGTGCCCGCGTAGATCACGTCTCCGCGTCTGACCTGAACCGTCGGCACCTTGCGTCCCTTGCAATAGCGAAAGCGATAGCTGTTGTCGGCGGGCGTGAATTCCATCGGCCCGAAACGCTCGTTGCGCATGAGCGGCGAGACCCGCATGGCGATATAGCCGCGCGTGGGAGGATTGCTATTGAGCGTGCGCGTGATCTTGCCGCCGATGATGCCGTTGACCGTCTGACTGTAATCCGAGAAATTCCACGGACCCCAGGTGCTTTGCAGCGGCGTGTCGAGGCCGACGATGACGAGCGCGTATTCGTCGAGAGTGTCTTCGGTGAGTGCGGGGTTGGGCGGGACGCCCTTCGTGCTGCATGCGGCCAGCAGCGTGGCCATTAGCGCGGCCGTCGCGAGAAGGAGCGGGCGACGCCACGTCGGAGGGAAGAACAACAGGGTACGCAGTGACCTCATTGCAGCCTCCTTGTGGCGCCTGGCGCTCAGGGGACAGTCCGAAAATCAATCCTGAAGGAATCTTACCTTGACCTTGCGGCCTTTGACGCGGCCGTCGGCCATCTTGCGCAATGCGACCGGCGCGATGTCGCGCTCAACCGCAATATACGTGAAGTTCTCCAGCACGTTGATCTTGCCGATCTGCGACGCGGCGAACCCGGCCTCGCCCGTAAGCGCGCCGAGCACATCGCCCGGACGGATCTTGTCCTTCTTCCCGCCCAGCATCTGGATCGTCACCATTGGCGGGAGCAGATGGCCGCTGCCCGTGGGCGTGAGTTCCGAGAGCTTGTGCCACTGAACCTCGGCGCCCATGGCGGCCTCGATATTGCCCACGCGTCCCATTTCGTCCATCGACGCCAGACTGAACGCCCAGCCGTCTTCGTCGGCGCGGCCCGTGCGGCCGATGCGGTGCACGTAGACTTCCGGGTCGGGCGTCACGTCGACGTTGATGACCGCTTCGAGCTGCGCGATGTCCAGACCGCGTGCGGCGACGTCCGTTGCCACCAGCACCGAGCAACTGCGGTTCGCGAACTGGATCAGCACCATGTCGCGCTCGCGTTGCTCCAGATCGCCGTGCAGGGTGAGCGCGTGGAAACCTTCGGCGCGCAATACGTCCGTGAGGTCGTTGCACTGCGCGCGCGTGTTGCAGAACGCGATCGTGCTCACCGGACGGAAGTGGTCGAGCAACTGGCCGACTGCGTGCAGGCGTTCTTCGTCGCGCACCTCGTAAAAGCGTTGACGAATCTTGCTGGCGTCGTGCTTTTCTTCCAGACGGATCTCGCGCGGCGTTTTCAGGAAACGTTGCGCGAGCTTGCCGATGCCTTCCGGGTAGGTCGCCGAGAAGAGCAGCGTCTGGCGCGAGGCGGGCGTTTGGCGCGCCACGGCGGCGATGTCGTCGAAAAAGCCCATGTCGAGCATGCGGTCGGCTTCGTCGAGTACGAGTGTCTTCACACCGACGAGCGAGAGCGTGCCGCGATCGAGGTGATCCATGATGCGACCCGGGGTGCCGACGACCACGTGCGCGCCGTGCGCAAGGCTCTCGGCCTGCGGGCGCAGCGGTGAGCCGCCGCACAGCGTGAGCACCTTGATGTTGTCCTCGGCGCGGGCGATGCGGCGCACTTCCTGTGCGACCTGTTCGGCGAGTTCGCGCGTGGGGCACAGCACGGCGGCCTGAACGGCGAAATCGCGTGCGTCCACACGCTGGAGCAGACCGAGCGAGAATGCCGCGGTTTTGCCGCTGCCGGTCTTGGCCTGAGCAATGATGTCGTGGCCCGCGAGAATGTCGGGGAGCGACGCTTGCTGGATGGGCGTCATCGAGACGTAACCGAGCCGTGCGAGGTTCTCCTGCATGGCAGGCGAGAGCGGCAGGCTGGAAAAGGGCGATGCCGGCGTCGCAGACGTCGTGGGGGCGCTGTCGTTGCGCGAATCGGTGGCTTTTGAGTTCATGCGCGATTATACCGACCTTATATAGGGTATAGGCCGGACAGGGCAAGCCGCCGTTGCCAGCGCGGGGCCGCCGGGCGTAGCATGGCTTTGCCTGTCGTTTGCTGGTCCGATGCGGGTCCCATGTTGGTGCTTTTGAGGGATCGTCTGCGTTGCACCGTCGACGGGCAGGCAATCTGCCAGTCGCTGTCTCGTCCATCCCCGCCGAGGTGATCATGCCCGCGAATTCGGAAGAGAAGGTCCGCCATCACATGGCGGAAGTCGTCACGATGGCCCAGGAGCGTGCGCCCGGTGTGGCCGCCTTGTTCGAGCCCTTCGTCCGGCATTACTACGGTCTGGCCGATGCCGAGGAGGTCGTCTCGCGCAGTGTCGCCGATCTTTATGGCGCAGCCATGGCGCACTGGCAACTCGGCCAGAAATTCGTCTCCGGCGAGCCGCGCATCCGCATCTACAACCCCACGCTCGATCAGCACGGCTGGCATTGCAGTCATACCGTCGTGGAAATCGTCAACGACGACATGCCGTTCCTCGTCGATTCGGTGACGATGGAAATCAACCGTCAGGGACTGGCGCTGCATTCGGCGTTCCACCCCGTCTATCGCATTCGGCGCGACGCGACAGGCAAGCGGCTGAGTGTCGCCCCCGGCAGCAGCAATGCCGATCAGGCGACGGACGACGATGGCAGCCGCTTCGAATCGTATATCCATATCGAGGTCGACCGGTTCTCGGAGCCGGAGCGCATTCAGGCGCTCGCCGATGGCCTGCAACGCGTGCTGGGCGATGTACGGGCGGCGGTCGAGGACTGGCGGGCCATGCAGGCCGCCGCGCACGCAGCCATCGAATCGCTCACGCAACGCGCCGCGCGCAAGGACGTGAGCGCCGATGAGCGCACCGAGATCGACGAAGCGCAGGCGTTCCTCGACTGGATGCTCGGGCGTCACTTCACGTTCCTCGGCTATCGAGACTACGAACTGGTCGAGCGCGACGGGGAACACTATCTGCAAGGCGTGATGGGCACCGGGCTGGGGGTGTTGCGCGAGTCGCGGCGCGATGCCAGCACGCCCGACGTGACACGCCTGTCGCCGGGCGCCATCGGCATCGTGCAGGCCAGTGCGCCGATTTTCCTGACGAAAGCGAACTCGCGCGCGAGCGTTCATCGGCCCGGATACCTCGACTACGTGGGCGTCAAACGCTTTGATGCGCAAGGCAAGGTGTGCGGCGAGCGGCGCTTCCTCGGTCTTTACACCTCCACCGTCTATATGGTGCCTGCGGACGAGATCCCGCTGGTGCGCCGCAAGGTCGCCGAAGTCATCCGGCGCACGGGCTTCCTGCCGAACGGGCACCTCGCCAAGACGCTCGCAACGATTCTCGAGCAGTATCCACGCGACGAACTGTTCCAGATCGAGGTCGATCAGCTGGCCGACATCGCCATGGGCATCCTGCGGTTGCAGGAGCGTCAACGCACACGGCTGTTCGTGCGGCGCGATCGCTTCGACCGTTATGTGTCCTGCCTCGTGTTCGTGCCGCGGGAGAAATTCAACACCGATCTTCGCGTCCGTGTGCAGAACCTCCTGCTCGCGGCCTATCACGGCACCAGTGTCGAATTCACGCCGCAACTCTCGGAGTCGATGCTCGCGCGCATCCAGATCACGGTGCGCACCGAACCGGGCAAGGTGCCGGACGTCGACGTCAACGACCTGGAAGCCCGCATCGTCGAGACCACCCGCCGCTGGCAGGACGATCTGTCGGACGCCCTGCGCGAGCAACTCGGCGAAGAACGCGGTACGCGCGCAATGCGTCGTTACGCGCAGGCGTTCCCTGCAGGGTATCGCGAGGATTACGCCGCACGCGTGGCCGTACGCGACGTGGCATTGATCGAGCCCCTATTGAGCGTGCAACCGCCTGCATCGCAAACCGGCGCCTCGGACACGGCCGGCATGGGTAGCGCCACGCCGCTCGCCATGCAGTTGTACCGGCCCCTGGAAGCGTCGCCCGGCACGCTGCGTTTCAAGATCTATCAGGCGGGCGAGCCCATCGCGCTGTCGCGCAGCTTGCCCATGCTCGAACACCTTGGCGTGCGGGTAAACGACGAGCGCCCGTACCGCATCGAGCCGGCCGATACCGGCGTCGTGTGGATGCACGACTTCGGCATGACGAGTCTCGATGGCGCAGATGTCGACCTGGAGCACGCCCGCTCGCGCTTCGAAGACGCCTTCGCGCGTATCTGGGCGGGCGATGTCGAGAACGACGATTTCAATCGCCTCGTGCTTCAAGCGGGCCTGACGTGGCGTGAGGTGCGCATCTTGCGGGCGTACGCGAAGTACATACGGCAGGTCGGGTCGACGTTCAGCAATGCGTATATCGAGAACGCGCTGACCGGCAACCCGTCGATCGCGGGCATGTTGGTACGCTTGTTCCTCGCGCGCTTCGACCCATTGCTCAGTGCGGATGTCCGCGATTCACGTGCCGAGCGACTGCGTGCGCAAATCCATGCGGCGCTCGAAGACGTCCCCAATCTCGACGAAGACCGCATTCTGCGTCAGTTCCTCGGGGTGCTCGAAGCAACGCTGCGTACCAACTACTTCCAGACCGCGAAGGACGCCCCCCAACGCGGCGCGCAAAGCGCGCACGACCCGCAAGACTCGCAG
Source organism: Pandoraea vervacti (assembly GCF_000934605.2). NCBI lineage: Bacteria > Pseudomonadati > Pseudomonadota > Betaproteobacteria > Burkholderiales > Burkholderiaceae > Pandoraea > Pandoraea vervacti. The sequence continues at coordinate 3,837,864 of NZ_CP010897.2, read as the reverse complement.
AAGGCGTACCTGTCGTTCAAGTTCGATCCGTCGAAGGTGCCGGGGCTGCCCGAACCCAAGCCGATGTTCGAGATCTGGGTGTATTCGCCCCGCGTCGAAGGCGTGCACTTGCGCGGCGGACGTGTGGCACGCGGTGGCCTGCGCTGGTCGGACCGTCGCGAGGATTTCCGCACCGAAGTCCTTGGGCTGGTCAAGGCGCAAATGGTGAAGAACACGGTCATCGTGCCGGTCGGCTCCAAGGGCGGGTTCGTGGTCAAGCAGCCACCGTCGCCGGGCGATCGCGACGCCTATCTGGCCGAAGGCGTGGCCTGTTATCAGACGTTTTTGCGCGGGCTGCTCGACCTCACCGACAACTACGTCGACGGTCAACTGGTTCCGCCGCCGCAGACGGTGCGCATCGACGGCGACGATCCTTATCTCGTTGTCGCGGCCGACAAGGGCACGGCCACGTTCTCGGATTACGCGAACGCCATCTCCGCCGAATACGGTTTCTGGCTGGGAGACGCGTTCGCCTCGGGGGGCTCCGTCGGCTACGACCACAAGAAGATGGCCATCACCGCGCGCGGTGCGTGGGAGTCCGTCAAGCGGCATTTCAGCGAGATGGGCGTCGATACGCAAACGCAGGACTTCACGGTCGTGGGCATCGGCGACATGTCGGGCGACGTGTTCGGCAACGGCATGCTGCTCTCCCGACACATCCGGCTCGTTGCCGCATTCGACCATCGTCATATCTTCCTGGACCCCACGCCGGACGCGGCAACGTCGTTTGCGGAGCGCGAGCGTCTGTTTCAGTTGCCGCGTTCGAGTTGGGCCGACTACGACGCGAAGCGGATCTCGCCGGGCGGGGGCGTCTTCGCGCGTACGGCCAAGACGATTGCGTTGTCGCCGCAAATCCGGGAATGGCTCGGGGTCGATGCCACCGAGATGGCGCCCAACGATCTGCTGCGCGCGCTGCTCACGGCGCCCGTCGACCTGCTCTACAACGGGGGCATCGGCACCTACGTCAAGGCGAGCGCCGAGACGCACGCCCAGGTCGGCGACCGTGCAAACGACGGCTTGCGGGTCAACGGTGCAGAGTTGCGCTGCAAGGTCGTGGCCGAGGGTGGCAATCTCGGGCTCACACAACTCGGCCGCATCGAGTATGCGCAACATGGCGGGCGCATCAATACCGATGCCATCGACAATTCCGCCGGCGTCGACTGTTCCGACCATGAGGTCAACATCAAGATATTGCTGGGGCTCGTCGTCGCCGATGGCGAGATGACACTCAAGCAGCGCAATGCGTTGCTCGCGGAAATGACCGAGGAAGTCGGCACGCTGGTGCTGCGCGACAACTATCTGCAAACGCAGGCGTTATCGCTTGGCCGGCTACGCTCGGCGGCGGCGCTCGACGCAGATGCGCGCTTCATGCGTTACCTGGAAAGGACGCAGCGGCTTGCGCGCGCGATCGAGTTTTTGCCCGACGACGAGGCGCTCGACGCGCGCCGCGCGGCAGGGGCCGGGCTGACTTCGCCGGAGCGGGCCGTGCTGATGGCTTACAGCAAGATGTGGCTGTACGACCTGTTGCTGGCAAGCGATCTGCCGGATGCGGATTTCGTCGCCCAGGGGCTGCCGTCCTATTTCCCGACGCCATTGGCGGCACGATGTGGCGCGGCAATGCAGCGTCACCCGCTCAAACGGGAAATTCTCGCGACGATGCACGCCAATGCCCTCGTCAACCGGGCCGGGGTGACGTTCGTCCATCGGTTAAGCGAGGAGACGGGGGCGGAGCCTGCGGACGTCGTGCGGGCAAGTCTCGCGGCGCGGGGCGTGTTCGGGCTGGACGCCCTGTGGCGCGATATCGATGCGTTGGACGCCCGTGTGTCGCATGAGACGCAGGCATCGCTCTTCTCGGCGCTCGACCAATGGCACGAGCAGGCGACGTTGTGGTTCCTGCGACGGCGCCTCACCGACGTGCCGCGGACCGTCGCGCGCTTGCGCAGCGTGCTGGACCCCATCTTGCCGACCCTCGACACGCTGGTGAGCGGCGACGCGGCGCAAGCGGCCCAGGCCCGATGTCAGGCGATGATCGACGCCGGGGTGCCACCGCTGCTGGCGCAGACCGCCGCAGGCATCGGGGCGCGTGTGGCGTTGCTCGACATTGCCGAAGTCGCCAGCACCACCGGGTGCGAGCCGACGCTCGCCGCGCAGGTGTATTTCGCACTCGATGCGCCGCTCGGCTACGGCTGGCTGCATAGCGGCGTGCTCGGGCTGCCGATGCAGACGCACTGGCAGCGACTCGCGCGCGCGACCTTGCTCGAAGAGCTGTCGGTCTTGCGGCGGCGTCTGACGGCGAGCGTGCTCGAGCGCACGAGCCGTGGGCCGGGCGACGATGCGCCGTCGGACGAGACCGCGGAGGGCGCGCAGGGCACAGAGGACGAGGAGGGCACAAAGGGCGAAGAGGGCACAAAGGGCGAGGAGGGCACAAAGGGCGAAGCGGGCAGCCCTGCGAGCCGATTGGTGGCGAACTGGCAGACGGCGCATGCCGAAGCGCTCGCCCGCTACCACCGCGTGCTGGCCGATCAGGTCGCAACAGGCAACGCGGACCTCGCCATGTTGTCAGTCAGCCTGAAATCGCTGGCGGAGGTTGGGCGTTAGGGTTTTTAAGCGTTTACACAAAAGTGGCAAACCGGCGTATGATCCGGGAAAACCCTAGGATTGAGTCAACCCGCACGCATGCTTGCCCGTCGTGCGGGTTGTCGCGTCCTGGGGTTTCGTCGATTCCTGATCCCCTGCGCAATGCCTACCGACACCCGCCCTGCGAACGGCCAGTTCGCCACGACGTTGCAGATCGTCTCCACCGTGTTCTTCACGTTCCTCTGCTATCTGACGATCGGCCTGCCGCTTGCCGTGCTGCCGTCGTTCGTTCACGTGGATCTGGCGTATAGCTCGGTGATCGCCGGGCTGGCCATCAGCGTTCAGTATCTTGCCACGCTGCTCTCACGCCCCTATGCGGGACGCACTGCCGATGCGTGGGGCCCGAAGCGCACTGTCCTGTGCGGTCTGGTCGCATGCGGGGCGTCGGGGCTGCTCGTCGCACTGGGCGGCGTGCTCAGCGGCGTGCCGTGGCTGGCGTTGCTCGCGCTGATTGCGGGACGTCTGGTGCTCGGCTTCGGCGAGAGTTGGGTGTCGACGGGCGCAATCATGTGGGGCATCGGGCAGGTGGGGCCGTCGCACACGGCGCGTGTCATTTCCTGGAACGGCGTGGCGACTTACGGCGCGCTGGCCCTCGGCGCTCCGCTCGGCGTGGCGCTCAACAACGCGTATGGCATCGAGGCGGTGGGCGGCGCGGTGGCGGCCTCCGGCATCCTCGGTCTGCTGCTGGCGCGCATGAAGCGGGCAACGCCGGTGATTCACGGCGAACGTCTGGCGTTTCGCGCAGTGCTGGGCCGCGTGCTGCCGTTCGGCATGGGCCTTGCACTGGGCTCGATCGGCTTTGGCGCCATTTCCACGTTCATCACGCTGTACTACGCCAGCCATCACTGGGATAACGCTGCGCTGGCGTTGACGGCATTCGGATTGTGTTTCATGGGCGTGCGTCTGCTGCTGGGCAGCAGCATCGGACGCTTCGGCGGTTATCGCGTCGCCATGGCCTCGTTCGCGCTCGAAGCGTTCGGTCTGATCGTGCTCGGTATCGCGCCGACCGGCTTTACGGCGCTGCTCGGCGCGGCGCTCTCCGGTGCGGGCTTCTCGCTTGTCTTCCCGTCGCTGGGCGTAGCCGCAGTCAACCTCGTGCCCGCGCAAAACCGCGGCGCGGCCCTCGGGGCGTACTCGGTGTTTCTCGATGTCGCGCTCGGCGTGACCGGTCCCGTCGCCGGTCTGATCGTCGGCGCGTACGGTTACGCCGAGGTGTATCTGTGTGCGGCGCTGGCAGCCATTGCCGCTGTCCTGCTCACGCTCTGGATGTCGCGCAACGCGCTCGTCGGCGCGGCGCATGGCACGGAAGCCCCCGGCGAGCCGGGCGGCAAGCCGACGCGCACTGCACCGTCGGCCTGATCGAGCCGCACGTCCGTCTTAGGACGGACGTCGGGCTGATGTCGGATCGATGTCGCTCGGATGATGGCGTGATGTTGTCCCTGAGCTTGTCCCTGACGTCGTCCCCGAGGTCGTTTCGATACCCGCCCAAGGTCACCGCTGCGCGATCGTTTGCCCTGCCTGCGCCGCCACGATTGCCGCCAATCGCCTGACCAACCCGGGTATGCGGGACGCGTCCGTGTCCCCGTAACCGATCACCAGCCCGTTGTCCGCCGGTTGTGGTTCGAGCGCAAAGCTCGACAGCGCGCGAGGGCCGATGCCTTCGCGCTGCGCCGCCGCCACGATCGCCTTGTCCGGAAACGCCGGGTCGAGACGTACCGTCAGATGCAATCCGCAGCGCTCTCCGATGACCGCGTACGCGGGATCGAAGTGCGTGGCCAGTGCCTCGCGCAACGCCGTCTGACGCTCCCGGTACAACCGCCGCATCCGTCCCAGATGCCGCGCGAATTGCCCGCTGCGAATGAAATCCGCGAGCGCCAGTTGTTCGAAGCGATGGCCGCCACGCAGGAGTTCATCGAGCGCGTCGCGGGCTTGTGCGGCGAGCGTCGTCGGCAAGATCAGAAAGCCCAGGCGCAGCGCCGGGAACATCGTCTTGCTGAAGGTGCCGACATAGACCACGGGGGCATCCGGCACCATGCCCTGCATGGCGGCGATGGGTTCGCCCTGATGGCGAAACTCGCTGTCGTAATCGTCTTCGAGAATCCATGCGCCGTGGCGTCGCGCCTGCGCGATCAGATCGAGGCGGCGCGACGCCGACAACACGCTGCCGAGCGGGTATTGATGCGATGGCGTCACATACACCAGCCGGGGGGGCGATCGCTCCCAAAGTCCTTCCGGAATTACGATGCCCTCATCATCGACACGCAGCGCCTGCAAGCGCACGTCGCTCGTATGGAAGGCGGCCTTCGCGCCGCGATATCCCGGGTCTTCCATCCATACCGTATCGCCCGGGTCGATGAGCAGGCGCACGCAAAGAATCAATGCCTCGTGCGCGCCTTCGGTGATGACGACTTGCGACGCGTCGCAGCGCACGCCGCGAGAGATGCGCAGGTGGCTGGCAATGGCGTCGCGCAGCGCCGGTTCGCCGAGCGGGTCGCCGTAATGATAGTGGCGCGGCTGGGCCTCGCGCATCACGCGCTCCAACGTGCGACGCCACGTGCTCGCCGGAAAGCGGGTGAGGGCGGGCACGCCCGGTGTGAAAGGCAGCGGCGTTTCGTCGGCGCGCGCGGCGTGGCGTGTGGCGGGCAGGCGCTGGATGCGGCGCGAAGCGAGCGGCGCGTTGCCGGCTTGCGCCGCGATGGCGGGTGTGGCGTGCGTCGGGACAACCGTTCTGGCCACCTGTGCCGCCTGAGCGGCGATGTCCGGGTCCAGCGAAAGCTGCGCCACACGTGTGCCGAGCCGGTGCGGGACGATGAAGCCCTCGGCGGCGAGCTGATCGTAGACGATCGACACGGTATTGCGCGAGACGGCGAGGTCTTCCGCGAGCGTGCGCGAGGCCGGCAGCCGCGCGCCGGCAGGCAGGCGTCCTTCCAGAATGGCGTGTTTGAGACGCGAGAGCAGTTGCTTCTGAAGCGAGGTGCTGCGACCCGGGCCGGTCGCGAGCGGGCTGTCGAAAAGCGCGGCGACGTTTTCGGGCGCAGGCTCGGCGGGAGTAAGTCGCGATTTGGGCAGCGAAGTCATGGCACCAAGAGATTGACTTTGAGTGGTGCTTTTCATCGTACCACCGAAGCGATAACTTAAGTATCGCCACCATCCTGCCAGCCACTTGCCGGAGATCAGACAGATATGACCGACGCCCCGAACTTCAATGACTACGACCAGCCGATCGGCCCGCCGCTGCCGGACTGGAAGCCGCGTGCGCTCCCGCCGCGCACGCCGATCCAGGGCCGGTACTGTCGTCTGGAGGCGATCGACGTGGAGCGTCACGCGAAAGACCTCTTCGACGCTTACGCCACCGCCCCCGATGGCCGGGACTGGACTTACATGAGCGGGGGGCCGTTCCCGGATTTCGACAGCTACTACGCCTATGCGACCAAACTCGCGGCGTCCACCGATCCGCTGCATCACGCGATCGTCGACACCGTGACCGGCAAAGCGGTCGGGACGTTGGCGCTCATGCGCATCGATCCCGCGAACGGAGTGGTGGAAGTCGGCCACGTGGCCTATTCGCCGTTGCTCAAGCGCACGCGCGCGGGAACGGAAGCCCAATATCTGCTGATGCGTCGCGCGTTCGATGAACTCGGCTATCGCCGCTACGAGTGGAAGTGCGACGCGCTGAACGCGCCGTCGCGTCGCGCGGCCGCCCGCTACGGTTTTACGTTCGAGGGCATCTTCCGACAGGCCATCGTTTATCGTGGCCGAAGCCGGGACACCGCGTGGTTCTCGATCATCGACAGCGAATGGCCGGCCATCAGCCGAGGCTTCGAGCAGTGGCTTTCGCCGGAGAATTTCGACGCGCACGGCCAGCACCGTGCGGGGCTTGCCGCGTTGATTGCCGCCGCCCGGGCCTGAGCCCGTCGCAAGACACAAAGCAATCGGCCCGCCGAACGATGGTTCGGCGGGCCGATTTTTTTGCGACGTTTAGCCACGTTTAGCCACGTTCAGCCACGTTTAGCTACGTGTTGCGACGAAGCCTTGCGTCGGTATGACGTATAGCAGTGCCTCGATCAGCCCGGGAAGAAGATGTACTTCAGCACGAAGAGCGCAGCGATGACCCAGGCGGCCGGATGCACGTCCTTCGCGCGGCCCGTGAACAGCTTGAGTACGGCGTACGAGATGAAGCCGAAGGCCAGACCCGTGGCAATGGAGTACGTGAACGGCATCGCCAGCGCGGTGAGGGCTGCGGGCGTGGCTTCGGTGATGTCGTCCCACTCGACGTCGAGCAGCTCGCGCAGCATCAGGCCCGCCACATAGAGCAGCGCCGGTGCGGCGGCATAGGCCGGCACCGAGCCCGCGAGCGGCGCGATGAACAGCGCGAGGATGAACAGCACGGCAATCGTGAGCGCCGTGAGACCCGTGCGGCCACCGGCCTGCACGCCCGAAGCGCTCTCGACATACGCCGTCGTGCTGCTCGTGCCCAGCAGCGAACCGATGAAGATCGCGATGGAGTCGGCGAACAGCGCGCGTCCCAGTCCCTTGTAATGCGTGCCTTCGAGCAGCCCGGCGCGCTTGGCCACGCCCATGAGCGTGCCCGTCGCGTCGAACACTTCGACCAGCACGAACGCCAGAATCACGTGCACGAAGCCGGCATGCAATGCCCCGGGAATGTCGAGCTGGAGGAACGTCGGCGCCAGGCTCGGGGGCATGGCGAACACGCCCTGGAACTGGTTCAGGCCGAGCACCATCGAGAGCACCGTCACCACCAGAATGCCGATCAGGATGGCGCCACGCACGCGCAGGGCGTCGAGCACGGCAATCAGGAAGAAACCGAAGATCGCGAGCAGCGCCTGCGGCGAATGGAGGTCGCCCAGACCGATCTTCGTGGCCGGATTGGCGACGACCACCCCGGCGTTACCGAGGGCGATGATCGCGAGGAACAGACCGATACCCGCAGCGATGGCGCATCGCAACGATTTGGGTACCCCGGCTATGAGCCAGGATCGCACGCCCGTTACCGTCAGGATGATGAACAGACACCCCGAGATGAAAACGGCCCCCAGCGCTTGCTGCCATGTGTAGCCCATCGCGCCCACGACCGTGAAGGCGAAGAAGGCGTTGAGGCCCATGCCGGGCGCCATGCCGATCGGGTAGTTCGCCACGAAGGCCATCACGACCGAGCCGATGGCGGCGGCAAGACACGTCGCCACGAACACGGCGCTCTTGTCCATGCCGGTCGTGCCGAGAATATTCGGGTTGACGAAAATGATGTACGACATGGTCAGGAAGGTCGTGAGACCCGCCACCATTTCCGTCCGTACATTGGAGCCATGCTCCTCGAGTTTGAAGAATTTGGTCAGCAACGTGCTCTCCTTGTGACTTTGTTATGCCGTTGTCCGTGTGCAGCGGGGGCGCGCGCATTGTACTGCGCGCGCGTGCGCGCCACCGAATTTGCAGACGAGTTTGTCAGAACTTCATGCGCATGCCCACCCCGAAAGTATTCCCGGCTTCCAGACCGGAGACCTTGTCGTTGAGGTAGGCGGTGTACACGTCGGTACGTTTGGAGAGGCTGTAGTCGTAGCCGATCGCCCAGGTGTTGCGGCTGCTGTTGTTCGCGCCCGAGTTCTTCGTATAAGCATAGGACGCCATCACGTTGCCGCCACCCAAAGGCACGGTCAAGCCGAGCTGTCCGCCATTGGATGTCAGGTTGCCGCCGGTGATGGTGTTCTTGATGTACTGATATTGCCCGAAGAGCTTGACGATCTTGAAGTCGTACGTCAGGCCGGCTTGCACCGCCTGCTGATTGCGAAAGCCGGTGATGCCGGCCTGATCGTCGGGCACCGCGTCGAATTTGACCTGCTGGTAGGCGAGGGTGGCGGCGAGCGGGCCGTGGAAGTACATCGCGGCGGCGCTCCACTTGTTTTGTCCCGTCTCGCCCGCCTTGTTGCCGAACGCGTAAGAGAAGCTCGCGCCGAGCCCCTTGTAGTCGGGCGTGGCGTACATCACGGCATTGCTCCAGCCCGAGTCGCCCACAATGCCCTGACCGGCTAGGCCGAGGAACGTGTGATAGACCATCGGGCTGAAAGTATAGGAATCGACGAACGGGTTGAACAGAATCGTCGAGACGAAGTACGACGTGGTGAGCCGGCCCATCGTGACCGTGCCGAGCGTATTCGATTGCAGGCCGACGTAGGCGTTGCGCGAGAAGAAGCTGTCACCGGTGAAGCGGCCGTAACGGCCGCTCTGCGGCAGGAAGAAGTCTTCCAGCGTGAAGATCGCCTTGAGGCCGTCGCCAAGGTCCTCCGATCCTTTCATCCCCCAGTACGAGGTCGACATGCCACCGCCGCCCTGGGTCCACGCGCGTTCGCCGCCGGGGGCCTTGGCCGCGCCGACCCAGGCGTCGACCTGACCGTAAAGGGATACGTTCGATTGCGCCTGGGCGACGCCCGCCGCGCCGCAAACCGCGAGGGCGAGCGCGCCCCGCAGCCAACCTGCTGCCTTGCTCATGAATGTGTCTCCGTCTCGTTTTCGTATGTGCGTGCCTCGAATCTCTCTTTCCACCGAAGAGTGCAAGGGGGCACGCCTGAGTCATTGACACACTGACTTCGCATCGCGCGGTTATCGGTGTTGCGTTGAGGCGTGATCATTATTATCAAGTTGCCTCATACGAAATATCACGCGACGTTGATACTCGGTATTCCGTTGTTACCGTCACACTTTTCGGGTTAACACCGGCGGTTTCGCTATTGCGTAGCGCGATTTGCGGGGGATGGCAGACAAGGAAAAGCCGCTGACCGTGGGCGGTCAGCGGCAAGGGATGAGAGACAGGAGGCGGGCGATGCGCAAGTGGCCGGAAAACCGGTGGCGCCAGGGAATCAGCGAACGGCGCGCCAGTTGGCGTTGTGTGTTTCGAGCCAGTGCTGCGCGAGGGCCGGATCGCCGTGGCGATTCGGATGGAACGACGGCAACACATATTTGAGCATCGGCCCGGCCGTGCGCCAGAAGACGGCGTCGCGCCCGAAGAACATTGAGAAAAAGCCCATCCAGGTACGCGGCTTGAACAGCGTGCCGTCGTGCCAGAGATTGTTGATCGTCTGCGCGTGGCTTTCCAGCGCGAACATGAGCAGGACATAAAGGAACGACAACACGCGCTGCCGCTCGCTGCCGCCCAGCGCACGATACAGATCGAATGCGACGGCCTTGTGCTCGGTTTCCTCCGCCGCGTGCCAGCGCCACATCAGGCGCATTTTCGGCTCGGCGTTCGCGAGCCAGTTGTCGTAACGCAATGCGCCGTCGCCGAAGACCGCCGTGCAGTGTTCGTACGCGGCGGTGATCGCCAGCATGTACATCGGCGAGAAGTTGCGCCGCCGGGCGAACCGGATACGTCGTGTCGCCCAGTTTTCCCAATGGTTCACGAACCCCTGTTTGGCGAGATGCGCGTTGTACTGGCCATGCAGATGGCGATGGGTGGCTTCCTGTCCGATGAATTGGGCGATGTCGGCGCGAAGCTTGTCGTAGCGCGGATCCTGCGGCAGGCGATCCATCGTGTCGCGTACCGAATCGATGAACGATTGCTCGCCGACGGGAAAACTCATCGACAGGGCGTTGTAATACATGGTGCGATAGGCGTCGCCACTGTGCCAGTGACGATCGAAGCCGCTGGCCAGATCGACGCTCAGCTTGCGCACGGTCAGGGCGGAAATGTCGTTGCTCATGATGGCTGGACCTCTCTTCAATGTGACGCCGATGATGCCGATGACGCCGTCTCTTGAATTTCGTAGCGAATGTGAGCATTATTCATTTTCTCGGCGTCCTGCCGCAACTCGCTTCCCGCTCAGGTTTTTTGTTATGTCAGCATCCAAGCCGCCCGCCACGCCGAACGCCGCGTCCACCATGCGAAAGCGGCCCATGCAGGCGCGCGCACAACACACCGTCGAGACCATTTTCGAGGCAACCGCTCAGGTTCTCGACGAAGAAGGCGAGGCCGCGCTCACCACCAACCGCATCGCGAAAAAGGCCGGTTTCTCTATTGGCACGCTGTATCAATATTTCCCGACCAAAGAGGCCATCCTGCTGGCGATGATTGCGCGCGAACGTCGTCGCGTCATGGACGAAATGAACGAGCGTCTCGCACAAGCCGCCGCGCAGGGGGACGATCCGGAACGGGTGATCCGGGAACGGATCCGGATGCTGGTCGAAGCGTTTGGCTCGGGCGGGCGTGTGAAGCGTTCGCTCATCAAGATGGCGTGGCAGATGGATCACCACGAGAATGTCATGCAGGCGATGCGCGAAGCCGCCGAACACATTGCCATTGCCATGGCGAGGCGCGACGCTCCCGAGATGCGCAAACCCACGGCCGCCACCGTCTTCGTGCTGACGCGCGCCTTCATGGGCACACTCCGCTCGGCCGTACTGGAAGACTCGCCATTACTTGGCACTCCGGAGTTCGAGGACGAGCTTTACCGGTTATGCTGGGGATTGTTGCGCGCCGATAACTGACGCCTCAAACGGGGCGTCTCACGAGGGGACGCTTTGCATGGGTGAAATCGTGGGGGCGGTAAGCATTCTGGCAGGTGGCGTCGGTATCTTCCTCATCGGCATGTCGATGATGACCGATGGCCTCAAACTCGCAGCGGGCCCCGCGCTGGAGCGTATTCTCGCCGGTGCAACGCGAACGCGCTGGCAAGCCTTTGCCTCGGGCGTGCTTGTGACCGCCATCACGCAAAGCTCGTCGGTCGTGACGATTGCGACGATCGGCTTCGTGAACGCCGGATTGCTCAAACTGGGCGGTGCGCTCTGGCTCATGTTCGGCTCCAACCTCGGCTCCACCATGATGGGGTGGATCGTTGCGGTCATCGGCCTCAAGTTCAATATCGACGCCTTCGCATTGCCGATGATCGCCGTCGGCGTGGCGATGCGCCTGAGCGGTGCGGGCTCTCGACGTGGCGCCATCGGCAACGCCCTCGCCGGTTTCGGCCTGCTCTTCTTCGGCATTTCGTTGCTGCAATCGGCGTTCATCGATATGGCGAGCATGATCCGCATGCCCGATGGCGACGGGCCGCTCGACGTGCTGATGCAGGTCATCGTCGGTTTCGTGCTCACGTGCATCGTGCAATCGTCGGCCGCTGCGATGGCCATTACGCTGACGGCGGCGCAAAACGGCCTGCTGAGCGCGCAAGGCGCGGCCGCCGTCGTGATCGGCGCCAACATCGGCACCACGCTGACGGCAGTGATCGCGGCGATCGGGGCCACGCCGAATGCCCGCCGCGCCTCGATGGCGCACGTGGCGTTCAACGTGGTTGCCGCCGTGGTCGCGCTGCTGCTGTTGCCGTGGATGATCCGCGCCATCTCGGCGGGTATGGCGTGGATGGGATACGAAACCGATCCTGCCATCAAGCTCGCGATCTTCCATACGACATTCAATGTGCTGGGCGTACTGCTGATGATTCCGCTCGCCACGCCGTTGCTTCACTGGTTGCAGCGGCGCTTTCGGACCCGTGAGGAGGACGAAGGTGCGCCGCAGTTTCTCGACGACAACGTGTTGCAGGTGCCGCAACTGGCGGTGGACGCGCTCAAGCGCGAAGTCGAGCGCCTGGGCGCCATGAGTCGGCATATGGTGCGCGGCGCGCTCACGGGCATGAGTCCCGGCGTGCTGGCGCAGGAGCATGCGTCGGTGACACGACTGGGCAGCGTATGCCAGTCGTTCGCAGAGCGCATGAGTCGCGTAGCGATGGAGGCCGCCGCCGCCGAACGACTCGCCGATACTCTGCGCACACTGCGGTATTACGAGAGTGCCGCGGAGCAGGCGATCGCCGCCGCGGCGTTGCAGGATCAGACGACGACGGCCACGGGACTCTCCGATGTGTACACGTCGTTCCTGCGTGAGTCGACCGCGTTGCTCGATCACATCGAAAGCGATGCGTTGCCCTCGGACGGCGGCGACTCCCTCGGCACGCATGCGGCGGCGATGGAAGCCGCCTACGGCGGCCTCAAGGCCAAGTTGCTCGCCGACGGCGCTGCGGGCAATGCGCGCATCTCCGTGATGGAAGAGGCGTTGCGTCGCTACAGCGCGCTGCGACGCGCGCTGCAACAGACGATCAAGGCCAGCACCCGCAGGGCGAAGGGCACGGATCCGATCGACTGATCGTGATGTCTTGCCAACGGTGGGTGGTATGTCGGGCGGCGCTCGACGGCGACATCAGACGTGTCCAATGCATCGGCGTGTCCGCGGTGTCCGCGATGTCCGCGATGTCCGTTTCGTGCGGCCTGCACGACGCTTGCGCAACGCAACATGCGTGGCTAGAATAACGACAGATTTTTGGCATTGGCAGTGCATCGCCCATGTCACGTAAGCGTTCACGTCATCCAACGCATTCCCCGCGACGGCGGCCGGTGATCCGGCGACTCGGTCGAGGGGCGTGCGTTCGCTGGTGAACGGCCGGTCAGCCCATTCAGCGCTGTTCCGGGTTCTCTGAGCGCCACAAGCGCCGTCTCTTCCCGATTTGCCTGTTTCGATCCGATCCCCCGTTGCGGTTGTTCGTCTGCCGGCTGGCGTCTGTCGTTTCTCGTTGGGCGTATGCGTTACTTTTCGACTTTCCGCCCTTCGTTCAGCGCCGCGCGGCAACCCTTGGAGTCTTTTCGTATGTCGTCCACCGCTGCATCGGCCCATCCGACGGCCGCCGCGCCCGCCAACGCCACGGCGTTGCTCCTGCGCTTTTCGTTAAACGTTTTTCTCGCGTGCCTGACGATCGGCATGTCGCTATCCGTCGTGCCGCTCTTCGTGCATAACACGCTGGGTTATCACAACGTCATCGTCGGTTTTGCCGTGGGCGTGCAGTCGCTCGCCACGGTGCTCACCCGCAAGTTCGCGGGCCGCACGGCCGACCAGCGTGGCGCACGCATTGCGCTGATGCGCGGTCTGTCATTCGTCGCGCTGTCCGGCCTTGCGCTGCTCGCTACGAGTCTGTTGTCGATTGCGCCGGCGCCGCGCCTGGCCACGTTGACAGCGGCGCGTTTGCTGCTGGGCGTGGGCGAGAGTCTGGTCATCACGGGCACGCTCACGTGGGCCATCGGCAGTCTCGGCGCACCGCAATCGGGGCGAGTGATGTCATGGACCGGTGCCGCCGTCTTTGGCGGGTTTGCGGTCGGTGCGCCGCTCGGACTGGCGTTATATGGATCGACGACACTCGTGGGCGTCGCCATCGCCATCTGCTTGCTGCCGCTGGCCGGCTGGGCTGTCATCGCGCGTATTCCCGGTGTCGCGCCCGCGCATCATGCGGGCGGCGCGTTGCCGTATTCGCAAGTGCTGCGCATCGTGTTCCTGCCCGGCCTGGCGCTCGCGTTGCAGGGCGTTGGCTTTGCGGTGGTCGGTGCGTTCGTCGTGTTGTACTTCGAAGCGTCGCGCTGGACCGGGGCAGCGATCGCGTTGTCTGCCTTCGGCGCGGCATTCGTGCTGATGCGGCTCATCGGCGGACGCTGGCCCGAGCGCCTCGGTAATCTGCGTGTGGCGCAGGCGTCGCTCGCCGTCGAGGCGATCGGTTTGCTCATCGTCTGGCAAGCGCCCGTGGCGTGGCTGGCGCTGCTCGGCACGGCGTTGGCGGGTGCGGGCGCGTCGCTGATCTTCCCGTCGCTGGGCATCGAAGTGGTCAAGCGCGCCCCGGCGGCGAGCCGTGGCACGAGTCTGGGGACATACGCCGCGTTTCAGGACGTCGCCATTCTCGCCACCGGGCCGCTCGCGGGCGCCGTCGCCAACCCGTTCGGTTACCGCGCCGTGTTCCTGTGCGGCGCCATCGCAGCGGTCATCGGGGTCATGGTGGTGGTCTCGTTGCGCGCGCGGCAGCGCTGATTGTTGGCGCGCAGCAACGGTGTCGCTGCGTGCCAATTTGCCCACGGCATTACCACGGCATCACGTCCTTACGACATTCCCGACGATCTAGATTTAAGAAAACGCTGAAAGATTGAGGAAGCGTTCCATATCGGGAGGTGTCCTATGGTTTACAATCCGGCTCGGCCTCCCAATCACAGAAGGGGATGGCAGGGTGAGAAACGTCGCAAACGGCTGATGGGCCGGTCGCGACGTCCGGAGACAATGCCCCCGGGCCCCGCGAAATCGATTCTCGTACGACGGGAATCGTGAGGTCTTCAGAGCGGTCGAGTAGGTAAGGCAGCGTGATCGGTGCGAGTGGTCCGGGTGCAGCGTTGCAGTCAATTCAGGCTGCTGGGCAGCCGAGGTTCGAAGTGGAGACCATGAGTACTATCGCTAGCGGTGTCAAAGCCAACGCGCAAACGCGCGAGATCGAGGCGAAAGCCTACGCAAAAGCGACCTGGCGTTTGTTGCCGTTCCTTTTCCTGTGTTATGTCGCGGCCTACCTGGACCGCGTGAATGTCGGCTTCGCCAAGCTGCAAATGCTGAACGACCTCCAGTTCAGCGAGACCGTCTACGGTCTGGGCGCCGGCATTTTCTTCATCGGCTACTTCTTCTTCGAAGTGCCGAGCAACATCATCATGCACAAGGTCGGTGCGCGCCGCTGGATCGCGCGCATCATGATCTCGTGGGCCGTCCTTTCGGCAGCGACGCTGTTCGTGACGACGCCCACGCAGTTCTACGTCGTGCGCTTCTTCCTCGGTGTGGCCGAAGCGGGCTTCTTCCCCGGCATCGTGCTGTATCTCACCTACTGGTTCCCGGCGCAGCGCCGTGGCCGCATGAACGCGCTGTTCATGATCGGCATTCCGGTCGCTGGCGTGTTCGGCGGTCCGCTCTCGGGCTGGATTTTGCAAGCGTTCAATGGTGTGGGCGGCTGGAAGGCATGGCAATGGCTGTTCTTCATCGAAGCCATTCCGTCGGTCATCCTCGGTGTGATCACGCTGATGTACCTGCCCAACGGCATTCGTGCGGCGAAGTGGCTCACGGAAGACGAAAAAGCCGTGCTTGAGCACAACATTGCGCAGGACAGCGCGGGCAAGGCCCCGCAATCGGTCGCGTCGGTGTTCGCGAACGGGCGCGTGTGGCTCATGGCCGTGATCTACTTCTGCTGCATGATGGGTCTCTACGGCATCGGCTTCTACCTGCCGACGCTCATCAAGGCCAGCGGCGTGAAGAGCGCGCTCGACGTCGGTCTGCTGACCGCCATTCCTTACGCGTGCGCCGTCGTCAGCATGATCGGTGTGGCGCGCAGCTCGGACCGCACGCGTGAGCGTCGCTGGCACTTTGCCGTGGTGTCGTTCGCCGGCGCTGTCGGTCTCTACCTGAGCACGGTGTGGGGCAACAATGTGCCGCTCGCCATGGTGGCCCTGTCGGTCGGCACGGCCGGCATGCTCGCGACGATGCCGGTGTTCTGGACGTACCCGAGCGCGCTGCTCGTCGGCGGTTCCGCTGCAGCGGCCATCGGCATGATCAACTCGATCGGTAACCTGGCGGGCTTCGTCAGCCCGTTCGTGATCGGCTGGCTCAAGGACGTGACGCAAAGCACGAACGCAGGCATGTACTGCGTGTCGGCCGCGCTGGCACTGGGCGCCGTGCTGGCGCTGACGCAGTCGAAGGAACAGGTCAATCGCTGATCGTTGCGTAGGGGCGGTGAAGGGCGGCGTCGCCTGCACTTCCCCCGGCGGCTTTCGCCGCACGCGGTACTTCGGTAAAGCGAAGTCAAAAAAAGCGGGTCCACGCAAATGGACCCGCTTTTTTATTGGCAACCGTCGGCGCAGTCCTTGCGGACTTGCGCCGACAGCGCCGTCTTACCCGTCGTGCTGCAGCGACTGTCGGCTGGCGACTTACGCCTTGGCGACGCTTGCCAGCGCAGCGTTGAACGTCTTGCTCGGGCGCATGACTTGTTCGAGCTTCGCGAAGTCCGGCTTGTAGTAGCCACCGATGTCGGTCGGCTTGCCCTGCACGTCGGCGAGTTCGCCCACGATGGTCTTCTCGTTCTCGGTCAGTTGCTTGGCGAGCGGGGCGAAGACCTTGGCCAGTTCGGCGTCGTCCTTCTGCTCGGCAAGTTCCTGCGCCCAGTACATCGCCAGGTAGAACTGGCTGCCACGGTTGTCCAGCTCGCCGGTCTTCGGCGACGGACCCTTGTTGTTGTCGAGCAGCTTGCCCGTGGCAGCGTCGAGCGTCTTGGCGAGGATCTTGGCGCGTTCGTTGCCCGTCTTGATGCCGAGGTCTTCCAGCGACACGGCCAGCGCCAGGAATTCACCCAGCGAGTCCCAGCGCAGGTGGTTCTCTTCCACCAGTTGCTTGACATGCTTCGGTGCCGAACCGCCGGCGCCCGTTTCGTACATGCCGCCACCGGCCATGAGCGGCACGATCGAGAGCATCTTGGCGCTGGTGCCCAGTTCCATGATCGGGAACAGGTCGGTCAGGTAGTCGCGCAGAATGTTGCCGGTCACCGAGATGGTGTCCAGGCCGCGGATCACGCGCTCGAGCGTGTAACGCATGGCGCGCACTTGCGACATGATCTGGATATCGAGACCGGTGGTGTCGTAATCCTTCAGGTACTTTTCGACCTTCTTGATCAGTTCGGCTTCGTGCGGACGGTACGGGTCGAGCCAGAACACGGCCGGCATGCCCGAGTTGCGCACGCGGTTCACGGCGAGCTTCACCCAGTCACGGATCGGGGCGTCCTTGACCTGACACATACGCCAGATGTCGCCGGCTTCCACGTTCTGCGAGAGCAGCACTTCACCCGTGGCGATGTCGACGATGTTCGCCACGCCGTCTTCGGCAATCTCGAACGTCTTGTCGTGCGAGCCGTACTCTTCCGCCTTCTGCGCCATCAGGCCGACGTTCGGCACCGTACCCATGGTGGTCGGGTCGAATGCGCCGTTCGTCTTGCAGAAGTTGATGATTTCCTGATAGATGCGAGCGAACGTGCTTTCCGGGATCACGGCCTTCGTGTCCTTCGGACGGCCGTCGGCGCCCCACATCTTGCCGCCGATACGGATCATGGCCGGCATCGAGGCGTCGACGATCACGTCGTTCGGCGCGTGCAGGTTCGAGATGCCCTTGGCCGAGTCGACCATCGCGAGTTCCGGACGGTGCTCGTGGCAGGCGTGCAGATCGCGGATGATCTCTTCGCGCTGCGTGCTCGGCAGCGCTTCGATCTTCTCGTACAGGTTCACGAGACCGTTATTGACGTTCACACCGAGTTCGTCGAACAGCTTGCCGTGCTTTTCGAAGGCTTCCTTGTAGAAGATCTTCACAGCGTGGCCGAACACGATCGGGTGCGAGACCTTCATCATGGTGGCCTTCACGTGCAGCGAGAACATGACGCCGGTCTTGCGTGCGTCTTCCATCTGTTCTTCGTAGAACTCGCACAGCGCCTTCTTGCTCATGAACATGCTGTCGATGATTTCGCCGTCGAGCAGCGAGACCTTCGGCTTGAGCACGATCGTCTTGCCGCTGTTGGTGACGAGTTCCATGCGGACGTCGCGGGCCTTGTCGATCGTCATCGACTTTTCACCGTGGTAGAAGTCGCCATGCTTCATGTGCGCGACGTGCGTGCGCGAAGCCATGCTCCACTCGCCCATGCTGTGCGGGTGCTTCTTGGCGTAGTTCTTGACGGCGAGCGGTGCGCGGCGGTCCGAGTTGCCTTCGCGCAGGACCGGGTTGACGGCCGAGCCGAGGCACTTCGAATAGCGCTTCTGAATGGCTTTCTCTTCGTCGGTCTTCGGATCTTCCGGATAGTCCGGGACCTTGTAGCCCTTCGACTGAAGTTCCTTGATGGCGCTCTGGAGCTGGAACACCGATGCGCTGATGTTCGGCAGCTTGATGATGTTCGTGTTGGGGTCCTGCGTGAGGCGGCCCAGTTCGGCGAGGTTATCCGGCACGCGCTGCTCTTCGGTCAGGAATTCGGGGAATTCGCCGAGGATACGGCCCGAGACCGAAATGTCGCTCGTCTCGATCGCCACGCCCGCTGGAGCGGTGAAGGTGCGGATGATCGGAAGGAAAGAGCCGGTGGCCAGAAGCGGGGCTTCGTCGGTCAGGGTGTAGATGATGCTGGGTTGCTGCGTACTCATCGCTGGTCTCGGATTCAAGAATCAGGAAAAGGTGGGGGAACGCCGCCGACTGGGGTGACAGTCCGCTAGCCATGACGAATTTCTCCGATTGTGACACGGGTCGGGGGCAAAACTGAAATGCCTTTTCGTAATGTGAATGCTTGGGTCTTATATAAGACTGCCACGGAAGTCCCCATAACGCCGTCGAAAACCCCGCAGGCCGGGGCGGGCGTGGGTGGCAGGCAGCGGCCCGGAAGGCCTTTGCCGTCGGTTTTTGTGATGGCTTGTTTTTATTGATAGCAAAAATCTATGAAAAACCGGCGATGAATTCCGCAGCGCGTCCCTGACGCTGGTCGGAAGCCGCTCGCCTGTATCCGCGACCCAACAGGCTGATTTCCCGCTTGTCAGCGATTGTGCCTTGCGCTCTAATGGCGCCCAACGCACCGGCCCCGGCCGATCTCATGCCCAGGTGCAGTCATCCCCCCCCGACTGCCGCCGGACGTTCGCCATTGCGTCGCAAGCACAAGAGATAGACGCGCGACGGCGGTTCGGCCATGCGGTTGCAATAAGGTTGCAATAAGCAAAACAAATAACAAGCCAGCAAGAAGCTACCGGCAATGCCGGAGGCTTCGTCGTACCGGGGATTCACTGAATGTCTGTGCTATCGAGTGGCCGACGCGCAATCGTCGCGGCGGCGGTTTCCGTTGTCATGATGTCGGTCGCGCATGCTGCCGACACGCCGGCGTCGTCTGGCGCGAATACCCGCGATCCTGCCATCACGCAGGCCCGCGCCTTCATGCAGGCCAAATCGCCGGACGAAGCGTACGCGGTGCTGGCGCCGCTGGAAGGGCGCCTGGCCGGGGATGCGGAGTACGACTACCTGCTCGGCATTGCGGCGGCCGACACGCGTCACCTCGACGTTGCCGAGCGTGCGTTGAAGCGAACTGTGGCGCAGCGCCCCGGGGACGGGCCTGCGCGACTCGAACTCGCTCGCGTCTATTTCGTGCTGGGCCAGCGGGAGGACGCGCGACGAGAATTCGAGAGCGTGGCGTCCGGCGATGTACCGGAGGGTGTCAGGCCGGTGATTCAGGCCTATCTGAATGCCATCGACGTGCCGGTCGGGGAACGCACGGCGGTGACGGGTTATGTCCAGGGCAATTTCGGACGCGATACGAACGCCAACAATGCCACGACCAATTCGTCCATCGCCATTCCGTCGCTGGGCGGTCTCGTCTTCGTGCTCGACGGCACGGCGCGCGGCACGCCGGCGAACTTTGGGGACGTGAGCGGTGGCGTGCTCGTGCGTCACGCGGTGACGGACCATCTCGTCGTCTCGGGCGGCGCGGATGTCGACATTCGTCGGTATGGCGGCAACGCTCGCGCTTTCGATCAGGGCAGCTATACGTTGCAGCTCGGCGCGAACTGGTTGTCCGGCGCGAACAACTTCGGCGTGCAGTACGTCAATCAGCACATGTGGCTCGACGCCGAGAGCTATCGCAATCTGAACGGTTTTTCGGCGCAATGGACGAGGGATCTTGGCAATGGGCTTCAGGCAGCGGCGTTCGGGCAATACACGCCGCTGCGCTACATGGGCACGAATGTGCGCGACGTCAACCGGGCGATCGGCGGGGCTTCGGTGGTCAAGGGTTTCTCGACGGTTTATGGCGCACCCGTGGTCTTTGCGTCGATGTACGCCGGACGTGAAAGTCCCAAGGACGGCAATGCGGCGGCGTTCGGCAACGATCTCTGGGGCGGACGCACCGGTGGCGAGTGGCGCGTCATGCCCAATCAGGTGCTGTTCGCGAGCGTGAGTTTCGAGCGGCGCGATTACGACACGCTCGACAGCATGTTCCTGGTGGAGCGGCGTGACCGCCAGCTCGATGTGCGGGCGGGCTACTCCTACTTCGTCACGAAAGCTCTCTCGATCACGCCGCAATACAGCTTCACGCGAAATCGTTCCAGTCTGACGTTGTACGACTATCACCGGAGTGTTTATGAAATCGTCGCTCGCTATGACTTCCGCTAAAACACGTCGTGCGCCGCGTGGACATCGGGCTGCGATGTCGGTCGATGGCTGTCTGTCGAACATCGGGTTCACGCGACCGATGACAAGGTTCGCGCCGCGTACGGCATGCACGCAATGCGATGTCCGCTCGGCTGCCGTTGCCAATCGGGATTGGACGCGACTCGCGAATTCGCTTCGCGTCATCGCGGCGACGGCGATGATTGCATGTGTGTCGCATGTGAACGCGCAAACCACCGTGTTCGATCCCAGCCGCTATGCTGGGCCGACATCGCCGATCGTCGGCGCGGGGGGCGGTGACGGTGCGCGGCCCGTAACGCCGGGGGTTCAGCCCGGGCTCTATGTCTCTGTGCTGGAGGGTGCGATCGCCGTGACTTCCTCCGGCTCGCGCGGCTTTACGGCCGGACAGTTCGGCTTCGTTCCGCCAACGACGACGCCGCCGATTATCTTGCCTCAGAATCCGGGGCTGGCGTTCGCGCCGCCGCCGTCGCCGTTTTCGCCGCCGACGGCGCACAACGACACCATCCCGCCGCCCCCGGTCCTGGTGGCGCCACCGATAACACAATTGCCGGGCGGCTCGGGCGGCTCGGGCGGCGCGCGGGACCCGGGGCCTATCGTTCCGTCACTTCCCTCGGGGCCGACGCTGCCGCCCCCCATCGTGCTGCAAAGCGGACCGGGTTACACATTCATGAATTGGGGCTCGGACGGACTTGCGAGCCTTGGCGCGGGCACGGCGACGTTCGATTCGCAGAGCGCGCTGACGAAGTTTGCGAACGGGGCGATGCCATTCGTGGTGAACTCCGCGGTGACGGTTACCGACGCTGGCAAGCTGGACGATCTCGGCTGGGGCCGCTGGACGGCGGGCACGGTGACAGATCACGGCGTGCCGATGGACTTGTCGACGCGATTGGCGGGCATGCCATTCGTCGTGGGCAAACCCACATTGGATGCGAACTTGCCGGTGTTAGGCACGATGACTTACGCACTCGTTGGCGCGACAAGTGCCATCGATATGGTCGCGGGCGCGACGGGCACGGTGTCGGGTTCCCTGAGTATCGCTTATCAGAATGCGCAGTACAACGTGACGCCTAATCTGACGATCGCGATGCCGGGACGAACGTATGTGACCGGCGCCGGGTCGACGACGGTGGGGCCGGATGGCGCACGTGCGACGTTCAGCACCATGACGCAGAACGTCACGGGCGGCACATGTTCGGGCGGTGCGTGCACGTTCTCGACGCAGGGCGTGCTGACCGGCGCGGCGGCGAACAATGCAGGGATCGTCTATTCGCTGAGCGGTTCGGACGTGAGGGTGATCGGCGCGGCAGGATTCAAGCGCTGAGGAATGGGAGAGGATGGGGCGCGTCGGATGTGCCCCATCGCCAATTCGGACGCCAAATGCAAAAAGGGCCGACGCATCGTCGGCCCTTCGAATCTGGTGGGTGGTACAGGGATTGAACCTGTGACCCCTGCCGTGTGAAGGCAGTGCTCTACCGCTGAGCTAACCACCCAAATCATTAACTAAATCAATGATTTAGTGTCGATTGCTGAAGTTCTTCTTTCGCAATCAGGAGCAGAACTTTAACTGTTTTCGCAGAAGTCTGCAACTTTCTTTTTGATCTATTTTGCTGCCGTCGTGACGATATCTCTCGATCACTTCACGCCGTTTCTTGCGATGACTCGCAAGCAGCAAAGACAGCGATTATAGGGACGTTTTCTTCATTTGGGAAGGGCCTCGCGCGAAAATTTCGCAAGCCGTTCCCCTTCGTCCCAAGATTCACGCAGCGGCGACTTCACCTTCGGACGGTTCCGGTTCCTTGCGCCACACGCAGGTGCCCTTGATGCCTTTGTCGATACCGTTGAGTACGCCGTCATGCAGCTCGATTTCTTCCGCGGCGGCAAGGATTACCGGCAACTCGAACTGGCGCAGCGAAATCTTCTCGCGCGTCACGCCGTCGTTCCCCTGATCGCTTTCACCTTCATCGATGACGAGGCTTTCCTGACCGCGCGTCATCGCGAGATAGACATCCGCGAGCAGTTCCGCGTCAAGCAGGGCGCCGTGCAACGTACGGTGCGCATTGTTCACGCCGAGTCGTTCGCACAGCGCATCGAGCGAATTGCGTCGGCCGGGGAACATCTCACGCGCGCGCAACAGGGTATCGATCAGTCCGGCGCAATGCTCCATGAAAGGGGGCCACCCCAGGCGGCTGTACTCCATGTCAAGGAAGCCAAGGTCGAACGCCGCGTTGTGAATGATGATTTCGGCGCCGCGACAGTACTCGCGCAACTGCTCGGCAATCTCGGCGAACTTGGGCTTGTCGGAAAGGAATTCGGTCGTCAGCCCGTGCACCGCCAATGCGCCCGGATCGCTGTCGCGCTCGGGGTTGATATAGAAGTGCAGGTTGTTGCCGGTCAGGCGGCGATTGACCAGTTCGACACAGCCGATTTCCAGCAGACGGTCGCCCGTCCTGGCATTCAGGCCTGTAGTTTCGGTATCGAGGATCAGTTGTCGCATGAGGTTCGATCAGGTTGATGGACTTTCGAAATTGGCACGCTGTCGGCCGAATGGCCTGGCGCAGCGCGCAGGTAGTGCTGGAGACGGGGAGGGCGCGTCGTCATCTTGCCGTAACCGCGTCGTTATCGCGTCGTTGTCGCGTCGTCGTTCGTCGCATCCCCGTCGCTTTGCATTAGCCGCGGCGCAGACTCTCCACGCCGCGATTGGCCAACTGGTCGGCCGCTTCATTGCCGTCGTGGCCCGCGTGGCCCTTCACCCAACGCCAGTCGATGTCATGCTTTTGCGAGACGGCGTCAAGCGTCTGCCAGAGGTCGGCGTTCTTTACCGGCTCTTTGGCCGCGGTCTTCCAGCCCCGCGCTTTCCATCCGTGTATCCACTCGCTGATGCCCTTCTGGACATATTGCGAATCGGTATGCAGCACGACATGGCACGGCTTGTTCAGCGCTTCGAGCGCGCGAATGACAGCCAGCAACTCCATGCGGTTATTCGTGGTATTCGCTTCGCCGCCAAACATTTCCTTGCGGTGTTTGCCCGCGACGAGCAGGGCGCCCCAGCCGCCGGGGCCAGGATTGCCTTTGCAGGCACCGTCGGTATAAATCTCAACTTGCGGCAAGGTCATCTCTCAAACGTTCAATCGGACGCGTCGGTCGCTTCTGCCATCTGGCGGTGGGTCGTGTTGGGTGTCGCGACCGGGGCCGCCGCCGGCTGGAGGCCGAGTATACGCTTGCGAACTTTGCCGACCAAGCGCATGCCCTTGACGCGCTTGACGGCGCGCACGGCGTAAAGCGCCCCGAAGATTGGCCACCACCGGTCGCCGGCAGGTTCCATGAATTCGAAGCGCTGTAGCCAGTGCTCGCCTCGCAAGGGCGGACGATAACAGCCGAAGCGGCCACGGTCGATGTCGAACGACAGCAGCTTGAGCCAGTCCTTCAAGCGCGTGAACGCGATCAGGTCGGCGCCCGGTGGCAGGAACGGCGTGCCCGCCAGTCGCCCCAACTCCTCGCGCGCGCCCCAAAGGCTCAGGTTGTTGAACCCGGTGATGATGACCTGCCCCTCCGGCACCAGAATGCGCTCGACTTCACGCAGAATGTCGTGCGGATTCTCGGCGAACTCCAGCACGTGCGGTAGCACCACGAGATCCGTGCTGGCGGTCGCGATGGGCAACTCGTCGAAACGGCTCACGAGAATGTCGCGCGCAACCATGTCGGCGACCCCGGCCCCGGAATCGCAGGACGTCCCGACGGCGGTCGTGTCGCTGGCGGCCTTCGTCATGAGAGGGGGCGCTTGCGGGCCCCGCGCGGCAGGAAGAATGAGGCCGCGGTAGGGCATGCGGTTTTCGCGCAGCGTATCGAGCTCGGGACGCCCCAGTTGCAGCGCGTGATAGCCGAACAGATCCCCGACCCATTGGTCGAAAAGGGCCTGTTCCCATGCGAGCGCGTAGCGGCCTGGCGGTGAGACGAGCCAGACGGGCCAGTCTATAATCGGACGTTCTGACATGGTGGCGAGTATATATGGATGCGCACGCAGATGCGGTGAGTACGGTGAGTGAAGTCAGCAAGTCGTCGGCCGGAACACTGACCGTTTTTCCCGTCCCCGCGTTCCAGGACAATTATCTCTGGGTGATCGATGACGGCAAAGACGCCGTTGTGGTCGACCCGGGCGACGCCGCCCCTGTGCTCGCCTATCTCGACTCGCGTGGTCTCACGCTGCGCGCCATTCTCATCACGCACAAGCATGCCGATCACATTGGCGGCGTCGACACATTGCTGGCGCGTTTCGACGTGCCGGTGCATGGCCCTGCGCAAGAAGCGATTGCCTGCGTCGATCATCCACATCACGGTGGGGAGACGGTGCACATCGAGGCGCCTGCCATGACGCTGGAGGTGATCGATGTTCCCGGCCATACGTCCGGTCACATTGCTTACTTTCTTGGGGCAGGGGCGGCCGGTGCGCCGCGTCTGTTCTGCGGCGATACGCTGTTCTCGTGCGGGTGCGGCCGTCTGTTCGAAGGCACCCCGGCGCAAATGCTCGCCTCGCTGGACGCGCTCGCCGCATTGCCGCCCGCCACGCTCGTGCACTGCGCACACGAATACACGCTGTCGAATATCCGGTTTGCGCTTGCCGTGGATCCGGAGAACGCGGCACTCAACGCGTGGCACCAGGAGGCGACGGCACTGCGCGCCGCGGGTCGCCCCACGCTGCCGACGACACTCGCACAGGAGCGTGTGACCAACCCCTTCCTGCGCAGCGATGCGCCTGCGATCATTGCGGCCGCTGAGCAGCACGTCGGCCAGACCGGACTCTCCCGCGAAGCCGTTTTCGCCGCCGTGCGCGGTTGGAAGGATACCTTCCGCTAGACGGTGTCGGTCCGTCCCCGGGCGCAAGCATGTAATGTTGCCGACGCAAACTGTCAACAGCACGACGCGCGACGCGTTCTGTCACAAAGCGGATATTGACAGGTTCCGTGTCACCTGCTCCTGCCCGACGAATCATCCCCGGTGTGAAGATTGCCTGTCGTGTCGATGACATCGTATACGGAGGTTGCGTGACAAAGCCTCGCGAAAACGCGTGTCGGTTCGGCCACATTTCGTCAAATTGTCTTCAGGGATAACCCTTATTTTTGGGGCCTTTTTGCGTAAAATTTGCAAAAAAATTAGGCAGAATGGTTGACGCATCTGAAGGGTTTCCTTACCATCCTTGCCAATTTCATGAAGATGTAACCCAAATCGAGCCCGATCAATGCGACTTATCGTTAGCTTGCTCCTGACGCTGCTCCTGGCAGCGTGTGCCAGCACAGCGCCGACTACAGGTGCATCGAATTCCTCACCCACGGCGCAGAGCAAGTCGCCCGTCGCTTCGACCGCAAAAGGCAAGCAGCGCGTCTCCAGCGACCAGCCCATCGACCTCGACAACGACTCGATCAACGATCTGGCGTACGGCAGCGACGATGCCGATCTCTGGTCGCGTATTCGCCACGGTTTCTCCATCCCCAATCTCGACACCGACCTCGCGCAGGACCGCACGCAGTGGTACGCGCAGCGTCCGGAGTACGTCGAGCGCATGATTCAGCGCTCGGAGAAATACCTGTTCCATATCGTCGAAGAACTCGAGCGTCGCCATATGCCGACGGAGCTCGCGTTGCTGCCGTTTGTGGAAAGCGCCTACAACCCGCAAGCGCTTTCGACGGCCAAGGCGGCCGGCATGTGGCAGTTCATTCCGAGCACGGGCAAGACGTATAACCTCAAGCAGAACATGTTCCAGGACGAGCGCCGCGACGTGCTCGCCTCGACGACCGCCGCGCTCGATTACCTCTCGAAGCTGTACGCCATGTTCGGCGACTGGCACCTGGCGCTCGCTGCCTATAACTGGGGCGAGGGCAACGTGCAGCGGGCCATCGACCGCAATCAGGCACAGGGTCTGCCGACCGACTACCTGAGCCTGCGCATGCCGACGGAGACGCGTTACTACGTGCCGAAGCTCCAGGCCATCAAGAACATCATCGCGCACCCGGATATCTACAGCGTGAAGCTGCCGGAGATCCCGAACCACCCGTACTTCGTCAGCGTGACCACCAAGCGCGACATCGACGTGGCGCTGGCCGCCAAGCTGGCCGATCTGCCGCTCGACGAATTCCGTGCACTCAACCCGTCGTTCCGCAAGCCCGTGATTCTGGGCGCTGCGCAAACGCAGATTCTGCTGCCCTTCGACAGTGCCGAAGTTTTCCAGCGCCGTCTGAAGAGCTACGACAAGCCGCTGTCGAGCTGGACGACTTATACGTCGGCCTCGCGTGAGCGTCCCGAAGACGTGGCGCGCAAGCTCGGCGTCGACGCCGCCGTCATCCGCTCGGTCAACAACATTGCCCCGCGCATGCGCCTGAAGGCTGGCTCCACGCTGCTGGTGCCGCGCTCGGACGACATCGATCAGGATATCAGCGCGTCGGTGGCCACCAGCGCCGTGCTGGCGCTCGAACCCGATTTGCCGGATACGCGCAAGGTAATGGTGCGTGCTCGCAAGCACGACACGCTCGCCGGTGTTGCCGCGCGCAGCGGCGTGAGCGTGGCGCAGATCAAGAGTTGGAACCGTCTGCGTCGCGATACGCTCACCTCAGGTCAACTGCTGGTGCTGCACGTGCCGGTCAAGGACGCGTCCCGCGTGCTCGCCGCATCGGCGCCGGAACCGGTCGCCGCGAAAAACGACGACGATGCACCGCGCACTCGTTTGGTGAAGGGCAAGAACGGCAAGATGATCCGCGTGGTCGACCACCGTCCGGCGGCCAGCCCGACCACCTCGGCGAAGTCGACCAAGACCGCACCGGCCGCGAAGGTAGCGTCGAAGACGCCGGCCAAGGCGTCTGCCAAACCGGTTGCCAAGGCCGCCGCAAAGCCGGCGACGAAGGTCACCAAGACCGCTCAGCGCTAAGCCGAGGCCGCGCAGTCGCACAGTCTGCAAAACGCCCGTGAGGTTATTCCTCACGGGCGTTTTGCTTTATGCGCCAGATGTGTGCGGGGAGTATGGGCGTGCGACATACGCCGGAAAATTCCTCCCGGTTTAGGGGGCTTCGCTTACCGGGATGAAGATCCGAAAGTTTGCGCTTATATAAAAAGGAGTGCTAAATAAAGAAGACAAAGAAGTGGACATTAGCACCCGGTAAGATGCGACCGGGTAGCCCCAGCCCAAATCCGGTCCCCACTGGTGTTCTGCATCCTCTTGATCTCGCCTGACATACGTCTGCCGCCCATACGATTTTTGATCTCGCTCAATCTTCCTGCTATCTCCGCGTAATCCCCTAGAATTCCCGGGATCGCGCGCTGCCTCCGGTAAGCCTTCCGTAAGCGTCAACGCGCACACTGGTTGCAAAATAAATGGAAGGAGACACCATGACTTCATATGCGTCGTTTCATGCCCGTTCGATTGCACCGGACTCGCGTGCGGCCTTCTGGGAGGAGCAGGCCAGACTGATCGACTGGGAGACCCCGTTCGACCGGGTGCTCGACTACGACAATCCGCCCTTTGCGCGCTGGTTCGTCGGCGGACGGACCAACCTCTGTCATAACGCGATCGACCGGCATTTGCCGTCGCGCGGCACACAAAACGCACTCGTCTGGGTGTCCACGGAAACCGAGCAGGAGCGTGTCTTCACCTACGACGAGCTCGCGGCGGAGGTCAATCGCATGGCCGCGTCGCTGCAATCGCTGGGCGTCGCGCGCGGTGAGCGCGTGCTGATCTACATGCCGATGGTGCCGGAGGCATTGTTCGCGATGCTCGCTTGCACGCGGCTCGGCGCGATTCACTCGGTGGTGTTCGGAGGCTTCGCGTCCGTGAATCTGGCCGCGCGTATCGACGACGCGCAACCCAAGGTCATCGTCTCCGCCGACGCCGGCTCACGCAACGGCAAGGTTGTGCCGTACAAGCCGTTGCTCGATGAAGGCGTTGCGCTGGCGCAGCACAAGCCGTCGAGCGTGTTGCTGATCGACCGCGGACTCGCGCCGATGGCGCGCGTGGCGGGCCGCGACGTCGATTACGCGCCGCTGCGCGAGCAGCATCTCGACGCGTTCATTCCCTGCGAATGGATGGAATCGAGCGATCCGTCGTACGTGCTCTACACCTCCGGGACCACCGGCAAGCCCAAAGGCGTGCAACGCGACACCGGCGGCTACGCGGTCGCGCTGGCCTCGTCGATGCAGCATATCTTCTGCGCGAAACCGGGCGACACGATGTTCTGTGCGTCGGACATCGGCTGGGTGGTCGGCCATAGCTACATCGTGTACGCGCCACTGCTCGCCGGAATTGCGACCGTCATGTACGAAGGCACCCCGATTCGCCCGGATGGCGGTATCTGGTGGCGCATCGTCGAAAAGTACAAGGTGACCCAGCTCTTCACTGCGCCCACGGCGATTCGCGTGCTCAAGAAGCAGGATCCCGCCTACCTGACGCAGTACGACCTGTCGTCGCTGCGTCTCATTTTTCTGGCGGGCGAGCCGCTGGACGAACCGACCGCGCGATGGCTCACCGAAGGCGTGGGCAAGCCGGTCGTCGACAACTATTGGCAGACGGAGACGGGCTGGCCGATTCTCGGTATGGCGCGTGGTGTCGAGGTGCTGCCCGGCAAGCTCGGGTCCCCGGGCAAGCCGGTGTATGGCTACGACGTGAAACTCGTCAACGAGGCGACCGGCGAGGACTGCGGGCCGAATGAAAAAGGCGTGCTGGCGATCGAAGGCCCGATGCCGCCGGGCTGCCTGAGCACGCTTTGGGGCGACGACGACCGCTTCGTCAAAACTTACTGGCAGACGGTGCCCGGGCGCATGCTGTATTCCAGTTTCGACTGGGGCGTGCGCGACGAGGGCGGTTACTACTTCATTCTCGGCCGTACTGACGACGTGATCAACGTGGCCGGGCACCGGCTCGGTTCGCGCGAAATCGAGGAGAGCATTGCGAGCCATCCGGCGGTGGCCGAAGTCGCGGTCATCGGGGTGCAAGACGCCTTGAAGGGGCAGGTCGCCATGGCCTTCGCGGTGCTCCGACGCCCCGACGACGTGCAGACGTCCGATGCGCGTCTCGCGCTCGAGGGCGATGTGATGAAGACGGTGGACAAGCAATTGGGGGCGGTGGCGCGTCCGGCGCGCGTGTTTTTCGTCTCGATGCTGCCCAAGACGCGTTCCGGCAAGCTGTTGCGGCGCGCGATTCAGGCGATCTGCGAGGGACGCGAGACGGGCGATCTGATAACGCTCGAAGACCCGGCGGCGCTCGAGCAGGTGCGCGATGCGGTGAAGGGAAAGTAGGGGCTTGCTCGGCAAGGCGCGACAAAACCCAATAAGGCGCAATGAAGCAACCCTGCGGCGCATCCGATTTTCGGATTGCGCCGCAGTGCATTAGGCACCCGAACAGGTTTCGATATCGACAGCCGATGTCGCATTCCGACAAGCGTCGACGCAACGCCGGTATGATGCGTACGTGCTCATGCCCGTTCATCGCTCATCGACATGACATCTTCCGATTCGGCCGCGTGGCGGCGCAAGGCAATGCTCTTCGTGGTCTCCGTCGGCTTCTTCATGCAGACGCTGGACTCGACCATCGTCAACACGGCGCTGCCCGCCATGGCGCGCGATCTTGGTCAATCGCCGCTGCACATGCAGGCCGTGGTCATCGCCTACGCGCTGACGATGGCGGTGACCATTCCCCTGTCGGGATGGCTGGCGGACCGGCTTGGCACCCGTGTGGTGTTCTCCAGCGCCCTCACGATCTTCTCGCTCGGCTCGGCCATGTGCGCCTATTCCAGCACGCTCGATGCCCTCGTCGCGTGGCGCGTGATCCAGGGCATCGGGGGCGCCATGCTGTTGCCGGTCGGACGTCTGGCCGTGTTGCGCACCTTCCCGCGCGAACAGTATTTGCAGGCGCTGGCATTCGTGGCGGTGCCGGGCATGATCGGTCCGTTGATCGGGCCGACGCTCGGCGGCTGGCTCGTGAAAGTTGCGTCGTGGCACTGGGTGTTCCTGATCAATGTGCCGGTGGGCATTGCGGGTTGCGTTGCGGCGCACTTCTTTCTCACTAACGCCCGGGCGCCGCATCAAACG
This sequence comes from Pandoraea vervacti, assembly GCF_000934605.2. Classification (NCBI taxonomy): domain Bacteria; kingdom Pseudomonadati; phylum Pseudomonadota; class Betaproteobacteria; order Burkholderiales; family Burkholderiaceae; genus Pandoraea; species Pandoraea vervacti. The sequence continues at coordinate 3,807,098 of NZ_CP010897.2, read as the reverse complement.
GCGTTCGACATCAAAGGGTATCTGCTGCTGTGCGTGGGCATGGTCGCCACGTCGCTGGCGCTCGATCGTCATGCCGACATGGCCGGGGCGCATGCGCTGATGCTCGTGCTGCTGGTGCTGGGGTTCGCCGGTTTCGTCGCGTACGGCCTCTATGCGAATCGCACGCCGCAACCGTTGTTCTCGCTGGCAATGTTCAAGGTGCACACGTTCAGTGTCGGCTTGCTCGGCAATCTGTTCGCGCGTATCGGTATCGCGGCGGTGCCGTATCTCGTGCCGCTGCTGTTGCAGGTCAGTCTCGGCTATTCCGCATTCGAGGCCGGGTTGCTGATGCTGCCGATCACCATCACCGGCATCTTCGCGAAAAGCCTGGCGACGCATCTCGTGATTCGCTACGGCTATCGGCCCGTGCTGGTCTGGAACACGATTCTGGCGGGGTGCGTGATGGCGAGCTTTGCGGTGGTCACGCCGAATTACCCCGTCCCGCTGCTCATCATCCAGCTCGGCATTCTCGGGGGCATCAATTCGATTCAGTTCACGGCCATGAACACGCTCACGCTCAAGGATCTGAATCCGGACGAGGCGAGCGGCGGCAACAGTCTGTTCTCGCTGGTGCAAATGCTGGCCATGAGCTTCGGTCTGACGGTCGGCGGCGCGTTGCTGGTGACCTTCACCGGCACGTTCGGCGAGAGCGCCGGTGTGGGGGCGTTGCCGGCATTCCGTGCGACGTTCGCGTGCGTGGGGCTGATTACCTGTTGCTCGTCGTGGATATTCGCGCAACTGACCGACCGCGAGCAGATGGCCTCCGACGACGGCGATGCCCAGGCGAAAGCGGCCGCCGCGACGCCACCGCCGCCGGCGAACTAGCGCGCGTCGTCAACGTCGTCCGGCAACGGCCTGCGGTGTCATGAGAAGGGCTTGTCGAGAATTTCCGGCGCGCGAATGGCATCGATGAGCAGGCCGAGAAACGCCTCGACGGGCGCGGGCAGCGTGCGTGCGGCCATGGTTTGCACTTGCAGCGACCGTTGATGCAATGCCGGATTGCGGATCGGGATCGCCACGAGGCCTTCCGGTGCGAGGCGGCTGCGTACGGTGAGCAGGCCGGTGAGCGTGACGGCATTGCCCGAGCGCACGAAGCTGTGTAGTGCGGCGTGATAGTTGCTGATGAACACCGGCTCGAACAGCAGGCCTTCGAGCGAGCAGCACAGATCGAACATCTGACGGATCGTGACGCCGGCGTTCGACAGGGCGATCGGGTACGGGAGCAAGTCGGCCAGGGCGACGTTGCGTCGTTTGGCAAGCGGGTGTTTTTTTGCCATCAACGCATAAATGGGCGCGGGTTGGGTGTGGACCACCTGCACGCCTTTCTCGGGCGCGACGCTGAAGCACACGGCGATATCCGCGTCGCCGTCGCGCACACGCTCCGTTGCGACAAATGGGGAGACGACGTCCAGCAGGAAATGCGCGCCCGGATAGGTTTCCCGAAAGCGCGCGAAGACCTGGGGCAGGAAGTCGCGCGCCACCCCTTCCGCACTCGCCACGCGAATCGTCGCGCGGCCCACTTCGGTCAGTCCCCGAATTTCCGACGTGATGCGCTCGGCATCGAGCAGGACCCGACGCGCATGATCGGCAAGCAACACGCCAGCCTCGCTCAGGACCATGCCACGCGGGCGCCGTTCGAACAGCGGCGTGCCGAGATCCTCTTCGAGCTTCGCGATTTGTCGGCTCAGTGCGGATACCGCCACATGCAGGCGCTCCGAAGCGCGACTGAGCGAACCGGTGCGGGCAACTTCGAGAAAATAGCGCAGTGCATGAGTCTGCATGGAAAGCACCTGAGAAGTCGGGAAGGGCGGAAGGGGTGCCCGTTGAATCAGCCGCAGCAGACACGTCCGCCGCGTCAGCCACGTGAGTGCGAGCGGCGTCGAACGCGTCCGAAATGCTGCAAATGCTCCAAATGCGCCGTTATGCCGGTTTTTTTGCTTTGCCGAAACGGCAACGAAACCTTCGAAATATTATCATTGTTGTCAAAAATACCCGCTCCTAGAATGGCCTGAACGGTTGTGCCGCAGCGTGCCGCCGACACGCGTCGCAGCGATGTGCGAGACCGGCAACCGTGTCCACAACGCCATCTGGAGACATGCAGTGACCCGTAGCGCAGCGATTTCCCAAGCCACCGCCCAATACGATTCGGGCGCCTTTCTCGACACTCTCAACCGCCGCGTCGCTTACAAGACCGAGAGTCAGGAGCCCGACAGCGGCGACGTGCTCCACGCGTACCTATCCGACGAAATGACGCCAGCACTCGCGGCGCTCGGTTTCACGTCGCGCATCGTGCCGAATCCGGTGGCGGGAGGCGGCCCGTTCCTCATTGCCGAGCGTCGCGAAGGCGACGATTTGCCGACGGTGCTGACCTATGGGCATGGCGACGTGGTGCGTGGCTACGACGCGCAGTGGCGCGACGGGCTGAAGCCGTGGGAGATCGTTGTCGAAGGCGATCGCTGGTACGGACGCGGCACCGCGGACAACAAGGGCCAGCACACGATCAATCTGTCGGCGCTCGCGCAGGTGCTGGCCGCGCGTGGCGGCAAGCTCGGCTACAACGTGAAGATGATCGTGGAGATGGGCGAGGAGATGGGGTCCCCCGGACTGCACGCGATTTGCGAGCAACTGCGAGACGAACTGCGTGCCGACGTGCTGATTGCGTCGGACGGCCCGCGCCTGTCGGCGGCGCGACCGACGGTTTTCCTCGGCTCGCGCGGACTCGTGAACTTCAAGCTCAGTCTGAATCTGCGCGAGGGCGGTCATCATTCGGGGAACTGGGGCGGCTTGCTGCGCAATCCGGGCGTCGTGTTGGCCAACGCGATTGCGTCGATGGTCGATGGCAACGGCAAGATCCTCGTCGAAGGGTTACGTCCGCCCGAGTTGCCCGCGTCGGTGCGTCGGGCGCTGACCGGGCTGGAAGTCGGCGGCGGTCCCAACGACCCGGCGGTCGACGTCGACTACGGCGAACCGGGGCTGACGCCGACCGAGCGCGTCATCGGCTGGAACAACATCGAAGTGCTCGCGTTCAAGACCGGCAATCCGGAGAAACCGGTCAACGCCATTCCGCCGTATGCGTACGCGCACATGCAGATTCGCTTCGTTGTCGGAACGGATTGGGAGCGTCTGGGCGACATTGTCCGCGCGCACCTCGACGCCCACGGTTTTCCGATGGTGGAGGTCGAGGTGGAGCGTGGGGTCATGGCGACGCGTCTGGATCCGGAAGACCCGTGGGTGCTGTGGGCGCTGGCGTCGATGCGCGAGACCACCGGCAAGCCCCCGGTATTGCTGCCGAACCTCGGCGGCACGTTGCCCAACGATGTCTTCGCCGACGTGCTGGGACTGCCCACGTTGTGGGTGCCGCACTCCTATCCCGCCTGTTCCCAGCATGCGCCCGACGAGCACCTGCTCGGCTCTGTCGCGCGTGAGGCGCTGCAGATCATGGCCGGGCTGTTCTGGGATCTTGGCGAAGTGAATCTGAAAGAGGGGAAGCCGCGATGAACAGTTCTGCCGCCGCCTCCGGGGCGGATCACGTCCACGATGCCTCCGGCGATGCCAAGGCCGGCGCCCGCGCGGAGGTCCCGGTCTACAAGCTGATCGTCGCGACCTCCATCGGCAACGCGCTGGAGTGGTACGACCTGATCGTGTACGGCTACTTCGCCGTGACGATCTCGAAGCTGTTTTTCCCGGCGCACGACGAGACGGTGTCGTTGCTCATGGCGCTGGGCACGTTCGCACTGTCGTACCTGGCCCGCCCTCTGGGGGCGTTCGTGCTCGGCGCGTATGCCGATCGCCGGGGCCGCCGCGCGTCGTTGATGCTGTCGATTGCCATGATGACGGTCGGCACGGGGCTGATTGCGTTCATGCCGACGTACGCCGCAATTGGTGTCTGGGCGCCGATCGGCATCTTCGCGTCGCGCCTGATGCAGGGGTTTTCCGCGGGCGGCGAGTTTGGAAGTTCGACGGCGTTTCTGGTCGAGCACGTGCCGCATCGGCCGGGCTTCATGTCGAGCTGGCAGTTCGCAAGTCAGGGGGCGAGCACGCTGCTGGCGTCGGCGTTCGGGGCGGTGCTCACGGGCGCGCTGACGCAGCCTCAACTGGAGTCGTGGGGCTGGCGCATTCCGTTCCTGTTCGGCATGCTGGTCGGGCCGATCGGTTTGTATATCCGCAAGTATGTCGACGAGACACCGGCGTTCGCCAGGGACGTCGCCCGTCGGCAGGCCGCAGACGCGAGCGCGGCGGGGGAGGACGCCGAGGTCGCCAAGTCGCCGGTATGGGAAGTGCTCGCGACGCAAAAGGCGCGTCTGCTCGTCTGCATCGGTGCGCTCATTCTCACGACCACGGCGAACTACATGATTCTGTATATGCCGACGTATGCCACGAAGCAGCTTGGTCTGCCGCCGGCGCAGGGTTTCATCGCCACGCTGGTGACGGGATTCGTGATCATGACGCTCACGCCGTTCGTCGGGCACTGGTCGGACAAGGTCGGCCGCATTCGTATCATGCTCGCCGCCGGGGTGTTGTTCCTGTGTACGGTGTACCCGGCATTCGCCTTCATGAACGCGCATGCATCGCTCGCGACGATGATGATCGTGATGTTGTGGGTCGGCACGTTGAAGGCGGTCTATTTCGCACCGATTCCGGCGCTGATGTCATCGCTGTTTCCGACCCGAACGCGGGCGACCGGCATGGCGGTCGGCTACAACCTGGGCACGACGATCTTCGGCGGATTCACTCCGTTGGCCGTGGCATGGCTGATCGCGGCCACGGGAAACAAGCTGGCGCCGGGGTTGTATCTGATGGTGGGTGCGGTGATCAGTCTGACGACACTGTTGATTGCGCGCGTGAGGATGGGCGCGCGCTGACCCAAAGCGGGCGTGGGAGGGTCCACCCTCCCGCGCCTCTCTCGTCTAAGTACTTTCCCTCCCAATTTCGTCTCGCCGCCGACCTTGCCGTCGGCAATTTTTTTCGCTAGTATTTTAGGCATAAACTATTTACGATTTAACAAAGATCGACCGATGGCGAGCCTGCTGCGCGCTGTGGCGATCCAGTGAATCCGGAGGCTGGAGATGAATATCGTCTGTATCGGTGGCGGTCCCGCGGGCCTGTATTTCGGGCTGTTGACGAAGCTGCGCGAGCCGTCCCATCGCGTGGTGGTCGTGGAGCGCAACCGGCCTTACGACACCTTCGGCTGGGGCGTGGTGTTCTCCGACGCCACCATGGACAACCTCCAGGAGGCCGACCCGACGAGCGCCGCGCAGATCAACGCCGCCTTCAACCACTGGGACGACATCGACATCCACTTCGAAGGCCGCACGGTCACTTCGGGCGGGCACGGCTTCATCGGCATCGGCCGCAAGAAGCTCCTCAATATTCTGCAAGCGCGTTGCGAAGCGCTCGGCGTCGAACTCGTCTTCGAGACCGACGTGAGCGACGATCAGGACATCGTCCGCCGCTATCAGGCCGATCTGGTGATCGCCTCGGACGGCCTCAACAGCCGTATCCGCACCCGCTATGCCGAGACCTTCCGACCCGACATCGACACGCGTCAGAACCGCTTCGTCTGGCTCGGCACGCACCAGCGCTTCGACGCCTTCACGTTCGCTTTCGAGAAGACGGAGCATGGCTGGTTCCAGGCGCACGCCTACCAGTTCGATGCCGACACGTCGACGTTCATCGTGGAAACTCCCGAGTCGGTCTGGCGTGCGCATGGCATCGACCAGATGAGCCAGGAAGAGGGCGTCAAGTTCTGCGAAAACCTCTTCGCCAAGTATCTCGGCGGCAATCCGCTGATGAGCAACGCCAAACATTTGCGTGGCTCGGCCATCTGGATTCAGTTCCCGCGTGTGATTTGCGAGCATTGGGTTCATTGGCATGACGTGGACGGCAAGCGCGTGCCTGTCGTGCTCATGGGCGACGCTGCGCACACTGCGCACTTCTCCATCGGCTCGGGCACCAAGCTCGCGCTCGAAGACGCCATTGCCCTTGCCGACGGCCTTGGCACGCAAGGGGTCGACGCCTTGCCGGGAGTGCTGGCCGATTACGAAGCCGCGCGCAGCATCGAAGTGCTCAAGATCCAGAACGCCGCACGTAACTCGACGGAATGGTTCGAGACCGTCGACCGGTATGCCCGCTTCGCGCCGGAGCAGTTTGCTTACTCGCTGCTCACGCGCTCGCAGCGTATCTCGCACGAGAACCTGCGCGTGCGTGACGCGGGCTACGTCGAGGGATACGAGGACTGGCTCGCCGAACAGGCAGGCGTTGCGCGCGCGGCAGGGCAGCACGCCATTCCGCCAATGTTCACGCCGTTTCGCGCGCGCGAACTCACGCTCAAGAATCGTATCGTGATGTCGCCGATGGCCATGTACTCCGCCGTCGACGGCGTGCCCGGCGACTTTCACCTCGTTCACCTCGGCAGCCGCGCGCTCGGCGGCGCCGGCATGATCGTCGCGGAGATGACCTGCGTGTCGCCCGACGCACGCATCACGCCGGGCTGTCCCGGTTTGTGGAACGATGCGCAGCGCGACGCGTGGAAGCGCATCGTCGACTTCATCCATTCGGGCAGCGACGCCAAGATCGCCATGCAGATCGGTCACGCCGGTCGCAAGGGGTCCACGCGCCTTGCCTGGAACGGCATCGATCAACCGCTCGACGACGGCAACTGGCCGCTGATTTCGGCCTCGCCGCTGCCGTACATCGAAGGGGTGTCGCAAACGCCGCGTGAAATGACCCGCGCCGACATGGATCGCGTCAGGGACGACTTCGTGCAAGCGGCGCGCCGCGCCGCCGAGGCCGGTTTCGACTGGCTCGAACTGCACTGCGCGCACGGCTACCTGCTCTCGAGCTTCATCTCGCCGCTCACGAACCATCGCCAGGACGAATACGGCGGCTCGCTGGAGAACCGGTTGCGTTATCCGCTCGAAGTGTTCGCCGCGGTGCGCGACGTGTGGCCTGCCGCCCGACCGATGTCGGTGCGTATTTCGGCGCACGACTGGGTCGAGGGGGGGATCACGCCCGACGACGCCGTCGCCATCGCCCGCGCCTTCAAGAACGCCGGTGCGGACCTCATCGACTGCTCGTCGGGGCAGGTCAGCAAGGAAGAAAAGCCGGTCTATGGCCGCATGTTCCAGACGCCGTTCGCCGATCGCGTGCGTAACGACGCCGGCGTGGCGACGATGGCCGTCGGCGCGATCTTCGAGGCGGACCACGTGAACAGCATCATCGCGTCCGGGCGTGCCGACCTTTGCGCACTCGCGCGTCCGCATCTGGCCGACCCGTTCTGGACGCTGCACGAAGCGGCGAAGATCGGCTACAAGGACCTGCCGTGGCCGGCGCAGTACTATGCCGGCAAACGTCAGTACGAGACCAATCTGGAGCGTGCTGCCGCCTACGCGCAACAGATCGGTAAATAAGGACAGTTCATGACGGCTACGGAATCCTCGACGACCTCAGTTCCCACGGCAGCGGCCACCGGTGGGGCGCCTGCATCGATCAACGGTGTGCACGCGCTGGTCACCGGCGGTGCGCGCGGTATCGGCGAAGCGGTGGCGGCGGCGCTGCTCGCCCAGGGCGCGCGCGTGACGCTGCTCGGGCGCAGCGAAGCCCGACTGGCTGAGGGCGTGCAGGCACTGGCGGCGCTCGGCGAGGTGGCTTGGGTGGCGGCTGACATTGCCGACGCGAGTGCCGTAGAAGCGGCATTCGCACGCGCGGCACAGCGTTTCGGCCCGGTGCAGGTGCTGGTGAACAACGCCGGGCAAGCGGTGAGCGCACCGTTCGGCAAGACGCACGCACAGCTCTGGCAACAGATGATCGACGTCAACCTCACGGGCACCTATCACTGCATCGCGGCGGCGTTGCCCGCCATGCTCGGTGCCGGGTGGGGCCGTATCGTGAACGTGGCGAGTACTGCGGGACTGATCGGCTATCCGTATGTCACGGCGTATTGCGCGGCCAAGCACGGCGTCGTGGGCCTCACGCGCGCGCTGGCGCTCGAAGTGGCGAAGAAAGGGGTGACGGTCAATGCCGTGTGCCCGGGCTATACGGAAACGGACATCGTGCGCGATGCGGTGGCGAACATCGTGGCCAAGACGGGGCGTAGCGAAGACGAAGCGCGTGCCGAGCTGGCCAAACGCAATCCGCAAGGCCGTCTCGTGCAGCCGCAGGAGGTCGCCGACGCGGTGCTGTGGTTGTGCCAGCCGGGCGCCGGTGCCGTCACGGGCCAGTCGATCGCCGTGGCAGGCGGGGAAGTGACCGTCGGGTAATCCACGGAAGACGCCGGGCAGCAAGACAGAGGACACAGTATTTCGGGATGTCGAGGCGGTGCGATGCCGCACGACATCATTCCAGCCAGCACGACCGCCGGGCGTCATCGGCACACGATGCCGAAATGAGGATGCCGGGCGATGTCAAAGCGATATCAAAGCGATATCAAAGCGATGACAACGCGATAACAAAGGAGATCGGCCAATGAGTGACGTGAAACTGACCATGGCGCATCACAAGCGCCCGTTCGCGAACTATGAAGCCAAACACTTTCTGTGGTCGGTGTCGAACGATGCGCAAGGGCGTCCGAGCATCGGCACGATTACGCTGAACCGTCCCGACAAGAAGAATCCGTTGACGTTCGACTCCTATGCCGAACTGCGCGACCTGTTTCGCGGGCTGGTCTACGCAACGGACATCAAAACGGTCGTGGTGACGGGCGCCGGCGGCAATTTCTGCTCGGGCGGCGACGTCCACGAAATCATCGGCCCGCTCACGCAGATGAGCATGCCGGAACTGCTGGACTTCACCCGCATGACGGGCGACCTGGTCAAGGCGATGCGCGCCTGTCCGCAGCCTGTCATCAGCGCCATCGACGGCATTTGCGCCGGGGCGGGCGCCATGGTGGCGCTGGCCTCGGACATGCGTCTGGGCACGCCGCAGACGAAGACGGCGTTCCTGTTCGTGCGCGTCGGTCTCGCCGGTGCCGACATGGGCGCCTGCACGTTGCTGCCGCGCATGATCGGACAGGGGCGCGCCTCGGAACTGCTCTACACCGGACGCGTGATGACGGCGGATGAAGGTCTGCAATGGGGCTTTTTCAATGCGCTGCACGACGGCGGTGCCGTGCTCTCGGCAGCGCAGACGCTGGCCGATCAGATCGCATGCGGCCCGACCTTTGCACACGGCGTGACGAAAAAGTTGCTGCATCAGGAATGGAACATGGGCGTTGACGAGGCCATCGAGGCCGAAGCCGAAGCCCAGGCGATCTGCATGCAGACGAAAGACTTTCGTCGTGCCTACGACGCGTTCGTGGCGAAGCAAAAGCCGGTTTTCAAGGGCGACTGACGATGAGCGACCTCACCCCTCACAACGCCCGGAACGCCGACTTTCTCGCGTGGCCGTTTTTCGACGCGGCACATCGGCGTCTGGGCGCGGACCTGGACGACTGGTGCACGCGCGGGTTGAGCGTCGACCATCACGCCGATACGGACGCGACGTGCGTGTCGCTGGTGCGTCAGCTTGGCCGTGCAGGCTGGTTGAAGTACTGCGTGCCGCAAAGCCACGGGGGCGCGCTGGACAAGCTCGATTCGCGCGCGCTGTGCGTGCTGCGCGAGACGCTGGCCCGCCACGACGGCCTCGCTGATTTCGCCTTTGCGATGCAGGGACTGGGCAGCGGTGCGATCACGCTCGCGGGCAGCGACGCGCTCAAGCAGCGTTATTTGCCACGTGTGGCGTCGGGCGAGGCGATCGCCGCGTTCGCACTCTCGGAGCCGAACGCCGGGTCCGATGTTGCGGCGATGGCGTGTACGGCCACGCTCGACGGCGACCAGTATGTGCTGAACGGCGAGAAGACTTGGATTTCGAACGGCGGCATTGCCGACTTCTATTGCGTGTTCGTGCGCACGGGAGAAGCGCCGGGCGCACGCGGGATCAGCGCGTTCGTGGTGGACGCCGACACGCCGGGGCTGACGATTGCCGAGCGCATCGACGTGAGCGCGCCCCATCCGCTGGCGCGCCTGAAGTTCGACAACTGCCGCGTGCCGGCGTCGCAACGTCTGGGCGAAGCGGGGCAGGGGTTCAAGGTGGCGATGATGACGCTGGATATTTTCCGCGCGTCGGTGGCCGCAGCGGCGCTGGGTTTTGCGCGGCGTGCGCTGGACGAAGGGCTGGCGCGCGCGAAGTCGCGCGAGATGTTCGGGCAGACGCTGGCGGACTTCCAGCTCACGCAGGCCGCGCTGGGCGACATGGCGACCTCGGTGGACGCCGCCGCATTGCTCACCTATCGCGCCGCTTGGCAGCGAGACGTGCTGGGCCAGCGCACGACGCGTGAAGCGGCGATGGCCAAGATGTATTCGACGGAATCGGCGCAGCAGGTGATCGACCGCGCGTTGCAGATGTTCGGCGGTGCGGGTGTGGTGTCGGGCGCGGTGGTGGAGCGCCTGTATCGCGAGATCCGTTCGCTGCGTATTTACGAAGGGGCAACGGAAGTACAAAAACTGATCATCGCGCGCGAACTGCTCAAGGACGGTTGATCCGGGCCTGGCGTTCGACGTGCGGGGCATGTTGGACATGTTGGATGGGTTTGTGATGTGCGCAGTGGCAACCCACGGAGACAGGGATGGCATGGCGTCTTGCAATAACACTTGGAAGCACTAGGACTGCGTGCGGCGCGATGCGTCGACGTCATGCTTGATTACCGGGGGCAAGGAGAAGCACATGGAACGATCTGGACATCTCGACACTTTCGCACGCGACAATCTGCCGCCTGCCGATCAGTGGCCCGAGTTTCTGCTCGACAATCCGGACGTGGCATACCCGGCGCGCATCAATTGCGCCGCCGAATTGCTCGACCGCGCGATTGCCGATGGACGCGGCGACGCACCCGCGATCTACTCGGTCGAGAACGGCAAGCCGACCGTCACGACCTATCTCGGCCTGCGCGAGATGGTCGATCGCATCGCCCACGTGTTGCGTAACGATATGGCGCTGGTGCCGGGCAACCGTGTGCTGCTGCGCGGACCGAACAATCTGTTCATGGCCGCCGCATGGCTGGCGGTGATCAAGGCAGGGCTGGTCGGCGTGCCGACGATGCCGCTGTTGCGCGCGAAGGAACTCAAGCAGATCGTCGACAAGGCGCAGGTGAGCGCCGCATTGTGCGATGGCCGGCTCAAAGAGGAGCTGGAGTTCAACCGTCAGGCCGGGCACGAGTACCACTGCCCGGTACTGTCGAGCGTGGTGTACTTCCATGACGTTGGTGAGGACTCACTGGAGGCGCGCATGGCGCGTCAGCCGGCGAGCTTCGAGGCCTGTGACACGGCGGTCGACGACGTCTGTCTGATCGCCTTCACGAGCGGCACGACCGGACAGCCGAAGGGCACGATGCATTTTCATCGCGACGTGCTGGCGATGTGCGATCTGTTCCCGCGTCACGTGCTCAAGCCGGGGCCGGACGACATCTTCTGCGGCACTCCCCCGTTAGCGTTCACTTTCGGCACGGGCGGCCTGCTGACGTTTCCGCTGCGCGTCGGTGCGGCGACGGTGCTGCTGGAAAAGCTCACGCCGGACAGTCTGCTGCAAGCAATTGCCGACTATCGCGCGACGATCTGTTTCACGGCCCCCACGTTCTACCGTCAGATGGCGGCGCTAGTCGGCAAGTACGATCTGTCCAGTCTGAAGAAGACGGTGTCGGCGGGCGAGGCGTTGCCCGATGCGACGCGTCAGCTCTGGAAGCAAGCGTCCGGCATCGAGATGATCGATGGCATCGGAGGCACGGAGATGATTCATATCTTCATCTCCGCGGCCAACGGCGATGTGGTGCCCGGGGCGATCGGCAAGCCGGTGCCGGGCTACATCGCGATGATCGTGGACGAGAAAATGCAGCCGGTGCCCCCGGGCACGGTGGGCAAGCTGGCGGTGAAAGGGCCCACAGGATGCCGCTACCTGGCGGACTCGCGTCAGAAGAATTACGTGAAGAACGGCTGGAATCTGCCGGGCGACACGTTCATGTGCGACGAAGCGGGCAATTACTACTATCAGGCACGCTCGGACGACATGATCGTCTCCGCCGGGTATAACATCGCGGGTCCCGAAGTGGAGTCGGCGCTGTTGCAGCATCCGGCGGTTGCGGAGTGCGGCGTGGTCGGCGCCAACGATGACGCACGCGGCCAGATAGTGAAGGCCTACGTCGTGCTCAAGGCAGGCCAACCGCGCGACGACGCCATGGTGAAAGCGCTGCAGGAGTATGTGAAGGCTAACATCGCGCCCTACAAATACCCGCGCGCGATCGAGTTCGTCGACACGCTGCCGCGCACGGAGACGGGCAAGTTGCAACGCTTCAAGCTGCGTCAGATGGCGCAGTAAGCGGTCGTGATGGGGGAGTGGGTGCTCCAGTGGGCGCCCACTGACTTTAGGTGAGAAAGACGAATGAGGACGGGGGCTGACGTGGCGCAACACGCTTTCGTGAAGCCATTGCTGGTGCGGTTCAAACACTGCGATCCGGCGGGCATTGTGTTTTATCCGCGCTATTTCGAGATGATCAACGATCTCGTCGAGGACTGGTGCGCCGAAGGGCTGGGCCTGTCGTTCGGCGAGATGCATCTGCGCGAAGGCATGGGCGTGCCGACGGCAAATATCGAATGCCGATTCAGCGCGCCGAGTTTTTTGGGCGACACGCTCGTGCGCTCGCTGGAGGTTACGCGCCTTGGTCGCTCGTCGATGACGCTGCGTATTCGATTCGCCGGCGCGAACGACGAGACGCGTCTGCAAGCGACGCTGGTGCTGGTCTGGGTCGCGAAAGGCGAGGGCGGCCGGCCCGCCCCGATCGCCGTGCCTGCCGCCCAGCGCGAAGCGATTGTGCGCTTTGCCGCACCTGATTCTGACATTGAAGGAGTGTCCTGATGCTGCAAGTTCTGCAACCGCCCGAATGGGCGAAACCGCGCGGTTACGCCAATGGCATGGCTTTCGAGATGACGGTTGGTAGCCGCATCGTGTTCGTCGGCGGCCAGATCGGCTGGAACGGGCAGCAACGTTTCGAAACCGACGATTTTGCGCTTCAGGTGCGTCAGACCCTCGAGAACATCGTTGCGATTCTGGCCGAGGGGAATGCGAAGCCGGAGCACATCGTTCGCATGACCTGGTATGTGAAGGACAAACGCGAGTACGTGGCCAACTATCCTGCCATCGGTGAACACTACCGCGCCGTGATCGGCCGTCACTTTCCTGCGATGACGGCAGTGGAAGTCGCCGATCTGGTCGAGGACGAGGCCAAGGTCGAGATCGAAGTGACGGCTGTGGTGCCGCCTGCCGCCTGAGGCGACCGCGACATCGTCGGTTCCATGAAAAACGCCGGGCGTGAATGATGAACTGACCCGGCGTTTTTTTTCATTTCTGCTCCGTCCGCTCCGGCTGAATCACGCCGCTTTCGGTCTGGCCTGTACGGCGTCCAGTTCGGCCTGCGTGAGCCAGTACGTCGAGGGCAGATCCAGTTCGTCGCAGTTGTGCCCGTCGCCGCCTCGGTCCACGACGATGAAGTCGCTCACCTCGTGCAACGCCAGCAGCGGGTGGTGCCATACGCCTCTGGCGTAGTTCACACCCTGCCAGCCATCCGAGACGAACGCGCGGATCCGGCTCACGTCCAGCTCGCCCGCGGGCGCAACGACGACCAGATACGGCGTGGTCTTGAGCGGGATGAACGCCTGGCTGCCCAGCGGGTGACGCTCCAGCATCTTCACCTCGTACGGCAGCTGCCGCGGCTGACCTCGGAAGACGTTGACCAGCGTGCGCCCGCCCTCCGGGCCCAGGTCCACCGTCGCCAGATCGTGGAATCGCTCGGTCGTGCCGCCATTGATCGCGAAATGCTTCGCCCCTGCCAACTCGATCACGTCGCCGAACGGAGCAAATGCCTCGCGCGTGAGTCGCTCGATTTTCAATGCCGGTGCTGCCGTATCGCGCACATCGCGCATACCCTGCTCCTTTTTTGCCTTGTTCGTTGCGCCCCCCTCGCGCCGCGCGTCGATGGTCTGTCGTCGACTGCGAGAGGGCGTAGTGCTGCTACTTTCCTGCTACTTTCCTGCTACTTGCCTGCTAATTCCGCCATGCGGCTTATGCCGTCTTCTCGCTCAGGCGACCCCACAGCCGCAGACGCGACACCCCGCCGTCCGGAATGATGTTGAAGCGGATGTGCGTGATCGCGCCCAGCTTCTGCACCGGCTCGTCGAAAGTGAATTGCCTGTCCATCGCGAGCTTTTGCTCCGGCAGCAACACGGGCCAGAACATCGACTGCGTGATGAGCGACTGCTCGGTGCCGCCCGTGACGAACGCGGCCTGAATCGAGCAGCGGTCCGGGAAGTTGCCCTTGAAGTGCGCCGTGTCGACTTCGATCTTGCTGATCTCGCCCGGCTGCGCGAGCGCGATGATGGCCCAGTCGTTGCCCGGCTCGCGACGACGGCGTGTCTCCCACCCGTCGCCCATGTTCACGCCGCGCCCGGGCATCAGCAGGTTGGAGGCAAGGCCGAAGTGCTGGTTGTTGGCCGCCACGACATAGCCGCCGTTTTCCATCGCGATCAGATCGATGAGTTCGTCGCCCGAGCGTGCGGCCCAGTCGCTTTGCGGCAGGCCGTACAGACGCAGGCGGGCGAGGCCGCCGTCGGGATACAGGTTCACGCGCACGTGCGTGACGGCGCGCTGCTGCGCGATGTCATGGTAGTGGTGCGCGTTGCCCTGCAACGTGGTCGAGGGCAGCAACTCGAACCAGTCGGCCGAGTCCGACGGCGCGCCGTTCGGGCTGTAGCAGCCTTCGAGCGATGCGGCGGGCGGGAAATTGCCGGTGAAATGGCTGGTGTCGAGATCGACCCCGAACAGCACGCCCGGGCGCGCGAGCTTGACGATGCACCAGTCGTAGCCGTTCACGCGCTTGCGACGCGTCTCCCAGCCGTCCATCCACTTGCCGTTCTCGTCGTACTTGCCGGGAATGAAGACGGCAGGCTCGGGACTGAGCATGCGCTCCTTGGCCGCAAAGAATTCGTCGCTGGCGACGAGCGCCTGAGCGCCCAGCCGCGGGTCGGCCAGGTTGACGTAACGGCGCACGAATTCCGGTGCGTTCGGGTCTTGCGGGGCGAGGGCCATGTTGCGAATCACTCCAGAGGAAGATGCCGACGTGCTATCGATATGGCGTCGGCGGAAAATACTTGGCTTGCGATGAAGACCACGGCGCCCGCCATGCTCCTCAAGTCGATTGGCACGATGCTCAATGCGTCATCACCGTGTCATCGACCGGTTGTCAACGCGTCAGTGCCGCGTTGGCCGGTGCCGCTTCGCTACCGTCTTCGGACGGCGCAATCGGCTCGTACGGCAGCAGGCCGTCCAGCACTTTGTGCGCTCGCGCAAAGTCGACATCCTTCTCCCATGCCGCCACGACAAGCGTTGCCACGCAATTGCCCAGCAGGTTCGTGATGGCGCGCGCAATGCCCACGAACCAGTCCACCGGCAGGATGAGTACGAGACCGATCACGGGGATGGCGGGAATGGCGGCAAGCGTGGCGGCCAGAATCACGATGGCCGATCCCGGAATGCCGTGCGCGCCCTTGGAGGTCAGCAGCGATACCAGCACCACGAGAATGAGGTCGTGTGTAGACAGCGGCGTATTCGTCGCCTGCGCAATGAAGATGACCGCCAGCGTCAGGTAGATCGAGAAACCATCGAGATTGAAGGAGTAGCCCGTCGGCACGACCAGACCCACCGTCGACTTCTTGATGCCCATCCACTCGAGCTTGCGCATGATGGTCGGCAGCACGGCGTCGGACGATGCGGTGCCCAGCACGATGGACAACTCTTCCCGGAAATACTTGATGAACTTGAAGATGTTGAAGCCCGCGAGCCGCAACACGCCGCCCAGCACCACCGTCACGAAGACAAAGCAGCTTGCATAGAACACGAGCACGAGCAAGCTGAGTTGCTTGAGCGACGACGCGCCGTATTTGCCGGTGGTGAATGCCACCGCCCCAAGCACGCCCAGCGGCGCGAGCCGGATGATGAAGGCCATCACGCGGAAGAAGACGTGGCTCAGATCTTCAATGAACCGCGCCACAGGACGACCCCGCTCGCCCAATGCCGCCAGGGCGCATCCGAACATCACCGAGAACACCAGAATCTGAAGGATGTCGCCCTTGGCGAACGCGTCCGTAATGGTGTTGGGAATGATCTTGAGCAGGAAGCCCGCCGTGTCTTTCAGGCTCTTGGCATTCTCGGCATACGCGGCCATCGAACTCGCGTCGAGGGTGCGAACGTCGATGTTCATGCCCGCGCCGGGGCGGGTGACCCACGCGAGCACGGCGCCGATGACCAGCGCGAAGGTCGTAATGATCTCGAAGTAGATGATGGCCTTGACGCCGACACGACCGACCTTGCGCAGGTCGCCTGCGCTGGCCATACCGCTTACGACGACGCAGAAAACGATCGGGCCGATCACCATCTTGATGAGCTTCAGGAAGCCGTCGCCCAACGGACGCAACGACTCTCCCAACTGCGGAAACCAGATGCCTAGCGCCACACCCACAATCAACGCAATGACGACTCGGCCAAACAACGAACGGAACAGCTTGGGCATGGTTTGTCTCCTCTGCCTGCGCAAATCACTCTCTCGGATTTCGCGATCTCAGTATCGAATGGACTGCTCTTGGGGGGCTGATTCTGTACAGCGATACAGCGGTAAGGCGGATTGCAGATGCTGCATGGCGACGTGTGACATCGCCCACACCAGCGTCCATCAGGATATGTCGACAAGTCATACCGGTCTGACCAGTGGTGTTATGGAGAATATTAGAAAGCCAATATAGTCAGGTCAAGCGGTGTCTTTTGAGGGGAATCCCTAGGGAGCGAGGTTTCGCTGCGCTTCGCGTTCCACGTTGGTGGTTTGGCGTGGAAGTTCTTGTTTTACTGGGTGAATCCGCCGAAATCTTCGTGAACTTCGCATTCCCGCGCGGAGTCGCACTGGCATCTGACGCGCCGTGCGGAACGCGAAGAAAGGGGGCCACCGGCGCGCAGATTCCCAGGGCAAACTTCAGGGAGGCGCCATGCGAATGAAGGACATGGTGGTACTCGTGACCGGCAGTGCGCAGGGTATCGGCCGTGCCATCGCGGTTCGTTTCGCGCAGGAAGGCGCGCGTATCGTGGTGGAGGACCGCCTCGACAATGCGATGGCCGAGCAGACCCTCGATGCCGTGCGAGCGGCGGGCAGCGACGGTTGCGTGATTGCGGGCGACGTTGGGCGCGTGGATGAGGATCGTGCCGTCATCGAACGGGCCGTAGCGCAAATGGGGCGCATCGATGTGCTGGTCAACAACGCCGGGGTCGAGCGGCGCGCCGCGTTTCTCGATGTGACCGAAGCCGACTACGATCTCGTCATGAACGTCAATCTGAAAGGGGCGTTCTTTCTCACGCAAGCCTTTGTCAGGCACTTGCGTGAGACGAAGCGCGGCGGGCGTATCGTCAACGTCAGCTCGGTGCACGAGGAATTGCCGTTCCCGCACTTCACCAGCTATTGCGCGAGCAAGGGCGGCATGAAGATGATGATGCGCAATCTCGCCATCGAGCTCGCGCCGCTCGGCATTACGGTGAACAACGTCGCCCCGGGCGCCGTGGGCACACCGATCAATCAGCAACTGCTCGCCGACAAGGCGCAACTTGCCGCGTTGGTGGCGAACATTCCGCTCGGACGCCTCGCCAATCCCGCCGAGATCGCCAATGCCGTGCTGTTCCTTGCCTCACCCGAATCCAGCTACGTGACCGGCACGACGCTGTTCGTCGACGGCGGACTGCTGTGGAACTACGCGGAGCAATGACATGACGGACACCGCGCAACGCACCCTGGCTCAGGGCGGCATGACGCCCGACGTGGCGCACAGCGCGCCGTCCGATGTGCTCACGCCCGCCGATCGCTATGGGGACCTCTTCGTGGCGGTTCAGTCGCAACGCATTTTTCCGGACAGCAAGACGTTCGTGGATTGCGCACCGTTGCGCGCGCCGCAGGAGATCATGCGCCGGTATCGTGAAGACGCGGCCAAGCCCGGCTTCGATCTTGCGCAATTCGTGGTGACTCACTTCACGCTGGAACGCACGCCGCCGAGCGCCTATGTCGCCGACCCGGCGCAGGGTCTGGTCGCGCATATCGACGGGCTTTGGGACGTGCTCATGCGCGAGCCCGACGCGCATCCGGCCGACAGTTCGCTGCTGCCGCTGCCGCGCGCCTATGTCGTGCCCGGCGGACGCTTTCACGAACTCTATTACTGGGACTCCTATTTCACGATGCTCGGGCTCGCGCACAGCGGCCGTCACGACCTGCTCGTGAGCATGGCGGACAATTTCTCCTTCCTCATCGATACGTACGGCCATATTCCGAACGGCAACCGAACTTACTATCTCAGCCGCTCGCAGCCGCCGGTGTATGCGCTGATGGTGGCGCTTTTCGAGTCGCACGGTGTGGCGCGCGCGTTACGGTATCTGCCGCATCTGCGCCGGGAATACGACTATTGGATGGCAGGCGAGGCGTCGCTCAGGCCCGGTGATGCCTATCGCCATCTGGTGCGTTTGCCCGATGGCGCATTGCTCAATCGCTATTGGGACGAGCGCGAAACGCCGCGTGAGGAAGGCTATCTGGAGGACGTGACGACCGCGCTCGATGCGCCGCGTCGTCGCGCCGGTGAGGTTTATCGGGATCTGCGCGCCGGTGCGGCGTCGGGCTGGGATTTCAGCTCGCGATGGCTCGCGAACGCCAACGACCTGTCGTCCATCCGCACGACAGCGATTTTGCCGGTCGACCTGAACAGCTTTCTGTATGCCGCAGAGACGCAGATCGCCAGACTCAGCGAGGCGGGCGGCGATGCCGAGACGGCGCGCGCGTTCGCCTTGCGCGCGCAGGCGCGGCGCGATGCCATGACCCGTTATCTCTGGTCGGACGCGCAGGGGGCGTTCGTCGACTACGACTGGCAACTTGGCGCGCCGCGTCCGCAATTGTCCGCAGCGATGGCCGCGCCGTTGTTCGTCGGTCTGGCGTCCCGGGAGCAGGCGCACCGCTCGGCGGCCACGATGGCGCAACGCATGCTGGCCGCCGGCGGGCTGCGCACGACCGAGACATCCAGTCTTCAGCAATGGGACCCGCCCAATGGCTGGGCGCCGCTGCAATGGATCGGTATCCACGGGCTGCGCAAGTATGGGGAGCATCGGCTCGCGAACGACATCGCGCATCGGTGGTTGTGCACGGTCAGTTCGCTCTACGCGCGTGAGAGCAAGCTCGTGGAGAAGTACTCGCTGCATACGAGCGACGCGATGAGCGCGAGCGGCGGCAGCGGGGGCGAGTACCCGCTGCAGGATGGGTTTGGATGGACCAACGGTGTGGTGCGGCGCCTGATGGGCGAGCATCCGGATCACCATGCGCATCGGGTGAGAGCACGGCAATAGTGCGCGTCGGTGTTCGGTGGCGCTCCCGTGGGGCGGGGCTTCTGCGGCCGCGAGGGCAGGCTCGCGTGGCGGGAAATTTGGCGTCGTACAATGCGCCATACGCACATTTGCATTTCCTGTGAGGCCCCATGAAGCATTCGGCGCATGCCGTAACCGACGCCGCCGTCGCCACGATTCGCGAACGCATCGAACGTCAGGTCTATCCGGCCGGTGCGATGCTGCCCTCGCAACGTCAGCTCGCCGAGGAACTCTCCATCAGCCGCGCCTCGCTGCGCGAAGCCCTGTCGACGCTCGAAGCGCTCGGCATGGTCGCGATACGCCCCGGCAAGGGCGTGTACGTGAACGACGCGTCGTCGCGCATCGGCGTCGCCTGGCGCTTTGCGGACCAGATCTCGCTCGCCGATACGTACCAGTTGCGCTATGCGCTGGAGGGCTTCGCCGCCCGGCTCGCGGCGCTCGCGGCCAGCGTGAGCGAGATCGAGTGGCTCACGGACAACGTCGAATCGATGAAGGGCGCGCTCGTCGAGGGCGATGTCGACACCGCCGCCCAACTGGATTTTGCCTTTCACTTGCGCATCGTCGGGCTCGCGGGCAACGCGGCCATTGCCGACATTCTGCGCGGCAGTACGGAAATCGTGATGGAAAGCCAGCGTTTGCCGTTCTACCAACGGGAACTGGTGCTTTCCACCTATCATGAACATCTGGAGATCCTGGACGCCCTCAGGCGGCATGACGGTGCCGCCGCAGGCGCCGCGATGGAGCGCCACATCGTGCTGGCGGCCCAGCGGGCGGGCATTCACTTCCCTATCCCCTCTGCGTATCCGTCCGGCGGCGCCTCGCCCCTCAGGGAGAACGCAGAGCGTACTGGTGCCCCACACGTTCAGCTTTGAGATGAACCGGAAATGCGCTATACTTTGAAGGTTTTAGTCATTTAACCCTCACCCTAGCGCCTACCCGCCTGACATCTCGTCCGCAGTCCGAGCATCCGCTGTGCGCATATTCCGCGCAATTCCGGTGCCCGCGCTGATGTCATCGCGAGCGGACGATGGGGCTGGCAGCAGGGTGAACCCTTCAGGAGTTTCCCGTGCTGCCGTCATTCCCACCCGCCATTCTCGCGCTCGCTGACGGCACGGTCTTTCGTGGGTACGCCATCGGCGCTGCCGGTCACACCATCGGTGAAGTGGTCTTCAATACGGCCATTACCGGCTATCAGGAAATCCTCACCGACCCCAGCTATGCGCGCCAGATCGTCACACTGACGTATCCGCACATCGGCAACACGGGCGTCAACGGTGAAGACGTCGAAGCCACGAAAGTCCATGCCGCCGGCCTGATCATCAAGGATCTGCCGATCCTCGACTCGAACTTCCGCGCCGACAAGACGCTGTCGCAATACCTGAAGGACGAAGGCGTCGTCGCCATCGCCGGCATCGACACGCGCCGCCTGACCCGAATCCTGCGCGACAAGGGCGCCCAGAACGGCTGCATCCTCGCCGGAGAAGAAGCCGACGAAGCCAAGGCCATCGCACTCGCCCAATCGTTCCCGGGCCTCGCCGGCATGGACCTTGCCAAGGTCGTCTCGACCGCGGCGTCGTATTCGTGGACCGAGACGGAATGGCGTCTGGGCGAAGGCTACGGCGAGCAGAAGGCGCCGAAGTTCCACGTGGTCGCCCTCGACTACGGTGTGAAGCGCAACATTCTTCGCATGCTCGCCGAGCGTGGCTGCAAGGTCACCGTATTGCCCGCGCAGAGCTCGGCCGACGACGTGTTCGCCCTGAATCCGGACGGCGTGTTCCTCTCGAACGGCCCCGGCGACCCGGAGCCGTGCGATTACGCCATCGCCGCAACCCGCACGTTCCTGGAGCGCCGCATTCCGACCTTCGGCATCTGCCTGGGCCACCAGATCATGGGCCTGGCCGTGGGCGCCAAGACGCTCAAGATGAAGACCGGTCACCACGGTGCGAACCACCCGGTGAAGGATCTCGACACGGGCCGTGTCGTGATCACGTCGCAAAACCACGGCTTCGCAGTGGACGCAAATAGCCTGCCGGCCAACGCGCGTGTCTCGCACGTCTCGCTGTTCGACGGCACGTTGCAGGGCTTCGAGCTGACGGATCGCCCGGCATTCTGCTTCCAGGGTCACCCCGAAGCATCGCCCGGCCCGCACGACATCGGCTATCTGTTCGACCGCTTCGTCAAGTCGATGGCCGACGCGAAGGCGTCCGCATAAGCGCGTACGCGACGGGATCAGGAAACAGGAAAGGAACACACGCATCATGCTCGGAAACTCGATCGGCATCCTCAACCTCTGGACGTATCTGGCCGGGGTCGTGGTCGTCATTTTGCTGCCGGGACCGAACTCGCTCTACGTGCTCGCCGTGGCCGCACAGCGCGGCGTTCGTCAGGGTTACGCGGGCGCTTGCGGCGTGTTCCTCGGCGACACCATCCTCATGACGCTGTCGGCGGCCGGTGTGGCGTCGCTGCTGCATGCGCAGCCGGCGCTGTTCTTCGTGGTCAAGTACCTCGGCGCCGCCTATCTTTGCTGGATGGGCCTGAACATGCTGCGCGGCGCCATTGCCAACGCCCGCGCTGCCCGCGCCAATCCGCAGGCATCGGCCGTTGCCGCGCCGAAGCAGGTCGACGCGGATCAGCCGTTCCGGCGCGCACTGTTCATCAGCCTGCTCAATCCGAAAGCGATCCTGTTCTGCGTGTCGTTTTTCATCCAGTTCGTCGATCCGGGCTACGCCTACCCCGCGGTGTCGTTTGCCGTGCTGGGCGTGATCGTGCAGACGTGCAGTTTCCTGTATCTGAGCACGCTGATCCTGGCCGGTTACCGCCTGGCCGAGCACTTCCGGCAACGTCGCCGGTTGAGCGCCGGGGCAACCGGCGGCGTGGGCGCGTTGTTCGTCGGCTTCGGTGTGAAGCTCGCGACCGCGACGCTGAGTTAAATTTTTGTTGAGAACGTTATGCCAAAGCGCACAGACATCAAGAGCATCCTCATCATCGGCGCCGGCCCGATCATCATCGGTCAGGCATGCGAGTTCGATTATTCCGGCGCACAGGCCTGCAAGGCGCTGCGCGAGGAAGGCTACAAGGTCATCCTGATCAACAGCAACCCTGCCACGATCATGACCGACCCGGATACGGCCGATGTCACCTACATCGAGCCGATCACCTGGGAAGTCGTCGAGCGCATCATCGCCAAGGAGCGCCCGGATGCCATTCTTCCGACGATGGGTGGCCAGACCGCGCTGAATTGCGCGCTCGACCTGCACCGTCACGGCGTGCTCGACAAGTACAAGGTCGAGCTGATCGGCGCGTCGCCGGAAGCCATCGACAAGGCCGAAGACCGTCAGAAGTTCAAGGACGCGATGACCAAGATCGGTCTCGGTTCGGCCAAGTCGGGCATCGCTCACTCGATGGAAGAGGCGCTGGCGGTGCAGGCGCAGATCGTTGCCGAAATCGGCGGCAGCGGGTATCCGATGGTGATTCGTCCGTCGTTCACCCTCGGCGGCTCGGGCGGCGGTATCGCTTATAACCGCGAAGAGTTCGAAGAGATCTGCAAGCGCGGTCTCGACCTCTCGCCCACGCGCGAACTGCTCATCGAAGAGTCGCTGCTGGGCTGGAAGGAGTTCGAGATGGAAGTCGTGCGCGACCGCGCCGACAATTGCATCATCGTGTGCTCGATCGAGAACCTCGACCCGATGGGCGTGCACACGGGCGACTCGATCACCGTGGCCCCGGCGCAGACGCTGACCGACAAGGAATACCAACTGCTGCGTAACGCATCGCTCGCCGTGCTGCGCGAGATCGGTGTGGAGACGGGCGGCTCGAACGTGCAGTTCTCGATCAATCCGAAGGACGGCCGTATGGTCGTCATCGAAATGAACCCGCGTGTGTCGCGTTCGTCGGCACTGGCCTCGAAGGCCACTGGCTTCCCGATCGCCAAGGTCGCAGCCAAGCTGGCCGTGGGTTATACGCTCGACGAATTGCGCAACGAAATCACGGGCGGTGCGACGCCGGCTTCGTTCGAGCCGACGATCGATTACGTCGTGACCAAGGTGCCGCGTTTCGCCTTCGAGAAGTTCCGCGAGGCCGATGCCCGCCTGACCACGCAGATGAAGTCGGTCGGTGAAGTGATGGCCATGGGGCGCACGTTCCAGGAGTCGTTCCAGAAGGCCATGCGTGGCCTGGAAGTCGGTGTGGACGGTCTAGATGAGAAGTCGACCGATCGTGACGAAATCGTGGCCGAAATCGGCGAGCCGGGCCCGGACCGTATCTGGTACGTGGGCGACGCCTTCCGTCTGGGCATGAGCCTCGAAGAAGTGTATGCCGAGACCGCCATCGATCCGTGGTTCCTGGCGCAGCTCGAAGCCATCGTCAAGAAGGAAAAGGCGCTCGCCGGCCGTACGCTGGAAAGCCTGTCGACCGAAGAGCTGCGCTTCCTGAAGCAAAGCGGCTTCTCGGATCGCCGTCTGGCCAAGCTGCTCGGCACCGATCAGACTGCCGTTCGCAAGGCGCGTATCGCCCAGAAGGTGCGCCCGGTCTACAAGCGCGTGGACACGTGCGCCGCCGAATTCTCGACGAACACCGCATACATGTACTCGACCTACGAGGAAGAGTGCGAAGCCCAGCCGACCGACAAGAAGAAGATCATGGTGCTGGGCGGTGGCCCGAATCGTATCGGTCAGGGTATCGAGTTCGACTATTGCTGCGTGCACGCCGCGCTCGCGCTGCGCGAAGACGGGTACGAGACCATCATGGTCAACTGCAACCCGGAAACGGTGTCGACGGACTATGACACGTCCGATCGCCTGTACTTCGAACCGGTCACGCTCGAAGACGTGCTGGAAATCGTGGATCTGGAAAAGCCGGTCGGCGTGATCGTCCAATATGGCGGTCAGACCCCGCTGAAGCTCGCGCTCGATCTCGAAGCGAATGGTGTGCCGATCATCGGCACGAGCCCTGACATGATCGACGCCGCAGAAGACCGCGAGCGCTTCCAGAAGCTGCTGCAGGACCTCGGACTGCGTCAGCCGCCGAACCGTACGGCCCGCGCCGAAGACGAAGCCCTCAAGCTGGCGGCCGAGATCGGCTATCCGCTGGTGGTTCGCCCGTCGTACGTGCTGGGCGGTCGCGCGATGGAAATCGTGCACGAGCCGCGTGACCTGGAGCGCTACATGCGCGAGGCCGTCAAGGTGAGCAACGACAGCCCGGTGCTGCTCGATCGCTTCCTCGACGATGCGATCGAGTGCGACGTCGACTGCATTTCGGACGGTAAGGACGTCTACATCGGCGGCGTGATGGAGCACATCGAACAGGCGGGCGTTCACTCGGGCGACTCGGCCTGCTCGCTGCCGCCGTACTCGCTGTCGGCCGAGACCATTGCCGAGCTCAAGCGTCAGACGGCCGAGATGGCCAGGGCGCTGAACGTGGTCGGCCTGATGAACGTGCAGTTCGCGATTCAACAGGGCAACGGCGTCGACACGATCTATGTGCTGGAAGTGAATCCGCGCGCCTCGCGTACGGTGCCGTACGTGTCGAAGGCGACCGGCCGTCAGTTGGCCAAGATCGCCGCGCGCGCGATGGCCGGGCAGTCGCTCACGTCGCAAGGCGTGAACGGCGAGGTCGTGCCGCCGTACTACAGCGTCAAGGAAGCGGTGTTCCCGTTCGTGAAGTTCCCGGGTGTCGACCCGGTGCTTGGACCGGAAATGCGCTCGACGGGCGAAGTGATGGGGGTTGGCCGCACGTTCGGTGAAGCGCTCTTCAAGTCGCAACTGGCGGCGGGCTCGCGCCTGCCCGCGTCGGGCACGGTGTTGCTCACGGTCAAGGATGCCGACAAGCCGCGCGCTGTCGAAGTCGCCCGCATGTTGCACGCGCTGGGCTACCCGATCATCGCCACGCGCGGCACCGCCGCCGCAATCGAAGCCGCCGGAATCCCCGTGCGTGTGGTCAACAAGGTGAAGGACGGCCGTCCGCACATTGTCGACATGATCAAGAACGGCGAAATCGCGCTGGTGTTCACCACGGTGGATGAAACCCGCACCGCGATTGCCGATTCGCGCTCGATCCGGATGTCGGCACAGGCGCACAAGGTCACGTATTACACGACGATCTCGGGCGCCCGCGCCGCCGTGGAAGGCTTGAAATACCTGCAAAACCTCGAGGTCTATGACCTTCAGGGGCTGCATGCGCAACTGCCGGCGTAAGCTGGCGCGTTGCGGTGGGTGCGCCCGGGATGGTCGGTGGTTGTCGCCGTTCCGGGCAAAGACGCAAAACAAATGGCGCGCCCGTCGGGGAACTGATCCCTGTTGGGGGCGCCAAATGCTTTAAACGCGCACCGATTGTGCTCTGCGTAGGGTGCCGCGCCGCACGACCGGTCCTCCGGTTGGCAGCGTCGGCAACTCTGCTACACTAGCGCAACACAGGTGTCACAGCCGCGGTCGAGCGGCGTTCGCAAAAAGTGCGAATGCGGCTTAGCTGCGGCAATTTTTTTGTCTTTCGGAACAACGCGCATGAGTACCATTCCTCTGACCAAGCGGGGCGCTGAGCTGCTCAAGGAAGAGCTGCACCGCCTGAAGACCGTCGAACGTCCGAACGTGATCACTGCGATTGCTGAAGCCCGTGCGCAGGGCGATCTGTCGGAAAATGCGGAGTACGACGCCGCAAAGGAAAAGCAGGGCTTCATCGAAGGTCGCATTGCCGATCTGGAATCGAAGCTCTCGGCAGCCCAGATTATCGACCCGGCGGCGCTCGACGCCGAGGGCCGCGTGGTCTTTGCTGCGACCGTCGAGCTCGAAGACCTCGAGAACGGCGGCACGGTCGAGTATCAAATCGTCGGTGACGACGAAGCGGACCTGGAGCACGGCAAGATTTCGGTGAGTTCGCCGATTGCCCGTGCATTGATCGGTAAGTACGCAGGCGATGTGGCCGAAGTGCAGGCCCCGAGCGGCGTGCGTGAGTACGAGATCATCGATGTCCGCTACGTCTGACGTGACGTCTACCGGCGGCGCGCCACGGCTCGAACGTCTGTTCCGGCTGATTGCGACCGTCTGGTGCGGCAGCCAGTGGGCCATCGGTTACCTCGTGGCCCCCACGCTCTTCGCCGTGCTTGAGTCGCGCATGGTGGCCGGCACGGTCGCCGGGCGACTGTTTCACTCCCAGGCCTGGCTGAGTCTGGTCTGTGGTGTGTTGCTGGTCTGGCTGGCGACGGCGCTCATCTCGCGTACGGCCGATGCGTCGGTGGCGCGTAGCTACCGGGTGCTGCGCTGGCTGGCGGTGGCGATGATGGTGTGCGTGCTGATCAGCTCGTTCGCTTTGCAGCCTTTCATGGCACAGCTGCGCGCGCAGGCGGAAGCGTCCGGCGTGGACATTGGCCAATCGGCCCATGCCGCACGTTTTGGCATGCTTCACGGCATTTCGAGCGGTATCTATCTGCTGCAAAGCCTGCTTGGCGTTGCGCTGATCTGGCGACAGCCGGTGCGCGGCTAAAAGCCGCAGCGGTGGGCGAGCGTGGCCGACCCATGCCCGTTTCCTGTCCGTTCCGTACCCGTTTTGTACCCGACTTTGCCGTTTCACCAACAAAAAACGCGCCCGACGATGTCAGGGCGCGTTCTTTTGAGGGCGGGCGAAACGCGTTGAGTGCGTCGCGTTTGGCGACTTAGTCGTTGCGCTGGCGCTTGACGCTGGTCTGGCGTTTCTTTGCGCGCTTGACGATGCCACCCGCCGTCATGCGTTCGTTGCCGGCGACCGTGACTTTCTTGACGGTCGGGCGACGACCGGCGTTGGTGCTGGTCTTGACGACGGTCACGGTGCGCGGGGCGCGGCCCTTGACCGTCGTGCCGGTGCCGCCGGACCGGGCGCGAACGGGCGTCGGTTTTTCATCCGGGGTCGGACGAGTCGGACGATACAGCACCAGCAACTTGCCGATGTGTTGTACGGGCGCCGCGCCCAACTGGTCGCAGATGGATTCGTAAATGGCCACGCGTGCGTCACGTTCGTCGCCGAACACACGCACTTTGATCAGTTCGTGGGCCTTCAGGGCGCCGTCGATTTCCTTGAGCACCGCCGGCGTCAAGCCATCGGCGCCGATCAGAACGACGGGATTCAGCGCATGGGCGGCAGAGCGCAAGTCGGCGCGTTGCGCCGGGGTCAGGGTCAAAGCGGGCATAGAAGAC
Organism: Pandoraea vervacti; assembly: GCF_000934605.2. Taxonomy (NCBI): domain Bacteria; kingdom Pseudomonadati; phylum Pseudomonadota; class Betaproteobacteria; order Burkholderiales; family Burkholderiaceae; genus Pandoraea; species Pandoraea vervacti. The sequence continues at coordinate 3,779,448 of NZ_CP010897.2, read as the reverse complement.
AGACGAGACAAACGAGTTAGGATGCGCCCGCAAACCGTGGTATCCAGCTTACGAGGCCGGCGGCATCTGCCGACCGGCTAAGGGATTTTGGGCGCGCAAGGGCGTATTATCCTGCAAATTCGCAGTGTTTTTGAAGAATTATGGCAAAAAACCGTTTCAACCACGCGTGGTTGCACGATCACATCAACGATCCCTACGTCAAAATGGCGCAGCGCGAGGGTTATCGCGCCCGTGCGGCCTACAAGCTCAAGGAGATCGACGAACAGGACCGGCTGATCAAGCCGGGTCAGGTCATTGTCGACCTCGGATCGACGCCGGGCAGCTGGAGTCAGTACGCTCGTAACAAGCTGGCGGCGGGCAAGCGCGTCGACGGCGGCATCGACGGGACGATCATCGCGCTGGATATTCTGCCGATGGAGCCGATTGCCGACGTCCATTTCCTGCAGGGCGACTTCCGTGAGGACAGTGTGCTCGAACAGCTGGAAGAAATCGTCGCTGGCCGGAAAGTCGACCTTGTAGTTTCCGATATGGCCCCCAACTTGTCCGGTGTGGCGTCGGCCGATGCGGCGCGGATCGAGCATCTATGCGATCTGGCGCTGGATTTTGCACAGCGACACCTGAAACCGGAAGGAGCGTTACTGGTCAAATGTTTCCACGGCAGCGGCTATAGCCAGATTGTCGAAAAATTCAAACACCAGTTCAAAACCGTGGCGCCGCGCAAGCCGAAGGCGTCCCGAGACAAATCCTCCGAAACGTTCATTCTGGGTCGGGGTTTGAAAAAACCGGCTTGATGCCCGTCAAACCAGCGCACCGGCGCTATGGTGGCGGTAGAGAATCACTATAGCGGTGCGCCTGCGAGTGGATTAGAATGAATTCCTGGCGCGAAGCGATTTCATGAAGGAGCAACGCTTTGAACAATAATATGTTTTCCAAAGCGGCGGTGTGGTTAGTCATCGCGCTGGTCTTGTTTACTGTTTTTAAACAGTTCGACAAGCCGCACGTCCAGGAGGGCGTGACGTACTCCCAGTTCATGGACGATGCCAAGAACGGCAAAATCAAGAACGTGGTGGTTCAGGGGCGCAGCCTTCAGGTGACGCCCAGCGACGGCCAGAAATATACCATCGTGTCGCCGGGCGACATCTGGATGGTTGGCGATCTCATGAAGTACGGCGTTCAGGTCTCGGGTAAGGCCGACGATGAACCGAACGTGCTCATGTCCGCCCTTTACTACCTCGGTCCCACGTTGCTGATCATCGGCTTCTGGTTCTACATGATGCGACAGATGCAGGGGGGAGGTAAGGGCGGTGCCTTTTCCTTCGGCAAATCCCGCGCGCGCCTCATCGACGAGAATGCCAATCCGGTCACATTTGCCGACGTCGCGGGTTGCGACGAAGCCAAGTATGAGGTCGGCGAACTGGTCGACTTCCTGAAAGATCCGCAGAAATTCCAGAAGCTGGGCGGTCGTATTCCGCGTGGCGTGTTGCTCGTCGGCCCGCCGGGAACCGGTAAGACGCTGCTCGCGCGTGCGATTGCCGGCGAAGCCAAGGTGCCGTTCTTCAGCATCTCGGGCTCGGACTTCGTGGAAATGTTCGTCGGCGTGGGCGCTGCCCGTGTTCGCGACATGTTCGAAAATGCGAAGAAGCAATCGCCCTGTATCGTGTTCATCGACGAAATCGACGCCGTGGGTCGCCATCGTGGCGCCGGCATGGGCGGCGGTAACGACGAGCGCGAACAGACGCTGAACCAGATGCTGGTCGAGATGGACGGCTTCGAGGCCAACTCGGGCGTGATCGTGATCGCGGCTACCAACCGTTCGGACGTACTCGACAAGGCGCTGCTGCGTCCGGGACGTTTCGACCGTCAGGTCTATGTCGGTTTGCCGGATATCCGTGGCCGCGAGCAAATTCTGAAGGTGCACCTGCGCAAGGTGCCGATCGCGAACGACGTCGACGCCTCGGTTATCGCACGTGGTACGCCGGGGATGTCGGGCGCCGATCTGGCCAACCTGGTGAACGAAGCAGCGCTGTTCGCCGCGCGCCGTAACAAGCGCATCGTCGAGATGCTCGACTTCGAAGACGCGAAGGACAAGATCTTCATGGGTCCGGAGCGCAAGTCGGCAGTCATGCGCGACGAAGAGCGCCGTGCCACGGCTTATCACGAGTCGGGCCACGCCGTGGTTGCGATGCTGCTCCCGGGCGCCGATCCGGTGCACAAGGTGACGATCATTCCGCGTGGTTGGGCACTCGGCCTGACGATGCAGTTGCCGGAGCACGACAAGTACTCCGAGTACCGCGACACGATGCTCACGCAGATCGCGATTCTGTTCGGTGGCCGTGCAGCAGAGGAGGTCTTCATCAACAAGATGTCGACGGGCGCTTCGAACGACTTCGAGCGCGCCACCAAGCTGGCGCGCGACATGGTGACCCGCTACGGTATGTCGGACGCGTTGGGCCCGATGGTCTACGTCGACACGGAGCAGGATTCGGTGTTCGGCCGTATGTCGGCCAAGTCGGTATCGGAAGCCACGCAGCAGAAGGTCGACGCGGAAGTGCGCCGCATTCTGGACGAGCAGTACGCGCTGGCCAAGAAGCTGCTGGAAGACAACCGTTCGAAGGTCGAGTCGATGACCGAAGCCCTGATGGAATGGGAAACGATCGACGGCGAGCAGATTGGCGACATCATGGAAGACCGTCCGCCGCGTCCGCCCAAGGGTGGTCCGACGAATGGCGGTGCTTCGGGTGGCAACCCGCCGCTCAAGCCCAGCAACACCCCGGCGACCGTCTGACGAGCGCCACGACAGGGGGAAGTACCCTGTTACCTGGAAAGGCCGGCATCTTGCCGGCCTTTTTGCATTTTGCATTATGTATTTCAGACGGCGGTGACAAGTCACTTCAGCGCCCGCCGGGCCGATCGGCGCGACGAACGGAACGTTCCATCCGGCAGGCAAGACCGTGAATTTCGGTGTTACCGAGTGTTTCCATGGTCGAAGTGACAGACGATTCCGGTAACATTACGGCCATACGGGCGTCCGGCACGCCGGAGCGCCGGGCCAGCCCCGAGCCTTCGACGTGCAGGCTGCCATACGGGTTTTTGGGTTTTATTGAGCTACGAGCTTTCGCATGTCCACCGAGCAGTCGCAACCCCATTCTCATAACGCTCCGAACGCTGTGTCGGCCGACGCAGCGCAGGAAATCGTCTTGCCGGCAAGTGCCGTACAGGCCCCGGTCAAACCCGACACGCTGGCGCTGGGACCGCGTTTCCGGCTCGACGCCCGTCGCGTGCACGTCATGGGTATCCTCAACGTGACGCCCGACTCGTTTTCCGATGGCGGCAAGTTCGTGGCGCGCGACGCGGCGCTGCGCCATGCCGAACAATTGCTGGCCGACGGCGTCGACATTCTGGACATCGGCGGCGAATCGACCCGTCCGGGCGCCGAAGCCCTGCCGGAAGACGCTGAACTCGCGCGCGTGGTGCCGATCGTCGAAGCGCTTCGGAACTGCGGCGTGCCGCTCTCCGTAGACACCTACAAGCCCGGCGTAATGCGCGCCGTGTTGGCCGCGGGTGCCGATATGATCAACGACATCTGGGGATTCCAGCAGCCGGGCGCGATCGATGCCGTGCGAGACAGCGAAGCGGCGCTGTGCATCATGCACATGCTGCACGACCCGAAAACCATGCAGGACGCCCCGATCTACACGGACGTCGTCACCGAAGTCGCCGCATTTCTCGACGGCCGCGTGGACGCCATGCTCTGCGCCGGTGTGGCGCCCTCGCGTCTTTATCTCGATCCGGGATTCGGTTTTGGCAAGAATCTCGCTCATAATCTCGCCTTGCTCAAGCATTTGCGAGTGCTGTCGCGTGACGGTCTGCCGTTGTTGGTCGGCATGTCGCGCAAGCGGATGCTGGGCGAGATCACCGGTCGTCAGACGCCGCAGGATCGCCGGGTGGCAAGTGTTGCAGCCGCCATGTGCGCCGCCGAACGGGGCGCGGCGATCGTGCGGGTGCACGACGTCGCGGAAACCGTCGATGCCCTCAAGGTCTGGCAGGCGGTGCGCGAGGCCGACTGAGGCATTCGCCCCGTCCAGACCCGATATCGCCATACGCGACACGACACGACAAGTACAAGACACAAAGAACGCGCGCGCGAACGGACCTTCACCCGTCAACCCGCGCGCCGCTTCAATTGGGAACGATGCAACGATGAAACGACGCTATTTTGGGACCGATGGAATTCGCGGCACGGTGGGCGAGAGCCCGATTACGCCGGAGTTCGTGCTGCGCCTGGGCTACGCGGCAGGGCGCGTATTGGCGGGTAACCAGACGCTGGGGCGTCCCACGGTACTGATCGGCAAGGACACGCGTGTCTCCGGTTACATGCTCGAAGCCGCGCTGGAAGCCGGCTTCGCCGCGGCGGGCGTGGACACCATGCTGGCCGGCCCGATGCCCACACCCGCTGTCGCTTACCTGACCCGGGCGCTTCGTCTGGCGGCCGGTGTCGTGATCAGTGCATCGCACAACCCGTATCACGACAACGGTATCAAGTTCTTTTCGGCGGACGGCAACAAGCTGCCGGACCAGACCGAGCTCGCCATCGAGGCCGAACTGGACAACCCGATGACCTGCGTGCGCTCCGAGCAACTCGGCAAGGCGCGCCGTCTGGATGACGCCGCCGGTCGCTACATCGAGTTCTGCAAGAGCACGTTCCCGAACGATTTCGATCTGCGTGGCATGAAGATCGTGGTCGATTGCGCCAACGGCGCGGCGTATCACATCGCGCCGCACGTGTTCCACGAACTCGGCGCGGAAGTCATCGCCATCGGCAACCAGCCGAATGGATTCAACATCAACGAAGACTGCGGCGCCACCGCCCCCGACGCGCTCATGCGCGCGGTGCGGGCGAACCATGCGGATCTCGGCGTGGCGCTCGATGGTGACGCCGACCGTCTGCAAATCGTGGACAGCGCGGGCCGTCTCTACAACGGCGACGAACTGCTGTATCTCCTGGTGAAGGATCGCCTGAGCAATGGCGGCGTACCGGGTGCCGTGGGCACGCTCATGACCAACATGGCCGTCGAAGTGGCGCTCAAGGAACTGGGTGTCCCGTTCGTGCGCGCCAAAGTCGGCGATCGCTACGTGCTGGAGCAGTTGCACAAGCACGGATGGCAGATCGGGGCGGAAGGCTCCGGGCATATTCTGTGTCTGGACAAGCACACGACGGGCGACGGCATCGTCTCGGCCCTCCAGGTGCTCGCGGCTATCCGCCGTGCGGACAGCAAACCGCTCGCCAGGCTGCTCGAGGGCGTGCGTCTGTTCCCGCAGCACATGATCAATGTGCGCACGCCCGCCGGGTACGACTGGCAGGCTGATGCACGTCTGGCGGCCGAGCGCGAGATCGTCGAGTCCAAGCTGGGCGATTCGGGCCGCGTACTGATTCGCGCGTCGGGCACCGAGCCGGTGCTGCGGGTGATGGTCGAAGCGCGCGACGAGTCGCAGGCTTCCGGGTTTGCCCAACATCTGGCTAACGTGGTAAAAGCAGCGGCTTGATGGCCTGACCGCTGAACCCTTGGACCGTCGGTCCACCGGCCCATCGATTGGCCAACCCGTGCGGCGGGTCCTTGCATTTCCCCACCGGCGACGTCTGCTCTGACGTCGCCGCCCCCACCGCCAGGAATCGCCTGGCGACGTCGATCTCCTCAACCTTCCCTCGATGGCAACCAGAGCGCGGCATCGTACACATTTGTGACAGTGCCCTCGACGTCGTCAGACGGATTCCGACATCGTTTCGTCACTGTCACAGGGCTGACACAGACCGAAAGCGGGGCCTTTCACGCGCCCGATTTCCGTGCAATCGCGCCGAAACCCGCGTCAATTCAAGATTCTTCCAAGGCTGCGAGGCACGCCGGGCATCGCATGCAATGTGACGATTTCGAGGCGACTCCGTGACATTCCCATTGTGAGCTTTCGAAAATGACACATTACTGTCACATTCGGAATCTATTCTTCGAGCCATCCACACGCTGTACCACACCAACTCGGAGAGATCCATGAAGCTGATGAAGACTGCGATTGCCGGCCTGGCTGGCGTTCTGTTCGCCGCTGGCGCGATTGCGGGCGAGATTACGGGCGCTGGCAGCACGTTCGCCGCACCGATCTACACCAAGTGGGCTGACGCTTATCAGAAGTCGACCCAGAACAAGGTCAACTACCAGGGTATCGGCTCGTCGGGCGGCATCAAGCAGATTCAGGCCAAGACCGTCGATTTCGCCGGCTCGGACGCCCCGCTGACCGATGAAGAACTCGCCAAACAAGGTCTGTTCCAGTTCCCGACGGTCGTCGGCGGCATCGTGCCGGTTGTGAACGTGCCGGGCGTGAAGCCGGGCGAACTCGTGCTGTCGGGCGAAGTGCTGGGCGACATCTATCTGGGCAAGATCAAGAAGTGGAACGATCCGGCCATCGCCAAGCTCAACCCGAAGGTCAAGCTGCCGGATACCGACATCGCCGTGGTTCGCCGCGCCGACGGTTCGGGCACCAGCTTCGTGTTCACGAACTACCTCTCGAAGGTCAACGCCGAGTGGAAGAGCAAGGTCGGCGAAGGCACCACGGTCAACTGGCCTACGGGTACGGGCGGCAAGGGTAACGACGGCGTCGCGGCCTTCGTGCAGCGTCTGCCGGGCGCCATCGGCTACGTGGAGTCGGCCTATGCCAAGCAGAACAAGCTGACGTACACGGCCCTGACCAACGCCGACGGCAAGACGGTCGAGCCGACCGCCGAGACGTTCGCCGCTGCCGCCGGCAAGGCCGAGTGGTCGAAGACGTTCTACCAGATCCTGACGAACGAGAAGGGCGACAAGTCGTGGCCGATCGTGGCAGCGACCTTCGTGCTCGTGCACCAGAAGGCTGACGCCGGCAAGGAAGCGCAAAGCGCCGACGTGCTGAAGTTCTTCGACTGGTCGTTCAAGAACGGTGTGAACACGGCTAAGGAACTGGACTACATTCCGCTGCCGGAAGACGTCCTGAAGCAAATCCGTGCCGGCTGGAAGGCCAAGGTCGCCGAGTCGGCCGCCAAGGCCGGCGTCTAAAGCGCCCTGCAATGAGGCACCCGACGATGCGAATGTGCGTTCTCGGGCGCCTTGATACCGGCATCATCCGCGCCGCCTGCGCCGAAGCCCGAATCATGATCTGGCAACGGCTGGCGGCGCGCTCACGCTGAGACGACATCATGGCAGAAGCCACCAGCCCCCTCGCAACACCGGGCGCACAGCGCGCCCCGTCTTCCGTTGGCGACTTTCTCTTCGCGCTGCTCACCCGCGCCGCCGCCCTCATTACGCTGCTCCTGCTCGGCGGCATCATCGTGTCGCTGATCATCAGCGCGTTGCCGTCGATCGAGAAATTTGGCTTCGCCTTCCTGTGGACCAAGGACTGGGATCCGCCCGCAGAACAATTCGGTGCGCTCGTGCCCATCTACGGCACGATCGTCACCTCGGTCATTGCCCTGATCATCGCCGTGCCGGTCAGCTTCGGCATCGCCCTGTTTTTGACCGAACTCTCGCCCGTGTGGCTGCGTCGCCCGCTCGGCACCGCCATCGAACTGCTCGCGGCCATTCCGAGCATCGTCTACGGGATGTGGGGCCTGCTGGTTTTCGCCCCGATCTTCAGCCAGTACTTCCAGAAGCCGCTGGGTGCGCTGCTCGGCAACGTGCCGGTCATCGGCGCGCTGTTCCAGGGGCCGCCGCTCGGCATCGGTATCCTGCCCGCCGGCGTGATCCTCGCGATCATGATCATTCCGTATATCGCCTCGGTCATGCGCGACGTGTTCGAAGTCACGCCCGTGCTGCTCAAGGAATCGGCTTACGGCATCGGCTGCACGACCTGGGAAGTGATGTGGCGCGTCGTGCTGCCCTTCACGAAGACGGGCGTCATCGGCGGCATCATGCTGGGTCTTGGCCGGGCGCTCGGTGAGACCATGGCCGTCACGTTCGTGATCGGCAACACCAACCTGCTCGACAACGTCTCGCTCTACTCGCCGGGCAACAGCATCACCTCGGCGCTGGCCAACGAGTTCGCCGAAGCCGGCCCGGGCCTGCACACGTCGGCCCTGATGGAACTCGGCCTGATCCTGTTCTTCATCACCTTTGTGGTGCTGGCGCTGTCCAAGCTGATGCTGCTGCGCCTCGAAAAAAGCGAAGGTAAATAATGATGACCCAACAAGCGCTCGAACTGGAATCGCCCGCCGTGAAGCCCACCGACGCCTTTACCCGCGTGCGTCTGCAAGCCTATCGCCGCCGCAAGAACATGTTTGCGATCGCCATGTCGCTCGCGGCCATGGCATTCGGTCTGCTCTGGCTGCTGTGGATTCTGTACACCACGCTCTCGCTGGGCATCGGCGGCCTGTCGCTGTCGCTGTTCACGGAAATGACGCCGCCGCCGAACACGGCCGGCGGCGGTCTGGCCAACGCCATCATGGGCAGTCTGGTGATGGTCGGTGTGGCGACGCTGGTGGGCACGCCGCTGGGCATTCTGGCCGGTGTGTATCTGGCCGAGTACGGCCAGAAGTCCTGGCTCGCGAGCATCACGCGATTCATCAACGACATTCTGCTCTCGGCGCCTTCGATCGTGATCGGCCTGTTCGTGTACGCCCTGGTCGTCGCGCAGATGGGGCACTTCTCGGCATGGGCCGGCATCATCTCGCTGGCGCTCCTGCAAATTCCCATCGTGATCCGCACGACGGAGAACATGCTCAAACTGGTGCCGAACAATCTGCGCGAGGCGGCTTTCGCGCTGGGCACGCCGAAGTGGCGAATCATCGTGAAGATCACGTTGAAGGCGTCCATCGCCGGTATCGTGACGGGCGTGCTGCTGGCCGTGGCGCGTATCGCGGGCGAGACGGCGCCGCTGCTGTTTACGGCGCTCTCGAATCAGTTCTGGTCGATGAACCTGAACCAGCCCATGGCCAACCTGCCGGTCACCATCTTCAAATTTGCCATGAGCCCGTTTGCCGAGTGGCAATCGCTTGCGTGGGCGGGCGTATTCATCATCACCCTCGGGGTGCTGTTCCTGAACATTCTGGCGCGCACGTTGTTTGCCAAAAAGTAAGCGGCAACGACACACGACACGACGCGACCATAACGCCACGACAAACGCCTACCTGACGGTTGAGACAGACCATGACGAACCCGACGCAAGAAATCAAGCTGCCCTCGAAGATCGAAGTCAAGAACCTGAACTTCTTCTACGACAAGTATCACGCGCTCAAGAACATCAACCTGCGCATTCCCGACCGCAAGGTAACGGCCTTCATCGGCCCGTCGGGTTGCGGCAAGTCCACGCTGCTGCGCACGTTCAACAAGATGTACGCCCTGTACCCGGAGCAACGCGCCGAGGGCGAGATCAACATGGACGGCGAGAACCTGCTCACCGCCAAGCAGGACATCGCACTGCTGCGCGCGAAGGTCGGCATGGTGTTCCAGAAGCCCACGCCGTTTCCGATGTCGATCTACGACAACATCGCCTTCGGCGTGCGTCTGTTCGAAAAGCTCTCGCGCTCGGAAATGGACGATCGCGTGGAGTGGGCGCTGACCAAGGCGGCGCTGTGGAGCGAAGTGAAGGACAAGCTGCAACAGTCGGGCTACGGCCTGTCCGGCGGTCAGCAACAGCGTCTGTGTATCGCGCGCGGCATCGCGATCCGGCCCGAAGTGCTGCTGCTCGACGAACCGTGCTCGGCGCTCGACCCGATTTCGACGGGCCGTATCGAAGAGCTGATCGCCGAACTCAAGGACGATTACACGGTGGTGATCGTGACCCACAACATGCAGCAGGCCGCCCGTTGCTCGGACTTCACGGCCTACATGTACCTGGGCGAGCTGATCGAATTCGGCGAGACCGAGAAGATCTTCATCAAGCCGGACCGTAAAGAGACCGAAGACTACATCACCGGCCGTTTCGGTTGATGCCACGAGGAAAACCCGCGACATGAACGATAAACACCTCTCCAGCCAGTTCGATTCCGACCTGAATCAGGTTTGCTCGCGTGTGCTCGAAATGGGCGGCGTGGTCGAGTCCCAGATCGTGACGGCCATGCAGGGCCTGAACACGTTCGACCGTACGCTCGTCGACGAAGTGATCGCCAACGAGCACCGTCTGAACACGATGGAAGTCGAGATCGACGAAGAGTGCAGCAAGATCATCGCCCGCCGTCAGCCGACTGCGCGCGACCTGCGTCTGCTGCTCTCGATCTCGAAGACGATCACCAACCTCGAGCGCGCTGGCGACGAGGCCGAGAAGATCGCCAAGCGTACCCGTCATCTGCTCGAAGACGGCGCGGCGCAGAGCGTGAATTTCGCCGAAATCAAGCTCTCCGGCGAGATGGCCGCGCAATTGCTGCGCCGCACGCTCGATGCGTTCGCGCGTCTCGATATCGTGGCGGCAGCCGAGATCGTGCGCGACGACAAGGCCATCGACAATGAATTCCGCGGCTTCGTGCGAAAATTGGTCACGTACATGATGGAAGACCCGCGGACCATCTCCGCCGGTCTGGACTTCCTGTTCATCGCCAAGGCGATCGAGCGGATCGGCGATCATGCCAAGAACATTGCCGAGTTCATCATCTACATTGTCAAGGGCACCGACGTCCGGCACATTTCGCGCGAGGATCTGCAGCGCAAAGTGCAGGGCGAGTAAGGCACAACAGCGGACAACGCGCCTGACATTACTGAAGGTTTGAGAGGGAACCGATGCCTAGCAGCATTCTGATCGTGGAAGACGAGCCGGCAATTTCCGAGCTGATCTCCGTTAATTTGCAACACGCGGGTCACTATCCGATCCGGGCGTACAACGCTGAGCAGGCGCTCACGTTGATCAGCGACGTCCTGCCGGATCTCGTTCTGCTCGACTGGATGCTGCCGGGCAAGTCGGGCGTGACGTTCGCGCGCGAGTTGCGCGCGAACGAGCGCACGAAGCATGTGCCGATCATCATGCTCACCGCGCGCAGCGAAGAGCAGGACAAGGTGATGGGCCTGGAGATCGGTGCGGACGACTACGTCACCAAGCCGTTCTCGCCGAAGGAATTGATGGCGCGCATCAAGGCCGTGCTGCGCCGCCGCGCCCCGCAGTTGACCGAAGACGTGGTGAGCGTGAACGGTCTGAAGCTCGACCCGGCCACGCACCGCGTCACGAGTCATCAGTCGAGCGGCGACATCAAGCTGGACCTCGGCCCGACGGAGTTCCGTCTGCTTCACTTCTTCATGACCCATCCGGAGCGCGTGCACAGCCGCTCGCAGTTGCTCGATCAGGTGTGGGGCGATCACGTGTTCGTCGAGGAGCGTACGGTGGACGTGCATATCAAGCGTCTTCGCGCGGCGCTCAAGCCCGCGGGCCACGATGCTATGATCGAGACCGTACGCGGCAGCGGCTATCGTCTGACGAAGTCCGTCTGACAAGGCGGGACCGGCGCGCCAGAGCGTGTCGGTCGCGTCCGGCTCGTCCGAGCCGTTTGGTTCGTCTAGTTCGTCCGGTGCGCCTGTTCCCGTCGGCGCCATCGAACGCCGGGACCAGGACCTGCCGTGCCCATGCCGCGTCCGCCCGTGGGGTACCCCGCGGCAACCTTCCTGTGCATCGTCTATGAATATCATCTGGGCCCGCGCGCTGGCGTTTCTCATTCTGCAAGCGGCCATTTCGGTGGCTGTCGGCTGGATGTTGGGTGCGAGCGCAGGTTACGTCACCGCGGTCGTTCTGCTGGTGATACAGCTTTTCTTTAACGTCTATCACGCACAACGACTCTGGCGTTTGCTCGAAGCGCCGGTCTACGGCGAAGTGCCGAGCGCACTCGGGTTGTGGGGCGAAATCTATTACCGGCTGCACAAGCTGGCCAAGCGCTGGCATAACCAGGTCAAGCAGGTGGAACAACAGCACGCACGCTTCATTCAGGCGATCCAGGCATCGCCCAACGGCGTGATCATGCTCGACGAACAAAATCAGATCGAGTGGTGCAATGCGATCGCCGAGATTCACTTCGGTATCGACGCTCGGCGAGATCTGCGTCAACAGATCACCCATCTTCTGCGAACGCCGGCCTTCGTGCATTACTTGTCGTCGGAGCGTTACGACGAGGCGCTGCTCATGCATCACATGGGCGAGAAGCGCAACAACGTGCTCTCGATGCAGGTGTTTCCCTACGGCGACAATCGCAAGCTGATCATCTCGCTGGACGTGACCGATCTGGAGCGCACCGACGCGATGCGCCGCGACTTCGTGGCCAACGTCTCCCATGAACTGAAGACGCCGCTCACGGTGCTCTCCGGCTTCCTGGAGACGGTTGGCGAGCTGCCGCTGTCGCCTGACGAGATTCAGCGTTACGTCGAGATCATGCGACAGCAGGCGGGCCGCATGCAGAACATCGTGAACGACTTGCTGACGTTGGCGAAGCTCGAAGGCAGCGGCAAGCCGCCGCCGGACGACCGCATCGACATGGGCATGCAAATGCGTTCGCTGCGTGGCGATGCCGAGGGGTTGTCGCAAGGTCAGCACGTGATCGAGGTAATCGGCGCGGACGGACTCGATTTGCGCGGCGCGGAAGGCGAGTTGCACAGCGCGTTCAGCAATCTCGTGAGCAATGCGGTGCGCTACACGCCGCAGGGCGGCAAGATCCGCATCGAATGGGGTGCGACGGAAGACGGGGGCGCTCGTTTCGCTGTCGTCGATTCCGGGCTCGGCATTCCCGCCGAGCACATTCCCCGGCTGACCGAGCGCTTCTATCGCATCGACCGCAGCCGCTCACGCGACACCGGGGGCACAGGACTCGGACTTGCCATCGTCAAGCACGTGCTCACGCGCCATCAGGCGGATCTGCGTGTGACCAGCGAGGAAGGGCGAGGTAGTACGTTCGCGATTCACTTCCCGCCGACGCGCGTGGTGCATCGCGCGCCGATCGAAGCGCCGAAGCAGGTATCGGTGGACGGTTGACGCGGGGCAGTAAGCGGAGCAGTCCGCGGGGCGGTCGGTGCGGCCGACCCCCGGCAGAAAAAAGGCGCTCGACTTCGCGGTCGAGCGCCTTTTTCGTTGGGCGTTGCGGCGCGTGTCCGTCCGTTCGTCCGTTCGTCCGTTCGTCCGCTCAGTTCCCCGTTTGCACGTGCTGCGTGATTTCCTGCATCAGCACCATCTGGCTGTTGTATGGCGTCTTGCCCGCCTTGCGTCGCACGTAGCTGCCGTCTGCCCGCATGAGCCATGACAGCGTGTTGTCGCGCAGATGCACCATCAGCCCCTCGCGTATCACGCGTGCCTTCAGGCGCTTGTCTCGCACGGGGAACGCGACTTCCACGCGGCGGAAGAAGTTGCGCTCCATCCAGTCGGCGCTGGAGAGCATGACGTGCTCGTCGCCGTTCGCGTAGAAATAATAGATGCGATGGTGTTCGAGAAAGCGGCCGACGATCGAGCGCACGGTAATGTTCTCGGACAGGCCTTTTACCCCGGCGCGCAGTGCGCAAACGCCCCGCACGATCAGATCGATCTTCACGCCGGCGCGCGACGCCTTGTAAAGCTCGGCAATGATCGTCGGCTCGAGCAGCGCGTTCATCTTGGCAATGATGCGGGCCTTCTTGCCGGCCATCGCCGCTTCCGTCTCACGGCGAATCGCTTCGAGCAGGTGCGAATGCATCGTGAACGGCGACTGCCAGAGACCGTGCAGGTGGGTCTGGCGACCAATGCCGGTCAGTTGCTGGAACACGACGTGGACATCGGCGCACAGCGCTTCGTCGGCGGTCATCAGGCCAAAGTCGGTGTACAGACGCGCCGTGCGCGGGTGATAGTTGCCGGTGCCGAGGTGGACGTAGCGCTTGAGGAACGTCTTCTTGCCCTGGCGCGTGCGACGCACAACGAGCAGCATTTTCGCGTGGCACTTGTGGCCGACCACGCCATAGACGACGTGCGCGCCAACCGCTTCGAGGCGCGCCGCCCAGTTGATATTCGTCTCCTCGTCGAAGCGCGCCAGCAGTTCCACGACCACCGTGACTTCCTTGCCGTTGCGCGCGGCCTCCATGAGGGCGTCCATGAGCGCCGACTCGTTGCCGGTACGGTAGATGGTCTGCTTGATGGCCACGACATCGGGATCGCGCGCCGCTTGCAGCAGCAGTTCGAGCACGGGCTGGAAGCTGTCGTACGGATGATGCAACAGCAGATCGCCCTGATCGATGAGATCGAACATGGCGGGTGAGGCGCTCATGCGCTTGGGCAATGCCGGAACGAATGGCACGAATTTCAGGTCCGGCCGGTCGACCATCTCCGGCAGCGGCATCAGGCGCACCAGATTGACGGGCCCTTTGACGCGGTAGCAGTCCGAGTCGGCCAGTCCGCACTCCGTCTGGAGTCGGCGCACGAGGCGCGCAGGGGCGCCGGCGTCGACTTCGAGCCGAACGGCGTCACCGAGGTGGCGCGCGGGGAGCTCGCCTTGCAGCGCGGTGCGTAGATTGGTGATTTCGTCTTCGTCGACGAACAGATCGCTGTTTCGCGTGACCCGAAACTGATGGCACGCCTTGGCGGTGAGGCCGGGGAACAGCTCGCTGGCAAAACGCAGCATGAGCGAGCTGAGCAGCACGAAGCTGTTCGGCAACGGCGCGAGCGCTGCCGGCATGGGGACCAGACGGGGTAGGGCGCGAGGCGCCTGAACGATGGCGAGCTCCGCGTCGCGGCCGAAGGCGTCCTTGCCTTCGAGTTCCACGGCGAAGTTCAGGCTCTTGTTGAGCACGCGCGGGAATGGGTGCGCGGGATCCAGCCCGATGGGGGTGAGTACGGGGACCAGTTCGCGCAGGAAATAGTCGCGCGCCCATTCGACTTGCGCGTCGTTCCAGCTGCCGGACGGGTGAAAGGCGATGCCTTCGGCCTCCATGAGCGGGAGCAGGCTGTCGAACATGGCATATTGCTTCTCGACGAGCGCCTGTGCCCGGGCGCAGACTTGCGTGTAAACTTGCTGAAACGTCATGCCGTCGGGCGTGAGCATGCCCGGATTCTCGCGCATCTGCTCCTTGAGTCCGGCGACGCGAATTTCGAAGAATTCATCCAGATTGCTACTCACGATACAGACGAAGCGCAGGCGCTCGAGCAATGGCGTGGCCGGATCGGCCGCCTGGGCAAGCACGCGTTCATTGAACGCGAGAATGCCCAGCTCGCGGTTGAGCAGCGGGTAATTCATGTTGAACGTGCGAAAGACATGGGATTGGCGTGAATTCTTCATTCGTATTGTTACAGTTATATGACATTCACATTTGTCAACGACGTGTCATATTCGATTTGTAACGTATTCGTCATTTATTTGTCGAGTGCCCGTCATGCTTTTAAAGTTAAGCATCGGGCTTTTCGGCCTTCTTCGCTTCGGCGCATTCCCACATGAGCACCCCATCGCCATTGTTAGCGGCCGTCGACCTCGGCTCGAACAGTTTCCGCCTGATCATCGGCCGCGTGGAGGAGACATCCGCGGGGACGCAGATCTATCAGGTCGATGCGCTACGCGAACCGGTGCGGCTCGCGGCAGGACTGAATGCGGAGAAGTACCTCGATCATCCGTCCCAACAGCGGGGCTGGGAGGTACTCAAGCGTTTCGGCGAACGACTGCGCGGCTTTCATCCCGATCAGGTGCGGGCGGTGGCAACCAACACGTTGCGCGTTGCCAAGAACGCGCAGGACTTTCTGGGCGAAGCGCAGCGTGCCCTGGGGTTTCCCATCGAAGTGATTGCCGGACGTGAAGAGGCGCGACTGATTTACGCCGGGGCGGCGCACTCCGTGCCCACATGCGCCGGCAATCGTCTCGTCGTGGATATTGGCGGCGGCTCGACCGAGTTCATCATTGGTCAGGACTACGAGCCATTGATCATGGAGAGTCTGTACATCGGCTGCGTGAGCCACAGTCGGCAATTCTTCCCCAGCGGCAATGTCGACGAGTATGCGATGAAGCAGGCCGAACTGGCTGCGCGTCGCGAAATTCAGATCATTTCCGCGACGTATCGAGAGGCGGGATGGTCCCAGGCGATCGGGTCGTCCGGCACGGCGCGCGCTCTGGCGGAGTTGCTCGAAGCCAATGGTTTCAATGACGGCGGCGTGCACGGGCTGACCCGTGGCGGCCTTGAGCGTCTCAAGCGAGCCCTCATCAAGGCGGAAAACGCCAATCGTCTGAAACTGGCCGGGCTCAAGCAGGATCGTATTCCGGTGTTGCCGGGCGGCCTGTCGATCATGTTGTCCGTCTTCAACGAACTCGAAGTCGATCATATGGAGACGACCGACGCCGCGCTGCGTCTCGGGGTAATGTACGACCTGCTGGGGCGTACACAGCATCAGGACATGCGCGCGGTGACGGTCGAGCAGTTCGTGCGCCGGTACGGCGTGGATCGTGCGCAGGCCGAGCGGGTCGGGCGTCTCGCCATTTCGCTGTATCGCCAGTTGCCGCTCGACGTGGCGGGCGCGAACGCCAAGGATGCCGACGACGAAGCGAGCGACGTGGACGATGGTCGTGAAGAAGGCGAGGCCTTGCTCAACTGGGCATCGTCGCTGCACGAGATGGGGCTCTCTATCTCCCATAGTGCCTACCACAAGCACTCGGCCTACATTGGCAGCAATGCGGATATGCCGGGCTTCTCACGCCCGGATCAGGCGCGTCTTGCCGAGTTGCTGCTGGGGCACGTCGGCAAGTTGGGCAAGCTCGCCTCGCAGGCGCAGCAGGTCGACTGGCAATTGCTGTTTTGCCTGCGGCTGGCGGTCCTGTTCTGTCGTCGCCGTACAGACGCACTGCCGGACAGCATCGAGGTCGAACGTCTGGGCGACGGCTTTCAGGTGTCGGTGCCGCGTCAGTGGATCGATGCCAATCCGCTCACCGATTACAGCTTGCAGCGCGAAGCGCAGGAGTGGGAAAAGATCGGAATGCGCTACAAGGTCGTGTACGCCTGAAGTGCGCATTGCCATCGGCATGCGTGTTGCAGCAAACGAAAAGCCCGGCATTTGCCGGGCTTTTCGTTCCTCTGGACGTTAGCCTGTAAGACTGCAACGCTCAGGGGCGGAGTATCTTGGGGGAACGCCCGTCAGGCTTGTTGGAGCTTGCTCACGAGTTCCGGTCCGAGGAAGTGACGCGCGTAGCGCGGATTCATGTCGGAGAGGCGGAACAGGGTGAGGAAATCCGCAGTATTGAAGTCGGGGTCCCAGGCCGGTGCGCCGCAGATACGGGCACCGAGACGGAGGTAGCCTTTGACCAGGGCAGGCGGCTCGACGTCGAGCGTCGATTGCAGCTCGTCGACCGGCAGGGCGATACGGGGCACGGCGTGGTACTCGGCCGGGGCCATGGAGGTGTCCTGGAGCTTGCGGTAGAGGCTCGCGGCGTAGTGGCCGCCATCGGCCATCGGCACGCTGGCGCAACCGAGCATCGTCTCCAGTCCGTTGCGCAGCATGTACTCGGCCAGGCCGCTCCAGAGCGCCATGATGACGGCGCCGTTGCGGTAGTCGGTATGCACGCACGAGCGGCCGGTCTCCAGCATCTTCGGGCGCAGATGGTCGAGGCGCGACAGATCGAATTCGCCTTCGGAGTACAGGCGGCCGAGGCGTTTGGCCTGGGACGGGGGCAATACGCGATAGGTGCCGACAACCTTGAGCGAGTCCTGATCGCGCACGATCAGGTGGTCGCAGTATTGGTCGTATTCGTCGACGTCGAGGCCAGCCGGGCCCTTGACCGATGCACCCATTTCTTCGGCGAAGACCTGGTATCTCAGGTGCTGCGCTTCACGAAGCTCGCTTTCGTCGCGTACCCACGCCACAGCCAGATTCGGTTTGACAGGCGTTTCAGGGCGAGGAAGACGCCTCCGCGACGTGGGGGTCAACGAAGAGAGCGGCATAGTGGGGTTCGGCAGGTCGCGCATAAAAGCCCTTTTTGTGACGGTCGCGTTGCGACGTACTTTAAAAAGCATCAATGTCGATTCCGTGAACGGTAGACGACAATTCTATGACAAAACGTTCGCTGTCATGAGGCAGCCCCTTAATTCGTCGCCTTACGAGGTCCATTTCGCGGGGCTTTCGGGGTTTTGGGATGGCGAGTGCGCAGGGCGCACGAAATGTGTCAGATCAGGTCCGGATTGATGACGGCGCGCACCACGACCTGGCTTTCGTCTTCCCGGCGGCGGGAAGCGAGCCACCAGATGCCTCCCTTTTTGATGGTCCAGTAGGCCTCCTGGCCGCTGAGCAACAGTGCGGCGAGCTGACCGAGGGCGGGTTGATGGCCGACCAGCACGATGGTCTGGGCGGTGCCTGGCCAGTCGATGGCGCCGAGCAGTGTGACGGCGTTGGCGCCCGGGGCGAGGTCGCGCACGATGCGGGGCGTCGGCGTGAGCGCCTGAGCGGTTTGAACGGCGCGAACGGCGGGGCTGGACAGAATGAGCGCATCGTCGGGCAGGCGGGGGCGGAGCCACTGAGCGGCCTTGTCGGCCTGTTTGCGGCCCCGATCGGTCAGTTCGCGGGCCAAATCGGCCTGGGCGCTGAGGGCGAGGGTGGCGGGCAGGTTTTCGGCGTCGGCGTGACGCCAGAGAATCAGATTCATCGACACGGGTTCTGGCATGGTGAACCTCCCACTATGGCGGGCTTTCGTGGCGGCGGCATGACCGCCGGCAAAGCGGGGACGAAGGTGTCATTGTGCACCGCCAATGCAGTGGGCACTGCGAAAATGCCGGGAATCTGCACAACCATTTGACGTGGCGCAAGGAAACCTCTAGAATTCGTCCTCTTTCGTCGGAGCGTAGCGCAGCCTGGTAGCGCATCTGATTTGGGATCAGAGGGTCGTAGGTTCGAATCCTATCGCTCCGACCAAAAAACCCTGTCGTATCAAGCAGTTGCAAAGCGCCCCATTGGGGCGTTTTTTGTTTGTCCGATATACCCCGCTAACGCCCATAGCCCATTTCGGGGCGAACCCCCGGCGCCTAAGACGCCAGAAACCCGCCATCGGCCGCCAGAACATGGCCGACGATATAGGAAGCCTCATCCGAAGCCAGCCAGATGACCGCTTCGGCGACTTCTTCCGGTTGGCCCATCCGTCGTAACGGCAGTGCTGCGGCAACGCTCGACATGTCGGCGATGCCAGACGCCAGCATCATGTCGGTGACGACGCGCCCCGGCGCGACGGCATTGATTCGAATGCCTCGTGGCGCGCATTCCATCGCCGCCGAGCGCATCAACGAGATGACGGCTGCCTTGGATGCCGAGTAAAGCGCCAGACCGGGATTGGGATTTCTCACGCCACTGACCGAGGCGTTGATGACGACGCGTCCGCCCCCGCTTTTTTCCATCGCCGGGATTTGGTGCTTCAGGCAAAGAAACACTGATCGCACGTTGGTATCGAATACGCTGGCGTACACCGAAGCATCCTGTGCGTCGATGGGGGCGCGTCGTTCCTGAAAACCGGCATTGTTGAACGCAACGTCCAGTTGTCCGAATCGGTTCGTGACAGTTTGGATGAGATGCGCGATGTCCTCCTCACGCGTCACATCCGTTTTCACGAACATGGCCTCGCCCCCCATTACCCGGCACTCCGCCGCCACGGCGTCCCCTTCCTCCTCGCGCCGCCCGGCGATGACCACGGCCGACGCGCCCTCGGCGGCCATTTGGATCGCCGTCGCGCGACCGATACCACTGCCGCCACCCGTGACCAGCCCCACCTGTCCCAGCATGCGCGCACGTCGAAAACCACGTTTCTCGGACTGCATAGGGCCTCCGGGCTGTATGCGCTCGCCTGAGTCGTCAGCGTCCCATCTCCGGGGACTCCGACCTTCCGAGATCGTGAAATTTCGACAGGGCGCAAGATATTAGTTGTATCGTACAACATTAATCCGAGATATCAACCATGCCAAAATACGACATCGAACTGCTCGACAGCATCCGGGCAGCCTCGCGGCAAATGGTGCGTGAGCTGGGATTCATGCAGGCGACGCTCGCGGATACCGGGTATTCCGCGTCGGCGGTTCACGCGATTATGGAAATTGGCGCGCGACGCTCGGTGACATCCGCTTATCTGGGCGAATATCTGATGCTGGATAAGTCGAGCGTTAGCCGAATGCTGCGAAAACTGCTGATTGCCGGGGAGTTGAAGGAGACACCCAGTCGAGACGACGCGCGCGAAAAACTGTTGTCGTTGACGCCACGCGGCAGACGCACGCTCGCCGCAATTCATGCGTTCGGAAGACGTCAGGTCAGTGGCGCGCTGGACCGTATGAGCGAAGCGGAGCGGGGCGCTGTGGTTCGAGGACTGACAGTTTACGCACGGGCGCTGCAAGAGGTCGGGCTGGGGGAGCGCACGGCACGCCCGCCGAAATCGAGCCGTCGGAAGGATCTCGCATAAGCATATGCGGGCATAACCTTGTGTGATTTGCTTCGTTGACCTTCGAGAGAGGCGTCGCTAATTTCGCTTCTTTGTCCTCCACAGGTCATGCTCGCCATGCGCTTCGTTCGTGACTCGCTGCTCTCACTGCTTTCGCCGGTTCGCCTGCTGGTCGTCAGTCTCTCGTTCGCGATGGCGGTGCCAGCAGCGCATGCGGAGGGACGGATTCGGATCGCGGAGCAGTTCGGCATCGTCTACCTGTTGCTCAACGTCGTGCGCGACCAGCAATTGATCGAGCAGGAGGGCCGCAAGCTGGGCGTTGAAGTGAAAGTCGACTGGGCGCGCCTGTCCGGCGGCGCCGCGATCAACGACGCGCTCCTGTCCGGCGCCATCGACATCGCCGGTGCAGGCGTCGGCCCGCTCATCACCGTCTGGGATCGTACCTACGGTCGCCAGAACGTACGCGGCGTAGCGTCGCTGGGCAGCCTGCCGTATTACCTCGTGAGCAACAATCCGAAGGTGCGCACCATCGCCGACTTCACGGAGAAGGATCGTATTGCGCTGCCCGCGGTGGGCGTGTCGGTCCAGTCTCGTGTGCTGCAATACGCCGCCGCCCGGCAATGGGGAGACGCTTCATTCGATCGTCTGGACAAATGGACCCAGACGATGGCGCATCCCGACGCCGCGGCGGCAATCATCGCGGGCGGCACCGAGATCACGGGGCACTTCGGCACCCCGCCGTTCCAGGAACAGGAACTCGCCGCGAACCCCAACGCGCACATCGTGCTCGATTCCTACGACGTGCTGGGCGGACCGAGTTCTGCCACGGTGCTCTACACGACCGAGAAATTCCGCAACGACAACCCGAAAACCTATCGGGCCTTCGTACTGGCGCTCGCGCGCGCCGCCGATTTCGTCAAACGCCAACCGGAGGCGGCCGCCGATACCTACCTCCGCGTGAATCAGTCGAAGACCGACAAGAAACTGCTGGTGAGCATCATCACCGACCCCAAGGTCAATTTCTCGATTGCGCCCCAGAACACGCTGGGCCTTGCCCAGTTCATGCAACGTGTGGGCGCCGTTCGTCACAAGGCCACGTCGTGGAAGGACTACTTCTTCGACGAGCCCGCGTTGGGGCAGGGGAGTTGAGATGGGGACGTCGAGCGCTCGGTCGCTGGCGCGTGCGGATCTTGCCGATCTCACCGATATCACCGATATCGACACAGCCGCGCAGACACACGCGCTCGCTGCCGCCGACGCCGCCGACGCCGGACCATCCGCGCATGCGCACGGGCCAGGCAGTTCGCGCGTGCTTGAAGTGCGCGACCTCGGCATCGAGTTCCGGCATCGCGCACGCCTCGTGCCCGTGTTGAACGACATATCGTTCGATGTCTACAACGCCGACCGTTTCGTCTTGCTTGGCCCATCCGGCTGCGGTAAATCGACGCTGCTCAAGGCGATCGGCGGCTTCGTCAAACCGGCACGCGGCGAGATTTCGCTCGACGCGCAGACGGTGAGCGGCCCGGGCATCGACCGGATGTTCGTGTTCCAGGAATTCGATCAACTGGCGCCGTGGAAAACGGTGCTGCAAAACGTGATGTTTCCGCTGCGCGTCGCGAGGGGGCTGTCGCGTCACGAGGCGCGCGAGCGCGCGAGAGAGACTCTGGACAAAGTGGGGCTGTCCCGATTTGCCGATGCCTATCCGCACGCGCTCTCGGGCGGCATGAAGCAACGCGTGGCCATCGCGCGGGCACTCGCCGTGCGACCACGCGTGCTGCTCATGGATGAGCCGTTCGCCGCGCTCGACGCGCTCACTCGCCTGCGCATGCAGGAGGAATTGCTTCGGCTGTGGGACGACACGCACGTCACGCTGCTGTTCGTCACGCACTCGATCGAAGAGGCGCTCATCGTGGGCAGCCGTATCGTGCTGCTGGACGGCCAACCCGGACGATTGCGCGCAGAACTGGACGCCGGCGACTTCGTCCCGGGCGACGTCGCGTCTGCCGAATTCAGACGTGCTGGCGAGCGCATTCACGACCTGCTCTTCGGCGAGCACGAAGCGGCGTGAGACCGAGGAACCTCAAGTGAATCGACCATCGACGGAAGTCGCCAGACTCAGTGCTCGCCAGGGATCGCCGCGACGCCCGGAGCGCATTTTTCCGCCCGCGCCACGCAGGGACGCCGATACGCCGAAGACGGCACAAGTGTCACGAAGCGAAGACGCGACAAGCGCGTGGCGCGGCACGCCGACCGTCTGGCGCAAGCTCGCCATCGGCATCGTCCTGATCCTGATATGGGAGCTGGCCGCACGCTGGGTGGACAACGACCTGCTGTTGCCGGGCGCCGCGGCGACGGCACACGCGTGGTGGAGCAGTCTGCTCAATGGCGAACTCGTCGCTCGCACGGCCACTTCCCTTTGGGTGCTGTTGCGTGGCTATGCGCTGGGCGTGCTCTGCGCGTTCGTGCTCACGTCGCTCGCCATGACGACCGCCGTCGGGCGAGACCTGCTGTCGCTGCTCACGGGCATGTTCAATCCATTGCCGTCCATTGCGCTGCTGCCGCTCGCACTCCTGTGGTTTGGTCTGGGCACCGGCAGCCTGCTGTTCGTGCTCGTGCATGCGGTGCTGTGGCCGCTGGCGCTGAGCGTCGCTTCCGGATTCGACGCCGTGTCGCCCACGCTTCGCATGATCGGACGCAACTACGGTCTCTCGGGACTGCGTCAGGTCGCGTGGATTCTCACGCCGGCGGCGCTGCCCTCGGTGCTCTCGGGGCTGCGCGTCGGGTGGGCCTTTGCATGGCGCACATTGATTGCTGCGGAACTCGTGTTCGGCGCGAACACCGGCGCTGGCGGACTGGGCTGGTACATCTATCAGAACCGCAACGAGCTCTACACCGACAAGGTCTTCGCCGGGTTGCTGACGGTCATTCTCATCGGCCTGATCGTCGAGCATCTCGTCTTCGATACGCTTGCCCGGGTGACCGTGCGACGCTGGGGAATGCAGACCGTCTAGGCGATCGCGTCGATGGCGGCAGGCCGTCTGACGACATGACGCGGCATCGGTTTTCAGTATTTGCTTAGCAGCGATTCGAATTTGTTAACACGTCAGGCACCCATATACTGTTTTCGAACAGGCGGCACCGATCTGCGGTGCTGCCGCAAAGTATTGGCAGTGCTTCGGGAAGACTGAGACAGGCGTAGCCCAAGGCTCTTCCGCGCGCCGATTGTCGAACACGTCTTTTCGGATATTGCAGTATGTCGAACGCCTCCTCGCGTCAAATGCATCTGGCCGCCTATGTCATGGCCGGCCCGGTTTCCGGCCATCACGGCGGCTGGCGCTACCCGTCCGCGCAGCATGACATTCTGTCGGTGCGCTTCTATCAGGAAATCGGTCGTTTGCTCGAAGCCGGACGCTTCGACATGCTCTTCCTGCCCGACATCCAGGCGCTGCCACGCCGACTGGGCGACAGCCTTGACTCGCAACTGCGCCATGGCGCACTCGGCGCGCTGCGTCTCGACCCCATCGTCGTACTCTCGGCGCTGGCCGGAAGCACGCGTCATCTGGGGCTTGCGGCGACGATCTCGACGTCCTACTTCACACCGTTTCACGTGGCGCGTGCGCTCGCGTCGCTCGATCATCTGAGTGCCGGACGCGTCGCATGGAATATCGTCACGTCGTTTCAGGACGCGGAAGCCCGCAACTTCGGGCTTGAGGAACAACTCTCGCGCGAAGACCGCTATGACCGCGCGGACGAGTTCGTCGAAGTCGCGTGCAAGCTGTGGAACAGTTGGCGCGATGGCGCCCTCACGCTCGATCGCGAGACGCCCCAGTTTGCCGATCCCGCGCAAGTCAGCCCGATCTCGCACCGGGGCAAGTGGTTCAATGTGGAGGGGCCGCTCAATGTCAGCCGTCCGCCGCAGGGCAGACCCGTCTTCATTCAGGCCGGCGCATCGAGTCGCGGACGCGATTTCGCGGCAAAGTGGGCTGACGTCATCTTCGTCACGCACTCCTCGCAGGACTCGGCGCAAACTTTCTATCACGACATCAAGGCGCGCGCTGCACATCACGGTCGCAACCCGGATGACGTGAAGATCCTGCTGGGCATGGTGCCAGTCGTCGGCGAGACCGATGCGATTGCGCGCGACAAGCAGGCGCTGCTCGACGATCTCTGCGATCCCGAGGCGGGTCTCTCGACCCTCTCTTACCAGCTCGACATCGATCTGTCGCCGTTCCCGCAGGACGGCGTACTGCCCGATCTGGAAGTCGGCGGCGTGCAGGGCCATTACAAGGAGGTGGCGGAACTCACGCGCAAGCAGGGCCTGTCGCTGCGCGAGATCGGCAAGCGCTACGGGATCGGGCCGCTGCGCGACTTCAATGGCACCGGGGGCGCGGTCGCCGAGGTCATGCAGCAATGGTTCGACGCACGCGCCTGCGACGGCTTCATGGTGCAGATGCCCTATCTGCCGGGGGGTGTCGAAGACTTCGTGCGCCTGGTCATTCCCGAGCTTCAGTCGCGAGGCGTGTTTCGCCGGGAGTACGCGGGCGACACGCTGCGCGATCACCTCGGCATTGCCCGCCCGTCGCACTGAACGGATGCACGTCGCAGGGCACGGCGACCCGAATGGCGACCTGAATGCGCCGCAATTTCAAGCTTCTCGCACGACAACATCTCATGGCACACAACGACACCCAGCGGCACTCGCGCCGCCAATTCATCAAGCAAAGCGCAGCGGTGGCGACCGCCCTGTCGTTTCCCATGATCGCGCGCGCCGCGCCACCGCTGATTCGCTATGCGACGGCCGGCGTGGTCGGTCCCGGTGAGCTCGAAACCGTCATTACCAGCGACTGGTTCAAGGCCAACGTGCTCAAGCGTCATGGCAAGGAGTATGTGATCGAGACGATGACGGCGCGCGGCACGCCCGGCGTGGCGACATTGCTCGCCGCCGAGCAGGCCGACATCGGTACGCTGGCCTTCACGAGTCTGGCAACCGCCGTCGCGCAGGACGCGGTACCGGGCGGCGTGACTGCCATTGCCGAAATCCATCGCGACGCGGTGCAGGGCTATGCGTCCAACCCGTTCGTCGTGCTCACGGACAGCCCGGTGCGCACCATTGCCGACCTCAAGGGCAAGAGCGTGGCAGTGAATGCCTTTAACGGCAGCGTCGACATCATTCTGCGCATCGCGCTGCAAAAGCATGGCCTCGATCCACGTAAGGACGTCCGTGTGGTCGAAATGCCGTTCGGCAATATCGGGCCGGCGTTGCGCCAGAAGCGCATCGACGTGGGCGTGCTCGCCATGCCGTTTCAGGTGGACGAAGCGAAGAAGGGCGGCATTCGTACGGTGTTCGACGCGGTCGGCGTTGTGCCGCCGTATCCCGTGCTGTTCCAGAGTGCACGCACGCGCTTCCTTACGGAAAAGTCCGCAGCCGTACGTGCGTGGCTGGCCGATTACGTCGACGCGCAACGCTGGATTTACGATCCGGCCAATCGCAAGCAGGTGGTCGCGCTGACGGCGGAGCTCGCCAAAACGCCCGCCGCGTCGCTCGATGAGTATTTCCTCACGCCCAAGGACTTCTACCGCGATCCGAACGCGACGATCTCCGCCGCGAGCCTCCAGCCGCCCATCGACGCGATGGCGCAACTGGGACTGTTGCCCAAGCCGGTCAGGATTGCGGCGAACGTGGACGCGTCGTACCTCCCGCGCCGGGTCTGACGATGAGCAGCCTGCAAGACACCGCGGCGGCCATCCATGTCGCCGGTCTGTCGAAGGTTTTCGACAAGGACGGCGAGCGCGTCGTCGCGCTCGACAATATTGCGCTGGATGTCCCGGCCGGCAAGCTGGTCTCGCTCGTCGGTCCGTCCGGTTGCGGCAAGAGCACGCTGCTCTACATCCTCGGCGGGTTCGTCGAAGCCTCTCACGGCGTGTGCGCGACCTTTGGCGAGCGGATTACGGGGCCGGGTGTCGACCGTGGGGTGGTCTTTCAGGAATACGCGCTGTTCCCATGGCTCACCGTCGCGGAGAACATCGCTTACGGCCTGCGCCGCAAGGGCACGCGCAGCGACGAGATCGAACGTACGGTCGCGCGCTATGTCGATCTCATCCATCTCAAGGGCTTCGAGCGGCGTTATCCGCGCGAGCTGTCGGGGGGCATGCGTCAGCGTGTCGCGCTCGCACGCACCTTCGCGAGCGATCCGAAGATTCTCCTGCTCGACGAACCGTTCGGCGCGCTCGATGCGCAAACGCGCGAGTTCATGCAGGACGAGTTGCTGCGTCTGTTCGAGCGTTCGGGCAAAACCGCGTTACTCGTCACGCATGACATCGACGAGGCGGTCTATCTGTCCGACACCATCTACGTCATGTCGCGGCGGCCCGGACGCATCGTGAAGCGCGTGGATGTCGATCTGGATCGCACGCTCGGGCGCGAGGCGACCATGCTGTCGCAACGCTTTTCCGAACTGCGCAACGACGTCTGGCTGTCGGTGCGTGAGCAGGTGAGGGGCGTACCCACGGAGGAGCCGTCATGACTGCCGCGCTTGCGCTCGGGCAACGCTGCCTGCCCGCCGTGACCGGTTTGCTGGCCGTCGCTGTGTTGTTCGTCGCCTGGCAGGCTGCCGCGTCGGCCCACTGGCTGGCCGACGGCTTTGTCCCGTCGCTCGCTGACATCTGGCGTGCGACGAGGCATCTGGTTCGCACGGGCGAGATCGGGGGCAACCTGATGACGACGTTGCGCGCCAGTGCCTGGGGACTTGCCGCCGGCATTCTGACGGGCGTGCCGCTTGGCCTGTCGATGGCGTTGCTGCCCGTCTTCGATCGCATTGTCACGCCCGTGGTGCGCTGCACGTATGCGTTGCCGAAAACGACGCTGATTCCGTTGCTGGTGCTGTGGTTCGGCGTGGGCGGCGCGACCAACGTCATCGTCATTGCGATTACCGCAGCGTTGCCGCTGATCGTCTACTCGCTGCGTGGCGCACGCGAAGTGCCGCGTGTGTTGCTATGGAGCGCGCGCTCGCTGGGCACGTCGCGGGCGGGCTTGCTTTGGCGTGTCGTGTTGCCTGCGGCGTTGCCTCAGATCCTGACGGGCGTGCGCGTCGCCTTGGGGTTCACGCTGCTGGTCGCCATTTCGTGCGAAATGATCGTTGCGAATCAGGGCATCGGGAAGTTGATCGGCCAGTACGGCGATCAGGGCAGCTACGACTATCTGTTCGCGGCGCTGTTCGTGACGACGGTAGTCGCGTACGCGCTCGATGCGTCGCTGCGCTGGTCGACCGGTGCGCTGTTGCGCTGGCACGAATCGGGGCAACGAGGACAACGAGGACGGCGGCATGGCTGATACGCTGAAATTCACGGAAGTCGCCGTCCCGTCGGGATCGCGCAGCGCGCGCACGATGGCGCGTCGGCTATGGCGTCTGTCGCAGCCCTGGCTGGTGCTGCTCGCGGTACTCGCCGGGTGGCATTTCGCCACTGCCCAGGAGTGGGTTCGGGCGGTATTTTTGCCCTCGCCGGGCGTGGTGTTCGCGACACTCGCGCATCTCGTCATCTCGGGTGAGCTGTGGTCGACATTGGGCACGAGCGTGCTGCGCGCGGTGCTAGGCGTTGTCGCGGCGGGCATAGTGGGCATTCCGCTCGGATTCGCCATGGCCGAATTTCGCGTTTGCCGCTGGTGGCTCTCGCCTTATGTGGCGTTCGGTTTTCCGCTGCCCAAGATTGCACTGATCCCGGTGTTTACCGTCTGGCTCGGCATGGACAGTCTTTCGAAGATCGCGCTCGTGTTCGCCACGTGCGTGTTCCCGTTCATCGTGGCCGCCGAGTCGGGCGCGTCGCTGGTCTCGCCGAAGTTGCGATGGGCTGCGCAGTCCCTGGGCACCCGAAAGCACGCGCTGTTTCGCCACGTGATTTTGCCCGCGACGGTGCCGGCATTGCTCTCCGGCGTTCGCATTGCCTTGCCGATCGGTCTGATTACCGTATTCACCGCGGAAATGGTCACCGGCGGCGGATTGGGCGAAGCCATCGTGCAGGCGCAGCGCTATTTTCAGTCGGCGCAGGTCTACGCCTACGTGCTGGTCACCATGCTCGTCGGCTATCTGGCCGATGCAGCGATTGCCCGCGTGCAGCGCCGCTTCGCAGCCTGGGCCGAGGCATGACTGCCGGGGCGGGCTGCACTACTGGAGTTTTCGATGTCGCATGACACCTCTTCCGCCGGGATCGTTCCGGGGTTCCTGGTCTCGACACAATGGTTGTCGGAAAATCTGCACCGACCGGAATTACGTCTGTTCGATTGCAGCGCCACCATGGTGGTCGATCCGGTGATCAAGCAGCGTGTGCAGCCGGAGCGCGCCGCTTTCGAGGCCGGTCATATCCCGGGGGCCCGATTCATCGATATCGATGCGCAGCTCTCTGACCGGCACCATCGGTTCCATTTGATGCTGCCGCCGCCGGCGGCTTTCAAGGCTGCCGTCGAGGCGCTGGGTATCGGCAACGACAGTCTGGTCGTGATCTACAGCACCGGCTCGATCTGGTGGGCGACGCGCGTGTGGTGGATGCTGCGAACGTATGGATTCACGAACGCGCACGTGCTCGACGGCGGGTGGTCGCGATGGATTGCCGAGGGGCGTGCGGTCGAGGCAGGCGCTGGCGCTGACCCCGAAAACGCAGCAGGCGTCGAATTCACGCCGGCGCCGATACAGCCCTATGTCGCGCAGCGCGAAGACGTCGAACGTGTCGTGAATGGCGACGCCGCGACGCGCTTGATCAACGCGCTTCGTCCCGCGCAGTACAGCGGCGAGGAATTGCCGCGCAAGGGGCGGGCCGGCCACATCCCCGGGAGCATCAATATTCCGGCCGCCAGCCTGCTCGACGCCGACAGCGGGCGTTTTCTCGATGACGACACGCTGCGCGCACGCTTCGCGGCGGCCGGCATCGACGACGAGACGTCCGTCATCGCTTACTGCGGCGGCGGGGTATCGGCGAGTCTCGTGGTCTTTGCGCTCATGAAGCTCGCGCATCCGAACGTGCGCCTTTACGACGCATCGCTCGGGGAATGGGGCAGTGCACCGGAGCTGCCGATGCAGCTTGAGGTGACGGCGGGGTAGTGTAAGGGTACTGACAGGGTAGTGACGGCTTAGCCACGGCTTAGCGACGCCACTCGATACTGCGCTGTTCTCCCGTTGGCTTCGCTTCGTCAGGCAAGGCCGTGACGAAGCGGATTGCGGAACGACGCCAATGTCACGAATCACGACGTGCGACCTGCCCGCACGTCGAATGCGCCGCCGGTCAGCGCGCGGTCGCGCAGGGTGACGGGCGCCTTGCCCGGTAGTAGCGGGAACACCAGTTCGGCGAAGCGGATCGCTTCTTCGAGATGCGGGTAGCCCGAGAGCACGAAAGTGTCGACGCCGATGTCGACATACTCCTTCAGGCGCGCGGCGACCTCCTCGGCATTGCCGACCAGCGCGGTGCCCGCGCCGCCGCGAACGAGTCCCACCCCCGCCCAAAGGTTGGGGCCGACGACGAGTTTGTCGCGGCGTCCTCCATGCAGCGACGCCATGCGCGCTTGTCCCACCGAGTCCATGCCCGCGTAATTGCGCTGCGCCGCCGCAATGTCGTCGTCGGTCAGATGACTGATCAGACGGTCGGCATCCGCCCACGCCTCGTCGCTCGTCTCACGCACGATGACGTGCAGCCGCACGCCGAAGCGCAGCGTGCGGCCATGCCGCTGCGCACGCGCGCGAACATCGGCGATCTTCGCGGCCACGGCATCGGGCGGCTCTCCCCAACTGAGATACGCATCCACATGTCTGGCCGCCAATTCGTGCGCCGCCGGTGACGAACCACCGAAGTACAGCGGGGGATGGGGCTGCGTGGCCGGTTCGAAGAAATTCTGCGCGCCGGTCACTTTCAGATGCTGGCCTTCGAAGTCGACTTTCTCGCCTTGCAGCAGACGGCGCCAAACGCTCAGAAACTCGTCACCTGCCGTGTAGCGTTCGTCGTGCGAATAGAACACGCCGTCCGCCGCCAGTTCGGTCGCGTCGCCCCCGGGCACGACATTGAGCAGCAGGCGCCCCGCACCGAGCGCCTGGTCCAGCGTTGCCGCCTGCCGGGCCGATGCGGTTGGGTTGCCCAGCGACGTGCGCAGCGCCACGAGCAGCTTGATGCGTTGCGTGACGGGAATCAGGCTGGCGGCCGTCACCCACGGATCCAGACACGAACTGCCGGTCGGAATGAGCAGGCCGTCGAAACCCAGTCGCTCGGCCGTTTCCGCGATCTGGCGCATGTAGGCGTTGGTGGCAGGGCGTCCGAAATCGGACTTGCCGAGATAACGTGTGTCGCCCGAGGTGGGCAGAAACCAGAAGATGTCGGGGTTCATTGCAGTTTTCGCGTTTCGATATCGAGAGGTGTGTCGGTGTGGGGGGCATCGCACGCGGTCTTGCGTGGCGGGCCGATCTCGCCGAGACGGATCAGGCGGGCGCGCACCACGTTGCGGCTGATGCCCAGCAGGCGGGCGGTTTCGCTCTGGCTGTAGTGACTCACGCGGAAGACTTCGCGCAGCAGGGTGTCTTCCACGAGCTGATGCAGATTCGCGCCCCGCGATTCGCACAACCGCAGGATGGCGCGACGCAGTGCCGCCATGTCCTCGTCCGGCGCGGGGCGCGAGCCGCTTGCGGCGACGTTGTACTGGTCTGTGGCTGGCGATGCCTGGGCAATCGACGCGGCTGAGGACGAGGTGGCGGACGCGGCGGCGGAAGGGGCTGCCGGCAGGCGAAGGCTCGCCGCGTCGATCTCGCTTTGCTCGCACAGCAGCAGCGTGCGATGGATGACGTTCTCCAGTTCGCGCACGTTGCCATGCCATGGCGCCTGTATCAGCTTTTGCTCGGCATCGGGCGTGAGGGCGAGCTTCCGGTAACCCAGCCGCTTGCTGTAGGTGTCAATGAAGTAGCGTGCGAGCGGCACGATGTCGCCCGGACGCTCCCGGAGCGTGAGCACATTCAGGCTGATGACGTTCAGGCGGTAATACAGGTCCTTGCGAAAGCGTTTCTCGCTCACGAGCCGTTCGAGATCGGTCGAGGCGGCGGCCAGCACGCGCACGTCGACCGGCAACGACTGTCGCCCGCCCAGGCGGCTCACTTCGCGCTCCTGCAACACGCGCAGGAGCTTGTTCTGCACCGACAGCGGCAGGTCGTTGATCTCGTCGAGAAAGATGGTGCCGCCGTTGGCCTGCTCGAACCAGCCCGGCTGCGCGCCAAACGCGCCGGCAAACGCGCCGTTTTCATAGCCGAACAGTTCGGCATCGACGAGCGACTCGGAGAACGCTCCGCAACTGACCTTCACGAACGGTCCGGCACGGCGCGGGCTGGAACCGTGAATGTGCCGGGCGATCAGTTCCTTGCCGGTCCCTGTCTCGCCGGTGATGAGAATGCTCGCATCGCTGGGCGCGACCTGCTCGACTTCCATGAGCAGGTCGCGCGAGCGCGGATCGACGAAGATCCAGTCGGCAGCGCTGTCCCGGGATGCGTGATCCGCCGCGCCCGCGGGTTGCGAGCGCTGGGGCAGCGGGGGCCATACCGGCAGGGTTGCCATGCGCGTGACCTCAGGAATAGAAGGACGGGGCCGGCGCCTGAGCGTTGAGCGCCCAGTTCCCGATGTCCTGAAGCTTGTAATCCACCGGATCGTGCAGCGTTTGCACGCGCAGGTTTCGCCAGTAGCGATCGAGGCGCAACGCGCCGTGAGTGGCGCGCGCGCCGGTCGTCTCGAACAGTCGGCTAGCGACGTCGAGGCCGTGGCGCGAGGCGGCTACCTTTGCCGTGGCGACGGCCACCGCGACACGGCCGCGCCCGTCGGCGTCGAGCGAATCGCCTTGCTGCCATGCTTCGTCGAATAGCGTCGCCGCCTGCCGCGCCAGCAGTCGCATACTCTCCAGCGCGACGTGGAATTCGCCGTAGTGGGCGAGGGTGTAGGGATCGTCGCTGGCGTTTGCGACGCCCGAGCGGAACCAGGGCCGCGCTTCGTGCAGGGTGTAGTGCTTCGCTTCGGCCAGTGCACCCTGCGCGAGCCCGAGGAACATGTGGACGAACACCAGTTGCGCGAGCAACGGACGCAGCGACGCGCGCGGCGTGGTCAGCGGCCCGGGGTCGAGCAGCATCTCGGCGGCGTCGACCCGCACGCGTTCGAACAGGGCGCTGCCGCTGTCGGTCTGGCGCTGACCGAAGCAATTCCAGTCGCTGTTGATCGTGATCCCTGCGCGGGCCGTCGGTATGGCGGCGATGAGCAACTTGCCGCTGCGCTCGTCCTTGCCGGAGGCAATCAGCATTTCGGAGTCCAGTGCCCCGGAACAAAAACTCTTCTTGCCGGAGAACTCGAACCATTCCTGCGTATCGCGCATGCGGCGCACGACGGTTCGCTCGTCCAGCGGATTGAGGGCGTTACCCCAGAACCAGTGGTTGCGTGCGGTTTGTTCGACCCACGGCACCCACTGCTCGGGCTTCGAGAAAAGCTGGACGGTCGCGAGCAGCAGGTGGTGAAAACCGTAGACGTGAGCGACCGAGCTATCGGCCTGCGCCAGGATCCGCACGGTCTCCAGCGTCTGAATCCACTGGGCGCCCTGACCGCCGTAGTCCGCCGGGATGGAAAGGGAGAGCAGGCCGCTTTGACGCAATGCGTCTCGCTCGGCCTTGGGCGTGCCGCCGGCGGCGTCGCGGGCGATGGCGGTCTCGGCAAAGCGCGTCGCCAGGGTCTGAGCGCGTTGCAATGCGTCGCCGCGATGCGAGGGCGGCGCTGAGGAAGAGGCTGACGTCGATGTCATGGGACGAGTAGGGAGCGAGGTAGCGGCGCTGGGGCGTTGGGGCGCAGGACGGACGTTGACTGACGATTTCCGCACGCTTCATGCAGTTCGGGCACTACTGGCACTACTGGCACTACTCGCCCTATGGGGGCCAGAGGTGTCTTGCGCACTCTCGGGCACGTGACGGAAACTCGCCCCTGCATGATGTGCGGGCAGGCGGTCGCCGCGACCGAAGAGCCGCTGGCGGAACGTTTCAGAACCGGAGGCGCCGCCGTACTGCGTCCGGTAGCGCCCACGGTTTTGCAGCTCGGGGACGATGAGATCGGTGAAGTCTTCCCACGTCTCGGGCACCACGACGCGCGTGAGGTTGAAGCCGTCGATCTCGCCGATATCGATCCACCGCTCCAGTTCGTCCGCGACTTGAGAGGCGTCGCCCACGATGGTGTGATATCGGCTGCCCAGGGCAAACTGCTCAAGCAATTTGCGACGCGTGGTCCAGCCTTGTTGCTGCGCGGTCTGCGTGGCGGACTGGATGGCGTTGGCGTTGCCGAACTGGATCGGCTCGTCCAGCGCGAATCGGGCGAAGTCGACACCGGTGCTGGCCGCAAAGTGCGCCAGGCCGCTCTCCGCACTGGCATGGGCCAGATATTCGGCATGCTTGTCGCGGGCCTCGGCCTGTGTGCGCCCGGGCACCACGGCGATGCCGGCATAGATCTTGATATCCTCCGGGCGGCGACCCGCCTCCACGGCAGCCTGCCGCAGCTTGCGCGATGCCGCACGTGCGGCTTCCGGCGAGTTCGCGCCAATGAAGACGCCTTCGGCGTGGCGTCCCGCAAAGCGCAGCCCGCGCGACGAAGTGCCCGCCTGAAACAGCACCGGCGTTCGCTGCGGCGATGGCGCACTCATGTGGATGGCGTGGGCGCGGTAGAACGGCCCGTCGTGTGTCACGGGACGGACCCTGTCGGGCAGCGTATGAATGCGCCGCGCCTTGTCGGCGATGACGGCGTCGTCGTCCCAGCTCCCTTCCCACAGCTTGTAGCTGAGTTCGAGAAAGTCCTCGGCGCGGTCGTAGCGACTGTCGTGCTCGGCCAGCCCGTTCTGGCCCAGACCGCGCGCGCCGCTATCCACGTACCCCGTGACGATGTTCCAGCCGATGCGCCCGCCGGTGAGCTGGTCGAGCGTGGTGACATCGCGCGCAAAGGTGTACGGGTTGTGCGCACCGACCATCGCCGTCAGGCCGAAGCCAAGGTGCTTTGTGGCCGCCGCCATGGCCGAGACGATCAGCCACGGATTGTTGACCGGCAACTGGATGCCTTCGCGCAGCGTCAGATCCACGCTGCCCTGGTAGACGTCGTAGTAACCGATGACGTCGGCAATGAAGAGGCCGTCGAACAACCCGCGCTCAAGCACTTGTGCGATGTGGGTCCAGTACTGGAGGGAGTGGTATTGCGTCGACTGGTCGCGCGGGTGCGTCCACAGGCCGTGGTGAATGTGGCCGACGCAGTTCATGTTGAACGCGTTGACGTGAATGTGTCGCTTGGCTTGGGTCATGACGGGATTCCTGGCGTCAGATCGCGCCGTGGCGCGGCGGACGCACGCCGTTGAGGACATAGTTGCCCACTGCGTGATACTTCCAGCGCACCGGATCGTGCAGCGTATGGGTGCGGGCATTGCGCCAGAAGCGATCGAGACCGAGCGCCACCGATGTTGCGCTGGTGCCGCAGAGCTCGAACAGTTTGGTGCCGGCGAGCAGACTGGCGCTGGTGCTGAGGGCTTTGGCCTGCGCCACGGCAATCGACGCGGCGGCCACACTGTCGTCGTCCGGTGCGCGTTGCGCCGCGTCGACGGCACGTGCGGCGCGGGCGATGAGCGCGTCGGCGGCGCGCAGGCGCAGGGCAACGTTGCCGATCTGTTCGAGCAGCAGCGGATCGTCGGCCGCGCGCTGCACGCCCGAGTCGATCCAAGGCCGGGCATGCTCGCGGACAAACGGCAGCGTGGCCTGCAAGGCGCCATGACCGATGCCGGCGTCGAGCGCGGCATGAATGATCTGGGCGAACGGGCCGATCGTGGTCGCGCGCTCGAACGATGCGGTGAAGGGTACGATCCATTCCGGTTCGACACGAACGTGCTCGAACTGTACCGAACCGCTGCCGGTCACACGCTGCCCGAAACCGTCCCAGTCGTCGGTCACGGTCACGCCCGGCGCGCTGCGGGGGATGAACACCAGATAGGCGCGCTGGGCCGCATCTTCCTGCGCGACGGCAAGCGTGGGAATCCAGTGCGCGTACACAGCGCCGGTGCAATAGAACTTCGCGCCTTGCACGAACCAGCCGCCCGCCTCGCGTCGCAGTTCCGTACGACGCTTGAAGTCACGCTGACCCACTTCGGCCAGCGCGTTGCCCAGACGCTCGCCGCGCAACACCCGGTCGTAGAAGAACGTCTTTTGCTCGTCGGTGCCGCCAACGCGTAGCACTTCGAGCGAGTAGTAGTGGTTTTGCGGAATGTGCCCGAAGCTGCCGTCAGCGGCGGCGATGACGCTCACCACTTTGGTGAGCGTATCGGTGCTGACCTCGGCGCCGCCGTAGGCCTTTGGGACTGTGATGCCCCACAAGCCGGATTGGCTGAATCGGTCCACTTCGCGCCACGGAAGACGGCGGTCGTGATCGCGTTGCCGCGCGCCGGGCGCCAGATCGCGGGCGAACGCGTTTGCGACGTCGAGCGCGTGTGCATCGTCGCGAATCAGGTCGGCCCGCCGTTGCGGGGCAGGCGCGGGCGCAGGCCGATCCGGTTGTCGCGCCGGGTTCACCGGGGCGGAAGGTTCGTGCGGTGCGCTCGCTGTGGGGCGCACCGGTGTCGAGGCATGTGTCATGTCGGGGATGTGGGGCAGATGCCGGACGGTCAGTTCCACTGATGACGCTTTGGAAGCGCACCGTTGAGCACGTAGTTGCCGAGCAGGTGATATTTCCAGCGCACCGGGTCGTGCAGCGTGTGAACGCGCGCATTGCGCCAGTGACGGTCGAGGTGGTGCCCGGCACGACTCGATGCCGAACCGGCAAGCGCGAACAGGTGCTCGCTGACGTTGAGCGCCGCTTCGGTCGTGAGGATCTTGGCCTGCGCCACGGCGACCGAGGCGCTCGCGCAGATCGCGTCGTCGATCGGGCCGAGTGCGAGCGTATCCAGATGGCGCGCTGCGTCGAGCAGCACGGCGTGTGCGGCGTCGACCTCGATTTGCAACTGGCCGATCTCGTGAATGATGTAGGGGTCGTCGCTCGCCTGACTCACGCCCGAATCGATCCACGGACGGCTCTTGTCGCGTACGAAGTCGATCGCGTCGCGCAGCGCACCCTGCGCAATCCCCGCGTCGATGGCGGCCTGAATCAACTGGGACACCGGGCCGGAGAGCGTGGGCACTTTCTCGAAGCGCCAGACGGGAACGACATCGTTCTCGCCGATGGGGACATTCTCGAAAATCACACTGCCGCTGGCCGTCGTTCGCTGGCCGAAGGCATCCCAGTCGTCAAGGATGGTCACGCCCGGGGCGTCGCGCCGCACCCACACCTGAACGGGGCGGCCCTGATCGTCGACTGCGCGAAACGGAATCCAGTGCGCGAACGCGGAGCCCGTCGAGTAATGACGTGTGCCGCTCACGCGTAACTGGCCCTCGGCGTCGCGTGTGAGATGCGCGGTCGGCGAGGACAATTGGGCGGCTTT
Organism: Pandoraea vervacti; assembly: GCF_000934605.2. Taxonomy (NCBI): domain Bacteria; kingdom Pseudomonadati; phylum Pseudomonadota; class Betaproteobacteria; order Burkholderiales; family Burkholderiaceae; genus Pandoraea; species Pandoraea vervacti. The sequence continues at coordinate 3,742,639 of NZ_CP010897.2, read as the reverse complement.
CGCTTTACGTTCGGGACCGGCGTTGCCGATTCGCTGCCCGCCAAGAACGTCGGCGAACCAGCGTTGCCGTTGCCCTTCGTCGCCCATGTCCGAGAGGTTCTGCAACACGGCGAAGTGATTTTGCGGAATTTGTCCGAGCGACGGGTCGGCCGCGCAGATCGTGACGAACAGTTGGGCCAGCGTGACGTATGACGCACCGAGGCCGCCGTACTGCCGGGGAATGGTGATGGCCCACAGGCCGCTTGCCGTGTATTGCTCGATCTCGTCCCACGGCAGGCGACGTGCGCGGTCGCGCTCGGCGGCGCTGGCGCGGAAAGTGTCGGCCAGCGTTTGCGCGATCGTCAGCGCCTCGGCCTCGCTCGCGACGCGATGTGGCGGGCGCGGCGGCAACGGCACGCGCGTGAGCGCACGCGGGTGGGGCGTGGGAGCGGTGGGCGTCGAGACGGTGGTTTCGGGATGATTCATGGGTTTTCTCGATGTGCGACGGCTTCGCGTGCCGCGTTCAGCGGCTGCGCAACCAGCGCGCGTAGCGGTCGCCCGCTGTCTGCACCAGCGTGACGAGCAGGATCAGCACGGCGATCACGATCACCATGACCTGTGTATCGAACCGTTGATAGCCGTAGCGGATCGCCAGGTCGCCCAGCCCGCCGGCGCCGACGGCGCCTGCCATGGCCGACGCGCTGATGAGCGCCACGAGCGTAATGGTGAAGCCGCCAATCACGCCCGGCAGCGCTTCGGGCAGATAGACGTGGCGCACGATGTCCCACTTCTCGCACCCCATGGCCTGCGCCGCTTCGATCAGGCCGGGGTCGACCTCGCGCAGGCTGACTTCGACGATGCGGGCGAAGAAGGGGGTTGCACTGACGGCAAGCGGCACGATGGCGGCCCACACGCCGATGGTCGTGCCGGCAACGATGCGCGTGACGGGAATCAGCGCCACGAGCAGCACGATGAACGGCGTCGCGCGAAACCCGTTGATCATGCTGCCGACCACGCGATTGCCGCGCGGCCATGCGAGGAAGCCGTCGGGCGCCGTGATGATGAGCAGCACGGCCAGCGGAATGCCGGCGACAAAGGCAATGGCGCCGGACACGCCCACCATCATCAGCGTGTCGACGAACGCATTCCAGTAGCGATCAATGGAGATGGACAGTGTCAGAGACATATCCCAGTACCTCGATGTCATGCGCGATGGCATTCGGCCCGCGCGTGAGAGTTTGCCAATCCGGTTGCGGGCCGTCGTCCGAAGCGCCTTGCGTGCCCGGTGCGGCCTGTGCGACATGTCCGCCATGTCCGTCTTGCGCGGGTCTGAGCGAGATCAGCAATTGCCCTTGCGAGTGGCCCTGAATGCGATCCACGCCGCCATGCAGCAACCGGACGCTTCCTCCCAGCGCCTGCGCAATGCGCGGAAAGTCGGGCGCCAGTCCGTCGGTGCCGCGATACGTCAGTTGAAGGATTTGCGCGCAGGGCGTTGCAGGGCGCTCGGGCAGCAGCGCTTGCTGGAGATCGTCGGGCATGTCGTATTGCAACGGCGCCAGCAGGGCGCGGGTGGCGTCGTGCCGGGGCGCACCGAACACGCGCCAGACGTCGTCGAGTTCGGCGATGCGCCCTTGCTCCAGTACCAGCACCTGATCGGCAATCTCGCGAATCACGCGCATCTCGTGCGTGATGAGCACGATGGTGATGCCCAGCTTGCGATTGATGTCGCGGAGCAGCCGCAGGATCGCGTGCGTCGTTTCCGGGTCGAGGGCCGACGTCGCCTCGTCGCACAGCAATATCTCCGGGCCGGTGGCAAGCGCCCGGGCGATGCCCACGCGCTGCTTCTGTCCCCCCGAGAGGCGTCCGGGATACGTGCCGGCCTTGTCCGAGAGGCCCACGAGCGCGAGCAGCTCGCGTACGCGCGCATCGACCTGGGCTTTCGGCACGCCGGCGACGCGTAGCGGTAACGCCACGTTGTCGTACACGGTCTTGGCCGAGAGCAGGTTGAAGTGCTGGAAGATCATGCCGATGCGCCGGCGCAGTTGCACGAGTTGCGCGTCGTTGAGCGTGGCGATGTCGACACCGTCGACCAGCACCTGTCCGCTGGTTGGCCGCTCCAGTCGATTGATGGTGCGCAGCAGGCTCGATTTGCCGGCACCGCTGCGCCCGATGATGCCGAAGATGCCGCCGGGACGGATGTCGAGATCGATGGCGTCGAGCGCCGTCACGGGGCCGGCGCTCGACACGTAGGTCTTCGTCACGTTGCGAAACGCCACGGTGCCCTTGGGATGTGCAGCGGGTGCTGCATCGTGCGGGGCGGGCGCTGCCACAGGATGTGGCGGGCGGCCGAGTGCCGCGCGAACGCCGGGCGTCCCGGCGGGTTCGGTCAGCGTTTGTCTTGCGGTGGCCGTTACGCGCATGGGCCAGCTCCTTTCGCGGGGACGCGCGTCATTGTTTGACCCACGACAGCGAGTACAGCCGCTTGTCGTTGTTGAACGCCTGATTCACGGTCGTCTTCACGGCGTCCGAGTTCTGATAGATGCGGATGAACTTCTGGATCACGGGGTCCTTGACGCGGTTCGCCTTCACGACGAACTGGATCGAGAACTGCGCGTCTTCGATGCCCGAGTAGGCCAGTCCGCTGGAGGGATCGAACGCCTTGGCGGCCACGATGAAGTGCGGATAGCCCTGTGCGAGGTCCACGTCGCCCGTGATGCGCACGAGCTGAGGGCCTTCGACTTCGACGAAACGCAGCTTCTTCGGGTTGTCGACAATATCGTTGAGCGTGCCGAGGAAACCGACACCGCTCTTGAGCTTGATGAGGCCGACCTTTTGCAGCAGAAGCAGCCCGCGTCCCTGATTGACCGGATCGTTGGCGATGCCGACGGTGCCGCGCTCCGGCACTTCGGCAATGGTCTTGTGCTTGAGGGAATACAGACCCACGTTGGCGAGCACACCGGTGCCCGCACTGGCGAGCGTGAAGCCGTTCTTCTGGATCGCGTTGTTCAGAAAAGGCTGATGCTGGAAGTAATTGATGTCCAGATCGCCCGAATTCAGGGCAATGTTCGGGGTCGTCCAGTCGGTGAATTCAACGACATCCACGTCGATGCCCTGACGCTTGGCCTCCTTGGCGGCGACGGCAACGGAGTCGCCGTAAGCGCCGGGTACGACACCGATGCGCAGTTTGTCGGCGGCGCCGGCGTTGAGCATCACGAGGGCAGCCAGCGGGGCAAGAGCGGTGCGCAGGACGAGCGAAAGCTTCATGTATGACTCCGAAAACAGGGTAGCGTGGGCAAGGAGATACGTCGCGTGGGTAGCGCTCGTTTTTTCAGCCTGAGGCGGCTGTGGAGTCACTTGTCATCGGGTGCCGGGCGCCAATGCCCGACGTGACTCGGTTGGGTCCCGGTTCGTTGCGTGACTTCCTGAGTCGCAATTTCCAGGGAGTATTAAAACCTCGTCGCCGCGCGGCTACTACGAAGCAAAAATGGTTTGCATATGCACATCCGGGATGTGGCGCAAGTCATTATTTTTTAATGGTATTTTTTTGACTGGCGAGTCATTGCGCGAGCGCGCCGGCGTCGTTGCGCGCCGGTCGGCATCGTCAAAAATGAACAATCTGCTGACCGGCTGTGCGGATTTCAACAGGGGGCGGCCGCGGTGGACGGCCTGTCCCCCGACCTCGGTCGACCAGGCCAGGAAGGATGGCGGCGCGATTTGCGAGAATCCGTATCGTTGCGTTAAGCGTGCTTCTGAACGGGGCGATTTTCGTCAGCCGCCAGCCATTGGCGCAGCACGTCGAAGATTTCGCTGCTGTTACGTTCGATCATCAGGCCATGCCCATTCCCTTCGATGCCGATATCCGGGAGCCACAAATGGGTGGCGCCAACAAATTGGGCCACGGCTGCGTCAATGCTTCTGGGATGTCTTGGATCGTCGCTGCCCGTAACCACAAGGCTTCTGATACGCCGGATTCGCTCCGGCGAGCCAACGCGTGGCGAGCAACCTCCAATGTTGAATCGTTCGTTCAGAATTCGCGGGCTTTCGGGCACGATGGTTTTCTCGTAGGCGTCAATCGCTTCGAGGGGAAAGTGCTTGCTATTGGCCCAGTAGCGCCGAATGAATTCGCTTGAGAAATACACCGGCGCCGTTTCCGGGTGATAAACAGGGTGGCCCAGATCTCCGCGGGCGGCGAGTGCTTCGAATTCGAGGGGATCGGATGGCAGCACAGGAAGCAGATTGCCGGGCGGTCCGGGCGCAATGCCCAGGATCGCGCAAACGCTGTCGGGCCGTCTGTCGGCCACCGTCCACGCCACGGTCCCGCCGGCGCTGTGGGCAACCAGGATCGCCGGCCCGATCTGATCCAGCAAGTCGACGAGCGCGGTGACGACGGCATCCATCGACAGGGTCGCAAAGTCGGGAAGCGAAGGCGATCGGCCATGGCCCGGCCAGTCTACGACATAGGCCGTATATCCACTTTGAACAAAAAGGGAGGCCCAGCCCGGACGGCCATCCGGCGTATGGCGATAGCACGAGCCGGTGTGACCCCCGCCGTGAATCAGGACGACAGGCGGGCGTTCCGACGCGCCGGACATGGGTGCCCAACGCTCGACATACATGGGGTGAGCGCTCGACCCGACATGAAACGAGTCAAGAGCGTGGCTGACGCTTGGCAGCATTTTGTCTCCTGTATTGTCCATGTTTTCCCCGGAATTTTTCGGGGAGCAGACTTAGGATTAGTATCGCGGTACGTCACTGCACGGGCCATTGCCAAATGTCGACGCCTCTCTTGCCGGATCGAGAACACCCTTCGGTTCGTGCGCCGTCGCCGGGATGCGTTTCGAGAAAGTTGCCATGCCACAAACGATCAAACAACTTGATTTGACCTCGCTTCGACTGTTCAGGGCGGTTCAGGCGGAAGGCGGGGTCGTAAGGGCGGCGACGGCCGAGCATATCGCGCCGTCCGCCATCAGTCGGCGCATCTCGGAGCTGGAGAGTGCGCTGGGTACCAAGCTGATGTTTCGCGACGCTTCCGGGACGCGACTCACCCGCGCGGGCGAGGTCGTGCTGGCTTACGCCCTGAAGATCGATGTGGATCTTCAGCGCATGATTGCGGAAATCGCGCACGTTGACTCCGGCGTCTACGGCACTGTTCGTGTGCTCGCCAACCTCTCGTCCATGGTCCAATTCGTGCCTCGCGATCTTGTGGCGCTGGAGCAGGCGTACCCCGACGTCGTCGTCAGTTTCGAGGAGCGATTGAGCGCGGGGATCCTTCGGGGTATTGCGGACGACGTTGCGGATGTTGGCATTACGCACGTCGTTCATGAAGGATGCAAACTGTCGACGGTGCCTTATCGTCAGGAAGTATTCGCCCTGGTCGCAGGAGCCGGGCACCCGTTGGCGAACCGTGAGGCGATCCGCTTTAGCGAGACACTCGAGCACGTGCACATCGGATTCTCGGAAGGGAGCGCGCTGGAACAAATTCTTGCCATGAAGGCGGCCGAGCTCGGCCGCTCGCTGACGTACCGTATTCGCGTTTCCAGCTTCGATTCGGCTTGTAGCCTGGTGGCAGCCAAGGCGGGCATATGCATCATGCCGACGAAAGTCGCCGAGGTATATCGGTCTCGCTTGCAGTTGAGGATCATTCCATTGTCGGATGACTGGGCGGCCCGCCATCTGATGCTGGTGTTCAAACGGTATGACTCGCTTTCTCCGCAGGCAAGAGCCTTTGTCGATTTCATGAGCGCCAGACGCAATGTCGGTGACGATTCTGCGGACGATGAATGATGACGATTTGTGGTGGCGAACGGCGGGCGGCATTGCTGCTTGTGCTGCGTTGAGGCGGGCGGTCGGCGTCCACCGATGGACGCTGACCGCCTCTTCGGTCAACTTCCGGCACTTAGCGCCTTCAGCAAAGATCGTCCCCTGTCGGTCAACTGCGGGTGGCGCCGACCCTCGGCAGATTGCTCGAGCATCACCAGTTGTCGTTCGAGCAACGCGTCAAGCTCTGCGCGGTTCATGTCGATCTGTTCGGGCGCATGCCGAACCAGCATCAAGGTGGCAAATTCGTGTGGACTTAGCATCGTCTAACCCAGTAAAAACAAGCCATCACCGGGGGCTCGGTACAAAAAATCAAGCGTGTGGCCTCCGACCACACCGTCAGGCAAATTGCGATTCCAAGCGAGCGGGCGGCCAGACGCGGTCGGCGGCTCAGCGCCCGTTCGCTCTCTCCCGAGGCCCCTTAGCCTGCGGTAATTTCGATCCGTCGAGGCCTTGCCTCGTCGCGACGCGGAATCGTCAACTTCAGTACGCCGTCACGCAATTGGGCGTCGATGCGCGACACGTCGAAATCCGAGCTCAGCGTGAACGCGCGCGCGAAGTGGGGGTTGCGAATTTCCCCGTGGTGGAGTCGCAGACCCGATGGCGCGGGCACGACCGCCTGCGCCTCGATGCTCAGATTCCCGTCCTGTACCCGCACGTCCAGCGTCTCGCGCGCCACGCCCGGCAAGTCCGCATACAGGGTGATGCCGTGGCCGTCCTCGAAGATGTCGACCGCGGGCGCGAGACGAGTGCGCGATTCGCTGGCCTGCCCGCTATCGTGCTTGGCGGTCGCTGTGCCGGTGTCTTTTGTCGGCACGCTCAGTTCGGTGTTGCTGTTCATGATGTCCTCCGTGATTCATTGGGCGGGCGTCATGCCCGTTAGCCTCGATACCTGCGATGGGTTTACTGCACCGCAATCGCGCGAGGCTTCGACGCCTCCGAGCGCCCGATGCTGATCTTCAGGCACCCGTTCACGTATCGGGCTTTCACGTTGTCCGGATCCGCGTGTGGCGGCAACTCGATCACGCGCCGGAACGCTCCCGTGAAACGTTCTGCGGCATATACTTTCACGTCGTCGGACGTCTCGCGTGCCGGCGTTTTGCGTTCGCCGCTGATGGTGAGCAGCCCCTTGTCGATCGATACGTCGAGGCGCTCGGGATCGAGGCCCGGCGCAAACGCGACGATCTCGATCGAGTCGTCGGTGCTGCCGATGTTGACGGGTGGGAACAGGCCGGTGCGCGTCGCGCGCAGGCTGGCGGGAAAACCCGTGAAAAGACTGTCCATCTGCCGTTGCAGGCGGTTGAGTTCGCCCAGCAGATCGGTGCCGAAAAAGAGATCACTCATGGCTGGCTCCTTACAGGGGCCTGTACGGAGGGCGAACCGGACTACGCGCTCCAGTTCACCTGTCCGCAACAGACCGCAGACTGACAAATCGAAACACGCAGCGCGTGAACCGCGACTGCCTGAGCGAGAACTAAAATAGGTCAGCGCGCGAAAATTTCAAGAGGTAGCAATGTAGGTTGTTGCAAGGAGGCTTCATGAATTTTTTCGATACCCTGCACGAGCAGATTAATACCGTGAGACTGCCGCTTTATGCGGTCACCGTCACCGCCGTGGCGCGGGTCAATACCCCGCTTGTCGCCATCCTCCACTGGCACGGATTCCGACGAGCGACGCCGCTTACGCTGCCCGGCGTCGAGATTCCCGCACGACCGGTGCCGGGCTCCGCACTCCAGTTGGCGGAACCCTGGCATCGCTTCGAGACCGTCGATGCGGCACTCCTCGACGCCGCATGGCGACTCGGCGCGTGGGAGGTCGAGCGCATCGAGCGGCGTGCTTGTACCGTGATCGGTGCGTCCGCCGCCGAAGCGCTCGCCTGTCGTCAGGCATTCGGGGACTACGGGGACTATGGCGACGATGGCCCTGCGGATCAGCACCTGATCGACGCCGCGCCCGAGCGCGAAGCCCTCATGCAACTTGCCGCGCGCAAGGGCTACTTGCGGTGGTTGTTTCGCCCGGTCAAGGGCGGCATCTGGCGCACGCTCGACGAACCGGACGACACGCTCGACGCCGATGGCGGCCGCCGGTCGCCTTGCCCGGTGCTGCCGAAACCGCGGCGTCCGGGCGTGTCGGGTCGCACCGTCTACCGGTTGGGGGCTGTTCGGCGCATCCTGCTGCGCTGAAACATTTTGTTACAAATTCATCGTTTTGCGGCCTCTTGAAGCGTGCGTGACGCGCCTCTATTTTGCTTCTCGCCAGACATTGGCACGGCCTGCGCGCCGTGGCAGCGCACTGTGTTGCCGCTGCGGCGCGAGGCTGGATTCCCTTTTGGTGATCTATCGCTTAGGAGATGGAAATGCAGATTCGTCCCCTCTACGACCGGGTTATCGTCAAGCGAATCGAACAGCAGCGCACGACGGCCTCCGGTATTGTGATTCCCGATTCCGCCGCGGAAAAGCCCGAACAGGGCGAAGTCATCGCCGTCGGCAATGGCAGGTTGCTGCAGGACGGCACCCAGCGCGCGCTTCAGCTCAAAGTCGGTGACCAGGTGATTTTCGGCAAGTATGCCGGCCAGGCCGTCAAGGTCGATGGCGAGGAACTGCTCGTCATGCGCGAAGAAGACGTGATGGGCGTGCTCGAAGCCAATCAGGGCGCCGAGCGCAAGGCCGCCTGACATCGCGAACGGTCGCGAACATCCTCGTTATTCCATGCATCGGTGCTTCGCGACGTGTTGGGTCAACGACTTTTCCCGGAGCTACGACATGAGTGCAAAAGACGTCAAATTCCATGACAGCGCCCGCAGCCGAATCGTCAAGGGCGTGAACGTGCTGGCCGACGCAGTAAAGGTGACCCTCGGCCCGAAAGGTCGCAATGTGCTGATCGAGCGCAGCTTTGGCGCGCCGACCATCACGAAGGACGGTGTGTCCGTTGCGAAAGAAATCGAGCTGAAAGACCGCTTCGAAAACATGGGTGCGCAGGTGGTCAAGCAGGTGGCGTCGAAAACGGCCGACGTGGCTGGCGATGGCACCACGACGGCTACCGTCCTCGCCCAGGCGATCGTGCAGGAAGGCATGAAGCACGTCGCGGCCGGCATGAACCCGATGGATCTCAAGCGTGGTATCGACAAGGCGGTGGCCGCCGTGCTCGAAGAACTGCGCAAGCTGTCGAAGCCGATTTCGACCAACAAGGAAATCGCGCAGGTCGGTTCGATCTCTGCGAACTCGGATGAGGCGATCGGCAAGATCATTGCCGACGCCATGGAGAAGGTCGGCAAGGAAGGCGTGATCACGGTCGAAGACGGCAAGTCGCTCGAGAACGAACTCGACGTTGTCGAGGGCATGCAGTTCGATCGCGGCTATCTGAGCCCCTACTTCATCAACGATCCGGAAAAGCAGGCGGCGTACCTCGACGACGCATTGATCCTGCTGCACGACAAAAAGATCTCCGCGATCCGCGACCTGCTGCCGATTCTCGAAGCGGCCGCGAAGGCCGGCAAGCCGCTGTTGATCGTCGCTGAGGACATCGAAGGCGAAGCGCTCGCCACGCTCGTGGTCAATGCGATGCGCGGCATCCTGAAGGTCGTCGCGGTCAAGGCGCCGGGCTTCGGCGACCGTCGCAAGGCGATGCTCGAAGACATCGCGATTCTGACTGGCGCGACCGTGATTTCCGAGGAGACCGGCAAACAGCTCGAAAAGGCCACGCTCGACGACCTTGGCAGCGCGAAGCGCGTGGAGGTGCGCAAGGAAGACACCATCATCATCGATGGCGCGGGCGACGCGAAGCGCATCGAGGCGCGCGTGAAACAGATCCGCGTTCAGATCGACGAGGCGACTTCCGACTACGACCGTGAAAAGCTGCAGGAACGCGTGGCGAAACTTGCGGGCGGTGTTGCGGTGATCAAGGTCGGCGCAGCGACCGAAGTCGAGATGAAGGAGAAGCGGGATCGCGTGGACGACGCGTTGCACGCCACGCGCGCGGCCGTCGAGGAGGGGATCGTGCCGGGCGGTGGTGTTGCGCTGTTGCGTGCGCGCTCGGCCGTGTCGAATCTGAAAGGCGCGAACGCCGATCAGGACGCGGGTATCCAGATCGTGTTGCGTGCGCTCGAAGCCCCGTTGCGCGTGATCGCATCGAACGCAGGCGACGAGCCGTCGGTCGTGATCGCGAAGGTGCGCGACGGCAAGGGCAACTTCGGCTACAACGCGGCCACCGGCGACTATGGCGATCTGGTCGAAATCGGCGTGGTCGATCCGACCAAGGTTACGCGCACGGCGTTGCAGAACGCGGCGTCCATCGCCGGGCTGATCCTCACCACGGATGCGACGATCGCCGAAGCGCCGAAGGACGAGAAGCCCGCGCAGGTACCCGCGCCGGAGCTCGACTACTGAGGCTGAATCGTCTGCTCTGCCATTCACCGTCAGTGTGGCGGCCGGGCTGGCGGGGCTGACGTTCGTTTCGTTCTTCCCGTTTCGTTCTTCCCGTTCCCTTCGGCGCGGCCCGCGGTTTTCCGCGCGTCGCGCCGTTTTTGTTTCGGTAAGGGCCATGCAGCTGAAACTCATCATCGACGCGAAGCCTCTCGATATCGAGATCGACGACGTGATCGCCGGGCTGCTCGCAATCCGGCTGAATCTTCCCGCGCATGCCGATCAGCAGGCGGCTATCGTTCAATACCTCAGCGAGAAGGGGGCGCCATGGTTGCTCGACGAGGAACATATGCGAAAGCGGATTTTCCGCCGTCTCATCCTCGACGTCGCCGACCCGGCGCTCATCATTCGGTATTTGATGGTCGATAGGTAATGTGCGCGCAGTGCTGGCGTCGTACGTAGCGGTGCTGAGACGGGGCTCTGTCGTCCCCCGCCTATGCGTGGGTTCCTGAGGGCGAGCCGCTGGCTGTCAGATCGCCCGGTGGTTGGCGCTGGTACCAGGATTGAGAAGCCTACAAGTGGCCTCTTGCTGATCGGCCACGGACTTCTATGGAATACTGACGGAGTCCGTTTGCCGGACTCAGGGCGCCTGCCACGAGACATTTCTCTTCCCGTTCCCACATGTCCCGAGATCGTTGGACGCTGGCCGCAATTTCCTTGCTCTCCTTCTTTCTGGTGGGGACAGGCATTGTTCTGCCGTCGTGGATAGCGTTCCAGCTTGGCGGGTCGAAACTTGTCGGGTTAGTGCTGTTATCGTCGAGCCTGGCCGGCCTTTTGTTTGCCCCTTTGGCTGGCCACATTGTCGACCGAACGGACCGGCGACTTACCGGTATCAGGGGGCAGACGGTCAGGGCATTGGGTTTCTTGCTGGTCGGATCGAGCCAGCATCTCCCGCCCGATGTCGGTGCGACCGTCCTCATGTTTGGCAGCGCCGTGGGTGCAGTGGGATTCACACTGCATAACGGTGCGTTTTCCGGACGATTGCAATCCATCATCCCGGTCAACGAGCGGGTGTCGTTCTTCATGCGGCTATCGGTCGCTCGCCAGATCGGCATCGCCGTCGGTACCGGCATTGCCGGCGTGTCGATTGACTGGCTTGGAAGCTCCGCGTCGGCGTTTGCACTCGCAGCAATCGCGCTCGCCTGCGCAGGACTCGAATGGCGCGTCCGGGGCGGTACGGATCGGACAGTCTCGGCGAAGTCCGGTGTGGCGGCGGGCATTGGGGAGGCTGCACGCTATCTGGCGGCAAACCCTGCCAGCCTGATCGCCTCGATCACGGTAGGCGTATCGTTTGCAGTCATCAAGACGACCAATCTTCTTCTTCCCGGCTTCGTGGTGGATACGCTCCGGGGCGATAGCGCACTGTTTGGCACGCTCGAAATGGTGTCAGCCATTGTTGGCACGGTTGCCGTTGCTACCGCCAGCTTTCGAGCCATTGCGAAGCGGATCGAGCGGCGTCCGCTGGTGTTGCTCGCCTTTGCCGGTCTCTCGCTCGTCGTATTTTCATTTTCCCGCAGGAGTCTCGCGGCGCTTGTCCTGTACAGCATCTCCGGGGCCGCCTGGAGTCTTGCCCGTTCTGCAGCAAATGGACGTATGTTGGAGGTCGTCGATCCGCACCTGATCGGACGAGTGCAGGCGATCACGACTGTCCTGACGGGACTGTTCGGGATCGTGATTTTCCTGATGCCACAATGGCTCACCCTCGGCACCGAAGCGACCCTTTACTGGATCTGCGGTGTCGCCGTGGTGGGGGCATCGTTGCTCCTCGCCGCGTGGTCTGGGTATCGGGGCACGTGAGCGATTGCGGAAAATCGAGCGGCAGATTCGGATGGTCAGCGGGGTACTCGGGCACGATCAGAATTGATACCGGACGTGCAGTTACTCTCCAACCCGCTTCAGCCATGCCTTGTATGCAGGATTTGTATCGGCGGGCGAATGTCCGATATGGGCGTGGATTTCGTCTTGCATGTCGAACGTTTTCCACACCAGCGGCGCCAATTGGGCGACTGGACTGTTGGCTTGCCGTGCATCGCGTAGCAATTGCAGGCTGCGCTCCTTGTATTCCGCCAGTATCTCCGACTGGTAGTCCAGTGCCTTACCCAGCCCGGAAATGTACATTAGCTTGGGGACCTCCGCAGCAGGCCAGCGAAGGGCCATAGTGAGGGGCCAGTCGAGCATGGCGCGCTCGCTCCATATCGCAGATTTGGGCAGGAGGTTGTTGGCTAGCAGCGTCAACATGAAGCTCTGACCCAGTTCCGCCAGATACGCGGACATGACCTCGGCCGTGGGCCGCTGGTAGAACGCGTCCAGCGGCTGTTCTCGCTTCCGGCCGATGCGCTCAAGCAAGCGCTGCTCGAGCGTGGCGACCAATGCCCCGATCTCAGCCTGCGCTGTTTTTCCGGTTTCGCTCGCCTGTTTTGTTCGGGTTTCGCAGCCCCAGAGGTGCAAAGATATCTGCCATTGAGCCTGATCGCCTTCCCCTGAGCGCCCGATCTCGCCGGTTACAAAGTACTTCATTCGCGGTGGTGCCGTATCGAAGAGCGCGTTGCCATCGGTTTCGCCCCCCGACACGACCGGACCGCCGCCCTCCACGATCTGAATGTAGCAGTTGGCCGCGTAGTCGCTCCAGTAGTGAGCAGCTTCAGCCAGATAGAGAGGGATGGCGCGCGTCAGACGTCCAAGCTCATTTTCACGTTGCGATTCGGCGCGTTCAGATCCGTCCAGGGTCTTCGAAAGCGCAAAAAAACCGACCACTTCGGCGTCTTCCGCCTTCTGCGTGAAGAGCCAGTCGGCATCGCGCAGACCGTAGTGCCAGATCGGTTGACGCAGCGCCAGCGTACTGATTTTCAGGCCGTCGGGGTCTACCGGTGTGGTTTGTTCCGTCTGATTGCGCATTTCCTGGAATGCTTGCGCGAACTGGTCCAGATGGTGCTTGATAGGCGCGATACCCAAGGGGTACATTCGCGCAAGCAGCGCTTCGCCCTCATCGACCTTCCCGAGTTGCTGGCAGGCACGTAGCAGATTGAGACCGGTCATCGGGTCATGCTTGCGCTCATCATAGACTGGGCCAACAAGTTCGAGCATCAGCGCAATTTGGCCGTGGTTTCCCAAGTCTCCAGATATCATCATTAGCGCACTGCCGTCGAACATGCCCGCTTCCAGGACTTCCGCGTAGAGCGCTCGCGCCGCCTCGACGTCTTTATGTTCCAAATGGTGGCGCGCCAACCACAACTGCGCGCGCCAACTGTCGGGCAGGGCTGCCACGGTGCGCAGCGCCTGTAGATAGGCATCTTCGCCTCCTCGCTCGCGCTGAATGGCCGCCCACCACAGCACTCCGTTGTCCTGATTCGGTTCGGTCTGCACCGCGCGCCAAAGCGTTTCATCTGCGCGCGTCTCGTCGCCGCGCTCGGCAAATACTTTGGCCAGATTGGTCAACAGGGGGCCGGTCTCGCCAGCCTTCGCCATGCCGGCACGAAGTGTCGCCTCGGCAGCATCGAGCTGGTTGTTTTTCATTTGCACGATGCCCTGGATGACATGGCTGCGCTCCGGGATCGCGTCGATCTCCACGAGACGAGCGGCGGCTGCCGACAGGTCCGTGGCAAAGCCATCGTCAAGGCCAGAAACAATCTGGCTGTATAGCTCCGCCGGGTTGTTCCACTTTTGTTGGAGGTTGGGAAGGAACACCTTCTCGCGCCACTCACTACGCGGGATCTTCATCTCGCGGCCATAGGCGTCGTAGACGGTAATGAGTTCTGCGTGGGTCGTTTGCGCATCCGACGCTTGGGAGGGGGCGGGGGAGGGGGTTGTGGTGGCATCGCGCGTGTTGCCGCGCAGTGCTGACAGGATGCGTTTGAACATGAATGAATTGACAAGGTCGGTGATTGGCCGAAACGACGCGCGGAGCCCCGCCTAAGACCTCATTAGCGGGCACTGTATGAGGCGTTCGACATCAGGAAATGAATCTACCCGGAACCCGGCTTAACGGCAGTCGTTGGCTGCAACTTTAACGATCGAATCGGGGAGCGCTTTCGGATGAGCCAACGATGTTCGAATGGTTGGGATTCCTTTCCGATGAGCGACGAATTTCGGCCGGTGGCAGACGGTGATGAGGCCTCGCCCTGGATGCCTGGCGATCTGAGCTAGACATGCATCTAGATTGTCGATTGAAGTGAAGGTCTATGTCGGTTCATCGACGATCGCAATCGGACCATACTTCGTATCTAGATTCGCTCGCACTTTTCGCTTCTGGTTTCCTGCAAAAAGGGAAGTCAATTGAGGCAGTCATCAGCGTTGATGGAGACGCGAAGCACTTAGCCGACCAAGTCGCCAGTCGTTAATCTTCTGATGACTTTGGCAATAGTTTGACGTCTGCATTTGTGTAGCCAACGGACGACTGGTCTCTCTGAAGGACGCGTCGGGCGCAGTCAATCCATTGAGGAAATATCGCAGCATCCATCGGAACGCCTTGACCATTCGGCTCATTCCACAATGAAAGGCTGCCGAGGAGCGCGCCGAGTTCGTCCGGGTGGCCGGACTTCTCCCACTCACTCTCGAGAAAGTCGAACATGATGAGATACGCTTGGCGCAACGTGACGGGCGTTTCCATTGACGGATCGTCCATTTTTTTACTTCTTTATCAAAACGGACACTCTAACCTGAACGGCTTTTGAAGGCCTGTCACGGCCCTCCGTCGGCTGGCCGTTTTCGACCCGTAGCGGTCAGTCGTAGCGCAACGCTCGCATGGCCGCTCCCACGAGTCACCCGCCGGCCGATTCCGTTGGCTGGAGTGTGTCGGCATCAAGCCGGATGAGCGTGCAAATTGCGGTATTCCCCCGGCGTAACCCCCGTCCAGGCCTTGAACGCGCGCAAGAACGAGTTGGTGTCCTGAAAGCCGATCAGAAAGGCGATCTCGCCAGGCGAGATTGTCGAGTGGGCAAGGTAATAACTAGCCAGCTCCTGTCGTGTGCCGTTAAGCACGTCCTGATAGCTGATGGCCTCGTCGGCGAGATGACGCTGCAACGATCGCTTGCTCATTGCCAGGCGACTCGAAATATCGTCGATGCTGCTCTGACCACTCGGGAGCATGTCAAGTAGCGCGCTGCGCACACGTTCGCGTGTGCTTGCTTCGGCGTCGAGCTTCGAGAGACGCGCTTGAAGTTCCGGCTCGAAGAAGCGCCACATGGCAAGGTTCTCTGTCAAGAAGGGGCGCCTTGCGTCTTCTGCCGAGAATCGAATGCGGTTGGAGCTGCCCTGTGCCAAGCGACAGCCGAGAAAATTTTCGCATGGGCCGACCTGGCTCGGCAGCACCGTTAATTCGGCCTCGATCGGGTTGATGGCTTGTCGTGTTGCAAGGCGCGCCAGCTGCGTGAAAAAAGCCAATTCCGTTGCGCATAAGCTGCATGGCAGCGGGCCGTCATGGCCGTAGCATTCGATGAATACCTCGGTGTAGTTCTCGCCGATGCAGACGTCTAGCGACAATGGTCCACACAGGCGCTTGTATGCGGCGAGCCGGGTGAAAGCGACGTTGAGATTCGGACTGCACAGGCAGGCGAACAGCGCAGCATCAAAAGCCTCGACCGAGATGCCCGCGCCGAGCCGCACCGGCAACTCTGCGTCACCGACCAATTTTTCGAGGCCCAGAAAGAATCGAAAATACTGGGCAGGCGTCAGGACGGCATCCTTGCGGCCGAACAGATCCGCAGGCAACTCCGCCAGCGCCAGCAAGTCGCCGGGAGCGACCCCGAGATCGAAGACGATCAGTTTCCAGCCGGGATGTAACGTGAATTGGGTTGCATGCTTCATCAAGCGGCCTTTTCCATCGCCTGTCGCGACATCTTCAGCGCCATCTTGCGCGGCAGCAACGGCACAATCCAGTCGAGCATAATCCGAAGCTTCTGTTCGTTGAACGCGACCAGGTCACCGCGCATCATCGCCTCGTAGCCGCAGCGCGCCACCGATTCGGCCGACTTGGCATTCTTCCAGACGTCCACGCCCTGTAGGTCACCGGCAGCAACGAAACCGGTAGCGACTGCTCCCGGGCACAAAGCCGTGGCAGTTACGCCGTATTCGCGCACTTCTTCTGCGACAGCCTGAGTGAACGAGGTGACGTAAGCTTTGGTCGCGTAATACACGGCCTGCAGCGGGCCCGGCATAAACGATGCAGTCGACGAAACATTGAGGATACGTCCGCGCCGGCGGGCCACCATGCCCTTCAGGTAGTGATGCGTCAGGTTGGTCAGCGTCGCCATATTGACCTGCATCATCGCCTGCTCGGCTTTGAGATCGCGTTCGACAAACTTGCCGTGGCCGCCAAAGCCGGCGTTGTTGATCAGCACATCAATAGAGAGTCCCAGCGACTCTGTCGCAGCGAAGATTCGATCCGCGGAAGCGGGGTCGGCGAGGTCCTCGGTAAGGACGTACGCCTTCACGCCGTATTTCGTCTCGAATTCTTGCTTGATAGATTCGAGCTTGTCGCGCGAACGCGCAACCAAAACGACATCGCCGCGTTTGCTTGCATGGATGCGTGCCAGCTCCAGACCAATGCCGTTCGAAGCACCAGTGATCAGCGCAGTTGAAAGGTTCATGACTGCTCCTTGGTTCGATTGAATAGGCAGATGGTAGGCGTTCGAACCATTGGGCGCACTAGCATAACGCGCCAAGATCAATTCCGATCGCGCCAATCGTGCTGCGTAGAATACCCCTGCGCTCTGGCAAGCTTGAGACGGAAGTCGCTGCTCGAATGACAAACCTGCGCAGACGCCGATGGCTGAAACTGGCCGATTGCCGTCATTCATAGCGGCGACTTCGCCTCGTCATTCCCACCCCATCAAAGAGATCGCTCCCAATCACACTCCCCAAGCACGCCGCACACGCTCGCGAATGTCCTGCAAGCGGTGCACGGGCTCGTTGGCGAAGACAAAGCGCAGATAACGATCCGCTTCGGGGCCCCAGCCGGTCATCGGGGTGGCCGCCACCTTGCCGAGCGCGAGCAGTTGCCGCGACGCCTCGGACGGTTCGATGCCCAGACGTCGGGTGTCGATCAGCATCGACCAGCCGCCGTGGGGACGAATCACCGGCAGATCGGCCAGGGCTTCGATCAGAAAGTCGCTGCGGCGCTCCCATTCGGCAACGGCGGCGGCCACGCCGTCTTGCGCGGTGCTTAGCGCCGCAGCCGCGCCGTCCATGGCGATCCCGACCTGACAGACCACGTTGGACAGACTGACGAGCCGCACATCGTTCATGATCGATTCGGGACCGACGATCCAGCCCACACGCCATCCGATCATCCGGTACTCCTTCGACACTGCGCCGACCGTGATCGTGCGTTCCCGCATGCCGGGCAGCGACGCCGGGTGAATGACGCGGCGTCCGCCAAACAGCAGCCGCTCCATCGCCGCGTCATAGACGAGCCAGATCCCGCGCGTCTCGCAATGCGCGGCGATGGCCAGCCACTCGTCCTGCGTGGGGACGTAGCCGCTCGGCATCGAGGGCGACATGATCAACAGCGCTTTCGTGCGCGGCCCGACGGCGGCGGCAAGACTGTCGAGATCGAGACGCCAGCCGTCAGCGTTGGGAATCAGGCGGGCAAACTTCGGGACACCTCCGCTCAGATGGACGCGATTGATCAAGCCCGCATAAGTGGGATCGGTCAGCACGACTTCGTCGCCCGGTTCGAGGATCGACAGCAGCACGTTCAGGATGCCCGCGAGGCCCCCGGCGGATACGATGCACTCGGTCGCCGGGTCATATCGGGTGCCTGCCGAGCGTCCGACACGTTCGGCGGCCGCCTCGCGCAGTGATCGCAGACCCGTAAAGGGAAGGTAGCTGTTGGCCGCATCGTCGTCTATCGCCTGGTGCGTGCGCATGATCGCGGCGGCCGGCGGTCGGAGGTCCGTGTCGAGATTCTCGAGTCTTAGAATGTCGGGATCCGCCAAAGCGTCGGCTGCGTCGCCGATTCGATCTACGCCAATGCCGGGGATTTTTTGCAATCTGGATACCGTCATATGGGCCTCCGTAAATGTTTTAATATATTAAAATGAAAAAATCAGCAGAAAGCAAGCTATCTTCCGTGTCGTTGGCGGACCAGTTGCGTGAACGGATTGCGGACGGACGGTGGGCGCCCGGGACACAACTTCGTCAGGATTCGATCGCGAAGGAGTTCGGCACCAGCCATATCCCGGTTCGGGAGGCCTTCGTGCAATTGCAGGCGAGCGGATTCGTGACGATCGTGCCCAATCGCGGGGCGTTCGTTTCGGCGATGACGACGTTCGAGGCGTCGGAACTGACGGAAATGCGCGTGGCGCTGGAACTGCTTGCCCTGGACGCCGCCATCGACGCTTTTGGCCCGCGCGATGAAGCGGCGGTGCGCGAGATCCTGCGCAACGACGAAACAGCGCCGGACGTCGACGCCTGGTCGGTCGACAACTGGGCGTTTCACCGCACGATCTATCAGGCCAGCGGCAGGCGCTATCTGATGGAGACGCTCGAAGCGATCTGGCGCAAGACCGATCGCTATCTACGGCTGGTGTGGCAACTGGAGCGCTATCAGGACGTGTCTTTCTCGGAGCACGTCGAGATACTGGAGGCTGTGGTGGCGCGCGATCGTCGCACGGCCAAGCGTTTGACGAAGGCGCATATCCTGGCTGCGGGGGACGTCATGCAGGTCGCGCTGCGCGAAGCGCGGGCGATGTGATCCGACTGAATCGGCATCCGCCCCCTAGCACGGAAATCCTCCGGCAAACGCCTCACGCAAGTAATCCACGAACAGGCGTACGGCCTGTGGCACGTGCGAGGTGTAAGGGCGCACCACGTAAATTCGTTCCGCAAAAGCGCCGACCGGACGCCATTCCGGCAGCAGCACGATCAGCTTGCCGGATTTCACGGCGGCCTGTGCCGTGAAGTCCGGCACGAGTGCGATGCCCAGATCGTCGAGCGCCGCGTCGCGCAACGCTTCACTGTTGTTCGCCGTCACCGGCCCGTTGGCGTTGATCGTCACCGGTCCCGTGGCCGATTTCCGAGGGCCCGTGGGCTCGAACGACCAGGTAGTCGCCACCTGCGCACGCGGGTACGCAAGGCAATCGTGCTCGGCCAGATCAGCGGGGGACGCCGGCGTGCCCCGTCGCTTGAGATAGGCCCGGGTCGCCACGATAAGCGAGCGCGTGTCGCACAGTTTCCAGGCCACGTGCGTTTCCGGAGCGTTCGTACTGTGACGGATCGCCAGGTCGAACCCTTCCGAGGCGATCGAACTCAGTCGGTCGGACAAGTCCAGTTGCACTCGAACTTCAGGATGTGCGCGCAGAAAGCCGGACAACCTCGGGATGACCTGCTGCCTGCCGAGCGCTACGGGGGCCGTGACACGTATCAGTCCTCGCGCGACCCCGGCCTGATCCCGCAGGTTCGAGAAGCTCGTCGCGATTTGCGCATACTGCCCCCGCGTGTCGTCGACGAGCTGTTGCCCGGCCTCCGTAAATCGCACGCTGCGAGTTGTGCGTTGCACCAGCGATACGCCTGCCGCACGCTCCAGTTCGGCGATGCGCTGACTCATCGCCGCTTTGCTCACGCCCAGCCGGGTCGCGGCGGCGGTAAAACTTCCCTGCTCGGCGAGCACCGTCAGCCAATGCAGGTGCGTCCACAGGCCTTCAATTTTTTCCGAATCCATGGATCGATTGTTCGTATTTGTAAACAATAAATTCAATAATAACGTCTAGGCGCGGTGCGCGGCGATTCATACACTGCATGGATCGTTCATCCATCATGAGGAATTGATATGCAAGCGTTTAACGATACCGCCGACGTCGTCCATTACATCCATGGTCAACGCGTGAAGGGCGACGCCCAGCGGACTCAGCCGATTTTCAATCCGGCGACGGGCAAGCGCGCTCGCCAACTCGTGCTGGGTAGCGTCGCGGACGTCGATGCGGCGGTCGCGAGCGCCAAGGCAGCATTCCCCGCATGGAGCGACACGCCGCCGATTCGCCGCGCGCGCGTCATGCTCAAGTTCCTCGAACTCATGAACAAGCATCGCGACGAACTCGCCGCGATCATCACCGCAGAGCACGGCAAGGTGTTCTCCGACGCACAGGGCGAGGTCACGCGCGGCATCGACGTGATCGAATTCGCCTGCGGTATTCCGCAATTGCTCAAGGGCGATTACACGGAGCAGGTCTCCACCGGCATCGACAACTGGACGACGCGTCAGGCGCTGGGCGTCGTGGCCGGCATCACGCCGTTCAATTTCCCGTGCATGGTGCCGTGCTGGATGTTCCCGGTGGCCATCGCTGCGGGTAACACCTTCATTCTCAAGCCCAGCGAGCGCGATCCGTCGGCGTCGTTGTTCATGGCCGATCTGCTCAAGCAGGCCGGCTTGCCGGACGGGGTTTTCAACGTCGTGCAGGGTGACAAGGAGGTTGTCGACGCACTGCTCACGCACGCGGACGTCAAGGCGATCAGCTTCGTTGGCTCGACCCCGATTGCGAACTACATCTACGAAACCGGCGCCAAGCATGGCAAGCGCGTGCAAGCACTGGGTGGCGCGAAGAATCACATGGTCGTGATGCCTGACGCCGATCTCGACCAGGCCATCGACGCGCTGGTCGGCGCCGGGTACGGTTCGGCCGGCGAGCGTTGCATGGCCATTTCGGTCGCGGTGCTCGTTGGCGACGTGGCCGACAAGATCATGGATCGTCTGGCCGAGCGCGCTCGCACGCTGGTCGTCAAGAACGGCATGGAACCGGACGCCGAAATGGGTCCGATCGTGACCCGTCAATCGCTGGAGCGCATCGAGAGCTATATCGCGCTGGGCGTGGAAGAAGGCGCGAAGCTGGTGGTCGACGGCCGCGGTCTGAAGGTGCCGGGCCATGAAGAAGGCTTTTTCACCGGCGGCACGCTGTTCGATCACGTGACGCCTGACATGCGCATCTACAAGGAAGAAATCTTCGGGCCGGTGCTCTCGTGCGTGCGCGTGAAGGACTTCACGGAAGCCGTGGATCTCATCAACGCCCATGAGTTCGGCAACGGTGTGGCCTGCTATACGCGAGACGGCCACATCGCTCGCGAATTCGGTCGTCGTATCGAGGTCGGCATGGTCGGTATCAACGTGCCGATTCCGGTGCCGATGGCGTGGCACGGCTTCGGCGGCTGGAAGCGCAGCCTGTTCGGCGATATGCACGCTTACGGTGAAGAAGGCGTGCGCTTCTACACCAAGCAGAAGTCGATCATGCAACGCTGGCCGGAAAGCACGGAGAAGGGTGCCGAGTTCGCGATGCCGACAGCGAAGTAACGCGTCGCCATTCCAGGCGTAGCAGTGCAGGGCGGTACAACGGCTGGTCCGTTGTGCCGCCTTTTCATTTCCGGGCATTTCCGCGCGAGGGCAGCGCAAACCGCGCGCATCCATGTCATTTCTTCCCTCCATTGAAAGATCGGGTATGGCGGCCGGGCGCCCGTTGGCGTCGTCCGGTCGGCCAGATGGCCGCTGGCGAGTCGGCACGGACCTTGCTGAGCAAAAGGTTTCGACCAAGACGCAGGGAGGATTCGCTTGCACTTCAGCACGCTCACATCGCTAAAGGCCTTCGAGGGAATCGCGCCCGCCGACTGGGCATTTGCCGCGATTGCCATGTTGTTAAGCTACGGCATCCTGACAGGCGTATTGCGTCTCGTGCTCGGACGCTTCGGGGCGCTGTCCAGACGATTGCGCTCGCCAGCGGCGGGCATGCTGGCTGAAGTGCTGGGCGCGACGCGACACTTCGTACTGTTCGTCGCCGCGTTGCTCATCGGGCTGAAGATTCTCGATCTGGGCACCCGATGGGATACCGCCATCGTCCATGGCTGGACGGTCCTGTTCTGCCTCCAGCTCGCGCTCTGGGTGAACCGGGCCGTCAGCGTGTGGTCGACACGACGCATGCAGCATCGCGAGAGTGCGCCGGACAACCCCGTCATCGTCACCATGACCGCCTGGACGGCCCGGGTACTGGCCTGGGCGGTGTTGCTGCTGGTCATGCTCGCGAATTTCGGCGTGAACATCACTGCCTTCGTCGCGAGCCTCGGTATTGGCGGTGTGGCGGTCGCGCTGGCCGTGCAAAATGTGTTGAGCGACCTGTTCGCTTCGCTGGCCATTGGGCTGGACAAGCCGTTCGAAGTCGGTGACTTCGTCGTGTTCAGCGATGTGTCCGGCACGATCGAGCGCATCGGGCTCAAGACAACGCGTATTCGCAGCCTGAGCGGCGAAGAGATCGTTTGCGGCAACACCGAACTGCTCAAGAACACCCTGCATAACTACAAGCGTATGTCCGAGCGGCGCATCGTGTTCACGTTCAGCGTGACGTACCACACCGTGCCGGACAAGCTGGCAAAGGTGCCGGCGATGGTGAGGCAGGCGGTGGAAGCCTCCGGCAAGACGCGCTTCGATCGGGCCCATTTCAAGCAGTTCGGGGCCAGCTCGCTCGACTTCGAAGTCGTCTATTTCGTGCTCAGTCCCGACTACAACCTGTATATGGACTTGCAGCAGGACATCAACCTCGCGCTCATGCGTGCGTTCCTGGCGGAAGACATTCGTTTCGCCATACCCGCGAGCGTGCAGTACTTTGCGCAGGCGCCCGAGCCGCCCGAGGCAGCGTCCGCGGCCAAACCCAGGGCTGCGTGATGGCAGTGAGGCAAAAGTGACGCGAAAGTGAAGTGACAGTGAGGTGAAAGCCGCCTGAAAGCCGCATGCCTGCTGGGTACGTTCATTGCGGCGTGATAGGATCGATTGCATCCACGTGATTCAGATCGTGGCTTCTATCCAATCCGGGCCCGTCGAGAGACGGGGACTTCAGGAGGCCAGTATGTCTGCAGAGCAAAAGACGTTGCATCGCGGGTTCACCATCATTACCGTTCTCGAACGTCTCTCGAAGGGCCGCGCACGGCTGTCCGCCAAGGTGATTGCGAGCGACGAGGACCACAAGCGACGCCTCGGCGGAAAGAAGCTCTTGCAGGCGAAGCGCTGGTTCGATCACTTCGCAGACGATCTTGCGGCACCGGTGATCGCCGGTCTCAAGCACACCATCGACCTCGAACTGGCCGCGGCCGCGAAGGCGGGCACGACGCCTGCCGTCGGCGCGAAGTCGCCGAAAGCTGGAAAGGTTGCCAAGGTAGAGAAGTCTGCGAAGGCTGGGAAGGGCGCAGGCAAAGGCACGGAGAAGGGCGCCGAAAAGCACGCCCAAAAGCGCGAAGAAAAGCACGCCGAAAAGGACGCGAAGGCGCTCAAGGGCGAGAAAGCAAAATCATCGATTGACGCCATGAAAACCGCGGCATCGACGAAAGCGTTGAACGGCGCCATGGCGGGCACGGCGAATGGCGCTGCGCCGGGCGGATCCTCGCGCGTCTCGATCGCCGCACGCAAGCGCGCGAAGCTCGCGACCAAACCGTTGCGCGCCGAAGGACGCAAACCGGTTCGCACGGCATCCTCGCGTATTGTTACGAAATCCGCTTAGCGGGTGAGGGAGGCGGAGCGCAGTAGCGCATCCGGCCGACGTCTGACACGCCACGCGGCGGTGGCGCTCCCGATATCGATTCAGGGCGCGCTCGGAATACTTGTAGGCATACATGACGGCGCACGTCTCGCGGACGGAGCGCCGTTTTTCATGGTGTCGCCTCTCATTGCATCGTTGAACGCCGATGTGCGTCATTACGTTGAACGAATCAATCTTTGCGAGTGCTGCAAATACCGCCTATATGTCCTGTATTTCATGTGTTGCAAATGCACCACTCGCATGCGACGCGCGTGACTAACGTGTCAGAATGCACCCGCTTGCGGAGAACCGGCGGTGCTATTTCTGAATAAGAAAAGCACCGCTAGTCATTTGGTAAGCACTCCATTGCATATGCGGTTGCAGCATCCGGGTCGGACCATCTGTGGACCGACGATGGACCGACTGCGGATCGGCCGATGTGGCCTGCGCATCGCCAATGGGCGCCTGCCTGCGCAGGTCAAAAAAATATAAGACCACTAACAAAGAGGATAAAGATGAAGCGCTTCCCACTCACGGCGCTGGCCGCCGCCAGCTTTGCCGTTGCCGCGCCCGCAGTGGCGCAGACGTCGACCACCAACGTCACGCTGTATGGTGTGATCGACGCGGGCGTTGCCTATGTCAATAACGTCGCCAGCGGTCTGAACGCCAAGGGCGCCCACAACTTTCAGGCCGTGAGCGGCATCGGCCAGGGCAACCGCTGGGGGTTGAAGGGGTCGGAAGACCTGGGCAGCGGTCTGAAGGCTGTTTTCGTGCTGGAAAATGGTTTCAACCTGATGAACGGCACGATGCTGCAAAACAGCCGCATGTTCGGTCGTCAGGCGTACGTGGGGCTGCAAAGCGCGCAAGCCGGCAGCGTCACCATCGGCCGTCAGTACGACTCCGTGGTGGACTTCGTGAGCCCGCTGACGTCGGCCAAGCAGTGGGCCACGCAGTATGGTGCGCACATTGGCGACATCGACAACCTGTACAACTCGTTCCGCGTCAACAACTCGGTCAAGTACACCAGCGCGAACTACGGTGGCTTCTCGTTTGGCGCGCTGTACGGTTTCAGCAACGAGCCGAACACGGGTAACGGCACGGGCTTCTCGCATAACAATGCATTCAGCGTCGGCGCGTCGTACGCCAATGGCCCGCTCACCGCCGCCGCGGGCTACATGCATCTGGCAAGCCCGGGCACGGCAAATGGCAGCGGTGCGGTATCGAACGATTACGCCAGCGCGACCGACATCTTCTACACGAGCGCCGTCGACAAGCACGACATCGCTGCCGCAGGCATCTCGTATCAGATCCAGGCGGCGACCGTCGGCTTTGTGTACAGCTACGCCAAGATCAACTACGCCAACCAGTCGTCGATTCGCGTGAACACGTTCGAGCTGAACGGCAAGTACCAGATCGCCCCGAACCTGCTCGGCGGTCTGGCGTTCATCTACAGTGACGGCAGCGTGAGCGGCGCTACGGCATTGTCGGGAATCACCAAGGGCACCAAGCCGCGCTGGTTCCAGGTCAACGCGGGCACGACCTACGCATTCAGCAAACGCACCGAAACGTACCTGAACGGCGTGTACCAGCGCGCCACGGGCGACGCCGTGGTCGCGGCCATCGACAACGTTGGCGGCCCGACCGGTACCGGCGCCCAGTCGCAGATCGCCGTGATCGCTGGCGTTCGTCACAAGTTCTAAGCGGGTATTCGGGCGGAAACCGGCGATTCCGTGCGGCATGGGGCGGATCGAGGCAGGTGGACGCCCGCCCGCTTTGCGCCCCAAACGGGCTCCGCGAAGGACTGGCGGGGCCCGTCTCACAAGGAGGGTTGCCAAATCGTGTGCATTTGACGCCCTTTATGTGTATAATCACGACCTTGTCCAAAATTCGGGCATTGCGGGAAGCGGGGCTCACTGACGAACGATGAGTCTGCCGCTTCGCCAAATCAACCGTTCAGCCAGTCTGGAAGGCGCGGCGCGAGGTTCCCCGTTGAGGGTGAGCCGGGTGTCGAAAGCCAATCGGGAGATCGCAGAGGAGGTGAGTCGCGGTCCCGCCGGATGTGGTGTAGTGCAGTCCGTTGCAAGTCCGTTCGTCGCGCTTGGCTGGAGGATCTCCGGCGGGGCGGGGAATGGTGTCTTTGCGCGGTAAATCAAATTTATGGCTCCGATGGGGCCGAATCACTATTCGAGATATTGCATGACCAAGATCGTTATCAAGGACAACGAACCCGTTGAAGTCGCACTGCGTCGTTTCCGTCGCGCTATCGATGGCACGGGCCTGATCAAGGAAGTCAAGGCACGCGCTGCTTACGAAAAGCCGACGGCCGAGCGCAAGCGCAAGAAGGCCGCTGCCGTGGCCCGTCTGCGTAAGCGTCTGCGCAGCCAGACCCTGAAGAAGAAGATGTACTAAGCACGCCGTTGCGCCACTTGTGCGCAATGTGTAGTGCGAAGTCGAAAAACCCGCCGAACGGCGGGTTTTTTTATGGGCAGCACTGGCGCATCGATTTGCTAAACTCGTGGCCATTGCCGTTGGCAAGCGCCTCATTTTCTCTATTCCCCACAAGATCTCCATGAAAACGTTGACCTTTGCTGCGCTCGACGCGCTGACCGGGCAAGCCACGCAATCGCCTCGCGCCCGCATGAACCAGAATCTGCATGAATCGCTGGACGATTCCATCCAGCGACTGGCCATTGCGATGGAGCCGGCGACCTATATCCGTCCGCATGTGCACCACCACACGTGGGAATTGCTTACCGCGTTGCGCGGCCGCTTTGTTGTGCTCACCTTCGATGAAGCGGGTGTCGTCATTGACCGTAAGGTGCTGGGCGAGGACACCAGCGTGATCGAGAGTCCGCTCGGCACGCACCATACCGTGTTGTCACTGGACCCGGGCGCGGTGATTTTCGAAGTGAAGCACGGACCGTATCGCCCGTTCGTCGAGGCCGATTACGCGAGCTGGTCTGCCCCGGCGGATACGCCCGAAGCGGCGGCGTTCATGGAGTGGGTCAAGACGGCGCAGGTCGGCGATCGCTGGGCCGCCTGACCCGTTTCGCTAGCGCGCGCGTGTGACGCCCGACGTCCGGACGGCGCCCGGAAGGGGCGGTGGCCTGACCGGGCCGTCGTGCGCCAAAGCATCAGCGCATCAGCGCGTCCATCCCTGAAATTCGGTCGCCATCGCCTTTAGGGCTTTGGCTGCCGCATTCACGGCGCGGGGCCAATCCTCTTCTGTTGCCGGCAATCGGAAGGCATCCCAGTCGGCCAGTTCGTCCGGTCCGGCCAGTGGTGTTGATTCCCAATGGGAATCGCCTCGTCCATGACGCGATGCGGCGTGGCGTGCCGCTCCCAATCGCCAAGCCGATACGCCGAGCCCTTCCGCCAGATCCGCATGGGCGGCGTCCAGCGTAATCACCAAATCGAGATTGTCGATGAGCGAAGCCTCGTCCGCCAGATCGTCGCAATCCGTTCGCCAGTCGATCCAGTCGACCGATTCCGGAGGCATGGCGTGAGCGCCCTCTGGTCCGGTCATCGGTCGGCCCAGCGGTATCCAGGAGACACCGGGCACGCGCAGTAGCGGGGCGAGCGTCATGAGGCTGGCAGCGTGGCTCGTCAGACCTTTCGATGCGACGTCGTCGAGAATGTCGAGGCCTGCCAGGCCGACGCAAAAGCCGTGTTGCGCGGCGGCGGCGAGCCGATCGCGCCAGTGTCGGGCGGTGGACGTGGCCACGCGCAGGAAGGGGCGTCCTGCATGCGCGTGAGTGGCTTGCGGGCCCAGCGCTCGCGCCAGCGACCCGAGCGGGCACCGCAAATCCCAGTCCGACACGTCGCGCGGCATGCGCGAGAGGACGACCACGCGTTCTCCCATCGACCATTCGATCAGGCGGCGCGTGCTGGCCGGGCCGACGAATCCGACCTTGCCGAAACGGGCTGACGCGGTGTCCAAATGACGGAGTTGGCTCACGAGCTCGTTGTCGTTACCGCTACCAATGATCAGAAGATGCTGATGAAGCGTGTCGCCCCCGCCTGTCCAGTCGGGCAGCGGACAGTTCGGATGTGGGCTGAGCGCCGCGTCGACCTTTGCCCATGCGTGAGCAATAGCGTTGGCGGCGATGGCGTCGCCAGGGGCAGACGTCATGGGCGGCACGGCGCGCTGCAAAGGCTTCGTCATACGAATCCTGGCGTCGGGAAGAAACGGGCAATGGTGGGATCGCGGCGCGCCACGGTTGGCGCGGCGAATCAAGGCCTGGGAAAACCCAAGGCGTGCGGGGGGAGGCACGCGACGATGATAGAGGAGCCGGGGCGCGAGGACGGGCCGATGCCTTTGCCGACGAGACGGATTCGTTTGCTGGGCGGCAAAATATTTGACGTTCGATGTGCGCAGGCGAGGCGGGCGTGGTCTCCGCGCGATTTCTTACCCGCCTTGAACCGTGGCCGGGGCTCGGGTCGAGCGCGCCGAAGTCCATCGCCGTGGCACTGCCTTCGGCGGCGGCGATCTGCACGCTGGAACGGTTATCGCTGACAGTCAGCAGGGTGCTGGCCTCTTTCGAGTTCATGCTGCCGGCGAGTGCGCCGATGGCTGTGCCGATACCGCCGGGCAGAAGACCGGCAAGGTTGGCGCCGGCGCCACCGGCATTGTTGTTCGTGAGCGTGATCGACGGGCTGATCGCGTAATCGGCGGCCACCAGCTTGCCCTTGCCGAAGTCCGACTTGGCGCGCCGTTCGCCGGACGCTTGCAGGTTCGCCTGAACGTTACGTCATGTGCATCGTAAGCGTCACTCTAAGGCCGTCTTGACGATCAGAACTTGACCTGTGAGAGTCGCTGATTCGCGAGCACGAGATCGAAGGCGGCGGGATTGAAGCTGCCGCCGCACCACTCGAGGAGGTGGTCGTGCTCCTCGTGCGTCGGATCGGCGATCGCGTCGAGGAAGTCGGCATATCCGGGCACACCTCCGACGCATGTCCGGATCGGGCACGAGTGCCTTCTCGACCTTGATCCGATGCTGCCAGTTGTCGCCGTAGTCATAGATGTAGGTGAATGACTTCAAGCCTCCCAGCGCCTTCGCCAGCGTGACCCGTGCTTCATTGAGCATCGGTGGATCGCTCTGGAATCCGAAGTCATCAGGTTCACCATAGTTGGTTTCGCCAAAGACGAATTCGTGCAGGTGCCCGCCCTCCCAGCCTATGGCCAGCAGTAGCACGACATGCAGCTTGCTCAGCCGGATCGAACCGGGAACGATGATTCGGCGCCAAATCGCGGGCTTGATGTACTTCAGCTCAACGCGCAGTACGTAATCGGGCACTGGCGCCTTGACTCGGCGCACAGCAGGTCTGAGGGGGTGGACCATCGAATTGATTCTCAGGCGGCGTGCTGCTCGACGTGTTCGGCTGACATCAGGCTCCACGGCAGCAACTCGTCGATGCGGTTGATGGGATGATCGGCGATGCGCTCAAACACCGTGCGCAGGTACGCAAACGGATCGAAGCCGTTCAGGCGTGCAGTACCGATCAGGCTGTAGATCACCGCCGCGCTTTCGCCACCGCCGTCTGAGCCTGCGAACAGATAATTGCGCCTGCCGAGAACCAGCGGCCTGATCGCACGCTCCGCCGTATTGTTGTCCACCTCGACGCGCCCATCTTCGCAATAGTGTGTGAGTGCGTGCCAGTGCCCCAGCGAGTATCTGATCGCCTTGGCCAACCCCGACTTCGTCGAGACCTGTGAGAGCGAGTGTTCGAGCCAAGCCTTCAGCTCGGTGAGCAACGGTGCCGAGCGTTGCTTACGCGCAGACAGGCGCACGTCCGGCGTCTGGCCGCGAACCTCGCGTTCAACAGCATATAGCGCCCCAATGCGGCGCAATGCTTCTTCGGCAATCGGTGAGCCGTCCAGCTTGTACAGGTCGAAAAACTTGCGCCGCGCATGTGCCCAGCATCCAGCCTCGATGACCGTGCCGTCACGATACAGCGCGTCATACCCGCTGAAGGCGTCTGCCTGCAGGATTCCCGTGTAGCCCGCAAGATGTTCCCGAGGTCGCTCACCCTTGCGGTCGGGTGAGTACCGGTACCAGACTGCTGGTGGTGCGCGGCTTCCTGCCGGGCGGTCATCCCGCACATAGGTCCACAGGCGCGCCGTGCGTGTCTTGCCACGCCCTGGCTCCAGCACAGGCACGGGTGTATCGTCGGTATGGATCTTTTCCGCGTCGCGCACGTAACGACCGAGTGCATCGGACAGCGGCCGCAGCAGCGCAGCCGCTTCACGCACCCACGAAGCCAGTGTTGCCCGGTCCAGTTCGATGCCCCCGCGGCGATAGATGCCGGCCTGCCGGTATAGCGGCATATGGTCAGCGTACTTCGCGACGACGACCTGTGCGAGCAGCCCCGCACCCGCCATCGAGCGTGCTATCGGCCGCGAAGGTGCCGGCTCCTGCACGACTGCGGCACAGCGCGGGCAGCTGAGCTTCGGACGGACGTGACGCAGTACCTTGAAGTAACCGGGCACATAGTCGAGCACCTCCGAGACGTCTTCGCCGAGCGCCCGCATCTGTTTGCCGCATTCCGGGCATCCGCAGTTTGACGGCGCATGCACAACCGTTTCGCGAGGAAGATGTGCAGGGAAGTGCCGCGACTTGCGGCGCAGCGGGACAACGTTCGTTGTGGCCGATGTATCAGCAGCCGTATCAGCATCGGGCACCTTCGACGTCGCGGTCATGGCCGATTCAGCAGCGGGCAGTTCACCGAGCGCGAGCTGTAACTGGTCCATCAGTTCGGTCATGCGCTCCGATGACCGGCCATACTGCCAACGCTTGAGTTGCGAGATCTCGGCCAGCAACTGTGCGATGGTCTCGTCGCGCGAAGCAACGATTCGCTTGAGTGCGGGGATGTCATCGGGCAGATGGCTAGCTGGCATGCGTGCCAGTGTAAATGAAGCCCACGGGTTTGTGGACCCTCGCTTCCCCCTTTACGCCGCGTGCGTCGGCTGCCACGTCCGCTCGGGATGCCGCCAATCAATCCCCTCGAGCAGCATCGACAGTTGGGCAGCAGATAGATGGACCGTTCCTGAATCCGCTTGTGGCCACACGAAGCGTCCGCGCTCGAGTCGTTTCGCGTACAGGTTCATGCCGTCGCCGCTCCACCATAAAATCTTGATGAGGTCACCGCGACGCCCGCGAAACAGGAAGATGTGCCCCGAGAAGGGGTCACGTCCGAGTGCTGACTGCACCAGTGCGGCAAGCCCATCCATGCCACGGCGCATATCGGTAATGCCCGCTGCCAGCCAAACGCGAGTACCGCCTGGCGGCGCAATCATGCTGGCATCAGGCAGCGCAGCACGAGGCGCAACTGCACGGGGTCGACCATGCCCGTGACACGTACACGGGCACCGTTTAGTTCAATTTCGATGCCCGATGCTGCTGGTACGCTCTCGCGATGTGGCTCGACAGGCTGTGGCTGTAGAGCGAGCGACGCCGGTTCTGCGGTCTCGCCGGTCGGTGCATCCGGTAGCGCTACGGGCAGCAACACCGCTGTGCTGTTCGCCACTCCTTCAAACAGGCCCGCCCGCAGTTGCCGGCGCCACTTGAACACCATATTGGGATTCAGTCCGTGCGCCTGCGCAAGCTTGGCCACCGAAATACCCGGCCCGCACGCCGCGACGGCAACTTGCCGTCGGTACTCTGGTGTGTAGTTCGGTCTGCCTTTACGGTTCGAAGGCTTTACATTCCGTGTGTCCAAAGTAGTCCCCACCACTTGAAGTAACGGACATCACTTTGGACACCGCAGGAACCTTTGTCCATGCGGCCTTCAAGCCACGCTTACTGTGCATCTGGCAGTGACCGTTTCATGACGAGAGGATTGGCGCGGTGTGGCGGCGCAGTGGAAAACAGAAAGCCCCGGCAGCGTCGGCTGAGCGGGGCTTTTTTCGTTTGGCGGCTTTCAATGAGCGCGCCCGAGGATGCGATGGGCTTGGTCCCCCCGACAGGAATCGAACCTGTATCTAGCGCTTAGGAGGCACTCGTTCTATCCATTGAACTACAGGGAGAGACTGGATGCTATCCAGTAGCGCGATGCCCTCAAGGGCATCGCCTTATTCCACGGGGCTTTCCGGGATGTTGTGATACCCCTAACGTATCACTCCGAATCACTCCGCAACCTGCTGTTTCACGTCGCCATTGCTACAATTTTGCTACAGCAAGGAGGGCGACAGTGGCATCGATTGTGCAGGTAGGAACGCGTTGGCGCGGTCAGGTCCGACGCGAGGGCAAGAGTATATCAAAAACGTTTCGAACGAAGGCGCAGGCCTCGACATGGGCACGCAAAATTGAGGTAGCGGTTGATGAGGGCCGGAATCTGGACAAGGTGTCCGCCAAGACGCTGGTGCCATCGATCATTGCGCACTACCGGTTTTGCGTGAGGAATCGAAGCGGCCGGTGCGGGAGAAGTCTACTGAGGATTACACGCTGAAGCAGCTCGCCGAGCACTTCAATGCGGTCACGATAGCTGAGCTCACGCCGAAGACGCTTGTGAAGTTCGCTCAGGCACGGCATAGGGCCGGGGCAGGGGCGGCGACCGTGAATATGGATATCTCGAAGCTCGGGACGGTGCTGCGGCATACGGCGAGTTTCTTGGACTTCGACTTGCCGGATGTGATCGGCAAGGCTCGGCCAATGCTTCATCACCTAAGGTTGATCGGCGCTGCGGGAAAGCGGGAGCGTCGGCCGACGGCTGGTGAGATCGCGAGGATTATGGCGTGGGCTCGGGAGTATCCGGAATACACGTTGCCGCTGGCTGATGTCATTGAGATCAATGGGCAATCGGGGTTCCGGCGCGGCGAGATTTTCCGCATCGAGTGGCGTGATCTAGATGAAATCAATCGGATGGTGCTTGTGCGTGATCGCAAGGATCCGCGCAACAAGGTCGGGAATCATGAATGGGTGCCGCTGATCGGGACGTCGCTGGATGTGATCAAACGGCAGCCTAAGGCCGACGGCGAGCAGCGCATCTTTCCGTTTTCGCCTCAGACGGCCAGTAAGTATTTCAAGATGGCGTGCGACGCCAAAGGTATTCACGACCTGCGCCTACACGATCTCCGCCATGAGGCAACGAGCGCACTATTTGAAGCGGGTTGGGGTATAGCCGAGGTAGCCGGTGTTACCGGTCACAAGGATTGGCGGCATTTGAAGCGCTACACGAACCTTCAACCTGAAGATCTTGCAGAAAAGGGCAAACTGCTTCCCTTTAAGAAGAATCGTTGTGCCAACGGTTAGTGCGCGTCTGATTAAGAGGCCAGTTCAAAAAGTCAGTTGAGTGTTCTGAGGATGTTCCAGCAGACGAGAGAACAGCCGAGTTTGAGGAATGCTTCGTGAATATCGGCGCGCCGATCGAAGCGGATGCGAAGCCGCCGGAAACTATGGAGCCAGGAGTGGGTGCGCTCAACGACCCAACGATATTTGCCCAGCCCGCTGCCGTGTTCGGTCCGACGCTTGGCGAACATAGGTTTGATGCCTCGCTCGCGCAGTGCGCGCCGGTGCCGGGTGGAATCGTAGCCGCGATCGGCATAGACGATACCGGGCTTCTGAAGCGGGCGGCCGCGAACACCGCGAATCGGTGCAATCTCGTCAACGAGGGGCAGCAGCTGGGTGACGTCGGCGGCGTTCGCGCCGGTGAGGATCGCGACGATTGGGATACCGTTGGCGTCTACGAGGAGGTGGTGCTTGGAACCGGGTCGCGCCCTATCCGTGGGGTTCGGGCCAGTTTTTCGCCCGCCCCAACAGCACGCACCGACGACGAATCGACGGCGGCATGTGAGAGATCGATTTGGCCAGCTGCGCGCAGTTTGTCCAGCAGTAACTCGTGTAGCTGCTCCCATAAGCCGGCCTTCTGCCAGGCGTTCAATCGTCGCCAGCAAGTGGCTCCTAAACCGAAGCCCAGGCGGGTCGGCAAATGGTTCCGGCGAATGCCGGTCTTGAGCACGAACAAGATGCCGTCGAGTGCTGCTCGATCGGGCACGCGCGGGCGACCAGGATCGCTTTTCGCGCGAGGCTTCACCTCTGGCAGTAACGGTTCGATCAGTTGCCACAAATCGTCGTCAATGATCGGCGCTTGCATTCCCTCAGTCCCCGTTGCCTGGATACATGAGGTTAACAGGTCGCCTCGAAAGTTAACAGCCCCTCTCGGGATTTTTGAACTGGCCTCTTAGTAAGCGCAACGGACGTCAATCAGTGCCGGAGTGGAGCTGGAAAAGGACTTGCCGGACGCTATGTGCTAGCGCCTTTCTGCGAGAGGACTCGGGACCGAGGCCATGCAGCTAGTGCCAAATTCCCATGCACTCGTACGTTCGTCCTGCACGCCAACGCCCTAGAAGGTATGGGGGCGTTTAGGAAAAAACGGATTGCAAGTGCTGAATCCTGCGGCAGATACGTCCTAATTTCTTGCGCATCGTCATCATGTCTTGCCGTGGTATTCGCTGGCCGACGCATCGTGTGCGGCTGACTGTAAGGGCACATCACGGCGTGCGCTCGGCAGTCACCATTTCCGCTCAAGTGTCAGAATATGGCCTTCATATGTGCCGTCGTCCTTAGGCGCGATCCGCACATGAATCTTCGACAGATGTGTGGCGGGTGTCGCGAGCCACTTCAGAACTGCCAACTTTTCGTTCCCACCAGGAATTTCGCCCCCAGTGTCCTGCCCGGTGAGGAGGTCCTGCAACATTCCTGCGGCTAGATCAGGCACGCTCAGTAAGTCGTCAAGATAACTTTTTTCCTGAAAGGATTTTCCGAACCCGAGCACATCGAAGTTGTGTGTCATTGGAGCGGCCCCACGTATCTGAGGACACGAGGACTCTCTTAAAATAAGGGATAGTCTTGTGCCTATCAGTAAGCCTAGTCATTACGTGGAAAGCATCGAAATTCTGACCGAGCCGGAGCGCCGTCGTCGGCGCACGGCGCAGGAAAAAATCGCCATCGTGCAGGAAACATTGGAGCCGGGAGCGTCGGTGTCGGCCGTTGCACGTCGGCACGGCGTCAATGCCAACCAGGTGTTCGGCTGGCGCAAGCAATACCAGGAAGGCAGTCTGGCGGCGGTGAAGGCGGGTGAAACCGTTGTACCGGCATCTGAGCTAGCCGCCGCCATCAAGGAAATCAAGGAGTTGCAACGGCTACTCGGGAAGAAGACGTTGGAGGTCGAAATCCTGAAAGAAGCCGTGGAATGGGGCCGGTCAAAAAACCTGATTGCGCGCTCGCCCTTGCTGCCGGGGGACGACCGATGAAGACGGTCTGCGAAGTTCTCGGCGTGGCGCGCTCTGCCGTGGCGGTCAAGCGAGCTCGCTCGTCCGACTGGCGCGATGGTCGCCGTGCCCGCGTGACCAACGATGCCGGGCTGGTCGAGGAGATTCAGGCCCATGTGGCGCACCTTCCTACCTATGGCTACCGGCGTGTCTGGGCGCTGCTGCGCCGCAGTCGGGAGCAGAGCGGTGCGCCGTGCATCAACGTCAAGCGCGTGTATCGGGTCATGCGGGAGCATCAGTTGCTGCTGCGCCGCCCCGGCGTGCGGCAAGACAAGCGGCGGCATGACGGTCGCGTTGCCGTGGAGCGCAGCAACACCCGCTGGTGCTCCGATGGCTTCGAGTTCCGGTGCGACGATGGTACGCCGCTGCGCGTGACGTTTGCGTTGGACTGCTGCGACCGCGAGGCGATTAGCTGGGCCGCAACGACCGGCGGGCATAGCGGTGATGTGGTGCGAGACGTGATGCTGGCCGCCGTCGAACAGCGCTTCGGCACCACGCAGGCCGCGCACCCCATCGAATGGCTGACGGACAACGGCTCGGCCTACATCGACTACCGCACGCGCAGCTTCGCTCGCGAACTGGGTCTTGAGCCGCTGACCACGCCGGTCCGTTCGCCGCAGAGCAATGGCATGGCCGAATCGTTCGTGAAGACCATGAAGCACGATTACGTCGCCTATATGGACAAGCCTGACGCACCAACAGCGCTCTCGCGTCTGGCAATCGCGTTTGAACACTACAATGAGCGCCACCCGCACAAAGCCTTGAAATACCGCTCGCCTCGCGAGTTCAGGCGTAATGCGGTGTCATCAACCTAACAGTGTCCGCCTGTCCTGAGTTACAGGGGCAACTCCAGTCATGTACATCGCGCCTACGCTTCCGAAAAGCTTCTGAGTGTCGGCGAATGAACGATCCTTCGCATCTTCGTTGATTTGATCGGTGTCGCTGTACCACAGTAACCGCTGCTGCTCATATGTCAATGCCGCTGTGAAAGCTGAGAGGATATGCAGCACGCGCAAGACTTTCTCTCCAACGCTGCCAGGCCAATTTCCGAATCCCCCATCACGAAGCTGTTGTTCGACAAATGCGTGTGCTTCATGTATTGTCATCCCAAAGACAGAGCCGACCTTCTTATCGATCGCGACGGTAACAATAGCTCCGTGAATCAAATTGTCGATCAGTTCCAAATACTCAGGGAGCGCCCGACTTCTCGGGCCATATTTGAGGTCTTTGTATTTGAACTCACTGTATGGATTGCTAATCCGGTGCTTCCGCCGTAGCTTCTGCATGTGCGATTGAAACGGTCCATTCTTATCCAGTGCGACGAACAGAAACGAATATGTCGCGTATAGCGCATTGCCATGCTCACCGCCATAGTCGGACATGACGGCAATCTTCTTGTCTGCGGAGAAATCCGGGAGCTCAGGGATTGAGTCCAATATTCCTGCCAGCACATGGCAAAAATAGTGATGATCGGACTTGATGCCTGGCAGTTTGAAAGGACCACGCTTCCGTATTCTTTTCTGCAAGGTCCCGATGGTGACAAACTTGGTCCGAACGTGTGTCCCAATAGATTCGTCGATGAGCGTTTTGATAACGTGCTTCTTAAACGGTGGTTCCATTGGATCTTTCGTTGCGCATCGATTATCTGGACTTACGCGGTAATCATTTGCCGTAGCCTCGCCGCTCGCGTCAGACTTCACGTCTACATAGCTGCTTTGAACCGTTGAAGCTTAACAACAAATGCTACCGAGCGCGGGCCGGTGAGGGGCTGAGACGACTTCCTTGAATTGACCTCGTGAACGAGGGGAAGGAGCGGGCGCGACGGTAAGAGTAGTAATGCGTTTAGAAACGCAGCGGCACAACCAACTCACATCGAAATAGCATGCTGCCTGATTTGAGTTGCGTGGTCGCTACCGGCTGTCCGAGCTCGTGCTTGCCATCCTGTGGACGCTGCACTTTTCCATGGATTCACAATCGCAGCGCTGACTCCAAATTCAGCAACGTCGCGTGAACGGACGTGTTAGACAACCAAAGGAATTTGAACCCACGGAGCTACGAATTCACTTGCGCGAGTGCAGATAAGGGCCTTCGTGTACGTGCTGGGCAAACTTATCAGAGGTACATAGAAAGAGTGCAGGTCCGGATCACGAAGTTGTATCGTAACGTGCTGTCGTACTAACGCTGAGAGCGAGCTTTGCTCCGCAATTAGAGGGAACGGACTATACCGGACACAGAACAGCGCGATGGCCGCTGCGAGCGCATGCAGGCAGTTCTCCAGTGTGGCTAAAGAGAAGTGCGTAGCACGATCATGCTTTGTCTTGTTATATGCGTCATACCAAGGCAATGTCGCCGTTGGACTGGTAGACGACCAGCCGAGGAATGGACGAAGTGCAGGTAGCCCATCGAAAAGGGCGAATGCGATCTCGTAATCAGCGAGGTGCAATGGTCCAAGCAATCGCACGTAATGATTTGTCGTGAATCGACCTGTGGAGTGCCCGGCAAGCGAAAGATAGCGGACCCAACTGTTTTCGATCTCGGTGCAAGCGAGGATCAGCAACTCTCGGGTTTTATGACCGTATGACTTGAGTCCGGTCGGCGATGGCTCAATGAACAGGAGTATCTCATCGAGTTTTTCTACAAGTATCCGTAACGCCTGTTCGGCAGTGCGCTGTTCGTAATGGCTCGTCTGTAGTGCCTGATGTATCTCAGTCGGCGTCAGCAACCCCGGTCTCCAAACACCAGTTGTCACTTCGCCAACCGCGTGTTGCATCCGAGACGGATTTGCTGAGCCAAATGCCTTCCTTGCCCAGTCCTCAACTGGACCAACCGAAACACCTTGGCTTGCGGTTAGACCAGTGGAAATCGTGTATAGCGAATCCCCCTTTCCGTAGATGTGGATGTTGTAACCGGCGTTTGCATAGGCGTAGCCTCGGGGCTGCTCCTTATGAACAGTAGGTACCCAGTTCGGAAGTGTTGTCGTCGTGTTTTCGTAGCCGATGGCCTGCATATTTGGGTGTGGATCAGTCCGACTTCAAAGTCCAACTCGTTCGCAATCACATTGCGCGGATGGTCCGTAGCAGCATATCGTAATCGTCGCAACTTAGGCGAGCGGTAGGCGGGTTCCGCATGAACGGTTCATCGAGCAGAGCGTTGATGAAATCGTCGCGAATGCCCCAGATTAGGGGGGGCTTGGGGAATCCGTGCGTATGTTGGACGTCTTTGATTGCGTCCAATGTCTGAACCAATAAGGAAACGTCTTAGATTTGTAGTCAGGGAAGGCAAAGCCAATGCTTATAAATTCTGGATTTAGAGCACCCCAAACCGGAAGCTTTCAGCCCAGAAAATAAAGCCATTTCCGCTGTCACATACACAACCCACAGCGAATTACAAGTGCTACAAATTTGCTACAGCAAATTGGAAATCCCTTAAAAATCAGTTATTTATCTTGTCATTCTATTAACTGAACTACAGGGAGAGACTGGGTTCTATCCAGTAGCGCGATGTCCTTTGAAATCAAAGGCATCGCCTTATTCCACGGGGCTTTCCGGGATGTTGTGATACCCCTAACGTATCACTCCGGATCGCTCCGCGAGCAGCCATTTCGCGTCGCCGCTGCTTTATTTTCGAGACGCCGGCGACGCGCTTCGGCATCGCGCGCCGTTCCGGACTCGCGAGCGCAAGAGTATAGCAAAAACCGCTCTCTTGACGACGCCTGCGCCGCTCCAGATGCGAAATAGGCGGTTCGCTCGCGCTTTGCGGCAGATCTGCCTGTGGACGCACGACGACGACCTCGCGCAACACGACCTCATCGTCATCTCACGCAAAATCTGCAACGCGGTGCAAATTCCGCATGTCCCGGCTTCTGACGGCGCCTGCGTAGTCGTCTCCCGGCGATGGCATACAAACTGCATGCCTCCGATTGCGGGGCGGACCGACGCCGGTGCGCCCCACGTTTGCGCGAATCCCAGGAAGCGCGCGCATCCCACGCATCGATATATAGGAGGTTTCACCATGCAGCAACATGCATCGCATCATTCCCATGCCGCATCGAACCAACGCCTGCGTGACGTCATGACCCGCGACCCCGCCTTCGTGCGCAATGGCGACACGATTCAACACGCGGCCAAACTGATGGCGGACCTGAACGTCGGTGCGCTCCCCGTCTGTGAAAACGGTCACCTCGAAGGCATGATCACCGACCGGGATATCTCGGTACGCTGCGTCGCCGCCGGCAAAGGCCCCGACTCGAAGGTCGGCGACGCCATGTCCGAAGGCGCTCACTGGTGCCGCGAAGACGACTCCGTAGAAGAGGCCTGCGACACCATGTGCAGCGAGCAAATTCGCCGCTTGCCCGTCGTCGATAGCCAAAAGAAGCTCGTCGGCATGGTCTCGATGGGCGATATCGCCACGAAGGCCAGCGACGATGCTACCTGCGGCAAGATAATCAGCGAGGTGTCCACGCCTTCGGAACCGAATCGATGAGGGCAGGAAAGCCATGTCCGCCACCGCCGGTGAACGCGCCGAAAAGTCAGGGGACTTCCGATGTGCCCGCTGCCATCGCACGACGCATGTGACCAAGGGCCACGTCATACCCAAATGCCCGCACTGCGGTAACGCCGAGTTCGACGCGCGGCGCAACGAGCCCTGGCACGACAGACACCCATGACCAATCCGAAAAAGAAGGGCTATCTCCTTCAGGACGAACCCGTCGACCCGCCGAACACGACGGCATCCGATGGTCAGGGGCCCACACCCATGCCCCACTCGTCTTCGCAGGACAGCGACGCAGACATCGGCCCGGGCGGGCAGGGCAGCCCTGTCGCGGGGCGCCTCCAAAGCAAGATCAGTGAAATGCTGCGCGACCCGGCGGATGGACGTTATGCGTTCGTGACCTTCAGCATCGACGACGGCGGCATCGTGACGCTCGACGGATGGGTGGTCCATCCCGACATCCGTGACGGACTCGTCAGCAAACTGCGCGCCATTCACGGCGTCACAGACGTGGCGTGTCGGCTGCGGATCGATGGTTGACAGAATGATTGGCAGCCGGTTGGCAGACCATTGGCGCCGGGGTTGGCGGAGGACGTGATGGGAGTCGCCGATTTCATCGATATGTACATCCGCTACGGGATCATTCCCGTGTGGCTGATGGCCGGCTTCGCCGACTGGCTCTGTCACCGACGCACGCACATCGAAGCCAACGCCGGCGCCAAAGAGTCAGTCATGCACCTCGCGCAGATGCTGGAAGTCGGCATTCCGCTGATGATCGCGCTGATCTTCGAGATCGATCCGGGCGTCATCCTGATCATGGTCGTGGGGCTGGTCCTTCATGAGGTAACGGCCTTGTGGGATGTGAGCTACGCGCGCCAACGGCGCGATATCACCGCCATCGAGCAACACATCCACAGTTTTCTGGAACTGCTCCCCATCTGCGCCGTAACGTTGGTCATCGGCGCCAATCTCGAGACGGTCCGGAACGCCATTTTCAGTAGCGGGCCGCAGCCCTTCGCGTTGACGCCAAGTCACGTTCCGCTGACCTACGTCGGCGGCGTTCTCGCCGCTGCGTTGCTGTTCGCAGCGTTGCCGTATGCCGAAGAGCTGATTCGCTGCCTGCGCTATTCACGTGGCTCGCGCTCGCGCGTCGGCGCCAAACATTTACCCGACGTGTCGTAACGCAGCAAACTTTCCGCCATCGATTGCCGGGGCGAGACGGCCCCGGCAATCCGCATCACACGCCGGTGCCTGTGGCTCAATGGCGCTTTTGCACCATGCTGTCTCGCGCCTGTTCCGCGCGGGCAGCGCCGATGGCGGACTCGACGTGCTTTCGTTCTTCCGGCGGCGGCAACACAGCCGGGAAGCCGAGCGTATCGATCCAAAGTTCTCTGGCCCATCCCATCGTGTGATAGAGATGGTGATCCTCCTGCGTCTCGACGGCAGACACCGCGTCCTGCAACACCTTGCTCAGTTCGCCGGTCGATTTCTCCGCAACGGTGGCGAGCAGTTCCCAATTCTGATGATCCTTGGTCTCCGCCAGCACCACACACTCGGCCGCTGCAATTTCCGCGAGCGCCGGATCGCCAGCCTGACCGGCCAACTCGATTGCCTTGACGAGCGAAGCCCCATGATGCGCGACGACTTCGCGCCCCGGTGTGCGGGCGTCAGGGTCGAGTCCTAACGCCGAAAATACGTCGAGCAGCACCTGCTGGTGATGTCTCGTCTGTTCAAGGTATTCGTTCCATTCTTTCTTCAGGTCTGTATTTTTTACACACTTGAGTGCCGCCTCATAAACCTTCTCTCCGCCCAGTTCAGTCTCGTACGCCTGAAACAAAAGCTCTTGAAGGCCGTGCTCGTTGGGTTGCTTCTTGCTGGCTGCCATATTTCTCTCCTGCGGAGGTTGAAGAGGGACTGCGTCAGGCATGGAAGCACGCAATTACCGTGCCTCGTTGCTGGCGCGAATTTTGCTGGCAGTCCGGTAAATGGGAGAGGCCGCAATGAAAACAACACGAATGAAGACGACTCAGGCGACGTCGGGAGAAAAGTCGCTGACGCAATCCGACGAGCGCCCCCGCTCCCTGCTTCGCAGGCTCGGGCCGGGACTGTTGACCGGCGTGGCGGACGACGATCCGAGCGGCATTGGCACCTACACGCAAGCCGGTTCGCAATTCGGCTACC
Organism: Pandoraea vervacti; assembly: GCF_000934605.2. Taxonomy (NCBI): domain Bacteria; kingdom Pseudomonadati; phylum Pseudomonadota; class Betaproteobacteria; order Burkholderiales; family Burkholderiaceae; genus Pandoraea; species Pandoraea vervacti. The sequence continues at coordinate 3,700,997 of NZ_CP010897.2, read as the reverse complement.
ACGTGCTGTGGTCGGCCGTCGTCACCGTGCCGCTGATGGTGTGCATCCAGGTCGCCTCGGCGCACATCGGTCGCGGGGCAGGGCGCGGCATTCTCGCCGAGGTCAGAAGGCACTATTCGCGAAAGGTCGCCACGGCGATGGCGATACTGATCATTCTCGCAAACGTCATCAACGTGGGGGCCGATCTGGCGGCCATGGGCGATGCGGCGTCGATCCTCCTCGGGGGCGCGAACTACTGGTACGCCGTGCTCTTCGCCGCGATTACGCTCACGCTTCAGATACGCCTGAAATACGAGGCTTACGCGCGATATCTGAAATGGCTGACGTTGGCGCTGTTCGCGTACATCGCCAACCTCTTCGTGCTGCATACCGACTGGCACACGGCCATGCGCGCCGTCGTCTGGCCGACGATTACACCGACGAAGGAATATGCCACGACACTCGTTGCGATTCTGGGCACGACGATCAGCCCGTATCTTTTCGTCTGGCAGTCCGCGCTGGAAGTCGAAGAAATCGAGTCGCGCGAGAGCGAGCGTCCCATCAAGAAGGCCGCGAACCAGCGCAAAGCGCAGGAGGCGCGGATTCTTGCCGACACGTGGATCGGCATGCTCGCGTCCAACGTCGTGGCCGTGTGCATCATGATGACGGCCGCCGCCGCGTTCTTCGTTCACGGCGTGCATAACGTCGAGTCCACGAGCCAGGCCGCCAGCGCCCTGACACCGGTGGCGGGGAAAGCCGCGACGCTGTTGTTTTCTCTCGGACTGGTCGGTTGCGGGCTGCTGGCCATTCCCTCGCTCACAGGCAGCGCGGCGTACGCGTTGACCGGCGCGCTCAAGCTGCCCAGCGGCATGAGCAAAACGCCCCGCACGGCCGGCACGTTCTACGCCGTGATCGGGCTCTGTACCGTGCTTGGGGCGATCGTGTGCTTCAGCCCGATCAATCCGATCAAGGCGCTCTACTGGAGTGCGGTCATCAACGGCGTCGTCGCGGTGCCCTGCATGGTGATCGTCATGCTGCTGTCGTCGCGCGAGACGGTCGTGGGCAAAATGACCAACTCGCGTGCCGTCTCGATTGGCGGATGGGTCGCGACCGCTCTGATGACCGTCTCGGTGGCCGTGATGGTGTACACCATGGTCGTTTGACGGTCGCGAGAGCGGCGGTCGTCTCTCGTCAGGCCGGCGCGCGCAGCGCGCGAGACACGATGCCCCCCACCGCGCCGCCGACGATGGGCGCCAGCCAGAACATCCACAACTGCTCGATGGCCCATCCGCCCTGGAACAGCGCCACGCCGGTGCTGCGAGCCGGATTGACCGAGGTGTTGGTCACCGGAATCGAAACGAGGTGAATGAGCGTGAGCGCCAGTCCGATGGCGATGGGCGCAAACCCGCTCAGTGCCGGGCGCGACGCTACGCTATTGATAATGACCACAAACATCGCCGTCAGGACGAACTCGATCGTGATACCGGCAAGCAAGGAATAGCCGCCGGGCGAGTGCGCGCCGTAACCGTTCGATGCGAACCCCGAAGTCGTTGCCGAGAAATCCGCCACACCGCTGGCGACGGCATACAACACGGCGCCGGCCGCAATACCGCCTGCGACCTGCGCCGCGAGATAGGGGGCGACATCTTTCGCGGGGAACAAGCCGCCCGCGTATTGCCCGATGGTCACCGCGGGGTTGAAATGGCCGCCGGAAATGTGTCCGACCGCGTAGGCCATCGTGAGTACGGCAAGGCCAAAGGCGAGCGCCACACCGACAAAGCCGATGCCCAGTCCGGGAAACGCCGCGGCGAGCACTGCGCTGCCGCAACCGCCGAAGACGAGCCAGAACGTGCCGAATCCCTCAGCCAACAATCGTCTGCACATGATTTTCTCCAATGAATAAAGTGCTGCCCCGGCCGCACCAGACTCAAGGGCTGCACTGCATTGGCAGATCACGCGTCAGACAGCGCGTCAGCGCGCGGCGAAAGGCGCTGTGCATGGTAATCACAACGCAGGTGACGGCGTGCTGGCGGACCGATATTTGGGATTAGTCCTCAGATTGCGTAGTGGCTTGACGCGACTGTCGGTGCCGCGATGCCGTCGCGTTCAAATGACACCGTCGGTACGCAGCTGCGCAATTCTTGCGTCATCGAAGCCCAGACGCTCTCGCAGAATGTCGTCGCTATGTTGCCCCAGCGTGGGCGGTGCAGTGCGCGCCAGCGGTGGCGTCTCGCTCATCTTCATCGGACTGGCCACGACTTTGGCGATGCCGCCCGATGCATGAGGCAAATCGACCTCCATGCGACGGGATTTGACCTGTGGGTGCGCGAACACCTCGGGCAACGTATTGATCGGGCCACATGGCACGCCTGCCGCTTCGAGTCTGGCGATCCAGTCGTCCTTGCCGAACTGGCGGACCATCTGCGCGAGCAAGGGCGCCAATGTGTCCCGATGGCGCACTCGCTGGGGATTGGTCGCGAAGCGTTCGTCGTCCGCCAGCGCCGGTTCGCCGCCTGTCTCGACAAACTTGCGGAACTGGCCGTCGTTGCCGACTGCCACGATGATCCAGCCGTCGTCGCCCGTCTGAAACGTCTGGTAGGGCACGATGTTCGGGTGCGCGTTGCCCCAACGTACCGGCGTCTCGCCGCTCGCGAGATAGTTGGTGTTCATGTTGGCGAGCATGGCCACCTGCGTGTCGAGCAGCGCCATGTCGATGTACTGACCTACGCCCGTGCGGTCGCGATGCGTGAGCGCGGCCATGATGGCGACGGTCGCGTACATGCCCGTCATCAGATCGGCGATGGCGACGCCAGCCTTCTGCGGCCCGCCCCCGGGCAGGCTGTCGCGCTCGCCGGTAATGCTCATGAAGCCGCCGATGCCCTGCACGATGAAGTCGTAACCCGCGCGCGAGGCGTAGGGGCCGTCCTGCCCGAAGCCGGTGACCGAGCAATAGACGAGGTCCGGTTTGATCTCCCGCAGCGACGCGTAATCGAGTCCGTACTTCGCCAACTGTCCGACTTTGTAGTTTTCCACCACGACGTCGCTTTGCGCGGCGAGCGCCCGGACGATGGCCTGACCTTCGGCGCAGGAGATGTCGAGCGTCAACGACCGCTTGTTGCGGTTCGCAGCGAGGTAATACGCGGCCTCCGCCGTGTCGCGGCCATCGGCGTCACGTTGATAAGGCGGCCCCCACCGGCGCGTATCGTCACCTGCGCCGGGGCGCTCGACCTTGATCACGTCTGCGCCCAGATCGGCCAGATTCTGCGTGGCCCAAGGGCCCGCCAATACGCGCGAAAGATCCAGCACCCGAATATGACTTAGCGCGCCCATCGTTCATTTTTCTCCTTTGGTGTCGTCATCCGAGAATGGGTCATGATGCATGTGCGAAACATTGTTTTGCAACGCGGAACTCATGGGCGGCAGTCTACGTCGCGAGATCCGCGCCTGACTAGCGCCGTTTCGCACTGCGGTTGGCGCGCGGACGCTGTGGCCAGACCGATTTCCCGTATAATCAAAAGTTTGCAAAATACCCGCCAGGCTTAGCTTGCCCGGTCCCCACGCTTCCAACGCACGCTATGAAAGTCGCAGACATTCGGGAAAAATTCCTTAACTTCTTCGAGTCGAAGGGGCACACGATCGTGCGCTCGTCGAGTCTCGTGCCGTCCAATGACCCCACGCTGCTGTTCACGAACTCCGGCATGGTGCAGTTCAAGGACGTCTTCCTCGGCCTCGAAACGCGCCCCTACAAGCGCGCGACCACGGCTCAGCGCAGCGTGCGCGCCGGCGGCAAGCACAACGACCTGGAGAACGTGGGCTACACCGCCCGCCACCATACGTTCTTCGAAATGCTCGGCAACTTCTCGTTTGGCGACTACTTCAAGCGCGAAGCGATTCAGTACGCGTGGGAACTGCTGACGACGGTCTACAAGCTCCCCAAGGAAAAGCTCTGGGTCACGGTCTATCAGGAAGACGACGAGGCTTACGACATCTGGGCCAAGGAAGTGGGCGTGCCCACGGAGCGCATCATCCGCATCGGTGACAACAAGGGCGCGCGCTACGCATCGGACAACTTCTGGCAGATGGCCGATACCGGCCCGTGCGGTCCGTGCTCGGAAATCTTCTTCGACCACGGTGAAGATGTGTGGGGCGGTCCGCCGGGATCCCCGGAAGAAGACGGGGACCGCTACATCGAGATCTGGAATCTCGTGTTCATGCAGTTCAACCGCGACGAGCAGGGCAACATGACGCCGCTGCCCAAGCCGTGCGTCGATACCGGTATGGGCCTTGAGCGTATCGCGGCCGTGCTGCAACACGTGCACAGCAATTACGAAATCGATCTGTTCCAGCACCTGATCAAGGCGGCCGGGCGCGAGACGGGGGTGACCGATCTCACCGCGAACTCGCTCAAGGTGATCGCCGATCACATTCGTGCTTGCTCGTTCCTGATCGTCGACGGCGTGATCCCGGGTAACGAAGGCCGCGGTTACGTGCTGCGCCGTATCATCCGTCGCGCCATTCGCCACGGTTACAAGCTCGGCTGCAAGAAGCCGTTCTTCTACAAGCTCGTGCCGGATCTCGTCGCCGAAATGGGCGTCGCCTATCCGGAACTGGCACAGGCGCAGCAGCGCGTGACCGACGTGCTCAAGCAGGAAGAAGAGCGCTTTGGCGAAACCATCGAGAACGGCATGGAAATTCTCGAAGGCGCACTGGCGGATCTCGCCAAGCGTGGCGTGACCACGCTCGACGGCGAACTGGCATTCAAGCTGCACGATACGTATGGCTTCCCGCTCGATCTGACGGCCGACGTGTGCCGCGAGCGCAGCATCTCGGTCGACGAAGCCGGCTTCGACGCTGCGATGGCGCGTCAGCGCGAGCAGGCGCGTGCCGCAGGCAAGTTCAAGATGGCCACGGCGCTCGAATACACGGGTGACAAGACACGTTTCCAGGGCTACGACCAACTCGCGCTCGAAGGCGCGAAGGTGACGGCCCTTTACGTCGACGGCACCAGCGTGGGCAAGCTCGTCGCTGGCCAGCAGGGCATCGTGGTGCTCGACACCACGCCGTTCTATGCAGAGTCGGGCGGTCAGGTGGGCGACCAGGGGCTGCTGGTCACGGCCGGCGCGCGTTTCGGTGTCTCGGACACGCAGAAGATTCAGGCCGACGTGTTCGGTCACTATGGCACGCTGGAATCGGGTGAACTGAAGGTGGGCGAGACCGTGACGGCGCAGGTCGATGCCGTGCGTCGTGCGCGCACTGTGCGCAATCACTCGGCGACTCACCTGATGCACAAGGCGTTGCGTGAGGTGCTCGGTGGCCACGTGCAGCAAAAGGGTTCGCTCGTCGACGCCGACAAGACCCGCTTCGACTTTGCACACAATGCCGCGATGACGGCCGACGAAATCCGTCGCGTGGAAGATATCGTGAACGCCGAAGTGCTGGCCAATGCGCCGACGCAAGCCGCACTGATGTCGTTCGACGACGCCGTGAAGGGCGGTGCCATGGCGCTGTTCGGTGAGAAGTACGGCGACGAAGTGCGCGTGCTCGACATCGGCACGTCGCGCGAACTGTGCGGCGGTACGCACGTCTCGCGCACCGGCGATATCGGTCTGTTCAAGATCGTGATGGAAGGTGGCGTTGCTGCCGGTATCCGGCGGGTCGAAGCGATCACCGGCGACAACTCGGTGCGCTTCGTGCAGACGCTCGACGATCAGATCAACGAAGCCGCCGCCGCGCTCAAAACGCAGCCTGCCGAACTGACGCCGCGTATCGCGCAGGTGCAGGAGCAGGTCAAGTCGCTGGAGAAGGAACTGGCGGCGCTCAAGTCGAAGCTCGCATCGAGTCAGGGCGATGAACTCGTCGAGAAGGCTGTCGATGTGAACGGTCTGAAGGTGCTGGCCGCGCAACTCGAAGGTGCCGACGTGAAGACCTTGCGTGAGACGATGGACAAGCTCAAGGACAAGCTGCGCAGCGCCGCTATCGTGCTGGCTGCTGTCGAAGGCGGCAAGGTCACGCTGATCGCCGGGGTAACGGCCGACGCGACCGCCAAGGTCAAGGCCGGCGAGCTCGTCAACTTTGTGGCGCAGCAAGTCGGCGGCAAGGGCGGTGGTCGTCCCGACATGGCCCAGGCTGGCGGTACCGACCCGTCGCAATTGCCGCAGGCGCTTGCCGGTGTGCAGGGCTGGGTGGCTGGCAAGCTGTAAGCGTTCCGTGACCGGGATGAGGTGTGGCGGCGACGCCACCCTCGGAAGATCCGGCTGCAAAGACAAAGCGCGCACTTCGGTGCGCGTTTTGCATTTCGGGCGCCACAATGCCACAACGCCACGCCACGCCACGCCACGCCACGCCACGACTTCGGCCGACTGCCGATGCCCATCGACGACGCCAGACCGACAGCGTACCCACGGGACATCGACGCGATGCCTCATCTGGCCTGGTGCGCAGACGATACGGTTTCGATATCCGAAAGGATGGGGCGCCGAATGTCCGGAATGTTTCGCACGCGAGAGCCAGTAGCCGGGGGCCTGATGCGCGTTCGGCGTATTGCCCTGCGTTGCAAAGGGGAACCATCGCTGTGGGCGATGGTTTGCATGTAAAGTATTCGGCATGTGACTTGCGTCGCGTGAGCGCGTCCGGCCGCAGGTTTGCCGTGCACCTTGCTTTGCGCCGATGCATGACGTTCGCTCCTCCCTCCAACGGGCCAGCCATTGCCATGCCAGCCACCGTCGCCAATACCGACCCCACCGTTTCGTCTCATTTACCGTCGCCCGAGCGCGCGGCCTGGCGCATTGCGTTGTCGTGCATGCTGGCGTTGTCGATCGCCATGGGCATCGGCCGCTTCGCGTTCACGCCGATGTTGCCGCTCATGCTGCACGAGCATCTCACCGACATTCAGCATGGCAGTTGGCTTGCGTCGCTGAACTATGCGGGGTACTTCGTCGGCGCGCTGATGTGCATGTGGTTGCGCCTCACGCCGACGTTCATCATTCGATTCGCGCTTGCCGCCACGGTCGTGCTGACGCTGGCGATGGGGCTGCTCGAGTCGTTTGCCATCTGGGCGGTCGTGCGCACGCTGGCCGGCGTGATGAGCGCCTGGGCGATGGTGTTCTCGGCGGGATGGGGCTTTCGCAAGCTGGCCGAACTGCGCATGCCGAGCCTTGGCGGCGTGATGTTTGCGGGGCCGGGCGCTGGCATTGTCGTGACGGGGCTGCTCGCCAGCCTCAACGAGTGGCTCGCGTGGCCCGCGCGCGGCGGCTGGCTGCTTTGCGGTGTGCTTGCCCTCGTGCTGCTTGCCGTCATCTGGCGCACGTTTGCCGCCGATGCGCCCGAGGCGTCGAAGGCAGGGGCGTCGGGGGACGATGCCAAGCTCGCTGCCGCGCCTGCCGTCAATCATGGCAGTGGCGAGAGCGTGATTCCCGTGACGATTCTCTATGGCCTCGCGGGGTTCGGCTACATCATTACGGCGACGTTCCTGCCCGTGATCGCACGGCAGGCCCTGCCGGGCTCGCCGTGGCCCGATCTCTTCTTCCCGTTGCTCGGTCTTATGGTGATTCCGGGCGCGATCGTCGGTGCGCGTGCGCCAATCACCTGGGATAACCGTCTGTTGCTGGCCGCCTGCTATGTGATGCAGGGGCTGGGTGTCGGCATCGGTATCGTGATGCCGAATGTCGCAGGTTTCACTGTCGGAAGCGTGCTCGTCGGATTACCGTTCACGGCGATCACGGTGTATGCCGTGCGGGAGTGCCGCCGTCTGCGTGGGGACAACGCCAATGGTCTGATCGGCCTCGTGACGGCATCCTACGGGATCGGGCAGATCGTCGGGCCGCTGGTCGCGGCGCCGCTCGTGGCCGCGACCGGCGGCTTCACGATGGCCTTGCTGTGCGCGAGCGGCGTGCTCGCGCTCGGGGCGATCGGTTTCGTGTGGGATTGGCGCCGCTCACTCGAACGCGCCCCCTGATCCGGGACCGTCACGACGCACGCGATCTCCTGCCCGGCGATTGCGCCATCTCCACCACTCTCCGTTCGCCGGACTTTCCTGAACGAGCGCGTATGTCTTTTACCTTGAAGGCGGGCAGAAAATCCGCCACCACAATCAGCGACGAAGAACGCCGGATGCGCGTGGATCTCGCCGCCTGCTACCGTCTCGTGGCGCTCAACGGCTGGGACGATCTCATTTATACCCATATCTCCGCCATGGTGCCGGGCGAGCCGGGGCACTTCCTCATCAATCCGTTCGGCCTGTCGTTCGATGAAGTCACCGCCTCGAATCTGGTGAAGATCACGATGCGTGGCGAGATCGTGGGCGAGAGCGAGCATCCGGTCAATGTCACGGGTTTCGCGCTGCATGGCGCAGTGCACGCGGCGCGACCCGATGCCGTATGCGTCATGCATCTGCACAATACGGCCGGCATCGCCGTGTCGATCCAGCCTCATGGCTTGTTGCCGATCTCGCAACACGCGCTGCGTTTTCATGAGCGAATCGGGTATCACGACTATGAAGGGCTGGCGTTTTCGCCGCCGGAAGGGGAGCGGCTGGTGACGTCGCTTGGCACGCATCCGGCCATGCTGCTGCGCAATCACGGTACGTTGACGGTGGGGCGCACGGTGGCTGAAGCGTTTGTGCTGATGGCCACGCTCGTCAAGGCGTGCGAGATCCAGTTGCAGGCGCTCGCCGGTGGGGTAACGCCAACGCTGCCCAGCCCGGCAGTGCAGGACAAGACCGCGATCCAACTGGAAGACGGCGGTGCGTTAGAAGGCGTGATGGAGTGGCCCGCGCTGTTGCGCAAACTCGATAGAATAGACGCCTCGTTTCGCGATTGACGACCCGGCGGGTTTCCCCGCGGGCGCGCGCGGAGCGTGTGGTGGCGCGGCGGATCATGCCCTTTGCGCGTGGCGTGGCGGCGCGGCGTTGCCGATTCCAATCAATTCCAATAACGACATCAGGAGATTCATCGCAATGCCAACATTTCATGTCGAGATGTTCGAAGGGCGTACCGTCGAGCAAAAGCGTGCGTTCGTCAAAGCGGTCACGCAGGCCGCCGTCGAGACAATCGGGTGCACGCCGGAATCCGTCGATATCATCATCACCGACGTGAAGCGGGAGAACTGGGCCACGGGCGGCACGCTCTGGTCGGATTCGCGCTGAGCGGGTAGCCGGTCAGTGGCGTTCGGGTAGGCCGGCTGTGGCCGGCGCGTCTGGGGCGGGGCGTCTGCATGGGGCCCCGCCGTATTGAAGAGGTCGTCATGTCGCAAGTCCCCTCCGTATCGAATATTTCCCCCAACGCGAGCGCCGGTTCCGCAGCGCCTGCCGCCGTCGATGCGCCGCAAACGCCGCAACACTTCGCGTCGGACAACTATGCCGGGATTTGCCCCGAAGCGATGCGATATCTCGTCGAGGCGAACGCCAGCGGTCACGAGGTCTCTTATGGCGACGATACCTGGACGCAGCGCGTTTGCGACGGTATTCGTCAGTTGTTCGATACGGATTGCGAGGTCTTCTTCGTCTTTAACGGCACGGCGGCGAATTCGCTGGCGCTGGCTTCGCTGTCGCAGTCGTATCACTCCGTCATTTGCCACGAACTGGCGCACGTCGAGACGGACGAATGCGGCGGCCCGGAATTCTTCTCCAACGGCGCGAAGCTGCTCACGGCGCGCGGTCGGGAAAACAACGGCAAGCTCACGCCCGAGGCGGTGGAGTCCGTGATCAACCGTCGTTCGGATATTCACTTTCCGAAACCCAAGGTCGTGACGCTCACCCAAGCGACTGAAGTCGGCACGGTCTATACCGTGGACGAGGTCAAGGCGATTTCCGCCGTGGCGAAGCGGCGCAATCTTCGCGTGCATATGGACGGGGCGCGATTTGCGAACGCGGTGGCGACGCTAGGCTGCCATCCTGGCGACGTGACCTGGCGCGCGGGCGTGGACGTGCTGTGCTTCGGAGGTACCAAAAACGGCCTGCCGGTGGGCGAGGCCGTGGTGTTCTTCAACCGTGCACTGGCGGAAGATTTCGCTTATCGAGTGAAGCAGGCAGGGCAACTGGCGTCGAAGATGCGGTTTATCTCGGCACCCTGGCTCGGCATGCTCGAGAACGATACGTGGCTGCGTCATGCGTGCCACGCGAACGACATGGCGCAATTGCTCGCGAAACGCATTCGTGACGTGCCGGGCGTATCCGTCATGTTCGAGACGCAAGCCAACGGTGTGTTCGCCGAATTGCCGGCCTACGTGATCGAAGCATTGCGGGCGAAGGGCTGGCGCTTCTACACATTCATCGGTGCGGGTGGTTGCCGCTTCATGTGCGCCTGGGACACGCGGGTAGACACGGTGGAGCGTCTGGCTGCCGATATTCGCGAGTTGAGCGGGAAGGTCTAACCGCCTGAACGCTTGAATTCCTGAACGCTTGAACGTGTTGGCGCCTTAGCACCGTAGCGCCTGAGCGACGTGCCGCCTGCGCCGCGAGGTTTGCGTGGCGACCATGGGCGGTTCGTCACATCAGCCCTGCCGCGGCGCCGGGACCGTTGGCGTCAAAAAGCGGTGCGCCAGCGTGTGGTAGAACGACGGCGCGATGGTCCGCGAGACTTGCGTCGAAAGCAAGGCGACGGCCATGAGCGGTATCACCATCTGGTGGCCGTCGATCATTTCCATGACGATCACGAACGAGGTGATCGGCGACTGCGTCACCGCCGCCAGATAGCCGACCATGCAAAGCGCGGCGAGCGCCGGCAGCGGCACGACCGACGTGACGTGGGCCATGACGTTGCCCAGCCCGGCGCCGATCGCGAGCGACGGCGCGAAGATGCCGCCGGGAATACCCGACAGGTACGACGCGCTCAACGCCGCAAATTTCAGCACGGCGTAGAGCGGCGAGAGCGCCGTGTGCGATTCGAGCAGACCACGCGCCTCCGCATAACCGCTGCCGAACGTGGTGCCGCCGGACGCGATGCCGATCACCGCGATGGCCACGCCACACAGAAAGGCGAAGCGTACCGGATGCGCGCGGCGCAGATCGACGAGTCTTGCGGGCATCCAGCGCGGCACGTTGAGCATCAGCCAGCCAAAGGCGCCACCGGCCGCGCCGGTCAGCAGGCTTGCCGCGATGACCACGGGTACCAGCGTCCAGTGAAAGTCGCCGATCGCCTTGATCTGGCCGAAATACAGATAATTGCCCTGCAACCCGAGCGCCACGATCCCGGAAAAAATAATCGCGGTAATGAGTGTGCCGCTGTTGCGCGCGACGAAGCTGCGGCTGAGTTCTTCGATGGCGAAGACGACACCGGCGAGCGGCGTGTTGAATGCGGCGGCCAATCCCGCTGCGGCGCCGGCGAGCGTCAGTTGACGTTCGATGTGCACACTGCTTCGCCGGTAGCCGCGTCGCATGGCGTACATGAGCGACGCCCCGATCTGTACCGTTGGCCCCTCGCGACCGATCGTGAAGCCGCACAGGATGCCGAGAAACGAGATTGCAATCTTGCCGACCATGATGCGCAGCGTCAGCAGCGACTTCGACAGTCGTGAGTCCTGAAGCGTGGCGATCACCTGCGGAATGCCGCTGCCTTCGGCGCCCCGGAAGCATTTCTGCGTCAGCCAGATCGCCAGCGCGGCGCCCAGCGGCGTGACGATGAGCGGAAGCCATAAGCCATGCGACAACAGGCGCTGGAACAACTCGAAGCCGAAGTCCACGAGTTTGGCGTAGCCCACCGAGACGAGGCCCACGAGCACGGCGCCGAGCCAGAACACGCCGTAGTTGTGCCACAGGCGACGGGAGCGGCGCACACCGCGCTGCGTCAGTCGCGTCGAGAGTCGGGGAGGCCGGGCGGGGCTGGCAGGCCTGGCAGGCGTTGGGGGCGTGGAAGCTTCGGACGGCTGCCCGGACGCAGGAGGAGGGGAGTCGTGGGGCTGCGCAGCGTTCGGCGGAATATCAGACACAGGCCGTGAGCGAAATTTGGAAGACGTCAGGCGATTATACGCGCGAGCCCCCGTGGGGCTGGTCCGAGCCGGTCTCGGAATTCGCCGAATATGCAGCGCTTCGCGAGTTCATTTAAGATGTTCGAATTCGCTGAAGAACGATCATGAACGACCTAATTTTTTGTCCTCGCTGTGCTTCCCCTCTCGACTCGCGCGAGGTCGCCGGCCGAACCCGCCGGGCCTGTCCCGACGACGTCTGCGGTTTCGTCCACTGGGATAATCCGCTGCCGGTGGTGGCCGGGCTGGTGGAGTATCGCGGTCAGATCTTGCTGGCACGCAATGCCGCATGGACCGAGGGCATGTTTGCGCTCATCACCGGCTTTCTCGAGCGCGACGAGACGCCGGAAGACGGCATCCGCCGTGAAATCAAGGAAGAGACGAATCTCGAGACGGACGCGATTTCGTTGCTGGGCGTGTACGAATTCATGCGCAAGAACGAACTGATCATCGCCTATCACGCGGTGTGCGACGGCGATATTCGTCTGTCCGAGGAGTTGGCCGAGTTCCGTCTGGTGGCGCCGCATCACGTACGTCCGTGGCGCGCGGGCACCGGCCATGCCGTGGCCGAGTGGTTGCGACGGCGGAATCTGCCGATCGAATATGTCGATTCTGCCCGGCTATCGATCGCTGGGTGAGGGCGTGGCCTGGCGACTACGGTAGAATCGCAGCTTGCGGGGCAATCCCGTTGAGAGATTCGAACGAGACGAAGTGAGGGACATGAGCATGGAATTTCAGAAAGAAGTCGACGCGAGCGGCCTGAACTGCCCGCTGCCGATCCTGCGCGCAAAGAAGGCGCTGGCCGAAATGCAAAGCGGTGAGGTGTTGCACATCATCGCCACCGATCCCGGTTCCGGGCGTGATTTCAGCGCCTTCGCCAAGCAGACCGGCAACGAACTGATCCAGACGCGCGAAGAGGGCAAGACGTTCCACTTCTGGATGCGCCGTCGCTGATTGCGACATGTCATCGCTGCGCACCGCCCCGTTTACGACCGACACCGACACCGACACCGATAGCGATACCGATACCGATACCGACTCGCGTCACGGCAGGCACAAAAAAACCGACGGACACGCCGTCGGTTTTTTATTTGGCGCTGCGTTACTCGATCTCGCAACGCCGCCCGGCTGCTCAGGCCAGATCGCCGTGCACCTCGTCTTGCAGATACTGGCGGAAGGCGTCCTTGAGTTCCGGGTGGCGCAGCGCGAACTCCACCGTTGCCTTCAGATAACCCAGCTTGCTGCCGCAATCGAAGCGCTTGCCGTCGTAACGATAGGCGAGCACGACTTCGTCCTGCATGAGTTTCTGAATGGCGTCGGTCAGCTGGATTTCACCGCCCGAGCCCGGGTCGATCTCGCGGATGCAATCGAAAATGCGCGGACGCAGCACGTAACGGCCCACGACGCCCAGATTCGACGGCGCATTTTCCGGCGCCGGCTTCTCCACGATATCCGTGAGCTTGACGATGGCCTTCTCACCCCATTCGGTGCCCTTGACGATCCCGTACGAGCGACTTTGCTCGATGGGGATCTCTTCCACGCCGATGATCGAGTTGTGATACTGGTTGTACAGATCGACCATCTGCTTGAGCACTGGGGGCTGACCGTCGAGCAAGTCGTCGGCAAGGATCACCGCGAACGGTTCGTCGCCCACGAGTTTCTCCGCGCACAGGACCGCATGACCCAGGCCCAGCGCCTTCGGCTGGCGCACGTAGAAGCAATCGATGTGCGCCGGCTTGATGGAGTGCACGACGTCGAGCAGCGCCTGCTTGTTTTTCGCTTCGAGTTCCGCTTCGAGTTCGAACGCCGTATCGAAGTGATCTTCGATAGCGCGCTTGTTGCGGCCGGTCACGAAAATCATCTCCGTGATGCCCGCCGCAGCCGCTTCTTCCACCGCGTACTGAATCAGTGGCTTGTCCACGACCGGCAGCATTTCCTTCGGGCTCGCCTTGGTCGCCGGCAGGAACCGGGTGCCGAGGCCCGCGACCGGGAACACGGCTTTCGTCACAACGGTTTTCATTGGTTTCTCCCTGATGGATATAGAGCGTCTCAGCCGGGCAGGCGGGCGAGCTGTGCCTGCAATTTGCCGAGAACCGCTTCAAAGTCGACCAGTCGTTGCTTCTCAAGTTCCACCACGTTGGCGGGCGCGCGTGCCACAAAGCTCTCGTTGGACAGCTTGCCATGACACTTCGCGATCTCGCCTTCGAGACGCTTCACTTCCTTGCCGAGGCGCTCACGCTCGGCGGCGACGTCGATTTCGACCTTGAGCGCCAGCTTGTTCGCGCCCACGACGGCGAGCGGCGCGCCCGCTGCCTGGGCATCGAGCGTCGCTTCGTCCGCCAGGACCTGCACTTCGGAGAGTTTGGCAAGCGTTTGCAGATACGGTGCGATGGACGTCAGGAACGGCACGTCGCCCGCCACCAGCAACGGCACACGCTGCGCCGGCGACAGGTTCATTTCACCTCGCAGGTTGCGGCAGGCGTCCACCGCGGCCTTGAGCTGCTGCATCCACGCTTCGTCATCCTCGTCGATCTTGCTGGTATCGGCCACCGGATACGGTTGCACCATGATACTGGCTTCGCCCGGCGCCTTGTCCGCCGGATAGCGGCCGGCCAGCGGGGCCACTTTCTGCCACAGGGCTTCGGTGATGAATGGGATGATCGGGTGGGCCAGACGGAGCACCGTTTCGAGCACGCGCAGCAGCGTGCGGCGCGTGGCGCGCTGCTGGGCCGGCGTGCCGTTCTGAATCTGCCACTTGGCCAGTTCGACGTACCAGTCACAGTACTCGTCCCACACGAACTTGTAGATGGCGCTGGCGATGTTGTCGAAGCGGTAGTCGGTGAAGCCCTTGGCGACATCGGCTTCCACGCGCTGGAGCAGCGACACGATCCAGCGGTCGGCGCGCGAGAAGTCAAGTTGCCCGTCCGGACCGCAATCGCCCACGCACGGTGCGAGACCGCAGTCCTGCCCTTCGCAGTTCATCAGCACGAAGCGCGTGGCGTTCCACAGTTTGTTGCAGAAGTTGCGATAGCCTTCGCAGCGCGCCAGATCGAAGTTGATGTTGCGACCCAGCGTGGCCATCGAGGCGAACGTGAAGCGAAGCGCGTCCGTGCCGAAAGGCGCAATGCCGTCCGGGAACTCCTTGCGCGTCTTCTTCTCGATGCTTGCCGCCTGCTTCGGGTTCATCAGCCCCGTGGTGCGCTTGGCGACCAGAGCCTCGAGCGACACGCCGTCGACGATGTCGATCGGATCGAGCGTGTTGCCCTTCGACTTCGACATCTTCTGGCCTTCGGCGTCGCGCACGAGGCCGTGCATGTACACGGTCCTGAACGGCACCTTGCCGGTGAAGTGCGTGGTCATCATGACCATGCGCGCCACCCAGAAGAAGATGATGTCGAAGCCCGACACGAGTACCGACGACGGCAGGAAATGCTTCAGTTCAGGCGTTTCCTGCGGCCAGCCGAGCGACGAGAACGGCACGAGTGCCGATGAGAACCACGTGTCGAGCACGTCTTCGTCGCGCTTGAGCGGGCCGGTCGAGCCGGCAGCACGTGCCTTCTCGATGGCCTCCGCTTCCGAGCGGGCGACGAACACGTTGCCGGCGTCGTCGTACCACGCGGGAATCTGATGGCCCCACCAGAGCTGGCGGGAGATACACCAGTCCTGAATGTTCTCGAGCCACTGGTTGTAGGTCGTCGTCCAGTTCTCCGGCACGAACTTGATTTCACCGCTGCGCACGACGTCGAGTGCGGTTTCGGTGATCGACTTGCCGGGATGGAACGTGCCTTCGGGCGCCGGCTTGCTCATCGCCACGAACCACTGATCCGTGAGCATCGGCTCGATGACCGTGCCGGTACGGTCGCTGCGCGGCACCATCAGCTTGTGCGGCTTGACCGATTCGAGCAGGCCGAGGGCCTCCAGGTCGGCCACGATCTGCTTGCGGGCGTCGAAACGGTCGAGGCCGCGGTACTTTTCCGGGGCGTTCTCGTTGATCTTCGCGTCAAGCGTGAGGATGTTGATCTGCGGCAGGTTGTGGCGCTGACCGACGGCGTAGTCGTTGAAGTCGTGCGCGGGCGTGACCTTCACCACGCCGGTGCCGAATTCGCGATCGACGTATTCGTCGGCAATGATTGGAATTTCACGATCGGACAGCGGCAGCATGGCCGTCTTGCCGATCAGATGCTTGTAGCGCTCGTCTTCCGGATGCACCATCAGCGCTGTGTCGCCGAGCATCGTTTCCGGGCGCGTGGTGGCGACCGTGAGCGTGCCCGAACCGTCGGTGAGCGGGTAGCGAATGTGCCACAGCGAGCCTTCTTCTTCCTCGCTGACCACTTCCAGGTCGGACACGGCGGTGAGCAGGACCGATTCCCAGTTCACGAGACGCTTGCCGCGATAGATCAGGCCCTGCTCGTAGAGCGTGACGAACACGTCGCGCACCGCACGGGACATCTTTTCGTCCATCGTGAAGTACTCGCGGCTCCAATCGATGGAAGCCCCGAGGCGACGAATCTGGCGCGTGATCGTGCTGCCCGACTGCTCCTTCCATTCCCACACGCGCTCGACGAACTTCTCGCGACCGAGGTCGTGGCGCGAGACCTTCTCGGCGTCCATCTGACGCTCGACGACGATCTGGGTGGCAATGCCCGCATGGTCGGTGCCCGGCACCCACAGGGTGTTCGCGCCCTTCATGCGGTGGTAGCGCGTCAGACCATCCATGATCGTCTGGTTGAACGCGTGACCCATGTGCAGCGTGCCGGTGACGTTCGGCGGCGGCAACTGGATGCTGAAATCTTCGCGGGCGTCGTCGAAAGTCGGCCGGGCATAGCCGCGGCGCTCCCATTCGGGGCCCCAGTGGGCTTCGACGTCCTGCGGCTCGAAGCTCTTGGCAAGCGTATTGTCGCTGTCGCTCATGGATTGATGGACCGTGTAATGCGTGAAACCCTGAATTATAAAAGATTCGGTGCCATTTCCGCGCCGCAGCAGGATTTATAATCGGGCTTCATTCGAAATCCGTATCCGACATGCCCGATCTGCTCGCCAACCTGAACCCCGAACAACTGGCCGCCGTCACCCTCCCGGATGAGCCGGCCCTCATTCTCGCGGGCGCGGGTTCCGGCAAGACGCGCGTGCTCACGACCCGTATCGCCTGGCTGATCCAGCAGGGACACGTCGGTCCGGCGGGCATTCTGGCCGTGACCTTTACCAACAAGGCCGCCAAGGAAATGCAGGCCCGGCTTGGCGCCATGCTGCCGATCAGCACGCGCGCCATGTGGATCGGCACCTTCCACGGCTTGTGCAACCGCATGCTGCGCGCCCACTTCCGGGACGCCGGGCTGCCACAGAGCTTTCAGATTCTGGATCAGGCCGACCAGCTCTCCGCCATCAAGCGGATGATGAAAGCGGCGAATGTGGACGACGAGAAATTCCCGCCCAAGAATCTCCAGTACTTCATCAATAACGCCAAGGAGCAGGGCCTTCGCCCGCACGAGGTCGAGGCCAACGACGCCTTCAACCAGAAGTTCGTCGAACTCTACGCGAGTTACCAGGAACAATGCCAGCGCGAAGGCGTGGTGGACTTTGCCGAACTGCTGTTGCGCTGTTTCGAGCTGCTCAAGCATAACGAACCGCTGCGCGTGCATTACCAGACGCGCTTTCGCCACATTCTGGTCGACGAGTTCCAGGACACCAACAAGCTCCAGTACGCCTGGCTGAAGATGCTCGCCGGCGCGAACGGCGCGGTGTTCGCCGTGGGGGACGACGATCAGAGTATCTACGCGTTTCGTGGTGCCAACGTCGGCAATATGGCGGACTTCGAGCGCGAATTCCGTGTTCGTCATCTCATCAAGCTGGAGCAGAACTACCGCTCGCACGGCAACATTCTCGACGCGGCCAATGCGCTGATCTCGAACAACGCGCGGCGTCTGGGCAAGAATCTGCGAACCGACGCCGGGCACGGCGAGCCGATTCGTGTGTACGAAGCCGCGACCGATCTGCAGGAGGCGAGCTGGCTCGTCGAGGAAATCAAGGCGCTGGTCGCGCAAGGGCTGTCGCGTCAGGATGTCGCCATCCTTTACCGCAGCAACGCCCAGTCGCGTGTCATGGAGCACGCGCTCGTGGGCGCGGGGATCGCCTATCGCGTGTATGGCGGTCTGCGCTTTTTCGAGCGTCAGGAAGTCAAGCATGCGCTGGCGTATCTGCGTCTGATCGAAAATCCGAACGACGATACGGCGTTTGCGCGGGTCGTCAACTTCCCGACGCGTGGGATCGGTGCGCGCTCGCTGGAGCAACTGGCCGATGCGGCCCGCCTTTACAACTGCTCGATGTACGCCGCAGTGCCTTACATGACGGGCAAGGCCGGGACGAATCTGCTGGCGTTCGTGCGGCTGATCGAGCAGATGCGCCATGACACCGAGCGTCTCACGCTGCCGGAAGTCGTCACGCATGTGATCGACGCGAGCGGCCTGATTGCGCACTACCAGACGGAAAAGGAAGGGCAGGACCGCATCGAGAACCTGCAGGAACTGGTACATGCCGCGACGGCCTTCATTGCCGAGGAGGGCTACGGGCTCGACGCTCCGGCGCGTCTCATCGCCATGCGCCCGGCATTGCCCGGTGCGCCCGACGTGCTGGCGTCGCCCGATGGCGTGGTGGACGCCGATACGCCGGTCGAAATGACGCCATTGGCGGGCTTCCTGTCGCATGCGTCGCTCGAAGCCGGCGACAATCAGGCCGAGGCGGGGCAGGACGCAGTGCAGCTGATGACGGTGCACGCTGCCAAGGGGCTGGAATTTACCGCCGTGTTCGTCACTGGTCTCGAGGAAGGTCTGTTCCCGCATGAGAACAGCGCGATGGAGCTCGACGGGCTCGAAGAGGAGCGTCGCCTGATGTACGTGGCCATTACGCGCGCGAAGGAGCGTTTATACCTGTCGTTCACGCAAAGCCGCATGCTGCACGGCCAGACGCGCTACAACGTGCGATCGCGTTTCTTCGATGAAATCCCGGAAACGGTGCTTAAGTTCCTCATGCCGCGTGCGCAACCGGGCGCGCGTCTGGCGCAAGCCGAGCCGGCGTGGGGGCGGGACTGGTTTGCTCGTCCGCAAGTGAGTGCCCCAAAGGACGAGTGGGCCGCAACGAAATCCGAAAAGGCGCTCGCCGATCGTTCGCGTGCGTCGGAGACCGGTTTCAAGCTCGGGCAAGGCGTGTTTCACACCAAGTTCGGCGAGGGTAAGATCATCGGGCTCGAAGGCACGGGCGACGAGGCGCGCGCCCACGTCAAATTCGGCCGTCATGGCGAAAAATGGCTCGCGTTGGCGGTCGCCAAGCTGCAGCCGATCGAGTGATCGCCTGACGCGGCGGTGTGGGCAGGGTCTCCGCCAACGCGGGACACAAAAAAAGCACCCGCGGGTGCTTTTTTTGTGGGCGCTCGACATTGCGACATTGCCGAGGCGTCGTGCCTATGTAGCGGCTTATGCGCCGTCGGGCGGGGCGACGTTCGGGTCGATGGCGCCGATTTCCTGCACGCCGAAGCAACCGCGATAGCTCGCGTAAAACGAGCAGTAGACGATGGCGGCGAACAGCAGCGACAGCGGCCACAACAGCAACATCGCGTATTGGAAGACACCCAGCGCGGCCATGATGATCACGAGGATCATCGACGACACCATCGCGAGGAGCATGACGCACAGGCCATAGACGACGAACGCGCGGAAGTTGCGGGTGCAGGCGGTCCAACTGAAAAAGATCGCCTTGACCGGCGTGATGTCGTGCCACGCCACGAGCACCGGCGCAAACCAGAACAGCATGGCCACGGGAATGTAGGCGACGGCGAACGCCATGGCCGCCACCAGCCCCGCGGTGCTGTTCATGACCTCATCGCGATTCACGTTACCTTCGAACAGTACCTTGTTGATCAGGTCGCTGCCATTGAACAACGATGAAACCAGATACGCGATGACCGTTGCACCCATGTAGTAGGCGCCGAGCACCAGCAGGCGGCGCGCCACTTCCTTGCCGTGTCCGCGAAAACCATCGAGCAGGACCTGCGGCAACACCTGCTTGTTCTTGATGATGTCGCGGCAGGCGGCCATGAAGCCCACCGACAGGCCCGGGACGAGCACCAGCGACACGAGCCCGCCAACGACGGGCACGAGGGAGATCACCAGCGTGCCGAACAGGTAGGCGAACAGCAGGCTCATGATGGCGAGCGGGTTCTTGCGGAACAGCCAGATCCCCTGGCGCAGCCACACATAACCACTCTTCGGCGGGACTTCAAGCAATTGCATAGGGTTCGAATGACTCCGATGGAGCGTCGGGTTACAGCCAGGGAATGGAAACGGCTTCGATGCGTTTGCGCAGGATTCGTTCGAAATGCCCCGGATCGTGCGGCTTGAGCATCTCGGCCGCGCGCGGCAAGTGAAAATCATACAGGCGCGATAGCCAGAATCGCAGTGCGCCGGCGCGCAGCATGTCGCCCCAGTGCGCCGCCTCGATGGCCGTGAGCGGGCGCACCGTCTCGTAGGCACGGAGCATCGCGTGCACGCGCGCGTCGTCCAGCGTACCGGTCGCGAGGTCGCAACACCAGTCGTTGACCGTCACGGCGAGATCGAAGAGCCACTTGTCGCAGCCGGCGAAGTAAAAGTCGAAAAAGCCGCCCAGTCGGGGCGTGCCGTCTTCCGTCCTGTCGAACAGCACGTTATCGCGGAACAGGTCGCAATGGCATGGGCCGGATTGCATCGTGCGGTAATCGTCCGACGCGAAAAATGCTTCCTGATGCGCCATCTCGCTCTCGAGCAGCGCGCGCTCGGCGTCGCTCAGGAACGGCAGCACGGCGGGCGCTGCTTCGCGCCACCATGGCAGGCTGCGCAGGTTGGCTTGCTCCAGCGTGAAGTCCCGTCCGGCCAGATGCATGCGGGCAAGCATGGCGCCCACGTGTGCGCAGTGCTCGGGCGCGGGGGCGAGTTCCGAGCGCCCCGCCAGCTTGGTGACGATGGTGGCCGGCTTGCCGTTGAGCTCGCCCAGAATCTCGCCCGTGCGATCCGGAATCGGATCGGGGACCGGCACGCTGTGATGGGCCAGATGCCCCATCAACTGAAGGTAGAACGGCAACTGCGTGGCCGTGAGTTTCTCGAACAGCGTCAGGACGAACTCGCCGCGCTCGGTCGTCAGGAAGTAATTGGTGTTCTCGATACCCGAGCTGATGCCGCGGAAGTCGAGAACTTTCCCCAAATCGTAGCGTTGCAGCCACTGTTGAAGCTGCTCGGGCGAGACGGAAGTAAAAACGGCCATGCGTGCGTTGAGTGGATAAGACTCAGACAAACGGCCCGTGCGTGTGCAGCGGGCCGCTGGTTCGAGACAGACAGGAAGCGCGCGCGCCGCAAACCGGCACGCGAAGGCATCAGATTACCAGAGACGTCAGAACTTCAGTCCGACGGACGGCAGACGGTCGTTTTGCGACGTGTTGTCGCGCGTGCGCGGCGAATTGTCCGGCGGCGTGGTCAATTGATAGTTGGTGCCGAAGCGAGAGTGGACGTCGATTTCCGTCGGCTTGCCGCGATCGCGATACTCGGTCACGGTGGTGCCCTGGTCGTTCACGTAATAGCTCGGCTTGCGCTCCTGATTGACGTCGACCGACTGGGTGCTGGTAGCGGCCGCGCGGGCGTCGGCCTCGCGCTTGGCGGCTTGTGCGGCGGTTTCCTTGCCGTCCTGGGCAAACGCCTGGCCGGCGAGCAGCAGGCCGGCGCCGATCAACAGGGGCAGGGCACGGGAAAAGCGCGTTTTCATCATTATTCTCCGAGGGCGGGAACGCATCTGTGGCGAACGGGGCATGCCGGGCCGGCGCAGCGGGTTCCAATGTCTCCATTCTATCAAACGTGTTCCGCTTCGCATTGTGGAATCTGGCGGAATGCGGCGTGGTGACTTGCCTGTGAGGCGTGGGAGGTGTCCCCGAAGGGCGTTTCGCAACGGGGCGACTGTCTGAATTCGTGGGCTGAGAGGGATGGCGACAATGTTCTTATATTTCTTATGGTAATAAGAAAATCACCAAACGGTAGTTTTCCTGAGTGTCGCGTTCTGGCACCCTGCTACATTGTCTCAATGGGTGGCCACGTGCCACCCATCTGCATTCTGGAGTCAGAAAGTCATGTCGTCTTCCGCCGCCCCGGCCGCCGTCAAAACGGCGCCGCCGACCCCTTCTTCCCCCTCTTCATACAACGCCCGACCGCTCACGGTCGCGCTGCTGCTCATCGTGCTGGGCATTGCCTATCTTCAGGCGACGGTCGGACCGAAGCAGGCGGCGCTCGCAGGCGTTGGCGCATTGCTCGGTCTCGCGCTTTATCACGCTGCCTTCGGCTTTACGTCCGCGTGGCGCGTGTTCATTGCGGATCGTCGCGGTGCGGGGTTGCGCGCACAGATGGTGATGCTGGCCGTTGGCGTCGCGCTGTTTTTCCCGGCGCTGGCCGACGGCATGCTGTTTGGCAACAAAGTGGTCGGCCTTGTCTCGCCGGTCGGGGTGTCGGTGGCGTTCGGCGCGTTCATTTTCGGCATCGGCATGCAGCTTGGCGGCGGGTGTGCCTCCGGCACGCTCTATACGGCGGGCGGCGGCAATACGCGCATGCTCGTCACGCTCGCGGCGTTCATCGTCGGCTCGGTGGTCGCGACCGCGCACATGCCGTGGTGGGAGTCGCTGCCCCACATCAAGCCGGTCTCGCTGGTAAAGGTATGGGGGCTGTGGCCGGCGCTGATCGCCAATCTTGCTTTGTTTGCGGCGATTGGCGTGTTCACATTGTGGGCGGAGAAGCGCCGTCATGGCCGTATCGTCGGTGTGCCGATGACGCGTAGCACCAAGGGCACGCCGGCCCTGCTGCGCGGTCCGTGGCCGCTCTTGTGGGGCGCTTTGGCGCTCGTGTTGCTCAACTACGCAACGCTCGCGCTGGCAGGTCGTCCGTGGGGGGTGACGTCGGCGTTTGCGCTCTGGGGCGCCAAGGCCTTCATGGCGTTGGGGATCGACGTCGCCTCGTGGCCCTACTGGGCCAAGCAGGTGAATGTGCTCAACGCGCCGGTCGCGCAGGATGTGACCACGGTCATGGACCTCGGCATCATTCTCGGTGCGCTGGTCGCCGCCTCGCTGGCAGGCAAATTCGCGCCGGTGTGGAAGATTCCCGCACGTTCGCTCGTCGCCGCGGTGGTCGGCGGTCTATTGCTCGGTTACGGCGCACGTCTGGCGTACGGCTGCAATATCGGGGCGTACTTCAGCGGCATCATTTCGGGCAGCCTGCATGGCTGGCTGTGGCTGGTGGCGGCGTTCTTCGGCAATGTATTCGGCACGCGCCTGCGTCCGTTCTTCGGTCTGGAAGTCGAAACCACGCCGCGCGAGAGCGGCTGCTGAACCGGTTCGGTTCATCCGTTATCGGCCGACGGTGCGCATCTGATCGCATCCGGTCGCAGCTGGTCGATGCAAAAACGGCGCTTGCGATGAAGTCGCAGCGCCGTTTTTGCGTCGATCAGGGCATCGCCAAAGACGTGAACGATGTATTTCGATGTTCTCGGACGTTCGCGTCGGCAATTACAGATAAAACATCTTTTCGCTGGTCTCCGTCTCGGGCTCGATGTGACCGTCGTAGAACGCGAACACCGCCTTGAGAATTTCGTCCGGATCGTCGATCACCTGCACGAGATCGAGGTCTTTCTCGCTGATCAGGCCCATCGGCAGCATCGATGTGCGCACCCAGTCGAGCAAGCCTTTCCAGAACTCGGAACCGACAAGAATCACCGGTACGCGACGCGATTTCTGCGTCTGGATGAGCGTGAGCACTTCAGACAGTTCGTCGAGGGTGCCGAAGCCGCCCGGCATGATGACGAAGGCGTCCGAGTTCTTTACGAACGTGACCTTGCGTGTGAAGAAGTGACGAAAGCGCAGCGAAATGTCCTGCCACTGATTGCCTTTCTGTTCGTGCGGCAGTTCGATGTTCAGACCGACGGTCGGCGACGCGCCGCCGTGCGCACCCTTGTTGGCGGCTTCCATGATGCCGGGGCCGCCACCGGAGATGACGGCGAAGCCGTTGTCCGAGAACTTGCGCGCGATGGTCATCGTCAACTTGTAGAACGGCGACTTGGGCTTGATGCGTGCGCTTCCGTAGATGCTCACGGCCGGCCGGATCTCGGACAGGTACTCGGTCGCCTCGATGAACTCTGCCATAATCGTGAACATCTGCCACGACGCGCGCGCCTTCTTGGCCGTGGCGCGCTCATGGTCTGCCAACATGCGCAGACTCGGTATCTCTTTTCTTCTCTTAGTCATATGTCGGAACAGCAAAGTCTGGAAGGTAAGACGCTCTTATTGGTCGATGGTTCGAGTTATCTTTATCGAGCCTATCACGCCCTGCCGGATTTGCGCGGGCCCAGCGGCGAGCCTACGGGCGCGCTGCACGGCATCGTCAATATGCTGCGCCGCATGCGTAAAGACGTTCATGCAGAGTACAGCGCTTGCGTTTTCGATGCAAAGGGCAAGACGTTCCGCGACGACTGGTATCCCGAGTACAAGGCGAACCGTCCGTCGATGCCAGACGATCTGCGTGCGCAGATCGAACCGATTCACGAAGCCGTGCGCGCGATGGGCTGGCCGCTTCTCATGATCGACGGCGTCGAAGCGGACGACGTCATCGGCACGCTCGCCAGGCAGGCGGCCGAGCGCGGCATGCGCGTGGTCGTCTCGACCGGCGACAAGGATCTGGCGCAGCTCGTGAACGACCGTGTGACGCTCGTCAACACGATGACCAACGAAACGCTCGACGCTCCCGCGGTCCTCGCGAAGTTCGGCGTGCCGCCCGAGCGCATCGTCGATTACCTGACGCTGGTGGGCGACACCGTCGACAATGTGCCGGGCGTCGAGAAGTGCGGCCCGAAGACGGCCGTCAAATGGCTCACGCAATACGGCGATCTGGATAACCTCGTCGCGCACGCGGCGGAAGTGAAGGGCGCCGTCGGCGAGAACCTGCGTCGTGCGCTCGACTGGCTGCCCATGGGGCGCAAGCTTGTCACGGTGGCGCTCGATTGCGATCTCGCGCCGCAGGTCACCTCCATCGAAGCCAGTCTGCAAACCCAGCCCGAAGACGCTGAAGTGCTGCGCGATTTCTTTTCGCGCCACGGCTTCAAGACGTTGCTGCGCGAAGCGGAAGCGGCCGTGGCATCGCAAGCCGGCGAGCCAGCGCCGGCGCCGATGGCCGACACTATCGAGCGACAGTACGAGGCTGTGCTGACGTGGGAGCAATTCGATGCGTGGCTGAAGACCATCGAGGCTGCCGAGTTGACGGCATTCGATACGGAGACGACATCGCTCGACGCGATGCAGGCGCAACTCGTCGGTCTGTCGTTCTCATGCGAGCCGGGGCGCGCCGCATACCTTCCGGTCGCGCATCGCGCACCGGGCGAAGTCGAACAGTTACCGCGCGACGAAGTGCTCGCACGCCTGAAGCACTGGCTCGAGAGCCCCGATCACAAGAAGGTTGGACAGAACCTGAAGTACGACGCGCACGTGCTGGAGAACTACGGCATCGTGTTGGGCGGCATCGCGCACGACACACTGCTTCAGTCGTATGTGCTCGAATCGCACCGCAGCCACGATATGGATAGCCTCGCGTCGCGCCATCTCGGTGTGACGACGGTGAAGTACGAGGACGTCTGCGGCAAGGGCGCGAAGCAGATCGGCTTCGATGAGGTCACGATCGAGCGGGCCACCGAATATGCCGCGGAGGATGCCGACATCACGCTGCGTCTGCATCGTGCGCTGTATCCGGACGTGGCGCGCGAGGCCACGCTCGAATTCGTTTATCGCGATGTCGAAATGCCGACGGCGCGCGTGCTCCAGCGCATGGAGCGAAACGGTGTGCTGGTCGATACCGCCCGGCTGGCGGCGCAAAGCGACGAAATCGGTCGCAAGCTGATCACGCTCGAGAATGAGGCCTATACGCTGGCCGGTCAGCAGTTCAACCTGAATTCGCCCAAGCAGATCGGCGATATTTTCTTCACGCAATTGCAACTGCCCGTCGTCAAGAAGACGGCCAGCGGTGCGCCGTCGACCGATGAGGAAGTCCTGCAAAAGCTTGCGGAGGACTACCCGCTGCCGAAGGTATTGCTCGAGTATCGGGGGCTGGCCAAGCTGAAGTCGACGTATACCGACAAGTTGCCGAAGATGGTCAATCCGGCGACCGGTCGCGTGCATACGAACTACGCGCAGGCAGTGGCGATCACGGGGCGGCTGGCGTCGAACGATCCGAACCTGCAAAACATTCCGGTGCGCACGGCCGAAGGCCGTCGCATTCGCGAAGCGTTCATTGCGCCGCCGGGCAGCCAACTGGTGTCGGCTGACTACTCGCAGATCGAACTGCGCATCATGGCCCATATTTCGGGCGACGAAAGCCTGCTGCGTGCATTTGCGAACGGCGAGGACATTCACCGCGCGACGGCAGCGGAGATCTTTGCCGTGACGCCGCTGGAAGTCTCGTCCGAGCAGCGGCGCTACGCCAAGGTCATCAACTTTGGCCTGATCTACGGCATGAGCGCCTTCGGTCTGGCGGCGAACCTCGGCATCGAGCGTGACGCCGCCAAGCAGTACATCGACCGCTACTTCATGCGCTACCCCGGTGTGGCGCGCTACATGGACGAGACGCGCAAGAGCGCCAAGGCGCGCGGCTACGTCGAGACGGTTTTCGGCCGTCGTCTGTGGCTACCGGATATCAACGGCGGCAACGGGCCGCGCCGTCAGGCGGCCGAGCGCGCCGCCATCAATGCGCCGATGCAGGGCACGGCCGCTGACCTCATCAAGCTCTCCATGATTGCCGTGCAGCGCTGGCTCGACGATAGCGGCCTGCAAACGCGTCAGATCATGCAGGTGCACGACGAACTGGTGCTCGAAGTGCCCGACCATGAACTGGCGGAAGTTCGCAAGCGCCTGCCGGAGTTGATGTGCGGCGTGGCTAAGCTCAAGGTACCGCTCGTGGCCGAAGTCGGCGTGGGGGAGAATTGGGAGCAGGCGCACTGACGGTGCGCGGCGTATGCCGCAACGGCGTGCGGGGTTCGTCCGGTTCGTTCGGTTCGTCCGAAGCGATGCCGGGCATACGTCGGACGGCACGACGATCAGGATCACGCAATAGCGGGAATAGGGCGGCCGGAATACCCGAAGTCCGCACTCTGCGGTAAGGTAATCGATATCGCCGGTCGGGCAGTTCGTCGACCGGCCGGACGGTTTTCCAAGCACGGGGAGTTATCGTGAGTGTGCATCGTATCGTTGTGGTCGGCGGTGGCGCCGGCGGTCTCGAACTTGTCACCCGCCTGGGCGACAAGTACGGGCGTGGCAAGGACGTTCGGATTACGCTGGTCGACCGTTCGTTGTCGCACATCTGGAAGCCGTTGCTCCATGAGGTCGCGGCCGGTGTCATGGATACGGCGACACATCAGCTCTCGTACGTCGCTCAGGCGAACTGGCATCACTTCGAGTTCGCGACCGGCGAGATGATCGGGCTCGATCGCGCGGCCAAGACCATCCGGCTCGCGGCCGTGCCGGCGGCGGCCGACGAAGGCGAGGGCGATTTGCTGCCCGAGCGCACCTTGCCTTACGACACGCTCGTGCTCGCCATCGGCAGCACCACCAACTTCTTCGGCGTGCCGGGCGCGCAGGAACACACCATCGCGCTCGATACGGTCGAGCAGGCCGAGCGCTTCCGCCGTCGATTGATGGCGGCGTGCGTTCGCGCGCAGAATGCCGCCGACACGCCGCTTCAGGCGACCCTGTCGGACGCGGCGGATGCAGCGGACGCAGCTGTCCCTTCCGATACACCGGACGCCCCCGCCGGCGCGTTGTTGTCGCCGCCGAAGGCCCAGCGTCACAAGGTCAATCTCGTGATCGTGGGCGCCGGGGCGACGGGCGTGGAGCTTTCGGCCGAGTTGCGCAATACGGCGGAAGTGCTTCGCTCGTACGGGTTGAAGCTCGACCCGCGCAAGGACGTGCGCATTACCATCATCGAATCGAGTCCGCGCATTCTGAAGGCGTTGCCCGAGCGGGTATCTGGCGCGGTGGCCGGCTTGCTCACGAAGCTCGACGTCGACATCCTTTGCGGCGATTCGGTGGCGGAGGTGCGTCCGAACGAAGTGACCACCACGAGCGGCAAGGTGTTGCCGGCCGACATTACGGTCTGGTCGGCGGGCATTACGGCGCCGCCGGTGCTCGGCAAGTTGGGGCTGGCGGTCAACCGGTTGAATCAGATCGAAGTGTTGCCCACGCTGCAAAGCAAGACCGATCCCGACATCTTCGCGTTCGGGGATTGTGCGAGTTGCGAGTGGCCCGAGCACGGCTTCGTGCCGCCGCGGGCGCAGGCAGCGCACCAACAGGCCAGTTTTCTCGTCAAGGCCATCGATGCGCGTCTGAAAGGGCAAAGCCTGCCGACTTTCACCTATCGTGACTTCGGCTCGCTCGTCTCGCTGGGCAAGTTCAGCGCAGTCGGCAATCTGATGGGCGGTCTTATCGGCGGCAGCATGTTTATCGAAGGATTGTTCGCTCGGGTCATGTACACTTCGCTCTATCGTATGCATGTGGCGGCGCTGCATGGCGTGTGGCGCATGATGCTCGACACGGTGGCGAACCGTCTGCGGCGCTCCACGGTGCCGCGCGTGAAGCTGCATTGATATCGCGATGTGAGCCGGGTCGCGCGACGGTTCCGCGCGCGCGACCCGCATCGTGTCCCGGGTTTTCTTCTCCTTCCGATCCCTTTGCCAAGTCGATTCGGAATGATCCGAGTGCGTTTGCGCGCGCGTCCGAGTGCAAGCGGGTACCCTCTCTAGTAATATCCGAACGTCCGGCCTCGGTCGGCGGCTCGCCTTGCCGTCTGATTGGCGGTTTTCCGGCGTTTTTCTAACAGTCTCTTTTGTTCTTTTTTCGACGTTTTCACCTGGAGTGCGACATGTCGCAAGCGGATCTGGATAGTCTCGTGCCTGAAGTGGCGCCGCGTAACCGGCGTGATTTTCTGAAGACGGCGGTCGGTTCGGCATTTGCGCTGGCGGCGCTGCCGGTGGCCGCCGAAACGATCACGACGGACACGCAAGGGCTGGACGCAGGCGAATACCTGCTCGATGTGCCCGGCATCAAAATGCCGGTGTACTACGCGAAGCCGGCCGGAAAGACCCATTTGCCGACGATTGTCGTCGTTTCGGAAATTTTTGGCGTGCACCAGCACATCGCCGATATTTGCCGACGTTTCGCCAAACTCGGTTATCTGGCGGTAGCGCCGGAGTTGTTCGCACGCGCGGGCGATCCGCAGTCGCTGGGGACCATTGCCGAGATTCAGTCGCAGATCGTCGCCAAAACCCCGGACCAGCAGGTCATGAGCGATATCGACGCGACCGTGAAATGGGCGGCGGCGAACGGCGGCGACGACAATCGTCTGGGCATTACCGGCTTTTGCTGGGGCGGGCGGGTGGCGTGGCTGTACGACGCCCACAATCCGAAGGTCAAAGCGGCGGTCGCCTGGTATGGGCGCATCGTCGGCGACAAGAGCGAGAACTTTCCGCGTAATCCAATCGATATCGCAGGCAAGTTGCACGGACCGTTGCTTGGCCTGTATGGCGGCAAGGACACGGGCATTCCGGTCGCAAGCGTCGAGCAGGCGCGCGAAGCGCTGGCCAAGGGCGACGCCGCGTCGAAGGCTTCCGAGCTCAAGGTGTTCCCGAACTCGGGGCATGCGTTTTTCGCGGACTACCGCGCGAGCTATGTCGAGGCCGACGCAAAGCAGGGCTGGGCTCTGGCGCAAGACTGGTTCCGCAAGCACGGCGTGGCCTGAGAGGCCGATGTCCGGGCGAGTCGCCGAGGGTTGCCTGACGAGCAGTCGTCGGCGGCCATCGCCTTGTCTGGCGCAGTGGCGTTGCGCACGTCATCGCGTCAGGCGGCCTGACGGTTTGCCTGTCACGGTAAAAGCTGGTTAAATCGCCGGCTTGCCTGCGGGAGAAACACCATCGACGCCATCTTTCTTTTCATCGTAATCGCCACGCTGGCTTCCGGCGTGCTGAGCCTGTTCGGCGCAGCATCGTTGTCGCTCGGCCTGCTCTCGAAGCTCATCGACAAGATGGTCAGCTTCTCGGCGGGCGTGCTGCTCGGCACGGCGCTGCTGCATCTGCTGCCCGAGAGTCTGGAGTCGCATGTCGACGCCCATGTCATTACGCGCTGGCTGCTTGGCGGGTTACTGGGTTTCTTCCTGCTGGAAAAGCTCGCGTTGTTGCGTCACAGCCATCACCACGAGGGCGACGGGCATCATCACGAGCATGGCCACGACGCGCATGAAGCGGGCAGGGGCGGATGGATGATTCTGGTCGGCAGCGCCATCCACAATTTTGCCGACGGCGTGGTGATCGCTGCGGCGTTCCTTACCGATCCGCGCCTGGGTGTGGCGGCGACGGTGTCGATTACGGTGCACGAAGTGGCGCACAAGTTGGGCGACTTCATGGTGCTGCTGAACGCCGGGTTCAAACGCCGCAAGGCGCTGGTTCTGACGCTGGCGTCGAGCCTCACGGCATTGCTGGGCGGTGTGCTCGGCTATTTCATGCTCGACCGTCTGCAGAGCCTGATTCCCTATCTGCTGGCATTGGCGGCGAGCAGCTTCATCTACATTGCGGTGTCGGACCTGATGCCGCAGATGCAGCGCCGCACGTCCCCGCGCGACGCGCTGCCGCAGATTCTGCTGATCGCTGTGGGTTTGGCGCTGGTCGTCTGGCTAAACGGTCACGACCACGAGCACGATCATGGTCACGGCCACGATGAAGGCGGCAGGGCGCTCGCGAGCGTGCCAGGAGATGGGGCATCTCGACAGGACATGGCGCCGGTCGCCGCCAACGCCCGTCGGTAACGCTGGCTTGGCGACAGGCGCCGACAGGGGAGCCCTGCAGCGCTGCGTGCCTGCTTAGGGCTGAGGGCCGGTCGCCACCGGGCGACGCTTGTCGGCACACCATTCGCTCCACGACCCCGGATAGAGGCTGGCGCCGTGCAGACCGGCGACCTCCATTGCCAGCAGATTGTGGCAAGCCGTCACGCCTGACCCGCATTGGGCGATCACGCGCTCGGGCTGGCGTTCGTGGCCGATGATCTGTGTGATTTCCTCGCGAAGCGTCGCCGCTGGCTTGAAACGACCGTCGGCACCGAGGTTGTCCTTGAAGAAACGATTGACTGCCCCGGGGATATGGCCGCCAATGGGGTCGAGCGTCTCGTTCTCGCCGCGATAGCGATCGGGAGCACGGGCGTCGATGACCAGACGCTCATGCGACGTAAGATTGCGTTCGATGGCCGCCGCATCGGCCGTGGTCGCCAGCGGTTCACCGGGCGCAAAGTCGCCGGGCGGCGGTTCTTCGGGCGGTGCGGCGTCGAGTTTGAAGCCGGCGGCTTCCCACGCTTGCAATCCGCCGTCGAGTACGGCGACCGACTCGTGTCCAAGCCAACGCAACAGCCACCAGAGACGGGCCGCGTACATGCCGCCCTGTGCGTCGTAGGCGACAACCTGCTGGCCCTTCGACAGACCACAAGCCGCGAGATGACGTACGAGGGTGTCGCGATCGGGCAGTGGATGACGGCCGTTCTTGCCGGTCGTCTTGCCGGAAAGGTCGCGTTCGAGGTGTGCGTAAAACGCGCCGAAAATGTGGCCGTCCACATAGGCGGCTTCGCCGGCCGCGGGGTTGGCGAGATCGAATCGGCAATCGAAAATGACCACCGGGGCGCCGCCGCCGGCGGCGGTTTGCATCAGCGCATCGAGATTTTGCGGACTGATGAGCGTGGTGAAGTGGGTATGAATCATGACGTCTCCGCAGACGGGCGTGGGGGAGGAATCGTCCGGCGGCGATCAGGCGGAGGGTGACGGTCGGCGAAGCGCGGTCATGCCGCTCGCCACGATGAGCAGCATGCCGATCCAGCCGGCCAGCGCAGGCCAGTCGCCCCAGACAAGCATGCTGATCAGTGTAGCGAAGATTACGCCCGAGTATTGGAGATTCGCAGTGACGAGCGTGTTGCCCAGACTAAACGCCCGTGTGAGCGCGGTCTGTGCGATGAGCGCCGCAAGGCCAACGCCCAACATCAGGCCGGCACCACGCCACGTCACGGCGTGCATGCCCTCGATAGCCACCCACCCCAGGCCCAGCAAAACCCCACCGAGCGAGAAGTAAAAGACGATGCGCCAGTCGGGTTCGCCGGCGGCGCCCAATTCCTTGACTTGCATGTAGGCAATGGCCGAGAACACCCCAGAGACCACGCCTGCGACACCGCCCCCCCAAGCCTGACTGTCGATCGTGGGCTGTAAAAGCAGGGCAACGCCGACGAACCCCGCGAAAATCGCAGCCACGAGGCGGAAGTCGGTGCGCAAACTGCCACGCATCGCCGCGGTGCCCATCACGATCAGCGAAATCCAGATCGGCGACATGTAATTGAGGGTCATCGCCGTCGAAAGCGGCAATTGCGTGAGGGAATAGAACCACAGGCCGAGCGAGATGACGCCGGCGGTACTGCGTTTGACGTGCGCGCCGAAGTGACGCGTGCGGATCGTCTGGCCTCGCACGAACGAAATCGCCAGGAGGACGATCACGCCGATCAGGCTGCGATAGAGGACGATTTCGCCGGTGTTGTATTCGTTTGCCGCCAGTTTGATGAAGAGCCCCATCAACGTGAACATGAAGGCGGAGACCAACATCCAGAGCGATTGCATGGCGAGTGGCGGCCGAATAACGGCGAGGAGACAAACAGGCGCGTTTTGTGCTGAACGCAGGCGACCCGTGCGGCACAAACGCGTTGTGCACGGTCATATCGAAAGCATGGCGACGATTCTAACGAAAACGGCGGGCACATGGCCCGCCGTTTCGCGAATTTTTCGGCAAATATTTAATTCAGTTCCGCCAGCGCCACAGTCCGCCTTCGGGGGCACTTACGGTGCTTCTCATTCAGTGAGAGTCGGTCGCATGCCCGCGTTCAGAAGTCACCCATCTGTCGACGCAGGAACTCGTGGAAGTGCTGCATGCCGTCTTCCATCGGACTCTGGTACGGCCCAACTTCCGAAACGCCGCGCTCGAACAGAGCACGACGCCCGGCGTCCATGCGCTCGGCGATCTCGTCGTCCTCGCGAGCCGTTTCCATGTAGGCAGCCCGCTCCGCCTCGATGAATTCGCGTTCGAAGAGCGCGATTTCCTCCGGATAATAGAATTCGACGATATTCGTCGTCTTCTGCGGGCCACGGGGAATCAGCCACGACACCACCAGCACGTGCGGATACCACTCGATCATCAGGTGCGGATAGTACACCATCCAGATCGCGCCGAAGTCCGGTGGCACGCCCTCCCGATAGCGCAGCAGCACGTCATGCCACTGACGGTAGATCGGGCTGCCGGGCTTGGCGAGACCTTCGTGAACGCCAACGGTCTGCACGCTGTACCAATCGCCGAATTCCCAACTGAGGTCTTCGCACGAGACGAAGCTGCCCAGGCCGGGGTGGAACGGTACGACATGGTAGTCCTCGAGGTAAACCTCGATGAACGTCTTCCAGTTGTAGTTGCATTCATGCACTTCGACGTGATCGAACATGAAGTTCGAGAAGTCGAGATGGTGCTTCACGCCAAGGCGTGCGAGATCGGCGTGCACATCGCGGCCTTCTGCTTCAAACAGCAGCCCGTTCCAGCGTTGCAGCGGGAACTTGCCGAGATTGAGGCACGGTTTTTCCGGGAAATGCGGCGCGCCGAGCAGTTCGCCCTTCGTGTCGTAAGTCCAGCGGTGAAGCGGACACACAATGTTGGGCGTGTTCCCGCGCCCATTGAGCATGACCGCCTGACGGTGACGACAGACGTTCGAGAGCAGTTCGATACCGTCATGCTCGCCAGCGCCATTGCGCACCAGCATGCGGCCTTCCTGCTCGGCCGGGAGGGCGAAATAATCGCCGGCTTCCGGCACCATCAGTTCGTGGCCCACGTAGCGTGGGCCGTGTTTAAAGAGGACTTCACGCTCGCGGGCGAGGAGCGCCTCATCGAAATACGTGTAGACCGGCAGTTGGCTCGAGGCCGGTTTGAGTTGCAAAGCGCTGCTTAGATTGGACATTCCCACTCCCGTCTAGCTTGAAAGCAGTGAACAACCCAACCATCGAAAAATCGATTTAGGGGAACCGACGATTATACCCGGTCTAGACATTCGGGGGCTGCTAAGTCCATGATTTACGTTAAATAATGTCCGAAAAATGTCATCCCGACCGGTTTTGAGGCAATTTACGCTCTGCGAGCTAGTGTGCTTTTGCCGTAAAATGGAACATTCGACCCGAATTTTGCGTTTATGGCCAAGACTGCAAAGTCGCAAGACGCGGCGCCCGACGCGCCGCAAGACCTGCCCGAGACCTATGAGGCTGCGCTAGCCGAGCTGGAAAAGCTTGTCGGACGCATGGAAGGTGGTGAGCTGGGACTCGAAGAGTCGCTGAGCGCCTACCGCCGGGGGGCTGTGCTGGTGAAATACTGCCAGGGTTTGCTCGAGAAGGTGGAGCATCAGGTGAAGGTGCTCGAAGGCGAGACGCTCAAGCCGCTCGACGTCGCGCGCGACGAGTTCTGAGTTCCGGGTCCGACCGAGCTTACGTTATGGCAACACCGCAAGGTGACCCACGACCCAGGGCGTTCCGCGATGCCGGGGCGCCTCGATAACACGCGTTGGCAAACGCTGACGAACGTTAATCAACGTTAATGAACGTTAGCGAACGTTGACAGGCGAAACGCTCACAAGCGTTAAGCGCATTAACACGTATTAACGCGCACTAACACACACGGCCCAAAGGGCACGTGCAGGACGAAGACGATGGCGGATCAGAATATCAAGGCCTGGATGCAGGCAGTACAGGCCCGTGTGGAACAGGCGCTCGACGCGGCCCTGCCCAAGGCGACCGATGGCGGCTCGGCGCGACTCAACGAATCGATGCGTTATGCCGTGCTCGGCGGCGGCAAGCGGGTGCGTCCGCTGCTCTGCTTCGCGGCGGGGGAAGTGACGCAGGCGAGCGAGGCGGCATTGGACCGTGCGGCATGCGCCGTCGAAATGATCCATGCCTATTCGCTGGTGCACGACGACCTGCCGTGTATGGACGACGACGATCTGCGTCGCGGCAAGCCGACCGTGCACGTGCAGTACGACGAAGCGACGGGTTTGCTCGCCGGCGACGGGCTGCAAACGCAGGCATTCGCCTTGCTGGGCGAAGCCACGAGCGATCTGAGCGCCGCGCAATCGCTGGCGCTGGTGCGCGAACTGGCCGTGGCCTCGGGTGCACTGGGCATGGCGGGTGGCCAGGCCATCGATCTGGAAAGCGTCGGCATCAAGCTGACGCAGTCGCAACTGGAAAACATGCACCGCCTGAAGACGGGGGCTCTGTTGCGCGCGTCGCTGCGCATGGGGGCGATTTGCGGTCGTGCACTGTCGGACGACGAGACCGTCGCGCTCGATGCTTACGCGGCAGCGGTCGGACTCGCATTCCAGGTGGTGGACGACATTCTCGATACGACAGCCGATTCGGCCACACTGGGCAAGACGGCAGGCAAGGACGCCGCTAACGACAAGCCCACCTACGTGTCGCTGATGGGCCTCGAAGGGGCGCGTGGCTATGCCGAGAAACTGCGTGCGGACGCCCACGCGGCGAGCGCGTCGCTCGGCAACGCCGACCGGCTGCGTGCGCTGGCCGATTATGTGGTCGATCGCATTAATTGAGCGTGACAAGGTAAGAGAAGTTAGCCGCTTGTTCGCAGCCGTCAGGATGCGATGGCGGTTGAAGTGAGGTTCTGAACGGTCCCGGCAGACTGGCCGCAACGCGTTTGCGGGGCCGCATGCAACAGAAATATGCAAGGGGCATGGAGGGTCGGCGCGATCTCCCCACAGAACGCACCGGCAGGAGATCGGGGACAGCTCACAGGGGGCGCTGCCCGGTAAAGAACGCCTATATATGGAACGACGATGTACGAACTTCTAAATACTATCGATGACCCGGCCGATCTGCGGCGTCTGGAGCGTCGCCAACTCGCGCCGCTGGCCGAAGAGCTGCGGGCTTTCGTGCTCGAGAGCGTGTCGCGTACGGGCGGCCACCTGTCGTCCAACCTCGGCACGGTCGAACTGACGATTGCGCTGCACTACGTCTTCAACACGCCGGAAGATCGCATTGTCTGGGATGTGGGCCACCAGAGCTATCCGCACAAGATCCTGACCGGTCGTCGCGACGCGATGGGTTCGCTGCGTCAACTGGGCGGCATCTCCGGATTTCCGAAGCGCGACGAGTCGCCGTACGACACGTTCGGCACGGCGCATTCGAGCACGTCGATCTCGGCGGCGCTCGGCATGGCGCTCGGCGCACGCACGAAGGGCGAGAACCGCTTCGGTATCGCTGTGATTGGCGACGGTTCGATGACGGCCGGTATGGCGTTCGAAGCGATGAACAACGCCGGCGTGCACGAAGATGTGCCGCTGCTGGTCATCCTGAACGACAACGACATGTCGATTTCGCCGCCGGTCGGCGCGCTCAACCGCTATCTCGCCCGCCTGATGTCGGGGCGCTTCTACGCGGCAGCGAAAAAGGGCGTGGAGAAGGTGCTAAGCGTGGCGCCGCCGGTGCTGGAGCTGGCGCGCAAGTTCGAGGAGCATGCGAAAGGCATGGTGGTGCCGGCCACGATGTTCGAGGAGTTCGGCTTTAACTACATCGGCCCCATCGACGGCCATGATCTCGACTCGCTGATTCCGACGCTCGAGAACATCAAGAATCTCAAAGGGCCGCAGTTCCTGCACGTCGTCACGCGCAAGGGTTACGGTTACAAGCTCGCCGAGGCGGATCCGGTGCTGTATCACGGTCCGGGCAAGTTCAATCCGGCCGAAGGCATCAAGCCGAGCACGAGTAGCAAGAAGACCTATACGCAGGTGTTCGGGGAATGGCTCTGCGACATCGCGGCCGTCGACAAGCGCATCGTGGGCATCACCCCGGCCATGCGCGAAGGCTCCGGCCTCGTCGAATTCGAAAAGCGGTTTCCCGATCGCTACTACGACGTGGGCATTGCCGAGCAGCACGCGGTGACGTTCGCGGGCGGTATGGCAACGGAAGGTCTCAAGCCCATCGTCGCCATCTACTCGACGTTCCTGCAACGCGGCTATGACCAACTGATCCACGATATCGCCCTGCAAAATCTGCCGGTCGTCTTTGCGCTGGATCGTTCGGGGCTCGTGGGCGCAGACGGTGCGACGCACGCCGGGGCTTATGACATTCCGTTCCTGCGTTGCATCCCGAACATGGTCATCATGGCCCCGTCGGACGAGAACGAATGCCGTCAGATGCTCTACACGGGCGTGCAGATCGACGGACCGTCGGCCGTGCGCTATCCGCGTGGTGCAGGAACGGGCGCCGCGATCGAGCAGACGATGACGGCACTGCCGATCGGCAAGGGCATTGTGCGTCGCGAGAGTCAGGCGCAAGCCGGACGCCGCGTCGCGATTCTGGCTTTTGGCAGCATGGTGGCGCCGTCGCTGGCAGCGGCGCAGACGCTCGACGCCACGGTGGCCGACATGCGTTTCGTCAAGCCGATCGACGACGAACTGATTGCGCGTCTGGCGAAGACGCACGACTACCTCGTGACGGTCGAAGAGGGCAGCATCATGGGTGGCGCGGGTTCTGCTGTCGCAGAATCCCTGCTCGCCGGCGGGGGTAACCGACCCGTACTACAATTGGGCCTGCCTGATCGTTTCATCGATCATGGCGACCCGGCACTGCTGCTCTCAGGAGTGGGTCTCGATGCCGCAGGCATCGCCAAGTCGATCTGCGAGCGGTTCGATCTCCAGCCGGTCGACACCTCGCAGGCGGCCGGCAAGACGACGAAACTCGTCGCCTGAATCGCCCGGAAGTCCTGAGTGTCCAAACGATCCGGCTCGCGCGCCGGATCGTTTCGTTTTTCATAGCGCATCCCATCCCGTGCCGGGGTTCGCCGGCACATCCCCGGTGGCGTCCGCGCAGGCTCGCAAGTCGCGCATCGGGTACGTTTTGCCCATTGCCTCCCCCCAGTCGGCTTGCCGGCAAAGAAGGAAACTAGATGAACCAGATGAATCCCGCTTTCGTCATGCCGGATGTGCAGAGCACCGTCGACACCCGGCAGATTCCGATTCAGCGCGTTGGTGTGCGCGGTGTCCGTCATCCGTTGTCGGTGCGCCTGGCCGACGGCGATGTGCAAGCCACTGTCGGCCTGTTCAATCTCGACGTCCATTTGCTGGCCGACCAGAAGGGCACGCACATGTCGCGTTTCGTGGCATTGCTTGAAGCGAACCGCGCGCCGCTGGACGTCGCCGGCTTCCGCGCGATGCTCGCCAGCATGCTCGAGAAGCTGGAGGCCGAAGCCGGGCGGATCGAGGTCACGTTCCCGTACTTCATCAATAAGACGGCGCCGGTCTCCGGCGTCCAGAGTTTGATGGACTATGAGGTGACGCTGATGGGCGACGTGCGCAACGGCGAGACGCGCGTGTGGCTCAAGGTGCTGGTGCCGGTCACAAGCCTGTGCCCGTGCTCTAAGAAGATTTCGCAGTACGGTGCGCACAACCAGCGCTCGCACATCACGATCGATGCCGAGATCACGGGCGATATCGCCGTCGAGGATCTGGTGCGTATGGCCGAGGAAGAAGCGTCGTGCGAACTGTGGGGGTTGCTCAAGCGCCCGGACGAGAAGTACGTGACCGAGCGCGCGTATGAGAATCCGAAGTTCGTGGAAGATCTGGTGCGTGACGTGGCGACGCGTCTTAACAACGAACCGCGTATCGTGGCTTATGTGCTCCAGGCCGAGAACTTTGAGTCGATTCACAATCACAGCGCGTATGCCGTGATCGAGCGCGATAAGCGTATGGGTGCCTGATTGGGCCTGATTGGGCACTGATTCGGCGTGGATGACGCGTCGCTCGCAAAAAAACCGCTCTTCAGAGCGGTTTTTTTATGGGCAGCGCCGGACGCCGACGTCAGACGCTTCGCACGATATCGGCGAGGTCCCAGCGCGGCCGTACGGTGTAGGCGTATTCGCTGTCGGCTTCGTCGGGCCAGTGTTTGAGACGCATCGCGCCGGCAAAAGCGATCATCGCGCCGTTGTCGGTGCAAAACGCGAGGTCCGGGTAATGCACGCGATAGCCGCGACGTCGTGCGGCTTCGTTCAATCCGGCGCGAAGCTGCGCGTTGGCGCCCACACCGCCGGCCACGACCAGCGTTTTCATGCCTGTCTGCTTGAGTGCCGCCATCGATTTGGCGACGAGCACTTCGACGATGGCGTCGACAAAGCCTCGGGCGAGGTCGGCCTTTTCCTGCTCGCAGACGTTGCCGCCGAGATTGCGCACTTGGGTGAGCACCGCAGTCTTCAGTCCGCTGAAGCTGAAATCGAGGTTGCCCGAATGCTTCATTGGTCGCGGCAGGTCGTAACGCCCCGGGGTGCCGAATTCGGCCAGGCGCGAGACCGCCGGGCCGCCCGGATAGCCGAGTCCCAGCAGCTTGGCCGTTTTGTCGAAGGCCTCGCCCGCCGCGTCGTCGAGCGTCTCGCCGAGCATGGCGTATTGGCCGAAGGCGCGAACTTCCATCAACTGCGTGTGCCCGCCTGAGACCAGCAGGGCGACGAACGGGAAGTCGGGGGCGTCCGGTGCGAGCAGTGGCGACAGCAGATGGCCTTCGAGGTGGTGCACGCCGACGACTGGACGATCGAGCGCAAACGCCAGGGCATTGGCAACGCTTGCGCCGACCAGTAATGCGCCCGCGAGGCCGGGGCCTTGGGTGTAGGCAATGGCGTCTACGGCGCTCAGCGGCTTGCCGGCCTGCGCGAGGACTTCCTCGGCAAGCGGCAGGGCACGGCGGATATGGTCGCGTGACGCCAGTTCGGGCACCACGCCGCCATACTCGCGATGCATGGCAATCTGCGAATGCAGCGCGTGCGAGAGCAGCCCGGCCTCGGTGTCGTACAGGGCGAGCCCGGTTTCGTCGCAGGAGCTTTCAATGCCTAAAACCAGCATGGCGGGAGGGGAGGCGCGCGGCGTCATGAATGGGGAGAACCGGGAAGTATACCAGTCGGTCCTGTCGGCTGCCGGTTACAATGCGCGCCATGGAAAAGTTCGATGTAGCGATTGTAGGGGCTGGCGCAGCCGGCCTGATGTGCGCGGCCGTGGCCGGGCAGCTTGGGCTGCGCGTGGTGCTCATCGATCACGCGACACGTCTGGCGGAGAAGATCCGGATTTCAGGCGGCGGGCGCTGCAATTTCACCAATATCAACGCAGGGCCGGCGAATTATTTGTCGGAAAATCCCCGTTTCTGCCGTTCGGCGTTGGCACGCTATACGCCGCGCGATTTTCTGGATCTGCTCAAGCGTCACCGCATTGCCTGGCACGAAAAGCATCGCGGACAGCTGTTTTGCGACGAAAGCGCGGAAGACATCATCGACATGCTGCGCAAGGAGTGTGCTGCCGGTCATGTGCACTGGCGCATGCCCTGCGCGGTCCATACCGTGACCTATACGGAGGCGGGTGGGCTGCATCGCTATCATTTGACGACAGATGCGGGGCATATCGCAGCCAAACGTCTCGTGATCGCGACTGGCGGACTCTCGATTCCGAAGATCGGCGCGACGGATTGGGGCTACCGCATCGCGCGGCAGTTCGGCCTCGACATTGTCGAGCCGCGTCCGGCGCTCGTGCCCTTGATGTTCGATGCGTCGACGTGGGCGCCTTTCGCGGGCCTGTCGGGATTGTCGCTCGAGGTCGAGGTCAGCACGGGCAAGGGTAAGGACGCCGGGCGTTTTCTCGAAGACTTGCTGTTCACGCATCGCGGGCTTTCGGGACCGGCCATTCTCCAGATATCCAGCTTCTGGACGCCCGGACAGCCAATTACGCTCGATCTGGCGCCATCG
Source organism: Pandoraea vervacti (assembly GCF_000934605.2). Taxonomy (NCBI): domain Bacteria; kingdom Pseudomonadati; phylum Pseudomonadota; class Betaproteobacteria; order Burkholderiales; family Burkholderiaceae; genus Pandoraea; species Pandoraea vervacti. Next base: position 3,660,140 of record NZ_CP010897.2, on the reverse strand, counting down.
TCGGACATCGAGGCTGCATTGCTTGATGCCAAGGCGACATCCAAACGTCAATTGAGCAACTTGCTGGCGCAATGGGTGCCGGCGCGCTTGGCCGATGCATGGGTCGCCAATAGCGGCCTGTCGCCGCAAGCCCGCGTACAGGAGTTGCCTGACAAGGCGTTGCGTGCGCTCGCGCAGGCGTTCTCCGGCTGGACGCTCAAGCCCTGTGGTTCGGAAGGTTGGCGCAAGGCGGAAGTCACGCGCGGGGGGGTGGACACTCGGGCGTTGTCGTCGGCCACCCTGGAGGCGCGGTCCCAACCCGGGCTGCACTTCGTCGGCGAGGTGGTCGACGTCACGGGTTGGCTCGGCGGTTATAACTTCCAGTGGGCATGGGCGTCGGCGGTGGCGTGTGCCCACGCCATGTCCGAGAGCATTCGGTCGCCGTCGGCGCAGGGAACTGGCGGCGCTGCCATGTAAGGGCTCGGGGGATGGGGCGCCGATGGTCGACGGTTGAATGCCCTGCGAGAAGGCGACGCGCTGGCATAGACGGCCACTCGACGGCTATGCTACGCTCTCTCCTTCGTGGAGACGACGCCAAATCGGCAGCAACCATCGTTTCGGCGCTTGTTGGTAGACCTGCCTGTGACGGCTCCGGCGCACTATGGTGCGTTGAGCGTCCGACACGTCAACGGAGGCAAGCGCCCACCCGGCGTTTGGCCGGGGTGGTCCGAGTCTCCGGCGAGCCCGCTTGTGATCACATCCGTGGTCGTCTCCCCAAGCGGGTTTTTGTGCTTTGTGCCTCGCTCAATCCTGCGCCAGTGCAGCGGCGGCGGTTTCGGGCGGCAAACGGCGCTCCGTCGCCGTCCTTTTCTTTGGGGCGGCATGCACTACACTGAAACGTAATCGAATTCCGGAATCCCTGCTCATGAGTCTGAAAGAACGCATCAACGAAGACATGAAGACGGCCATGCGTGCCAAGGCCGCCGATAAATTGGGGACCATCCGTCTGTTGCTTGCGGCAATCAAACAAAAGGAAGTCGACGAGCGCATCGAGCTTGACGATGCCGCCACCGTCGCTATCGTCGACAAGCTGATCAAACAACGCAAGGATTCCATCAGCCAGTTCCAGGCTGCCGGCCGCACTGATTTGGCCGACAAGGAGGCCGCTGAACTCGAAGTGCTCAAGGTCTACATGCCGCAGCAGCTCTCGGCAGACGAAGTCGCGCAGGCCGTGAAGGCGGCGGTGGCACAAACGGGTGCCGCCGGACCGCAGGACATGGGCAAGGTGATGGGCGTGCTCAAGGGCCTGTTGGCCGGTCGCGCCGACATGACCGTCGTGTCGGCGCAAGTGAAGGCGGCGTTGGCTGCGTAAACCAGTGGTGCGGTACGGGGCCGTCGCGCTTGCGATGGTTCGGCGCCGCGCTGCGATGGCACCGATCCAGTGATTCCCCAGTCGTTTTTGCAGGACCTGCTCAACCGCGTCGACATTGTCGAGGTGGTGGGTCGTTACGTTCAGCTGAAAAAGGGTGGGGCGAACTTCATGGGGCTGTGCCCCTTTCATAATGAGAAGTCGCCCTCATTTACGGTAAGTCCCACCAAGCAGTTCTACCATTGCTTCGGGTGTGGCGCGCACGGCAGCGCGATCAGCTTCCTGATGGAGCATGCCGGACTCGGTTTCGTCGAAGCCGTCGAGGAGTTGGCCCGCAATGTCGGGCTCGATGTGCCGCGTGAGGCGCCGATGCCGGGCGCCCCGGCACCGGCAGCGCAGCGTGCGCAAACGCTCGGACTGGTGGACGTCATGACGCGTGCCTGCGACTACTATCGCAAGCAACTGCGCGGCTCGCCGGTGGCGATCGAGTATCTGAAGCGACGCGGACTGACGGGTGAGATTGCCGCCCATTTCGGCTTGGGTTATGCCCCCGATGCATGGCAGAACCTTGAGGCCGCGTTCGAGAACTACCGCGACGACCAGTTGCTCGATGCCGGACTTGTCATCGAGAGCGAAAAGGCAGAGGCGGGTAGCGTGAAACGACGTTACGACCGTTTCCGTGACCGGATCATGTTCCCGATCCGCAATACGAAGGGCCAGGTGATTGCCTTTGGCGGACGCGTGCTGGACAAAGGCGAGCCCAAGTACCTGAACTCTCCGGAAACCCCGCTCTTTAGCAAGGGGAGCGAGCTTTACGGACTTTTCGAAGCGCGCCTCGGGATTCGCGACGCGGGGTACGTGCTGGTCGTCGAAGGCTATATGGATGTCGTGGCGCTCGCGCAGCTCGGCTTCCCGCAGGCCGTGGCCACGCTGGGCACCGCCTGCACGCCGATGCATGTACAAAAGCTGTTGCGTCAGACCGAAACGGTGGTGTTCAGCTTCGATGGCGACGCCGCGGGCCGACGCGCTGCGCGCCGGGCACTCGAAGCCTGCCTGCCGCACGCCGACGACAACCGGAGCTTCAAGTTTCTGTTTTTGCCGAGCGAGCATGATCCGGACAGCTATGTGCGTGAGCACGGCACACAGGCGTTTGCAGACGAAGTCGCGCGCGCCATGCCGATGTCGCAGTTCCTGATCGGCGAGGTGACCGCAGGCAAGGAAATGCATCAGCCGGAGGGGCGGGCGCGCGCGTTGTTCGAAGCCAAGCCGCTATTGCAGCAAATGCCGGCGAACGCGCTGCGCGGTCAGATCATCCATGCGCTCGCCGAGCGGGTGGGCAGTTCGGTCGAAGAGGTGGCGGAACTGTGCGAGTTGCATATCGGCGCGGCACGCCGTCAGAACCCGTGGGATAAGGCGCCAGCCAAGCGCGAGAAGCGTCGTGTAGTGGGCACCGAGCACCGGGCATTGCAGAATTTGCTGATGTTCCCGGCGCTTGGAAACGAATTGACGGAAGAAGAGACCAAGATTTTGCGCGAAATGAGTCATCACGGCGAGATTTTCTCGGAAGTGTTGACGCTTTGCCGCGAAATGGGCGCGCAGGCCGACTTTCGCTATCTGTCCGACCGGCTGAAGATTTCACCGAATTGGGCGAGTTTTGACGACATCATCCGCGAAATCCTCTCGTTCGAGGAAAATGCGCGCGATCTGATGTTGTTCGACCCGGAAGACGAGGCGCAGGTCGAGCGTCGCGAAGAGCAGATCGCGTTGCGGCTCACCGAGTTGCGCAGTGCGATCCAGCGACTGCACTACGACCGGTTGTGCGAGGAACTGGAGTCGATTTTCAAGCGGACGTCGTTGACGTCCGATGAATTGCGCCACGCTCAAGCGCTGTCGCGCGAACGCGACGAATTGAAGCGGTGGCTGGCTACGGCCGGCACAGGAGGCACGCGAAGTTGAGGTAAGCCCGCGTGCTACAATAGAAGGTTTTCAGTGGGCTGTTTTCTGGCAAGCGAGATCGCTATGGCAAAGATGACAACGACCAGCGGAAAAAAGGCGGTAACCCCTTCACCGAAGGCAAAGCGCACGGCCAGTGCGGCGGCGGCATCTGGTGGGAAGGGGGCGTCTCGATCTGCGAAAAGTGTCGTTGCAGCAAAGGCCGGTGCGGCGTCGCAAGCCAAGAAGGCAGCCAGCCAGGCAAGTTCGGCGAAACGTACTACGCAAACAAAGGCAGCTGCCGGTGCCACGAAGGCGACCGGCAAGACGGCTGCGAAGGTGACCGATGTCACCAAGCGCAAGAGTGCGACCGCCACGACGGTGGGGGCTGCGAAGGCAGCCAGGCCGACGGTGAAGTCCGAGCCGCCCGTCAAGGTCAAGGCGACCCGAGCGGCAACGGCCACGAAGGCGACGGCAGGCGGGAAACCGCAGGCCCGACAACCCGCTGAAAAAAGCGCGAAGAGCGCAACTACCGCCAAGGCTTCGAGCCTGGCGGGCCGCAGTACACCTGCGACGAAAGCCTCACGCAAGACCGGGGCTTCCAGCAAACCGGAGGCAGTGGTGGAGGTTACGCCGGCAGCAGTTGAGCCGGTCGTGCCTAAAGCACGCGGCAGGGCCGCGAAGACCAAGGTCCCGGTGGAGCAGAACGTCGCAGCGAATACTAATGATCAACCCGTGAACGAAGATCAGACCAAAGTGGAAAAGCAGAAGGCGCGTGATCGCCGGGCAAAAGAGAAAGCACTGCTCAAGGACGCATTTTCCTCGCACCAGCCCGGTACGGCCGAGGAACTTGAGGAACGTCGCGGCAAGCTGCGGACACTGATCAAGCTGGGCAAGGAACGAGGCTTCCTGACCTTTGCAGAGATCAACGACCACCTCCCCGACGACGTGGTGGAAGGCGACGCGCTGGAAGGCGTGATCGCAACGTTTAACGACATGGGCGTTGCCGTGTACGAGCAGGCGCCGGATGCCGAAACGCTGCTGCTCAACGACAATGCGCCGAATGCGGCAACGGACGACGAAGTCGAGGAGCAGGCGGAAGCGGCCCTGTCGACCGTCGACTCCGAGTTTGGTCGCACGACCGACCCGGTGCGTATGTACATGCGCGAGATGGGGACTGTCGAGCTGCTGACGCGCGAAGGTGAAATCGAGATCGCGAAGCGCATCGAAGAGGGCCTCAAGCACATGGTGCAGGCCATCTCCGCATGCCCGACGACGATCGCCGAGATCCTCGCGATGGCCGAGAAGGTCGAGCGCGAGGAAATGCGTATCGACGAAGTGGTCGACGGCCTGATCGATCCTAATGCGGAAGCCAATGCGGCTGCCGCAGCCTCCGAAGACGAAGACTTCGACGCCGATGCGGAAGAAGACGAGGAAGAAGAGGAAGAGGAGGAAGGCGACGAAGAAGAGGATAGCGGCGGCAGCGGCGGCGCGGCTTCGGCAGCGCAGGTCGAACAGCTCAAGCGTGACTCGCTCGCCAAGTTCGCAGTGATCGCCGACTGGTTCGGCAAGATGCGCCGCGCGTTCGAGAAGGAAGGCTACCAGTCGAAGCCGTACGTGAAGGCTGGCGAGTCGATCCAGGCCGAGTTGATGACGATTCGCTTCACTGCGCGTACGGTCGAGCGTCTGTGCGACACGCTGCGTTCGCAAGTGGACGAAGTGCGCAACATCGAGCGTGCCATCCTGAACATCGTGGTCGACAAGTGCGGTATGCCGCGCGCGGATTTCGTGTCGCGTTTCCCGGGCAACGAAACCAATCTCGATTGGATCTACACGGTCGTGGCCGATAACAAGGCCTACAGCTCGGTGGTCGAGCGTAACGTGCCGGCCGTGCAGGAACTGCAACAGAAGTTGATCGACCTGCAGGCGCGTGTGGTGTTGCCGCTGGCGGAACTCAAGGACGTCAATCGCAAGATGTCGGAAGGCGAGCGCCGTGCCCGCAAGGCAAAGCGCGAGATGACCGAAGCGAACTTGCGTCTGGTGATTTCGATTGCGAAGAAGTACACGAACCGCGGTCTGCAATTCCTCGATCTGATTCAGGAGGGCAACATTGGCCTGATGAAGGCGGTGGACAAGTTCGAATACCGTCGTGGTTACAAGTTCTCGACGTATGCGACGTGGTGGATCCGTCAGGCCATCACGCGTTCGATCGCGGACCAGGCGCGTACCATCCGTATTCCGGTGCACATGATCGAAACGATCAACAAGATGAACCGGATCTCGCGTCAGATCTTGCAGGAAACCGGTGTCGAGCCGGATCCGGCGACGCTGGCCGAGAAGATGGAAATGCCGGAGGACAAGATCCGCAAGATCATGAAGATCGCGAAGGAGCCGATCTCCATGGAAACGCCGATCGGTGACGACGACGATTCGCATTTGGGCGACTTCATCGAAGATACTGGCACGGTAGCCCCTGCCGACGCGGCATTGCATGGTAGTATGCGCGACGTCGTGAAGGACGTGCTCGATTCGCTGACGCCGCGTGAAGCCAAGGTGCTGCGCATGCGTTTCGGTATCGAGATGAGCACGGACCACACGCTCGAGGAAGTGGGCAAGCAGTTTGACGTGACGCGTGAGCGTATTCGTCAGATTGAAGCCAAGGCGCTGCGCAAGCTGCGTCACCCGAGCCGTTCCGACAAGCTCAAGTCGTTCCTCGAAGGCAATTGATTGCTGCTGAGCGAGCGCCGGTAGTTGAGGGCCGTTAGCTCAGCGGTTAGAGCAGGGGACTCATAATCCCTTGGTCGCTGGTTCGAACCCAGCACGGCCTACCAAAGAAGTAGATAAGCCCCTGACGGTGACGTCAGGGGCTTTTTGCATTCTTTCGACTGAGAATTCAAAGATGGAATACTTGCGAGTCCTCGAGATCAAGTCACAATGGGGCGACGAATCGGGCGTTCCGCCCGTGACGGTCTGCTGATCCAGCCGACGGTTCCATGTAACTGCGGGGTGGGGGGGGGCGATGCGGCATCCCGTGCCACCTCACGTCACATTTGCTTTCAAGTTTTCACTATGATTGTCCGGTTACGTCCGTTACGCTGACTTCGGAAAAAATTCTGCAAGAATAAAGTGACGCTATGGGGCGCTTCTCTCGTTGTGAGCTTGCATTCTTTTTGATCAGTGCCGGATATGTTCTTTCGATCTATGGCAATTTGTATCGACTGCTGCTGATCTGCTTTTTCATCGCTGTCCTCCTTGTTTTCACGCTCTCGGGCTGGCAATTTAAGGACGTCGCTGCCGTCGGAAAGGGCGTTCTTATCGTTCTGCCACTGTATCTTTACATGGCCCTGTCGGCGCTGTGGACATCCAATCCCCGGTTCGGTGTCGAGTACGCGGCCTATGCGGTGTTGTCGGTCTTGCCTGCGCTCAGCCTTGGAATCCTCCTTGGCAGGCACAACGTTCTGGATCGATTGCCGAATGGCTTCGCATTGCTGATCGTGACGTTTCTCGCAATGGCCGTTGTCAATTTCTACCAAGGCGGTGATGCGATGCTCTATCGAGAGGGCTCGTCGATACGGACGGTGTTTGCGATCCTTCTTTGCGTATCCACGCCCATGCTGATGGCTAATTGGCTTGCAGGGCCAAAAGGTGCGAAGTGGTTCAGCGCCATATTGCTTTTGGTGGCCCTATATGCAATGCGAGAGTCGCGATCCGTAGTGCTGCTCACCATCCCTGTCGTGGCCGTTATGTTGTATGTCTATCGGCGGCAGCAATTTCTCGAATATATGAAATTCGCCGTTCCGATCGCCGTGCTGGCCGCGTTGCTGCCGATACTCATTTACGGTTCGGAACCACGTATCGATCTAGGAAGATTGACGTCCGGGACAAGTTTTGACGTCGAAGACGTTCCGGGAGAATTTAAGCTCCCGCCAGAGCAACGCATCGACTTTGCTCGACGCCTCACTACCTACACCGCCCTCCAGAATCTGGCGAGGGCGCCAGTCTTCGGCGCTGGTTATACCGCTGTTTGGCAAGAGAACATGCAAAAGTACGCATACAGCCTCTCCGCGCACGGGTATATCGGCAATTTGGCAGAGACTGGCATTGTCGGGATGGCGATGTTTTTTTCCATCATTACGTACGCGATGATCGTATTCCGGCGGAGCGCACTCGGGAGTTTCTCTCTCCTGTGGACCGGCAAGGTGCCAGTGACGGAGGCAGCGCTGTTCCTTTCATTTGTTGAGTTGCTTTTGCTAGGATTCGTCCATCAAATATTTGAGTCGGCCATTTTCGGGCTTCTCCTGGGGTTGATACTGGGGGTCGCCTGGCGGACGTCGGACAGGTCATTCGCGTTACAAAACGAACGCCGGTCGTGATCTGTAACGTTGCGATCATGCCGGCAGGTGTGGAGAAGGATGCATGACAGTAGAAGATGGCGTGGTCGATGTCGTTGACGAGTCACGCGGGCGATTTGTTGTGCGCTTCGTATCGGGAAGTTGCGCGGTGTTCGAACTGCTGCGGCAGCCGGGGCAGGAGGCCGCTTCGGTGCGCCTCGCGGTAGGCGACACGGTGCGGGCTGCGCCCGGAGGCGTTGGCAAGCTTGTCATGTTGAACATGACGCGAAAGCTGCCGCTGCTCGTGAGCGGCATCACGGGCGCCGCCGACCGTGACCATTGCCTTCGCGCCATGGGCGACTAGCGCCAGAAACTCCGGATCGCCCGATCTCCCCGGACGCCAGGGGGGGCGGTAAGCCCCTCAGCGCCTGGGATCACAGGCGCCGGTATCAAACCGTCACCGTCTCCGCTTTGGAACGCCCGATTTTCGGGCCGACGCCGGGCTTGACCTGCAACATGGCGAAAACCCCGACAGCCGTCGCCACCGCCGTCGCAACGAACATCGACGAGTAGCCGTATTTCGCCGACAGGATGCCGGCCAGCGTCGGCGCGAGCACCGAGGCAATGTTCGCAATGAAGTGCATCAATCCGCTGAATGTGCCCACGCGCGTCGGTGCCGTATCGATCACGACGGCCCAGTACACCGAGTTTGGCAGCGCATTGAGCGCGTTGCCCAGCGTCATCAGCGCAATCACCGCCCACACGCTTTGTGCCTGGGACACCATCAGGAAGCACAAGGTCGTGCATGTGAGCGAGGCCGCCGCGAACCAGCTGCGTGCAATCACCAGCTTGCCCGTCTTGCGGTACAACCAGTCGGAAATGCGCCCGCCGAGCAGCACCGTCACGCATGCGCCCGTCCAGGGAATCATGCCGATGTACCACAGCGACGACAACGTGAAGTGAAACTCGTCCGCAAGATACTTCGGCGTCCAGGTCAACAGCATGAAGTTGACGTAGATAAACGCGAAATATCCGATGGAGTTGAATACCAGCGTGCGACTCCTGAAGAAGCTCCACCAAGGCATTTCACTCGCGGCCGCAGCCGACGACGAATGCTGTGCAGGACGTCCCGCCTGAATCAGCGCCACTTCCGCCGCATTCACGCGCGGGTTGTCTTCCGGACGGTTCGTATAAACGCGTGCGAACAGCGCAATCAATACGAAACCTGCCACGCCAAGCACGATGTACATGGTGCGCCAACTATCGGTCAGCAGCAGCAAGCCGACGGCCACCGGGGCAGTGAGCAACGCGCCCAGCGGCGTGCTCAGCAATCCGATCGACACGGCAAAGCCGCGCTCCGACGGTGAGGCCCAGGCCGACATCGTCTTGTTGATGATGGAGTAGGCCGGCCCTTCGGCAAACCCGAACAGCACGCGAATCGTGGCGAAGCCCGTGAGTGCCGAGCCGCCGAACACCGCGATGCCGATGTCGCCCGCCCAGATCATGGCGATGGCGAACGCCGACCACGCAATGCCCGCGATCACCCATACCTTCTTTGCGCCCAACCGATCCGCCAGCGCGCCGCCGAACAACGCCCCGAACATATATCCGTAACCGAAATAGCCAAGGACTGCGCCCCAACCGGCCCGGTCGAATCCGTACTCCGATGTGATTTGCGCGGCCGAATACGAAATCGCACCCCGGTCGATGTAGTTGACAAGGGCGATCACCACGATCAGCGCAAAGACCGCGAATCGGTAGCGGGTCGCTCCGGCGACCGGATGGCCCGAAGAGGTTGGGTGCATGACATCTCCTGAACGTTGATTGTGCTTTGGGGGACGAGAACGAAGGGGGAATGGCCTTCGCAAACGATTGTCGATTATATATAATGCACAATGCATATCAACTGAAATCAAAAATTCGCCCACCATGACCCAAATCCCCGCCGCTTCCGCCGCTTCCGCTGTTCCCCCTGTCCCCGCAGATTCCATCGCGCCTACGCCGGCCGGTAGTGGGGGGGCGCCCTCTCCGCATGCGTTATTGCCCGTGGTGGCGGTAGCGTCGCTTGGCGGCACGATCAGCATGACGCCCTCCGACGCCGCCGGTGGTGTGGTCCCGACGCTCGACGCCACGCAACTGGCCCGCTCGGTGCCCGGCCTGTCCGAGGTGGCGGAGATCCGGACCGAATCGTTGCGCCAGTTGCCGAGCGCCTCGCTTGGCTACGACGATCTGATGGCTGCGCTCGCCTGGGCAGAGCAACAGATCGCAGCGGGGGCGAGCGGCGTGGTGCTCACGCAGGGCACCGACACGCTCGAGGAGACGGCCTTCCTGCTCGATCTGTTCTGGACGTTGCCCGCGCCGCTCGTGATCACCGGAGCGATGCGAGCGCCGCAGGCCGCCGGCGCAGACGGACCGGCGAATTTGCTCGCGGCGGTGCGCACGGCATGCCATCCCGAGAGCGCGGGGCGCGGTGTGCTCGTCGTGATGAACGACACGGTCCATTACGCACGCTGGGTCAGCAAGAGCGATGCGCTGGCCGTGCAGGCGTTTACCTCGATCGATGGTGGGGTTGCGGCACGTCTGGTGGAGGGGCGGCCAACGTACTTTCACGGCTGCCCGGCACGTACGGAGCCGTTGGCGCGTCCGGTGCGCGCGTGGCCGAAGGTGGCGCTCGTGACCGCCGTACTGGGAGACGACGGCGAACTTGCCGAGATGGCGGTCAAGGCCGGCTACGAGGCGGTCGTGATTGCGGCGCAGGGCGCCGGGCATGTGTCGTTCGGATTTGCACAGCGCATCGGTGCGTTGAGCGCGCAGGTCCCGATCGTGATCGCCAGCCGGGCCGCCGCAGGGTCGACGGCCTCGCAGACCTATGGCTACGTGGGTTCCGAAATTGACCTGGCACGTCGCGGGGCGCACTTGTCCGGCTGGCTGTCGCCGCTCAAGTCGCGACTGCTCGTGACCGCGCTTCTGGCCTCGGGCACGACGGCCGCTGACCTCGGGGACGCACTGGCAAATTGGAGTAAACTCACGCGTCGATAAATCTACACACGGCCTTCCTTTGAAAAGCACGTCCCCCGCATCCGCTTCGGTGACCGGCACCGCTGGCCGCCGCCGGCTCACGGCGTATCAGTACGCCATCGAGACTTTGCGCACCGAGATTCTGCAGGGCCGCTTGAAGGCGGGGGACCGGCTGCGCCAGGACGATCTGGCGCGTCGGCTCGACATGTCGACCACGCCTGTGCGCGAAGCGTTGCGCACGCTGGTCTCCGAGGGGCTCGTGTTTTTCGATGTGCACCGGGGCGCGGTGGTGCGCGGCCTGACGATCGACGACGTCAATGAGTTGTACCGGCTTCGCATGACGCTCGAGCCGATGATGGCCGAGCAGGCAATGGCGACGATTCGCGAGGAAGACATCGCGCAGGCGCAAGCACTGCATGCCGAGATGCTCGCCACGACGGACGTCGTCAAATGGACCGAGCTGAATCAGGCGTTCCACGCGGCGTTGTGGGCCTCGCAGGACGAGTCGCGACTGGCGCATCTGATCAAGACCTTGCGCGACGCGTCGGGACCGTACATCGCCTTGTCGCTTTACATGCGGCCTGTCCACGTCGACGTCAGCAATCAGGAGCACAGCAAGATGCTCGACGAATACCGCGTCCGCGACATCGCGGCTGCACGCAAGCATACCGAAGCCCATCTCGACGCCACGCTGCGCATCATCGTCAAAGCCATCGAGCAGACCGAAGCCCAAGCCGCGGCAAACGCTTGATACCTACCTTGCGCAGGCAGCGTGCTTTGCGGCATCGGCCGAGTGTTGCAAACCTCGCGCGGTCCGTTCGTATCCCTGACGTTTCGCTGTCCATAACGATGGGGCGCGTGTCTTCACCGATTCCGGGTTAACACCTAAAGTTTTCTCGCCGCCTGCCGTAACTTCTGAAGTGGGATCTCCCACCTCGTGGAGCCGGTAGCCTGGGTGCCGGTCTCCTGTCTTCGACCCCCCCTAGCCGCAGGCCTGCCTCGACAGCATGACAGTCTCTTCCCTTAGAACACGCATCATTCTGATTGCGTGTGCCACCGTCATTGGTGCACTGATCCTCTCCGGCATTACCACTTACCTCATCGTGCGCAACAGCATGATGTCCACCATATCCGATACGCTCGACGCCGTGGCGCGTGGCAACACGCTGGCGGTCGAACGCTGGGCTGCCGCCAAGGGCCAGTCGGTGGTGGGCACCGCGGCCGCCGTCGAAAAGGGTGAGCAGGGCGTGGCGCTCACGAAATTGCTCGGCGCCACCAATGGCTTTCCGATCTCCAGCATCGGCTGGAGCGACAAGTCGTATTTCTCCAGTGGCCCCACGCCGCCCGATTACGATCCCACGGCACGCCCCTGGTACAAGGGCGCTACTGCCGCAGGCAAGCTGACCGTCGTCAAGCCGTACGCCGACATCGCCTCGGGCAAGCTGTATGTGTCCTTCGCCGCCCCTATCCTGCGTGATGGCCAGACGCTCGGTGCAGTGAGCGGCGCGGTGCCGCTCGACGCCGTGCAGGATGTCGTGAAAGCCGTGCACCCCACGCCGTCGAGCCTCGCCTTCGTGGTCTCGCGTGACGGTCTCGTGATCGCGCACCCGGACGAAAAGCTTATGCTCAAGGCATCGAGCGATCTCGCCCCTGCGCTCACGTCCGACGCCCTCGGCAAGATGGAGCACGCGACGCAGCCGACGCAAGTCGAACTCGGCGGTGCAGCAAAGCTTGTCAAGGCACAGCCGGTGCCCGGCACCGACTGGCTTTTCGTCGTGGCCCTCGACAAGGCGGAGGCGACTGCCGGCCTCTCGAGCGTGCTCAGCGGCACGGTCGTCTCGCTCATCGTCTTGACGCTGTGCGCTATCGGTATCGCCAGTTTCTTCACGTCGCAGGCGTTTCGCCGCCTGTCGCAGGTGCGCGATGCGATGGACACCATCGGTTCGGGTGGTGGCGATCTGACGCGTCGTCTGGACGTCATCGGCCATGACGAAGTCGCGCAGATCTCGAAGTCGTTCAACGCGTTCGTGGACAAGATCAGCACGGTCATGCTCGACGTGCGCTCGGGCGTTCACGGCATGACGTCCGCCACGAGCGAAATCGAAATGGGCAACCGCGATCTCTCGCAGCGCACCGAGGCGTCCGCCGGCACATTGCAGGAGACGTCGGCGGCGCTCACCGAACTGACCGCGAGCGTCAAGCAGACGGCAGAGGCTGCCGAACATGCCACGCGCCTGGCCAACGAGGCCAGCGACGCCGCTGCGCGCGGCGGGGACGTCGTCACCGGCGCGGTCACGACGATGAGCGAGATTGCGCAGTCGTCCGAGCGCATTACCGAGATCATCAGTGTGATCGACGGCATTGCGTTCCAGACCAACATTCTGGCGCTCAACGCGGCGGTGGAAGCGGCACGTGCCGGCGAACAGGGACGTGGCTTCGCCGTCGTTGCCGGCGAAGTGCGTACGCTGGCGCAACGCAGCGCTGCTGCCGCCCAGGAAATCAAGACGCTCATCGAAGCGTCGGTGCAGAACGTCAGGAGCGGCACGCAACGTGTGCAGGCGGCAGGCGACACGATGGGCGAGATCGTCGATGGCATTTCGCGCGTGCGCCGCCTGATCGGCGAAATCCACACGGCGATGACGGAACAGAGCACGGGCATCAGCCAGATTGACCGCAGCGTGGCCGAGATGGACCAGTCGACGCAGCAAAACGCGGCGTTGGTCGAGGAGTCTGCGGCGGCGTCCGCCATGCTCAGCGAGCAGGCGCGCAACCTCGCCGCCACGGTGGCGCTCTTCCAGTTGCGCGAACATGGCCGTCACGGCGTCACGGTCATGCACGCGTCGCAGGGTACGCGTGGCCCTCGCGACGCACAGCGAGACGAACCGGCATTGGCCGCCTGAGTCGGCGCTGTCTCACGCCGCTGTCTCACGCAACGTGAACTGCGGTGACACCTTTTTCCGTCGCCCTTCCTTAACCTTCTTCGGCACGGCCGGCGCACTGCCGCCGGTCGCTGCCCGCCCGCCGGATTTTGTCGCACAATGGAGCGCACGCCGGCGGCGCTTCCGATATTCCCCAAACCATCCCCAGGCAAGCGGTTCGCGTGGTGTCGGCGACATCCCTATCCCCGGAGGAGATACGTCATGGCGAATCAACAATACTCAGGCGGTTGCCACTGCGGCGATTTGCGCTTCACGGCAAATATTGATTTGTCCAAAACAATTACGTGCAATTGTTCTATCTGCAAAAAGCGCGGATTGATTCTCGCATTCGCGCCGATTGCGGATTTTTCACAAACCGCCGGTGAAGGAAAGGCGCGCGAATATCTTTTCAACAAGCACGTGATACGTCATCAATTCTGCCCAAATTGCGGCGTTGAAGCGTTCGCCTTCGGTCAAATGCCTGACGGCGCCAAAATGGCGGCCGTCAATGTGCGCTGCATCGACGGTATCGATCTCGATACGGTGCACCCGACGCCCATTGACGGCGCGAGCCGTTAGGCGCGGCAGTCAGTGAACGGACACATGGGCCGGTCGCCATGTTGCCGCGTCAGTTCGGCAATGTGGCGATGTGGCGGGTCGCATAATATTCAATCGATAGATTGCAAAATATATTATAAAAAATATTAAAACCCTTGCGCAATTTCCGGTTTGTTTCTGGTTTGTTCGGTAAAACCGGCGTCGGTGGAATTGGCTGGAATTGGCTTCGTTTGGCGAAATCGAAGCATTTCAAAAGCCATTGGATGAGAATCTCACGATTATTGGCTCAAGTTTCTTGAATGGTCGCCCGTTATGGCATGCGATTGTTATCGTTTTGTCGCATATGGAGCGGGCATGAAGTTCTTGAGTCGTCTGAAAATCGGCACACGGCTGACCCTGGGGTTCGCCATCACGTTGGTGCTGTTGTGTATCGTGGGCGGTATGGCGGTGTTTCAGGCGTCGCGAATCTATGCGGGCACACGCGATCTTGCCGACAACTGGCTGCCCAGCGTGCAGACGCTCGGCACGGCGCAGGTCGCCGCCAATTCGGCGCGTCGCGCATCGCTCGCCATGTTGCTGGCCGCCGACGAGAATTCGCATCGGGAAGAGGCCGCCAAACGTCAGGCCGCCATCGATCTGATGGGCAAGACGCTCGACGGCTACACCCGAATGATTGCGTCGGACGAAGACCGCCGCGCTTACGATGCGGTCAAGGCGGCGTGGGCCGACTACGTCGCCATCGACAATCGGGTGGCGTCGCTCGATCAGGGCGACGAGGGCGCGAAAGCCCAGGCACGCGCGCTACTCACGACAGATGCCGTCAAAAGCTTCGCCTCGCTCAGCGAGCGGATCGCCGCTCACGTGGCGCTCAACCGTCAGGGCGCCATGGCCGCGACCGACGCCGCTGCGGCTAACTATCGCGCCGCGTTCATTGCAGCGATCGTGTTGATTTTGCTGGCGCTCGCCGTCGCCACGGTCATCGCATGGCTCATCACGCGCTCGATCACCGTGCCGATCGGCCGCTGTGTCGACATTGCGCAGACTGTCGCGCGTGGCGACCTCAGTTCGCGCATCGACGTCGAAGGTCGAGACGAACTCGCCCAACTCCTCGGCTCGCTCAAGGACATGAACGCGAAGCTCGCGCAAGTCGTGGGACAGGTGCGCACGACCAGCGAGAGTATTGCCACCGGTTCGGCGCAAATCGCGGCGGGCAACACCGATCTGTCCTCGCGTACCGAGCAACAGGCGGCGTCGCTGGAGGAAACGGCGGCGAGCATGGAAGAGCTCACGACCACCGTCAAACAGAATGCCGATAACGCCGAGCAGGGCAACGTGCTCGCGTCGAATGCATCGCACATCGCCCAGCGCGGTGGCGAAGTGGTGCGTCAGGTGGTCGAGACGATGCGTGAGATTTCCGACGGCTCCGCACGCGTGGCGGACATTACGAGCGTGATCGAGGGCATCGCCTTCCAGACCAACATTCTCGCGCTCAACGCTGCGGTCGAAGCGGCACGCGCGGGCGAGCAGGGACGTGGCTTCGCCGTTGTCGCGGGCGAGGTGCGCACCCTCGCGCAGCGCAGCGCCAACGCCGCAAAGGAGATCAAGGAGTTGATCGATGCATCGACGCGTCAGGTCGGCGAGGGGGCAAAGCTGGTGGGCGAGGCCGGGGGAACGATGGACGAAGTGGTGCGCGCCGTCAAACAGGTGACCGATCTGATGGCGGAGATTGCCGCAGCGTCGACCGAGCAGCGCACGGGCATCGAGCAGGTCAATCAGGCGGTCATGCAGATGGATACCGTCACGCAGCAGAACGCGGCGCTGGTCGAGGAGGCGTCGGCGGCGGCGCAATCGATGGCCGCGCAGTCGAGCGGCCTGCGCGAGCTGGTGTCGATTTTCCGTATCGATGGCGCGCAGGGCGCCGCCCATCATGCGGCAAATCGGGCGCAGCGCATGATCGCATGAGTCGGGTGTCGGTGCCCGACCAGACGCAGGCGCGACAGACAAGCGTGAGCGTCGCGTAAAAAACGGCTCGCCCGCGAACGCCGGCGAGCCGTGAATGCCGCAACGCTCTCACCCGCGTTCGGCCCATGAGACCGCATGCGTCTCACGTTCTTCTCGGCGCCGACGGTGTGCGTCGGTGCCGGCCAATCGGCGTCCGCTCGCCCGCCCCCCGGCGATGGCGTTCGGCGCCGATGTCGGTTACCTCACTTACCCAACAGCATCGAGCCGCGCTCGCGCAAATTGACGTGCAGGTCGAATGCGCGCTCCAGCGCATGCGGCGTGTGACCGCCGTAGCGCTGCGCGTCACGGTAGTACTCGCGCAGCACGTCGCGGTAGCTCGGATGTGCGCAGTTGTCGATGACGAGATTCACCCGCTCGCGCGGCGCAAGCGTGCGCAGATCGGCCAGCCCCTGTTCGGTCACGATGATGTCGACGTCGTGCTCGTTGTGGTCGACGTGCGGCACCATCGGCACGATGCTCGAAATCTTGCCGTCCTTCGCGACGGACTTGGTGGCGAAGATCGCCATGCGGGCGTTGCGGGCGAAGTCGCCCGATCCGCCAATGCCGTTCATCATGTGCGTGCCGCCGACGTGCGTCGAATTCACGTTGCCGTAGATGTCGACCTCAAGCGCGGTGTTCAGCGCAACGAGCCCCAAACGCCGGATGACTTCCGGATGGTTGCTGACTTCCTGCGGACGCAGCACCAACTTGTCGCGATAACGCTCCAGATGCTTGAATACGCGGTCCTGTACGGCCTGCGATACGGTGATCGACGAGCCCGAGGCGAACACCATCTTGCCGGCGTCCATCAGATCGAAGGTCGAGTCCTGAAGGACTTCCGAGTACATCGTCAGGTCTTCGAACGGCGAATCGATGAAGCCCGTGAGCACGGCGTTGGCGATGGTGCCGATGCCCGACTGAATCGCGGGCAGCGCGCGCGGCAGTCGGCCGCGCGAGACTTCGTGCTGGAAGAACTCGATCAGATGCCCCGCAATGCGTTGCGTGTCGGCGTCCGGCGGCAGCGCGTTGGACGCGCTGTCCGGCGTTTGGGTAATGACGATGGCCGCGATCTTCTCCGGCGCAATCTTCACCACGTTCGTGCCGACACGGTCGCGCACGTCGACGATCGGCAGCGGCCCGCGGTGCGGGCGTTGCCCCGGAATCCAGATGTCGTGCATGCCCTCGAAAGCGAGGGGCTGCGCGAGGTTGATCTCCACGATCACCTTTTCGGCGAGGATCGCGAAGCTCGCCGAATTGCCGACCGACGAGCTTGGCACGAGGCCGCCGTCTTCCGTGATGGCGACCGCCTCGATCACGGCCACATCCAGCTTACCGAACTGGCCGGTGCGCAGGAATTCGACTGTCTCGGAGAGGTGCTGGTCGACGAACATGACTTCGCCGCGATTGATCGCGCCGCGCAACGTGGTATCGACCTGGAACGGCAAGCGCTTGGCGAGCACGCCGGCTTGCGTGAGGGTCTTGTCGGAGTCGTGCCCCAGCGATGCCCCGGTAATCAGCGTGATTTTCATCGGGCTGGCTTTCGCGCGCCTGGCCAATGCAATCGGCATGTCCTTGGCGTCGCCGGCGCGGGTGAATCCGCTCATACCGACCACCATGCCGTCGCTCACGAGCCTGGCGGCGTCGTCAGCGCTCATCACCCGGTCGCGCAGCGACGCCAGGCGAATGCGGTCTTCATACATCGTGAGGCTCCTCGTCTCTCTTCTTCGAATCTCTTGAATTCTTGGCGCCCCGCTATGGATGAGCCGGTTTGCGCTTGACTCGAAGTGTATTGACCCATCGGTCACATTTCCAATATATTGAACATGGTGTTTTCATACTTTTCATGTATTGATGTCGGAGAAGCCGGTAGTACCGGGCTGACGGAGGAGTGCCGATGGAATTGCGACATCTGCAATATTTCATTGCTGTCGCGGAAGAGCGTCATTTCACGCGTGCTGCGGCGCGTGTGGGGATCCAGCAGCCCCCGCTGAGCTTGCAGATCCGGCAACTCGAAGCGGAATTGGGCGGACCCTTGTTCGTACGTCTGCCACGCGATGTAGCGTTGACGGAATTGGGCGAGGCGTTCCTGCCCGAGGCGCGGCAGATTCTGGAGCGGGTGGCGCGCACGAAGCGCCGCATGCAGCAGATCTCACGCGGCGAGGCGGGCCATATCCGCATCGGCTTCGCCGGCGCGACGTATTTCGAGCCTCGCATTCCCGCCTGGATTCGTGACTTTCGATCGCGTTATCCGGACGTGCAACTCCATCCGCAACAGAGCAACACGGCGAGTCTGCTAACGGCGCTCGTCGAGGAATCCGTCGATGCGGCATTCATCCGCACGCCGTTCGAGGTGCCCGAGGGCATCGTCAGCGTGCTGGTCGTCGATGAGCCCATGGTGCTGGTCTTGCCGCTGGGGCACCCGATGTGCTCACGCGAGCGGGTGCCGCTTGCGGCGCTGGCGCGCGATGAGTTCATTCTGCTGCCGCGCGACATCAGTCCCGCGTTGTACGACCGTACGATCGCCGCCTGCGAGGCGGCGGGCTTTCGACCGCAACTGGGACAGGAGGCGCCGCAAATCACGTCCATTGTGCCGATGGTCGCGGCGGGATTCGGGGTGTCGCTGGTGCCGGCGTCCGTCAGTCAGATCCGCACGCCCGGCATGGGGTTCTGGCCCATCGACGCCCCGCAGGGCGAGATGCCGTTAGCGCCGATCAGTCTCGCGTATCGCGCCGATCACGGCTCGGCCGCGCTCGAGCGTTTCATTGCGATGATGCCCTCGCAAGGGACGCAAGGGACGCAAGGGACGCAAGGGACGCAATGGGCGCAAGGGGTGCATGGGGCGTGAGCGCCAGTAGCGACGCTTTCCAGAGGAGTGCCGGGCCGATGGCCAGCAGCGACCAGAGCAGTGCGTGCCATGCAAATCCGTAGGCGAGCAGGTAGAGCGGCCCGAGGAAAAACGCTGCAATGCAGGACAGGTACGAAATCTCGATGACATCCGCGTTCGTCCTGCACCACGCGCTGCGCGTTCGCACCCGGGCGACTGGCAGGTGGCCGGCACGCCCTCGTCGGGCATGCCGAGTGCGCTACACTGCGCTCAAGCCCCGCCCCGGGGCACCACCGTGGACGCCACTTCCCATGCACACGCTCAGAAGGCTGACCCGCTGGTTGCCAGTGCTCATCGGCGCTATCGCGGGCATGCTGGTCATGTTGTTCGTCGGACAGATCGCGCAAACACGCGTGGACGACTTTCGTCTGCGCGCCTACGTGCAGGACATCATGGGGTTCATGGGCGACGCGTCGCTCTCCAGCCGTAGCGCATTGCACGACGCGATGTACAGCGGCGCGGTGCCATGCACCGACGCGGACATTCTCGCGCTGCGCCGCGTCGCCATGCGCAGCCCTTACTTTCACGACATCGCCCGCGTTCACGATTCCCGCTTGCTATGTTCCGCGGTGGTCGGGCGGTTCGATCCGGAGCCGGAACTGCCGCCGCCCAGTCATGAGACGCGAACGGGCGTGAAGCTCTGGCATACGATCACGGGGATCGTCACGCCGGGCGTGCAGGTCAACGCCATTGGGCTTGGGGATGTCGTGGTCTTCAGCCCGCCGGTGCTGCCGGCGCGTCTGAGCATGCCAGACGCCGGCTTTGCGTCGGTTGCGTCCACGAGCGACATGCGCTTTCAGTTCTGGCGTGCGGGCAAGTTCGAGGTTCAGCAGCGCATTACGTTGGGAAAAACGTCGCGCTGGCTCGACATCGGACCTTTACGGCAATTCGCGCTTTGCTCGGACAGCGTCGACGTGTGCGCTTCGGCCATTTATACGTCCTCACGTATTCTGACCAATCCCTGGGGGCTGGTCATGGCGCTCTCGATCGGCGCCGTGGCCGGGGGCGCGGTAGGGCAGTCGTGGCGCTCGCGTCGTCGCTATCGCATGTCGATCGACTGGGTCACGCAGCAGGCGGCGGAGTCGGGCGGCATTCATCTCGTGTATCAGCCGCTGGTGCGTTTGCGCGACGGCAAGATGATCGGTGTCGAGGCGCTCGCCCGCCTGAACGACAGCGCCGGTAATCCGATTTCGCCCGACATGTTCATTCCCATTGCCGAGCGACGGGGTGTGATCGGGCTGATCACCCGTCAGGTCGCCCGCAAGGCGCTGGTGGAAATGCATGCGCGCATGCTGGCCGACCCGGAGTTCCACGTCAGCATCAATCTTGCGGCCACGGATGTCGTGGATCAGACCTTTCATACCTACCTGAATCACATTGCGGCGTCGTTGCGCGTGCCTCGGGCGCAGATCGCGCTGGAAGTCACGGAGCGCTCCACGGACAACATGACCCGACTGCGCGAAGCGCTCGACCGACTGCGGGTGGATGGCTATCAGATTCACATCGACGATTTCGGTACGGGCTTTTCCAATCTCGCTTATCTGTCGACACTCAATGTCGACGCGCTCAAGATCGACCGCATGTTCACACAGGCCATCGGAAAAGACACGGTGGGTAGCGCAATCGTCGACCAGATCTGCAAGATGGCGACGCTGCTTCACGTGGATGTCATCGTCGAAGGGCTGGAGACGCAGGCACAGGCCGACTACATGCTGACGATTCATCCCGACGCCATCGGGCAGGGCTGGCTGTTCGGCAAAGCGGTGGCCGCCGAGGACCTGATGCCCGGGCTCGATGCAGTGAAGACGGCCGACGCGACTGACGCAGCGCACGCGCGACAGTAGGTAGTTTTCCTGCATGCGCATCAGGCAAATTACCGAGAATAACGACAACGATTCGGGACTAGAGTGAAATCACCGTGGTCCTGATGTGCCCCCGACCTCCACGGACTGTCCGGCTCGCCGCCCTGGCGGGCCGCTTTTTTTTTCGAACGGGAGTCGGAATTCGTGAACATGTTACGATTCCTCCAAAAAACAGCATCGGGTTTTCGCGCACCTGTAGCTGGCGCTTGAAAGAAAGGGGACTTATGACAGATTCGTACAAATTTAGCTGGCGTTACGTTAGTCATACGCCACCGGGACGTCCGTTCGAGCTGGCGGGCGCGATCACGCCACGCGCCGACAAGCGCTTCGATGGCGCGGTAGACGCCTACTGCGAGGGGGCCTACATCGGCCGTTGCGAGTTCTCGAGCATCGACGCCGACTGCGCGTCTTCGGCCGCAGCGCAGATTCGAAAACGCATCGAGTTACGCATTGAGGATCGCGTCGCGAAGGAAAGTCAGGCGTCGCACTGATCCGCCTCGTGCGCAACACGTTCGGGTCAGCCCGAGTTGTTTCCCCGGTTTGCGTAGTACACCGCCATGCTTAAGCGCCATGCTTAAGCGCCACGTTTGAGCGCCGCGTCTGAGCGCCATTACCGAGCGCCTTGTTCGGCGCTCGACACGTGCGCACGCCGCAGATGCCGCAGATGCGGATCGCACCGCGCGCATCGAACACGCCCTGAACGCCACTCAGCGCCAGCGGCCGCAGCAACGACCTCCCCACCCGCCCCAGCCCCGTCCCCACGACACGGAGAACGACACGTTGCCGAGCCACGGTGACGGCGCGAATGCCGGGTAGATCGGCGCGTACACGGGATAAGCGGGATAAGCGGGATAAGTCAGATAACCCGGGTACGTGGCATATGTCGGGTACAGGGGATAGGCTGAATAGGCCGGAGTGGCCGGAGTGGCCGGATACGGTGGATAGGCAGGGGCGCTCGCCGGATGTTGCGAGGTGCGTGACGGCACATAGTCCGGCGGAACGGGAGAGCCGTTCGGGGAGTTCGGATAGCCGGATGGAGGTGTTCTCGCCGGTGGCGCCGACGGGCGGTAATCGGGTGGGACCGGCGAGCCATTGCCCGGCGGGAAGTCGGGGGGCACGGGCGAATTGCCGGGGTAGGGCGGCGAAGGCGGTGAAGGCGGCGGCAGTGCCGGCCGGACCGGCGTGGCCGCAACGTTCGGTGTTGGAATCGGGGTGAGGGCAGGCGTCGAACTGTCCGCACTGCCGATCGAACCCGGCGCGGCGCGCATTGCCTGCGGTGCAACGGGCGTTGGCGAGAGCGTTAGCGCGCCTCCCGGATACTGCACGACATAACAGCCGGCGAGCGGCAAAACACAAAGCAGGGTGGCGAGCGGCGCGGTTTTCATGGCGTCGAGTGTAGCGCAGGCGATGCCGTCTTCCGCATGGCGGCGCGCTCGACACCCGCAGGACTTCCTTACGCCGCGTTAATCAAGCCGCGTTGATTAAGCCGTGTTGATTAAGCGGCGCTAATTCCCAGCCCATCCCGCTCGGCCCATTCCGTTGCATCCCGCCGCATGGCCTTCGCGTTTTCGACAGGCAAAAAAAACGGCCAGCGCGTTGCTGGCCGTGAAATCCACCAGGAGGAGGTGGAGGAGACAGGTGCAACTATATCAGGGAAATCCCTAGACGGGTAAACCTTTGTCAAAAAAATCTGTAGAAAAACCACATCTGCGACAATTCGCCGCTTCTCGATGGGTAAATCGCCCAATTCCCCGCCCCGCAGGGCCGAACGGCACACATCCAGGGCATGGTCCCACGGCAGATATGGAGAAAAACCACAAAGTCATGTGATGTTCGCCAAGGCAGGCGAGTTTTCCGCTCGTACAGGGTGGGTTGCCCGGAATTCCCAATGACAGCCAATCCATGAGAATCATGCGCGCATCTAAGTGTTTACACTGAGCATTGATTTACGTTGGGAGATATAAACTTCCGCAAAGCGTAATTTGTGTCGGGGTCGCCGTGTGGGTCATATGGCACTCCCTTGCATCGAATGCTTCGCCGTCTGGACCAGACGGCGCGGCGCCTGCGAGGCAACGTCAAGACAAACCGGCGCCTCGACCGGAACGCAATACCACGAAGTTGCGAGAACGTTTGGAGACAGCATGAAAGCAGCAGAAGTGAATGTGGGTGCGCTGATCGACGAGAGTCGTCTGGGCGCCTATCAGTGGTGGGTGATCGCATTGTGTGCGATGTGCCTGGTGGTCGACGGTTTCGACGTTCAGGCCATGGGCTATGTAGCGCCGGTGGTCATTCGCGAGTGGGGCATTGCCAAGGAAACGCTCTCGCCGGTCTTCGGCGCCGGGCTGTTCGGCATGCTCGTCGGCTCGCTCACGTTCTCCGCGCTTGCCGACAAACTGGGGCGCCGTCCGGTGCTGATCGGCGCCACGCTGTTCTTTTCGGTGTGCATGATCGTCACCGGTTTTGCGAACACGATCACGGAACTGGTCGTCTGGCGCTTTGCTGCCGGCCTGGGGCTGGGCTGCATCATGCCCAACGCCATGGCGCTTGCCGGTGAATACAGCCCGCGTCGCATTCGCGTCTCGCTCATGATGATCGTGTCGTGCGGCTTCACGCTGGGCGGTGTGGTGGGCGGACTGATCACTGCCGCCATCATTCCGAGCCTCGGCTGGCGCGCAGTGTTCTATATCGGCGGCGCCATTCCGCTGGTGCTGGGCGTGCTGATGTGGCTCTCGCTGCCCGAGTCGATCCAGTTCCTCATGTTCAAGAAGAGCGACACCTCGCGCATTCGCAAGCAATTGCTGCGAGTGGCGCCGCTCGCGAACGTACCGGCAGATGCCCGCTTTGTGCTCGACGAGCAAAAGGCCAAGGGCGTGCCGTTCATCGAACTCTTCAAAGACGGCCGCGCCCGCGTGACGCTGTTGCTGTGGGTCATCAACTTCGCCAATCTGCTCGACATGTACTTCCTGTCGAACTGGCTGCCGACGGTGATTCGCGACGCCGGTTATTCCACGCAAGTGGCCGTGATGGCGGGCACCGCATTGTGGGCGGGCGGCGTGATCGGCACGCTGCTGCTCGGCCGCGTGATCGACCGCGTGGGCTTCACGAGCGTGCTGGCCGTCACGTTCCTGATCGCGATCGCAGCCACGGCGGCCATCGGCAACCCGGTAGTGATGGTCTCGATGGTGGCGGTGTTCATCGCAATTTTCTTCGCGGGCTTCTCGATCATCGGCGGCCAGCCGGCGCTCAATGCGCTGGCGGCGACCTACTACCCGACATCGTTGCGCTCGACGGGCATCGGCTGGAGCCTCGGTATCGGCCGCATCGGTTCGGTGCTCGGGCCCGTGCTGGGTGGCGCGCTGATGCATCTGCAATGGTCGTCGTCGTCGCTGTTCCTCGCGGCGGCCGTGCCGGCGTGCGTCTCCCTGATCGGTGTGCTGGCTATTGCCCGCACGCAGCGCGGTGACGGTGGCAATCTGCGCGCCGCCACGGCGAGCTGAAGACCGCGTGACGATGGATGTCGACGCATGACGAATCGGCGCCGCCGGCTGCGGTCAATCATGGCATAAGCAGCGGTTAGGTTTGCGATAACCATCGAGTATGAAAGTGCGACGCCCGCCAGCGTTATCATGGCGGGCGTCGTCGTTTTTTGCGGTGCTTCGCGCGACGCGGCAGGATTCGCACCGAAAAATCAGAACGATAAATGACCACGACGTCCGAACTCTCTCCCGCTTTGCCTTCCGAACGCGTGCTGCTCGGCATTCTCGGCCTGTTCATGATGATCGCGCCGGCGTCCACCGACATGTACTTGCCCGGGCTGCCCACCATGCGCCACGAACTGGGCGCGAGTGCCGCGGCCACGCAACTGACGCTGTCCTACTTCTTCCTCGGCTTTGCCTTCGGCCAATTGTTCTGGGGGCCGCTTGCCGACCGGTTCGGACGTCGCAAGCCCATGGCCGCCGGTATCGTGTTGTATATCTTCGGCAGTATCGGGTGCGCGTTTGCCGACAGCATCGATCACATGATGATGTGGCGATTCGTGCAGGCGCTGGGCGGATGTGCGATGCCGGTGATCGCGCAGGCCATCGTGCGCGACGTCTATGGCCCGCGCAACAGCGCCCGCGCGTTCTCGATCATGCTGCTGGTCATGAGCGTGGCGCCGATCGTCGCACCGCTGGTGGGCGGGCAGATGCTGCGCTTTACGACATGGCGCGTGATCTTCGGCATCCTGGCGGTGTTCGGTGTCGTGGCGCTGGTGGCGTTGTGGCGTTTGCCCGAGACCGGCGCGATGAATGGCCGTCAGGCGGGCGGCCCGCGTGCGATTCTGGGGTCGTACTGGCAGTTGCTGCGCGATCCGCATTTCGTGGGTTACATGGTCGCGGGCGGGGCCGTGTTCGGTGCGTCGTTCACCTACATTACCGGCACGCCCCTCGTGTACATGGAGTACTTCCACGTCTCGCCGCAGTGCTTCGGCGTGTTGTTCGGCATCAACATCGTGGGCATGGCGGCCATGACGATGTTCAACTCGCGCCGTGTGGGACAGATCGGGCCTTACCGGCTCATGCGTACCGGCATCGTCGGATGCGCGATCGTCACGACGGTGTTGTGCGCGACGGTGTGGCTCGGCTTTGCGCTGCTGCCGCTCATGGTGGTGATGCTGTTCCTGTTCATGTCGCTGCGCGGCATCATCACCGCGAATTCGGTGGCCGGGGCGCTGGCGAATCATCCGACGCGCGCTGGCGCTGCGGCGGCGCTCGTGGGCAGCGTGCAGTACGGCTTCGGGTTCGCGGCGGGGGGATTGCTCGGACTGCTCAACGACGGTTCACCACGCCCGCTTGTGACGGTGATGTGCGGTTTCGCAGTCCTGGCGTTCGTGGCGCTGGTCACGATGTTGCGGGCGCCGCAAGGCGTGCGTTGAGCGATCAATCCGTACGCGCCAGGCGATTCCGTACGCGCCAGGCGATTCCGAGCGCGATCGCCAAGGCGCAGCACAGAAACAAGAAGGGGCGCCGCAGCGCCCCTTCTTGTTTCAGCAAACTTCAGCCGACCTGTTTTCGTACTGCGCGCCTTACAACGCCAGCATCAGCTTCTTGCCGCAGGCGCGCGAGCAGCACGACATCATCTTCGTATTGGCGTCGCGCTCGGCGCGCGTGAGGACCACGTCGCGGTGGTCCACGTCGCCTTCGAGCACCTGCACCTCACACGAGCCGCACAGGCCTTCCTCGCAGTCGCTTTGCACGTCGATGTTCGCCGCGCGCAATGCCGTGAGCAGCGTCTGGTCCGCCGGTACCGTCACCGTAATGCCCGAGTCCTTGAGCACGACTTCGAACGCATGCTCCTTCTCCGGATCGAGCGTGCCGAGCTGCGACTGGAAATGTTCCACGCGAAGCGTGTCTTCGGGCCAGTGCGCGCAGCATTGCGCCAGGGCGTCGAGCATGCGCACCGGACCGCACGCGTACACCTGCGTGCCCGCTTGCGGCGTAGCCAGCAGGTTCGCGTAGTCTGCGCGCCGCCCCTCATCCTTGACCCACAGATGCAGACGCTCGCCATGCAGCGCCTGAAGCTCGTCGATCAGCGCCATCGTGCGACGGCTGCGACCGCTGTAGTGAATCTCGTAATCTATGCCCAGCGCTTTGGCCCGGCGCGCCATCGCCGCAATCGGCGTCACGCCGATGCCGCCGGCGACGAAAATCGCGCGCGGCGTGGTTTCGTCCAGACGGAAGTGATTGCGCGGCCCGCGAATGCGCAGGCGCTCGCCCACGCGCAACTGCGTGTGCACCCAGTTCGAGCCGCCGCGACCCTCCGGCTCGTGCAGCACGGCAATTTCCAGCGCGCCGGCGTCCGCCGGATCGCCGCACAAGGAGTACTGACGCGACAACCCCGTCTCGCCACACTCGATATCGATGTGCGAACCCGGCGCCCAGCGCGGCATCGCGCGACCGTCCGGGGCGACCAGCCGCAGCTTGACGATGCCCTGTGCGACCGGCGTCACGGACTCGACCACCACGGGACGCGTGACACTGTGTCCCGACGGCTCGCCAATGCGCACCGGCGCATGACGCGTGAGCACGCCCGGATCGCGACGCTCCGGATTCTGTGCCGGATCCCATTCGACGAAGAGATGCTCCGGCCCTCGGAACGACGTGTTCGGCACGTACGTGAACTTCTGCTCCGCCAGCTTCATGTGCGGCAGACGGCGCGTGAACTCTTCGAGGAAGATCTGCATCTCCATGCGGGCGAGATTCTTGCCCATGCACTGGTGCGAGCCGTAGCCGAACGTCAGTTGATCGCTGGCGTTCTCACGGCGGATGTCGAACAGATCGGCGTCGGCGAAATGCCCTTCGTCGTGATTGGCGGACGACGTCACGATCAACAGCTTGGATCCAGCCGCGATCTCGATGCCGCCGATGTTGACGTCCTTCGTTGCCAGACGGCGCCACGCCGCCACCGAGCCGTTATGACGCAGGCACTCTTCGACCGCGTTCGGAATCAGCGACGGGTCTTCGCAGATTTCGCGCCACACGTCGGGGTGCGAGAGCAGCAGCTTCATCGCATTGGCGGTGGCATTGGCGGTCGTTTCGTGCGCGGCGACGATACCCGCCATCATCATCGAATGCAGGTACGAGTCGGTGACGACTTCGGGGTACTCCTTTTGCTTGCGAATGCCGTACTGCATCCAGCCCGGACCGTCCGGGTTCTGCCGCATCTTGTCGAGAATCTTGCCCGCGAGTTGCCAGAAGTTGCCCACGGCGTGCGCCACGGCCACCTGCTCCTCCGGCTTCGGTCGTCCCCATGTGTTCACGGTGTGCGCAATGGAGTATTCGCGCAGCTTGTCCATGTCCTCCTCGGGAACGCCGAGGAAGTGCAGCGCCACGGTCAGAGGCACTTCCCACAGCATCTGGTCGACGAGATCGGCGCGTCCGTCATTGACGAAACGGTCGACGTATTCCCGGGCGAGCTGGCGCACCAGCGGTTCGTGATGCTTGAGATGCTCCGGCGTGAACGGCTCCATCAGCACACGACGGCGCGGCATGTGCGCCGGCTCGTCTTCGTTGACCAGCGTGCGGTTCAGGGCGAAGCCGTAGGATGCAAGCACGGCATTGGCTTCCGGCCCCGTGGGGGTGATCTTCTCCAGCGCAATCGATGGGCTGAACGTGATGTTGTCGCGGAAGATCGCCTTGATGTCGTCGTAGCGCGTCACGACCCAGTAGCCCAGCTTCGGACTGTAGAACACCGGCTCCTGCTCACGCGCCCAGCGAACGTACTCCGGCGGATCCTGCTGATATCCGTCCTCGAACGGGTCGAACTCGGCGGCGCGAGCGCTGACGGGGCAGCCGTTCGGCGCCTTCTCGGTGGACGTTTCGGCGGCCTTTTCGGCGGCCATCTGATGAAATGGGCAGCCGGCGGCGGCCGCAGTATTCGGGGTGGGGGAAGTCGACTGGCTCATCCGCTCGCTCTCTGAGGCTTATCTGCCTATCTGTGTTTGCGCACCGGCGGCCATGGCAGGATTCGCCGAACCCGGGCGGTGCACATCATGAATCAAGTGTAGAGGAGCGTTGCCATCCGGGTAGCGCGCGTCAGACGATATCTGGCGGTTGCCCCAAAGTCGGGCGGGACGTCTCCTCAGTTCGATGTGATGCGACGCGCAGGCGAGTGTTACGCCATCGCGCTCTCACATTCTTGAGATCTGTTAAGCGTAAATATAATACGCATTGCGTAAATTAGTGGACTGGGGTTAACCTCTAGACGCGTCGCCACCGGGCGATGACGATTTGCATCTTAAAATCTCGCCGATGACGACAAGCAAACGACCCACAGCAGGCCGCCCGCGAAGCGCGGCGCCGCTTTCCCGCACGCCGGGCGCACCCGGCGTGGCTGCCCACGAGCACGCCATCGATGCGCTCGACGCCACCGACGCCAGTGAAGCGCCACGCGAGCGCGGCCGCAGACAGCGTGTGCAGTCGGCCGAGACCGGCATGGTCGTGCTCAAGGGACTCGCCCGGCTCGGCGGACGTGCCAGCCTGACCGCGCTGGCACTGCACGTGCAGCAGAGCCCCGCCAAGGTTCACCGCTATCTCATGAGTCTCGTGGAAGAGGGGCTGGTCGCGCAGGATGCGGACTCGCAGCACTACCATCTTGGCCTAGAAGCGATGCTCATCGGCGTGGCCGCCATGCGGCAGGCCGATCCGGTGCGCGCTGCGGAGCCGGCGCTGGTGCGTTTGCGCGAGGCGTTCGACGTGACGTGCTTCATCGCCGTGATGGGTAACAAAGGCCCGACCATCGTGCGTTTCGAGGAACCGGGACTGCCGGTCACGATCAACGTACGGATCGGGTCCGTGATGTCCGTGCTCTGGTCCGCCGCCGGTCGTGTATTTCTCGGCCTGCTGGATGATCCGCAGGTGCTGGCCATGGCCGAGAGCGAGTGGACGCAGGCGAGTCCGGAGCATCGCGCACAACTCGATGCCGCCGACCCGATCGGCTCGCTGAGGGCATCCGTGCGTACCGCGCAGGGGGCTTGCGTGCGAGACACCAACCTGACCGGCATCAGCGCCATTGCCGCGCCCGTATTCAATTACGACGGGCGGCTCGTCGGTGTCATTACGGCGCTCGGTGCGACCGGCGGTTTCGATGCGCGCATGGACAGCCCTATCGGGGAAGCGGTGCGCCGCGAAGCGATGGCGGCAAGCTACGCCCTGGGTTACCGTCCGCCCCTGCCTGCGGACGCGTAACGATTGACCCGGGATTCACCCGCGATTCACCCGCCGCGCGGACATTTCCCAATCTGCCGACGGCATGCCTCAGCCGCTCCGACGGCTGAGCGCCGTCGGGTCCGGGCTTCATCGTCATCTCGCGCAAACAAGCCAATTCCCACGCGTTTGTCACTCCTTTAGCGTAGACGCTTGTGTTATCATTTGATAATGATTCTCATTACCAAATGAATGATTGCCAACGACGGTGTCGTGCGCAAACCGGTGTGCGACCCAGTATCGACGTGGTTTCGAGGTGGCTGCGAGGGCGTTGCATACCGCCAGCGGCGTCGGCGGCAGTCATGTTCGTGGAGGTCGTAATTGTTGATGTTGAAACGAACGGTCGAATCGACACCGCGCGTCGCATCGATTCCGACACCTTCCATGACTTACGTGCCGCTTGGGCAGTTTGGACAGGGCGACCGCAAGCTCACGGGAGGCGCGCAGAACCGCGCGCTGGCGAGCAGCGACATCGATGCAACCCGCCAGGAAGCCGGTCGGGATCGCGCGACTGTCCTGCCGTCGCCGCAATGTGGCAGCGACGAACTCTGGCTGTGGCGCTTCCTGCTGGCCGGGCGTCCCTTCGGTGCGACGGGGGCGGCGGCGGGCGGGCCGGACGACGGCGCGACCTGGCTCAGCGCCGCAGAACATGCGCTGGCCAGACGCTTGCCCCGCACGCAGATGCGCCATCGCTTCCTTTCGGAGCGCATTGCGCTGCGCTGGATATTCGGCCGCTGGTTCCGCTGCACGCCCGCGCAGGCGCCGGTGCCTACCGCGACGCCGGGCGTGGCATCGCTGGCCTGTGACGGCCCGCACGGCAAGGTATGGATCGACATGGCGCACGCCGGCCTGTGGCTTTTCGTCGCCATGGGGCCGGGGCCGGTCGCACTGGCAGCGCACGCCCCCACGCCGGTCGGGCCGGACGACGGCGTATCCGCGCTCGCGCATTCCGGCGGGTCGGTCGGTGCATCCCTAGGCACGCCCGATCCCTTTGCTGTCGCGCGCGATGCGGCGCATCGGCTATGTCTTGCGCGGCTGGCGGGCGAAGGGGACGCGCTGGCCCGCGATGCAGACGTGCCGCTGCTTGCGCACCCTTACGTGAGCGTGCCGTATGCGGGGCGCACGCGCTACCTCTACGATATGTCCGTCAGCTCGCGATTGACCGTCGTGGCGGCGCGCGACAGCATCGTCCACCGGATGCGCGCTTTCGGTTGGCAGAACTGACGTACGCTTTCGGCATTTGGCATGTCGCATATATGCATATGCTGCAGCGCAAGGGCAGGCGGGGCAAATTTGCGCTATTCTGGCCCGTTGTTTCGTCGTCCTTGATAGCGGTGAGTCGTTAGCCGTGTCATCGCGCGTATCGCTTCGCCTGACTTGCCTGACCCACCTACCGCATCCATCGCATCCACCACATCCATCCCACCCGTCATCGACTTCCTGGAGAAGAAGCTCATGCGCCGTCGCTCGCTTGCCTCGCGTCACACTCTCGCCGCCGCACTTACTGCGCTCGCCCTGCCGCTGGTTCCGCTCGCGGCCCAGGCCAAGCCGCTCACCGTTTGCACCGAGGCCAGCCCGGAAGGGTTTGACGTGGTGCGTTACAACTCGCTCACCACCACCAACGCGTCTGCCGATCCGGTGTTCAACCGTCTGGTCGAGTTCGACGCTGCGCAGGCCAAGGTCGTGCCGAGTCTGGCCACCCGATGGGAGGTTAGTCCGGACGGTCTGACCTACACGTTCACGCTGCGCCCGAACGTCAGTTTCCACAGCAACGATCTGTTCAAGCCGACGCGCGCGTTCAATGCCGACGACGTCATCTTCACGTTCGATCGCATGCTCAACGACAACGCGCCGTGGCACAAGCTCACGCCGTCGGGGTTCCCGCACGCGCAGTCGCTCTCGCTGGGCAAGCTGATCAAGTCGGTGCAAAAGGTCGACGACAACACCGTGCGCTTCACGCTCGCCGAGCCGGACGCCGTGTTCCTGTCGATGCTGTCGATGGCCTTCGCGTCGATCTATTCGGCGGAATATGCGGACAAGCTGGTCGCCGCGAACAAGACGGATGAACTCAACGCGCGCCCGATCGGTACGGGACCGTTCGTCTTTCGCAGCTATCAGAAGGACAGCGTCGTGCGTTTTGACGCGAACAAGTCGTACTTCGGCGGTGCGCCGGTGGCCGATCGCCTGATCTACACCATCGTGCCGGACGCCGCCGTACGTGCGCAGAAGGTCAAGGTCGGCGAGTGCCAGATCGCGTTGTCGCCCAAGCCGCTCGACGTGCAGGCCGCACGTGGCGACAAGGCGCTCAAGGTGGTGGAGACGCCTGCGTTCATGACCGCGTTCGTGGCCATCAACACGCAGCACAAGCCGCTCAACGATGTGCGCGTGCGTCAGGCGCTGAACCTCGCGTTCGACAAGCCGAGTTATGTGAAGCAGGTGTTCGAAGGCACTGCGACGCCGGCGGTCAACGTGTATCCGCCCAACACCTGGAGCTATGCCAGGAGTGTGGCGGACTATCCGCATAACATCGAGAAGGCAAAGAAACTGCTGACCGAGGCCGGGTTCCCGCAAGGCTTCGAGACGACCATCTGGACGCGTCCGGCCGGCAGCCTGCTCAACCCGAATCCGCGCGTGGGCGCCGAAATGCTGCAAAGCGATCTGGCGAAGATCGGTGTGAAGGCGCAGATCAAGACGGTGGAGTGGGGCGAGCTGATTCGTCGCGGCAAGGCGGGCGAGCACGATCTGCTGTTCATGGGCTGGTCGGGCGATAACGGCGATCCGGACAACTTCCTCACGCCGCAATTCAGTTGCGCGGCCGTCACGTCGGGCACGAACTTCGCGCGGTTTTGCGACGCCAATCTCGACAAGCTGATCAGCGACGGCAAGCGCACCCATGACATCGCCGCGCGCACGGCGAAGTATCAGGCTGCACAGAAGACGATCAAGGACGATGCGCTGTGGATCCCGCTGGCGCATCCGATCGCCTCGGTCATCACGCGTGCCGACGTGACCGGCTATCAGGTCAGCCCGTTCGGTCGTCAGGACTTCTCGAAAGTCGCTGTAAAGTAAGCGCCTCGGCGCCGTACGACGGTGTCCGAATGACAAAAAGCCATGCCCGTCGCAGGGCATGGCTTTTTTGTCGGCGAACGCAGCGCACGCTCAGGCGTCCGGTGCGCTCTCCGCTTCCCCGATACGGAAGACTTGCGACAGGTCCCAGTCCGCCATGCCGCGCTCGGCGGCGTCCTTGAGCAGACGGCGCACCTCGGGCAGCACGCGCTGCACCGTCGCGGTAGTGTGTGCGAGTTCGGCAATCGCGTCGAGATCTTTCAGGATCACGCGCACCGTGCCGGTGGCGAAGTCGGGCGGCGTCACCATGCGCGGCCACAGCGTTTGCATCAGCACGGAATCGGCCCAGCCGCCTTGCAGCGCTTGCGGCACCGCGCCCGTATCGATACCGGCGCGCTTGGCGAGCACGAAGGCTTCAGCCAGTCCGGCGAGTGTCGTGGCGACGATGGCCTGATTGGCGAGCTTCGTCGTCTGACCTGCGCCGACGTCGCCCATGCGTGTCACGCGCGACGAAAACGTGCGCAGCACCGGCGTCACCGCCGCGATGGCATCCGGCGGGCCACCCGCCATGATGGCCAGCGTCCCGGCCTGCGCGCCGCCCG
The DNA here is from genome assembly GCF_000934605.2 of Pandoraea vervacti. Classification (NCBI taxonomy): domain Bacteria; kingdom Pseudomonadati; phylum Pseudomonadota; class Betaproteobacteria; order Burkholderiales; family Burkholderiaceae; genus Pandoraea; species Pandoraea vervacti. The sequence goes on along the minus strand of NZ_CP010897.2, from coordinate 3,626,876 downwards.
TGCCGCCTGACACCGGCGCGTCGATCCAGACGCTGCCGGTGGCTTCCTGCCAACGCCGGGCGAGGTTGCGCGTGAGTGCCGGAGAGAGCGTCGAATGGTCGACGAGAAAGCGCGGGGGTGTGGCGGCATGCACCAGTCCGTGCTCACCGAACACCACGTCCTCGACGGCCTTGCCGTCGCCCAGACACAGCAACACGATATCGACGCATTCGCCGAGCGCCTGCGGCGTGACGCAGGCAATGGCGCCGGCGTCGGTCAGGGCGCCGAGCTTGGCGGCGGAACGGTTCCAAACGGCGACCTCGTGTCCGGCGGCCAGCAGCCGCTGCGTCATCGGTTCGCCCATGCGGCCGATGCCGCAAAAGCCTACGCGTGGGGTTGTCATCAATTCGGGTCCTCGTGGTTCTCGTGGTCCTCGTGAGTTGGCGTCTCCCCGATCACGGCCTCGTAGGGCCATGGCACGGCCCCTGAATGGGTCACCGCGCCCAGTTTGGCGGGCCGCACCAGCGCTTCGTACTTTTCGAGCACGCCGCCCAGGCGGCCTCGCACGAACGGTTTGGCCCCGGCGGCGCGCGCGGCGAGTTCCTCGTCGGAGAGTTCGACGTCGAGCTTACCCTTGATTGCATCGATGTGGATGATATCCCCGTCACGAAGCAGACGAATCGGGCCGCCGGCGGCGGCTTCCGGCCCCACATAACCGATACACATGCCGCGCGTCGCGCCCGAGAACCGGCCGTCGGTGAGCAGCGCGACTTTCTCGCCCATGCCTTGTCCGTAGATCGCGGCAGTCACGCTCAGCATCTCGCGCATGCCGGGGCCGCCCTTGGGACCTTCGTTGCGAATCACCAGCACGTCGCCCTCGCGATAGCGCTGCGCCGACACGACGGCCATGCAGTCTTCTTCCGTCTCGAACACGCGCGCGGCGCCCGTAAAGGTCAATTGTCGGAGACCGGCGGTCTTGAGCGCCGCGCCGTCCGGGGCCAGATTGCCGCGCAGCACGACCAGCCCCGCGTTGGGCGAGAGCGGTTCGGTGTGCGGCTTGACGACACGCCCGTCCGGGCCGGGGAAGGCGCGCAGGGCGTCTGCCAGCGTCTCGCCGCTTTGCGTGAGCGTGTCGCCGTGGATGTGCCCGCCGGCGAGCAGCGCGTTGAGCACCGCGGGCACGCCGCCCACATGATGCAGGTCGACGGCCAGATAGCGTCCCCCCGGTTGCATGTCGCCGATGAGCGGGGTGCGGGCAAGGACTTCGGAGACGTCGTCGAGCGTGAATTCGATGCCGGCCTCATGCGCAATCGCCGGAATGTGCAGCATGGCATTGGTCGAGCCGCCGGTGGCCGCCACGGCGGCGCAGGCATTTTCCAGACTCTTGCGTGTCACGAGATCGCGCGGCAGCGGCCCGCCGTTGCGCAGCGCGCGCATCACGTTCTCGCCCGCGCGACGCGCAATCGCGATGCGTTCGCTATACATCGCGGGCACCATCGCGGAGCCCAGCGGCGCGAGGCCGAGCACTTCCGCGACCATCGCCATCGTGTTCGCCGTGAACTGGCCGGGGCAGGCGCCGGCCGTCGGCGTACAGCGCTTTTCGATGCCGCGCAGCGTCTCGGCGGACATGTCGCCGCGCTGCGCCGTACCGACCGCCTCGATCGCGGTGAGGATCGTCGCTTGCGAGCCATCCGGGGCCACGCCCGGCAGCATCGCACCGCCGAACAGAAACACGCCGGGCACGTTCACGCGCACCATGCCCATCAGAATGCCGGGCAGCGTCTTGTCGCAACCGGCCACGCCCACGAGCGCGTCGTAGCAATGGGCGCGCACGAACAGTTCGACGCTGTCCGCAATGGTCTCGCGCGAGACGAGCGAGAAACGCATGCCCGAGTGATTCATCGACGTGCCGTCCGAGACCGAGATGGCGGAGCCGCGAATCGGCACACCGCCACCGGCAGCCACGCCCAGACGCACGTTGTCCGAGATCTGGTTCAGCGACATGGAGCAGGGCGTGTTCTCGCCGAACGTATCGACAATGGCGACGAACGGCTTGTCGATGGCCGCATCGTCGAGACCGGTGGCGCGCAGGAACGCGCGGTGCGGCGTGCGGGTGACGCCCTCGGTGACGGTGCGGGAGCGATGCTTGTGCAGATCTGTCATGGGGACTTCCTTTTGCATTTTTTGGCAGGGCCGCAGACTCAGGTGTTGAGCAGCAGACCGTTCTCGATGGCGAGCACCTGACCGGTCATCGCAGGCGCGCGCGCGGCGAGGAACCAGATGAGCTCGGCGATCTCGGCTGGTTGCGAGACGCGCTTGAGCGGCGAGTTCTCGCGCATGCCTTCGACCACCCGCCCATAGGCGTCGTCGCCGAGTACGCGGCGCAGCAGACCGTCGTCGACCATGCCGGGGGCGATGGCATTCACGCGCACGTGCGGGGCGAGACTGCGGGCAAGCGAGAGCGTGAGCGAATTGACGGCGCCCTTGGAGGCCGCGTAAGCGATCGACGATCCCGTGCCATTGAGCGACGCCAGCGACGACACGTTCACGACCGAAGCGGCGGCCGCCCCCGCCGGGCGTTCACGCAACAATGGTGCGGCGGCGCGCGTCATCTGAAACATGCCGATGAGGTTCACGCGATAGATGCGCTCGAACTCGGCGGCGTCGATGGCTTCGAGATCGCTGTGCGCAATTACGCGCGTGGTGCCTGCGCTATTGACGAGGGCGTCGAGTCGGCCCCATTGGCTGCGCACGGCATCGACCAGACGTCGGCAAGCGCCGTCGTCGCCCACGTCGGCGTCGACGACGAGTGTCTGGGCGCCGGCGTCACGGCACTGCGCGGCGACGGATTCGGCCGCCGCACGTGTGCTGTCGTCGAAGTTGTTGATGGCGACGGCCCAGCCATCCTGCGCAAAACGCAGGGCGGTGGCCGCACCGATGCCGGTCGCGGCGCCGGTGACGAGACAGACGGGGAAACTCATGCGTGACTCCGTTGCGGCTTGAGCGACATCACGATGCACGCGCCGCCGACCAGGGCACACGCCAGCACGATCATGCCCGGCAGCAGTTGCCCGGTGCTGTCCTTGAGAAAGCCGATGACGTACGGGCTGACGAAGCCCGCGAGGTTGCCGGTCGAGTTGATCAGCGCGATGGCGGCGGCGGCGCCGGCTCCGCCCATCATCGCCGTGGGAATGCCCCAGAAGACCGGTGCAATCGAATTGATGCCGATCGCCGCAACGATGAGCGCAGCCATCGACCACCACAGATGATCGGCCAGCAGCACGGAGGCAAGCATGCCGAAGGCGCCGAGCAAACAGCACACGGCCACATGCTTGCGACGTTCGTTGTGACGATCGGCGTGACGCGCAATCAGAATCATCGCGACCGCGCTCACCAGCGACGGCACGGCCGAGAGCAGTCCGATATTGCCGAGGTTGGCGACCCCTGCCGCGCGGATCATCGTCGGCAGCCAGAAGACGAGGCCGTAGTTGCCCATGGCGATGCAGAAGTACAGCAGGCCGAGCATCCATACCTTCGCGCTGCCGAACACTTCGCGCACGCTGTGGTTCGCGCGCGTGTTGCCGTCGGCGGCAAGGTCCTGAGCAAGCAGGCGTTTCTCGGACGCACTCAGCCACTTCACCGTTTCGATCTTGTCCTGCAGGACGAAGAATGCCGCGATCCCCACGAGCAGCGAGGCGATGCCTTCGATCAGGAACAGCCATTGCCATCCCGAATAGCCGTGCATGCCGCCGAAGTGCTGCATGATCCAGCCCGAGAGCGGGCCGCCGATGGCGCCCGATACGGGGATTGCCACCATGAACAGCGCGATGATCTGCGAGCGCTTGTTCGACGGGAACCACGACGACAGATACAGCACGATGCCCGGGAAGAAACCTGCCTCGGCCACGCCGAGCAGGAAGCGCAGCACATAAAACGAGGTCGGTCCCTGCGTGAACATCGTGAGGCAGGAAATGATCGACCAGGTGACCATGATGCGGGCGATCCACATGCGGGCGCCCACGCGATGCAGGATGAGGTTGCTCGGCACCTCGAACAGGAAGTATCCAAGGAAGAACACGCCCGCGCCTGCGCCGTAGACGGTCTCGGAGAGCGACAGGTCGGAGAGCATCTCCAGCTTGGCGAAGCTCACGTTCACACGATCGATGTACGCGACGATGAACGAGAGGAACAGGAAGGGAATGATGTGCCAGGTCAGCTTGCGATACAGCGCATCGCGCTGCGCCGGATCCAGCGTGGCGTTGGCGGCATGCGGCTGCGCGCCGCCGGAAAGGGACGTGCTCATGGGTGTTGTCTCCGAGGTGCGTGCCATGGGGCACGTCGAGTTATTGGGCAGCGCGGCGCGTGCGGGACGTGGGTGCGGACCCGTGAGTCCGGTGGTTTTTTACCGTGCCCGGTTATGTGCTTTCGGCGTTGGTGGTGATGGTGGATATCGCCATGACCCCCTCGGTAGATCGCGAACGCCCATACATGCCGGTGCTGCTCGTTCGAAGGGTAAGGGGAGTGCGGGCGCAACGGCAAATCACACTTTGCGCGCGCGACATTACCGTTTGGTTATGATGGTGGCGATTCGGCCTGCGCCGACGGCGCGCCAACCGCTTTTTTCCGAACGTCATGACAACGACCGACAACGCGATAGAACGCTTTTTCCGCAGCGGACTGAAGCTCGGCCATCTGCGCATTCTGGTGTCCCTGGGCGAATTACGTCAGGTCACGCGCGTCGCCGCGGCGTTTCACGTCACACAGCCTGCCATCTCCAAGCAGATCGCGGAAATCGAGGAGGCGCTGGGCGCGCCCGTGGTGCGCCGCGTCGGCAATGCCGTGGAACTGACCGGGATCGGTCGTGTGCTCGTCGAGCGCGGGCGCGAAATCCTGCGGCAAATCGAGCTGGCGCGCCGGGACGTCAGCGCGCTTACCGCCGGGACCGCCGGTCATGTGCGCTTTGGCGCCGTGGTGACGATCCCTCAGCCGCTGATCGCGCATGCGGTGGAGTTGTTCACGCGGCGTGCCCCGAACGCCTCGTTCTCGTTCGTGGAAGCCACGCTGGACCGGCTGCTCAAAATGATGGACGAAGGCAACCTCGACCTGGCGCTCGGGCGCAATCGCGTGACGGGGAACTTGCCGGTCATGCGCCATGAGTCCTTGCATCATGAACCATTCGTCTTTGTCGTCGGCGCGCACCACCCATTGGGCGCTGCGCAGGCGAGCGTCGATTGGTGCGATCTGCACGAGGTGCGCTGGATCACACCGATGCGCGGCTCGCCAGCATTCACGACGATGGCCGAAATCCTCGCCGAGCACGGCGTGACGTTACAGCGTCCGGCCATCGAATCGAGTTCGCTGGCGCTGAATCTGTCGTTGCTGCGCAGCGGCGATTTCGTCTCGATCCTGCCGCTCTCGCTGGCGCGGCGCTATGTGCAGCGCGGCAGCATGCGCGTGCTGCCGTTGCCGCCGTTGGGACCGCTTGGCGAGGCGATCCTGTACTGGCGGGAAGACACCACGACGCCCGCGGCGCAGTTGTTCGCCGAGTGTCTGCGAGAGTCGTCGGTGGAGTTGATCGACGCGAGTTGATCTGGCATGCGCGTGCGGCAGGGCAAGGCGGAAAGGGCAAGGGAGGCGGGAGGGCTTGGGCGACTTCGGGCCGCGTTGAGGGATTTGGGATGTTGGGAGATGTCCCGCACAGGTGTGCCTAGACTGGGCCGTTCACACATTCGACCCGGAGGTCCCCTAGTGAATTTGCATTCCCCTGCCGCTGTTTCGTATGTCGCTTGGACGTTGCGTGCCTGTGCACTGGCTGCGACGCTTGTCGCGACCGGTTGCGCGATGCCTGTGAAGGCGCCGAAGCCGGTGACGTTGCCTGCGACGTCGCCTGAACCGAAGCCCGCCCCTCAGCCCGCCCCTCAGCCCGCCCCTCAGCCCGCCCCGAAGCCGGTAACGTTGCCTGCAACGTCGCCTGCGGCGAAGCCGACGACACTCCCGGCGACGTCGCCCGCCACGCAACCGACGCCCCGCCCGTCGACCCAACCCCCCGCCGCGCCGGGGTCGGTTACGCGAGCGCCGCTGCCTTCGGCATTGGACAATCCTTCGCGTCGTCCTTGCACCGCCGAATGGTTCGCTTATTTGCAGACGCATTACGCGACCGTTGGCGACGCGCAGGGCCACGGCCCGGATCCTGGCAGTGACGAGTGGCTGAACGCTTTCGAGCGTCGCCGCAATCTGCCGTCGACAAGCGCCTTGCCGCGCGAGCAGCGCTGCGCGACGCTCGCACGTGAGCTCGATTACCGCAACTGATCATGTCCGTGCGTGCCGCGACGAACGCCGTGGTGCGCACGGATGTCGCCCGTGAGGCGGCATTCCGGTCACCCTTCCGGTCACCCTTCACGTCACCCTTCACGTCACCCTTCACGTGCCCTTTCACAGCCGCCGTTACCCGATGACGCCGTAACGCTTGCCGGGCGCACGATTGCTCAGGCCCTGCGACATCCTGCGACGCAAGGCGTCATACGACGTCCACTCGTCGCCGTCCTGCAGCGGCGGGATCGTGATGGCTTCGCCCTGATCGAGACCTGACAGCGCTGCGTCGACCAGATCGGCGGACGTCATCAACCACTCCGGTGGCAATTCGTCATGCGACTTGCCTGCCAAGTCCCAGAACTCGGTCACCGTTGCGCCCGGCAGCACGGCCTGAACGCGTACGCCGGTCTCGGCCAACTGGTGTTGCAGCGATTGCGAGAACGCCAGCACGAAGGCCTTCGAGCCGCCGTAGACATCGTTGAGCAGCTCCGGCGCAATCGCGACGATCGACGCGATGTTGATCACCGTACCGCGCCGGCGCGCCACGAAGCCGGGAACGGCCGCGTACGTCAGGCGGGTGAGCGCCGTCACGTTGACCTCGATCATGTCGGTCAGGTGTTCGACGTCGGCTTGCAGGAGCGGGGCGACGGCGCCGAAGCCCGCGTTGTTCACCAACGTGTCAATGGTCGCGTCCTCGCGCAGACGCGTCTCGACGAGGGCCTGACCTTCGCGGGTCGCAAGGTCCGCGCTCAGGATGTCGACCTTGCGGCCGGTCTCGGCATAAAGCCGCGCGGCGACGTCGCGCAAACGGGCGGTATTGCGCGCGACCAGGATGAGGTCGTGACCCCGGCGGGCGAGGCGATCGGCGTAGATCGCGCCGATGCCGGACGAGGCGCCCGTGATGAGGGCAGTGCCCGGCGTGGCTTGATGGATCGGGTTCATGGAGATTCGGTTCCTGTGTGATGGTGTCCGGCGGGGTGTCCGATGGAGTGTCCGCGGGGGGCGCGTGTTGTCCGTACGCAGACGACCCACTAAGGCGATAAAGCGGTTATGCGGTTATGCGGTTAAGTGGTTAGGCGGTAAAGCAGTTAAGGTCCACAAGACGGTGACGCGGCTATCGCTGGCGGGTTGCCATGAGGCAAAGCTGCGCCGTCCAATGACAGGTAGTGTGGTCGACATTGCTCATGTCTCAAATGACTGGAAAGCCACTTTTTAGGACAATCTTGTCCGACACCTCCCGACCTCGTTCACTACAATCGACACATCGGTCACGGCCCGCCCCTGATGTGGCGTGTTGCTGCGGTGCGATAGCGTTGCCGTCCCCTCCAAGCTGTGGCCTTTGTGCCTGACTCCGTCATGACGAAACGTATTGCGTTGGTGGTCTACCCGGGTTTTCAAATGATTTCGCTGGCGGCGATGTCGGTGTTCGAGATCGCCAATTTCGGTCGCGACACACCGCTGTACGAAGTACTCACTGTGTCCGTCGACGGTGGGCTGGTGAAGGACTCTGCGGGGATTTCCGTGGCGACGGAGGTGATCGGGCGAAGCCACTACGACACGGTGCTGGTGGCAGGTGCGACGTACGTGGCGCCGACCGAGCCGGATCTGGTCGACGCGCTCAAACGCCTTGCTCCCAGGGTGCGACGCATCGGGAGCATTTGCTCGGGGGCCTTCGTGCTGGCGGATGCAGGCTTGCTGCAAGGGCGGCGCGCAACGACGCATTGGGGGCAGGCGAGCGCATTGCAGCGGCAGCATCCCGATGTCGTGGTGGAGGATGACCGCATTTACGTCAACGATGGCGCCGTGTGGACGTCGGCGGGCATGACGGCGGGCATCGATCTGGCGCTTGCTCTGGTCGAGGCCGATTACGGCGGCGAAATTGCTCGTGAGACGTCTCGCTTGCTGGTCGTGCACTACCGGCGCACCGGCGGTCAATCACAGTTCTCGACGCTCTCGACGCTCGAGCCCAGCTCGGACCGGGTGCGCACAGCACTGGCCTATGCGCGAGAACATTTGCGCGAACCGCTCTCGGTCGAGCAACTGGCTGCGCACGTCCACTGGAGTGCCCGGCATTTCAGTCGCGAGTTCACGTTGCAGACCGGCCTGACGCCGGCCAAGGCCATCGAGAAGTTACGGCTCGAGGCCGCTCAGGCACTGGTCGAAGCAGGCGAAGCCTCGATCGCACGCGTGGCCGCTGTCACCGGATTCGGTGACGAAGAACGTATGCGCCGGGCCTTCGTGCGCACGCTCGGCAAGCCGCCGCAAGCGTTGGTGCGCGAAGCGCGCGAGCGCATGCGTGCCTGAAACGAGGGGCGCGTGCCGTCGACATATGGCCATATCGACATGCCGATGTAGGGGCGTACCCGCCTTTGCCAAGGTGGCGTTGTAAGCGTTTCATGAACGATACATTTTCGACGCCTCACGCTTCGATCTCTCGTAAGTTGAGTTATTAATTCTTTTTAAATCAATGGGTTGATGCGTCTGGCACGGAATTCGCGTATGTGAATCGTGTATGGCGAAGCGCCAACCCGGATTCTCCGCAGGCTGTTGGTCGCAGACACCTGTGCATCGATGCACGGGCGGAGCCCCTGTTGCCCGCGTTTTCCGCAAATGCGTTGTCGCCGTAACGCCGAACCTTATGGCGGGGTTCGACGTGAACCGAAGGAAATGTGTGCGCGTGCGCGGGGAGGGGACCATGAACGGGTTCAAGGCGACTTTGGTGGCAGCCGCCGCAACGGCGATGCTTTGCGGCATTTCGATCAACGCGTCGTACGCTGCCGGTGGTGGTGGCGGAGGGCGTGGCGGTGGGGGCGGCATCGGTTTTGGCGGTGCCGGCGGCGTTGGCGGCTTAGGCGCATTCGGTGGTCCCGGCGGTCCGGGCGGCGGTGTTGGTATTGGTGGAATCGGCGGCGCAGGCGGTTGCGGTTGCGGCGGTCACAGTGGTGGCGGCGGCGGCGGCGGTGGCGGCGGCGGTGGTGGCGGTGGTGGCGGTGGTGGCGGTGGTGGCGGCGGCGGCGGCGGCGGCGGCGGTGGCGGCGGCGGCGGTGGTGGTGGTAGTGGTGGTGGTGGTGGTGGTGGTGGTGGCGGCGGCGGTGGCGGTGGCGGTGGCGGCGGTGGTGGTGGTGGCGGCGGCAGTGGCACCGGCGGCGGCAGTGGTGGCGGCACCGGCGGTGGCGTGGGAGCAAGCAGCGGTGGCGGCGGAGGTGTCGGCGTGGGTGGCCCCGGCGGTCGCGGCATCGGCGGCGCTGCGGGTGGCAATGGATTAGCGGCATTCGGTGGTCCCGGCGGCTTGGGTGCGGGCGGGGGCAGTGGATGCAACATGAACGGCCAGGCGGGCGAGGAGCCCTGTCCCTGAGCCAGTGGTGGGTGGGGGCCTGCATGCGTTCGGCACAGCGCATGCAGGCACTGGCCCTCGGCATGTCGAGAACGTCATGCGTTTCGCAGGTTATTCGTCGGTTCCTGACGCGACCGGCTGACGGCTCAGCCGTCGGCCGTGCCACCCCCCCGGCCCGTGATCAGGCTGTTCTCCCGGCGAAGCGCCCCTTCGGTGATCCGAGGGGGCGTTTTTTTTGATTTGCTTCGCCTACCGGAGCGAAACGCGGGATATGGAAATGCCGATTATGTATTTCGTGTAAACCCGCATTTGTGGCAGCATCCCGATTCCGGTCGCGCACCCTGGCTGTCCGCCGCGCGACCGTAGCGAATCCATCAGGTTCGCGCTCACTCGCACAGGCGCTCAACAGGCGTTGGCATCTATAAGCACAAGGAGAATTCGCACATGCTGTCCCGTCAACTGATCAATGCGTTCCTCGGCGCAACGTTTGCGCTGGCATCCCTCGGCGCCTCGGCCCAGACTGCCGACAAGCCCCTGAAGGTCGGCACCATGGCCGGCTCGGACGCGCAGATCTTCGAAGTCGTGAAGAAGGTTGCCGAAAAGCGCGGCCTGTTCATCAAGATCGTCGAGTTCAGTGACTATGCACAGCCGAACGCCGCGCTCGACGCCGGCGATCTGGACGCCAACGGCTTCCAGCACAAGCCGTTCCTCGACAGCCAGATCAAGGACCGCGGCTACAAGATCGCCACGGCCGGCCTGACCTACGTGTCGCCGCTGGGCTTCTACTCGAAGAAGTACAAGTCGCTCAAGGATCTGCCCAATGGTGCGCAAGTCGGTATCCAGAACGACCCGTCGAACGGCAATCGCGCTCTGCTGCTGCTGCAAAAGGAGGGCCTCATCAAGCTGAAGGCCGGTCTGGAAGGCAAGAACGCCACGCCGCTGGACATCGCGGAAAACCCGAAAAAGCTGAAGATCCGCGAACTGGAAGCCGCGCAATTGCCGCGCGCCTTGCCGGATCTGGATGCGGCGTCGATCAACACCAATTTCGCCGCGCAGGCCGGTCTGGTGCCCAAGCGCGACGCCATCGCCATCGAAGATCTGAAGGGGCCGTACGCGAACCTGATCGCCGTGCGCACGCAAGACCTCAACAAGCCCTGGGTCAAGCAACTGGTCGACGCTTACCACTCGGACGAAGTGAAGCAATTCATCGATGCCCAGTTCAAGGGCGCCCTGATTGCGACGTGGTAATCGGCCATCCGCCATCGACAGACCGGACATCGGTGTGCCTTGTGCGCATCGTTCGTTGTCAAAGGGAAACCGGGGTTTCGACCCCGGTTTTTTTACGCCCGTCGCGCGGGGCTACCTCGGCGCCGGAACCCAACGGTTTGACTAGAATGGAAGCGTGATTCCTATCGACGGGAGGCCGCCATGTCCATGATCAACGTTTCGATGATGCTCGTTGCGCTGTTCGTCGGCTTCGCCATTGGCATGCTCTTCGATCATTTCTGGGTGACGCATCACGACGAGCCATCCCGGCACAAGCGGCTTGACTGGCACGAGATGTGGGAGCGCATTCGCCATCAGCATTGAGCCGGATGAGGCCTTATCCGAGTGCTTGGGCGAGACGCGCCTGCGCGCGACGGTTAGCCGCCCGCGCGAAGCTTTCGCCACAGGGTTGAGCGGCTGATGCCGAGGGCTTCGCATGCGGCGTGACGGTCGCCGCCGCAAGCTGCCAGCGTCGAGTGAATGCGCGCGAGTTCTTCGGCCGTGCGTCGCGCGCGGCCCGTGAGCGGCGCGTCGCGCAATACGTCGTCCATCGGCGTCATGCCGGTTTGTCGTTCCGCGTTCGTTTTTGAAACGTCTGTCGCGGCGGCGTGGCGTGGCATTCCCAATTCCGGCGCAATCTCGATGAGTCGAGCCCGGCTGATTTCCCGGGCGTCGACCACATCCGCGCAAACGACTGCGATGCGCTCCAGCAGGTTTTCCAGTTCCCTGACATTTCCCGGCCAGCGGTAAGTGGCGAGCAGTGGCAGCAGCGACGCCTGCAAGGCATCGACACTCATGCGCGCGCCTGCGCGAGCCAGGGCGCGTTCCAGAAACAGCGGCGTGAGTCGCGGCAGGTCTTCCATGCGCTCGCGCAACGGCGGCAGCACCATGCGCAGGATGTTCAGGCGGTAGTAGAGGTCTTCGCGAAACAGCCCGGCGGCGACTTGCTGGCGCAGGTCCCGGTGTGTCGCGGCAATCACGCGCACGTCGCATGGCACGGGTTCGTTGGCGCCCAGGCGCAGGACTTCGCGTTCCTGCAATACGCGCAGAAGCCGCGTTTGCAGCGGCATCGGCATCTCGCCGATTTCATCGAGGAAGAGGGTGCCGTTGTGCGCCGTCTCGAACAGCCCGGCCTTGCCGCCGCGACGCGCCCCGGAAAACGCGCCATCTTCATAGCCGAACAGTTCGCTCTCGAGCAGCGTCTCGGGAAATGCCGCGCAGTTGATCGCGACGAACGGATAGTCGCGTCGTCGACTGGCATTGTGAATGCCTTGCGCGAGCAGTTCCTTGCCGGTGCCGCTCTCGCCGTGCACGAGCACCGTCGAATCCGTCTGCGCATAGCGTCGGCCCAGCGCGCGAACTTGCGTCATGGCGGCCGAATCGCCGATCAGGTCGTCCAGCCGATAACGCGCCACGAGATGTCTCGGACGATGCCGCGAGCGTAGCGAACGATCGACACGCGAGAACGACTGCGAGTCCTGACACGTCAGCAGCGCGCCGGTGAGCGTGCCCTGATCGAGCATTGGAATGCGGTTAATGACCCAGGTCTTGCCCGCCATCGACACAATGGCTTCGAGCTCGGTGCTCGCGCTCTCGAGCGTTCGCGCGATGTCGAGCGCCGGCGCGATGGCGTCGAGCGCGCGCCCGACGGCGTCTGCCACCGTCACGCCAAGCATGCCTGCCATCGACGCGTTGATCGCCTCGATGCGCCCGTTCAGGTCGACGGCGGCCACGCCCTCGTGCAGGTGACGCAGTACCGTGTCGAGACGTTCCCGCCGTTGCGCTTCGATGCGCCCGAGACGCGCCACTTCCAGTGCCGTGTCGAATGCCGCACGAACCGAGTCCTGCGAATAGAGGAAGATGCCGGTGAGCCCGGCGCGCTCGGTCAGTTGCGTGACGAGGCCCGGGCCGACGATCACTTGCATGCCTTCGTCGCGCAGCCGGTGTACGAGGTCTTCGGCATTTTGCGCGTCGACATAGGTGTGCTGGGGGATATCGATGTGAAAGGCGCGCTTGAAGCGCTCGAACTCCGGGACCGGGCGGGCATAGGACACCAGCGCGATGCGCGAGTCGGGAGACGGCGAGGGCAAGGCCCGGCGGGCGCGGGCGAGCGCATGCAGGACGTCCGAGCCCGTCACCTTCACCAGCACCACCGGCAGCGCGAGGCGCTCGCGCAGGAAGTCGCCGTTCGATCCGGCAGCGACGATGCCGTCAACGCTCCCCGCAGGCAGGCGTTCGAGCGCTTCGATGACCGCCTCGTAGCCCTTGTCGACGATGTGCACGTCGGCCTGTGCGGCATAGTCGGGCACGATATCGCGGTACAACTCGCCGAGCTTGCTGATGCCGACGGCCCAGATGACCGGCTTGCGCATGGCGGGCATGGCGCGCGTGCGCGTGCCGACGGCGGGTAGTGTCGGCAACGTCGGCAATGTCGGTAATGTCGGCAGCTGGGGGGGCAATTCGGAAGGGATCGAGTTCGGCATGACGGCGTGGCGGATTTCACTGGGTGACGTCGCATCGTAGCATGTTGCGATAAAACGTTTCATTTTTCGTTTCAAAGTGAAAAAAAATGAACGCGACAGACGCTCGACTTCCCGAAATTGCGTGACATTGACCTTGACGTAAACGTCACGTGGGCGAAGAATTTCTCTCGTGAAATGAAGGCGTTAGCAACATTGGAAGGTTTGGATGACGCGAATGCCGGTCTGGCTGGCACGCGCATTGCTAATGAAGTGACCGCTACTCATCGCTATTTCACCCACGCGTGAGCGTCGGCATCTGCCGGCGAGTCGCGCAAGACACGACCGAGGGACTCAAGTGACGCAAACCATTCGTTCGGCCGGCGCCGCCTTTCGCGAGGCCGTCAAGACCGAGCAACCGTTGCAGGTTGTCGGTGCGATCAACGCCAACCATGCCCTGCTGGCCAAGGCGGCCGGTTTCAAGGCGATCTATCTGTCGGGCGGCGGCGTCGCAGCCGGCTCGCTCGGTCTGCCCGATCTGGGCATTTCGACCCTCGACGACGTGCTGACCGATGTGCGCCGCATTACCGACGTGTGCGATCTGCCGCTGCTGGTCGACGTCGACACGGGCTTCGGTCCGTCGGCTTTCAACATCGCACGGACGGTGCAGTCGCTGATCAAGTTCGGCGCGGGCGCGATGCATATCGAAGATCAGGTCGGCGCAAAGCGTTGCGGCCATCGTCCGGGCAAGGCCATCGTGACGCAGCAGGAGATGGTCGACCGCATCAAGGCGGCCGTCGACGCGCGCACCGACGAGAACTTCGTCATCATGGCGCGCACCGATGCGCTGGCCGTTGAAGGATTGCAGGCGGCCATCGACCGGGCGTGCGCGTGCGTCGAAGCCGGCGCCGACATGATCTTCCCGGAAGCCATGACCGAACTGCCCATGTACCGGCAGTTCGCCGACGCGGTGAAGGTCCCCGTGCTCGCCAACATCACCGAGTTCGGTTCGACGCCGCTGTTCACCGTCGAAGAACTCAAGAGCGCGCAGGTCGGACTGGTGCTCTATCCGTTGTCGGCCTTCCGCGCCATGAACAAGGCGGCGGAAAACGTCTATCACACGATTCGTCGTGACGGCACGCAAAAGGCGGTGCTCGACACGATGCAAACACGCGCCGAACTCTACGAGAGCATTGGCTATCACGCTTACGAACAGAAGCTCGACGCCCTGTTCGCCCAACAGAAATAACGAATCCCTGATCCTGGAGGAATGAGCATGAGCGAGACGACTGCCACCGGCTTCAAGCCGAAGAAATCCGTTGCCCTGTCGGGGGTGACCGCGGGCAACACGGCCCTGTGTACCGTGGGCCGTTCGGGCAACGATCTGCACTATCGCGGGTACGACATTCTGGATCTGGCACAGGCCTCGGAGTTCGAAGAGATTGCGTATCTGCTGGTCTACGGCAAGCTGCCGACGGTAGCCGAACTGCGTGGCTACAAGGCCAAACTCAAGTCGCTGCGCGGCTTGCCCGCCGCCGTGAAAGATGCCCTCGAAGCTGTGCCCGCCGCCGCCCATCCGATGGATGTGATGCGCACGGGCGTGTCGGTGCTCGGCACCGTGCTGCCGGAGAAGGACGACCACAACATTCCGGGCGCGCGCGACATCGCCGACCGTCTCATGGCAAGCCTGGGGTCGATGCTGCTTTATTGGTATCACTACAGCCAGAACGGCGTGCGCATCGATGTGGAAACGGACGACGACAGCATCGGCGGCCACTTCCTGCATCTGCTGCATGGCGAAAAGCCGTCGGAGCAGTGG
This sequence comes from Pandoraea vervacti, assembly GCF_000934605.2. NCBI lineage: Bacteria > Pseudomonadati > Pseudomonadota > Betaproteobacteria > Burkholderiales > Burkholderiaceae > Pandoraea > Pandoraea vervacti. Next base: position 3,611,707 of record NZ_CP010897.2, on the reverse strand, counting down.
GTGCGCGCCATGCATACCTCGCTGATTCTGTACGCGGAGCATGAGTTCAACGCCTCGACCTTCACGGCGCGCGTGATCGCCGGTACCGGTTCCGACATCCACTCCGCCATCACCGGCGCCATCGGCGCGTTGCGCGGCCCGAAGCATGGCGGCGCAAACGAGGTGGCGTTCGAAGTGCAGAAGCGCTACAACTCGCCGGACGAAGCCGAAGCGGACATCCGCCGGCGCGTCGAGAACAAGGAAGTGATCATTGGCTTCGGCCACCCCGTCTATACCGTGAGCGATCCGCGCAACAAGGTCATCAAGGAAGTCGCCCACGAGTTGTCGAAGGCGCAGCAGAACACGGCGATGTACGACATTGCCGAGCGGCTCGAGTCGGTCATGTGGGACATCAAGAAGATGTTCCCGAACCTCGACTGGTTCAGCGCCGTGAGCTATCACATGATGGGGGTGCCGACCGCGATGTTCACGCCGCTGTTCGTGATCGCCCGCACGTCGGGCTGGAGCGCGCACATCATCGAGCAGCGCATCGACAACAAGATCATTCGCCCGAGCGCCAACTACACCGGTCCGGAAGATCAGCAGTTCGTGCCGATCGAGAAGCGCTGAGTCCGTACCGCGCTCGCACCCGGCGAGCCCGGAGCGTCGGCGGCGGGATTCCCGCTGACGCTCCGTTCCCGGGCGCGACGCGCCATCCTTACTTCGCGCCACACCGCAACCGGCCGGGCCGACACTTTCCTCACATGATGAACACCGAATATCGCAAATCCCTGCCCGGGACGTCGCTCGACTACTTCGACGCCCGTGCTGCCGTCGACGCCATCGCGCCGGGCGCGTACGACACGCTGCCGTACACCTCTCGCGTGCTCGCGGAAAACCTCGTGCGCCGCTGCGATCCGGCCACGCTCACCGATTCGCTCCGGCAGCTGATCGAGCGACGCCGCGATCTCGATTTCCCGTGGTTCCCCGCCCGTGTGGTCTGCCACGACATTCTCGGCCAGACCGCGCTGGTCGATCTTGCCGGTCTGCGCGACGCCATCGCGGCGCAAGGCGGCGATCCGGCACTGGTCAACCCGGTGGTGCCGACGCAACTCGTCGTGGATCACTCGCTGGCCGTCGAATGCGGCGGCTTCGATCCGGATGCCTTCGCGAAGAACCGAGCCATCGAAGACCGTCGCAACGAAGACCGCTTCGACTTCATCAACTGGACGAAGAAGGCGTTTCGCAATGTCGACGTCATTCCGCCGGGCAACGGCATCCTGCACCAGATCAACCTGGAGCGCATGAGCCCGGTGATTCAGGTCACGGACGGCGTGGCGTATCCCGACACGCTCGTGGGCACCGACTCGCATACGCCGATGGTCGACGCGCTGGGCGTAATCGCCGTTGGCGTTGGCGGACTCGAAGCGGAGAGCGTGATGCTCGGTCGCGCGTCCTGGATGCGTCTGCCCGATATCGTCGGCGTCGAGCTCGCGGGCAAGCCGCAGCCGGGCATTACGGCGACGGACATCGTTCTCGCGCTCACCGAGTTTCTGCGCAAGGAGAAGGTCGTCTCCGCCTATCTGGAATTCTTCGGCGAAGGCGCTGCGAACCTGACGCTGGGCGATCGCGCAACGATCTCGAACATGGCGCCGGAATTCGGCGCGACCGCAGCCATGTTCTCCATCGACGCCCAGACGATCAAGTACCTGAAGCTCACCGGCCGTGACGATGCCCTCGTCGCGCTGGTCGAGACTTACGCGAAGCACACGGGCCTGTGGGCCGACAGTCTGACGAAGGTCGAGTACGAGCGCGTGCTCAAGTTCGACCTGTCGAGCGTGGTGCGCAACATCGCCGGGCCGTCGAACCCGCACAAGCGCGTGCCGACCAGCGAACTGGCCGCGCGAGGTATTAGCGGCAAGGTCGAGAACGAACCGGGGCGCATGCCGGACGGCGCCGTCATCATCGCGGCCATCACGAGCTGCACGAACACCAATAACCCGCGCAACATGATTGCGGCGGGTCTGTTCGCACGCAATGCGAACCGTGCGGGCCTCGTGCGCAAGCCGTGGGTCAAGAGCTCGCTCGCCCCGGGCTCGAAGGCCGTGACGTTGTATCTGGAGGCCGCCGGCCTGCTGCCGGAGCTCGAAAAGCTCGGTTTCGGCGTGGTGGCCTATGCGTGCACATCGTGCAACGGCATGTCGGGGGCGCTCGATCCGGTGATTCAGAAGGAAGTCGTCGAGCGCGATCTGTACGCCACCGCCGTGCTCTCGGGCAACCGCAACTTCGACGGTCGCATCCATCCGTATGCCAAGCAGGCGTTCCTCGCCTCGCCGCCACTGGTGGTGGCCTATGCGATCGCCGGGACGATCCGTTTCGATATCGAAAAGGATGTGCTCGGCGTGGACGCCAACGGCAAGCCGGTGAAACTCGCCGACCTGTGGCCGAGCGACGAAGAAATCGACGCGATCATCGCGAGCAGCGTCAAGCCGGAGCAGTTCCGCCGCGTGTACGAACCGATGTTCGCCGCGTCCGTCGAGCCTGGCGAGCGCGCCGAACCGCTGTACGAGTGGCGCGAGAAGAGCACGTATATCCGCCGTCCTCCTTACTGGGAAGGCGCGCTGGCCGGTGAGCGCACGCTGCGCGGCATGCGTGCGCTGGCGGTGCTTGGCGACAACATCACGACCGACCACCTGTCGCCGTCGAACGCCATCATGGCCGATAGCGCAGCGGGCGAATATCTCGCGAAGATGGGGCTGCCCGAAGAGGACTTCAATTCATATGCGACGCATCGGGGCGACCACCTGACGGCGCAACGCGCCACCTTCGCCAACCCGACGCTCAAAAACGAGATGGTCGTGGTCGACGGACAGGTCAAGGCCGGTTCGCTCGCGCGCATCGAGCCGGAGGGCAAGATCACGCGCATGTGGGAAGCCATCGAGACCTACATGGCGCGCAAGCAGCCGCTGATCGTGATCGCCGGGGCCGACTACGGTCAGGGCTCGTCGCGCGACTGGGCGGCCAAGGGCGTGCGTCTGGCGGGGACCGAGGCGATCGTCGCGGAAGGCTTCGAGCGGATTCACCGCACCAATCTGGTCGGCATGGGCGTGTTGCCGCTCGAATTCAAGCCGGGCACGAATCGCAAGACGCTCGGCATCGATGGCAGCGAGACGTTTGACGTCGTCGGCGAGCGTACGCCGCGTGCCGATCTCACGCTGGTCATTCACCGGAAAAATGGCGAGCGCGTCGACGTGCCCGTGACCTGCCGTCTCGATACGGCCGAAGAGGTGTCGATCTATGAGGCGGGTGGGGTGTTGCAGCGCTTCGCGCAGGACTTTCTGGAATCGTCGCAGGCCGCTGCCTGAGGAGAGACGTGATGGCGCATCAGCCACAAATCCGTATTCCCGCCACGTATATGCGTGGCGGCACGAGCAAGGGCGTGTTCTTCCGCTTGCAGGACCTGCCCGAGGCCGCGCAGACACCGGGCGCCGCGCGCGACGCGCTGCTCATGCGTGTCATCGGCAGCCCCGACCCGTATGGCAAGCAGATCGACGGCATGGGCGGGGCCACGTCGAGCACCAGCAAGACGGTCATCATCGCCCGCAGCGAGCGACCGGAGCACGATGTGGACTATCTGTTCGGGCAAGTGTCCATCGACCAGAAGTTCGTCGACTGGAGCGGCAACTGCGGCAATCTGTCGGCGGCCGTCGGCCCCTTCGCGATCAGCAGCGGTCTCGTGGACCCGGCGCGCGTGCCCCGCGATGGCGTGGCGGTCGTGCGGATCTGGCAAGCGAACATCGGCAAGACCATCATCGCGCACGTGCCGATGACGGACGGTGCGGTGCAGGAGACGGGCGACTTCGAACTCGACGGCGTGACGTTTCCCGCCGCCGAAGTGCAGCTCGAATTCCTCGACCCGGCCGCCGAGGAGGACGGTGAGGGCGGCGGGGCGATGTTCCCGACCGGCAATCTGGTCGACGACCTGGAAGTCCCCGGCGTGGGGACGTTCAAGGCGACACTCATCAACGCCGGCATTCCGACCATCTTCCTCAATGCGGAGGACATCGGCTATAAGGGCACCGAGCTGCAGGACGCCATCAACAGCGACCCCAAGGCGCTCGCGATGTTCGAGACGATCCGGGCGTACGGCGCGATCCGCATGGGGCTGATCAAGGACGTGTCGGAAGCGGCGACGCGACAGCACACCCCCAAGGTGGCTTTCGTGGCGAAGCCCGCGGCGTATACGGCGTCTAGCGGCAAGGCCGTGAACGCAGACGATGTCGACCTGCTGGTGCGGGCGCTGTCGATGGGCAAGCTGCATCATGCGATGATGGGTACGGCTGCGGTTTGTATTGGCGCCGCCGCGTCGATTCCGGGCACGCTCGTGAATCTGGCGGCAGGCGGCGGCGAGCGCAACGCGGTGCGCTTCGGTCATCCGTCGGGAACGCTGCGCGTGGGCGCGCAAGCGAAGGAAGACGGCGGCGAATGGACGGTCACCAAGGCCATCATGAGCCGTAGCGCCCGCGTGCTGATGGAAGGCTGGGTTCGCATTCCTGCAGACGCCTTCTGATCGTCAACGGTTCCGCGTCATAGGAGGTCGTCGATGTCCGCAGGTCATTCGAATCCATCCGGCCCATCCAGCCCATCCAGCCCATCCAGCCCTTCAGGGCCATGGAATGGGCCGCCTCCGCCCGACGCGGTGCTTAGCGATATCGCAGACTACGTTCTGACATACGAGATCGGCAGCGATCTCGCCTTCGAGACCGCGCGCTACTGTCTCATCGACACGCTCGGATGCGGTTTCGAAGCGCTGTCGTATCCCGCGTGTACCAAGCTGCTCGGCCCCATCGTGCCGGGCACCATCGTTCCGAACGGCGCGAAGGTGCCCGGCACGCCGTATCAGCTCGATCCGGTGCAGGCGGCGTTCAGTCTGGGCGCGATGATCCGCTGGCTCGATTTCAACGACACGTGGCTCGCCGCCGAATGGGGGCACCCGTCTGACAACCTCGGCGGCATTCTCATGACGGCCGACTGGCTCTCGCGTACGGCGATTGCGCAGGCACAGCCGCCGCTGACGATGCGTCACGTGCTTGCGGCGATGATCAAGGCGCATGAAATTCAGGGCTGTCTGGCGCTGGAGAATTCGTTCAATCAGGTCGGGCTCGATCATGTGGTGCTGGTCAAGGTCGCGTCGACGGCGGTCGTCGGCGAGATGCTGGGGTTGTCGCGCGACGAACTGATCAACGCGCTTTCGCTGGCCTTTGTCGACGGTCAAAGCCTGCGGACCTACCGGCATGCACCGAACACCGGCAGCCGAAAGTCGTGGGCGGCGGGCGACGCCACGAGTCGCGCCGTGCGTCTGGCGCTCATGGCGCGCGCGGGCGAGATGGGCTACCCGTCGGTGTTGACGGCCAGGACGTGGGGCTTCTACGACGTGCTCTTCAAAGGCAAGCCGTTCGTGTTCCAGCGACCTTACGGGTCGTATGTGATGGAGAACGTGCTGTTCAAGATCGCGTTTCCCGCCGAGTTTCATGCGCAGACGGCGGCCGAGGCGGCGATGACGCTGCACCGTCAACTGGCGGCGATGGGACGCAGCGCGCAGGACATCCGTTCGGTGAAGATTCGCACGCACGCGGCGGCCATTCGCATCATCGACAAGCAGGGGCCGCTCGCCAATCCGGCCGATCGCGATCACTGCATTCAGTACATGGTGGCCGTGCCGTTGCTGTTTGGCCGATTGACGGCGGCGGACTACGAGGACGATGTGGCCGCCGATCCCCGTATCGATGCCTTACGGGCGAAGATCGTGTGCGAGGAGGACCCGCAGTTCACGCGCGACTATCACGATCCCAACAAGCGCTCGATTGCCAATGGCCTGAGCGTCGTCCTGAACGACGGCACTGCACTCGATGAGGTGCTCGTCGAATATCCGATCGGTCACAAGCGGCGTCGCGACGAGGGGATCCCGTTGCTCGTGGAGAAATTCAAAACGAACCTCGCCCGGCGCTTTGCCGCCCGCGCGCAGGCCCGCATTCTCGACGTGGCACTGGACCGGCAACGGCTCGAAGCCATGCCCGTGCACCAGTTTGTCGATTTGATGGTGTGACGCGCCGACACGCATGACATCCGCACAGGTGACGCGGGCGCCACTGCATGCGGACAACGAACAGGCCGCCGACTTTCTGCGGATCGTGATCGGTCGTCACGATCCGCGAGTCGAATGGGAAATCTCTGCGCTACCGCCTGCGCGTCAACCCTTATGCGTATAACGCAGACGCGTCATCTGTTCCGCGCTGTCGGCGAGCAAGCCGGCGGCGTCGGCGATAGCCTTTTCCAGCGTGGTCGGACCGAACGTCAGCGAGAAGCACCCGGAGAACACGCGTGAGAGGCTCTCCAGCGCGCTGCGGTCGATCGCGCCCGAGAGCAGCGACGCCGTGGCGCCGGCCTTGATGGCGACCTGTGCGGCGATCATCGGCGTCTTACCCGACAGCGTCTGGCCATCGCTGCGACCTTCGCCGGTAATCAGCCAGTCGGCGCCTTGCACGGCTTGCGGCAGCCCCACGCGCTCGGCCACCACTTCCGCACCGGAGCGGAACTGCGCGCCGAGCAGATGCAACGCGAAACCCAGCCCGCCCGCCGCACCGGCGCCTGCGCGGCTCGCGGCTTCACTGGCGTTGAACGCACGATGCGCATGGCCGGCGAAATGCGCGATGGCGCGGTCGAGCGGTTCGACCTGCGCTTCGCTCACGCCCTTTTGCGGCCCGAAGATTGCCGTCGCGCCTTGCTTGCCATTGAGCGGGTTGTTCACGTCCGACATGGCGATCAGTTCGCAATCCTTCAGGCGGGCGTCGAGTCCGTTCAGATCGATCGACGCCACGCGATGCAGTGCGGCCGGCACCGGTTGGACTTCCGCGCCGGCCTCATCGAGCAGGCGTGCGCCCAGCCCGACAAGCAGACCCGCGCCGCCATCGTTCGTGCTGCTGCCGCCCAGACCGATCAGCACGCGGCGCGCGCCCGTATCGAGCAAAGCGCGCAGCAACTCGCCCAGTCCCAGCGTCGAGCGTTCGGCCACCGGCGTCTGCATGCCGACCGGATCGGTGATGCTCACGACGTTGGCGCTTTCCAGCACGCCCGTGCCGTCCGGCATGACGCCGTACTCAGCCGTCACCGAGGCGCTGCCCGCACCGCGCACCGACAAGGGCACGCGGCGTCCGCCCGCAGAGAGCAGGGCGTCGAGCGTGCCTTCGCCACCGTCGGCCATCGGACGCAGGCGCAGATCGGCCTGCGGCAGCACACGCGCAATACCGGAGGCGATGGCTTGGGCTACTTCGGGCGCACTCAGCGAACCTTTGAACGAATCGGGGGCGATGACGATGATCGGGGCTTGCGCATTGCTGGACATGGAAATCGGGACAGTCGCAAAAAGGGGTTGGCAGGGTTCACGTGCGCCGCAGGGCAAACTCGTTCCGCTTGTGGTTTTCGCTTATGGCGTGTCGGCAGGACCGTGAGTCCGGTCTCCGGTGAGCGGGCGCACGCCGGCTCGCAATGGGTGGGACGCGAGGCGGTGCGGCGCAGTGTGACAGAAACCAGCAATATACGCGATTCGGGCCTGCGCGCATTGCGCGAATTGCCATGCTATGAATAACACGAGTAAGATGAGCGCCTACTGGCAGTATGTCGCCCGATAGGCTGCACGGCGTGCGAATCGCTTCGCCGTGCGAGTGCAGACGCAGGCGACGGCGCGCCAGCCAACATCAATGAACAACACGGCGCGTGGGCGACCCGGCACGGATGCATCAAGACATCCCCAGGTCGTCGGGCATGACGCGCCTCGATCAGATACCGCATGAGATCACCCGAAGGCCCCGCCGGTTATGGCGGCGGGCGATGCCGGGCTGAGGCGTGCGATAACGATTTGCCAGTGTGGAGCGGGGCCATGGACCGGGGCATCATTACGAATTCCGACGCGATGCGCAAGGCGCAGCGTGGTGTCGCACGTGCGACGGCGCTCGCCGGCGTGACGCTGGTGGTGCTGCTTGGCGGGTGCGCGCAAACGGCGCCCGTGTCGGCGTCGCCTGACGATCCGCCTGTGGGCAGCGTGGCCGACGTTGCACCGGAAAACGTAAAAGTCGAGACGCTGCCCGCATACCGCGACACGATCGACGACGCCCGCAACAACGGCGCGGTCTGGCAGGGTTCCTCGAAGAAAACGCTCGTGCGGGTGAGCGCCTGCACCGCCCGGCTTTGGAAGAAGCAATTGCCGTATGCCCGTCTTCAGCGAACGAAAGCAGGCACTGGCCAGACGCTCGAACTGTCGTCGAACGACGATGGCATCCTCGCCATTCTCGATCTTGCCCCGCACAAGCCAGGCAGCGAAGGGGCGCTCTACCTCGGCTCGACCGGGCCGCAATCGCTCGCAGACGCTGTGCGTCAGTGCCTCTGAGGCAAGGCGTTCCCGGCCGCGAGTAAGTCGGCTGGTCGGCCCATTCGTTCAATTCGGCCGATTTGTTCACTTCAGTCGTTCTGCACCCCCTTCCCGCCGGCCTCACGGGCCCAGGCTTCGCCGCGCAACGCCGTCATGCTGCTGTCACTGTGGCGTCATACAACGGCGGAGTATCATGACGGCGAACGCGCGGCCGCCCGGCTGCGCGAGCGCTTTTATCCGCGTGCGTGCCGATGTCCCATACCGAATCCGCTGACTCACTCGAACCCGCAGAATCCGCCGACTCTGTCGAATCCGCTGACGCCGCTCAGGCCTCGCTCAATGCCCGCCAGCAGTCGCTCTTCGACGCCGTTCGCCGCGACGGTTTTCTGACGGTCGACGAACTGGCTGTGCGCTTCGATGTCACGCCGCAAACGATCCGCCGCGACATCAACTTCCTCGCCGAGCGCAAGTGGGTGCGGCGTTACCACGGAGGTGTCGGTCTGCCGGGCGGCGCCGAGAACGAGGCCTACGACGCCCGCCAGACGCAACTGGCCGATGAAAAACGTCGCATCGCCGTGCGTCTTGCCGAACAGATTCCCGATCACGCCTCGCTGTTCATCAACCTGGGCACGACGACGGAGGCCGTGGCGCGGGCGTTGTCACGTCATCGGGGCTTGCGCGTCATCACGAACAACCTGCACGTGGCGGCCATGATGAGCAGCTATGCCGATGCGGAGGTCATCATCACGGGCGGTGTGGTGCGCGCGCGCGACCAGGGGGTGACCGGCGAGGCGACGCTGGATTTCATTCGACAGTTCAAGGTCGACTTCGGCATCGTCGGGATTTCCGCCATCGATGCCGACGGCACGCTGCGCGACTTCGACTACCGGGAAGTGCGGGTCGCCGAAGCCATCATCGCGCAGTCCCGCACGGTGTTTCTCGCGGCCGACCATAGCAAATTCGGTCGCCCGGCGCTTGTGCGGCTCGGGCATCTGTCGCAAATCGACGCGCTATTTACCGACCGCCCCGTGCCGCCCGCCATGCAGGCCGTGATCGACGAGGCGGGCACGCTGGTGCACGTGGCGCACTGAACGACCGGGTGATTCGGTAGGTCATTCGTCGGGTCATTCGGCGAATGCAGGACGTCTACGGAAGGCGCACAGGAAGCAGAGGGCACACCGAATCACGCGAATTCGCACATTGGCCCAATGAAATGTGCGAATTCGAAACTCATTTTGCGTGATCTGTTAGAATTCGAAGACCGATGTTCGTAAACGAACAGTAATTCGTCAAAAACGAACATTTCCGAACTTTTCTGAATTGACCCGCATCGCTCGGAGTAGCGTCGTGCAGACATCCGCCCAATCGTCTTCGCCCCTTGGACTGGCCGCTCAAGCGCAGGCCGTCCCTTCTGCCTCGTCGACCGCTGCCGTTCCCCCAGCCCCTTATGACCTGCTGGTCGTGGGCGGCGGGATCAATGGGACGGGCATTGCGCGCGACGCCGCCGGACGCGGTCTGCGGGTGTTGCTCGTCGAGCAGGACGATCTGGCGTCGCACACCTCGTCTGCCAGTACCAAGCTGATTCACGGCGGTCTGCGCTACCTCGAATACTACGAATTCGGGCTGGTACGCAAAGCGTTGCAAGAACGTGAAGTGCTGCTGCGAGCCGCGCCGCACATCATGTGGCCGCTGCGCTTCGTCATGCCCCACATGCCGAATCTGCGTCCCGCGTGGATGATTCGCGCGGGCCTGTTTCTCTACGATCACCTCGCCCGCCGCGAAATCCTGCCGGGCTCGCGCGGCATCGACCTGCGCCAGCACCCGGCGGGCGCACCGCTGCGGCGCGATCTGACACGTGGCTTCGTCTACTCGGACGGCTGGGTGCAGGACGCCCGTCTGGTCGTGCTCAACGCGCAAGACGCTGCCGAGCGTGGCGCCACGATCCTCACGCGCACGCGTCTGGTCGGTGCGCAGCGCGGCGAGCATTCGTGGACCGCGCAGCTCGAAACGACGACAGGCGAGCGTCAGACCGTGCGCGCGCGCGCCATCGTCAACGCGGCCGGGCCCTGGGTGGGACATTTGCTGGGGGACGTACTGCGTCAGAGCGCGACGCATCGCATCCGCAACGTCAAGGGCAGCCATATCGTCACGCGCAAGCTGTTCGATCACGACCACGCGTACATCTTCCAGAATCCCGACAAACGCATCATCTTCGCCATTCCGTACGAGCGCGACTTCACGCTGATCGGCACGACCGACATCGAGTATCTCGGCGACCCGGCCAATGTGGCGATCAACGATGACGAAGTCGCTTACCTCTGCAAGTCGGCCAGCGAGTACTTCACCCGGCCGATCACGCAAGGCGATGTCGTGTGGACGTATGCGGGCGTGCGCCCGCTGATGGAAGAGGACGTCTCCAATCCGTCGGCGGTCACGCGCGACTACAAGCTCGAACTCGACGCGCCCGGCACGCGCGCGCCGCTCCTGTCGGTGTTCGGCGGCAAGATCACGACGTACCGCCGTCTTGCGGAAGAAGCCATGTCCCACCTGCATGGCGCGCTCGGCTTCACACATGGCGACTGGACGGCGGGTGCGCCGCTGCCGGGCGGCGACATGGCCCAGCCGGACGCGGGCGTCTTCGAGACCTCGCTGCGCGCGCAAATGCCGTGGCTGCCGGCGTCGCTGGCGCACCGTTACGCCCATACTTATGGCACGCGCACGCATGTGCTGGTGGGCGACGCCGATTCGCTCGACGGCCTCGGCCAACGCATCTGCGGCGAGCTTTACGAGGCCGAACTGCGCTATCTGGTCCAGCATGAGTGGGCACGCACCGCGCAGGACGTGCTGTGGCGCCGGACCAAACTCGGTCTGCACGTCGGCAAGGAAGGCGAGGCAGCGGTGGCGAAGTGGTTCGCGCAGCATCTGGAAATGGCGGCCTGAGCGGCTGCCACACGGCAATCACCGTGCAATCGCCGTGTAGCAGCCGCACCGCCGCCGCACCGTAGCCGTATTGCCGCCGTATTGCCCCCCACAGCGCGCGGCGCACAAAACCATAACGATCCAAGGAGACGAAGGCTATGTCAGCAGGCGCGTACATCCTCGCGTTCGACCAGGGCACGACCAGCTCGCGAGCGCTGCTGTTCGACCGTGACGGTCATGTGGTGTCGACCGCACAAAAGGAGTTTCGCCAGATTTACCCGCACCCGGGTTGGGTCGAACACGATCCGCGTGAGATCTGGGCGACGCAGGCCGGCGTGGCCGCCGAAGCGCTGACGCACGCCGGTATCGGCGGCGCGGACATCGCTGCCATCGGCATCACGAATCAGCGCGAAACCACCGTCGTCTGGGATCGCCGCACGGGTGAGCCGGTGTACAACGCCATCGTGTGGCAAGACCGGCGTACCGCCGATTTTTGCGAGCAACTGCGCGCGCAGGGTAACGAGGCGCTGGTCGCGAGCCGCACCGGTCTTCGTATTGACTCCTACTTTTCCGGCAGCAAAATCCGCTGGATTCTCGATCACGTCGACGGTGCACGCGAGGCGGCCGAGGCGGGGCATCTCGCGTTCGGCACGGTCGATAGCTGGCTCGTGTGGCATCTCACCGGCGGCAAACTCCATGTCACCGATGTGTCGAACGCCTCGCGCACGATGCTCTTCAACATCCACGCGCTCGACTGGGACGACGAACTGCTCGCGCTCCTCGACGTGCCGCGCGCGATGCTCCCCGAAGTGCGTTCGTCGAGCGAAGTGTATGGGCACACCGCCACGCCGCTGTTCTCCGCGCCGGTGCCGATTGCAGGCATCGCGGGCGATCAGCAGGCCGCCCTGTTCGGGCAGATGTGCCTCTCGCCGGGCATGGTGAAGAACACTTACGGCACCGGCTGCTTCATGGTCATGAACACCGGCGACAAGCCGCAGGCGTCCAGCCACAATCTGCTCACGACCGTGGCATGGAAGATCGGCAATCGTGTCGATTACGCACTGGAGGGCAGCATTTTCATCGGCGGCGCCGTGGTGCAGTGGTTGCGTGACGGCTTGGGCATCATTCGCCATTCGCGCGACGTCGAAGCGCTCGCCACGAGCGTGCCCGATGCGGACGGCGTGGTCCTCGTGCCGGCCTTTGCCGGACTGGGCGCGCCGCACTGGCAACCGCACGCACGCGGCACGCTGTTCGGCGCCACGCGCGGCACGACTGCGGCACACGTCGCGCGCGCCGCGCTCGACAGCATCGCTTTTCAGACGCTCGACGTATTGCGCGCCATGGAAGCCGATGCCGGTCTGCATGTGTCGGAGTTGCGCGTGGACGGGGGCGCCGCCGCGAACGATCTGCTCATGCAATGGCAGGCCGACCTGCTCGGTGCAGACGTCGTGCGTCCTCGCGTGATCGAGACGACCGCCGCCGGCGCCGCCTATCTGGCTGGCCTCGCAGTGGGATACTGGCCGGACATCGATACGCTCCAACGGCAGTGGCAGTTGCAGCGGCGCTTCGCGCGCCAGCTCTCCGAGAGCGATGTCAGTCGCGCGGTCGGCGGGTGGCAACGCGCGGTGCGGGCCGCGAAGGCGTGGGCCGAAGATAGCTGAGCGCGGACATCCGTCCGATCCGACCGATATCCGTGCGCCACCGAGAGATGCTGAACTCGCCTGACGAGGGAAGATTTCAGCGCAGCGCCCGACCGGGCGCGACATGACGGCGGTCACCGATGGCGTCGTGCCGGCGGTGCCGCCAGCTGGCGCACCGCTCGCGCGGATGCCGACGGGCCGACTTGGCCGGACTCGCCGGAGCGAGCGACCTCACGCAGGGACTCAGGGCGCAAGGCCCGGTGCGGCGCATTTGCATGATCCTCTCCCCGTAGATTCCCCTCATCCAAGCGCATCGCGTCGCCAATGTCGTGCGCGATGACTGGTGCAAATCCGTCCACACCCGGGGCGCTCCCGGCAAGGGGATAGGCATCGGGCGTGCCGGGGCCATGTGGCGTGCATGGCGTGATTCCCGAGGCGGTCGGCCTGGCGAAGAGACTTCCCCGAGTGCGGACGGCTTGCCCCTTCGTTGATGCGAGAAGCATGCCAATGCACGCAACTCCTTGAATCGTCAAAGAAGTTCGTTAACTGAAACGGGGGTGCTCGCGCCGTTCGGTGAAAAACGTTTCAGGTTTGAACGCGTGATGCCCTCGCCGGGGCGTGCGAAGGTGCGTTGCCGTCGCGAGGCGACGTGGACGGGGGGCAGGCGAACGATGTCTCGGCTGCCCCCGCGTTCGTGCGTCGATGGCAAGCATGACGGCCAAAGTGACGGCAATTTAGGCAAGGCACTTGACAGTCAATGCCGACGTGCGATTGCGCCGCCGACATGCGACTTATGCAAAGGGTTATCAACAGTTGCTGTGGATATCCTTGCCATCATGCGAGGCGCACTTGAAGCGCCCGCAAGGCATACGAGAGGCACATGCAAGGCACCCGCAACGCGACGAGGACGACATGTCGAAACGTCATCCTCGCGCGGATGCGCTCAGGCAGCGGGTTTCTTGCCGACGGTAAAGGCGATCTCGCCAACGCCTGCTACGCCGGCGCTCACCTTGTCGCCGGGTTCCAGCGGGCCGACGCCGGCTGGCGTGCCGGTGAAGATCAGGTCGCCGGCGGCGAGCTTGACGCTGCGAGAGATCTCGGCAATCAGATCGGGCACCGACCAGATCAGCTCGTTGAGGTCGCCGGTCTGACGGTTTTCCCCGTTGACGTCGAGCCATACACGGCCTTCCTTCGGATGCCCGACATCCGCCACGGCGTGAAGTGGGCCGCAGGGCGCCGAGGCGTCGAAAGCCTTGCCCCAATCCCAGGGGCGTCGTGTGTCCTTGGCTTGCTGCTGAAGATCGCGACGCGTCAGATCCACGCCAACGCCATACCCCCACACCAGCGACAGTGCGTCGCGTGCATCGACATTCTCGCCGTCGGCGCCGATGGCGACGACCAGTTCGATCTCGTGATGCAACTCGCTCGTGAGCGGCGGATAAGGCAGTGTCCCCTCGGCGGGCACGACGGCGTCGGCTGGCTTCATGAAGAAGAACGGGGGTTCACGGTCCGGGTTGCTGCCCATCTCGCGGGCGTGCGCGGCGTAGTTGCGGCCAACGCAGAACACGCGGCGAACGGGGAAGCGGGCGTCGCTGCCGGCGACGGCGACCGACGCCTGAGGCGGGGCCGAAATAACGAATTGACTCATGAGAAAACTCTCGGCGGATGTAAAACGAAAATCGACGACAAGCACTTACCCACATCAACCGATGTGCTGCGGGAGTCGGTCCCGGAGCACGCCGGAAATTTCACTTACTTGGCAAAGACCTGCGACATGTCGGCAAACGCCTTGAACTCCAGCGCATTGCCCGACGGATCGTAGAAGAACAGCGTAGCCTGCTCGCCCACTTGCCCGGCGAACCGAATATGCGGCTCGATCACGAAGCGTGTGCCAGCGGCGCGCAGTCGCTCGGCCAGGGCATGCCATGCAGGCATGTCAAGGATAACGCCGAAATGCGGGACGGGAACGTCGTCGCCGTCGACCGGGTTCGTGATGCGCTTGCCCGCCTCGTCCGGCGAGAGATGCGCGACGAGTTGATGCCCGAAGAAATCGAAGTCGATCCAGTGATCCGAGCTGCGACCTTCGGCGCAGCCCATGACGTTGCCGTAGAACTGGCGTGCGGCGGCGAGGTCGTGAACGGGAAAGGCGAGATGGAAAAGCGGCGTGGCCATGGAAGTCTCCGGGCGCATGTGGGGTTGAACAATCCGGTGGGCGCCGATGAAGGCGCGGATTTGCTGTAAATTCTATCCATCGATAAAAGTAATGAAAAACGAATATTTCGACCGCTCAGACACAAAATTTTCGATACATGATCCGCTACCTGAAAACCTTCGTCACGGCTGCCGAAACAGCGTCGTTCTCGGCGGCCGGCGCGCGCCTGGGTTTGACGCAGTCAGCCGTGAGTGCGCAGATTCAGCGTCTGGAAGACGATCTCGGCGTGCAGTTGTTCGAGCGCACCGGGCGCGCGGTGACCTTGTCCGACGACGGGCGTCGCCTGCTCACCCAGGCGCAAACGGTCATCGCGGGATACCAGGCGATGCGAGGCGACACGGGGGCGTTCGGTGCACAGGCGGCGCTCGCACCGATTCACGTGGGCGCGATTCTGACCGTTCAGCTCGGTCTGTTGCCCGGCGCGGTACGCCGATGGACGGCGCTCGGCGCGATGCCTCACTTGAACATCGTGCCGGGCATGTCGGTGCAGTTGCTCGCACAACTCGACGCTAAGGAACTCGATCTGGCGGTGATGATCCGGCCGCGCATCGGGGTGCCGGCGGACATGAAGTGGGTCACGCTCATGAACGAGCCGTACGTGGCCATTGCCCCAAAGGGCACGCGTGGCGAAGTGGCGGACTGGGCTTCGACGTTGCCGTTCGTGCGATACAACCGGCGCTCGTACGGGGGCGACCTGGTCGACCGGTATCTGCGGCGACACCGGCTTTGGGTGCGCGAAGGGGTAGAACTGGACGAACCGGAAGTCATTTTGCGCATGGTGCGTGCGGGACTGGGCTGGTCCATCGTTCCGGCCACGCTCATCGGTTTGCCCGTCGAAGCGAGGACGGCGCCGGGCGCCTCGTCGAGATCGGGGAGCGCCTCCGGCGGGCATGGCGTTCGGATACTGCCACTGACGGGCACGCCGCTCACGCGTGAACTCGGCGTACTGGTGCGTCAGTCGGCGCTCAAGCGGGCGCCGGTCGACACCTTGATGAAATGCCTTGCGAATGAAGCAGCCGCACGGATCTGAATCCGTGTCCGAACCCGTGCCTGAGTTCATGTCTGAGCGCGCCTCCACGCGCATACCGGAGCACTCGCTTGAGCCGGTACCTGAGCGGATACCCGAGCCGATACCTGAGCCGATACCCGAGCCGATACCTGAGCCGGCACCTTAGCCGACACCCTGAAGGGGCTTCATGCGGCCGGTGAGACTCTCTGTTATTGTGCGCACATGTCCGCGGGCGCGGGGGTGCGCGAGTACGAGCGGCGCAGCGCTACGGATCCAATGCAATGGAGCTTGATTGATATGTCCCACGACACGTTCGACGAAAACGACTGGAAGCGATTCCTGAAACACATCGGCGAAGATCCGAACCGTCCCGGTCTGCATGAAACACCGGCGCGGGTACAAAAAGCGTGGCGTCAATGGACGGCAGGTTACGACCAGGATCCGGCGGAGGTCCTGAAGGTCTTCGAAGACGGGGCCGAGCAGTACAACGAATTGATCGTGGTGCGCGGTATTCCTGTGTACAGCCATTGCGAGCACCATCTCGCGCCGTTCTTCGGCAAGGCGACCATCGGTTATTTGCCCAACGGCAAGATCGTCGGACTGTCGAAACTCACGCGCCTGGTCGATTGCTTCGCACGTCGCTTGCAGGTGCAGGAGCGTCTCACCACTCAGGTCGCCGAAGCGTTGATGACGCACCTGCAACCGAAGGCTGTCGGCGTGGTCGTGTCATGCCGTCACATGTGTATGGAAAGCCGCGGCATTCGCACGGCGGGCGAGGAGACAGTGACCTCTGCCATGCTCGGTGAATTGCAGCCCAACCTGGCGTTGCGCACGGAATTCCTCGCGCTCGCGCGGGACAAATGATCGCGCGGTGAACCGGGCAGACCAGGGTAGACCGCTGGGTTCATTCTGGACGGAACGCACCGTGAGCCGGAGAACGACAACGCCAGCGGTGTGACGCTGGCGTTGTCGTTTTTGTGTCTGCAACGTCCGGCGATCTTCAGCGACCTTCAGCGACCTTCAGCGACCGTCTGCGGCCCTTAGCGACCGTAGCGCGCCACGATGGTCGAACCATTGAGCGTGTGACCGGCAAGCGCGACCGCGAGGCCTGCCGCATCGAGTCCCGGAGGCAGACGCCCCGGTTCGAGATCGGTTGCCGTCACGGTAATGACGTAATGGTGCGGCGTATCGCCGGGGGGCGGGCAGGCGCCGCGATAGGCTTCGGCGCCGGCGACATTCTTGCCAACGGTCATGTGATCGCCCGACTTGTCGCCCGCGCCGGCCGGCAACGAGAGCACCGACGCCGGAATGTTGTAAGCCACCCAATGCACGACGCCGCCGCCCTTCGCCCCATCGGGATCGGTCATCCTGATGACGACGCTGCGCGTGGCTTGCGGCAGATTTTTCCATTCGATGGGCGGGCTCGTATTCGCCCCGCCGCATTCGCCCGCACCGGCGTGAATGGCGGGCAGCAGACCGCCGTCGGCAAACGCGCTGGACGAAACGCTCATGCCTTGTGCGTGCGCCACGCCGGCACCGGTAACGCCAGCGACGAGTGTCATGCCAACGAGCGCAGCACCGCCAATGCGCTTCACGTTCGGAAAGGAAAGCCGATTCATCGCGTGTCTCCTATTTGGCCGTTGCAATGATGAGTTTGAATGGTAGTGCAAGCAGTGCCGCGCCCGCCACGCCTGCGCACCACAGCGCGACGAACCATCCGCAGCGAATCAACACCTGTTGCCACGGTGCGCGCGCCGCACGTGCATGTCGCCGGCGCACGCCGGGCCGGACCAGATCAGTGATAGTGCGCATCGTGTGTCACCTTGCCGCGAAAGACCCAGTACGCCAGCATCGTGTAGGCGAGGATCACGGGAATGATGAAGGCCGCGCCCCACATCGTGAACGACAGGCTCGAGTGCGGTGCGGCGGCATCCCATAAGGTAACGCCCGGCAGAATGGCATAAGGATAGGCGCTGATGAGCAGGCCGCTATAGCCGAGAAAGACGAGGCCGATGGCAAGCCAGAACGGGGTAGCGTCATGGGCACGCTGCAACACGCGCCGCATGGCCAACGTTGCCCCAGCCACGACGAACGGCACCGGCAGGCAGCGCCAGAACCATTGATCGTCGAACCAGCGCTCGGCCACGAGCGGCAAGCGCAGCGGTGTCCAGAGCGAGACGATGGCCATCGTGACGACAAGCGCGATCGTCAGCGGCCAAGCCAGCACGCGCAAGCGACGTTGCAGATCGCCTTCGGTCTTGCCGATGAGCCAGCAAGCGCCGAGCAGCGCGTACGTGACGAGCAAACCGAGGCCGGTGAACAGGTTGAATGCCGTGACCCACGCGAACGCATCGCCCGCGAATTGTCCGTTCTCGACCGGGATGCCCGACAGATACGCGCCGAGCGCCACGCCCTGAAAGAACGTCGCGCCGGCCGATCCGCCGATGAACGCGAGATCCCACCATTGGCGCGTGCGACGCGACTTGCCGCGAATTTCGAACGCCACGCCGCGAAAGATCAGACACACGAGCATGAGCACGAGCGGCAGATACAGCGCGCAGAGCAGCACCGAGTAGACCATCGGAAAGGCAGCGAGCAAGCCCGCGCCGCCGAGCACGAGCCACGTCTCGTTGCCGTCCCAGACGGGCGCGACGGAGTTCATCATCGTGTCGCGCTCGTGTGCGGCGGGGAAGAATGGAAAGAGAATGCCGATGCCGAGGTCGAAGCCGTCGAGCACGACGTAAAGAAACAGGCCGAGCGCAATGATGGCGGCCCAGGCTAAGGTCAGGTCCATGAGAACTCTCGAATGAATCGGTGTCGGGAAAATCAGCTCGCGTGGGCGCGCTCGGGGTCGACGCGACCGGACACGCCAGACACCGCGGGCACTGCCTGCGGCGTGAAATGGTTTGCCGCATGGCCTGTCTTGTGCGCTGTCTTGAGCCCTGTCTCGTGGCGCGTCGCAAGCGCAGGCGAACCGTTCGACTGCCCGCAAAACACGGGACCGCCACGCAGAATTTTCAGCAGGTAATAGACGCCGGTGCCGAACACGAGGAAGTAGGCAAGTACGAGCACCAGCAACGACACCTGCACTTGCTGCGCGCTCACGGGCGACATGGCGTTTGCCGTACGCATCACGCCGTACACGACCCACGGCTGACGTCCCGCTTCGGTCGTCACCCAGCCGGCGAGCAGCGCGATGAACCCGGTCGGCGAGAGCGCCAGCATGATGCGTGCAAAGTTGCGCGAGGAAAACAGGGTGCCGCGACGGCGCAGCCATAGCGCCGCGAGTGCCGCACCGATCATCGCGAGGCCGAGCCCGACCATGACGCGAAAGCTCCAGAACACCAGCGGCACGTTGGGGCGCTCGTCCTTCGGAAATTCCTTCAGGCCGCGCACTTCACCGTCCCAGCTATGCGTGAGGATCAGGCTGCCCAGATGCGGCACTTCGAGCGCGTAGCGCGTGGTCTCGGCCTCCATGTCGGGCCAGCCGAACAGGTTGAGCGGTGTGCCGCCGGTCTTCGTCTCCCATAAACCCTCCATGGCGGCGAGCTTCGCGGGTTGATGCTCCCGCGTATTCAGCCCGTGCAGGTCGCCCACGAACGCTTGCAGGGGCGCAAAGATCAACAGCAGCCACATCGCCATCGAGAACATCGTCCTGATGGCCGGGTCGCGCCGCCCGCGCAGCAGATGCCAGGCGCCGGTCCCGGCGACGACGAGCGCGGCAACCACGAAGGCCGCGATGCTCATGTGGGCGAGGCGGTACGGGAACGAGGGGTTGAAGATGACATCCCGCCAGGACAGCACCACGACACGCCCGTCGACGATCTCGTAGCCTTGCGGCGTTTGCATCCAGCTGTTCGACGCGAGAATCCAGAACGTGGAGATGAGCGTGCCGATCGCCACGCACAAGGTCGCCGCGAAGTGCGCTCGCGGACTCACGCGGTTCCAGCCGAAGAGCATGATGCCGAGGAAGCCCGCTTCGAGGAAGAAGGCGGTCATCACCTCGTAGGTGAGCAGGGGCCCGGTGACCGCACCGGCGAAACTGGAGAAGCCCGACCAGTTGGTGCCGAACTGATAGGCCATCACCACGCCCGAGACGACGCCCATGCCGAAGCAGACCGCGAACGCCTTCGACCAGAAGCGACACAGATCGAGGTAGTGCTGCTGGCGCGTCTTGAGCCAGAGTCCTTCGAGCACGGCGATGAAGCTCGCCAGACCAATGGATACGGCGGGGAAAACGATGTGAAACGAGACCGTGAACGCAAATTGCAGGCGCGCCAGGTCGAGAGCTTCCGGAACGGCAGTCATGATGCACTCTATGTATGCAATTAAACCCTGTCTTGTATGGCGATAATCGACGGATTTCACCATTCGTTTGCATGCATATTAGGCAATGCTGCGTCGCAGCACGCGTGACAAGTCGTCACATGCGGCGCATTGACGCGGCAAGACCGGTCGTCCGAGGTCCCGTTAAATGTATGTTTCCAAAGAAGATAATGTCGGCAGATGGTGCGACTTCATGTCACACGTTTTTCGGTATGTCCGGCGGGCAGAGCCTAACTGAGGAGTCCGGCGCCGATGTTGATCGACAGACCGAGCACCGCCAGATTGAAGAAGAACGAGAGGATGGCCTGCGCGAGCGTGCCGCGCCGCATGCGGCGAGACTTCAGTGCAATGTCGGCGGTTTGCGACGCGACGGCGATGGTGAAGGAGAAGTACAGGAAGTCCCAGTAGTCGGGATCGCAATCGCGGTCCGGCCATGCCAGTGCATAGGGCGATTCGGTATCGGTGAAGTAAAGCCGGGCGTAGTGCAGCGTGTAGATCGTCGGCACGAGAAACCAGCCGGCGATGAGCGTGGCGGCAGCGAACAGCACGTGCTCCGACGCGTGGGTCGATCCTCCTGATTTGGCGCTCGCGAGCACGTGAACGATCGCTGCTACGCTGGCAATGGCCGACAGGCTGACCAGCGTCAGCACCACGACGGCACTCTGGTCTTCCTGCTCCGCAAATTGCTCGATGCTGCGCTTGGGGGCGGTGACCATCATGAGCCAGATCATGGCGAGATAGGACCAGGCGCCCGCGTTCCAGCCGATCAATATCCGGGTGATGGTGGTGAACTCGCCCTTGACGAACACCTGCACGAACGTGCCCGCGAGCCCGCCGATCACGATGGCGATGAGAAGCCGTGGGTGGAAGCGAACGAGATGCGGGAAAAGCTTGGCGTTCATGAGTGAGTTCCGGACGGCGGTCAGCGGGGCAGCGGGTGAGTCGATTATCGCTCACGCCGCCGCGCAGCGGCGTCATGTGTCCGGCTATGCTGCGACATTGAGCGGTGCCGAACGGTGTCGCGTGCTGCCGAGGGGCGCCTATCGCGAGAGCACCATCGCGACGAAAATCGCGTTGTTGATCGCGTGGATCACGATAGGCGCCGCCAGCCCGTGCGTCTTCTTCGCCAGCCAGCCGGTCGTGAGCCCGAACACCACGAAGAAAAGGAAGTGCTTGGCGTCGAAGTGCACCGACGCGAAGATCAATGCTTGCCAGACGTTGGCGGCGGCGAAACTCATGTGGCGCGTCAGTCCGCCAAGCAGGCACCCCCGGAATACGAATTCTTCGACGATCGGGACCGCCACCGCGATGAGCAGTAATGCGAGGCCTGGGCCTCCCAACTGCGCGGCGCCATGCACGATGACTTCGTTCCACAGCGGGCTGTCGGCGGGCGCGCCGGGCACAGCGTGACGGGCCATCACCCACGCGCTGATCGCTGCCACGGCGAGCAAAATGGCGGGCCAGATGAACCACCGGGCTTTCCAGTTCCCGTAACCGGGCCACTGACGCCATCCGAACTTCCCGACGGTGTGTGCGAGCAGGACCGAGACGACACCAAGCGTGACCAGATGCGCCATCGCAAGTTTCGGCTGCAATATCTGCAATTCGGCGCTCGCGCCGGTGCGCATCAGGGCAAGCTGGCCGATCAGCAACGCGGGAATGATCCAGGTCGCCAGGCAGAATGCGGCCAGTCCGTACCACGCATGGCGCAGGCCGATGCCCTCGAAAATGGCGATCGTCGGACGACCCTTGCGCGCCCGCACCGTGCCGACATAGTGCGCGGGAAACATCAGCAGGCCGGGCAGCAATACGATGGACAGACCCGCCAGAAGCAACGTGAGCATCAGCGAGGCGAAGGCCGGTCGCATGGCGGCTGCCGGATCGATGCTCAGCAGCACGGCATACGATTGGGCAAGTGGCCAGCGGTTGTTCGTGTCGTGTTCGAGCGACGCGCGGATGGCGGCCGAGGCGGCTGGGCCATCCCCGGCGGCAAGCGCGACCGAGACTCGCAGCGCACGGTTCTGGGCGCTCTCCGGGCTATCGGGCTTGACGTCCGCGAGGGCGCGCTGGGCGCCGGGCGCGTCTCCCGCTTGCAGCAAGGCGCGGGCGCTCGTGTACGGATCGATCTTCAGCCCCGCCTTTTGCATGCGCAACACCAGATCGCGTGCCAAGGTGCCGGGCAAAACGTCATGCGCCGTATTGATGCGGGCGTTCGCTTGCCAGGGCGTCTTCGGCACCGGCGCATCCATCAACAGACGTCGCGCTTTCGTTGTTTCCCCAGTCAATGCGAGGTGGCGAACGGCGAGCAACAGCACGGGCGTGTCGGATAACAGCTCGGCAGCCTGCACGGCCTGTATTCCGGCATTACGCCTGTCCTGCGTGGCTTCGTAGGCATTGGCGAGTGCGGCGTGCAGACGGGCGCGATCCGCCGCAGGCCAGGTCTTCGCCTTCGGCAACAGCGCCGACCCCTGTTCGATGGCGGCCTTGCCAAAGGTGCTCTGAAGCACGTACAGCGCCACTTCCGGTATGTCGCCGAATTGGGCCTTGAGCGCCTTTTGACAGGCGTTCAGGTCCGTTTGCGCCTGCTCGCCCCAGCGCAGATCTTCCGACCACGAGTAGTTCTGCATGAACCGGCAGCGGGCAAGGGCCAGGGCCGAGTCGTTCGGGCGGGCGCGTACCGCTGCGTTGAACGTGCCGACGATTTCGCGATATTTGGCAAGCGATGCGGCGTCGACCTGTGCGGTCATGGCCTCCTGGCTGAGCAGTGGGTCGGCTGGGGAGCTAGTGGTCGGTGCCGCGAGGGCATGGGTGACGCACACGAAGCCAAGCGCGGCCAGCATGCGACGAAAAAGAATGCGATACACGCGAGATTTCCCGGAATGTTGTTGTCGCCGACGGCCGCAGCGAGGCTCGGCAGTCCGCCAAATTGGCTTAACGACCGGAGCGTGCCGGAACTGTAGTGTGCGCGGCTATCGAGAAACGTTGCGCGGCGTCGAGGAAATCCTCGGAAACCGCGGCTGCCCCCGGCGCACGCTAATGGTGCGTCGCCGCATCGCGATGCGGCATTGTGCCCGTTGCGATGTCACGCGGCGGCATGCTGCGGCAGCGTCGCATGACTCGGCAGGCCGTCGCCGACACTGTGCCGTATTGCCCCGGCAGCCATGCTGCACGGGGTTGCGCGGCTTTCGTCCTCCGACAGGCGATCCCCTTGGCACGCCAATTGCTAGCTCTGGCATAAGGCCAATGGCGGCCGAGTGAAGACAAGCGAATTTTCTGCACCGCATGCAGTACCCCGCCTGCGCGGGGGATTTCGGGGCAACGGCGTCCCGAAGCCACGGGTCCGATATGGGACCCCCGGCTTCGGGACGCCTTTTTTTGGCATACGAACACGAGGGTATCCATGAGCACGCTCACGCAATCGTTGAAAAGTGGCAACTGGCGCGCGCTGGTTGCGTGTTTTCTCTACTTCGACACCGGCTTTACGGTCTGGGTCATGCTAGGACCGCTGGCGCCGTTCATCGGCAAGGACATCGCGATGACGCCCGCACAGACCGGCTTCCTCGTGGCGGTGCCGGTGCTGGGCGCGGCTATTCTTCGCGTCACGCTGGGCAATCTGTATCAAGCGTGCGACGGCAGAAAAATCGCCTTGATGGGGCTCACGCTCTCGGCAATTCCGTCGGTCGTGTTGTTGTTGATGCCGGGCACACCGTCTTACACGCTGCTGCTCGTGCTTGGCGTGTTCCTGGGCGTCGGCGGTGCGAGCTTTGCGGTCGCGTTGCCAATGGCCGGCAGCAATTATCCACCGAAGGTCCAGGGCCTGGTGCTGGGGCTGGCAGCGGCGGGCAACGTGGGCGCCGTGCTCGACGGCTTCATGTTCCCGGGACTGGCCGAACACTATGGCTGGGCGCATGCCGCCGGCGCCGCGCTGCCGCTGCTCGTGCTCACCGCGCTGGCGCTCGTGTTCTGGGCGAAGGATCAGGGCGTGAAGTCGGGCAGTGCGCCGCGCGCGTTCTCGAGCTTCTTCATCACGGTGTTCGGGCTGATTGCCCTCGTGCTGTGCGTGCATGCCGGCGCGTTCGGCGAAGGCAAGGCAGGCATCTTGCTGCTCCCCGTGTTGGGGGCCCTGCTCGCCATCGCTGTGCTGCCGCGTCATTACCGCGGCGTGCTGGGCGAGCGCGACACCTGGGTCATCATGCTCGTCTACAGCATTACGTTTGGCGGCTTCGTGGGAATGTCTTCATACGTGACCACGCTGTTGATTTCGCTGTACGGCATGCCGCGTCTCGAAGCCGGTCTGTTCATGTCGTTGCTGGCCTTCCTCGGCGCACTGGTGCGGCCCATCGGCGGTCTCGTGGCCGATCGCATCTCCGGGGTGCGCGCGCTCGTGCTGCTGCTCGCCGCCATCTCCGTGATCGACTTCGTGTTCGCCGCGTGGATGCCCCCGCAAGGCGCCGGCATCGCGTTGCTCGTGCTCGTCTACATGTGCTTCGGTCTGGGCAACGGGGCGACCTTCCAACTCGTGCCGCAACGCTGGCAAGGCAAGACTGGCCTGATGTCGGGCATCATCGGCGCAGCTGGCGGAATCGGCGGCTTTTACCTGCCGGTGATCATGGGCATGGCCAAGGAGTCGACCGGTAGCTATCAGATGGGGTTCGCCACGTTCGGCGCGCTGGCGGCGCTCGCCTTCGTACTGGTCGTCGCGCTTCGGACTCGCTGGATGTCGTGGGCGCTGCCCCGCGAAGTCGCTGGCGGCGCGGTGCTCGCCGGTGGTGTGGCGCACGTGGAGTGATGGCGCGCATCCCTTGCATGCTTCACATTGTTGTGCGACCCAAGGTCTCGCGGCCCGTCGACGCTCCGGCTCGGCGGGCCGCCTGGTGGCTGCGCGACGCATCGCATAGACTGTCGGGCAACATCGTTTTCCCGCAGGAGCCACCATGCGTCTGGGCGTTCCCAGCCTCTCGGCGTTGCAGGCCTTCGAGGCGAGCGCCCGTCATCAGAACTTCGCAAGCGCTGCGCAGGAACTTGCGCTCACACACGGGGCGGTATGCAAACGCGTGGGAGAGCTCGAGAAGCATCTGGGGGTGGCGCTGTTCGAGCGCGTCCGGCAACGACTGGTTCTCACGCCGGCGGGCGCGGAATACGCCAAACGCATTCGCGTGCATCTCGATCAGATTCGCCGCGATACGCTCGATGTGGTGCAGCAAGGACGAGAGACGGAACTCGAAATCGCGGTCGGCGTAACGTTTGCGGCGCAATGGCTGATCCCGCGGCTCGACGACTTCTACGCCAACACGCGTGATGTTCGCCTGCACATTCTGGGGCGCGATCAACCGGTCTTTTTCGACGATTCGGCGTTCGACGCCGCGATCTACTTCAGCACGCGCCGCTGGCCGGGCATGCCGGGAACCGCGCTCATTACCGACGATTCGCTGTGGCTCGTTGCCGCACCCCGGCTGCTCGCGCAGCACACGCACGGGGCGTCGATGACGCTCGAACAGATCGCGGCACAGTCATGGATCTGTGCGCGCGATCTGCCGCGCGCCTGGGACGACTGGTTCGCCTCTCAGCGCCTGACGGACCCGATGGACCCGATGGACCCGACGGGGCTGACGGGGCTGACGGGACCTGCGCCGGAGCATGGCGGGGCGATCAAGCCGCAGCGCCGCACACAACGCTACGACATGTTCATCATGGCGATCAACGCGGCCGTTGCGGGGTTGGGGGTGGCGTTGCTGCCGCGTGTGCTGATCGAGCGCG
Organism: Pandoraea vervacti; assembly: GCF_000934605.2. Classification (NCBI taxonomy): domain Bacteria; kingdom Pseudomonadati; phylum Pseudomonadota; class Betaproteobacteria; order Burkholderiales; family Burkholderiaceae; genus Pandoraea; species Pandoraea vervacti. The sequence goes on along the minus strand of NZ_CP010897.2, from coordinate 3,585,440 downwards.
AACTGGCCAGCGGTGCGCTGGTGCAAGCGCATCCGCATACACTCGCCAATGCGCAGACCCTCTATTTTTCGTATCCGGCGCAGCGCCGCGACTGGGCGCCGTTGCGGCAGTTCGACGCCTGGCTACGGGGTGCCGTCGACACGTATCTCAGCGAGCGGGCCTGAGCTCCGGACACTCGCGCAACACTTGTTCGTAGAGTCCCTGATAACCCAGCCATGCTACGTAGTCCGAACCGAGCAGACGGAAGACTTCACGGGCTTCGGCATCGGAGAGGACTTCAAGCGGACCGGCCGCCTCGGCGAGCAACTGGACCTGGGCGCACCGTTCCATCGCGAGAAAGCGATAGGCGGCAGCGTCGACCGACGAGCCGACCGTGAGCAGTCCGTGGTTGAGCAGGACGGCAGCGCGTTTGTGGCCCATCGCCCGAGCGATGCGACGGCCCTCGTCCGCCCCGAGCACGAGCACGTCGCCACGGAACAGCACGTGGTCCTCGAAGAACAGGCACGCTTCCTGATTGATCGGCGCGAGTTCGCGCGTGCGTGCGGAGAATGCGCGGCCGTGTGTCGTGTGCGTGTGGGCAGCGGCCGTGACATGGGGCAGGGTGGCATGAATGCCGGCGTGGATCGCCATGGCGGCCGCGTTGACGGGGCCGTCGCCGTGGTGCAGACGTCCGGTTTCATCGACCAGAATCAGGTCGTCGGGATGGATCGACGAGAAGTGCTGCGCGTATCGGTTCACCCAGAACCGGTCGTGAAATTCGGGGTCGCGTACGGTGATGTGCCCGGCGATGCCTTCGGCCAGACCGAAGCGGGCAAAGATCCGGAACGCGACCGCCAGACGTAGTTTCCGGTCCGCGCGCTCGTGCGCAACGTTATCGAAGACCTGAGGCTTGGGCAGCGGCGCGCCGAGCGGTGTGGGAATGGCAAAGGCGTCGTGCGGGGAATTCATGAGGGGTGCTCCGTCGAATGAGATGCCGTGTTCGTCGTGCATTCTCCACGCGCCGCCACGGCAACGTCTATCGACGAAAAGTCACTGGCGATCCACCGGTCATCGCGCTCGGCGGCGTCCGATGCCGCCGTGGATCCTCAGCTGACCCGCTGGCCGGTCACTCGCCCTGACGGAACAAGCCGTTGAGCGTGGCGCCGCTCGCTGCCCCGTCGAAGCCATCGAAGCGGCCCTGTGCGAGCGCCTGCGCGGCGTGCATGAAGCCGCCCCACGCGGCGCGCGCGAGGGCGCCGCCAACGCTCACCCGTCGCACGCCGAGGTTCGCCAGTGTCTGCAACGTGAAAGGCGACGTCGCGCCAATGAGCACGTTGACCGGCTTCGGCGCAACCGCCGAGACCACGGCGCTGATCTGTTCGGCCGATGCAATGCCCGGCGCATACAGACAATCGGCGCCGGCTTCGGCATACGCCTGGAGGCGTTTGATCGTGTCGTCGAGATCGGGCACGCCGGCGAAGAAGTTCTCGGCGCGCCCGACGAGCAGCGTGTCGCCGCCGGTCTCGTCGATGGCGCGGCGCGCGGCCTTCAGGCGGGCAACCGCCTCTTCGACAGGGAAAAGCGGTTCGAGGTCGTTGCCGGTCGAATCTTCGATGGACAGGCCGGCCACGCCGGTCGCCACCGCCATCTTGACGCTGCGCGCCACGTCCTCCGGGGTGTCGCCGAAGCCGCTCTCGAAGTCGGCATTGACGGGCAGATCCGTGGCGTCGACCAGCGTGCGCAGGTGGGCGAGTACGGTGTCTCGCGTCACGCCGTTGTCAGGCCGCCCCGTCGACCAGGCGAAACCGGAACTAGTGGAGGCAATCGCCTGGAAACCGGCATGTTCGAGATACCGTGCGCTGCCGGCGTCCCAAGGATTGGGGATGACAAAGCAACCGGCAAGGTGGAGTTCGCGAAATGCGGCGCGTTTTTCGGCGGTGCTGCGAGGCATGGTGTGTCTCCTGTAGGGGCGCAGTGCATCGCACGCTGCGCACGCAATGCCCGATCATCGCGGTTTTGCGACAGGCCTGCAAGGCAGTCGCCGCGCGCCTGAGAGACGGGTTTGGGGTTTGCGACAAAGGCGACCGTAATACGGTTTTCGTCGGTTCCGTAAGCGGCCGGCCCCCCGGCGGGCGTCGTAATGCCCGGTAACAACTTTTTTGCGGTAATGCGGGAATAAGCGCGCTTCAATTGGCGTTATGCCATCATCTTCCCGCGTATTCTCAGGACGTCCAACGTGAATTCTCTTCCTCCTTGCGCAGCATCCACGGCATCCGCCCCGGCCGGCAAACCGCCCGTGGCGCTGTACGAAGACCCGAAATACACCCGCGTGGCCATGCTGCTGCATTGGGTCGTCGCATTGCTGATGCTCGGCAACGTGGCGATCGGCCAGACAATTGCCTTGTTGTCCGACGCGACGCTCGAAAAGATCGACGTACGCTTCTGGATCGACCTGCACAAGTCCGTCGGCATCTCGGTGCTGGGCCTTGCAATCCTGCGGGTGCTTTGGCGCGTGACGCATCGCCCGCCCGCGTTGTCGCATGTCTTCGCATCGTGGGAGCGCGCCGCAGCACATCTGGCGCACTGGTTGCTGTACGTGCTGATCTTCGCGATTCCGCTCTCGGGCTGGGCGCACGATTCGGCGTGGGTCGCCGCCTCGACCCATCCGCTGGTGCTGTTCGGCGCCATTCCGTTTCCGCGTATCGGCTTCCTGATGGCAATGAGCGATGCCGGCAAGGACTACTGGCACGGCGTGCTTGGCGACGTTCACACCTATTGCGCCTACACCCTCTACGTGTTGCTGGCGCTGCATGTCGGCGGTGCGCTCAAGCATCAGTGGATCGACCGTCACCCGGTGATCGGCCGGATGCTTCCGTGAACGCGGCGATGTGCACAAACATGCGCACGGACGCGGACATGGGCCCGAACATCAGCAGGGATATCGAGACGGGCGTTGCGCGACTGGAAACGTTACGCGCGCAGCATTCGCCGCGCTTCACACTGCCGCGCACGCCAATGGCCAGTTGGCTCGTGCACAGTGGCGTGGCCCTCCTGTGGTGCCTGTTGTTCGCGCAGGCGTTCCTGCTCAAGGGCGTTTTTGCCTGGGGCGCCGGGGTGGCCTATGTCGTGTACGACACCCTGCTGCTGGCGTTCGTCTTCTGGCAGGCATGGCGGTTGATGCGCCCCGATCCGGACGAGATGTGCGCGAGCGTCGGGCACGTCGGCAATGTCGGCAATGTCGGTAGTGCCGACGATGCGGGCGGCAGGGTGTCCCCGGATCTCACGCTGGGCGTCGTGGTCGCGGCGCACAACGAAGCGGCGGCCTTGCCCGTGATGCTGCGTGCGCTGATGGGCGGACGTCGCGTGCCGGATGCGATCGTCATTGCAGACGACGGCTCGCAGGACGACACCGTCGCGTGGCTCACCCGCGAGTACGGGCTGGTGGACCCGGGCATCGGCGCGCTGAGCGCGCCGAGCACCCGCTATCCGAATTTGCGATGGCTGCGTGTGCCCCATGGCGGCAAGGCGCGCGCGCTCAACGCCGCGCTCGTCGGCATGGACACCGATATCGTCATGACGGTCGACGCAGACACTTTGCTCGACGCCGGGGCATGTGCGGCCATGCATGACGCGTTCGCCCGACGCCCGCGTCTCGTTGCGGCGACCGGCGTGCTGACCCCTGTGTGCGGCGACACCGCGGGCGCACGTGTCTTGCAGTTTTTCCAGACGTACGAGTACATCCGCAACTTCATCTCGCGGTTTGCCTGGATGCGCGCGGACGGCCTGTTGCTGATCTCCGGCGCTTTCGCGTGCTTTCGTCGCGAAGCCGTGCTGGCGGTCGGCGGGTTCGACCCGGCGTGTCTGGTCGAGGACTACGAGTTGATCCACCGTCTGCGTCGCGACTCGGTCGCACATGCGCGGCACTGGGAGGTGCGTGTGGTGGGCGCCGCACAGGCGCTCACCGATGCGCCGGGCACCATCGCGAGCTTCCTGCGGCAACGTCGTCGCTGGTTCGCCGGTTTCCTTCAGACGCAATACTGGTATCGCGACATGGTCGGCAACGGTCGATATGGCAACCTTGGCCGCTGGATGCTGCCGGTCAAGGCCTTCGACACGCTGCAACCGATCTACGGTCTGACCGCCTTCGCGTTGCTCGTGACCTTCGTCTGCGAAGGGCACTACGGTGTGGTGCTGCCGGTCTCGGGCATCATTCTGGGCAAGATCGTGATCGACCTCGGCTTTCACCTGTGGTCCGTGCACGCCTATCGCCGCTGGACCGGCCGCCGCACCGGCAGCAGTTTCGGACTGGCGTTCGTTGCCGCCCTCCTCGAGCCGTTTTCGTTCCAGTTGATGCGTCACGCCGGGGCCGCCATGGGCTGGGGACACTTCCTCACGGGGCGCCAGCGTTGGGGTGTGCAGGTGCGACGAGGTATCCTGTCGGGCGAGCGCAGGGCGCAGGTGCCCCGCGATAGGTAATTTCCGGCGGTTTTCCTTTTCCGATGATTCGATTTTCAACGTGGTGGGCGGGGGCGTTTGCGTGGGGTGGCGCGATGATCGCTGCCGGGTGCACGACAACCCCACCGAAGCCGCTCGGCCCCGACTACGCGGCACAAGGCGGCGCCGCCGAAGTGCGCGGCGACTGGGACACCGCACGCCGGGCCTTCGGGCAGGCGGCGCTCGTGGCGGACCAGTCCGGCTGGCCGGCGGCGCAACGGGCCGCGATCCACTTCGACTACGGCCGCGCGCTCGGCGTGACCTGCTATTACGCGGAAGCCGAGCGCGAACTCAGTCAGGCCTATGACCTCGACATCCTGACGGCCCGCTATCGCTATCCCGCGCTGGTGGAACTGGCGCGTCTCGCGCTGGTACAACGGCAATACGCCGCGTCGGCCGGATACTTCGGACGTGCGCTCGGCACGCTCGATCGTCTGGAGGCCGCGCGTAAAGTCCCATACGCCTACGCCGAACTGCTCGACGACTACGCGCTGGCGCTAGGGGGTGCAGGCGACGCCGAAGGCGCAACCCGAATCATCGATCGTGCCGCCAAAGTGCGCGCCGGTCTCGTTGGCGATGCACATGGCAAGCCGACACCGCCCACATCGCGCACGCCCTACGGCGCCCACTGCGCTCAACTTGCAGGGGGGGCGCAATGAATCATCTAAGGGTACCGCTCGCCAGCGTGGGCGAGTTCGATGAAATCATCGACGTCCGCACGCCGCTCGAATTTGCCGACGACCACATCCCCGGCGCGATCAACGCACCGGTGCTCAGCAACGAGGAGCGCGTGACGATCGGCACGATGTACAAACAGGTGTCGCCCTTTGACGCCTCGCGTGAAGGCGCCGCCATGGTCGCGCGCAACATTGCCCGGCATCTCGAGACGGTCTTTGCCGATCGGCCACGCAACTGGCGCCCGCTCGTGTACTGCTGGCGCGGCGGCATGCGCTCCGCATCGATGACGCTGATGATGAACATGATCGGCTGGCGCGCCCGTCAGCTCGACGGCGGGTACAAGACGTATCGCACCGACGTGGTGGCGGCGCTCCAGACCTTGCCCCCGAAGTTCGAGTTCGTGGTGCTGGCCGGTCATACGGGCAGCGGCAAGACCCGGTTGCTGCACGCACTGGCGCAGGCGGGCGCGCAAACGCTCGACCTCGAAGGGCTCGCGGTGCATCGCGGTTCGTTGCTCGGCGCCATGCCCCATGCGCCGCAGCCGTCGCAAAAGTCGTTCGATACCGCGCTGATCGGCGCGTTGCGCGGATTGGATCCGACTCGCCCGGTGTTCGTGGAGGCCGAGAGCCGACGCATCGGACTCGTGACGTTGCCCGAGTCGCTGATGACGTCGATACGCGGCACGCCGCGCTGCGTTGAAGTGAGCGTGTCTGTCGACGAGCGGGTCGAGTTGTTGACGCAGGAGTACGGTCATCTGCTGGCGCAGCCGGACTATTTCAGGACGCAATTGCTGCGCCTCGTGCCGCTGCATGGGAAGGCCGTCGTCGATCAGTGGCTCGCCTTGCTCGACAGCGCAGAGCAGCGCGCGCTCTCGCAGGCGCTGATCACGCGTCACTACGATCCGGCATACACGCGCAGTTCGCGCAAGATGTTGCAGGGATTGACGACGGCGCTGCCGTTTGCATTTCACCCGATGGCGCAAGACCTGCGCGCCCAGGCGCAGGCCCTGCTCGCGCTCACTTCAGCGGCAGACAGATCTTCGTCTGAAGCTGCGCCGGCGGGGTCGAACGCGGATCGTTGAGGTACTGCTCGAACATCGGGAAGTCGGCCGGTTCGAGCCCGCTGCGGGGCAGCCATTCCGAAAACAGCCATTGGTACGGCTGGCTCATCTCGTTGTACGGGCCGGTGTAGGTCAGCACCGCGCAGCGCCCGGCCGGGATCTCGAAGCGCTCCAGATCACCGCCGATGGGGGCGTCGTGGGCAACCGATACACCGGCGAGCGAGCGCAACTGCGCGACGGGCACCTGTTCCGGGTCGTCGAAGTAAATGCCGAAGCCGATGGAATCCGGCCGGGCCAGGCCGTGCGCGGCGGCTAGCATGAAGACGCGCGCGAAGACGGTGCCGATGTGTTGATAGTCGCCGCTGTGTTTGAGCACGGCAAGCGTGGTGGCGGGAAAAGATTCAACCGAGATCGGGTACATGTTGGGCTCCTGAGGGTCGATGGGCTCGGAGCGGGAATCCCGGTAGCGTCCCGGCGGCATGCCGAAGAAGGCGCCGAAGGCCCGGTTGAACGTCGCGTCCGACGCATAGCCGGCCCGCGACGCCACAACACGCATCGAATCCTCCGATTCCGCCAGCGCGATGGCCGCACGATGCATGCGAAGGCGCTGCACCGTGCCGTTCACCGTCTCACCGAGCAGCGCGCGGTAGACCCGGTGAAAGTGGTACGGCGACAGGCAAGCCAGTTCTGCGAGGTGGTAGAGATCCGGCGCACTGTCCGGATGACTGGCCAGCCAGCGCAGCACAGGTTCCATACGTTGGGCATAGCGAAGACGGGTTTCGGGTTTCATTTGCGCTCCTTGGACGCCAAGGTATCGACCGGCGCTTTGCCGATTTTGCGAATAATGTACCCGAGTCTTCGCCGCGCCCTTCGGAGCCGGCGTCCGGCCTCTCGCTCCGAGGTCGTCGGGCGGCCGGTCAATCGTTGAACATCCCCTTGCGGATGATCGCGTGAACGCCCCAGTTGCCGTTGACGACCTGCGTCACCCCAAAGTCCACCGAGACCGACAAGATCGCGGTGGCTTCGTCTTCGGTCAGGCGTTTGACCTGCATGAGAAAGCGGCGGGCCTTCAGGAAGGCGTCGCGCAACGCGCTGTCGAGCGTCGATTTCATGTAGATCTGGCTTTGCGCCTTCTGCCCAAGTTCGGCGAGATGATTCGGCGAGCTGAAGCCGTGGATGATCCACTCGGTTGCCGTCTCGACCAGCGGATACGTCAGATCGGCGTACGGCGCATTCGCCTCGATGGTCGCCTTCTTGTGAAGAATCAACTGGAGATTGCCGGTGAGCGAACATTCGATGGCCGTGCCGCCGAGTTCGGCGTCGCCTTGCGCGGCATGCGGATCGCCGATGGACAGCAAGGCGCCGGGCACGGCGACCTTGAGGAAGACGCTCGCGCCGCGCGTGACGCGCCAGTTGTCGAGATTGCCGGCATAGCTCGACGGCGGAATCGAGTCGATCAGGCCTTCCTGGGCGGGCGCCACGGCGAGCACGCCGAAATGCGGTCGCAGCGGAATCTCCACGTTCTTCAACGCGCGGAAGTTCTTGGTGATGCGGGTGTGGTCGACCGGCACGCCCGGGTAGTCAATGGTCGGATGCACGATGCCAAACGGGTCTTGCTGCGGCGTCCATCGAAAGCTGTAGATCGCGCGCGCGACATCGCTGCCACGCGTGTGATCCGCCGGGTCCTCGTGGCAATCGATCTCGAATACCGTGACCACCTCGCGCTCACGCGGCAAGGTCAGCATGTCCTGATAGTGAAAGCCCCACCAGGTCGACGCATGGCTGCCGAAAGCCTTGCCTGCATACTCGGGGTTGGCGCTCGGACGCGGGTGCAGATCGAGGATGCGGACTTCGAGCACGTCGCCCGGCATGGCGTCCTCGACGGCGATGGGGCCTGTGCAGATATGCACACCGAAGCCTTCGCCCGCGCCGCGACCGTAGACCGACGCATCCATCGGTCCCGCCCCGCGCCGGTCGACGTTCTTGCGCGTCGCGGTCCAGTGAAACACGCTCTCGGCGCCCGGGTCGCCTTTGACCATGCGGTCCCAATCGTCGGTGGCGTGCTGCGTCAGCGTCTCGATGGTCACGGTGTCGCCGGACGCGACGGTGAGCGCGGGCGGAATATCGTGACTCAGGTAGCCCCAGTGAACGGTGTCGCATGTGGCGCGAAGATAGTGATGCTGCCCGGCGTCATGCGCCAGCGTGCGGTGCAGGGCGGCGTCGCGCTCGGGCATTCCGGTGTGGGCGACGATGCCGGTGCGATGCGCGAGACCGGCGGGCACGTCGGGGTGACCGCGCGAAATTCGGGACCGCTCGGGCAGGGCGCGGGCGCGCAATGCCTGATCGCGACTGGCCTTGGGCGACACGCCGAAGCGCTCGCGAAAGGCCTGACTGAAGTACGACGGATCGTTGAAACCCCAGCGATAGCAGATGTCGGCGACCGATAGCTGCTCGTACGCCGGATTCTGCAAGTCGGCGTGGCAGCGTTGCAAGCGGCTGTTCCGCAGATACGACGAGAAGCTCTGGCCGGCGTCTTCGAACAGTTTTCTCAGGTAGCGATCCGACACGTGCTCATCGCTGGCAATGGCCGAGAGCGAAAGATCGGGCTCGGCAAGTCGCGCCTGAACCCGGTGGCAAATACGCGTGAAGACAACGGCGCGCGAGCTCGACAGCCGGGACGTCGCCTGGGGTTTGACGGTTGCGAGCGCACAGGCCAGACATTCGAGAATCACGCTCTCGACGGGTTCGAGCGCGTTCGCATCGGCGTCGTGCATTGTCTCGAGCTGGCGTGCGAGGCCACCGAGCAGGCCGCCGAAAAGTCGCGACAAGTCGTCCGGCAATTTGCACGCATGCGAAGGCGGGGCGCTGGCCAGACGCGGCGCGATCGTGGCGTGGCGCACATGCACCGAAATCAGGCGGAACGGCGTTCTGGCGATGAGATCTGCGCTTTGCGTGCCGGGAATGCAGGCAATGTCGCCGGCGGCCAGGGCGTCCCCTTCGACGCCAGGCGCCCCGGCGCCGGCGAGTTCGGCCTGACCGTCGAGCAGCATGACGAGTAAAAAGCCACGTTCGCCGCCTGCGCGAGCCGACACGGTTTGCGGCGTGGAAGCGATCACCGACAGTTCGATCCCGCCGGGTGTGCGATGTGTGAGCAGCGTGCCGTGCAGCGGCTGTCCTGCCTCGGTGGCCCGGAAATGCAGGCGCGCGTCGAGCAATCGGGCCTGCCATGCAGGCCCGCGCTGGTCCTGAGCGTAGGACTCGGTGGAGAAATGCGCGCGATCCAAAACCGGCCTCCTTCAGAAGTGACGATGGGCCGTGCGCGGCAGGCCCGGATGACTGCCGCGCGACGGCCACTGACGGTCGTCCATCGATGCAACAAATCGGCGCGGCGCGCCGGCACGCTAGCCGAAGTGTAGCTGCCCGCGCATTGCCGCCACGAACGCGAAGCCGACGAACGTGCCGACGATGGCGAAAATGCCGCCAAGGACGTTTGGCGCGGGAATCGGCGCACGAACGCTTGTGTACAGCACGCCGGTCACGAGTCCGACGGCGGCAGCCTGCAACTCCGTCGCGCCAAGGGTGATTTCTACCATGGTGGCTCCCTCAGGATTGACTGGCCGAGCGAGGCGAACGGGACGACGCAGCGCCGAGCGAGACGTCCGCCGGCGGGCGTCCGAACGTCACCGAGCGACGCCACGCGTTCACAATCAGATAGCCGAGGTAAGTGAAGATGATGGCGAAGATGCCACCGAGCACGTTCGGTGCGGGAATCGGCAGATTGAGCCACGAGTACAGCGTGCCCGTCACCAACCCGACGATCAGAGCGACAAGCTCGTTGCGCCCCACATAGACGTATTGCATGAGCGAGTCTCCTATGACTTCGACGCCTTGGGCGGGAACATGCCGCGCGGCATGGTGCAGTGCACGCCTTGCGTGCCGTCGACAACCTGCGTGACGCCGAAGTCGGCCGCCACGCTCATGAGCGAATAGGCGTCGTCGCGCGATAGGCCTTGCTGGTCCGTGAGTAGCCGGATCATGTCGCGCGCGGCGTTCTTGCCGGCTTCGTCCAGGTCCTGGTGGAAGCCGTGCACGATCCAGCAGTCGGGCGTTTCGAGCAGCGGCGACGGAAACTCGAAGTCCTTGCGCAGCACGACCTGAAAGAGCACGTTGAGCGACGCTTCGATGGCCGTGCCGCTGATTTCGCCATCCCCTTGCGAGATATGCGGATCGCCAATGGAGAAGAGGCCGCCGTCGACCTGCACCTTGTAGTACATCGTGGCGCCCGCGCCGATGCGCCAGTTGTCGATGTTGCCGCCGTGCAATCCCGGCTCGACGGTCGTGACACGGCCCTGCGCGTCGGGCGCGACACCCGCCGTGCCGAGGTGCGGACGCACGGGCACCCGCACGCCGGCCAGCGCAGGCTGCTTGCAGCACTCGCGGTGATCGACGACCTTGCCCGGCGTGGTGAGCTTGCCCGGGTAGTCGAACGCGTAGAGGGCATGGGCCGTGTTCGAACTGTTGTCCAGTTCGTAGATCGTCACGCGTTCCTTCTGAAAGTCGTCGTAGAGCTGCCCCCAGTGCGCCGCAACGTTGGCGCCGAAGCGAAAGCGCGGAATCATCTGGAGGTAGCGCACTTCGAGCATGTCGCCAGGCTTGGCGCCTTCCACGTAGATGGGGCCCGTCATGATGTGCACGCCGGGATGGCGATCCTCGTGCGCAATCCGGTCGTAGATGGCGCGTACGGCGTCGTCCATCATGAGATCCGGGGCGTCGCCGGCGTGATGGGTAACCGCTTCTGCGCGAATGAAGTCACCGCTCCTGATCGTCAGCGCGGGCTTTTGCGTCGCGTCGAAATAGCCCCAGTGCACCGTGTCGGGCCGTGCGGGAAGGTCGTGAAGCATGCCATGTCTCCTGAGAATTTTTGTCGGACTGCCCGCAAACACTGTTCACGGTGAAGTCATGGTAGTGCGCGACAAAAACTCGCCATTAGGAGCGTTTGACACCTTCTCTATTGCTGGGAGGAACTAACGTTTACCCCGGCCCCGCATCGGCTGGCCCGTCCTCCGATGCGATGTTTACCCGGGGAGGGGCGCGCCGATCGGTCTCGGCGCAGGGCCTGCTGTCGGCGCCTCGGCGTCGGTAGCGGATGCTCACTGTCCGATGTGAGACGGCGCGTCCGTGTCGTACACGGCGTAGAGCTTGGTGTAGCCCTTCGATTCGAACACGCCCGTCCAGCCCTTGGGCAGGGTGACGGCGTCTCCTGGGCCCGCGTCGACGACCGTGCCGTCGCTTGACGTGAACGTTGCGCCACCGCTGAGGAAGACCAGCAATTCGGTGTACGGATAGCCGGGTGATGAACGGATTTCCTCGCGCACCGGGCCAGACTTGAAGACACCGGTCTGGAATGCCTTGTCGGGCGACGTGAAAGTGGTGACGTCGACCGTGTCATTGCCGTCTTCGTTCTCATGTACGGCGTCGGCACTGTCGAACACCGGACCGGCCAGCGCCTGTTGGTCGACTTTTACGGGGTGGAGCGTTTCGGCGTTTGCGCTGCCGATGCCGATGCCGAAGGCGCAGGAGGCGAGCGCCATGAGCACGACGGCAGCGGTATGTGCCGTCCGAGGGGTACTGCGTTGCGACATGTCGTTGTCTCTGTTGTTATGCATCTGCCCGGCCTTGGCGCCGGGGAACCCGCGAGTGGGGCGCATTGGCCGACGGCGGGCCGGGCGAGAGCATATCAACCGCCTGTGACTTCAGGCAAGGCCCTTGCGCGCGGCGCGCACAGTCCGTGTCGGCCGGCGCGCGCGGCCGGGCGCGGGGCGTGCGGGGCGTGCGCCGAGGCAATAGCCGCCGCCGTACACGGCGCGCAGCACAAATCCGTGTTCGCCACGCAGGCCCAGACGATTGCGCAACAAATAGATGTGCTGCTCGATGCTGCGTGCGGCCGATGCCTCGTCGCTGCGCCAGATCAGGGTGGCGATGCGCGCACGGCTAACGCGCGTGTCCGGCGCGCTGAACATCAGCCACGCGAGAGCGAACTCGCGGGCCGTGAGTTCGACTGCAATGCCATTCATGACCACTGTTTCGCGGCGGCGGTCGAGCTGATACGCGCCGACCTCGATCCAGTCGTCGCTGCGCGCCGCGCCTTCGAGCGCGCCCTCTGACGTCAAAACTGCAAAATTCACTTCATGCTCCCGTTGCCGAACCCGAATCCGGTCGTTCCTGTCTCGGCGTACCCGAAAAAGAGGATGTCGGGAATCGCGTTGTCATTCATAAAACGCTTCAGGGCGCAAAAGGAAACTTGAACAATTTGCATCAGGCTGTTGAGCATCCGGATGACCCGTCAGCAGGCCGGACGGCGGACACCTCGCAACCCATGCCCACGGATGCACGCCCGCTGAACCACGTTCAATGTCGGGCGACGCCGATTTGCGACGGCGCCGGTTTTCCCTCCGCCCGGCTCAGTCTTCGAGCAGTTCGTCCATGCGCTGCCTGGTGTATTCGACGAACGCCTGCGCGAGCCGCGAGGGCGGATGCTGCGTGGAGGTGACCAGCGAAAAGCCTGACATGACGACGGGCTCAAAGGGTTTCACGACCACGCGCCCCGCGGCATACCGGGCCGTGACCTGATCGATGATCGCCACCCCGGCGCCGTGCTGCACCAGCACGCAGATCGCCGCCGAGAGTTGCGACTCCGCACTCATCACGCGGTCGATCTGACGTTCGGCGAAGAGCCGGTCGATGTACATCCGGTTATCGAACTCCTTCGGATACGAGATGAACGATTCGTCGCGCAGGTCTTCGGGACGAATCACGTCGCGATCCGCCAGCCGGTGTCCGATGGGCAGGATGCAGCGCATCGGCGCACGGTGCAGGGTCTGCACATTTACGCCCGCATGGGTGAGCGGGTGGGCGATGAAGCCCACGTCGCAGCGTCTGCCCACGACCATGTCGACCACAATGCTCGACGCGTGAATCAGCAGCGTCGTGCTGACCCCCGGATGCTCCCGCATGAAGCCGGTGAGCGTGGTCGGCAAGAACTCCAGCGCCAGCGCCGGCGCGCCGGCAATGTGGAGCGAGCCGCGCCGCAGCGATTTGATCTGCTCGGCGGTCTGCGCAATGCGGTCGATGCCGGCGAACGAGCGTTCGACTTCCTCGAACAACACCATCGCTTCGGGCGTGGGGTTGAGGCGACCGTTGCTCCGGTCGAATAAGGAAAACCCTACGTCGGCCTCCAGATCGTTGATGAGCCGGGTGACGGCCGGTTGCGAAATGTGAAGCATGTCGGCTGCGCGAGTGACCGTCTGGCGCAGGATCAGCGCCCGAAATGCCTCCAACTGCCGGATCTTCATCGAAGCCTCGCTATCGAGCCCATAACATTTACGTATGGCCGAGTAAAAAAATGTGATTTGACCGTAGGTGTGTCGAAAATGACCCTACGAAAACTACGCAATAGTTTGATTTTTTATCGTAATGCCGGGCCATAACATCACATAACACTGCATCACGCAAGGAGCTTCCCGATGAAGACTGTCGTTCCTCACATGCTTCGCAAACTGGGCCGTGCCGCCGCGATTTCCATGGCGGCCGGGCTGACCTTTGGCGCGGGCGCTGCGCACGCCGACACTACGCTGTACGTCGGCGCGTATGGCGGCTCGTTCGAGCAGATGCTCAAGAAGGACGTGATTCCCGGCTTCGAGCGAGCCAACCCGGGCACCAAGGTCGTGATCGTGCCGGGCGACTCGACGACGACGCTCGCGAAGCTCCAGGCGCAAAAAGGCAAAGCGGGCATGGACGTGGTCTTCCTCGACGATGGTCCGATGTATCAGGCCATTCAGATGGGCTTTTGCGGCAAGCTTGCCGACGCACCGGTCTATCAGGATCTCTACGACATCGCGAAATTCAAGAACGGCAATGCCGTGGCCGCCGGCCTGATCGCCACCGGTATCGCCTACAACACCCGTCTGTTCCAGGCCAAAGGCTGGCCGGCGCCCACCTCGTGGAAGGAACTGTCCGACCCGAAGTACAAGGGCAAGCTGGTGATGCCGAGCATCAAGAACACGTACGGCCTGCACGCATTGCTCGTCGAGTCGAAGCTTAACGGCGGGTCCGACGCCAACATCGATCCGGGCTTCAAGGAGATGGAGAAGATCGCACCGAACGTGCTGTCGTTCGACCCCTCGCCGGGCAAGATCGCCGAGCTGTTCCAGGCCGACGAAGTGGCGCTCGCCGTGTGGGGCAATGGCCGCGTGCAGGCGCTGCGCCAGCAGGGCATTCCGGTCGAATTCGTCTATCCCAGGGAAGGCGCGGTCGCGCTCGGCATGGGCATGTGCGCCGTCGACAAGTCTGCCAACGACGCGCTCGCGCAAAAATTCATCCAGATGATTCTCTCGCCGCAGACGCAGGCCGTGCTCGCGGAGAGCCAGGGCGTTGCGCCGTCCAACAAGAAGGCGCAACTGTCGCTGGCCGTGGCCGCGCGCGTGCCGTCGCCCGCGCAGATCGACAAGCTCGTGCGCGTCGACTGGGATGTCGTGAACGCGAAGCGCGCCGAATGGACGCAGCGCTGGAATCGTCAGATCGAGCGCTAAGTCGATGCCGGCGTTGTGTACCGGCGTTATGACACGCGCCGGTATCGCCGCCGTTCAGTCCGAAGTCGAGCAGCAAGGAGATCACAAGCGTCATGAGCACCAGCACCCCATATCTACGCGTCGAACAACTCGGAAAGCGCTTCGGAGACACCGTCGCCGTCGAGGGCGTCGACCTCTCGATTGCACAGGGCGAGTTCATCTCCCTGCTCGGCCCGTCCGGTTGCGGCAAGACCACGACGTTGCAGATGATTGCCGGTTTCGTCACCCCGACGTCCGGCCGGATTCTGCTCGAAGGCCGCGACCTGACGCCGGTGCCGCCGGAAAAGCGCGGGCTCGGCATCGTCTTTCAGAGCTACGCGTTGTTCCCGCACATGACTGTGGCGCAGAACGTCGCGTTCGGTCTGGATATGCGCCGCGTCGATCCCGGCGAGAAACAACGCCGTGTGAAAGACGCGCTGGAACTGGTGCATCTCGGTCAGCATGCGCAACGCTTCCCGCGCGAGCTCTCGGGCGGTCAGCGTCAACGCGTGGCGCTCGCCCGCGCCATGGTTATAGCACCGCCCGTGCTGCTGCTCGACGAGCCGCTCTCCAACCTCGACGCCAAGCTGCGCGAACAGATGCAGGACGAACTGCGCGCCATTCAGCGCAAGGTCGGCACGACGACGATCATGGTCACGCACGATCAGGCCGAAGCGCTCGCGATCAGCGACCGTGTGGTCCTGCTCAATGCCGGACGGGTGGTGCGCATCGATACCCCGCATGAAGTGTACGAAGACCCGCGCGCCACGTTTGCCGCGAACTTCATCGGGCAGACCAATCTCATCACCGGTCAGCTCGACGTGCGCGGTGGCGTGGCGCTGCTCGAAGTGCAGGGACTGCGGCTCGTGGTGTCGCCCGCGCAGGCCGGGCTCGCATCGACGCAGGCGGCCAACGCCGCCGTCACCTTCTGCCTGCGCCCCGAGCGCATTCGCCTCACCTCGGCCACGACCGGGCGCGTGGCAGGCCGGGTGGCGCAACGCAGTTTTCACGGCAATCACTGGATGCTGACGGTCTGCACGGCATTGGGCGACTTGCGGGTGCTGGTGTCGAACGACGGCGTGGTCGCCGCCAACGATGGCGACGCGGTCGGGCTCGATTGGGCCGACGACGCGCTGCGTCTGGTTCAGGAGAGCGCATGAACGCCGCGACATCCACGCCACCGGGCGTGTCGCCCGCGCCGTCGCCCAAGCAAACGTCCGTGCTGTCGCCGGAAGTTGCCGGCCAGCGGCGCGCGGCCTGGACGCTCGTTCTGCCGGCAACGCTGTATTTCCTCGTGTTGCTTGCCGTGCCGCTCGTGCTCACGTTCGTGCTGAGCCTGCACGATTTCGACCCCAACTCGGGCGGCATCTTGCCGACGGTGTCGTTGCGGCATTATCTGGACATCGTCAGCGACAGCTATTTCTACGAGATTTTCCTGCGCACGTTGCTGCTGTCGATCGGTGTGACGTTGCTGTGCGTGCTTGTCGGCGTACCGGAGGCGATCTTCCTGTTTCGCATGCGTGACCCGTGGCGTTCGCTGTGTCTGGTGCTCGTGCTCGGTCCGCTGCTCATTTCGGTGGTCGTGCGCACGCTGGGCTGGTCGATCCTGCTCGGCCGCGAGGGGCTCGTGAATGCGGTGCTCACGCGGCTCGGCCTGATCGATCATCCGTTGCAGATGCTGTTCACGATGGGGGCCGTCACGGTGGCGCTGGTGCACGTGCTCGTACCGCTGATGGTGCTCTCGGTGTGGACCTCGCTCACCCGACTCGACCCGGCCGTAGCGCACGCCGCGCGCTCGCTCGGTGCGGGGCGCGCCACGGTGATGTGGCGTGTGGTGTTGCCGCAAATCACGCCGGGCATTCTGTCGGGCAGCCTGATCGTGTTTGCGCTGACGGCGAGCGCCTTCGCCACGCCGGCACTGATCGGCGGGCGTCGCCTGAAGGTCGTGGCGACCACCGCGTACGACGAATTCCTCGGTACGCTGAACTGGCCGCTGGGCGCCGCCATCGCGATTGTGCTGCTCGTCGTCAACGTGCTCATCATCAGCGGGTATAACCGCGCCCTCGAGAAGCGCTTCACGCGCCGTCTCGGCTGACGGGAGACGATCACATGACTTCGCAAGACTCCCGGTACGATCGCAACGGCTTCGGCGCACTCGCGTTTCACGCGGTGTTCCTCGTCTTCATTCTCGCGCCGCTGGTGGTCGTGTGTCTGGTGGCGTTCACACCCGACAACTTCCTCTCGATTCCGACGCAGCGCTTCTCCCTGCGCTGGTTCCGCTCGCTCATGGGCGACGAGGACTTCCAGTCGGCCTTGCGCACGAGTTTGTGGCTCGGCGTGATGTCGGCCACCGTCTCGACGGCGTTGGCCGTGCCCACCGCAATGGGACTCGCGCGCTACCGTTTTCCGGGGCGCGATGCGGTCAACGCGTTTCTGCTCTCGCCGCTGATGATCCCGCCGGTGGTGCTGGGCATTGCGTTCTTGCGGCTGTTCACATTGCTCGACATGGGCGGCTCGTTCGAGAGCCTCGTGGCGTGCCACGCGCTGCTGATCTTCCCGTATGCGCTGCGGCTCATCATGGCGGCGCTCGTCGGGCAGGCGGACGAGGGCGAGCGTGCGGCGCGCTCACTGGGCGCCGGGCGCTGGACGACGTTTCGCCGTATCACGTTGCCTGCCATCTTGCCGGGGGTGGCGGGTGGCTGGGTGCTGGCGTTCATCAACAGTTTCGACGAGCTGACCGCGACGATCTTCGTCACCTCGCCCGAGACGATCACGCTGCCGGTGCGCATCTACATGAACATGAGCGAGACGGTCGACCCCAGCGTGGCGGCGATTTCGACGCTGCTCATCGGGCTGACGCTGGCCGTGATGCTGGTGCTCGATCGCATCTACGGATTGAACAAGGTTCTGGTTGGAAATCACTAAAACATGCAAAAGACATACGATATCGCCGTGATCGGCGGTGGCCTCGTCGGCATGGCGATCGCCTACGGGCTTGCCAAGCGCGGACAACGCGTCGTCGTTTGCGATGGCGAGGACAACTCGCTGCGTGCCGCTCGCGGCAACTTCGGGTTGGTCTGGGTGCAGGGCAAGGGAGGTACCTGCACCGACTATGCGCGCTGGTCGCTGCACTCTGCGAACACGTGGCAGCGCCTGGCCGACGAGTTGCTCGCACGCACCGGCGTGAATGTCGGCTTTCAACGGCCGGGCGGATTCAACATTGCGCAGACGGCCGATGAACTCGCCGTCAAGGTCGAGAGCATGCGCAAGCTCAAGGAGGCCGAGCCCGCGCTGGTCTACGAAGTGCTCGACCATGCAGCGCTCGCGCAGCGCTTGCCGGCCATCGGTCCCGAGGTGTACGGCGGCATCTATTCGCCCAACGACGGTCACGTCAGCCCGCTGTACACGCTGCGCGCATTGTTTGCGGCGTTCGAGCAGGCGGGGGGCGAGTATGCGCCGAATCTTCGCGTGACCGACATTCGCCATCTGGGCAATGCGTTTCGCGTGAGTATGGGCGACATGTCGTTCGAGGCCGGCCGCGTGGTGCTGGCCGCCGGTCTGGGCAATCGCGATCTCGCGCCGATGGTGGGACTCGATGCGCCGGTCAAGCCGTTGCGCGGCCAGATCGTGGTGACGGAGCGCGTCAGGCCGTTCCTCGATTACCCAACGATATACGTACGTCAGACCGTCGAAGGGTCGGTCATGCTCGGCGATTCGGCCGAAGATGTGGGCTTCAACGACGGCGTCACGCCCGATGTACTCGCGGACATTGCGCGCCGCGGCATCGCGCCATTCCCGATTCTCAAAAACGTGCGTGTGGTGCGCGCCTGGGGCGCGTTGCGCGTCATGACGGCTGACGGCCTGCCGATCTACGAGGAGTCGCAAGCCTGTCCCGGCGCATTCCTCGCGACCTGCCACAGCGGCGTAACGCTTGCCGCCGCGCATTGTGAAACCATCGCGCCGTGGATTCTCGGCGCCGAACGCCCCGCGCTTCTGGATCATTTCTATGCCAAACGTTTCGCTGCTTAAGTCGCTGGCGCGCAAGGATGGCGCGACGGTGCGGATGTTTATCGAGGGAGCGCCGGTCGATGTGCCGGCGGAGATGAATGTGGCCGCAGCACTGCTGTTCGCGGGCGTGACGGCATGCCGCACGACGCCCGTGACGGGCAGTGATCGCGCGCCGTTCTGCATGATGGGCGTGTGCTTCGATTGCCTGGTGGAGATCGATGGCGCGCCGAACCGGCAGGGGTGCATGACGCCCGTGCGCGAGGGAATGCAGGTGCGCCGAATGGACGGTGCAAGGAGCGTGGCATGAGCACGAAGCGCGTGGATTTGTTGATCGTCGGCGCCGGTCCTGCGGGGCTTGCGGCGGCGCTCGAAGCGAAGCGACATGGGCTGACGCCGCTCGTCGTGGATGAGAACGTGCTGCCCGGCGGGCAGATTTATCGCAGCGTCAGCCGCTCGCCGCTGGCCGATCCGGGCGTGCTCGGGCCGGACTACCTGCGCGGGCGCGCGCTGGTGGATGGCTTCACCGAGGCCAACGTCGACTATTGGCCACAAACGCTGGCGTGGCAGATCGGTACGGACAGACGTGTCTGCGTGACCCGGCAAGGGGGGCAGGGGGCGGGCGGCACCTTGCAACTCGAAGCCGGTGCCATTGTGCTCGCAGGCGGGGCGCAGGAGCGTCCGTTCCCGATTCCGGGCTGGACGCTGCCCGGCGTCATGGGCGTGGGGGCGGCGCAGACGCTGCTCAAGGCCTCTGCACTGGTGCCGGATACGCCGGCCGTGCTTGCCGGCTGCGGACCGTTGCTCTACCTGTTCGCATGGCAGCTCATCAACGCCGGGGTGCCGGTGCGTGCCATTCTCGACACGGCAGAACCGGGCGCCCGTCGCGATGCGTTGCGCCACGCGGGTGGGGCGCTGCGCGCACCGTCCTATCTGCTCAAGGGCTTCAGGCTGCTGCGTGCGATTCGTGCGGCGGGCGTGCAACACGTGAAGCATGTCTCGTCATTGCGGGTGCTCGGCAAGACGCAGGCGCAAGCTATCGAGTATGTGGCGCAGGGCAAGACACAGCGTATCGACACGGCGCTGGTGCTCTTGCATCAGGGGGTGATTCCAAACACGCAGGTCACGCGCTCGATCGGGTGCGATCACGTGTGGGACGACGCGCAGTTGTGCTGGCGTCCGAAGACCGATAGCTGGGGCGAAACGAGCGTGCCGGGCATTTTCGTGGCCGGCGACGGCGCCGGTATCGGCGGTGCGCTAGCCGCAGAGCCGTCCGGGCGCCTCGCCGCCGTGCAGGCCGCGGTGGCGCTTGGGAAGATCGATGTCGCGCGGCGCGATTCGCGCGCGCTGTCGCTGCGTCGAGAACTGGCCTCGCACACTTCGATTCGTCCGTTTCTCGATGCGCTTTACCGTCCGGCCGACGGTTTTCGTGCGCCGGCCGACGACAGCACCATCGTGTGCCGTTGCGAGGAAGTCACGGCAGGCGACGTGCGTCGCATGGCCGAGCTCGGCTGCATCGGACCGAACCAGACGAAGAGCTTTTCGCGTTGCGGCATGGGGCCGTGTCAGGGCCGCTTTTGCGGCATGACGGTCGCGGAACTGCTCGCGCAGGCGCAGGGATGCCCGGTGCCGGAAGTGGGCTACTACCGCATTCGTCCGCCGATCAAACCGGTCACGCTGGGCGAACTCGCGTCGGCCATCGAGGCGCCCGAATTTCTGAGTGAACGCGCAGGTTTCCCCAAGTAGGTGAGACGGTCCGGGACTCTCATCTACTCTTTTTTATTCCCTTTGGAGACGTGGTAATGAACGATATTCAACGTCATCACACGAATGCTCGGATGAGCCGTGTTGTGGTGCATAACGGAACGGTCTATATCGGCGGCCAGACGGCCGACGACCGCAGCCAGGACATCACTGGGCAGACGCAGCAAGTGCTGGCGAAGATCGACGGGTATCTCAAGGATGCCGGTATCGACAAGTCGCGTCTGCTCTCGGCACAGGTCTGGCTCAAGGACATCGAATCGGATTTCGCCGGCATGAACGCCGTGTGGGATGCCTGGACGAGCCCGGGCAACACGCCCACCCGCGCGACCGTGGAGTCGCGACTGGCCGCGCCGGACTTGCTCGTCGAAATCGCCGTCATTGCTGCGGCAAAGTAACCGGCGACGGTTGCGTCGTCAGAGGATGGCAGGCAAGGCCCTGAGCCCGCAAATGATCGCGGGCTCTTTCTTTTCCGCGTACGACGGTGAGCGGGAGGCAAGCTTGTAGGAATCGGTCCGGATTCAGACGGTGTCTTCGCAGGTGCCGCTGATCCAAGGCGTGAGCGCCTGACGGGCGTCCTGCATCATGAAGTTCACGAGCGTGGTCGACACGCCCAGCGACTGGGCGATTTCGCGCTGCGTGCAGTCCTGGAAGTAATACATTTCGAAGACCGTGCGGGTGCGCTCGGGCAACGTCTTGAGCCGGTCGAGCATGCCGCCGATCATCTGGCGCGCGGTCACCTGAGCTTCGGGCGACGCCGTGCGATCGGGCATGTCGATGGCCTCGTCCTCCACCGTGAACACCCGGTTCTCGATCTGCTGACGGCGATAACCGTCCAGCGCGAGATTGCGCACCACCTGCATCACATAACTGGCCGGATGCCGAACCTGGCATGTGCTGCGTGCGTCACACAACTTGATGTAAGCGTCCTGCACCACGTCTTCAGCGCGACACGGACACCCGAGAATGCGCATCGCCAGGCCGACCAGCGCGCGTCGGTGAGTCACGAAGACCTGACCGACGACACCGTCCTGCGTGTCGTCGCCCGCAGGCGTCCAGCCGGGACACCCGGCGTAACCTAACTGCTCGCTCATGCTTTTTGCCTCCGGATCGGCATCTAACGCACGGCTGTGCGGCAAAGCGTCGCGTCGTCACTTTGGCGCCACACTGGCGTGCCCGGACGGGCGCCGTCGCAGCCGATGACAAAGTGACGGACGAACGCCGCCGGGAATGACGCCCATGGCGCATTCCGACACAACAGTGCAGGGAGAAAAGACAGGACTGCAGAACTTCTGGTGCTTCGACCGTGCGGGCGCGCCGCCCGGCGCCGGGCCGGTGCGCCTATTAATTTCCGCAGGTCGCGCAGCAAATTTGTCGTAAACAATAGTGAAAATGAGAATGGTTTGCAATTAATATTTTGATATGCGATTCGTCTAACGATTGATGCGCCTTTCATTTCGTTATGCCAACGAGCCTTGCTTTGCAATTCGTCAACGTCGATGACGGCTTCCGGAATCCGGCGCGCGTGCTCGCCCGCTTGTCGTCGGACGAGCATCTCCGTATGGCCCGCTTTCACAAGGAAGCGGACCGGGCTCGCTTTGCAGTCGTGCGGGCATCGCTGCGCGACGCGCTCGGCAAGGCGCTGGCGGCGCCCCCGGGCGATGTGGCGTTCGAGGTCGATGCCAATGGCCGCCCGCGTCTGGCGGGGGGCGGCCCGCCGGACTTCAATGTCAGCCACGCCGGGCAATGGGGGCTGCTCGCGCATTCACCGGACGTGCGCGTGGGGGTCGACATCGAGCGGCTGGATGCCGTGGCCGACCCGCGCATCCTGTGGGGTGTGTGTTTGCACCCGGAAGAACAGCGCGCAATGCTGATGCGCAGCTTGCGGCTCGCGGGACAGGGCGGCGGCACACAAGCCGTCTTCCACTGGATCTGGGCACTCAAGGAAGCGGCGCTCAAGGCGCTGGGCAGCGGCGTGCAAGACCATCTGACGGCGCTGAGTCTGGATGTGGACGCCGTGGCGTCCGCGGCGAGCGCCGTCAACGGCAAGTTCCACGACATGTTCTGCGCGGCGCCCGTGGGACAGCCCATCGCGTGGCGGGCCGACGAGCCGGGACTCGCGCAGGCGTTGCATGCGATGGAGTTGCGCCTGCTGCCCGCGCCGCCGGGGTATGCCGCCGCATTGGCATGGTTGCCCGAAGGGTAAATTGCGTCGCGGCTGGACCGTCTGTCAGCCAGAGGAGGGCGCAGATCGCGCTGTCCGGACGTCACAACGCTTACAGGAGTGATCGATGAGTTTCGACGACGAGAATGGCGTGTTCCGAGTGGTCATCAACGACGAAGCGCAATACGCCATCTGGCCGGATTATCGGCCGGTGCCTGCCGGTTGGCGCGAAGTCGGCGTGAGCGGCAACAAGGCGACGTGCCTGGCGCATATCGAAACGGTGTGGACCGACATGCGCCCGCGTAGCTTGCGCGAGCATTTGGCCAGGCAGGGTGACGGGCGCAATGGCGTTTGAGGCTTGCCGCCTGCTGTGTCTGCCCTGCGCGGGAGGAAGTGCGACGGCGTACGCCCGCTGGGCGCAGGTCGCGCCGTCTTGGCTCGCGGTGCGACCGGTCGAATTGCCGGGGCGCGGCACGCGCCATCACGAACCGCTGCAACGTGACCCGCACGTGCTGGCGGACCAGTTGGCCGAGGAGTGTTTGCGCCAGCATATCGCGCATCGCGGGGCGGGCTCGCGCTTTGCGTTGTTTGGCCATAGCCTCGGAGGGCTGCTGGCCTTCGAGATCGCGCATCGCCTGCATGCGCGCGGTCATGCGCCGGCGGCGTTGTTCGTGGCGGCGAGCCGTCCGCCCGCCACGCGCGACGACAGCCGATATGCGGCGCTGGTCGACGATGCCGACGTGCTTGCCGAAATGCGTGCGCTGGGCGGCACGCCGCAAGCGCTGCTTGCCGAGCCGGAGCTGATGGCGATGGTGTTGCCCGTCATCAAGGCGGATTTTCAGCTATGCGGTCATTACCGGCGTCCTTCGCCCGAGATGCGCGGGCCGCTGAGCGTGCCCATCCACGCGCTGGCCGGACGCCGCGACAGTTTCCCCCCGGAAGTGCTCGACGACTGGCGATGCGAGACACGCAGCAGCTACACCCGCACCGATTTCGACGGCGACCATTTCTTCGTTCGCGACGACCCCGCGTATCTGCTGGCGGTAATCGCCGGTACGCTCGCGCCCGCCATCCATGCGTCGCGCGCGCTTGCGGCGGCCCAATGAGCGAGCGTGCAAACCCATTGCGTTGGCCGGACGCCGCGCATTTCGACCTCGCGGCCAGTTTGCCGGCGGCCGTGCGGGGCGATCTCGGGCCGTTGTGTGCCGGTCTGGTGTTCGGCGGGCACGACCCGGAGGACGCGGACGATAGGCTTCGCAGCGGGGAGACGACGATCGGTCTGACCGACCTCGGCGCGCATGTGCCCGCGCTGTTCGACGGCGTGCGCCGCATCGTTCCCGGCGTGGAGCCGCGTGCGCTCATGTCGCAGTGGAGCAAGTTCTACTTTCGTGCGATTGCCCCGGGCGCGCTGGCGATCACTATCGTGCACGGGCGGACGCTGACGCTCGATCCGGCGACCTGTGCCATTGTGCTGCGAGGGGGGTTGCCGCTCAGGGTGCGCTTTGCGTCGAACAGTTGGGTACCGCCTTCGCCCGGCGACGATGCGTCAGACGTGCCGTCGGCGTCCGCGCGTTTCGCATCGCTGATTCACGTTCATCTCCCGGCAGCGATTTCCGCCATGCACCGTGCCTCGGGGGTATCTCAGCGGGTGCTCTGGAGCAATGCGGGAAACCTGCTGGAGTTCATCGTCGCGCAGATGCGCAAGGTGCCGTCGCTGGCCGCGCGCGCCTCGGACGATTACACGTGGCTCTTCGATGGCGACGCCGGGTTCGGCCAGACGGCCGACAACCCCCTGTATCGTACGGTGCGCTACGTGACGCCGCCTTCTGCCGCCATACCCGCGCCGATGCGCGCGCGGCGCGTATGCTGCTTGCGTTATCAACTGGCGGGCAAGGGCACCCGATGCGACGAGGCGTTGCTGTGCGGGTCCTGTCCGTTGATCCTGACGATGACGCCGCAGCAGCTCCAGCGTCAATTGTCGATGCAAGCCGGCGGCGCGCCGCAGTAGGCCGGCGCGTCGGCGCGTGGGCGTGTAGGTGTGTAGGCGTGTAGGCGTGGCATGGCCCGGACGGGAACGGCACCGCAGCCAGGCTGCCGGCGCCGTTTTTTCGTGCTGCCGCATCGTGCCGGTTGCCTGTCATCCCGCCAGCGCGGTGATGCGGGCGGTGGATGTCGGCTGTGCGCAGGTGTCGTGTTGCGAAGCGCCCCTTGCGAGGAGCGAGGTGGCGATCTCGGAAGCACGCGTGGCCAGAATCGAGAGCAGGGTGTCGGACAGCCCGTGCGTCGGCTCGCAATACCCTTGCAGATAAATGCCCGGCTGAAAGTTGTTTTGTGCGCGCAGCCGGTAGTCGCGCTCGCCTTCGAAGCCGTCGAGCCAGGGCGCCACATCCGCGAGCAGGGCCTCATGCGTGCGGCGCTCGTAGCCGGTCGCCAGCACGACGACATCGTAATGCTGCGTCACCGCGCGTCCCGAAAGGCGTTCGTGCATATGCAGCGTGACGTGATTGCCATGCGCGCGCGCTTCCTGAATGTCGTGGCACGAGAGCAGCGCGTGATGCCCGTGACCGCCCACGCGTTGCTGGTACAGCACGTCGTAGATGCGGGCGATCAGATCGTCGTCCACCACGGCATAGTTGGTGTTGCGAAACTCGTCCAGAATCCGCTCGCGCTGTTCCACCGGTTGCGCGTAGATGAAGTCGGTGAATTGAGGATCGAAGATCTCGTTGACGAAGGGGCTGCTGTCGGCGGGTTTGAGCGCCCGGCCACGCATGACGAGATCCACCTGGGCCTGCGGCCACTGCTCCGCCAGGTCGAGAAAAATCTCGGCCGCGCTTTGCCCGCCGCCCACGACGGCGACGCGGCGAGGCTGCGTGTCGTTCAGCGCGGCGACGCGCGCGAGATACTCGGAGGAGTGAAACACTCGGGCGTGTCTGGCGCCATGAAGCGAGGCAAAGACAGGTGGCACGTGCGGTGTGCCGCCTGCGCCCAGAATCACGTTGCGCGTACGGCGCGACTGCGCCTCGCCCTGCGCGTTGCGCGAATGCACCTGAAGGGCGACGACCTGATCGCGCTCGCGCACCGGTTCGATGCCCGTCACGGTCTCGCCATAAGCGCATTGTCCATGGAAGTGCGCGGCCGCCCAGCGCAGGTAGTCGTTGTACTCGCGGCGCGTCGGGTAGTGGCTTTGCAGGTTGATGAAGGCCGACAGGCGCGCCTTCTCGTGCAGGTAGTTGATGAACGTAAAGCGGCTGCGGGGATTGCGCAGCGTCGCCAGATCCTTGAGGTAGGCGATCTGCATGCGACTGTTCGAGAGCAGCATATTGCCGTGCCAGGTGAACTCGGGCTGCTTTTCCAGAAACAGAAAGCGCGCCGGACCGAGCCGCTGGCCGCAGTGCTCTTCGAGTGCAATGGCGAGGGCGAGATTGGACGGGCCGAAGCCAACGCCGATCAGATCGTGGGGCGCCGCGTCGGGGAGGGCGGGCGTCGTCGTGGACGGTTCTGTACTTGCGTGCATGAGGGCCTCGGCAGGGTCATCCGGCAAAGTCATCCGGATCCGGAATCGGGGGGAATGCGTACAAAGCATCCGTTTCCCAGAAGACGATGAGCTTTTCGTGAAATTTACCCCTGGCCGATGGCGATAGCGAAGCGGCGCCAGGATGGGCTGCGTACCGAAAACTTTCCGTGTCCTGAATCGTCTTTGAGCGGTGGAGCCGAAAATGCGGCGCTGTGCCGTGTCATGTCGTGTCGTGCCATCTCACGCCATGCCATGGCGCGCGCGGGCTCCCATGTCCCTTCATCGAGACCTGCCGGGCGACGGCGGGTCACCCGCGGAGAGTCCCGTGTTCCTGTTTCTGTTCCTGTTGCGCGCCTCGCGCTGGCTGCTCGCGGCGGCGGTAGTCGCCTCGCTCGCCTGCGGCGTGGCGAACGTCATGCTGATTGCGTCGATCAATCGCGCGCTAGGCGCCCCGGCGGCCGAACTCGGCGCGCTGGCCTGGCGGTTCGCCGCGCTCGCCGTGCTGTCCATGCTCGCGCAGATGTGTGCCGGGGCGCTGTTCACCCGGCTGGGGCAGCGCACGCTGGCCGAACTGCGACGTCATGTGTCGCGCATCATCGTCAACGCGCCGCTGCGTGTGGTCGAGTCCACCGGCGGCGCTCGCGTGCAGTCGGTGCTGGCCGACGACGCCAACCACGTCGCGAATTTTTTCATCGGTCTGCCCACGCTCGTCATGAACGGCGCCATCGTCACGGGCTGCTTTCTGTATCTGGCGATACTGTCATGGCCGATTTTCCTGATGGCGTGTGTCGCGATCGGTCTCGGCGCGGTGGGATATCACATCAGCCACACCAAAGTGATTCGGTATTTGCGCACGGCAGGGCAACGTCAGGATGAACTGTTCGGCCATTTTCAGACGCTGGCCTCGGGCGCCAAGGAACTCAAGCTCAATCGTCGTCGTGCCGATGCGTTCCTCGCGCGCGTGCTGGGTGCGGCCATCGAAGCCGTGCAGGAGAACCGTTCGCGCGGTCTGACGCTGTTCATCTTCTCGGTCAGTTGGGTGCGTTTCCTGTTCTTTGCGCTGATCGGACTCGTGCTGTTCGTGATGGTCGGCGCTACCTCGGGCAGCACCCACGTGGCGACCGGCTACGCCATTGTTTTCCTGTACATGGTCACGCCGCTCGAAGCGATGCTTAACAACATTCCGCTGCTGACGATGGCGCGCGTGGCGAGCGAGCGCATTCAGAAAGTGACGGCGTCGATGCGCAGCGATGAAGTCACGTCGGCCGACATGGCGACGACGGGCGCGCCGCTGGTGCGTCTGCACGGCATCACGCATAGCTATTACCACGAGCAGCAGGACGAGATTTTCCGTATGGGGCCGATCGATCTGACGTTCCGGCCGGGCGAGATCACGTTCCTGATCGGCGGCAACGGCAGTGGCAAGACGTCGCTCGCAAAACTCCTTACGGGGTTGTATGTGCCGCAGAGCGGTGAGATCGTGTGGAACGGTCAGTCGGTCGACCTCAAGAATCGCGATCGGTACCGTCAGTTGTTTTCGGCAATTTTCTTCGACTTTCATCTGTTCGAAACCCTGCTCGGCGCGGACGATGCGCAAACCGATCCTGCCCGGATCGATGCCTTCGCCGCGCGCTGGCTCGCGCGTCTTCATCTGCAACACAAGGTGAGCGTGACGAATGGCGCCTTTTCCACGCGCGATCTGTCGCAGGGACAGCGCAAGCGTCTCGCGCTCGTGGCTGCGTGCGTCGAGGATCGCCCGTTCCTCGTATTCGACGAGTGGGCGGCCGATCAGGACCCGGTGTTCAAGGAAGTTTTCTATCGCGAGATTCTCCCCGAGCTCAAGGCTCAGGGTAAGACCGTGCTGGTGATTTCGCACGACGACCGCTATTTCGGACTCGCCGACCGGCTGGTGAAGATGGAAAACGGCCAGTTGATCGTCGACGGCGAACCGGGCGTCGCGCCGCCTGCGACTGTCCATGCCGATGTGCATGGAGAAAAACCGCAGTCATCCGCGTAAACCCCTTAAATTGCGGGCACGAGGATCGTCAATGAAAGTGCGGCGCGTTTGGCGCCGCGGTTTCGTTGAGGATCCAACCATGCTCGATACGATGCTCGATGTGCGCGCCCTGCGCACGGATGGCGACCTCCCGATGGTGGTCGAACCGCGAGATGCCGGTGTGCCGATCGAGGCCGCCGCCAGTGCGCTGCACGCGCTGGTGGATGAATATCTCCCGACTTGCGGTGGCGTGCTCTTCCGCGGTTTTCGCGTCGACGGCGATGCGGCGTTCCGCGAGTTCGCCGCGTCGTTCGGTCATTCGCTGCTGACCTATGAATTCGGCTCCACGCCGCGCAGCAAGGTCTCGCAAGGCGTCTATACGTCGACCGAATATCCGCCGCATCAGCACATTCCTTTGCATAACGAACAATCGTACACGCGCGATTGGCCGATGAAGATCTGGTTTTACAGTGTCCTGACGGCGCAGGAGGGCGGCGAGACGCCGATTGCCGACAGTCGTCGCATTTATGCGCGGGTGCCGCAGGCGCTGCGCGAGCGCTTCGCCAGCAAGGGCCTGATGTATGTGCGCAACTTCGGCAATGGCTTCGATGTGCCATGGACACAGGTCTTCAACACGGAAGATCGCGCGGAGGTGGAAGCCTATTGCCGGGCGCATCGCATTGCGTGCGAGTGGAAGGACGATGGCGAGTTGCGCACGCGCCAACTGTGTCAGGCAGTCGCGCAGCATCCGGTGACGGGCGAGTGGGTCTGGTTCAATCAGGCGCATCTGTTCCACCTCTCGAATCTGGCGCCCGACGTGCGCGAGACATTGCTCGATGTCGTCGGCGAGGAAGACCTGCCGCGCAATGTGTACTACGGCGACGGCAGCCCCATCGAGGAAGACGCCCTGGCGACGATCCGTCACGCGCTGGAGGCCGAGAAGATCAGCTTCCCGTGGCGCAACGGCGATGTGCTGATGCTCGACAACATGCTCGCCGCGCACGCGCGTTCTCCCTTCAAGGGGCCGCGCAAGGTGATCGTGGCGATGGCGCAGGCGCACGGCGCCGATCGTTGATTTCGGCCGATGGTGCCTCGCTGGCGCCGATTGATATTCCCGATCATGGCCCGGCGCCTTTGCCGACGGCGCAGCCCGCGCCGGTCTTTTGATTTCGTTCCCGCTTCGTGAGTCGCTACCGTCATGAACGACGCTCTTCGCTTGCCCGTCCCCTTCGATTTTGTCCCGTCCATGGCCGCTTCGTCCGGTGCTGCGGTCGAATCGATCGGCCCCATCGAACATATGGTCGACCTGCTGCGCGCACGCGCTCGTCTCGAGCCTGAGCGCGAGGCGCTGCGTGCACTGTCCAGCGACGACGGCGAGGGGCAGGCGCTGACCTGCGCGGGGCTCGACACCCGTGCCCGAGCGGTCGCAGCCACGCTGCAACGTCTCTCGGCGGGCCGCACGCATGGCGAGCGCGGAGTGTTGCTCATGCCCACGGGACTGGATTACGTGGCGGGGTTCTTCGGTTGTCTCTACGCGGGGGCGATCGCCGTGCCGGCGTTTCCGCCGGAATCGGCCCGTGCGCAACATCTTGCCCGCGTGCGCTCGATCCTGTCCGATGCGAACGCGCGCTTCGTGCTGACCGACCGTCGCCATCGCGACGCCATGCTGGCGTTCGGCGACGCGGCGCCGGAACTGCGCGACGTGGAAATCGTGGTGGTCGATGAGATCGACGACGCGCTCGCCGCGCAATGGCAGGAGACGAGCGTCTCACCTTCCGATCTGGCCTTCCTGCAATACACCTCGGGTTCGACATCGACGCCAAAGGGCGTGATGGTCAGTCATGCCAACCTGATGGCCAACGAAGCGGCCATCGTGGCGGGGCTGGGCATGACGCGCGACGACACCATGGTGAGCTGGCTGCCGCTTTATCACGACATGGGGCTGATTGGCGGACTGTTGTCCCCCATTTATCGTGGGGCGCGTCTGATACTGATGTCGCCTCAGTTCTTTCTGGAGCGACCCGTGCGGTGGTTACGCGCCATCGACAAGTTCGGCGGCACCGTCAGCGGCGGCCCTGACTTTGCGTATCGGCTGTGTGCCCAGCGCATCGACGCCGCGACCATCGGCGCACTGGATTTGCGCAGGTGGCGTCTGGCCTTCTCCGGCTCGGAGCCGGTGCGCCATGACACGCTGGTCGAATTTTGCGAGGCATTCGCCCCGGCGGGCTTCGATCCGAAGGCGGTGTATCCCTGCTACGGCCTGGCCGAGGCGACGTTGTTCGTCACCGGGGGGCGGCGCGGCGACGGCATGACCGCCGTCGAATTCGACCCTGGCGCGCTGGCGCGGCAACGCGCCGACGTCTGTCGCGACGCGGGGACGATGCTCGTGGGTTGCGGCGCGACGCCGCTCGGGCACGACGTGCGCCTCATGACATGGAGCGATTCGTCCGACGTCGCCCCGTCGCCTGTGGCGCAGGGGGAAGTGGGGGAGATCTGGGTGAGCGGGCCGAGCGTGGCGCAAGGCTACTGGCGCAACGAGGAGGCGAGCGCGCGTACGTTCGTGCAGGCGAGTGAGGAGAGTGGCAGGCGTTGGCTGCGCACCGGCGACCTCGGGTTCGTTCACGAGGCGCAGCTCTACATCACGGGCCGTTGCAAGGACGTCATCATCATGCGCGGCCACAATCTGTACCCGCAGGATCTGGAGAAGGCCATCGAGGCCGACGTCGAACTCGTGCGCAAGGGCCGCGTGACGGCCTTTGCCGTGGACATCGACGGCGAGCCGGGCATCGGCGTCGCGGCCGAAGTGGGACGCGGCGTCCAGAAAATGGTGCCTGCGCAAACGTTGGCGGAAGCGATTGCCGTGGCGGTCGCCGACGTCTGCCAGCAGGCCGCTGCCGTCGTGGTGTTGCTCAACCCGGGGGCGCTGCCGAAGACGTCCAGCGGCAAGTTGCAGCGCAGTGCGTGTGCGAAGGGCTGGCGCGACGGGACACTCGACGCGTGGGCGACCTGGCGCAACGGCGTGATCCTCGATAAGGACGCCGGGACGCCGCCACCGTCTGCCGTCGGGCACGACAGCGCCCGCGCGCACGATACCCTCTACGAGACCGTCGCCAGCATCTGGTGCGAAGTGCTTGGGCGGACGTCGATCGGCGCAGACGACCATTTCTTCCTTTGCGGCGGCAGTTCATTGCTTGCGATGCAGGTGCTGGCACGCGTGCGTGAACGGCTCGGGCGCAAAGCGACGCCGGCATCGCTGTACGAGCACGCGCGGCTGGGCGAGTGGGTGCAAGCGCTGGCGAAGGTGCCCCCGGCGTCCGACACGCAAGACGCCACCGCTTCGCGCACCATTCCGAGCGCGACACCGCTGGCAGAGACGTCAGACGTGCGGGTGTTTCGTCAGTCGTTCGCGCAGTCGCGACTGTGGTTCGTCCATCGCCTCGATCCGGCCAACAGTGCGGCCTATCACGTCGGCGGCCAGTTGCGCATCAACGGGTGCTTCGATGAAGCCGTGTTTGCGCAAGCGCTGGACATCGTCACTGCGCGCCACGACGCCTTACGCACGACGTTCGACGAGCGTGACGGCGTTGCGGTTCAGGTCGTCCACAGGCGCGCCGATATCGCGCTCACCGTGCACGATCTGACGGGCGATCCGAATCCCGAAGCGGCCGCCGCATCCCTCACGCGTACGCTGCTCGCCGAACCCTTTGCGCCCGAGTCGGCGCCGCCGTGGCGCGTGGCTTCGCTGCGCATGTCGCGCGATGTCCTGACCGATCAGCACGATCAGCACCGGATCGTCTTCGTCCTGCACCACTTGTTGACCGACGCCTGGTCGATGACATTGCTCGTCGATGAACTCGCACACGCTTACCGCGCCTATGCGAATGGCGCCACGCCCGATTTCGAAGCCGTTCCGGTGCAGCCGGGCGATCACGCGCACTGGCAGCATGCGCACATCGGCGGCGCCGCGCTCGAGCGCCAGCTCGATTGGTGGCAGGCACGTCTGCCCGAACCCTCGCCGTTCCTCACATTGCCGTTCGACCGGGCGCGCGGTGCGTTACGCAGCGGGACGGGCCGCACGCTGGCGTTCGATCTTCCGGCCGGTCTCACGCGCGACGTGCTGACGTACGCCGCACAACGCAAGGCCACGCCTTTCGTGGTGCTGGCAGCCGCATTCCAATGGTTGTTGCATCGCTATGCGGGCGAGACCGACATTCGGATCGGTGTGCCGATCGCGCAGCGCGACATCGCAGGGCTCGAACGTATGCTCGGCTGTCTCGTCAACACCCAGGTCTGGCGTGCGGAGGTCGACCCGACGGCCGGCTTCGACCAGTTGGTCGCACAGGTGCGCGACGGGGCACTGGCTGCGCAGGCGCATCGCGACGCGCCGTTCGAGCGTGTGGTGGAGCGTATCGCGCCGCAGCGCAGTCTTGGCCAGTCCCCGCTCTTTCAGGTGATGCTCAATCATCATGTGGCCAACGCCGCATCGTCGCGCGTCGCAGCCGGTTGGCCAACGGAGCTGAATGTCGTTGCCGAGCCGCTGACCGGCGGTGCGCAATACGATCTGGCGCTGGACATCGACGAGTTCCATGACGGGGCGGCCGACGGGGACCGTCCGATCGGCGCGCGCCCCGATCCGCTCGACGGCGTGAAGCTGCGTGCCCGTCTGACATTCCCGACCGATCTGTTCGACGTCGAGACCATCGAACGACTTGGCGCGCACTGGTGCGCCGGGCTGGCGACATTGCTGGCGATGCCGACGCGGCCGCTGGCGGCGCTCGACGTGGCGTTCGAAGGCTCGCTGGACGGCAACCGTCGCACGGCGGCGCCCGAGGTGTCGCAGTCACTGGCGTTTCAAAGTGTGCCCGCACTCGTCGACGCGCAAGCCCGGCAACAGCCGGCGGCCATTGCGCTGCGTGACGAGGCGGGCACGCTGACCTATGCCGAACTGGTGTGCGCGGCGAATCGCGTCGCCCATTGGCTGCTGTCGCACGGCGCAACGCCCGAGGCGCGCATCGGTCTGGCGATGTCGCGTCAGACGGCCATGATCACCGGCCTGCTCGGCATTATGAAGGCGGGCTGCGCGTTCGTGCCGCTAGACCCATCCTATCCGGCGCAACGGTTGGCGCAAATCATCGAGGACGCCGGGATTTCGCTGGTGCTCACCGAGACATCGTTGATGGATGCGCCATGGATGCCAGCGCGCCATGCCGCCCTGACCGACATCGTTGCCGAGCGCACGCTATCGAGCGATACGCCGCCATTGAGCCTGCACCCGGACCAACTCGCCTATCTGATCTATACGTCCGGCTCGACGGGCGTTCCCAAAGGCGTGGCGGTCGCGCATGGACCGCTCGCCATGCACTGCGTGGCGACGGGCGCGCAGTATCGTCTCACGCCGCACGTCTGCGAGCTGCACGTGCTGTCGATCAACTTCGACGGTGCGCACGAACGATGGATGGCGCCGTTGATCTGCGGGGCGTCGTTGTTCATCGCCGACGAAAGGCACTGGGCGCCGCAGACGATGCTCGACGTCATGCGCCGTCACGGCGTGACCAACGCCGGCTTCCCGAGCGCTTACCTGAGTCGTCTGGCCACCAGTGCCGCGACCGGGGCGCCGGCGCTTCGGCTGCTGTCGTTCGGTGGCGAAGCGATGCCGTGGCCTGCGCTGCGCGCGGCGCAGGCGATGTTCCGTCCTGCGCAGACGATCAATGGCTATGGCCCGACCGAATGCGTGATGACGCCGGTCGCGTGGTCCATCGACGGCGATCTTGACGCGCAACCGGCGGTGCAACGTACCGCGCAGGCCTATGCGCCGATCGGCGTGCCTGTGGGCCGGCGTCGCGCGTGGGTGCTGGATCCGTGGCTGGGCGAAGTGCCGCCTGGCGCCGTCGGAGAGCTGTATCTGGGCGGCGAGGGTATCGCGCGAGGCTACTTCGGTCGCCCGGGGCTGAGCGCCGAGCGTTTCGTGCCGGACCCGCGCGGCGAGCCGGGCGCGCGGATGTACCGCACCGGTGACCGTGTGCGACGTCTGGCCGACGGCACGCTCGTGTACCTCGGGCGTTTCGATCAGCAGGTGAAGGTGCGCGGCTTTCGCATCGAACCCGGCGAAGTCGAGACTCAGTTACTGCGCGAAGCGGGCGTCGACGATGCGCTGGCCGTCGTGGTGGCCGGACCGACGAGCGACCAGCTCGTGGCATACGTGGCGGGCAAGGGGCTCGATGGCGAACTGCTGCGCATGGCGTTGGCGGACCGGCTGCCGGACTATCTCGTGCCGTCGCTCGTGATCGTGCTGGACACGTTGCCGAAGCTGCCCAACGGCAAGCGGGACCGTGCCGCGTTGCCGGCGCCGGTGTGGGGCAGTGCGGGCGGACAAGCGCCGCAGGGCGCGACGGAGATTGCGCTCGCCGCCATTTGGCAGACGTTGCTGCACGTGCCCTCGGTCAGTCGCGACGATAACTTCTTCGCGCTGGGCGGAGACTCCATCGTCGCCATGCAGATGGTCAGTCGCGCGCGTCAGGCAGGCTGGCAAATCGGCGCGCAGGATGTTTTCCGTCATCAGACGCTAGCGCGCGTGGCCGCACAGGCGCTTCCCACGCGCAGCGCCGGGGATGAAACCCCTGCGCCGGAGCCGATGCAGGGCGATGTTCCGCTCACGCCCGTGCAGGCATGGTTTTTCCGACAGGACGTGGCGAGTCGCGATCACTGGAACCAATGGATCGAAGTGCGGTTGCCTCATGGAGCGGACGGGACGGACGTGTCGACGCTTCGCGAGGCGCTGGCGCGCGTGGCGACTCATCACGATGCGTTGAGACTGCGCTTCACCGAGCGCGACGGCCGTTGGCATGCCCGGTACGTCGCGCCGCACGCGGCCGACGATCTGCTCTGGCATGCCGCCATGTGCGACGAAGCGCAGTTGGCCGAGCGCCTCGCGCAAGCCCAGCGGAGCCTGTCGCTCGCCGACGGCCCGCTGTTGCGTGCGCTGCTGGTGCGCACCGAGGACGGACGACTGCGTTGCTTCCTCGTGGCGCATCATCTGGTGATCGACGGGGTGTCGTGGCGCATTTTGCTTGCCGATCTACAAACGGCCCTCGATCAGCGCAAGCATGCTCCGGACGAGGAGGGCGCGTTGCCTGCCGCGGGCGAGTCGATGCGCGCCTGGGCGCAGCGCTGGCACGACTGGACGCACACCGAGGCGGCGCAGACGGCGCTCGGCGTCTGGCAGCAATCGCTGCAAGGGGCGCTCGACACGATCGACATCGCGAAGGACAACCTTGTCGAACGGGGCGCCGGTGAGATCGAACAGACGTGGCACGCGGACATTGCGCAGCCACTGACAGGATTGCGCCGCGTTCGCCTGCACGAGGTGCTCGGTGCCGCTGTGATCCATACGCTGGGTAAGCGTGTCGATGCCGCGCGCTATGTCGTTCACGTAGAAGGTCACGGTCGCGGCGGCGAGGGCGCAGGCGACCTGTCCCGCACGCTGGGCTGGTTTACGGCGGCCTGGCCGCTCGCCGTCGACGTTGGGGCGACGCCTCACGCGACGTTGGCCGCCGTGCGCGCCGCCTGGCGACGCGCGCCGCAGGCGGGCGCGAGCTATGGCGCACTCCGCTATCTCGGCACCCCGGTTGCGCAGCAAACGCTGGCGGCGCTGCCGCAGGGACTCGTCACCGTGAACTTCGTGGGGCGCACCGTCAGCCGTGAGCCCGAGGATGGCGTCGTCGCCATTGTCGACGGCGGACTCTCGCATGCGCCGGAGGTGGCCCCCCCCAATTGGCTGACGTTCGACGTCTGGCAACGTGACGACACGCTGCATGTGGTTTGCCGCTATGACCGTTCGCGTCTGGCCGGTGAAGACGTGCAGACGTTGATCGACGACATCGGCGCGACGCTCCTCGCATTTGCGCAGACGCTGCCCGGCAACGAGCCGATCGTCGCTGAGGATTTCCCGCACGCGGGGCTGACCGGCGAACAACTGGCGGCGCTGCCCGCGCCTGCGCAACAGCTCGAAGCCGTAGTCCCGGCCACATCGATGCAGCAGGGCCTGCTCTTTCACGCGCAGCAACAAGGCACGGCTGACCCGTATTTCTATCAGAAGGGCTTCGTCATCGAGGGCGAACTCGATGTCGATGCGTTCGCGCAGGCGTGGCGCGACACCATCGTGCGCCATGCGGCGCTGCGCACCGCTTATGCGACCGACGTGGGCGAGCAGCCGCTGCTGCTGGTCTATGCTAAGGAAACGGTCACGTCCGGCGCCGGGTGGCTGCCGCAGGAGGACTGGCGTGGCCTGACGGCCGCCGAACAGCATGCACGTCTCGACGCGCGTTTCGCGGCCGAGCGCGCCGCAGGCTTTTCGTTCGCGCAGGCGCATCGTGTGCGTATGGCGCTGGTGCGTCTCGCGCAGGCCCGCTGGTGGCTGCTCTGGAGCAGTCACCACGTCGCGCTCGACGGCTGGAGCACCGGGTTGGTTCTGAGCGACGTCATGTCGCGATATACCGCATGCGCGCGTGGCGGCGGGCAGCCTCAAGCCGATTTGGAAGCGGCCCCATCGTTCGCGGAATTTGCGGTCTGGCAACGCGAGCGCGACGCCACGGCGTCGTTGGCGCACTGGCGTCAGTTGCTCGACGGCGTGGGCGCGCCGACGCCGCTGCCCGCAGCGCACGCGATAGCCCAGGGCGCGGCACGACCGACGCCCACGTCGCGCCACGGCGAGGTGGCATGGACGCTCGCGCCAGGGCAATGGGAGGCGTGGTGCGACGCGGCGCGTCGCGCGGGGGTGACGCCGGGCGCCTTGTGTCAGGGCGCGTGGGCGATGCTGCTGGCGCGTCACGCGGGTTTGCGCGACGTGGTGTTCGGCGTGACGGCCTCGGGACGCTCGGCGGCCGTGCCCGGCATCGAACGGATGGCGGGATTGTTTATCAACACCTTGCCCGTGCGCGCCAAACTCGAAGCGCACCGCACGGTCGCGCAGTGGTTGCGAGCGTTGCAGACGCAGACGGCGCAATCGCGAGACCACGAGCATGTGGCGCTGTCAGCGATCACCCGCGAAGCGCAACGCGAAGGCGAGGGCGCCGACGGCGCATTGTTCGAGAGCATCGTCGTCTTCGAGAATTATCCGCTCGACGCGGCACTCCTCGGCCAGCGCGCCGACGGCCTGCGTCTGTCGTTACTGGAACGTGAGCCGCAAGCGCGCAACAACTATCCGCTCTCGCTCATCGTCGAGCAGCACGACGGTCTGCGCCTCGTGCTCGCCTTCGCTCGCGAGCGGTTCGACGAGGCTGCCGTGCGCATGCTCGGCGAGCAGTTCGTCGCGTTGCTCGGCGCGTTGGCGTCAGGCATCGATGGCCCGTTGGCGCGCATCGGGTTGGGCGACAGCGTTGCGCAGACGACGGATGCCGTGGTCTGGCCGACGCTGGATTTGCTGGATGTGTGGGAGGCGCACGTGGCGCGTGACGGCCACGCGCTGGCTGCCGAGGGCGAGGATGGCGCTTTGCGGCGTGCCGAACTCGATGGGTTGGCGAATCGTCTGGCAGCGGCGCTTCAGGCGCGTGGCATCGGACCGGAGGATCGTGTCGCCGTTTGCCTGCCGCGCAGTGCCGCATGGGTCGGCGCGATTCTGGGCATCTGGAAGGCGGGAGCCGCCTACGTTCCGCTCGATCCCGCGCAGCCCGTCGAGCGTCTTGACCGGCTCGTGAACGCCAGCGGTGCGAAGGCCGTGATCGTCGACGAGCACGCACCCGCAATCACGCAGTCGCCGACGATCCGCTGGCATGCGCTGACGTCGACTGCGCCCCCGGATGGCTCGGCCACGCCCAGGCCCGTACGAACTCATGCGTCGCAAGCCGCCTACGTCATCTACACTTCGGGATCGACGGGCGAACCGAAGGGTGTCGTGGTCAGTCGGGGTGCGTTGCACAACTACGTGCAAGCCGTGGCAACGCGTTTGTCCGAGAGCGGTCCGGATGCTGGCGATCGGCCGGCGGGCGGTTTCGCCATGGCGTCGACCGTGGCTGCCGATCTGGGGCACACGACGCTGTTCGGCGCACTGGCGCTGGGACGTCCGCTCTATCTCGTGCCGCAGGCGTGCGCGTTCGATGCGCAACGATTTGCGCAATGGTGCGCCGCGCGTCCCATCGACGTGCTCAAGATCGTGCCGGGCCATCTGAAAGGTCTGCTCGACGCGGCGGGCGAATCGGTATTGCCACGCGCCGTTCTGGTAACGGGCGGCGAGTCGCTCGATCCGGACTTCGTTGGACATATTCGGGCAGCGCGCCCCTCGCTGGCGGTGCTCAACCACTATGGGCCGACGGAGACGACCGTCGGCGCATTGACGTATGCGTTGCCGCAGGGCGCGTTGACGACGTCGGTGCCGGTCGGATATCCGCTGGCCAACCTTCATGCGTACCTGCTCGACACCGACCTCAACCCGGTGCCGCCCGGTGTTGCCGGCGAGCTCTATCTCGGTGGGGCGGGGCTTGCACGAGGCTATCTCGGGGCGCCGGGGCAGACCGCCGAGCGTTTCGTGCCGGACCCCTGGCGCGCCGGGGGGCGACTGTATCGCACCGGCGACCGGGCAGTGCAACGTGCCGATGGCGCGTATGTCTATCTCGGCCGCATGGACGATCAGGTCAAGATTCGCGGCTATCGCGTGGAACCCGCCGAAGTGGCACAGGCGATGCGTCGGGTGCCGGGGGTGACGGACGCAGTCGTGGTGGCGCGTCATGACGGGCCGGGGGGCGCGTGGTTGCACGGTGTCTATACGGGCGGGGCGTCGGCCGACGTCGTACGCGCGGCGCTGAGCGCGGCGTTACCGGCCGCGTGGGTTCCCGCGCGACTCGATGGCGTCGACCGATTGCCCCTCACCGCGAACGGCAAGGTGGATCGTCGCGCGCTGGCCGCGCTCGGCGATCCAGGCGAAGCCACGACCGAATTACCGCACGACGGCACGGAAGCCGAGATCGCTTCGATCTGGTGTCAGGTCCTCAAACGCGATCGGGTGGGACGCCACGACGCTTTCTTCGACATCGGCGGTGACTCCATTCTTGCGCTGCAAGTCATTGCCCGTCTGCGCAAGCGCGGCCTCAAGGTCGGTCCGCAGCACCTGGCGTCGCATCCGACGATTGCCAGACTCGCGACGCTGGCCGCGCCGGTCCCCGCTGCAGCGTCGTCTGACGCGACGCCCGTTCAGGTCGGGTCGCCGGGCCCCACACGCGGCGATGCGCATCGCACCCGATTCCCGTTGTCGTCGTCGCAGCGCCGCGTTTGGCTGGAGACGCAATTGGCGCCACGTGAGGGCGCGTATCACATCGCCGGTGCGCTGCGTCTGGAAGGGCCATTGCAGGCGCATGCGCTGGAACGCGCGCTGCACACGCTGTCGGAATGGCACGACGCCTTGCGCACCACTATCGTGGTCAACGATGTCGACGGCGCGCCGCAGCAGTGCGTACATGCCACGCTGCCGGTCGCGTTCACTCGCGACGCCGACATTCCCCCGGGCGCCGGCGACGCCGCCGTCCAGGCGCGTCTCGATGCCCTCACGCGGGCGCCGTTCGATCTGGTGGCCGGGCCGCTCTGGCGCGTGCATCTGATGCCGCTGGGCCAGCACTCGCATGCGCTGATGCTAGTCATGCATCACCTGATCTCGGACGGCTGGTCGATGAACCTGTTGATTCGCGATCTGGCACACGCCTATCGCGCCCATGCGAGTGGCGTGTCGCCAGCGCGCGCGTCGGTGGGCGCCCCGGCACCGCAGGTGCGCTACGGCGATTACGCGGTGTGGCAGCGTGAGCAACTGGCGAGTCCCGCGCAGGCGGAGCAACTGGCGTACTGGCGTGCGCAACTCGGCACGACACACCCCGAATTGGCGCTGCCGTTCGATCGGGCACGCCCGGCGACGCGTGACGGCGCGGGGGCGAGCATCGACCTGACGGTATCGCCCGACTTGCCTGCGCGGCTGGACCGCTTCGCGCGCGAGCACGGCGTGACGCGCTTCATGGTCATGGCCGCCGCGTTCCATCTGCTCTTGCATCGCGTCACCGGCGACATGGACATCCGAACGGGCCTGCCGGTCGCCGGGCGCTCGCACGAGTCGGTCGAGCCGGTGGTGGGCTTTTTCGTCAATACACAGGTGCTGCGCTCGCAGATCGATACGCCCACGACGTTTGCGTCGCTCGTCGCGCAGATTCGCGATGGGTTGCTGGCGGCGCAACAGCATGCGGATGTGCCGTTCGAGCGGTTGGTGGAGCATCTCGCACCGGTGCGCAGCGTTTCGCGTCATCCGCTGTTCCAGGTGTCGCTCAATCACCAGAAGCGCGCCTTCGCCCCATTGAGCGATCTGGCGGGCCTGACGATGCGGGCCATCGAGCGTCGCGCGCATCACGTGCAGGTCGATCTCGCGCTGGACACCGAGGAGGACGACGCCGGCGCGTTGCGCGGCTGGCTGACGTATGCCTGCGATGTCTTCGACGCGGCGACGGTGCGCCGCCTGGGCGACCAGTGGCTGGCGCTGCTCGACGTGGCCATGGCACAGGCGCAAGTGCCTGTGGCGCGTCTGGCCATGTGCGGGCACGACGCCGCGCCGCCGTCCCGTCGCCACCCGCGCACGAGGGTGGCCGTGCCGATGCCGGTCCATCTGGCCATCGACGCGCAGGCCGCAGCGCATGGCGATGCCATTGCCGTGAACGACGGCCAATCGCAATTGACCTACGCCGAACTCGTATCGCGCGCCAATCGCGTCGCCCATGCGCTGATCCGCGCGGGGGTTGCCCCGGAAGCGCGTGTCGGGCTGGCTATGTCGCGTGGCACGGACCTGATCGTCGCGATGCTCGGCATCCTCAAGGCCGGGGCGGCTTATGTGCCGCTCGATCCGGCCTATCCGGCGGACCGGCTGTGTTACATGGTGGCGGACGCCGGCGTCACCCATGCAATCACGCAGGCGTCGCTGATGCACGCCCCATGGCTGCCGTCGGGCGCGCAGACGATCGAGTCGTTGCTTACGGACGACACGCTGCCTGTGTGCGCGCCGGCCCGTGAAGTCCACGTCGATCAGCTGGCTTACGTGATCTACACGTCGGGTTCGACGGGCCGCCCCAAGGGGGCGCAACTCACCCATCGGAACCTGATGCAGCTGCTGCTCGGCACATCTCGCGACTTTGCGTTCGATGCTGATGACGTCTGGACGATGTTCCACACGTACGCGTTCGACTTCTCCGTCTGGGAGATCTTCGGTGCGCTGGTGCACGGCGCGCGGCTGGTCGTCGTCTCGCACGACACGGCGCGCGATCCGGTCGCGATGTGGTCGCTCGTCCGCCGGGAGGGCGTGACGGTGCTCAACCAGACCCCCTCGGCGTTCTACCAATGGCTCGGCGCCATGCCCGACGACGTGGTCACGACGACCTTGCGCCATGTCGTCTTCGGCGGCGAAGCGCTCACCCCGGCGCGGCTTGCTGCGTGGTGGCAACGCTTTGGCGACGCGACGCGCCTGACCAACATGTACGGCATCACCGAGACGACGGTGCACGTGAGTCGGCGCGTATTGCGGGCCGAGGACACCGCCGGCTCCCCCATCGGCGAGCCGATTGCCGACCTCGACTGGCGTGTGCTCGACGCGGGTCTGAACGACGTGCCGCCGGGTGTCGCGGGTGACTTGTACGTGTGTGGCGAGGGACTGGCGCGCGGTTATCTCGGGCAGGCGGGGCTTACGGCCGAGCGCTTCGTACCGGACCCCTACGGCGCGCCCGGCGAGCGCATGTACCGCAGTGGGGACCGCGCGCGACGTCTTGTCGACGGCACGCTCGATTACCTCGGTCGCGGCGACGCGCAGGTCAAGTTGCGCGGCTTCCGTATCGAACCCGGCGAGATCGAGGCACACCTGCTGCGCCACGACGACGTGACCGATGCGGCCGTCGTCGTGCGCGACGACGGTGCGGGCGAGCAACTGGTGGCGTACGTGGTGTCGCCAGTGGACGCGTCCGAGCTATGGCCGCGCCTGCGCAGTCACCTCGAAGGACAGTTGCCGACGTACATGGCGCCGGGCCTGTGGATGCGTCTGGACACGCTGCCGCTCACGCCCAACGGCAAGCTCGATCGCCGAGCGCTGCCGGTGCCGGAAGCCGTCGGTGCGACGTGTTTCGAGGATCCGCACGAGGGCAGCGAACAACTCGTTGCCTCGATCTGGCAGGACGTACTGGGTGTGCCGCGTGTCAGTCGCCACGACGACTTTTTCGTGCTGGGCGGCCACTCCCTGCTTGCCACGCAGGTCGTGTCGCGTCTGCGAGACGCGCTGTCGCTCGATGTGCCGCTGCGCACACTGTTCGAAGCCAGCCGCCTGAGCGCGCTCGCCGAAACGCTGGACGCGCTGGTGGCGCAGGCACGGACATCGGCGTCGCATCCCGACATCAACGCTGCGGCGGACCTCACAGACGCCACCGATGGCGCGCTGCAAGCCGCCCTGCGCGAAATGGAATCCCTTTCCCCCGAGGCGCTGCAGGCGCTGCTCGGTTCGGAGGCACGATAGACATGGACGATATTCAAACGACGCTCGCGCGCCTGGCCCCCGCGCAACGGCAAGCGATGATCGCGCTGCTCGAGCGCAAGGGCGTGGCCGTGCGCGAGCACCTTCCGCTTGAAGGGTGGGTACAACCCGTAGAAGGGCACGAGGGCGAGCGAGCGCCCGCTTCGTTCGCGCAGCAGCGCATGTGGACGTTGCTGCAATTGGACGCGCGACACGACACTTATCACATCACCGGCGCCGTGCAACTGGACGGCGCACTCGATACGACGGCGCTGGCGGGGGCCTTCGCCGCCGCCGTCGCCCGCCATGCCGCACTGCGCACGACGTTCGCGCTAGAGGACGGCAAGCTCATGCAGCACGTGCATGCACACGTCGACGTGCCGCTCGATGTCGTGTCCCTGTCCGACGGGGCAGACGGCGCGCACGAGGCTGACCGCGCCGACGAGGCTGACGTAAGCGAGGCGCTAGCGAAGGTCAGCCGTGAAGTGTTCGACCTGACGCGCGGGCCGCTGGTGCGCACGACGCTGCTGCGCACGGCGCCCGATCGCCACGTGCTCGTGCTCACGCTGCATCACCTGATTGCGGACGGTGGGTCGCTGGAGGTGCTGATCGACGAGATCGCCCGGGACTACGCGCGCGTGCGCAACGGCCAGACCCCGGTCGCGCCTGCGAGCGGGCCGACCTACGGCGATTATGCGATCTGGCAACGCCTGCGCCTGGGCGGCGATGCGCTTGCCGGGCAACTCGACTACTGGGCGACGCAACTGGCCGGTGCGGACGATCTGCTGCCCTTGCCGCTGGACCGTCAGCGTCCGGCCCAACGCGATGGCGAGGGCGGGCGCGTGGCTTTCACGTTGCCCGAACCGCTCGCGCAACGTGTGCGAGCCATGGCGCGCGAGGCACGGACAACGCCGTTTGCGGTGCTGCTGGCGTCGTTTCAGGCATTGCTCGCGCGCTACGCCGCCGGGCAGGGTCACCGGGACACGAATGACGCGGACGATGTCCCTCCGGACACCGTCGACGTTCGTGTCGGCGTGCCGGTCAGTCACCGCAGCCGTACGGCGCTCGAGCGCGTTGTCGGTTGTTTCGTCAACACGGTCGTGGTGCGCACGCAAGTGGATCTGACGGCCGGATTTGCGGCGTTGCTCGCGCAAGTGCGCGACACGCTGCTCGACGCACAGCGTCACGCCGATGTGCCGTTCGAACAGGTCGTCGAGCGTCTGTCCCCGGCCCGGAGTCTGAGTCACAGCCCGCTGTTTCAGGTCATGGTGAACCACCAGCGGCGTCAGGCAACTGCGGCGCTGCAATTGCCCGGGGTGACGGCCACGGTGCTCGAGGCCGAGACGACACAGGCAAAGTTCGACCTCGATCTGGGGATCGTCGAATTGCCGGACGGCACGCTCGCGGGCGGGCTGGGATATGCCACCGACGTCATTTTCCCGCAGACGGCGCAACGCATCTGCGCGCACTGGCAAACGCTCCTTGCGGCACAGATCGCCCAACCGTCGGCACCGCTGTATGACCTGCCGCTCGCCGACGCCGCCGAGTGCGCGGCCATCGCGCGTTGGGGGGCGCCGGAGGCCATGTCCCCGACCGACGACCGTCTGCTGCCCGGCATGATTGCATCGCATGCGGCGCAGCGACCGGATGCGCGCGCCATCGAGTGTGATGACGAGGTGCTGACCTACGGCGAACTGCTGCGTCGCGCGGACACCGTCGCGGCGCACTTGCTCGCGGGGCAGTGGCGACCCGAAACGCGTGTCGGTGTGCGCCTTGCGCGCTCGGTCAATGCGCTCGTGGCAATGCTGGGCGTGCTGCGCGCCGGCGGGGCCTATGTGCCGCTGGACGTCGACCATCC
Organism: Pandoraea vervacti; assembly: GCF_000934605.2. Taxonomy (NCBI): domain Bacteria; kingdom Pseudomonadati; phylum Pseudomonadota; class Betaproteobacteria; order Burkholderiales; family Burkholderiaceae; genus Pandoraea; species Pandoraea vervacti. Next base: position 3,540,816 of record NZ_CP010897.2, on the reverse strand, counting down.
GGACGAGCGCGTGGCCGAACTGTGCGCGGATGCCGACATTGCGCACGTGATCACCGACGCTGACGGAATGGATCGCCTGCCCCCGGGCGTCAAAGGGTTTGACATGGCGATCATCGCATCGACCGGCGCGTCCGCCGCGGCGCTGCCCGCGTTGCATCCCGCACAACTTGCCTATGTAATCTTCACGTCCGGCTCCACGGGGCGGCCCAAGGGCGTTGCCGTCCCGCACGGTCCCCTCGCCATGCATTGCCGTGCGATCGCCGGTCTCTTTGGCATGACGCCGGCGTTTCGCGAACTGCATGTGGCGTCGCTCTCGTTCGACGGCGCGCATGAGCGCTGGCTGACGTTACTCTCGCACGGCGCATGCGTCGTGCTGCGCGGGCCGCGCCAGTGGACGCCCGAGGAAATCTGCGAACAGATCGTCGCGCGACGTGTCACGAACGCCGGGCTGCCCACGGCGTTGCTGCGCCATGTTGCGCAGTGGGTCGAAGCCCATCCGGGCGCGGTGCCGCCCGGATTGATCTACTCCTGCGGCGGCGAGGCGCTCTCGCGCGACACGCTCGCGCTCGTCATGCGCACGCTTGAGCCGGTGCGCCTGCTCAACGGCTACGGGCCGACGGAAACCGTCGTCACGCCCGTGAACTGGACGGCGCATGCGGGCATGCAAAGCCCGACGCCCTACGCGCCGATCGGAACGCTCGTGGGGCAGCGTCGCGGCTATGTGCTCGACGTCCGTCTGCAACCGGTGCCGGTCGGCGTGGCAGGCGAGTTGTACCTCGGCGGCGAAGGCGTGGCGCGCGGTTATCTCGGACGCGCCGCGCAGACTGGTGAGCGCTTCGTGCCCGATCCCTGGGGCGCGCCGGGGGCGCGCATGTATCGCACGGGCGATCGCGTGCGGTGGCTGAGCGACGGTACGCTCGAATACCTGGGACGCCGCGACCAGCAGCTCAAGGTGCGCGGGTTCCGCATCGAGCCGGGGGAAGTCGAAGCCCAGTTGCTCGCGCTCACGGGCGTGCGCGAAGCGGTGGTTGGCACGGCGCAGGGGCCGGCGGGCGTGCAACTCGTGGCCCACGTGAGCGCGACGCCGCCTGTCGGTGTCGCTGCGTCCGAATTCGGCGAAGGACTGCGTCAGGCGCTCGCCGCGCGCGTGCCCGCCTATCTGGTGCCCGCGCAGGTGCTGGTCCTCGACGCGCTGCCCAAGCTCGTCAACGGCAAGCTCGACCGCAAGCAGTTGCCCGAGCCGGGGTGGCAAAGCGCGAGCGCCGAAGCGCCACGTGTGGGCGCCGAGGCCGAGCTGGCCGTCATTTGGGGGCAACTGCTCGGTGCCGGGCAGGTCGGCCGGGGCGACAACTTCTTCGCGCTCGGGGGTGACTCCATCATCGCGCTCCAATTGGTGAGCCGTGCGCGTGAATCGGGCTGGCGTATCACGGTGCGCGACGTGTTCAGGCACCAGACGCTGGCCGAACTCGCCGCTGCCGCTGTGGTGGCGAAGGCCGCGCCATCCGCGACGTCTGTGGATGCCCCCGGCATCCGCGCCGCTATCGATCCCGCTATCAACCCCGCTATCGACCCAGACGCGCCTCTGCTGCCGATCCAGTCGTGGTTCTTCGCTGAACCCGTCGCGCATCGCGATCACTGGAATCAGTGGGTGCAGTTTGACGTTCGCGATGTCGGCCGTGCGCTGGATGGCGCGATGCTTCGCGACGCGCTGCACGCGGTCGCCAGGCACCATGACGCGCTGCAAATGCGATATCGGCAAACGGGCGGCGAATGGCGGCAGTGGCGGCAAGATGGGGCGTCTGACGATACAGCGCTCGTCGGGCTGGAGATCGTCGATGCGGCGGATGAGACGCAGGCACTTGCGGCCGCGCAGCGAGCGCAACGCGGACTATCGTTGTCGGACGGCCCCTTGCTGCGCGCCGCGCTGATCAATCTCGCAAGCGGCGGGCAGCGATTACTGCTTGTGTGTCACCACATCGCCATCGACGGGGTCTCGTGGCGCATCCTGCTCGGCGACTTGCAGCGTGCGCTCGCGCAGCGAGACGCCGGGCAGCCCATCGTGCTGGCGGAAAACGGCTCGTCATACGGCGCATGGACGACATACTGGCGCGATTGGGCCGCGTCGCCCGAGGCGGCGAAGGAAGTGCAGTTCTGGACGGAATCCCTGCAAGGCGCACACGGCACGCTACCGGTGGATGCGACACCCTTGAGCGGCGACCGGCAGGCCGAGGCCACGGAGGTGACCGTTGCGCTCGACGCGAACGCAACGCGTCGTCTGCTGAACGCCGCCAACGAACGGGCGCGAATTCATGAACTGCTCGTCGCCGCACTGGCGCAAGCCGTGGGCGAGTGGACGGGAGCGTCGCGTGTCGCCCTGTGTGTGGAAGGCCATGGCCGTGACGCGTTGCCCGGCATGGAGGCCTTCGATCTCACGCGCACCCTGGGCTGGTTCACGTCGGTGTATCCGCTGGCGGTCGACGTCTCGGCGTCCCCGCGCGAGACGCTGTTCGCGCTCAAGCGGATGTGGCGAGCGGTCCCGCGCGCCGGCCTCGGATTCGGGGCGCTCCGGTACCACGGCGACGCCGAAGCGCGGCGGACGCTGGCCGCGTTGCCACAGGGGCGCATCACGTTCAACTACCTCGGACGTATCGACGCCGGATTCGCCGACGGGCGCTTTGCGCCGAGCGACGCCCCGGCGGGGGATGCCCGGGACGCTTCGGCGCCGCTCGGCAACTGGCTGTCGGTCGACGGCGCCATCGCCAACGGTTGCCTGCGACTGCAATGGCGTTTCTCGCGCGAGCGCTTTCACGAGGCAACGATTTCCGGGCTCGCTGCCCGCATGCAGACGGCGCTCGGGGCGCTCGTGAACGCAAGCCTCGACGCGCCGCTTACGAGCGCGGCCGACTTCCCGTTGGCCGATCTCACAGAGGGCGAGCTGGCCGAACTGGGCGTGCCCGCCGCGACGCTGGAAGACGTGTATCCCTTGTCGCCAATGCAGCAGGGCATGGTGTTTCATGCGCGTCTGGCGCCGGGTAGCGCCTCATACGTCAATCAGCTTCAGATCCGTCTAGAAGGCCTGCGAGTCGATGCTTTCGCTGCGGCATGGCAAGCGGCGGTACGCCGTCACGCGATTCTGCGCACGAGCTTCGTCTGGCGAGACGGCGCGCCGCCGCTGCAACGGGTGCATCGCGAGGTGCCGCAGGCGCTGCGCGTGTTCGACTGGCGTGCGCGCGTCGCGCAGCAAGGCGAGGGCGTCCTGACGGCGCTCGCCGACGAAGAGCGTGCCAAGGGATTCGATCTCGCGAGCGCGCCGTTGCAGCGCGTGGCCCTGGTGCACGTGAGCGACGCTGCCGGGGGCACGTGGCAACTGATCTGGACACTGCATCATGTGCTGCTAGACGGCTGGAGCAGCGCCCAGCTCATCGGTGAAATTCTTCAGGCGTATCTGACATCGGTGTCGGGCACATCGGATTCGTTGGACGGGACGCGTACATCCAACGTGCCCGGCGTGCACGGCGTGCCCGAGGCGCATGGGAACGTGCCCCGATTCCGCGACTACATCGCATGGCTGGCGACTCACGCGCCGCAGGACGGCGAATCGTTCTGGCGCGAGCGACTGGCCGCCTTCGAATCGCCGACGCAATTGCATGAGGCCGTGCTGCGCACGCTGCCGCCGGCGCGGGGGCACGGCGAGCGCACCTTCCGCATCGAGGCCGCCGACGCTCAGGCATGGCAGCGCGCGGCCAGAAGCCGACGTCTGACGCTCAACACGCTGGTGCAGGGCGCATGGACGCTGCTGCTCCAGCGTTATACCGGCAAGCGGGACGTCTGCTTCGGCGTGACCGTCTCGGGGCGTCCCGCCGAGCTTCCCGGCGCCGAGCGCATGATGGGACTCTTCATCAACACGTTGCCCGTGGTGCAGGGCCCCAGACCCTCCGACGGGCTCGACGACTGGCTGCACCGCTTGCAGGAAGACAACCTCGCGCTGCGCGAAGCCGAGAGCACCCCGCTCTACGACATTCAGCGTTGGGTCGGCTGGCCGGGGCAGGCGCTGTTCGACTCGCTCATCGTCTTCGAGAACTACCCGGTGGACCGGGCGCTACGTACGCAGGGCGCGCAGGCGCTGCGTTTTGGCGAGATCGTGAACGTGGAGACGACCCATTACCCACTCACCGTGGGCATTGCGTCGGGCGAGACCATCGATGTCCGCATGAGCTACGACCGGCAACACTTCGACGACGGCGCCATCGAGCGCCTCTGGACGCAACTGCACGACCTGCTCGGCCAGCTTTGCGCGCCGCCGAGCGCGACGAATCTGCGCGTTGCCGACATTGTTCTTCATGCGTCCGATTCCGCGGGCGAGTCGTCGCGTGGACCCTGCCACACCTTCGCGGTGACGACGACCGTCGACCGGATCATCGCCGCCTTCGCGCATACGCAGCCGGAGGCCATTGCGGTGACCGACGGGGAGCGTTCGCTGACGTACGCCGAACTCGAAGCGCAGGCGAATCGCGTGGCCCATGCATTGTTGCGCCGGGGCGTAGCGAGCGAGGATCGCGTTGGCATTGCGCTGACGCGTCGCGTCGAGTTGATCGTCGCCATGCTTGGGGTGATGAAGGCGGGGGCCGCCTACGTGCCGCTCGATCCTGCCTATCCGGACGAGCGGTTGAGATACGTGGTCGAAGACGCCGGCATCGAGGTCGTCGTCACCGAGGCCGCGCTCGGCGCGCCCGTGTGGCTACCGCCGCACAGCCTGAGCATCGACGCGCTGGCGCGCGACACGACGTTGCCGCAAACACCGCCGGACGTGGCGGTTCACGTCGATCAGCTGGCTTACGTCATCTACACCTCGGGATCGACGGGGCGGCCCAAGGGCGTGCAGGTCGCGCATCGCCAGTTGATGCGGCTGCTGCATGCGACGGAAGACCGGTTCGGCTTTGGTGCGCACGACGTCTGGACGATGTTCCACTCCTATGCGTTCGACGTGTCGGTTTGGGAGGTCTTCGGCGCACTCTCGCATGGCGGACGACTCGTTGTCGTGCCGTACTACACCAGCCGCGAGCCGCAGGCGCTATGGCAGATGATCGAGCAGCAGCGGGTGACGGTGCTGTGCCAGACGCCGTCAGCGTTCTATCAGCTTCTCGCCGCGTTGCCGGAGGCGGCGTCGGAGACGACGTTGCGCCACATCGTGCTGGCGGGCGAAGCGCTTGCGCCGCGTCGGCTTGCGCCGTGGTGGTCGCGCTTTGGCCAGCAGACCCGCATCGTCAATATGTACGGCCCCACGGAGACGACCATCTATGTCAGCTTCGGCGTGGTATCGCCTGAGCCCGGCATCGGCCACTCGCCGGTTGGCGAGGCGTTGCCCGACATCGCGTGGCGCGTGCTCGACGCGTCACTGGCGCAGGTGCCCATGGGCGTGCCGGGCGAGCTCTACGTCGGTGGGCAGGGGCTAGCGCGCGGCTATCTGGGGCGTCCGGCGCTCAGCGCCGAGCGCTTCGTCCCCGATCCGTGGGGGCCAGCCGGGGCGCGCATGTACCAGACGGGCGATCGTGTCCGATGGCTGCCGGACGGCACGCTCGACTATCTGGGACGCGGCGATCAGCAAGTGAAGTTGCGCGGCTTCCGTATCGAACCCGGCGAGATCGAGGCCCACTTGCTCGCTCATGCGCAGGTAAGCGACGCCGCCGTGCTGGTGCGCGACGACGGGCTCGGCGAACAACTGGTGGCGTATGTCGTGACAGATGCCGATGACGAAGGCCTCTGGGCGCGTCTGCGCGAACACCTCGCCACCCGCGTGCCGGTGTTCATGCTGCCGGGGCAGTGGCTACGTCTGGACGCGTTGCCGCTCACCCCCAACGGCAAGCTGGATCGCCGCGCGCTGCCTGCCCCGCAGGCGGCGGGCGCCCGTTTCGTGCCGCCCGCCGACGGGGTGGAGACTGACGTCGCCCGGATTTGGCAGACGGTGCTGGGCGTGGCACGTGTCGGGCGTTACGACAACTTCTTTGCGCTGGGCGGGCATTCGCTGCTCGCCACCCAGATGGTGGCGCGTCTGCAAGCGGTGTCGGGACGCCCCGTGGCGTTGCGCCAGTTGTTCGAGACGCCGGTGCTCTCGGACTTCTGCGCGGCGTGGTCGGCTGCCGCCCCGGCGGCGCTCGACGCGAGTGTCCGGCGCCGGCTCGACGATCTGCTCGGCGATCTCGAGGCGGACGCGGCCTGACAGGGCACGGTCTCGCGTTGCTCGCTCAACAACGGGCGACGCGAGACTTTCTCAATTTCGATAGGTAGTGGTTCGACAGAAGGAACTCGCGATGTCTCTGGCCAATTCCCCCAACGCCGATGATTCGGCATTGATGCGACGCTTTCTTGCCTTGCCGGCCGACAAGCGCCGTGTGTTTCAGACCCGCGCCCGTGAGCAAGGCATCGATCTGGCCAGTCTGCCGATTCCCGCCGGTCTGCGCGAGGGTAGCGACGCACCGCTGTCGTACGCACAGCAGCGCCTGTGGGTCGTGGAACAACTCTCGCCGGGCACGGGCGCGTACAACATTCCGGCGGCGGTGCGCCTGCATGGCAAGCTCGATGTTGACGCGCTCTCGCAGGCCTTTGCCGCCATCGTCGCGCGGCATGAAGCGCTGCGCACCAGTTTTCACGACGGGGCGAACGGCGCGGTGCAACGCGTGCATGCCGACGTGCCGTTCTCCATCGACTACGAAGACTGGCAGGGCGCTGCCGGGAGCCGGGCCGAGCAGGACGCGCGCGTGCAGGCGTGCGCCCGCGACGAGGCGCTGCGCCCGTTCGCGCTGGACGCGGCACCCTTGATGCGCGCGCGCCTGATGCGTCTGGCCGCCGACGAGCACGTGCTGTTGCTCACGCTGCATCACATCGTGGCGGACGCGTGGTCGATGACGCGTCTGGTCGAAGCCTGCACGCGCGCTTACGCGCATTTTTGTGACGCGTCAGGCGTTGCTGGCGCTCACGTCGCGCCGCTGCCGGCGTTGGCGATTCAATACGCCGATTACGCGATATGGCAGCGCGGATGGCTCGAAGCCGGGGAGCTGGCGCGCCAGCTGGATTACTGGCGAGGACTGCTGGGAGACGAGCATCCCGTGCTGCCATTGCCGACCGACCGCGCGCGTCCCGCCGTGCCGAGCGGCCGTGGGGCGACTTACGTCATGGAGGCTGACGCCGCATTGACCGCGCGCTTGCGCGATCTGGCACGGACTTGCAATACCACGCTCTACACCGTGTTGCTCGCCGCCTACGGTGTCTGGCTCGCGCGCCTGTCGGGCGTGCGCAACGTCTGCGTCGGTGTGCCTGTGGCGGGGCGCGCAAAGCTGGAAACGGAGCCGCTCATCGGTTTCTTCGTCAACACGCAGGTCATGCGCGTACCCGTCGATCCGACGGCGACGTTTGCCGGTCTCGTCGCCACGATGCGTGCGCAGGCCATCGAAGCGCAGGCGCATGCAGACGTGCCGTTCGATAAGCTCGTCGACGCGCTGCAACCGGCCCGCGATGCCGCCGTCAACGCGCTGTTTCAGGCGAAGTTCAATCACGAGATCGCGCGTGATGCATTGCCGGAGATGGCAGGCCTTCGCATCGAGCCGATGGCTGTGGCGGGGCAAAGCTCGCATTTCGATCTTTCACTCGATACGCTGGAGCGCGGCGACACACTGCAGATCGCAGTGACCTACGCGACGGATCTGTTCGATGCCGACACCATCGAGCCGCTCGCTCGCGCGTTCCATGGTTTGCTCGGGCAACTGACCCGTTCGCCTGGCGATCGTCTGGCGGATGTGTCGTTAGGGGAACAGGCTCTTGCCGTGCTGGAAGGAGAGCGTCGCGCATGGGAGACCGGGGACTGGATGGCTGTCTGGGCGTCGCGCGTTGCACAGGACGGCGACGCGCTCGCCGTCGATGGCGAAGATGGCGTCTGGTCGCGGCGCACGCTCGACGCCCACGCCAATCGTGTGGCGCACGCCTTGTCGACGCGGGGCGTGGGCGCAGAGGATCGCGTGGCGCTGCTGATGCCACGCAGCGCGGGGTGGGTGGCGTCGATGCTCGGGGTCTGGAAACTCGGCGCAGCGTATGTGCCGCTGGACCCGACGCAGCCGCGCGCGCGCCTGGAACAACTGATCGACGCCAGTGGCGCCAGGGCGCTCATCGTCGCGCCGGGGCTGGCGTCGCTGCCGCAGGTCGAGGCGTGCGAGACGCTGTCCATCGAGGCGTTGCTCTCGGGGGAAGACGGGGACGTCGTCTACCGCAACGTGCATCCATTGCAAGCGGCATACGTCATCTACACGTCGGGCTCGACCGGACAGCCGAAGGGGGTCGTCGTGGCGCGTGGGGCGTTGCATAACTACGTGCAGGGCGTAGCGTCACGGCTGAGCGATCTGCCGGAGCACGCGGGCATGGCAATGGTCTCGACCGTTGCCGCCGACCTCGGGCACACCGTATTGTTCGGCGCGCTCGCGATGGGGCGACCCCTGCATCTCATGCCGCAGGACGATGCCTTCGATGCGGGCCGCTTTGCGCAGTGGATGCGCATGCGCGATATCGGTGTGATGAAGATCGTGCCGAGCCATCTCAAGGGCCTGCTGCTCGCGGCCGGGCCGGACGTGCTGCCGCGCGACTGGCTGATCGTCGGCGGCGAGGCGGCCGATGCGGAACTGCTTTCGCTGTTGCGCACGCTTCGCCCGTCGCTGCGAGTGCTCAACCACTATGGCCCGACGGAGACGACCGTGGGCGTGCTCACGCATCGCGGCGTGTCGCAGGATGCCCCGCTGCCGGTGGGCGCGCCGTTGCCGAACGTGAGCGCCTACGTACTGGATAACGATCTCAACGCCGTGCTGCCCGGCGTGAGTGGCGAACTCTACATCGGCGGCGTGGCGCTCGCGCGTGGGTATCTTGGCGAGCCGGCCAGGACAGCGGAGCGGTTCGTGCCGGACCCGTGGCGTCCCGGGGCGCGGATGTATCGCACGGGCGATCGCGTGAAACGTCGGGCGGATGGCGAGATCGTTTATCTGGGCCGTGCGGACGATCAGGTCAAGATTCGTGGCTATCGCGTGGAGCCGGGCGAGGTGGCCCACGCGCTGCGTGCGCTGGCCGGCGTACGCGATGCGCTCGTGCTCGTGGAGCGCGACGCCCGTGGGCAGCCGCAACTTCTGGGTTGCTTCACGGGGGCGGCAACCGAGGCCGACGTGAAGGCTGCGCTTGCCTCGTCGCTGCCCGCTGCGTGGGTGCCGGCGCGCCTCGTACGTCTGGACGCCTTCCCACTGACCCCGAACGGCAAGGTCGATCGCCGCACATTGCTGACGACGGTGGCGGCGACGGTGGCATCTTCCCGCGCTGAAGCGGTGGCGCAGGCAGCGCCGGGCAAAGCGCTCGAAGCGCATATCGCCGACGTCTGGAAGACGGTGCTCAAGGTCGAGCACGTGAGCCGTGAAGCCAACTTCTTCGAAATCGGCGGCGACTCCATCCTTGCGTTGCAAGTGATCGCTCGCCTCAAACGCGGCACGCCAGCGCTCAAGGTCACGTTGCGAGAGCTGATGCAGCACGGCACCGTAGCGAAGCTGGCCGCGGCGCTTTCGCCCTCGGACGCCATGCGTGAGGCGAGTCGCGATCTGCTGGTGCGCCTGAATCACAGCGACTCGGCGGCGCCCGCGTTGTTCTGTGTGCATCCGGCGGTGGGAACGGTATTCGATTACCGGCCACTGGCGCAGGCGCTCGTCGGGCAGCGACCTGTCGTCGGCATTCAGTCGCGCATGCTGCTCGATCCGGCATGGTCGGACACGTCGCTCGACGCGATGGCCGCGTGTTACGTCGACGCCGTTCGTGCCGCGCAACCGCGGGGGCCGTACCACCTGCTCGGATGGTCGCTGGGCGGCCCGATTGCGCTGTCGATGGCCGACCGCCTGCGTGCCGATGGCGAAACCGTCGCCTTTCTCGGACTCGCCGATGCGTTCGTGCCGCAGGAGGATGATGCGGCGACATCGCCGTCACCATCGAAATCACCATCGTCGCGCGACTGGACGGGCGACTTGCTCGACTATCTGGTCACGATCCTGCCGCAGGTCGATGCGCAAAGGCTGCGCGAATCGCTGGCGCCGCATGCGGGCAAGCCGCTCGACGAGGGTGTGCTTGCCGCTGCCGTCGATGCTGCGCTGACGATGCATCGGGGCGAGCAAGAGGAGGCGCCAGGCGCCGGGGCGGACTACGCGTCGCTCGGCCGTGACGAGCTTGCCTACATGTTTCGTGTAACAGCCCATCTGCGCGCGCTGGCCGATGCGCATCGGATGCGTCCGGCTGGCGTGCCCGTGCATGTGTGGTGGGTCGAGCAGCGAGCTTTGGTCGATCGTGCGCGGCTCGCACGTGCGGTCGGTGCACCCCCGGCCTACGAGGCAACGGTAGCGTCGAGTCACATGCAGCTGCCGCGCGCGAAGCCGTGGATCGACGACGTTGCACGTGTATTGGGCGAAGTGAGTACTTCCGGGAGAGCAGGCGGGGCCTGGCGGCTCGCGTCTTGAAGGTGGGGTGCGGTGCGCCCGCCACGCATGGATCACGCGTGGCGGGCGGGGTGCCTAAATCAGCCTAAATCAGCCTAACTCAGCCTAACTCAGCGCATCGAGCCAACGACTGACTGACCTGCTGACTTACCAACTGTACTTCGCGGTTCCCAGGATGGTGCGACGCGCACCGTAGGCGCATTGCGAGGTCGTCACACACACGACGTAGGTCTTGTCGAAGATGTTGCTGCCGTCGAGCTGGAAGCGCCAGTGCTTGTCGTATTGGTAGTGCAGGCCAAGATCGACCAGCGTGCGCGACGGCGCCTGTCCGGCGGTATTGGTGGCGTCGATGTAGGTGGGCCCGACATAGCGGACACCGCCATTAAATCCAAATCCCTTGAGCACGCCGGTGTGAAACGTGTAGTCGGCCCACAGCGCCGCGGCCGTGCGCGGTTGCTGCGGCGGCACCTTGTCGAGCAGCGTCGGATCGTTGGTCTTCGAGTTGACGATGTTGGTGTTCGTGTATGAGCCGATCACCTTCAGGTTGTCGGTGATTTCCCCGACGGCTTCCAGTTCGAAGCCCTTCGAGTGCTGCTCGCCCGTGGTGACCGAGAACGCCGTGTTGGCGGGGTCCGGCGTGAGCACGTTCGTCATACGGATGTCGAACAGCGACAGCGTGACGAAGCTGTTATAGCCCTTGGGCTGATACTTCACGCCGATTTCATACTGCTTGCCCTTCGACGGATTGAACTGGTTGCCGAAGCGGTCCACGCCGACGTTCGGCTGGAACGACTCGGAGTAGCTGAAGTAGGGGGCGAGCCCCATGTCGAACAGGTACGTCAGACCGGCACGATAGGTGGCTTGCGAGTCCGCCTGACTCGACGAGCGGTTCGTCAGACGGTTGTAGACGTTCTGCGCCGCCCAGTCCTGACGTACGCCGAGCGTGAGCAACCACTTGTCGTACTTGATCTGGTCCTGAAAGTAGAGCCCGCCCTGCGTGTAGCGCGAGTCGGTATCGGCCGCCTGACGCGTCAGACCGAACACCGCCGCGCCGTAGTTCGGCGCGAAGACGTCGAGCTGGTTGGCCGCACTGGCGACGCCCTGACGCATGCTGCGATGCTCGTTGTAGTAGTAATAATCGAAGCCGAACAGCGCCACGTGCGAGAGCGGGCCGGTCTGGAACTTCGTCTGCAACTGGTTATCGATGGTGACCACGTCCGTCTGACGATAGTCCGCGAACGGCAGGCGATTGATCATCCGGGTGCTCCCCGGTGCGTATCCGAGCCCGTAGGCATCCGTGTCGACCTTGTAGTCGAAGTACGAATAGCGCGTGGCTTGCCTGAATGTGACCTGATCGTTGAAGCGGTGCTCGAGCTGATAGCCTGCGAAGACTTGTTCGCGCTTGATGTTGTCGTAGTTCGGGTCGCCCACGAAACGGCCGACAGGAATCTGTCCGTTGGGATTGGGCAGCACGGTGCCCGACGCGGGCAGGAACTGGCCGAAGCCGAGCTTGTCGCGCTGGTAGCTCGCCTCGAACGTAATCGTGGTCTTGTCCGTGGCTTTCCAGGTGAGCGACGGTGCGATGTAAATACGGTCGTTGGGCGTGAAGTCGACCTGGGTGTTACTGTCGCGAAACAGACCGACGAGGCGGTAAAGCACCTTGCCGTCGGCATCGAGCGGGCCGCTGAAGTCGAATGCGGCCTGCTTGTTCTTGAAGGATCCGGCCGAGAGCTGGATTTCGTGCAGCGGAGTGTCGAGCGGCTTCTTCGTGACCATGTTGATCAGGCCGCCGGGCGTGTTCTGCCCGTAAAGCACCGATGCCGGGCCGCGCAGAATTTCGATTCGCTCCAGTCCGTAAGGGTCCAACTGATACTCGGTGGCCGATTGCAGGCGAGTGCCGTCCATGTACATGCCGAGCGTGGACGCCGAAAAGCCGCGAATATTGATCCAGTCGAAGCGGGTTTCGAAGCCCGCGTTGTCCGGCAGCACGCCGGCGCTGTAGCGCATGGCCTGACTGACCGACTGGGCTCCCAGATCCTGAATCATCTCTTTCGGGATGACCGACACCGACTGCGGGTTCTCGATGAGCGGCGTGTCGGTCTTCGTCCCCGTGGTGGTGCGCCTGGCGACGATCCCGTCGACCGGACCGGCGCCGTTTTCGTCGGCACGCTCGGCGTTCACCTGTGTGGGGGCGAGGGCGACGTCGCCCGCCGCGCCGGCGGTCTGCGCCCACGCGCCGCCGCCAAACGTCAGCGGTGTGAACGCCAGGCCGGCGGCCATGGCGATATGACGGTGGATCGGGCGGATCGAACGATGGATCGATGGCTGGCGACTGGCCCCCCGGCCAAGGACGCTCCCGTAATGCTTCATCTGAGACTCCTGGTGTTTTTCGGAAACTGAGGCGACGTGCGCACTCGTTTCCCCGGGGCGACGGCGCCTATCGAGTAGTGGACGAACCATGGCAACGGATATTTAGGCGCGGGGGCATCGTCGTGCCCCGCCTACCGGGACGATGGGGACGATGGGGACGCCGGGGCCGATTGAAACAAGTGCTGCACGCTGAGCATGTCGCGCGCCTCATTCACCTCATTCGTCTCATCTGCTTCGTCGAACGGAGCCATTTGCCAACGCTTGTCCGCCCATGCCTGAAGTGCGGCGGCGTTGCGCGCATCGGTGCGCTCGTCGGCAGGGCCCGACGCATCGAGTGTCGTGGCGTCTACGCCCCGCGCGGGATCGTCCGGGAAGGAGATGACCTGCAGATAGGTGTCGCCGCGCGGCGTGGCGTCCATCGCGTAACGCCCCGGTCCCATGCGCGCGTCGGCGCAAACGATGGAGAAGTAGCCCGCGATGTCGCATCCCCCGGCAAGACCGATGCGTCGCCCGCCGCGCGTCGCGAAAAGCGCTTCGTCGCGACGGCTGTCGAGCGCGAGACCTACGTGTTGCATTTGCAGCACGGCGGCGGCGAGCGCCTGCGAGAGCGCGGTGCGCTCACCGGCGAGCTGACTGGGGGAGGTGGCGGCCTGCGACGGCACGAAGGCGTCGGCGAAGGCGCGACGTCCTGTGACATCGACGCCCGTGAGCCGGATCCAGACGGCATCCCACAGGTTGGCGCCCCGCGCGGCACGCTCGCCGGTGCCGTCCCATGCGCTAAGCACGCGGCACGCCGGTGCAATGTCCACGCTCAGGCCCGGTGCGAGTGGCTTGCCGTCGAGTGGGTCGTGCGTGAGGGTCACGTCGATGCGATGGGTGCGCTCGTCAGCCCCGGTACACACTTGCGCCAGCAGCGCCTCACGCGCTAGCCGCGCCGACAACGGATCGGCGCGCAGCACCGTCTCGCGCACGGCCTGCGTCGTGATCGGACCGGCGGCGCGCAGTGCGGCAATACGACGCAGACCTTCGCGCGTGCGCAGCGAGAGCGGCGCGTTGCGGCGACCGAGCACGCCTGCGAGCGACCTCGACTCGGCGTCGGGCGCGGCGAGCCACGCGCTGTCGTTCATGTTGGCCACGACCGTCGTGCTCATGATGTCCGGCATCGCGTGACGACCCAGCGTGCCGGGCAGCGGGCTGTCCGCTGAGGTTTGCCATGCGCACGCGCTGCGGCTGCCGTCGAGCACCGGCAGGCCCGGCGCCTGCCTGGCGAAGGCGTCTCCTGCGGGCCTTGCCGTACATGCGGTTGCCAGCGTATCGGGCACGCCCGGCGCCGGACCGATGTCGCCGAACCACACGCGCGGATCGCGCCGGCCGATGGCGATGGTGTTGACCCATGGACTGGCGGCGTCGACGCGCATGCGCTCGGCCAATGCGTCGAGCGAGCTGGCCTGCGCCATGCGCAAGTAGTGCTCAAGCAAGCCGAAGTTGCCGGCATTCGCATCGCGCAGCACCATCGCCTGATGCGTTGTCCAGCCGAGCGCCGGGGACAGGGCGGAGAGGTCGACGAGCGGGCCATCGGCCGTGCGATAACGGATTCGGGAGACGACAGACGGGTTGCCCTGCGCGTCGCGCACCGGCACGTCGACGCGCACGCGCTGCATGGCCTCGGTACGGTCGTCGAGCCGGTAGCGGGTGGGGTCCAACGGATCGAGGGTCAGGGCCATCAGGCCAAAGCGCCGGGCGCTCGACACCGTGTGCGTCCAGGCGACGTTCCGGGTGAAGCCGATCATGATGAACGGCGCACCGAGCATGCCGACGCCGGACACGTCGAGCTGGCCGGGAATGGTCAGGCGCGCCGGGTAGAGTCGGTCGGGGCCCTCCCAATACCAGTGCGGGCTGCCGTAGAGGATCGACTGGCCCGTGGCGGTCAGGGCGGCCCCGAAGGCGATTGCGTTGCTGCCGAGGCCCGCATCGCTCAGTGAAGCCAGGGTGACGGATGGTGCTGCCCGTAGTGTCGACACGGGGTCGGGCAGGGTCGTCGCAGTGCCGGCCGTCGGCGGCTGGGTGGTTGCGATGGCGGTGACTTGGGTGGCGGCCCCCGCCGCCAACGTGGCCGCGTAGAGCCGCCGGTAGATGTCGTCTTCCGTCACGGCGCCTAGCGTGCGCAACCAGCCGGTGTCGCGGCAGGCGGCGTGACGGCCGGGATCCGCGCCTTGTCGCACGTCATGCACATAGCGGTCGATGCCTGCCGCGAAGCCCTGCGCGAGTGCGCGGCTGCGCGCGGATTGGGCCGCACGATATCGCGCCATGGTGGGCGCATCGAACGTCAGGCGAAAGAATACGTCGGCATCGAGATTGTTCGGTTGGCCGAAGGTCGTGCGTTGGGTAACGCTGTTGTCTGCCCCAAACGTGAGCGATCGCTCGCCGCGAAACGTCACCAGACTCTCGGCGAGCGTACAGAGATTGTCCTGTGCCTGCGCGTAGCCGAACCCATAGCCCAGACTGCCCCAGTCGTTCGCGCGGACATGGGCGGTGCCATCGGCGGTGCGACGCAGGTCCGCCGAGTAACCGGCGTCGTCGGGGGCATCATGGCTGGCCTCGGAAGGCGCCGTCACGTTTGCGGTCGTCGAATCTCGATCGGAAGCGGTGTGTTGAGCGATTTTTGCAAACGCCGATGCCGGTGCGCTGGCGGCGAGGACCAGGGCAAGCGCCGTCAGCCCGGCGCGAGCGGTCAGAAACGGCAAGCACCGGGAACGGGAACGGGGAGGGGCGACGCCTACGACGGAGCGGGCCAAGGCGGAGCAGGCACAGCGCAGGCGGAAAGGCAGATGCGATCGGGACATGGGTAAATATGCCGGTTGGTGATACGTCTCTTGAGCGACGAACCACTCGGTCCGGTGTTTAGGCGAGCGACGGTGCGCTTCCGGCCCCCCTGCGCCCCCCTTGACCCTACGGACCTCCGGACTTCTTATGCCCGATACCCGTATTTCGACCGATCCAGCCATCGCCAGACCGGCTTCCCCCGCGACCGACTCTCCGACGCCTGGCGAGGGCGCATCGCTGCGCGCGCAAGGCCTGCATGTCGCCGTCGGTGCGCGAAACGTGCTCACGCAGGTCGACGTGACTTTCGCCGCCGGTCGCGTGAGCGCCCTGTGCGGCCCCAACGGCTGCGGCAAGAGCACTTTGCTGCGCACCCTCGGCGGGTTGCTCAGGCCCGCTGCCGGTCGCGTCTGGCTCGACGACACGCCGCTCGACACGCTGCGCCCGCGCGAGCGTGCGCGACGCATCGCCCTGCTCGCGCAGACCCCGGGCATGCCGTTCGGCATGACCGTCGCCGAACTCGTTGCCTGCGGCCGTTACAGCCACACCGGCATGGGCGGGCGGCTTGGCGAGCGCGACAACGTGGCCATCGAGCGTGCCCTGCACCTGATGGAACTGGAGGCGCTATCCACGCGCGACGTGAGCGCGTTGTCCGGCGGCGAGCGCCAACGGGCATTCATTGCGATGGCGCTCGCGCAGCAGGGCAACGTGCTGCTGCTCGACGAACCCACGACCTATCTCGACGTGCGTCATCAGATCGACATCCTCGCGCGTATTCGTGAGCTCAACCGGGAAACCGGCATGACGGTCGTATGGGTGCTGCACGACCTGAATCAGGCCGCGGCGTTCTCCGACGCCATGTTGCTCATGCGCGAGGGCAAGCTGGTCTTCTCCGGTACGCCGGACGAAACCATGAACCCGGACCGTCTGATGGACGTGTTCGCCACCCCGATGCAGCGCATCGACTTCCAGGGCTTGCCGATGTGTCTGCCGATATTGGAACGCGCAGGCGGTGCCGGCGGCGATGGGTATGCAAGCTGAGCACGCCATGGCGAGCCTGAACCTCACGCGTCGGCTGACGGTGCCTGCGCATGCCGCGCCGCAGCAGTACGGGCGTCGCACGCGCGCGCTGTGGGGCGGATGGCTGGCGCTTGCGCTGGCGGTGGTCGTGCACGCGTGGGCGAGCGATGCATGGCCGGGCTTCGGTTCGGTCGTGCGCGCCCTTGCGACGTCGGCGATGCCATCGACGAACGGCGCGTCGCTCGGGTGGCTTCTGTTCGTCGACGCATGGCTGCCTCAGATACGCGCCGGGCTGGCGGCGGGCGCATGCCTCGGACTGGCGGGAGCGCTGCTGCAAACGATCACGCAGAACCCGTTGGCGTCCGGCGAATTGCTCGGCGTGTCGGCCGGCGCGCAAATGGGGTTGATCGTCGCACTGCTCGTGCCGGGACTCGCCGTGCTGCCGATGATGCTTGCTGGCGGTGTGCTGGCGGCGCTGTTCACGTTTGCGTTGGCCGGTGGCACGCGTACCACGCCGTTGCGCCTGACGCTCGCCGGGGCGGCCAACGCGCTCGCGCTCTCGGCGTTGTGCATGGTCGCGCTGACGTTATATACGCGCGCTGCCGTGGGCGTTGTGCAATGGAGTACGGGCTCGTTGCAGCAGTTCGGCAAGCGCGGCGCCGGTGAGGCGATGTGGTTGCTGTTGCCTGCGGCCGCGGTCCTTTTGACACTGCTGCACCCGCTCGGTCTGGCGCGTTTTGGGCAGGCGCAGGCGTTAGCGCTCGGGCAGCGCGTGGGGGCGGTGCGTGTCGGCGCGATTCTGCTCGCGGCGGTGCTGTCGGCGATCGCCATCGCGCTGGCGGGGCCGGTCGGGTTCGTCGGACTGGCGGCGCCGAACCTCGTGCGCCTCATGGGCGTGCATCGACCGGCATGGCTGATTCCGCTCTCGGCGTTGTGGGGCGGCGCGATGCTCATCGTGACCGACGCCGTCGCCCGTGCGCTGGTGAGCTTTGGCGCGCTGCCGGTCGGTGTCATGAGTGCTGTCATCGGCGCCCCGGTGCTGTTGCTGTTGTTGCGCTACGGGTTGCCCGCGAGCACTGCCGAGATGACGGCCCCGATATCGACGGCCAGCGGGACGTCGAGCCGGCGTTCGCTCGCGCTGATCGTCGCGCTGGTGGCCGCGGCGCTAATGGCGCTTGCCGGGCTGACGCTCGCGATGGGCGTGTTGCCGTGGCCGTCCACATGGCAATGGCGCGATGTGTTCGATCCGCATACGGCTGCCGGGATGCTGGTGGACTTGCGCCTGCCGCGCAGTCTGATTGCGATGGGCGCGGGCGCATTGCTGGCGGGCAGCGGGGTGTTGTTACAGGGCGCCTGCCGCAATCCGCTGGCGGGACCGGAGTTGCTGGGGGTCAATCAGGCGGCGGGGCTGGCCGTGCTCGCGCTGCTGCTCGTCTCGCCCGAGGCCGCCGCACGCGGGTCGATGCCCGCGGCGTGGGCGGCGAGCGCCGCGGTGCTCGCCATTGTGCTCGGCGTGAACGCCCGCTGGGGACTGGCCCCCATGCGCGTGATCCTGACGGGGATGGCGCTGGCCGGATTGCTGGCGGCGTTATCCAACCTGCTGGTGTTGCAGTTCCACGTGCATGCCACGCAGGCGCTGGTCTGGCTCGTGGGCAGCAGCTACGGGCAGTCCTGGCATGGCGTGCGGGCGTTGTTGCCGTGGCTGGCGATCTGTCTGCCGTTGGCCGTGTATGCGTCGCGATGGCTGGATCTGCTGAGCCTTGGCGACGAGACGGCCGAGGCGCTGGGCGTGCCGGTAGTGCGCGTGCGTCTGGGCTTGCTGGTGCTGGCCAGCGCGATGGCGGCGGCCGCAGTGGCAACGGTGGGGCCGGTGGCCTACGTCGGGCTGATCGTCCCCAACGCCTTGCGCGCGCTGCCACTGGCCGGCACCCGCGACAGGCTCGTCGTCGCGGTGCTGGCGGGCGCTGTGTTGCTCGGCGTGGCCGACCTGTTCGGGCGAACGTTGTTTGCGCCGCTCGACTTGCCGCTGGGCATCGTGACGGCGGCCGTCGGCACGCCGCTGTTCCTCTGGCTGCTCTCCCGAACGTTCCTGAGGTCGCATGCCCATGCCGGCTAATACGATCGCAGGCATGCCGTGTCAGCCGGGGCGCCGCCACTGCCTGAAGTCTCTCGTTGCCGGTGCCGCGACGGCGCTCGGCGTCGTGCCGTTCGACGTGCGCGCGCAGCACTATCGCGGGCTGTTCAACCGCGCATCGCCTGAATTGCCGACGCATGCAAAACGGGTCGTCTCGCTGGAGTTTCTGTTTACCGAATCGCTGCTCGCGCTCGACGTCACGCCGGTGGGCGTGGCCGATGCGCGGGGTTATGCGCAATGGGTCAGGTACCGGGCGGACCGAATCGATGCGGGGGCGTCCGTCGGCACGCGCGAGCAACCGAATCTGGAAGCGATTGCCGCATTGCGTCCCGATCTGATCGTTGCCTACGCCTATCGGCATGAGCGCCTGTTTGACGCGCTCGCACGCATCGCGCCGACGGTCGTCTTCAACGTGCAACCCGCACAAGGCGAGGGCGACGCGCTCGACCGAATGCTCGCGATTTTCCGCGCACTGGGTGGCATGACGGGGCGTGTGGAGGCAGCCGCACAAGTCGTTGCGCATAGCGAAGCGCGTATTGCCGCGGCACGGGACATGGCGCTGCGCGACGGATTTCGCGACGCGCCGATTGCGCTGCTCAATGCGAACGCGGGCGGGGGCAACTTCTGGGCCTACGACAACAAGGACATGATCGGCGCGCTGATCGGGCATCTCGGCGCGCGCAACGCGTTGGGCTGGCTCGACGCACGTCAGTCGATGGTGAACCTGTCGCTCGGCGATCTGGCGCGGCACCCCGAATGGTCGCTGATCGTCGTCGATAACGGCGCGGCGCCTGCCTACCAATTGCCCGTATGGCGTGCGCTACCGGCCGTGCGAGACGCGCGGGTGGCATTCCTGCCGCCGTCGTGGGGGTTCGGAGGCCCGGTGTCGCTCGACCGGATTACCGGCCTTGTCGGCGCCGCGTTCACATCGATGGCGCCTGCCATGCGCTCACGTGCCGCGCTCGGTACATCAAGCCGAAGTGAGCGCGGAGCATAAAGCCGGGCGTGAAGCCGGGTACGAGGTTGCACCTGAGCTCGGTGAGTGAATTCTGACGGATGCCATGGCGGCGTCCGGCTTGTCTTGAGGAGATCGAATTGTGTCAATTGCCATGACGGCGCATGCCAAAACGTCGAACGCGACGGCGGCCCCGGCGGCCCCGGTGGCCCCGGCGGCATTGGATGCTCTGGATGCCCCCGACATTCCCTACGCGCTCACACTGTCCGATGGCCGTCGCTATCACGCGAGCGGGCCCGACGACGCGGTCGCGCGTGCAGGTCAGGACCTGACCCTTTGGTGCGATGCGCGCCCCGTCGCGGTCTTTCGCGTGAGCGAGGCCGACGACGGCATGATGTTGCAGGCAACGGCGCCCCACGACGGTCATCTTCCGGTGCAGGCATTGCTGCCGGTGCTGGCCGCCGTCTTCTGCCACCACAAGGCCTGCCGTCACGCGAGCGTGGTGTGGCCGGTCGCACAGTTCGAGGCGTTGCACACGACATGGGTGGTCGGCGCGGTGCGCGACGGTGTTGGGGAACGGTTCTCGCAAACCGACGGTGCGCAAGTGCTGCATGTGTCGCGCCAGACGTTCTGGCAGCATCCGGCGCTGTGGCTGCGAGGTCCGTCGTCGGCCGGCATGGCGCAGCAGTATGTCGTGACGCAGGGAAAACGCCATGCGCTGCGCGCGCCCAAGCCGGTGGGCGAGGTGTATCGACGCCACATCGCGCGCCTTGGCACGCATTTCAGCCTGCGAGCCATCGACCAGCCCGGCGACGTGGAACGCTTTCACGAGTGGATGAATCTCGACAGCGTGGCGCACTTCTGGGAGCAGACGGGCACGTTGGAGGAGCACGCCGAGTATCTGAAGAAAATGCACGACGACCCGCATACGGTCACGCTGTTCGCCTGTTTCGACGACGAACCGTTCGCCTACTTCGAGGTGTATTGGGCGAAGGAGGACCGCATTGCGCCGTTTTGCGACGCCGCGGACTACGATCGCGGGTTTCATCTGCTCGTCGGCTCCACACGTTTTCGGTCGCCAGGGCGCACGGAGGCCTGGCTGCGCTCCATCATCCATTACATCTTCCTGGACGATCCCCGCACCCAGCGAATCGTGGGTGAACCGCGCATCGATCACGACCGCTGGATCGCCTACATGCAGGGGCAGGGCGCGGCGCGGCTGCGCGAATTCGATTTCCCCCACAAACGGGCGGTGCTGATCGCTTTCGAGCGTCAGACGATCTTCGAGCAATACGCCCCGTGGTGAGTGCGTTTGCCGGGATGCGTGACCTCTGGCGGGCAGATCCGTGTGGATATTGGGCAGGTGGACAGCCGCGAGTCCACCCGCTGCGCGAGCCAAAGCCCAACGAATTGTCGATTCCGGTCGCGCGTCTTTTGGTTGACGTATCGCGAGTCGCGGTGATTCGGACGTTTCCGTAACTCTTGTCGCGTGTTCTTCCCCATCATGACGAATCGCCCCGGCCCGGGGCTTTTCGCCAAAGGAGGATGAAGATGAATGCGACGCGTGTGGACTATCAGCGCTGGATATCGCTCAGACGACGGGTGCCCGCCAATGAGTATCCGGTGCATCCGCTGCCCGAAAAGTTGCCGCGACGCGGATATGTGGTCTGGTTCTACTTCCGCAACGAATTCTTCGGCGCCCATTACGACAAGAAGCTGAACGTCTATGTGAGCGACCACGTCAGGAACCCGTGGGAAGCGTCTTTCCTGGAGACGAAAACCGAAGCGCTCGATATTGCGAGACGCATGGTCTGCCCCTGTCTGGTCCTGTACTCGGCTGGACCGCTGGGATCGGTGAGCGCCGTGGCCTGAGGCATTGGGCGCGCTTGCGGCCATCGGGCATGATGCGCTCGTGGCGCCCCTTCAGTGCCCTGTGGATGTAGGCATCCACGGTGTTGGCGTTCGGCACGACCGTTACCTTCGGATTCCAGAGTTCACCGTCGGCAGCCGCGGCGACGAGGTCCGGCGCATGATGACGTTCGAGGGGAAGGCGTGCTACGCTGCTGCCCGCGCAGTGTCGGGCGAGAATCGATGGCCGGGATCGGGGCCGCGGGCATGGAGTTTCGTGGCGGAAGGGGGCGGTAAACGCAAGATTCTGCGCTCACATGCCGAATTCCCGCAATCCCTCCAGGTCGAGAATCGTCAGCACGCCGTAGTCGACTTTCACCAGCCCCGCCTGTTCGAGCACCTTCAACGCAAGATTCACGCGCTGGCGCGACACGCCGGCGAGATAGCTCAATTCCTCCTGCGAAATCTGCACGGTGTTGTCGTCAGACGGATAGAGATTCGGATTGAACATCGACGACAGCGAGCGCGCGACCCGGGCGTCCGTGTCGAGCAGACGCTCATGCTCGACGGCGGCAATGAACTGCCCCAATCGCTCATTGAGCTGCAGCGTGAGAAAACGATTGAACGGGATGCTGGTGTCGAGCAGCCAGTCGAACGTGGCGATCGGCATGTGCGCGAGCACGGAATCGCGCAACGCCATCACGTCGTACTTCCGGATCTCGTGCTTGAGCACCGACCCTTCGCCGAACCACGCGCCGGCAGGCACTCCCGTGAAGGTGACCGATTTTCCGTTGGCCGAAGCCGTCGTGATCTTGACCAACCCTTCGATGACGCCGAACCACGCATGCGTGGGGTCGCCCTTGCGGCACACGTAACCGCCGTTTTCCACCGGACGCACCTGAATTTCCGCCACGACGCGCGCGCGTTGCTCGGGCGTCAATCCCTGCGCCCATACGCTGCGCTGCAACAAGGTTTCGAGCGACATATAGGGACTTTCCCTTGATTGTCATCCTGGTGACAAACCCGCCGTGAGCCATGAGGTATCTTCGCCTTGCCTGGTAAGCGAGACAAGCACACACGGTGGTCCTGCACGACGCCGAAACACAAGTATAGAAGCTGAGCCTTGCCGGGCATATCGGTAGTCGCAGTAGTCGCTGGCCGCAGGCATGTGTTGTAGCCACCGGTTGAATTCGTAAGATCGCATTCCAAACAAAAAGAGCGTCGCGCGAAAGACGCTGCGAGCCACAAGGAGCGTGCCGCAAGCACGTGCGCCGACCGAGCCACGCCACTTCCCCCTCGACGAACGTCGACAGGTGGCGAGACACAGGAGACTGGCATGCAGGAGCGGACTACCTTCCCGCGATTGTTGTTGGCACACGCCGCGACACGGGGCGCCCGTACGGCGTATCGGGAAAAAGATCTCGGGATATGGCAAAGCTGGAGCTGGCAGGAGGCCGCGCACGAGGTGCGCATGCTCGCCTGCGCGCTTGCGGCGGCGGGCTTCCGGCGGGGCGACAATCTGGCCATCGTCGGCAATAACCGCGTGCGCTTGTACTGGGCGATGACGGCCGCGCAGGCGCTCGGCGGCGTTGCGGTGCCGTTGTATCAGGACGCCGTGGCCGCCGAGATGGCGCACGTGCTCGAAGACGCGGAAATCGATTTCGCCATCGTCGAAGACCAGGAGCAGGTCGACAAGCTGCTGGAGCTGCGCGCACAGGTGCCGCGCCTGTCCCACATCATCTATGAAGACCAGCGCGGCCTGCGCAACTACGACGCGCCCGGCCTGCAATCCTACGCGTCGGCGCTGGAGCAGGGGCGCACGTTCGATGCGCAGCATCCGCGCTATTTCGACGAAGCAGTGGCTGGCGTCGATCCCGACGACACTGCCACCATCCTCTATACGTCCGGCACGACCGGCAAGCCCAAGGGCGTGTGTCACTCGCACGCCGGGCTGATCGGCGCCGCCTACCATGGCAGCCAGTTCGACCGGCTCGGCCCGGGCGACGAAGTGCTGTCGTATCTGCCGATGGCATGGGTCGGCGATCATCTGTTTTCCTATGCGCAGGCACTGGTCGCCGGCTTCACCGTCAACTGCCCGGAATCGCCCGACACGATCGCCACAGACATGCGCGAGATCGGCCCGACGTATTACTTCGCACCGCCGCGCGTGTACGAGAATGTGCTCACGCAGGTCATGATCCGCATGGAAGACGCCAACCGTCTCAAGCGGAAAATGTTCGCGCATTTCATGAATGTGGCGAACCGCTGTGGCGCCGCCGTGCTCGATGGCCGTCCCGTGCCGCTGCTCGATCGTCTGCAGTACGCGCTTGGCAACCTCTGCGTGTACGGGCCGCTGCGCAACACGCTTGGCATGAGCCGCATTCGCACGGCCTACACCGCCGGAGAGGCCATCGGCCCGGATCTGTTCCGGTTCTACCGTGCCATCGGCATCAACCTGAAGCAGTTCTACGGACAGACGGAGACATGCGCTTACGTCTGTCTGCAACCGGATCGTCAGGTGCGGTTCGATAGCGTGGGGCCGGTCGCGCCGGGCATGGAAATCAAGATCGCAGAGAACGGCGAGGTGCTGGTGCGCGGCGTCGGTTTGCTCAAGGAGTACTACAAGCGTCCCGACGCCACACGCGAAGCGCTCGACGAAGCCGGCTACTTCCGCACGGGCGATGCGGGCATCATCGATGCCGACGGCCACCTGCGCATCATCGACCGCGCCAAGGACGTCGGCAAACTTGCCTGCGGATCGCTGTTCGCACCGAAGTACATCGAGAACAAGCTCAAGTTCTTCTCGTACATCAAGGAAGCCGTGGCATTCGGTGACGGTCGCGACGGCGTGTGCGCCTTCATCAACATCGACATGGATGCCGTGGGCAACTGGGCCGAGCGGCAAAACCTCGCCTACGCCGGGTACATCGATCTCGCGGGCAACCCGCTCGTGGCCGAGCTGATTCTCGGTTGCATCGAGCAGGTCAATGCGGATCTCGCCCGCGAGTCGGCGTTCGCCGCCGCGCAGATCCAGCGCTTCGTGATTCTCCACAAGGAGCTCGACCCGGACGACGACGAACTCACGCGCACGCGCAAAGTGCGTCGCGGCTACATCGCGCAGAAATACGGCGAGCTGATCGACGCGTTCTACACGGGCAAGTCGACGCAATTCATCGAGACGCGTGTGAAGTTCGAAGACGGACGCGAGGGCAGCGTGAGCGCCACCCTGACGATTCACCCGGCGCGCGTCGTTGGAGTGCGCGCGCCCGTCGACGACCCTGCGCCTGCGAAATTTCGCTGTGCGGCGTGAGCGATGAAGACCCATTAGCGCCATGCGCACCATGCGCGCGCCCGGACCGCAGAAAACGCAGAAAACGCAGCGACGACGAACCGACCTCAGCCCGGCACTGCCGCAGGAGACGTGATGAGTGAGCACCGCAAGACCGGCGACGTTTTACTCGATTTGCAGCACATCAGCCTGTCGTTCGGCGGGGTGAAAGCGCTGACGGATATCTCGTTCAACGTGATGGCGCACGAGATTCGCGCCATTATCGGTCCCAACGGGGCGGGCAAGAGCTCGATGCTTAACGTCATCAACGGCGTTTATCATCCGCAGCAGGGGACCATCGTCTTTCGCGGCGAAGTCCGTCAGCGCATGCATCCGACGGCAGCGGCGCGTCAGGGCGTGGCGCGTACGTTCCAGAACATCGCGCTGTTCAAGGGCATGTCCGTGCTCGATAACATCATGACGGGGCGCAACACCCGCATGCGCGCCGGGCTGCTCGCCAGCGCGCTCTGGTGGGGCAAGGCACGCCAGGAGGAGAAGGCCAATCGCGCCAAGGTCGAAGAGATCATCGACTTCCTCGAAATCCAGCACATCCGCAAAACACCGGTCGGGCGTCTGCCTTACGGGCTGCAAAAACGCGTGGAACTCGCGCGCGCTCTGGCGGCAGAGCCGGAGTTGCTGCTGCTCGACGAACCGATGGCGGGCATGAACCTCGAAGAAAAGCGCGACATGTGTCGCTTCATCCTCGAAGTGAACGAGGAGTTCGGCACAACGATCGTGCTTATCGAACACGACATGGGCGTGGTCATGGATATTTCCGATCGTGTTGTGGTGCTCGACTACGGCAAGAAGATCGGCGACGGCACGCCGGACGAAGTGCGCGGCGACCCCGAAGTGATCCGCGCCTATCTTGGTGCGGCACACGGCGTGCCGGCGGCGGCATGACATCGCAACGACGGTGCAAAGACAGCGCAGGACCGCTGGCGACGCGTTGACAACCTGGAGACATCGATGCAGTTCTTCTTTGAAATCCTGATCGGCGGCCTGCTCTCGGGCGTGATGTATTCGCTCGTGGCGCTCGGCTTCGTGCTGATCTTCAAGGCGTCCGGGGTGTTCAACTTCGCGCAGGGCGCGATGGTGTATTTCGCGGCATTGTCCGTTGTCGGACTGATGGAGCGTGGCTTGCCGTTGTGGGCGGCGGCCATCGGCGCGTTCGTGGTCATGGTGCTGGTGAGTGTGGCCACGGAGCGCTTCGTGCTGCGCAAGCTCGTGAATCAGTCGCCGATCACGCTGTTCATGGCGACCATCGGGTTGTCGTTCTTTCTCGAAGGCCTGGCGCCGCTGCTGTGGGGCAACGAGGTGCGCCCGTTGTCGCTCGGCATTGTGGATGAACCCATCGAATCGATCATGGCGTCGACGGGCGTGCTGGTGAGCAGCTTCGACCTCGCGGCAGCCGGCATTGCGGCGGTGCTCGTGGCGCTGCTGGCGCTGTTCTTCAAGGCGACGAGCATTGGCCGCGCCCTGCGCGCAGTGGCGGACGACCATCAGGCGGCGCTCTCGCTCGGGATTCCGTTGCAGCGTATCTGGGTGGTCGTGTGGAGTGTCTCCGGCTTTGTGGCGCTCGTAGCCGGCATGCTCTGGGGCTCGCGCAACGGCGTGCAGTTTGCACTGACGATGACCGCGCTCAAGGCGCTGCCCGTGCTCATTCTGGGCGGTTTCACGTCCATTCCGGGGGCCATCGTGGGCGGGCTGATCATCGGGGCTGCGGAAAAGCTTGCGGAGATCTACGTGCCGCAATTACTCCAGGCGCACTTCGGCGGGAATTTCGGCGGCATCGAAGGCTGGTTCCCCTATGTGTTTGCGTTGCTGTTCCTGCTGGTGCGCCCGGAAGGGCTCTTCGGCGAGCGGCACATCGACCGCGTCTGACGACCGGCACTCAATCCGAACATACGCGCAAGCATTCATCGCAGAGGCCATCCATGTTCTATCGCGAAGCCGGGCAGTTCAAGACGTCCTACGTCGCCGACAGTCAGATTTTCCCGATCCGTCAGGATCGGATCGCCGTAGGGACCGTGCTCGTCGTGGCGTTCGGCGTGTTGCCGTGGGTCGCCTCGGAGTACTGGCTCACCGCCATCCTCGTGCCGTTTCTGGTCTTTTCGCTGGCGGCGCTCGGACTGAATCTGCTCACGGGATACGCCGGGCAGTTGTCGCTGGGTACGGCCGCATTCATGGCCGTGGGGGCCTATGCCTCGTACAACTTCCAGCTTCGCATCGACGGGATGCCGATTCTGGCGTCGTTTGCGCTCGGCGGCGTGTGTGCTGCGATGGTCGGCATTGCGTTCGGCTTGCCGTCGTTGCGCATCAAGGGGTTTTATCTGGCGGTGGCCACGCTCGCCGCACAGTTCTTCGTGCTGTGGGTGCTGACCAAATTCCCCTGGCTGTCGAACAACAGCTCGTCCGGCGTGATCACCGCGCAGAAAATCTCGTTGTTCGGTGTGGACGTCGATACGCCGGTGCGCAAGTACCTGTTCGTGCTCGGCGTGGTGAGCGTGATGGCGCTAGTCGCGAAGAACCTGGTGCGCTCGCACATCGGTCGCGCCTGGATGGCGGTGCGCGACATGGACGTGGCGGCCGAGGTCATCGGTATTCCGCTCATGCGCGTGAAGCTGCTCGCGTTCGCCGTCAGTTCCTTTTACTGCGGTGTGGCCGGCGCGCTCTACGCCTACTGTTACCTCGGCTCGGTCGAGCCGGACGGCTTCTCGCTCGATCTGTCGTTTCGCATTCTGTTCATGATCATCATCGGCGGTGTCGGCAGCATTCTCGGTAGTTTTCTGGGCGCCGCCTTCATTCTGCTGCTGCCGATCCTGCTCGACAGCACGTTGCCCACGATCGCGACGTTCCTGCATCTGCCCTTCACCAACGCCACCGTCTCGCATATTCAGTTGATGGTATTCGGCGGTCTCATCATCTTTTTCCTGATTGCCGAACCGCATGGGCTGGCGCGGCTCTGGCAGATAGCCAAGGAGAAGCTGCGCATCTGGCCCTTCCCGCATTGAGGTTTGCCAAACCGGCGTGCACTGCCGGTGCAAGTTCGGTCACACACAAAACCACAGATGGAGACACAGCATGAACACGAAACAGTTGACGGCATCGTTGGGTCTGGCGCTCGCCCTCGGCACGGGGGCGACGGGTTCGGCGTTCGCGCAATCGAACGATCAGTTCATTGCGCTGGCTGACTATCGCGTCGGCCCGTATGGCGCGAACGGGCAGTCGTTCTACGGCGGGTTCATCGATTACCTGCAATACGTGAACATGAAGCAGGGCGGGGTGAATGGCGTCAAGCTCACGTGGGAGGAGTGCGAGACGGAGTACAACAACGCCAAGGGCGTGGAGTGCTACGAGCGTCTCAAGGGCAAGAATCCGGTGACCAAGGGCACTGCGTATCACACGATGGCCACGGGGATCTCCTATGCGCTCATCGACAAGACCGCAACCGATCAGGTGCCGCTCGTGATGATGGGTTATGGTCGTACCGACGCGGTGGACGGCACCGTGTTCCCGTGGGCCTTCCCGCTGGTGACCACGTATCAGATGCAGGCCTCCGCCATCATCAAGTTCCTCGCCGACAAGAACGGCGGCTCGCTGAATGGCAAGAAGATCGTGTTCCTGTACCACGACTCGGCGTACGGCAAGGAGCCGATCGTCGCCATGCAGGCCGAGTCGAAGATCCACAAGTTCAACCTCGTCGAAATTCCCGTGGCTCACCCGGGCAACGAACAGGGCGCGCAGTGGTTGCGCATTCGTCAGGAGAACCCGGACTACGTGGTGTTCTGGGGCTGGGGCGTGATGAATCAGACCGCGCTCAAGGCCGCGCAAAAGGTCGGCTATCCGCGCGAGAAGATCATCGGCAGCTGGTGGGCGGGATCGGAGGAGGACACGATTCCGGCAGGCCCGGCGGCCAAGGGTTACATGAGCGCGACGTGGAACGTGGCGGGCAAGCAGGTGCCGCTCATCGCCGACATCGAAAAGGTGGTCTACGGCGCGGGCAAGGGGAATATGCAGGACCCTTCGAAGGTCGGCTCGGTGCTCTACAACCGGGGGGTGTCCGCTGCGGTGGCAACCGTCGAGGCGCTCAACACGGCCCAGAGCAAATTCGGCAAGGGCAAAGTCTCGACGCCGGTGCAGGTGCGCTGGGGGCTCGAGAACCTGAACATCGACGCCGCGCGTCTCAAGGCGCTCGGTGCGACGGGGCTGCTGCCTGACATCAAGACCAGTTGCGAAGACCACGAAGGCTCGGGCAAGGTGCGCATCCAGCAATGGGACGGCGCCAAGTGGGTCATGGTCTCGGACTGGATCGAAGGCAATCGTCGTCTGATTCACCCGTTGTTCGAAGCGTCGGCCAAGCAATACGCCAAGGAGAAGGGCATTACGCCCGCCTGCTTCAAGGGATGACGAACATGACGGACGGCGTTCCCTCGCGATGCGCTGTGTGGCGCATCGCGAGGGGAGCGCCAGACGTCAGGCCATCCGACAATTGAACGCCGGTCAGCGATCCCGGCAGCACCGATTCCGGAGTCACGCATGGAAGCGAGTTTGCGCGTCAACAATATCGAAGTCATTTACGACCACGTCATTCTGGTGCTCAAGGGCGTGTCCCTGATCGTGCCGGACGGCAAGATCGTGGCCTTGCTCGGGGCCAACGGGGCGGGCAAGAGTACGACGCTCAAGGCCATCTCGAACTTGCTGCACGCCGAGCGCGGTGAAGTGACGAAGGGCACGATCGACTATCGGGGCGAGCGTGTTGAGAAGCTCACACCCAATGGTCTGGTCAAGCGCGGGGTGATTCAGGTGATGGAGGGGCGTCACTGCTTCGGTCATCTGACCATCGAGGAGAATCTGCTCACGGGCGGCTACGTCCGGCACGCATCGCGAAGTGCCCAGCAACATGCCCTTGAGCGCATTTACGCCTATTTCCCGCGCCTGAAGACGCGCCGCAAATCGCAGGCGGGTTACACCTCCGGTGGCGAGCAGCAAATGTGCGCCATCGGGCGCGCGATGATGGCGCAGCCCTCGATGATCCTGCTCGACGAGCCTTCCATGGGCCTCGCGCCGCAGATCGTCGAAGAGATCTTCACCATCGTGCGCGATCTGAACCAACGGGAGAACGTGAGCTTTCTGCTGGCCGAACAGAACACGATGGCGGCGCTGCGTTATGCCGACTATGGCTACATCCTGGAGAACGGACGTGTGGTGATGGACGGCGACGCGAGCGCGTTGCGCGATAACGAGGACGTGAAGGAGTTCTATCTCGGTATCGCCAAGGACGGCGCAAGCAGCGCGGGGAGCTTCCGCAACGTCAAGAGCTATCGACGTCGCAAGCGCTGGATCGCCTGAGTTCGCACGTCGGCGCGGGCCGGCAGCGGCCTGGCTGCCGGACGTGCCAATGCATGAATGCGCCATCACCGCACGGCCCCATAGACCCCTAGCACCTCAATCCCGATCGCTTCTCCGTTGCCATGAACGAATACTTCGATACGCTGGAAACCCGTGCACCGGCGCTTCGCGAGCAAGCCTTGCTTGCCGCCCTGCCGGGACAGGTCGCGCATGCGCGCACGCACGCCGCTTACTTCGCCGAGGCGCTTGAGGATATCGACGCCGGCAAGATCGGTTCGCGCGACGCGCTGGCGCAATTGCCCGTCACCCGCAAGTCCGATCTGGCGGCGTTCCAGCGGCGCAGTCCGCCGCTGGGCGGGCTGAACGCCACGCCGGTGAGCGGGCTGGCACATGTTTATCAGTCCCCGGGGCCGATCTACGAACCGGACGGCCGTGGCAGCGACTGGTGGCGCTTTGCCCGCGCCATGTTCGCCGCAGGCTTGCGGGCGGGGGATCTGGTCTACAACACCTATTCTTATCACTTCACGCCCGCCGGCATGATGATCGAGACAGGCGCGGCGCGGCTCGGTTGCTGCGTGTTTCCCGCCGGCGTCGGACAGACGGAATTGCAGCTGGAGGCGATTCGTCACCTGCGTCCGGTGGCCTATGCCGGAACGCCGTCGTTCCTCAAGATTCTCATCGAGAAGAGCGAGGCGGCGGGGGCCGACATCAGCAGCATTCGGCGCGCGACCCTCTCCGGCGAGGCGTTGCCGCCATCGTTGCGCGAGTGGTTCAACGGCAAAGGCATTACGGCCCGGCAGTTGTACGGTACGGCAGATCTCGGTCTGATTGCGTTCGAGAGCGACGCGCAAGCCGGGCTGATCGTCGACGAGAATGTCCTGGTCGAACTGGTGGAGCCGGGCGGCACGAAGCCGGTCGCCGAGGGGGAGGTCGGCGAAGTCGTCGTGACGAACTTCAATCCGGACTACCCGCTGATTCGTTTTGCCACGGGCGACCTGTCGGCCGTGGAGGCGGGTATCAGCCCGTGTGGCCGCACGAACATGCGGCTCAAGGGCTGGCTGGGGCGTGCCGATCAGACCGTCAAGGTGCGCGGCATGTTCGTGCATCCGGGGCAGATTGGCGAGATCGGCAGACGCTATCCGGAACTGGTCCGGGTGCGTTTGCGCGTGGAGGGGCGGGTCGGGGACGACCGGATGCGCCTGCTGTGCGAAACGACGGACGCCCCGCCCGAGGGATTGGCCGCTCGTGTGCAGGAGACGTTGCGCGACGTGACGCGACTGCGCGGCGAAGTCGATTTCGTGGCGGCCGGATCGTTGCCAACCGATGGCAAGCTCGTGGAAGACGCGCGGGCGTACGACTGAGTCGGGACCCACCGATGACAGTACGGCGCGCGGTGCAACGCCATGCGCGCGCCTTCTGTTTTGGAGGGGGATGCTTCGCTTCCTGTTCGGTCTGGCCGGGCCTGTCCCGCGAGACGCTCAGACCTTCGATAACCCCGGCCTTGCCGGGCATCGTCAATGACTTCCGGCCGGTCGTGACGTGCCGCGCGGCATGACAGGTCACGCCGCCCCGATTTGCGCGATGGCAATGCGTGCGGCCTTGCGCACTTCGGGGTCGGCGTCGGCGAGAGCGGCTTCCAATACCGGCAGTGCCGAAACGTCACCGATCTCGCCAAGCGACAATGCGGCTTCCTTGCGCACGTTGCTGATCGGAAACGTGAGCAGCGCGCTCACCGAGGCGGTGCTCGCGGGGAGCTTCAGCCGGCCGAGCGCCCGAGCGGCCTGCAACGTGACCTGCCAGTAGTCGTCGTCGAGCGCGAACGCCAGCGCGTCGCGCGCAGCGGTCAATCGCAGTTTTCCCAGTGTCGCTGCGGCCTCTTCGCGGACCTGCCATTCCCCGTCTTGCAGCGCG
The DNA here is from genome assembly GCF_000934605.2 of Pandoraea vervacti. NCBI lineage: Bacteria > Pseudomonadati > Pseudomonadota > Betaproteobacteria > Burkholderiales > Burkholderiaceae > Pandoraea > Pandoraea vervacti. The sequence continues at coordinate 3,508,579 of NZ_CP010897.2, read as the reverse complement.
CCAATCAGCGTGTTCAACACGCTGTCGTCGGCGGCAAACCCCAGGGCGCCCGCCGCCGCCTTGCGCACCTCGGGCGCAGGATCCGTGCGCACCAGGGCGGCCAAGGCGGGCAGGGCGGCGGTGTGTCGCAACCATCCCAGCACGCCCACCGCTTCGCGACGCACGGCAGGCGACGTATCGCGCAGGGCGTCGAGTGCCGGTGATGCGCTTTGGGCAAGGCGCAGTTCGCGCAATCCCCGCAGCAAGGCGGTGCGCGCAAAGGTGTCGTGCTCCGCGTGCAGACGTTGCACCAGCGTTGCGCCGAGATCGGCCTGTTTGAGCGCGGACAGGCTCTCGGCAGCGCCGACGCGTGTGGCTTCGTCGGCATCGTGCAGCGCGTCGCACAGCGCTGCCACTACGTCGACGGTCTCCCATCCGGCAAGGCGCTCGGCGGCGGTGCGGCGCACATGGGCATCGAGGTCGTGGCGAAGCCGCTCGACAAGCAACGGCAGCCACGCATCGTCCTCCAGTTCGGCGACCTCGAGTATGGCGAGGCGTCGCACGGTGGCGTCATCGTGAGACAGGCGTGCCAGCAATTCGGCATTGGAGGCGTCGGCGGTATCGAAGTCGAGGGCGTCGCGAGACGCAAGGGAAGACGTCATGAGGCAAGGGGGGCGGAGGAGGATCGAAGGTCGCCCAGCGGGTTGAGTCGCGCAGCGGGCAGGGGGCTTTGCTGATGGCGCAGTCTTGCGAGCAGATGGCGTTTGAGTGCGACGAATTCGGGTTGCGTCACGAGATCCTGTTCGTCGTCGCGCAGGCGCGGTCTGGCGAACGGCACGCGAATGTCGTCGATGATCGTGCCCGGCCCGGGGCTCATCACGAGTACGCGATCGCCGAGAAAGAGCGCTTCATCGATGTCATGTGTCACGAACACGACCGTGGGGCGTTGCACGCTCCACACGTCGAGCAGCAGCGCCTGCATCATGGCTCGGGTCTGCGCATCCAACGCACCGAAGGGCTCATCCATGAGCAGGACACGCGGCTCCGTAATCATCGCGCGGGCGATTTCCGCGCGTTGCTGCATGCCGCCGGAGAGCTGTGACGGATAGCGTTGTGCGAAGTTGCCGAGCCCCACACGTTCGAGCCATTGAGCCGCGAGCCGGCGACGTGTGGATTTGTTCACGCCCTGCATCTTCAGGCCAAATGCCACGTTCTCGAGCGTCTTGCGCCAGGGAAACAGCGTGTGGTGCTGAAACACCATGCCGCGCTCGGGGCGAGGCCCGTCGATGGGCGCGCCGTCGAGCGTCGCACGGCCGTGACTCGGTGCAATGTGTCCGGCCAGCACACCGAGCAGCGTGGATTTGCCGCATCCCGACGGGCCCAGCAGGCAGACGAACTCGCCCGGCGCGATGTCGATGCTGACATCCTGGACCGCGACAAAGCGCCGCTCGCGTTCGCCCAGCGTAATGCGAACGTTCTCGATGGCGACATGCCCGCCGACGCGATCGGAGCGAAGCGAATTCATCGACGCTCTCCGCTTGAATGGCGCCAGGGCGTGAGGCGCTCGCCGATGACTTTGACCACTGCGCTACTGCCCATGCCGAGCAAGCCGATGACGAGCATGCCCACCACGATATCGGGGTAGCGTTGCACGGTATAAGACTCCCACGTGTAGTAACCGATGCCGAATTGCCCGGAGATCATTTCAGCGCTCACGAGGCAGAACCACGACGTGCCCATGCCGATGGCCAGCCCGGTGACGATGCCGGGCGTGGCGCCGGGCAGCACGACTTCGCGCAGCACGCCCCAGCGCCCGGCCCCCAGACTGCGCGCCGACGCGACGAGGCGGGCATCCACCGATTCCGTACCGTGAATGGTGCCCAGCAGGATCGGAAAGAATGCGCCCGTGAACGTGATGAAGATCATTGGCAGTTCGGCGGACGGAAACATCAGGATCGCCAGTGGAATCCACGCGACTGCGGGAATCGGGCGCAACACCTCGAGCGGCGGCAGCAGCGCAATGCGTGCCCACGACGAGCGTCCGATGGCAAGGCCGCACACGATGCCCGTGGCCGCCGCGATCAGATAGCCCCAGGCCACGCGCTGGAGGCTGCTTGCGAGGTGACGCGCGAGCTTCGGCGATTGCAGCAGCGACCAGGCGGCGTCGAGCGTCTGCGAGGGAGAGGGGACGTTCTCGAAATTCACGATGCCCAGATGGATCCGATGCGTCGTCATCCAATGCCAGAGCGCCACGCATAGCGCGAGCGATATGCCTTGCAGCGCCACCTTGAACGACCTGCCGCCGACGAGGGGGCGGCCACTTGGCGCTGTGGGCGCCGTACGCGCGAGCGCGATCTCGGATACCAGGTTCGATGTCATGACTGCCCCTTAGCGCGCGGCGAGCGGTGCAGGCTGGCGTGCACCTGCGAAGTCGACGACCTGCGCACCGTGCTTGTCGGCCCAGGCCTGTGCTTGCTGTTTGAGCAAAAAGGCGCTCAATCGACCCTGCTTGTCGCGGGCGAACCACGCCTGATCGCCCAGCAGCTTGATGCCGGAGTCGCGATCCTGCACGTAGAAGGCCCGCACCGGCTTGTTGTCGTGCGACAGCCTGGCGAGCGCCTCGAAGGCTGCCTCAGGCGACGCGTAGTTGCGCACCTTCGGCTCGCCGCGCACCCAGATCTGGGCGACGCGCTCGACCTGGGTAATCGCCTTGCCCGTCGCAGCATCGTTGGCCTTGAGGGGCAACTGGGCGTAGTTGCGCAGTGCGGCGTCGTAGTCGAGTTTCTCGGCTCTGAACGCGGCGCGCACGTAGCGATCGTCGATGACGGCATTGGCGTCGAAGCTGCCTTCGGTACGATTGAGCAACTTGAGGGTGTCGAACGACGTCTGGACGGCCTTGCGATACTCCGGCTTCCACGTGAGGTCCCGGGTTTGCAGCCCGAGCGGGCCGTGGAACAGGTAATCGACCTCAGGCTCCACGCCGGTCACCCTGGCGATCAGCTCGCTGTACTTTTCCGGCTCGGCGTCGATCAGGCGATTGGCCTCGATGACGGCACGAAGGTACGCCACGACGACTTCGGGATAGCGCTCGGCGTAGGCTTTTTCCACGAGCGTGCCATGCAGTGTCGGCGCATTGGCCTGAGCGCCGTCGTAAATCTTGCGGGCAAATCCGCGGTACGGAAACAGCTCGGCGAAGGGGACGAAGTCGGCGTGCGCCTCGATCTTGCGCGCCTGCAACGCCGGACCCGCGACTTCCGGGGCTTGCGTGATGATGTTCACGTCCTTGTCCGGATCCCAGCCTTGCGCCGCGACCGCGCGCAGCAGCATGCCATGGGCGGTCGACGCGAATGGTACGGAGATGGTTTTGCCCTTGAGGTCGGCGAGCGACTGCGCCGGTGAGTCGGTCGGCACGACGATGCCGTTGCCGCTGCCGCGCACACTGCCCGAAAGCACGTTGATGAAGACGGTGGGCTTGCCGGCTTTGGTCGTGGCGACAATGTTGTTCACGCCCGGGAAGTCAGCCATCGATCCGAAGTCCAGCTTGCCCGCAACCATCTCGTTGGTGATCGGTGCGCCGCTGGTAAAGTTCTTCCATTGCACGTCATACGTCACGCCCGCGTATTTGCCGTCGTGCGGCAGATACTTTTCGAGCAGCTTCAGTTCGCGGATCAATGCGCCGCCCGTGGCGGTGTTGATCGTGGTGTCCTGGGTGCCGATCGCCACCCGGACGGTTTCGGCGTGCGCACCGACGGCGAGCAGCGCCGCGAGCGCGAATGTGCTGAGGTGAAGGCGAGTCATCGGGTCATCCTTTTTTTGCGTGGTGGTGTGTGCGCGCCTTTGCGGCACGCCGTCTTGTCAGCGAAGCAGATAGGGAATGGCGACGTGTACCGCGCCGGTCGGACAGTCCTTCTCGCAAGGCATGCAGTACCAGCACTCGTCGAATTTCATGAACGCCTTGCCCGTCTCGGGATCGATGGCGAGCAAGTCCATGGGGCAGACGTCGATGCACACGGTGCAGCCCTTGTCGGCGATGCACTTCTCTTCATCGATCGTCACGGGAACGCTCGAGCGCAATTGCGCCTCGCGGGGAACGAAAGCCATAGGCGTGTCCTAGACGGTGGCGGCCTGAGCCGCAGCGGGTTGCATTGCCGGCGCGCTCGCAACGCGCAGGCGCGAGTAAGCGGTGCGCTCCGTGTCGTCGAGCGCGATGAGGTAAGGCTCGACCGGCTTCTTGAACGAGGTCATGGCGCCGTTGTCCCCCTTCTTCAGATGCGCGTGACAGAACCATTCGGCATCATTGCGCTCGGGAAAGTCGACACGGTGGTGGTACAGCCCCCAGCGGCTTTCCGTGCGGAACAACGAGGCGCGTGCCGCCATTTCGGCGCAATCCCGAATGGCCGACACCTCGGCCGCACGCATCAGTTCGTGCGGATTGCCGGCGCTGAGCTGCTCGATGTCTTCGCGGATCTCGTCGAAGCGCTGCAGGCCGATCTCCATGCGGCGCGTGACTTTTGGCGGTTGCAGGTAATCGTTGACGAAGCGCCGCAGCTTGTACTCGACCTGCGCCGGGGGAAGGCCGTGCGCGCGGTGCAGCGGTGCGAAGATGCGCGTACGCTCGGCGTCGACCTGCGCGGCATCGAGCGCGGCGAAGTCGGCGCCCGTCACGCGCTCGGCAGCGTGTTCGCCCGCGAACCAGCCATACGTGAAGGCGCCGAGCATGTAGTTGTGCGGCACGGCGGCCATGTCGCCCGCGCTATACAGGCCGGGCACCGACGTGGCGCCGTGCTCGTCGACCCACACGCCGGACGCGCTGTGGCCGCTGCAAAAACCGATTTCCGAGATGTGCATCTCGATCATGCGAGTCCGATAGTCGTTGCCGCGACGCGCATGGAACCGCCCCCGGCTGGGCCGCTCGTTCGTGTGCAGAATCGTTTCTATCGTCTGAATGGTCTCTTCGGCAAGATGGTCGAGCTTCAGGAATACCGGCCCGTTGCCGCTCTGGAGTTCCTGATAGAACTCCCACATCATCTGACCGCTCCAGTAATCGCACTCGATGAACCGCTCTCCGCTTCCATTGGCGGTGTATCCGCCAAGCGGCCCGGTCACATACGCGCAGGCGGGGCCGTTGTAGTCCTTGATGAGCGGGTTGATCTGGAAGCACTCGAGATTGGAAAGCTCGGCCCCGGCGTGATAAGCCATGGCATATCCGTCGCCGGCATTGGTGGGGTTTTCGTAGGTGCCCATCAGATACCCGGAGGCGGGCAGTCCGAGGCGGCCGGCGGCGCCGCAGCACAGAATGACGGCCTTGGCCCGAATCACATAGAAGTCGGCCGTACGGCAATCGAAGCCCATGACGCCGGCGATTTCGCCCGACGCGCCGGTAAGTAAGCGCGTTGCCACAATGCGATTCGTGATTTCCACGCGCGCACGCTTGAGCTGGCGATAGAGAATCTTCTTGACGTCGTGCCCCTCGGGCATGGGCAAGACGTATGCCCCCATGTGATGGACCTTGCGCACGGCGTAATCGCCGGTCTCGTCCTTTTCGAACTTCACGCCCCAACGATCGAGCTCTTCGATGGTCCGGAAGCTGTGGCGCGCATAGGCCAGCACCGTCGCCTGATTGACGATGCCATCGTTGGCGACGGTAATTTCCTTGGTGTATTGCTCGGGCGTGGCGTGCCCGGGAATGATGGCGTTGTTCAGGCCGTCCATGCCCATCGAGATGGCGCCGCTACGTTTGACGTGCGCCTTGTCGAGCAGCAGCACGCGCAGGTTGGGGTTGCGCTGCTTGGCCTTGACGGCCGCCATCGGACCGGCGGTGCCGCCGCCGATGACGACGATGTCGTATTCGAGTTCGTGGGTCTGCATGGTCCTTGAGCCTTGAGCCGCCACCGCTGTCGCTGTCGCTGTCGCTGCAACGGATCGTTTTCGGCAACTTGTTATAACAAGTAAGGACCTGATTGTAGGAGGACGCCCCGCGCAGATAAATGAATTGTTTTTGCTTAGCTTTCGCCGGGAGGTGATAAGCCTTTGGGGAACGGACTGCGGCGCTCGGCCGCATGAGCCGTATCAGTCCCATCAACCGCTTCAGCGGCTTGCGCCGCTTACGCCGTGTCTGGCGGTCTTGAGCCGCCTTGGCCGTGTCTAACGGCGCGTGCGCGACGGCTTGGCCGCAGCGGCACGCTCACGGTCGACGCGCAGCCGATACTGAAACGTGTCGCCGCGGAAGTAGAGAAACTCGAAATCGATGGGGCGGCCGTGCCGATCGTGGGTAAGCCGTTCGATGCGCAGCAGGGGCGCGCCTTCGGTGGTGCTGAGCGCGCCAGCGAGCGCCGCATCGGCCTGCACGGCGTCGATGCTCAGATCGGCCGACCCCAAGGGCACCGCGCAGTCGTTCTCCAGGATCAGAAAGATATCGCGCGTCACGAGATCGGCTCGCTGCAACTGTCGTCCGAGGACTTCGGGCAGATAGGTGATTTCGTAGGACACCGGTGCGCGATTGAGCAATCGTACGCGATGGATTTCCGTGACGGTTTCGCCTTCCGCGACGTCCAGCCGAAGCGCAACATTGGCCGGCGCCGGAACGAACCGGAAGTGCGCTACACGGTTGACGATTTCATGGCCCTGACGCGACATGGCTTCGGCAAAGCCCTGGAGCGACGTCACATTCTGGAATGCCTTCGGCTGGGACACGAACGATCCCTTGCCGTGCACCTTGAAGATCAGTCCCTCCTTTTGCAAGTCGCCGAGGGCTTGCCGGATGGTGATTCGGCTCACGTCGAACATGGCTTGCAACTCGCTTTCCGAGGGCATGCGGCTAAGCGGCGCGTAGTGCCCGTCGAGGATGCCGGTGCGCAGCATGTCCTTGATCTGGGTGTAGAGCGGTACCGGCGAGTCGGGTTCGAGTTTCAGGCGGCGAGTGGGCATTGCGTGACGGGCGGGGTGGGGGCGTGCCGTCCAGGGGCGTCACGCACGGAGCAGTTCGCTGCGGGATTATAGCGGCACGTCTTTGGCGAAAGGTCGTGTTTCGCTGCGCTGGAGGATTGCCGTGCGCGCCAGGTTGAAGCGGCGGGTGTCAATGGGCTTGTGCGAGCGATCTGAGCAAGGTCGGCACCTTGTCCTTGCTGGTGGCTTGCACGCGTGACATGAGCGCGTGGTCGACCCGTTTCAGGCCGTAGGTGCGCGTAATGTCGTCATGCATGCGATGCCAGAGGTGCACCGTCATTTCAGCATCCACCATGGCCCGGTGGGCGCGGCCGGTCTGCGGTAGCCGGAGCAGTTGCGCAAGGCTCGAGAGCCGGTGATTCGGCGCGTGCGGGTAAAGCCGCCGGGCGCTGAGCATCGTGCAAGCGAAGGCGTGATCGGCACGTGCGCCCAGCATGGCGAGTTCTGCCTGCCAGAAGCGTTTGTCGAAGCCGGCGTTATGGGCGACGACCGGGCAGTGGCCGACGAATGCCGCCGCCTCGCGCATGACCTGTGCGACGGGCGGCGCCGAGGCGATCATGTCGTTCGTGATGCCGGTCAACGCCGCGACGTCGGAGGGAATGCGGCGCCCGGCATTCATCAGGCTTTGGTAACGATCCACGATCTGACCGTCGCGCCACAGAATGACGGCAATTTCCGTTGCCCGGTCGCCTTGCGCAGGTGACAGGCCGGTGGTTTCAAAGTCGAGGATCGCTACTGTCTGCATGCCGCTTCTCAGGGGTTGTCGCCCGGCAGACGACACGAGGATGGGTTAGGAATCAGCCCGGGATTTTACATGGCTTCGCAGACGATCTTCGCCATCGTTGCCATCGCTTCCGTCCTTACATAGCTTCCGTTCTTATACGTGCCGTCTTCACCCGCTTACGAAGACGTGTCCGGCGGGTTGAAGCAGGCCAGCGACGGCCATCTCCCGAAAATGTGCCAGTGTCCGATGGTGCAGGTGATGCGCGCAAAACGAGAACGGTCGCGATGCCGATGAACAAGCCGATTGGCGCTGGCACTCGGTAGGTTGCCGCAGGCGCAAAAAAAACGCCGCGAACCTGAGCTCGCGGCGCTTTCTTTGCCGGTCGACGGTGCAGACTTCGCAGCGCTATCCGGACAAGCCTTACACCTGGACCGTGTCGGCGACTTCCTTGAAGTCTTCGATCTGGTCGAAGTTCATGTACTTGTAGATCTTGTCGCCATTGCTGGCGAGCACGCCCATGTCGGCCATGTACTCTTCCTTGGTCGGGATCTTGCCCAGACGCGAGCAGATCGCTGCCAGTTCCGCCGAGCCGAGGTACACGTTCGTGTTCTTGCCCAGACGGTTCGGGAAGTTACGGGTCGACGTCGACATCACCGTCGCGCCTTCGCGCACTTGTGCCTGGTTACCCATGCACAGCGAGCAACCCGGCATTTCGGTACGGGCACCCGCCGTGCCGAACACGCCGTAGTGACCTTCTTCCGTCAGTTGCTTCTGGTCCATCTTGGTCGGCGGGGCGACCCACAGCTTGACCGGAATGTCGCGCTTGCCTTCGAGCAGCTTCGATGCGGCACGGAAGTGGCCGATGTTCGTCATGCACGAACCGATGAACACTTCGTCGATGGTGGCGCCCGCCACGTCCGACAGCGTCTTTACGTCGTCCGGGTCGTTCGGGCAGGCCACGATCGGCTCGTGAATATCGGCCAGGTCGATTTCGATGACGGCTGCGTATTCGGCATCGGCGTCCGGGGACAACAGTTGCGGATCGGCCAGCCATTGCTCCATCGCCGTGATACGGCGTTGCAGGCTGCGCGGGTCCTGATAGCCCTGGGCGATCATCCACTTGAGCAGCGTGACGTTGCTGTTCAGGTACTCGATGATCGGCTCCTTGTTCAGATGCACCGTGCAACCGGCAGCGGAACGCTCGGCGGACGCATCCGAGAGTTCGAACGCCTGCTCGACCTTCAGGTCGGGCAGGCCTTCGATTTCCAGAATGCGGCCCGAGAAGATGTTCTTCTTGCCTTGCTTGGCCACGGTCAGCATGCCTTGCTTGATGGCATACAGCGGGATGGCGTTCACGAGGTCACGCAGCGTGACGCCCGGCTGCATCTTGCCCTTGAAGCGAACCAGCACCGATTCCGGCATGTCCAGCGGCATCGTGCCGGTGGCGGCGGCGAAGGCGACCAGACCCGAGCCTGCCGGGAAGCTGATGCCGATCGGGAAACGGGTGTGCGAGTCGCCGCCGGTGCCCACGGTGTCGGGCAGCAGCATACGGTTCAGCCACGAGTGGATCACGCCGTCGCCCGGACGCAGTGCGATACCGCCACGGTTGCTGATGAAGTTCGGCAGCGTCTGGTGCGTCTTCACGTCCACCGGCTTCGGATAGGCGGCGGTATGGCAGAACGACTGCATGACGAGGTCGGCCGAGAAGCCGAGGCAAGCCAGATCCTTGAGTTCGTCGCGGGTCATCGGGCCGGTCGTGTCTTGCGAGCCGACCGAGGTCATCTTCGGTTCGCAATACGTGCCCGGGCGGATGCCCTGACCTTCCGGCAAGCCGCATGCGCGACCCACCATCTTCTGTGCGAGCGAGAAACCGCGACCATTGTCGGCCGGTTGCTGCGCCAGACGGAACAGCGTCGAGGGGGGCAGACCAAGGGCTTCACGTGCCTTGGCGGTCAGGCCACGGCCGATGATCAGCGGAATACGGCCGCCGGCGCGCACTTCGTCGAACAGGACGTCGGACTTGACCTGGAATTCGGCGATGACGGCGCCGTTCTTCAGTGCCTTGCCTTCGTACGGACGCAGTTCGACCACGTCGCCCATTTCCATCTGCGACACGTCGAGCTCGATCGGCAGGGCGCCGGCGTCTTCCATCGTGTTGTAGAAAATCGGGGCGATCTTGCTGCCCAGGCACACGCCGCCAAAGCGTTTGTTCGGAATGAACGGGATGTCTTCGCCCGTGAACCACAGCACTGAGTTGGTGGCCGACTTACGCGAGGAGCCCGTGCCGACGACGTCACCGACGTAAGCCACCAGGTGGCCCTTTTCCTTGAGCGATTCGATGAACTTGACCGGACCGCGCTTGCCGTCTTCTTCCGGCGTGATGCCGGGGCGTGCGTTCTTGAGCATCGCCAGGGCGTGCAGCGGAATGTCCGGGCGGGTCGTGGCGTCCGGTGCCGGCGACAGGTCGTCGGTGTTGGTCTCGCCCGTGACCTTGAACACGGTGATGGTCAGGCTTTCCGGCACTTCCGGGCGGCTCGTGAACCATTCGGCGTCGGCCCAGCTTTGCAGCACGGCGCGCGCGTTGGCGTTGCCCTTGTCGGCGAGTTCCTTGACGTCATGGAACTGGTCGAACATCAACAGGGTTTTCTTGAGTGCATCGGCGGCGACGGCGCCGACTTCGGCGTCCGACAGCAGTTCGATGAGCGGGGCAATGTTATAGCCGCCCAGCATCGTGCCGAGGAGTTCGGTGGCGCGGGCGCGCGAGATCAGTGCGCAAGCGGTCTCACCCTTGGCCACGGCGGCCAGGAAGCCGGCCTTCACGCGGGCGGCTTCGTCCACACCGGCGGGCACGCGGTTGGTGATGAGGTCGACCAGCGTCGCTTCTTCGCCGGCGGGCGGATTCGTCAGCATTTCGACCAGTTCGGCGGTCTGCTGAGCCGTCAGCGGCAGGGGAGGAATACCAAGCGCGGCGCGGGCGGCCACGTGAGCACGATAGTTTTCAAGCATGAGGAGACCTGCTGATGTTGCGTTTCGGGGGAGGTTTTGAGGCCTCCGAGGCTTGTTCCAGTACTGCTTTTGCGGAGATTTTAGTCCCTATGGCAGGTAAGGTCAAATGTCTTATGTCTTATATAAGACTCGGGCGATGAAGATGCGTCGATATGATGGCGGGGACGTGGCCGGGAGGGGCGGGCAAGGGCAGCCACGGCGCTGCTGCATCGACGGCGTGTGCTGTGGCGCAGGCGGTGCCGGTAGCGTCAGGCCGTCAATGGCGGCGATGCGTCTGGCGATATTGCTGTGGCGTGAGGCCCAGCGAGGCGCGGAACATGCGACCCATATGGGATTGATGGGAGAAGCCGCACTCGGCAGCGATGCCGGCAAGCGGCGCGTCGGTGCTTGCCACCATCCTGCGCGCTGCTTGCAGCCGGATTTCCATGAGATAGGCGTGCGGGGTGATGCCGGTCGCCCGTGTGAACTGTCGCAGAAACTGAAGTTCGGTCTGGCCCGCGTCGGCCGCGAGTTCGGAAAGGGCGAGCGGCCGCGAGAACTCATCGTGGATTTTCGTCAGAACGGCGCTCGGCACGACCCGAGTTTCGCGACTTGTCGGTCTTGTCGCGCTTTCCTGCGCCACGAGGGCGGGCGACATGGCAAGAAATCGCAGAACGGTTTCGTCGAGCTGTAAGGGGTCCGGGGCCGGGGCAAGCAGTTGGTGTCGAATCGCGAAAGCCAGCGCCAGCGCCTGACGCTGTCCCGGGGCTTCGATGCGAGTGCTGACTTGCATTCGGGCGCCGACGTCGGTCCCGGACGACCACCGCATCACGAGATATTCGCCGCCTTCGCCTGACTCCGAGAACACATGGGTGCCCGCCGGCGCGTAAGCCAGCACGCCGGGCGGCGTATCGAAATCCGAACGACGATCGGCGTTGATGGCATGGACTCCGCGCTGACGACTCAGCGAAATGCCGAGTGTCTCGCATTCGCTCGGATCGCTGACGCTGTAGGGGGCAGCCGGAAGTAGCCGGACCGTGATGTGCCCCGCCAGTGCCTGCCTGGTTACGCTTGCCGTCATGCGTCGTTCCTGAGCATGCGCCCGGCGTATCGGCCCGGCGCGGAAATTTCGTGATAGACCGGCATTGCCGACAGGGGCAAATTGCCGCGCATCGACACATTCGACGACAGGAGTCCTTATGCGAACGATCGGTCTTATCGGTGGAATGAGCTGGCAATCCAGTGCCGAGTACTATCGCATAATCAATCAGGCCGTTCAATCGAGGCTGGGGCCGCTGCGATCTGCGCAAACGCTCATGTACAGCGTCGATTTCGGCCCGATCGAGCGCGCCCAGCACGAAGGGCGATGGCACGACGCCGGCGTCTTGCTGGCCGACGCGGCGAGGCGTCTGCAAGCGGGCGGTGCGCAATGCGTGGTGCTATGTACGAACACCATGCACAAGCTAGCCGCGCAGATCGAGGGGGCGGTCACGATCCCGTTCATTCATATTGCCGATCCGGTGGGCGAGGCGGCGCAATCGGGTCGCATCGAGCGCATCGGGTTGCTGGGCACGGCCTTCACCATGGAGCAGGACTTCATGAAGGCGCGGCTCACGCAGCGGTTCGGCCTGGACGTCATCGTGCCGGATGCCCCGGATCGCGAGGTCGTTCATCGCATCATCTACGACGAACTTTGCGTCGGCGTTATTCGCGAAGCGTCGCGAGACGCTTACCGGAAGATCATGGCAAAGCTGGCGTCGGCGGGCGCGCAGGCCATCGTGCTCGGTTGCACGGAAATCACCCTGCTGGTCAATGCCGGGGACAGCGCGCTGCCTTTGCTCGACACGACCACGCTGCACGCGCTTGCGGCGGTGGACTTTGCGCTGCAAGGCAACGGCAACGGCAACCGCGACGCGCACGCCGGACCCGCAAGCTGACGCCGCCGCCGGTATCCGGTGAAACCGTTGGGCTGGCATGGCAAAGGTAGGGGATAATGAGCGACCGGCAACCGGGGCGTGGTTTGCACCACGGAGCCCGCCAGTGTCGGCGTCTTAACTCAGAGATTCGCTATGCGTGACATCATCGATGGCTTCCTGCGATTTCAGCGCGAAGCTTTTCCTCAGCGTGTCGAGCTATTCAAACGGCTCGCTACCAGCCAAAACCCCAAGGCGCTGTTCGTGACATGCTCGGACAGTCGCGTCGTGCCGGAACTGCTGACGCAGCGTGAACCCGGTGAGCTGTTCGTCATTCGCAACGCTGGCAACATCGTGCCGTCTTATGGCCCCGAGCCGGGCGGGGTGTCCGCCACGGTCGAGTATGCGGTGGCGGTATTGGGCGTGCAGGATATCGTCATTTGTGGGCATTCCGACTGCGGGGCCATGGGGGCCATCTCGCGTTGCACGTGTCTGGACCATATGCCGGCGGTGGCCAACTGGCTGCGTCACGCCGATGCAGCCAAAGCGATCAATGCCGCGCATTCGTTCGATACGCCGGACGCGAAGCTCGATGGGCTGGTGCGCGAGAACGTCATTGCGCAATTGGCAAATCTGCGCACCCATCCGTCCGTGGCGCTCGCGCTGGAGCAGGGGCGTATGAACCTGCACGGTTGGGTCTACGACATCGGCACTGGGGGCATCGACGCCCTCGACGGCGCTACGCGCAAGTTCGTGCCGCTGGCCGATTCGCCGAGCACCGTGGCGGTGGCGTCGCGCAAAGCTGACGGCCGCTAGGACCCAATAACGCCCCGCCGGCGACCGACGATCGTCGAATACCTGCGGTCGCCGCCGGACCGCGCGACATTGCGACGTCTGATTCTGGACGCGGGTCTCTCGGTCCGTGAAGCGATTCGCGAGAAGGGTACGCCTTACGCCGAACCGGGGCTGGATGATCTGTCGCTTTCCGACGACCGGCTTCTTGATGCCATGCTCTCCCATCCCATTCTGATCAATCGTCCGTTTGCGGTGACACCGCTCGGCGTGCGCCTGTGCCGTCCCTCCGAGGTCGCGCTCGAGATCTTGCCGGCCCCCCAGAACGGACCGTTCGTAAAGGAAGACGGGGAGGTCGTGGTTGATGGTGAGGGGCGGCGGGTCAAGTGACGGGCGCGTGTTTGGTTGGCGCGTGTCAGCCGCGTTGCGGCGTCTGCGGGCGTCGCTACGAAAAAATCGGGAAATTCTGGCGGAGGCGGTGAGATTCGAACTCACGGAAGGGTTACCCCTTCGCCGGTTTTCAAGTCTGGCTGGGAAAACGTTGTGGGGTAAGGGGTTAGGTGGTGGATTGCTTCGAAATCGGCGGGACGTGATCGGCTGGAAACCCGCGTGTTTGCTGGGGGTGGGGGAAGCGTTGCGGAGCGGTAATTGAGGGGATTGAGTAGCAGGAGGTCGGGAAATTTCTTGATTTTTTGTCGCCACAAAAAATAATTGCCGATTGAGAATTTTTGTGGGTACAATAAATGCCCATGGATATCAGTTTCGACCCAGCGAAAAGTGAACGGAATGTGCAGGAACGGGGTTCGCCGTTCACGATGGCCCAAGACTTCGAATGGGACAGCGCTGTGATCGAAGAGGATGTCCGAGTCGACTACGGCGAACGCCGCTACCGAGCTTTCGGGTACATCGGTGATCGGTTGTTCGCATTGGTCTTCACGCCTCGCGCAGAAAAAATACATGTCATCAGCTTGCGCAAGGCGAATTCGCGAGAGGTGAAACGCTATGCCGAAACTTAAGCCGGGAACGATCCTCCCCACTCGGGTCGAGGATGCCAAACTCAAAAAGCAGAGCCGTCAGGATTTAGATAATCCTGAATGGACGAAAAAGGGCTTCGCTAAGGCGAAACCTGCGAGTGAGGTATTGCCGGGGATTGTTGGCGAAGAAGCGTCTGAGAAACTGCTGCGGCCTCGTGGTCGACCCAAGGCCGATCAAACGAAGGAGCGAATCAACATTCGGCTGTCGCCGGAAGTTGTCGAGTACTTCAAGGCATCCGGTCGCGGCTGGCAAACGAGAATCGACGTGGCGTTGCAGCAGTTCATCGCAGAGCATCCGCATTTGGTGTGATGCAGACCTCTGAGTTCTGCCGTTGCTCGCAGTGCAGGCGTGTCACATTGATTTTCCGGCGCTGTTTTCATACTGAATGAATTGCCTGCCGAACCCAAGTTTACGGACAATTCGGTGGGTACCAGTATTGATGACTATGTTCGCGGGCAACTGCGTAGAACGGCCTGCGTTGTATACAGCGATCAGTTTGCTTTGGTATGTCCTGAAGCCGAATCTTTTGAGCACTTGTGGCGCAAGAACTTCGATCGGACGAACGGGGATTGGTCTGCCTGATAGGGCGCTGCGTTTTGCCTTCGCGTACACCCCGAGCCCCAGTCTGACGATTACCCCCGAGTCTATGAGTTCTCGCAGCGCACGACTAAGTTGCGCTGCACTTCCCAATGACGAGAAGTCGGAGCGCAGGAAAACATTTGCTCTGCTCTTGCGTACCAAAGCTGCCAGTTCGTCTTTTGGGCTCATAGTCGTTCTTATGATGCTTGAACATTCGGCCCTCAACTGTAAGGGCCGAAGGGGGCTCGATTGCCGCTTCACGCTCACTTTGCAGATACGTTGCTTGGGTACGATGGTTGATTAAACCGCGTTGCGAAAGCATTTCGGTTCGGTTGATGAAGATGCTCGCGCGCTCAAAAAGTGCTGATTCGTCAGATACGTCCCAAGAGTTTTCTAAGGATCTGTCTGAATAGCGCGAAGTCATGTAAAGTCGCGCCTCCTAGCCGTTGTCATGCGGTTCGCGGGCCAATATTCTCTAATCGTCACGTCCCAAACGTGACCGGGATTTGCAGCCCGACAACGAGTTCGAGGGCACACGGCCGCGATGTTTGCGGCCATCGTGTGCATGACCACCGCACGTCTTCTGTGGGTGGGCTTGGATTGGGACACCGTAAGGTGTGCCGTTGAACCTTGTTCGTTGCGGTCTGCAAACCTAGTCCAATGCCCGCCCACCCTCTTATTGAACGTGTGTGCGGGATTCAAACGGTTAGCAGGAGTGCCCCGCATGAAATCCCTCGTATCTACCTCCCACGCAGTTCGCGACTCTCTCGACAAAATTCAGAGCCTGTCCGAACGTCTCGTCGCACTCTGCATGGTCGCGGCAAATCAAGAAAACGCTGAATCCATTCCGCAGGAATTTGCGAACGCTTACTTCGAGCAAATGGGCGATCTTGCCGATGAGGTTCTCGACGTAGCTCAACGATTGGACGACGACCTGAGTTTCGCGGATACGTCCGCGCTTATGCCCAGTTGAACTCGCTGGGTGGTCGCCATGCCCGCGGTTGTGGACAGAGGGGCGTTACGCGTCTCGTTTGTCGGAAGCGGCGGCCGTGGCGACCTGATCCGAAGTGATATCTGAGCGATAGACGGCAAGTGCCGCAAGTACGGTCGATGTGGCCGGACGCATCTTCGTGAACGCGTGGTCACCGTCCGCACTTCTGGCATCCACGCGGACATCTTGCTTAGAGTGTTGCGTCATTGCAGTTATCCCGCTTTCCGACCTCCCGGGTGTTCCTAGCCGCTTGCTCGGCTGCGGGAGATGTGTGTCCACTGCCTTCGTCGGTGCGTCCTGTCACTAACCAGAACGCGAACTGCGGCCACACTCTGCCGATGGCCTCGAACATTTCAGACGTTGGACGTTGCAGGCATCGGCAAACGTTTTGCCACCGCTTCGACGGTATGCCCGTGAAGTCCTCCATATCGCGCCAACATCGGTCTGCGTCGGTGACGTGCTCGATGAGCTCGCAAATACGCTCACGCATATCGGAATATCCCCAAATACCTTTCAAGCATGGAAACCTACAATTTAGGCTGGCCTAATTTTTAGATGTCGCTGGCTCGGTGCTGTGCCGTTGAACCTGCATGACTGAGCGTCGCGTCGCTATCGAACAGGGTTTGTCCATGTTGACGTGAGGTCATGCGACTCAATGTTGCTGTCACCGAAAACGCGGAGTGGATGGCATCTGCGCACCGGACGACATGCGCTGTACGAAAGCTGAAGCTCAGCGCCTTCGGTGGTGGTGGCACGACATTCATCTGTGACATAGAAACGACCAAAGGCGAATGCCTTCCGGAATTCGCCTTTGGACCGTGGAGAGACGATTGCTTGGGTGCCCGTATTGTAGCGTTACACCTCTACGCAACTAGCGCATGCCCGACGGTCTTAGCGAGGCGGTCATTGTGACGTGTGCGTTTTTCCTAGCTGGTGCGTGGCTGCCCACATCCTTTTCTCACACATTTGGCTCCTGCCATTTCCGCTGCGCAGTCGCCATTGATTTCCTGAGTTCGAAGTTAGAGGGCTGTGTGTTCGATCGGTTGTTGTCTTGTCGACTGTACGGAGTCCGCGCAGGGAGGTTCAGGTAAAGACCTTTGCGTCGTTTTTCCATGCATGTGCAGACGTGTCGCATCGCCATAGGTTTCAGGTGGTCCAGGCAGATATGGCAGAGAAGGGCGTCCAGCGTCGGGAGTGTCGCTGCCGTGGCCGAAGCCGCGATTTTTTACGAGTGCTTCTGCAGCGTCGGGGCCGTCGACGCGCGGCCCAGCGCGACTCGCGCGACCGAGCAGCGGGTAGTGCCGATGACGTTAGCCGGAGCGCTGCCGTCTGTGCGACCGCAGTTCAATGGCAAACGGTTTTTCCTTTCGACTTTTGGAGTGGCACAGATGGTGATGATTAGGACGCTTCGGGCGACCGCCGCCGCCCGCAGGGTCGAGGACGGCGGGGGCGCGCGAAGCGTGCCCTAAATTTATATCCGTAACACTTAACGAGATAACGAGAATGGAGACATTTTTAGCCCGGGAAGAGGTTCAGTACCTGACTGGCAGGCAAATCAAAACCAAGCAGGCAGAGGCTCTCAGACGCATGGGTGTTCCGTTCTTTCTGAACGCAGGTGGGCGTCCCATAGTGGCGCGAGTGGCTATCGAAGGCCGAGGTGGCGAGGCAGTAGTTAGCACGCCTCGATGGGTGCCTCGTGTACTGGAGGGCGAGCATGGGGCGTAAGCCGAGTGTGAATTTGAATTTGCCGAAGGGCATGCGTGCACGAACGCAACGAAGCGGACGAGTTTTCTACTACTACTACGACGCTGGCGGCAAACCGCGCCGCGAAATTCCCCTTGGTTCCGACTTCGTACAGGCGGTGCGAAAGTGGACTGAGTTTGAAGCGGACGCAAAACCGATTCATCGAAAGCTGATTACGTTCCGCTACGTTGCGGAGCGATACGTGCGGGAGGTTTTGCCGACGAAGGCGCTCAAGACCCGCGAGGGAGATCGGGCAATGTTGGCAAAGCTCTATGCGTTTTTTGACGACCCACCGGCTCAGTTGGACGAGATCAAGCCGATCAATGTCCGTCAATATTTGGACTGGCGAGTGCGAAGTACTGTGGATGCCCTTCGGGCGAGCGGCAAGGAAGCTAAGGGCACGGAAGGTCAGGTGAGGGCGAACCGAGAGAAGGCTCTGTTTTAGCACATCTGGAACAAGG
Source organism: Pandoraea vervacti (assembly GCF_000934605.2). Taxonomy (NCBI): domain Bacteria; kingdom Pseudomonadati; phylum Pseudomonadota; class Betaproteobacteria; order Burkholderiales; family Burkholderiaceae; genus Pandoraea; species Pandoraea vervacti. The sequence goes on along the minus strand of NZ_CP010897.2, from coordinate 3,490,432 downwards.
CGAGAGAGTGGGGAAACACGGATCAACCGAATCCCTGCGCAGGAATAAAGGGCTACAAAGAACGTCCGCGCGACGTTTATATCGAGGACGACGAATATCACCTAATCCACACCAACGCTCACCAGCCGTTACGCGATGCGATGGATCTGGCATATCTGACCGGCCAACGCCCGTCCGACGTTTTAAAAATGAGCGAATGCGATATTGCGGATGGATGCCTGATAATCCAGCAGGGCAAGACAAACGCCAAGGTTAGAATCCGAATAACGGGGCGACTAAAGGAAACGATTGATCGGATTTCTAAGCAAAAAATGAGTCATAATCCGCGAAGTCTTTTCCTTGTTGTGAACGAGCGTGGGCAGCGTGTTGGCTTAAAGTCGATTCAATCGATGTTTGTGGAAGCGCGCCAGGAAGCTGGGTTGGCCGATCCGAAAAAATATCAGTTTCGTGACCTGAGAGCGAAAGCAGGTACGGACAAGGCCGATGATGTTGGCGATATACGTGCTGCGCAGAAGCAACTTGGGCACACGAATATTGCGACCACAGAGCGGTATATGCGGAATCGTCGAGGCGCTAAAGTCGAGCCGACGCGCTGACTATCTTGGATCGCCTATATCTATACGCAACTGCGTTGATAGCGGCTGCAGAGCGTTAAGGTAGCTTTTTTGGGGGGGGCATATATGCGAAACCGCTTTCGGTCAGAAGCGGACGTTCGAGATCGACGGCCGAATCGTAGATAATCGGATAGCCTCTCCTACGGGATGAGTTATGTTTGCGTGTGAGCCTGACACCCAACAAGACAAAGGAAAAAAAGAGATGGCGGAACTGGTTGCCGATTGTCCGCGCTGCGGGGCTGGACACATCACATTGGATTTGGCTGGTGAAAACTTTTCTCGAATCGAATATGGCTGGCAGCACTGGTATGAAGCGTTCTGCATTTGCCGGAAGTGCCACGACGGCAGCGTCATTATTTTGGCGCAAACCTCAGCCGCATCTCAGGTCAATGTTCGTAATATCGGTCTTGGAGCCCTTGCCGGCACCCTGAACGACTACTTTACGGTCGAAGGATACCTAAGTCTTAAGGACGAAAACGCCGAGCAGCCTCCAGAATATCTTCCGGCAGATATCGAAGCTGCGTTCAAGGAAGGTGCCACCTGCATGGCCGTGAAGTGTTACAACGCGGCGGGCACAATGTTCCGGTTGTGCCTCGACTTTGCAACGAAATCGCTGATGCCTGCCGACGACGTCGATGGCCTTACTAAACGAATACGCGGGAGCCTTGGGTTTCGGCTGGCGTGGCTCTTTGACACAGGGAGGTTGCCAGAAGCGTTGCGCGAGCTTGCTGCCTGTGTCAAGGACGATGGCAACGACGGTGCCCACGATGGAACGTTAACAGAGGTGGATGCAGAGGACCTGCACGAATTTGCTTATGAGCTGCTCGAGCGTTTGTATACCGAGCCAAAGCGCCTTCAGATAGCCAAAGAGCGAAGGGCAGCACGGCATAAGGACGTTGGGTAGCTTCGCGTTATGTCATTTCGAATGGTCGCTTTACGGGCACACAAACGTCTCTTCAGGGTCGGAGGCCGACGTTTGTGATCGGCGGTATTCGGCCAACAGCTGACATTCGGCGATCACCAAGGCGATCTAAGGGAAAAGGAAAAAACTGGGCTGGAAACACACTGGCAGCTTCTGAGCCGCAAATCGTGCTGAATGGACATTTGTTCAGGCTGGCCCTTTCGAGGCCGCCGATCATTCTCGAAGAAATAGCATAGGCAGCACCACCGGCGGGGGCGATGCCAACGCCACCGTCAATCGGTTCAAGAAGTTCTTCGGCGACGTAAAAGGCAAACGCTTTTTCTTCACGAACGGCCTAGATAGCGCGGCGCTAAAGCATCTCGAGACGATTCAGGTGCTCAGCACCTAGAAGAAATCGCGCGGATGGCGACCCAACAGCCTTTCTGCCGGATCGCGCGAGTTCGCGCTCGTGCCGTGGCCACCGGCGCTGGAGCGCCAGCTCAGCAAGCCAGTCGCAGGCACCATGCGTGGCGACGGAACAACTGGCAGTTCGGTCGCGGCCGTGGCGGACCAACTATCGCTTGACCGCTCTTTGTTCTCCCGCATGCTCTCCTATACTTGATGAAAGGGTGTTGAAGAACGATGTTCGAAATTACTGGCGCACAAGTCGCCGAGCTCAATGACGCCGATCTGCGAACACTCGTCGCACGTCTCGCCTTGGCAGAATTGCGGGCGCAGGGTTGCCCCAGTTCGTCGGTAACCTCTGGCGGCAATCAGGATGCGGCCGATGGCGGGCTTGACGTCCGGGTCGAGTGCCGGCCCGCACTACCGAGGCCGGATTTCGTGCCGCGCCAGCACACAGGGTTTCAGGTAAAAAAGCCCGACATGCCAGCGAGCGCAATCCGCGATGAGATGCGTCCTCGCGGCGTACTACGGCCGGTCATCGCCGAACTCGCCGCTCGCTCCGGCGCTTACATTATCGTCAGCGCGCAAGGATCGGTCGCAGACAAGCGGCTGAGCGATCGTCGCGATGCGATCCGGGCGCAGCTCGACGATTTGCCTGAGGCCGGGCAGTTGCATAGCGACTTCTACGATCGCGACCGGCTGGCGACATGGGTCAATCACTATCCCGGAATCGCCGCTTGGGTCCGCACGCGGCTCGGCATCGGTATGTCGGGCTGGAGCAGCATCGGCGATTGGTGCGGCGTCGGCGTGAGCGAGGAGACGCCCTATCTCTTCAACGACAAGGCCTGCCTAACCGATGAGAGAACTAGCGACCGCGAGCAACTCACTATCGGCGAGGGTATCGCCCGGCTTCGCGTCTCTCTGACCAAAGCTCGCCAATGTATCCGGTTGATCGGCTTGTCCGGCCTCGGAAAGACTCGTCTCGTGCAGGCACTGTTCGAGGAAGGTGTGGGCGAGGTGCCGCTCGATCCGGGGTTCGCCGTCTATACCGACTATTCGGAGGAGACTGACCCGACCGCACGGGACATGGCGCGCCAGCTGGTGATCGCAAGACGACGCGCGATCCTAATCGTCGACAACTGTAACCCGGCGACGCACAGCGAACTGGCCCGCATCTGTTCGGAAGCTGGGAGCCAAGTCAGTCTCTTAACTGTCGAATATGATGTTCGCGACGACGAGCCCGAGCGTACCGAGGTCTTCCGCCTGCAATCGGCATCGCCCGAAATGGTGGCGCAGTGGCTGGAAAAGACCTTCCCCAATGTGACGCAGGTCGACCGGCGAACCATATCGGAGTTCAGCGGAGGAAACTTCCGCGTGGCGCGCGCTCTCGCCGACACGCTCGGAAAAGGCGAAACCTTGGGAAAGCTCAAGAGCCGCGACCTCTTCGAGCGGATTTTTCATCAACGCAACGAGCCTGACCGGGATCTGCTTTCCGCTGCCGAAGACCTTGCCCTGCTCTATTCGATCGATGGCGAGGACACTTCGGAAGGCGGTGAACTCGCGCGGGTCGCCGCTATTCGCGGTGTTCCAGTGGCGGCGATATATGCGGCGCTGAACGCGCTTCGGCAGCGGGGGATCGCGCAACTGCGGGGACGGTGGCGCGCTATCCTGCCGCATGCGATCGCCAACCCGCTCGCCGGGTTCGCCCTTGAACGCATACCGCCGGCCGATTTCGATCGCTTCTGTGCGTCGCTTACAACGCGGATGCAGAAGTCCCTTTCGCGCCGCCTCGGCTATCTGCACGACAGCGCCGAGGCGCGGGCCGCGGTCGAGCGCTGGCTCCGTGCCGACGGGCCACTCGGCGATCTTGCGGCATTGGGAGAAGACGGCCTTCAGATCATCGCTAACATCGCCCCGGTCGAGCCCGATGCCGTGCTCGCGAGGATCGGGCGTGATATTGCCGGCCCAGATGGCGGCGAGATCATCGATCCGCAGTCGAGCAATCGGCGGCAATGGATACGGTTGATCAAGCTCCTCGCTTACGATCCGCCGCTGTTCGACCGCGCGGCAACCTTGCTTGCGCGGTTCCTTTCCGCTGAATCGCCCGACCACCACAACAACTCGGCGTCGGACATGTTCGCCGAGCTGTTTCACCTGCACCTGTCCGGCACCAAGGCTTTACCAGATCAGCGGCGAGCGCTCGTTCGCCGGTTCGCTCAATCGGGTGATCCGGCTTTGGTGCGCTGCGCCGGCGTCGCCCTCGATGCGCTGCTGAAGGCGCACCATTTCAGTTCATCCAGCGACTTCGACTTCGGCGCCCGGTCACGGGACTATGGCTGGCACCCGCCGACCTACGGTGACATCTGGGCCTGGTACAACGGCGCGGTCGACCTGGCGGTCGAGCTATCGCCAATCATCGAAAACGCCAGAGACCACCTTGCCCGCCGCATAAGAGAGCTGTGGCGCTTCGGCGCCTCCCACGATGCGCTCGAACGGGCAGCGACCCATTTTTCTTCCGAGCGACCTTGGATCGAGGGGTGGATCGGCTTCCGCACAGCGCTGCGCTTCGCGGGCGACGCGATGCCGGATGAGGTGCGCGCCCGTCTCGTTGCGCTCATCGAACACCTGAAACCCACCGATCTTCTCCATCAGGCCCGTGCGGTCGTACTGCGGGGCAACAGTTTCGGTTGGGATGTGGCTGATGGCGATGCGGATGACGGCGACGTCATGAAACCCTATGAGCGCGCCTCCCTGCAGGCGAAAGAGATCGGCACCGCACTCGCGCACGACCCGGAGACGCGCGCCACCTTCATTGCCGAACTGCTCGTCGAACAAAATCCGCAGCGCGCCTATGAATGCGGCATTGGTCTGTCGGATGGTGCCGCCGATCTTGATGCGATGTGGTGTGAACTGCTGGACCTCTTCTCCGCCGCCGAGGCGGACAGCCGGAATGCGACGGTGCTGGGCGGGTTCATCCATGGCGCGCACGCCAAGGCTTCGGCCTTTGCCAACGCTACGCTAGAGAATGTGATCCAGAATCCCGATCTTGCCGCGAGTCTGCCGTATCTTCAGGCGCGTGTTGCTATAGATGCCCAAGGCATAGCGCGGCTTCGGCGTGCGATCGAACGTGGCGTCCTTTCGGCGCGGAATTTTCAAAGCATCGCCAATGGCAGTGTTGTGGAGTCTCCACCCGACGCGCTTGGCCTGCTACTCACCGACATCGGCAATTTGGCCGACGGCGTCGAGATCGCGCTTGATATATTGCACATGCACTTCTACCGCGATCGGGAAGAAGGCCGTCAACGTGCGCCATCCTTGATCATTATTGGCCGTGAGCTGCTACTGCGCGCTGACTTTGGAAAGAATCAGTCTTTACGCGATTTTGGGCTGCATACCGTTATTCGGGTCTGCTGCGCCGGACCTGATGGGGAGGCGACGTTGCGGGAAATCTGCGTTCGCGTCCGGGCCGGACTGGAGACCGACTATCTCTCGTCCTACGATCTTGGTTATGTCCTCAAGGCGATCTTCGAGATCCATCCCCTGGTCGCACTCGACGAACTCCTGCTCCCCGAACTCAGGCCGAGAAATCGGAGGCTGTTTGAGGGGGGCTTCGGGTCTGGCACGCCGGTGGAAGATGTCGGCGCCGAGACCCTTGTTCAATGGGCGAATATCGATCCGGATCGGCGCTATCCGCTGCTTGGCAAAAGCATCCCCATGTTCAAGCGGCAGCAGGGCGAAGAGGAGAACGGTGTCTCCACGCTTTTCCTGGAAATATTGGACCACGCGCCAGACAAGCTGGCGTTCCTCGGTGATATCTGGTCGCGGCTGCATCCGCGCAGCTGGAGTGGCTCGCTCGCCGATATCCTGGTTCGGCGTCGCGCGGCTATCACAACGCTGGGTGACAATGTTGGAGGCGAGGTTCGGCAACGGGTCACCGACATGCTGCCCGAACTCGAACGCTGGATCGAACATGAGAGCAAGCGCGATCGGAGAGGCGAGCAGAGTTTCGAATAACCACTGATCCGTGCATCCCCAGCGGGGTTCTGACGCCGATCGCGGCTTTCGCGGAGCTTAGGCTAGGCCCGCCGACCTTTGCGTTTCTTCCTGACCGCTTCGCGCTGGGCGAATGGCCGGTTTTGGCACACCGCTGCCGAACAGCTGCTTAGGGTCGGAAGCAGCTATTGATTACGCATTTGGGCGCCGACGAAGGACCTCATCCAAAAGAGCACATACGGTGCAATTTCGCCGTTTTGCGGAGCATCCCCAAAAAAATTGCGGAGCACCGCCTACGGATGTCAGTAGGCACTACCGTGAAAACACGGAAATTCTGGCGGAGGCGGTGAGATTCGAACTCACGGAAGGGTTACCCCTTCGCCGGTTTTCAAGACCGGTCCATTAAACCACTCTGGCACGCCTCCGGGGCGTTGTGCACGACGCAAGGTCGTGGCTTCGAGGTGCTGTCGTGACGACAGCTTGAGATGCGTGCGGTCCGGGAGGATCGGCGCCGGAATCGCTGGCGCTCCGGCGCAGGCCAGTACCGCACGGCAGCGCGCATTATACCCGCTCATGCCATGATGTGAAGCCATCTTTGCATCGAAATCACGCTACACCCCGCTAATTTCCTAGTGTTTCCCCCGTCACCCCTTGTCTTGTCCCCGTCCCGCATGCATCATTCCCGAATGACGTGCGGTGTACGCCCCCGGCGTTACCGTGCGAGGCCAGACATGACCCGGAGACAACCGCATGGATGCCGACACCTCCCGCGCCCCCGCCCAAGAGACGTCAAATGACGCCAGTGGCGAGCGCAAGGCACTCGCCCCGACCGACGACGCCCCCACCGCCAACGCATTCTCCTGGCAGATTCCCACGCTCTACAACATCGGCGTCGACGTTTGCGATAAATGGGCCGACGGGACCAACCGGCTCGCCCTCGTGCACGAGAGCGCAGACGGCTCGCACGTGCGACTCACGTTCGATGTCCTGAAACAACTCTCCAATCAGCTCGCCAACGAATGGCGCGCCCAGGGCGTGAAAGCGGGCGATCGCATCGGCATCTTTCTGCCCCAGTCGCCCGCCACGCTCGTCGCGCACGTCGCCGCCTACAAGCTCGGCGCCATCGCCGTGCCGCTATTCACGCTCTTCGGTCCCGAAGCGCTCGCCTATCGCCTGCAAAACTCGGGCGCCGCCGTGCTCGTGACCGATCTGGCCAGCATCGGCAAGATCGACGACATTCGCGCCGAGTTGCCCGACCTGCGTCTCGTGTACGTGGTTCACGACGACCTGCCCGAAGCACATCACCATGTGGCGGACGATCAGGATTGGGGCGTCGCCGAGGACGGGCTGCTCGCGCTGTGGCCCGCCATCGCGTCGCGCGATGCGCATTTCGAGCCCGTTCAGACACGCGCCGACGCCCCTGCGCTGATCATCTACACCTCCGGCACCACCGGCAAACCCAAAGGGGCGTTGCACGCGCATCGGGTCCTGCTCGGCCATTTGCCCGGGGTCGAGACGTCGCATAACGGATTCCCGCAGGAAGGCGACCTGATCTGGACGCCAGCGGACTGGGCATGGATCGGCGGACTGCTCGATGTTCTGTTGCCGGCGTTGCATCACGGCGTGCCTGTGTTATCCAGACGGTTCGAGAAGTTCGACCCCGTTGCGGCGTTCGATCTGATGGCGCGTCACGGTGTGCGCAACACGTTCCTGCCACCCACCGCGCTCAAGATGCTGCGCACCGTGCCGTCGCCGCGTGAGCACTGGCCGTTGCAATTGCGCTCGGTCGCCAGCGGCGGCGAATCGCTCGGCCCGGAATTGCTGGCATGGGGGCGCGAGCATCTCGGCGTCGACATCAACGAGTTCTACGGGCAAACGGAATGCAATATGGTCGTGTCGTCATGCGCGGCGGAGTTTCCCGCATTGCCGGGCGCGATCGGGCGCGCCGTGCGCGGACACGCCGTGACCATCGTGGACGACGACGGCACGCCGCTGCCCACCGGCGCCGTCGGCAACATCGCCATTGCGCGACCGAATCCGGTCATGTTCCTCGGCTACTGGCACAACCCCGACGCGACGATGGAGAAATATCGCGGCGACTTTCTGCTCACGGGTGACTCGGGATTCGTCGATGAAAACGGGTACATCACCTTCACCGGCCGCTCGGACGATGTGATCACCAGCGCCGGCTATCGCATTGGCCCGGGCCCCATCGAGGACTGCCTGATCCGACATCCGTCGGTGCAGTTCGCCGCCGTCATTGGCGAGCCCGACGAATTGCGCACGGAGATCGTCAAAGCGTTCGTTGTGCTGCGCGAAGGGCACGAACCGTCCGATGCGCTTGCCAGGGAAATCCAGACGTTCGTGAAGCGCCGTCTGGCCGCACACGAGTACCCGCGCAAGGTCGTCTTCCTGCCGGAGCTTCCGATGACGGTGACCGGCAAGATCATTCGCAAGGCGCTCAGGGAAATGGGGGCGGCGCTGGGGTGACTTGAGCGGTCTGGGGCAAACTCAAGCGACCCGCCTCAAGTGATTTTCAGCCAAGGCATCCAAATCAAACCATCCAAATCAAACGGCGGAACATCCTCTGTAAAGATGTCCCGCCGTTTGGGTTCGTGCCGTTGCCCGACGCTTACTTGTCGTCGCGCTCCAGAAACATCCCTTGCAGGTCGTTGAGAAAGCGTTGCCCCAACGCCGTGGGGGCGATGCGTTGCGGGTCGTCGACGAGCAGCCCCTTTTCGACGCCGGCAGCAAGCGCCCTGGCGATTTTCGCCATCGGCAAACCCGTGCGATCGGCGAAAAGTTCGCTCTTCACGCCATCGGTCAGACGCAAGGCGTTGAGCATGAACTCGAACGGCAGATCGCGGGCATCGACCTCGCGTTCTTCCTGAATCGCATTGCCCTCGGTCACCGTCTCCATGTATCGCTGCGGATGCTTGTGACGCACCTGACGCAGCACGCGATGCGGAAACGAAATCTTGCTGTGCGCTCCTGCGCCAATGCCAAGGTAGTCGCCGAACTCCCAATAGTTCAGGTTGTGCTTCGCGCGTCGATGCGGCTGCGCATAGGCGGACACCTCGTAACGCCCATAACCGGCTGCGGCGGTGCGCTGCGCAATCCAGTCCTGCATATCGGCGGCGGTGTCGTCGTCCGGCACGGTGGGCGGGTACTTGTGGAATTGCGTGTTCGGCTCGAGCGTGAGGTGGTACAGCGACAAATGGGGCGGGGCGAACGAGATCGCCGTTTCCACGTCCTGCTGACACTGCGCCAGCGTCTGGTTGGGCAGCGCGAACATCAGGTCGAGGTTGAAGTTCTCGAAGTTCGCCTGTGCAATCTCGATCGCATGACGGGCTTCGTCGCCATCGTGAATGCGCCCGAGCGCCTTCAGATGCTCGCCGTTGAAACTCTGAATGCCGATCGACAACCGGTTGATGCCGCTCGCGCGGAAGCTTCGGAACTTGTCCGCCTCGAACGTGCCGGGGTTGGCTTCCATCGTGATTTCGGCGTCGGCGTCGAGCGGCAGCAGGGCGCGCAGATCGGACAACAATCGATCCAGTCCTGCCGCCGACAACAGGCTCGGAGTGCCGCCGCCGATGAAGACGGTGTGCACCGGACGCCCCCAAACCAGCGGCATCGCCTGTTCGAGGTCCTGCCGCAATGCGTCCAGATACGCCTGCTCGGGAAACGCCTGCGCGCCCCCTTCGCCGCGCCACTCATGCGAATTGAAGTCGCAATACGGGCATTTGCGAACGCACCACGGAAAGTGCACGTACAGCGACATCGGCGGCAATGCCGGCAGACTGATCTTGCAGGGCCGAAGGAAGTTCTGCACGGGCAGCGCTGACTGACTCATACCGCTTACGCCTCCCGTCCCAGCTTTTCGAGCAGGACACGCAACGCGCGCGCCCGGTGACTGTGAGCGTTTTTCACGGCAGGGTCGAGTTCGGCGGCCGTCTGATTCAACGAGCGGATCAGGAAGTGCGGGTCGTAGCCGAAGCCATGCGCTCCGCGTGCGTCGTCGACGATTTCGCCGTCCCAGCGGCCTTCCGCGATGATCGGCTGCGGGTCCTGTGCGTGACGCACGAGCACGAGCGCGGCGAAGTAGTAGGCGTCACGGTAGCCGGGCGTGTCTGCGTGCGGCGCGAGCTGTTCGATCAGGTGACGGTTGTTCGCGGCATCCGACTTTTCGCGTCCGGCGCGTGCGGCGTAGCGCGCGGAATAGACACCGGGCGCACCGCCCAGGATCGGCACGCACAGCCCGGAGTCGTCGGCGAGCGCGGGCAGGCCGGTGGCGGCGGCCGCATGGCGGGCCTTGGTCAACGCGTTCTCGATGAAGGTGACGTGAGGCTCCTCGGCCTCGGACACGCCGAGCATGCCCTGCGGCACGAGTTCGATGCCGAGCGGTTCGAACAGCGAGGCGAACTCGCGCAGCTTGCCCGGATTATTCGAGGCCAGCACGATTTTCTGCATGGCCATCGTCAGACTCCGAGGGCGCGCTTTTGCGCGTCGATCAGTTGACGGATGCCGGCGTCGGCCAGATCGAGCAGCACATTGCTTTGCGCACGCGTGAACGGCTCGCCTTCGGCCGTGCCCTGAATTTCGACGAAACCGCCTGCGCTCGTCATGATGACGTTCATGTCGGTGTCGCACGCCGAGTCTTCGGCGTAATTGAGGTCGAGTACCGGCTGGCCCTGATACAGGCCGACGGAGACCGCGGCGACATGGGCACGGATCGGGGACGTTTCGAGCTTGCCGTCGGCGATGAGCTTCGAGACGGCGTCGTGTGCCGCCACGAACGCGCCGGTAATCGACGCGCAACGGGTGCCGCCATCGGCCTGGATGACGTCGCAGTCGATCTGGAGGGTGCGCGCACCGAACTTTTCGAGATCGAAGACGGCGCGCAGCGAGCGGCCGATCAGGCGCTGGATTTCCTGCGTGCGTCCGCTTTGCTTGCCACGGGCGGCTTCGCGATCGCCGCGTGTGTGCGTGGCGCGCGGCAGCATGCCGTACTCGGCGGTCAGCCAGCCCTGGCCCGAATCGCGCAGAAAACCCGGTACTTTCTCTTCGACGCTGGCCGTGCAGATGACCTTGGTGTCGCCGCATTCGATCAGCACGGAACCTTCGGCGTAGCGGGTGTATTGGCGGGTGATGCGCACGGGGCGCAGTGCGTCTTGCGCACGGCCGTCCGGGCGGGTGATCTGGGTCATGAGTGAGTGTCCTGCGAGGTGAATTAATGCGGTAATACCCGAATGGTATCGCTAAACGCCTTTGGCATGCCGGCAGTGCGCCGCCACCGTGTGCGGATTCGGGAGCGCCGGGCCGGAAAATGCGATAATCGCCTTTCATCCATTGCATGCGAAACCGGTTGCTGCATGGCCCCGCTGAAAAAGCTGCGCGGCGCTGTGGTGCCGGTCACCCCGATGAAAGACAACAACATCTACAGTATGACCGGCTACGCCAGCGTCACGCGCGACATTGCGCATGCCGATGGAGCCGCAGGCGCGAGCGTGTCGGTCGAATTACGTACGGTCAATTCCCGCTTTCTGGATCTGGCATTTCGCATGCCCGAAGAAGCGCGTGCGTGCGAGCCCGTGCTGCGTGAAGCGCTCACCGGCAAACTCTCGCGCGGCAAGGTCGATATCCGCATCAACGTCCAACGTCCGGAGAGCGGCGCCAACGGTGCGCTCAATCTCGACGCCGTCAAACAACTCGCCGATCTCGAACAGCAGGTGCTTGCGATTTTCCCCGATGCCGAGCGCATGCGCACGGGCGAGATTCTGCGCTGGCCGGGCGTGCTCGGCGAGGAGTCGGTGACGGCCGAAGCGCTGCGCGATGCCGTGATCGACGCCGGTCGCGCGGCCATCGGCGATCTCGTCGAAGTGCGCAAGCGCGAAGGCGCGCAGCTCAAGGCGAGCCTGATTGAGCGCATCGAAAAGATGGAAACGATTCTCACGGGCCTGCAACCGCTCGTGCCGGAGCTGATTGCGCGCCATCAGCAGAAGATCGTGGACCGTCTGCAGGAAGCGCTGGGCATCGTCGTGCCGGAAGGCTCGGCTGCCCCTGGCAAGGAAGAAATCGCAGAACGTATTCGTCAGGAAGTGACAATGTATGGCGTGCGTATCGACGTGGCGGAAGAGCTCACGCGTCTCGATGCCCACCTGAAGGAAACCCGCCATATCCTCGACAAGGGAGGATTGGTGGGCAAACGGCTCGACTTCATGATGCAGGAGCTCAATCGCGAAGCGAATACGCTCGGCTCGAAGGCGGCCTCGAAGGAACTCGCCGATGCGTCGATGGAGCTCAAGCTCTACATCGAGCAGATGCGCGAGCAAGTGCAGAACCTGGAGTAAGTCGTATGTCCTCGCAATCACACCCCCCGCAGCCCCCCTTGCACGCCGAGTATCCCGGCAATCTGTTCATGGTGGTCGCCCCCTCGGGCGCGGGCAAGTCCACGCTGGTGAACGCACTGCTCGCGCAGGATCGCGACGTTCGCCTGTCGATCTCGTGCACCACGCGTGCGCCGCGTGCGAACGAAAAAGAAGGCGTGCATTACAACTTCATCTCCGTCGAGGAATTTCTGGAGCGTCGCAAGCGCGGCGAGTTTCTGGAGAGTGCCGAAGTCCACGGCAACTATTACGGCACCTCGCGCGTGTGGATCGAAGAACAGATGCGCGAGGGCCGCGATGTCTTGCTGGAAATCGACTGGCAAGGTGCGCAGCAGGTGCGCAAGCGCTTCTCGAATGCCGTCGGCATTTTCATTTTGCCGCCGTCCATCGAAGCGCTCGAAGAGCGGTTGAAAAAGCGCGGCACGGACGAGCCGAAGGTCATTGCGCGACGCCTGCTCGCTGCCGGTGGCGAGATCGCGCATGCGCCGGAGGCGGATTTCATCATCATCAATGACGAATTCCAGCGCGCGCTCGACCAACTGCAATCGGTGTTCACGGCAGTGCGCCTGCGCTTTGCTTCGCAGTACGCACGTCACAAGACGCTGTTCACCGATCTGGACATCCACGCACCGAACGAACACGAGTAACACCGTCGCATTCGCCGACGACCCTCGTGTTTTGCGCGAGTGCGCGCCGGCTGCGATAGAATACGCCTTATATTGAGAAGGAACCTCCTTATGGCCCGAATTACCGTTGAAGACTGCCTGAAACAAATTCCGAATCGCTTCGAGCTCGCTCTCGCTGCGACCTACCGCGCCCGCCAACTGGCGCAAGGTCACACGCCGAAGCTCGAGAACAACAAGGACAAGCCGACTGTCGTCGCGCTGCGCGAAATCGCGGCCGGTCAGGTTGGCATCGAGATGCTCAAGAAAGTGCCGCTCTGATCGGGAGACTGCACTGATGCGATGTGACGTTCCGGGCCGCTCGACGATGCAGGTACACGTATGAGTCATGCGAAATCACCGGCCGCGTCCATCGCTGCGGATGAACCCAAAGCGGGGGAGCCCAAGCCCGAGCGAAAGAAGAAAAAGGGCGAGAGCGCCACACGACAGTACATCGATGCGCTGCTAGAGCAGTCCTACCGGCACCTGTTCGGTCCGACGGCAACGCCTGAGCAGCCACGCAAGCACGAGGTCGTCTCGATCGCCCGTCTGAAGGGCATGCTTGGGGAATACCTCAAGGAAAGCGACCTCGCGCAAATCAAGGAAGCCTTCCAGTTCAGCGACGAAGCCCACCTGGGGCAATATCGTCAGAGCGGACAGCCTTACATTACCCATCCCGTCGCCGTTGCCGAGATTTGTGCCGAGTGGAAGCTCGATGCGCAGTCGATCATGGCCGCGTTGCTGCACGACGTGATGGAAGACCAGGGGGTGACTAAAGCCGAACTCGCCGAGCGATTCGGACCGAAGGTTGCGGAACTGGTCGACGGCTTGTCGAAACTCGACAAGATGGAGTTTCGAAGCCGGGAAGAAGCGCAAGCCGAGAGCTTTCGCAAAATGTTGCTGGCGATGGCGCGCGATGTGCGCGTCATTCTCGTCAAGCTGGCGGACCGCCTGCACAACATGCGCACGCTGGGTGTCACCTCGACGGAAAAGCAGCGCCGTGTGGCGCGTGAAACGCTCGACATCTACGCGCCCATCGCGCACCGTCTCGGTCTGAACAATACGTATCGCGAGCTTCAGGATCTGAGCTTCGCGAATTACCACCCGCGCCGTTATGCCGTGCTCGACAAGGCCGTGAAGGCCGCGCGCGGCAATCGGCGCGAAGTGGTGGGCAAGATTCTCGACGCCGTTGAGAAGGCGCTCAAAGACGGCGAGGTGAGTGCCGACGTCTTTGGCCGCGAGAAGACGCTCTTCAGCATCTACACCAAGATGCAGGAAAAGCAGCTCTCGTTCTCGCAGGTGCTGGACGTGTACGGCTTCCGTGTCGTCGTCGAATCGAATGCACAGTGCTATCTCGCGCTTGGTGTGCTTCACGCGCTCTACAAGCCGGTGCCCGGCAAGTTCAAGGATTACATCGCCATTCCGAAGGTCAACGGCTATCAGTCGTTGCACACGACGCTCGTTGGTCCCTTCGGCACACCGATCGAATTTCAGATTCGCACGCGCCGCATGCACGAGATCGCGGAAGCGGGCGTGGCCGCGCACTGGCTATACAAGAACGGCGGCGCGGACATGAACGACGTGCAGAAGCACGCGCATCAGTGGCTCCAGTCGCTGCTCGACATCCAGAGCGAGACCGGCGACTCCACGGAATTCCTCGAACACGTCAAGATCGACCTGTTCCCCGACGCCGTCTACGTCTTCACGCCCAAGGCGCGCATCATGGCGCTGCCGCGCGGCGCGACGGCGCTCGACTTCGCATATTCGGTCCACAGCGATCTGGGCAACCAGTGCGTGGCCGTCAAGATCAACAACGAATTGCTGCCGCTTCGCACCGAGTTGAAGAACGGCGACATCGTGGAAGTCATTACCGCGCCGTATTCGAAACCGAACCCCGTGTGGCTCGGCTTCGTGCGCACCGGCAAGGCGCGTTCGGCCATTCGTCATTACCTCAAGACGATGCGCTTCGCCGAGTCGGTGCAGCTTGGCGAGCGTCTGGTCGAGCAGGCGCTCAAGGGCTATGGCCTGACGATGAGCGAGATTTCGCCGGAGACGTGGGACAAGCTCGCGCAATGGACCGGCAACAAGGATCGTCAGGATATCTTTGCGGACATCGGGCTGGGGCGTCGCGTGGCGGCCGTCATGGCCAAGCGCCTTGCGGTGCTCTCCTCGGGCAAGGAAGGCGAGAACGACGATAGCCCGGACGATCCGGATTCACCGCGTCCGGGCGACGAGAACGTCGGGCCGCCGGTGCTCATCACCGGCACGGAAGGCATGTCGGTGCAGTTCTCGGCGTGTTGCCGCCCGATTCCCGGCGACGCCATCATGGGGTACATCGGCATCGGCCTCGGCATGGCGATTCACACGACGGACTGCCCGGTTGCGCGCCGCGTTCATCGCAAGGACCCGACTCGCTGGATCGATGTGGCGTGGGCGCCGCAACCGGGCCGTTTGTTCGACGTCGGCATCAAGGTGCTCGTGCATCACAACCGGGGCGTGTTCTCGCGTGTGGCTGCCGACATTACGGCTTCCGATGCCAACATCGTGCACATCGGCATGGACGAAGTGGTGCCGGACGAATCGGCAACGTTGCGCTTCCTCATTCAGGTGAGCGACCGTGTGCATCTCGCGAACGTGATGCGCCGTATCCGTGTGAATCCGGACGTGATGCGCGTGGCGCGTGAGCGCCCGAGTGAGCGGCATCAGGAAGAGATCCACGCCAACCACGCCATGCGAGTCGCACGCGAGCGCGGCAATTACTGACCGCCGTCGCGTGCCGCTTCCGCGTGAAACGCCTCCCTCGGGAGGCGTTTTCGTTGAGCGCGACGACATGCGTCGAGGCGAGACGTTTTCGCTATTCCGAGGGCGGATAGCGCACGTCGAGAATCTCGATCTGATCGAGTCCGGCCGGCGTGCGCAGCGGTACGGTGTCGCCGATCTTCGACTTGGTAATGGCCCGGGCGATCGGTGAAATCCAGCTGACGTGCCCGCGTTCCAGATCGACCTCGTCGATCCCGACGATCATGATCGTGTGCTCGTCGCCCTTGCCGTCGGCATAGGTCACCTGTGCGCCGAAAAACACCTGATCGACGTTTTCCTGACGACGCGTGTCGACCACTTCGGCGTTATCCAGACGTCGCGTCAGAAAGCGAATGCGACGATCGATTTCCCGCAGACGCCGCTTGCCGTAGATATAGTCGCCGTTCTCCGAGCGGTCGCCATTGGACGCCGCCCAGGACACGATTTTCACCACTTCGGGACGCTGGTTGTCGATCAGATCGAGCAGTTCGTCCTTCAACCGACGATAGCCCGCAGGCGTAATGTAGTTCTTGGTGCCCGCCGGAATCTCCGGGGCGCCGGCGTCGAGATCGTCGTCGTCGCCGTTATCTTCCTTGACGAAGGCCTTGTTCATAAGTCGATGCACACGTCGCGCGCGTGCCAGAAGCGTTTCACAATCCCTGCATTATAGGAGCGATGCCGCACCAGCATGCGCCCGCGTGCCCGCGGCCACATTCCCGACAGGGCAATCATGCGCAAGTGTCATGGAGTGCGCCGTCAATGTCCTCTACAATCGGGCGGCAAGCCCACGTGATCATGACGACCACGACAAACACGCAGACCGCAGGAGAACCGCGCCATGACTGATTCCACGAGTCCCTTCCTTGCCGTGCTCAAGCCGCACCTGAGCGACATCGGCGCTTTCACCGTGCAACGCAGCCTGCCGAGTCTGGCGTTCAAGACCGTCGGCCCGTTCATTTTCTTCGACCATATGGGCCCGGCCACGCTTTCACCCGGGCAGGGCATGGACGTGCGGCCGCATCCGCACATCGGGCTGGCGACCGTCACCTATTTGTTCGATGGTGAAATCTGGCACCGGGACAGCCTCGGCAGCGACCAGCGCATCACGCCAGGGGCGGTGAACTGGATGACCGCCGGGCGCGGCATCGTGCACTCCGAGCGCACGCCGCACGACGTGCGCGAGCGTGGTGGCGACGTGCATGGCATCCAGACGTGGGTGGCGTTGCCGCAAGCGGACGAAGAGACCGAGCCCTCGTTTTCGCATCATGAGGCGGCGTCGCTGCCCGACATCTTCCTGCCGGGCGTTCACATGCGTCTGATTCTCGGAGAAGCATTCGGCGAGAAGGCCCCGGTGAAGGTGTTCTCGCCGATCTTCTATCTGGCCGTCGACATGGAGCCGTGTGCGGCGTTCGTGTTGCCGCCCGAATACGCGGAACGCGCGATCTACACGGTGCAGGGCGAGGTGACGGCGAACGACGAGACGCTGCCGGAACACCGCATGGGGGTGCTCGCGCAAGGAGGGGACGTGCGCATCGTGGCGGGCGACAAGCCGGTCCGGCTGATGCTGCTCGGCGGCGCACCGCTGGATGGCGAGCGCTTCATCTTCTGGAACTTCGTATCGTCGAGCCGTGAGCGCATCGAGCAGGCAAAAGCCGCGTGGACCGCCCAGGAGATGGGCAAGGTGCCGGGGGAGACGGAATGGATTCCGTTGCCGGAGCGCAAGCCGTCGGCGAACTGACCCCGGCGCGCCAAACCCACCAACGCCTGTTGCCGGAGATCGGCAGCAGGCGTTTTTTTGTCGATGCAGGACGCCCAGGTGAGGTGGAGGAGCGGGGGGGCGCCCTGAAGGCGCGCAGTAAGATCAGGCGCTCAACACGATCACCGAGCAATGCCGTTCTTCGAGCAGGCGATGCGATACGGCGCCGAAGTTCAGGCGGTCACCGAAGCGCGGTTGCACGCCCAGCACGAGCAGATTGTGTTTGCCGTGGTGAATCTGATGAAGCACGGCCTCCTCGATCTTGCCGCTGGCGAGCAGCCGCGTACGAAGCTTCACGCCATTGCGCTCGGCCAGCGCGTGCAGGTTGTCCATCATGGCGGCTTCGGCGGTGTCTGGGCGCAGAACCCGCGGGCGCCATTGGCGGTGCAGCATGCCCGGCGCCACGCGCGCCGAGACGTGCAGCGCCGTGACCGACGCGTCGGCGGCCCGCGCCAGAGTAATGGCCAGTTCGGCGGCGTGACGCGAGTAGTCGGTTCCTGAGACTGGCACGAGGATGTCGAGCGGCGCATCCGGTCTGCGCACGTGCTCACCGTGCGCGAGCACGATGGCGATCGCCCCGTCGAATGCCTTGGTCAGTGGCAGCACGCCCGTGGGCAGGGGCAACGGCGGGACGTCGGAGTCCGATTCTTCGCCGGGCGCGTCGAACCCTGCGATCACGAAACCGTACCCCTTGGCGATCTCGTCCGAGATGCGCGTCGCTTCATGGCTGCTGTCCGGTTGCGCCGCCTCCTGCTCGCGTGCGGCATCCGACGGGTCGCTCGCCACGAACTCGCCTTCTTCCCTGGCTTCGCTCACACGCTTGTCGTCATGCGCTTCGCCCACGGGTTCATGTTTCGGCGCGGGCGCGCCCGACGCACGTGACTTGCCGTCGCCCGAGGTGTCGTGTGTGTCGTCCTTGATGGGGCCATGTGGCAATTCGGGCGTTTTCTGAGGCGCTTTGCCTGTGCGTTCTCGCAGCACCAGACGCGCCGCCTTGCGGGCCTTGTCAACGGGCTTGTCCTCCTCGACACCCGGCGTTGCAGGCGCCCGGCCGATGGCGCGTTTCGCGGCGGCGAGGGCGATGTCGTAAGCGTCGCGGCTCGCGCCCTCGTCGTCACGGGTGCGAGCGGCGTCCTCCGCCTTGTTGCCTTCCTTGCCGTCCTCTCGATCCCCGAGAGCCTTGCGCCGTCCGTCTGTCCAGGACGATGCGGTCGCACGCGGCTTCGCCGACGCGGCCACCTCAATCTCCTCGATCTCCTCGGCCTCGCGCACCTCGCGGGCTGCCTTTCCGCCATCGGTCGGCGTCGGCGTGGGCGCAAGCACGGTCGTGAGGGTGCCGCGCACGCCGGCGGTCAGCCCGGCGATCCAGGCGGCGAAGCGTCCGTTGGCGCTGCCATCCACGGCAGCCAGAATGCGTTCGACGTTCGGCAGGAAGTCCCTTTCCTCGGCAGCTTCCTTCTCCAGTCGCGCTTTTTCCTCGTCGGAGAGCGGAATGCGAACCAGCGCGCGGCGCAGCACCGGCGGCATGATCAGCGTGGTGATGAGCGCCATGATGACGACCATCGTGAACAGGTCCTTGCTCAGCACGCCGAGCGACAGGCCGATGCTGGCCACGATGATTTCGGTTGAGCCGCGCGCGTTCATCCCGGTGGCCAGCGCCAGGGCTTCGGCCGAGGACATGCCGCCCAGACGCCCGCCGATGAAGCAACCCGCGAACTTGCCCACGCTGGCGATCAGAATCAGGCCGGCAACGAGGCCGAGCATGCGCCAATCGAGCAGAATGGTCAGATCCACCGACAGGCCGGCAACGCCGAAGAACACCGGTGCGAAGAGCGCGACGATCAATCCTCGCAGTTGCGCCTCGATCTTTTCCGACAAAATGGGGGACTGTCCGATCATGACCCCCGCCATGAACGCGCCCAGCGCGGTGTGCACGCCGAGCTTGTCCGTCGCGAGAGCCAGCACGAAGGTGATCACGAGAATCGCGCTGAGCACGGGCATCTCGATGGTGAAGCGATCGTTCGTCCACCGAATCGCCACCGCGACCGCGCGTTTGCCGACCGTAAAGCACAGCACGATGAACAGCAGCGTGCCGCCCAGACTGATCGACAGATGTCCCAGGTCGATGGAGCCGCTCGCGCCCAGGCCCGCGATCGCCGCGATGATGATCCAGCCGGTGGTGTCGTCGAGGATGGCTGCGGCGAGAATGATCTGGCCGATGTTGCGTCGCAGGTAGTCGACTTCGCGAATGACCATGGCCACGACCTTGACCGACGAAATCGACAGCGCCGTGCCGAGAAACAGGGAGGTGACGAGTCGCGCTTCCGGATGCGGCAGCAGCTTGTCCGGAAGATGCCACCCGAGGGCGAAGCCGCACACGAACGGGATCATCATGCCGCCCGCCGAGGCAAAAATGGCCATGCGTTTCATGCGTCGCACGAGGCCAAGGTCCGTTTCCAGCCCCGTCGAGAGCAGAAGCAGCAGTACGCCCAGCTCCGAGACGGCCTCGAGCATTTTTTTCTGCGCTTGGTTGTCGGGGAAGACGGCGTGTTGCCAGGCAGGCAGGAGCGCGCCGAAGATGGAGGGGCCGAGCAGCACGCCGGCGAGCAACTGGCCCATGACCGCGGGTTGACGCAGTCGCTGCATCACCTCGCCGAGCAGACGGCCGACGAGAACCAGCAAGAGCAGTTGGGTGAAAAAAATCGCCGTGCCGTGGCCTGCGTGCATGTGTCTCCCTGCCGGATGTCCGACGGGCGTCGGACGGTTCGGGGCATGTGACGAGACGCGTGGCCGAGGCGGGAACCCGGGGCGCTGTCGCGCGTCCGTACCGTTTTGCCCAGTTTTGCGATTACCATGCTTCCAGCGGACGGCCGTTTTCCATGACTTTGCATGCACGACGGCCGCCATTCACGCAATTTACCACGCTCGACAAGACCTATGATCGATACCAATCTCGCCAGCTTCGACACCGACGTTCTGGCCGTCTCGCATCAGGTGCCCGTGCTGGCCGACTTCTGGGCGCCGTGGTGCGGCCCGTGCAACACCCTCGGGCCGATGCTCGAAAGGCTGGAAGCCGAAGCCCAGGGGCGCATCCGGCTCGTCAAGATCAATGCCGATGAGAACGCGCAACTGTGCGCCGACTACGGCGTGCGCAGCCTGCCCACGGTCATCGCGTTCGTCGATGGCGAACCGGTCGATCAGTTCGTCGGCGCGCTGCCGGAGGGGCAACTGCGTGCGTTCATCGATCGCATCGTGCCGAATCCGGCCGAAATGGCGCGCAAGGTGGCGCGCACGGCGCTGGCCGACGGGCAGCCGACGGTGGCTCGCGACGCGCTCCAGGCCGCATTGGCCCTCGATCCCGCGCACGACGACGTGCGCCTCGATCTGGTCGACGTGCTGCTCGGCATGGGCGACACGCAAGGCGCACGCACGGAGCTCACGCTGTTGTCCCCACGCACGGCTGCCAGCGGCGACGCGCGTATTGCCGCCCTGACCACGCGCATCGAAGCGGCCGAGCAGGCGAGCCAACTGCCGCCGGCGGCGCAATTGCTCGACCGTGTTAACGCCGAGCCCGGGAATTTGCAGGCGCGTCTCGATCTCGCCAACCGTTATCTGGCGGATCGGGCCTATGAGCCCGCTTTGCAGACGCTGCTCGACATCGTGCAGCGCGACCGTTCGTTCGGCGACGACGCCGCACGAAAGTCGATGTTGGCCATCTTCGATGCGTTAGCCGAGAGCGACCCGTCGACGGTGTCCGCATGGCGGCGCAAGCTGAGCGCGGCGCTCAATTGAGCGACGCATTTCCTTACGACTTCCGACCCGACCCATGACGACATCTTCTGCGCCTTCTCTCATCACCTTTTCCCCCGATCAGGCGGGGGAGGCCGTGTTCGACCACCCGGCCCAGGCACGCCGTGTGAGCGGCAACCCGCAACGGATGACACGCACGTTCTATACCGATGCGCTCGGCGAATTCGATTGCGGCGAATGGACGTGCGAACCCGGCGCGTGGCGCATTGCTTTCGGCGCCCATCGTCAGGAGTATTTCTCCGTCATCGAAGGGCGTATCCGGATCAGCGATCTCCAGGGCAATGCCTCGGAGTTCGGGCCGGGCGACGCCTGCGTGATACCGGCGGGCTTCGAAGGGGTCTTCGAAGTCGTGGAGCCGGTGCGCAAGCACTTCGTGATGTTCGAGCGCAAGGCGGCGGCATGACACGACTCATCTTCTTCTGTGGTCATGCCGGGGCAGGCAAGACAACGCTTGCCAAGCGACTCATCCGCCCGCTGATCGCACGCAGCGGCGAGGCCTTCTGCCTGCTCGACAAGGACACCCTTTACGGCGCGTACAGCGCGTCGGTGATGGGCGCGCTGACCGGCAATCCGAACGACCGCGACAGCCCGCTGTACCTGCAGACGCTGCGCGAGCCGGAGTACGCCGGTCTGCTCGAGACGGCACGCGAGAATCTGCGTCTCGGTGTGAATGTGCTGGTCGTCGGCCCGTTGTCGCGCGAGCTGCGCGAAGGACTCCTGTTCGACCGCGCCTGGCTCGATGTCGACGACGACGTGGGCGTGCACGTGGTGTGGGTCGATCTGGACGAAGCGCATGCGAGGGAGCGTATCGTGAGTCGGGGTAATCCGAACGACGCCTACAAGCTCGAACATTGGGACGAGTACCGGGTGCGGCGCTACCTGCCGCCCGCGGCGGCGTTCCCGGGGCTTGTGCGTTTCGACAATACGTCGCCGACACCGGAGGACGACGAACGGTTGTTGCAGACGCTGCTGGCGCACACCCGTTGAGGCAAAGGGATTTTTCCGAATAGTAGAGCAGGGCGAAAATTCGACGGGTAGCGATGACTAAGGTACGGGCATTTTCCATCCTGTTCGAGCCCGACCATGTGCCATCCGTCTGCCTGCGCATTTCTCCGAGATTGGCGTCGCCGCGTTATTGCCTCACTGAGCGCCGCGCTGATCGTTTTGGCGTCGCACGCGACGCACGCTGGCGGCCCGCCGATGCCCGGTATGCCCCGTTTGAGCGCGGTAGCGGCAACCGCTCAGGTCACACCGTCGGTCGCTGGGGAAGGGGCTTGGGCAGCGGATTCACCTGCTGACGACGCACCGACGATTGCACGCATCCGCGAGCGCGGCCGTATTCTCCTGGGCTACCGTCAGGCGGCCATTCCGTTTTCTTATGTCGATGCCAACGACCAGCCGATGGGACTGTCGTGGGCGCTGTGCCAGCGCATTGTCCCGGCATTGCAGCGGGCCATGGCGATGCCGGAACTACGCAGCACACCCGTGCGGGTGATCGAGCAGATGCGCGGGCCGCTAATCAAAGGCGATGCCATCGACATCGATTGCGCCCCGTCGACCGTGACGGCCGAACGGGCGCAACGTGTGGCGTTCAGCCTGCCGTATTACGCGGCGCACATCCGGTTGATGGTCCGACAGGGAACGGGCATCGAGTCCATCGGCGACATGCGCGGGTTGCGTCTGGTCGTGGTGCAGGGCACGACCGCCGAGCGGATCGTGCGTGCCCAACACGCCCGTACGGGATTTCAGCTTCTGATGGCCCGTGACTACGACGATGCGTTTCGCATGCTGCGCGAACGGCGTGCGCAAGCGCTGGCGCTGGACGACGTATTGCTCGAAGGCCTGCGGGCCACGAGCAGAGCGCCGAACGCCTACCGCATCGTCGGAGCGCCGCTCTCGGACCAGCCTGAATACTACGCACTGGTGCTGCCCCCGGACGACCCGGCGTTCAAGGCGCAAGTCGATGCCGTGCTCGCGTCGATGTTTCGCAGCGGCGAGATGGCGCAGCTCCAGCGTGAGTGGTTTCAGGCGGCGCTCCCGCCCTACGGACATCGGCTGGCGCTCGAGCCCGGCGCCGAAGTGCTGACGCTGTGGGAAAACGGTGCCCGAGAGCTCGAGGCAGAGGGAGACGGCAACGCTGCAGCACAGGACGCCACGGCATCCTCCCCGCAACCGGGGTCCTGATGCGGCGCGACGCATAAGCTAATGACAAAGGTTTCTTTGTGCGAAACGCTGTGAATCTGTAAATTCCTATCATGCTGTTAATCCGATAGGAATTTGCTGTGAAAGCTGTGATGGGTATCAAGGAAGTCGACTGGAAAAGCGCTGCGCGGCGCTTCGCGTTCGGTCTGTCAGTCTGGCTTGCCGCGCAGGCAAGTGTCACGAGCGTAATGGCCGCACCGGCTGCACCGGTCGCACCGGCTGCTGCGGTAGCCCCGGCGAAGGCTGATGCCGTGGTAGCGCTGCCGACGGTGAGCGGCGATCTGACCGGTACGCTCAAGAAGATTCACGACACCGGGCTGATCACGCTCGGTTATCGCGAGGCCGCCATTCCGTTCGCTTACGTGAACGACAAGGGCAAACCCGTCGGCTACACGATGGACCTTTGCTACGCCGTGGTCGATGCCGTGAAGACGGCGCTGAACCTGCCGAATCTGCGCGTGCGCGAAATGTCGATTACGCCGCAGAACCGTATCCCGCTCGTGAAGAACGGCACGGTCGACCTCGATTGCGCGCCGAACACCATCACGCCGGAACGCGCGGAGCAGGTCGGCTTCAGCAATCCGTATTACGTCTCGGAAGTGCGCCTGCTGGTCAACAAGAAGGACAACATCCGGGGGCTGGAGGATTTGAAGGGCCAGAATCTGGTGGCATCGGCGGGTTCGACCGGTGAGCGCCTGGCACGCATGCAAGCCGAGAAGATCGGTTATCGCGTGATTCCGGCGCGCGACCACGGCGAGTCGATGATGACGCTGGAAACCGGCCGCGCCAAGGCATTCGCGCTGGACGACGTGCTGCTCGCAGGGTTTCGCGCCAACGCCCGCGATCCGGAGTCGTTCGCCATCGTCGGCGCACCGCTGGAGACCGAACTCAATGCCCTGATGTTGCGCCGAGACGATCCGCAATTCAAGCGCTTCGTGGATACGACGCTGGCTCACCTGTACACCTCGGGCGACATCCGACGCATCCAGCGCAAGTGGTTCCAGCAGCCGATTCCGCCGCGCAACGTGAACCTGAACCTCGAGCCGAGCAAGGAAGTGATCGAGGTCTGGCACAAGGGTTCGCGAGTGACCGAATGACTTCCGTCTGAAGGCCGCGCGGGGACGCCCCCGTAACGCCATACGAGGCAAGGCGACGCGCCCGCCGATAGCGATATCGGCGGGCGTTGTCGTTTACAGGTCTGCGCCCGCGTTTACGCGTTGTTTACACCCCCTTTCCCCCTTTTGTCCCCGTCTTTACGCGCCCCTACGTATCGTTCAGGGCACGGCTGGCATGCGCATGCGAGGGCGCGTCGCGCCCGTGGCGTGCCGGCCGCCACACGATAGGGAGTTGTCATGGACTGGTTATATCTCGGCGTGATCGTGGCGTTCGTTGCCACGACCGTCGGCTTTGTCGCGTTCTGCGCGTCGGTAGGGGGGCAGCAATGACAGCCATGTACTGGCTGAGCGGCGGACTCACGCTCGCGCTGCTCGCTTATCTCGTCTACGCGCTGTTCAAGCCGGAGGATCTCGCATGACACTCAATGCCTGGATCCAGCTCGGCGTGTTCCTCGTCGTGCTGCTCGTACTCGCGCGCCCGCTCGGCCGCTTCATGGCGGACGTGCTCGCCGGTGAATCGCATGTCAATCGCTGGTTCGCACCGCTTGAGCGCGGCCTTTACCGCCTGTGCGGGGTGCGTGCCGAACAGGAAATGCATTGGCGCACTTACGCCATCGCGCTGGTTGGCTTCAATGCTGTGGGCGCGTTCTTCGTCTATGCCCTTCAACGCTGGCAAGTCTGGCTGCCGCTCAACCCGCAGGCGTTCGGCAATATCACGCCCGATTCGTCGATGAACACGGCAGTGAGCTTCGTCGCCAATACGAACTGGCAGGGCTACGCCGGGGAGTCGACGATGAGCTATCTCACGCAGATGCTCGGACTCGCCGTACAGAACTTCCTGTCGGCCGCGACCGGTATCGCGGTCGTCGTTGCGCTGATTCGCGGTTTCGCGCGTCACACGGCGCAGACCATCGGCAACTTCTGGGTCGACATGACCCGCATCACGCTCTACATCCTGGTGCCGCTGTCGGTGATTTTCGCCGTCGGTCTCATGAGCCAGGGCGTGATCCAGAACTTCGACGCGTACAAGGACGTGACGACGCTGCAGGTCACGCACTACGACAATCCGGTCCTGGGCCCGGATGGTCAGCCGAAGCTCGACGCCGCCGGGAAGCCGGTGAGCACGCCGGCACAGACGCAAACGCAAACATTGCCGATGGGCCCGGTGGCTTCACAGGAAGCGATCAAGATGCTCGGCACCAACGGTGGCGGCTTCTTCAACGCGAATTCGGCTCACCCGTATGAGAACCCGACGCCGCTGACGAACTTCCTGGAAATCCTCGCGATCTTCCTGATCCCGGCGGCGCTGTGCCATACGTTCGGACGCATGGTCGGCGACCGTCGTCAGGGACTGGCGATTCTTGCCGCGATGACGATTGCGTTCTCGATCGCGACCGTCGCCACGGTATCGGCCGAACAGGCGGGCAATCCGACGCTCGCGACGCTTGGCGTCGACCAGCAGGTGAGCGCCGCACAGTCGGGCGGCAACATGGAGGGCAAGGAAACGCGCTTTGGGATCGTCGCTTCGGGCATTTTCGCCACCGTCACGACCGCGGCGTCTTGCGGCGCGGTCAACGCGATGCACGACTCGCTCACGCCGCTGGGTGGACTGGTGCCGATGCTGTTGATGCAACTGGGCGAAGTGATCTTCGGCGGCGTGGGTTCCGGCCTGTACGGCATGCTCGTTTTCGCCATGCTCGCGGTATTCGTCGCCGGCCTGATGATCGGCCGC
Source organism: Pandoraea vervacti (assembly GCF_000934605.2). Taxonomy (NCBI): domain Bacteria; kingdom Pseudomonadati; phylum Pseudomonadota; class Betaproteobacteria; order Burkholderiales; family Burkholderiaceae; genus Pandoraea; species Pandoraea vervacti. The sequence continues at coordinate 3,464,057 of NZ_CP010897.2, read as the reverse complement.
ACGCCGGAATATCTGGGCAAGAAGATCGAAGCTTACGAGATGAAGATGGTCGCCGTCGCCGTGCTGATGACGCCGCTGCTGGTGTTGCTCGGCACAGCGCTTGCCGTGCTGGTGCCCGCAGGCCAGGCCGGTGTAGCGAACCCGGCGACACACGGTTTCTCGGAAATCCTCTACGCGTACAGCTCCGCGGCGAACAACAACGGCAGCGCCTTCGCGGGTCTGTCGGCCAACACGCCGTTCTACAACACCACGCTGGGTATTGCGATGTGGTTCGGTCGCTTCTGGGTGATCGTGCCGGTGCTGGCGATCGCCGGCGCACTGGCGCGCAAGAAGCGTATCGCCGCGACCTCGGGCACGTTGCCCACGCATGGTCCGCTGTTTGTCGTGCTGCTGCTCGGCACGGTGCTGCTGGTGGGCGCGCTCACCTACGTGCCGGCCCTCGCGCTCGGTCCGGTCGCCGAACATCTGGCGATGATCGGTGCGCATTGAATAATGAAATGAGGCATTCGAGGCACTCATGAATCAACCCTCAGGAAATACCGTCACCCGGCCGTTGGGCGAGGGACATACATCGGCGACGAAGTCGATGTTTGACCCGGCCATCGTGAAGCCGGCCATCGTGGACTCGTTCCGCAAGCTGCACCCGCTCACTCAGGCCAAAAACCCGGTGATGTTCGTGGTGTACGTCGGCAGCCTGCTCACGACCGTGCTGTTCGGCATGGCCGTGGCGGGGCATGCCGAGGCGAGCGCGCCTTTCATCCTCGCGATTACGCTGTGGCTGTGGTTCACGGTATTGTTCGCGAACTTCGCCGAAGCGCTGGCCGAAGGCCGCAGCAAGGCGCAGGCCGCGTCGCTGCGTCAGGCGAAGAAGAACGTGCCCGCCAAGCAATTGCGCTCGGCGCGCCGCGACGCGCAATGTCTGGTCATCGACAGCGCCAGTCTGCGTCGGGGCGACTTCGTGCTGGTCGAAGCCGGCGACGTTATCCCTGCCGACGGCGAGGTGGTCGAAGGCGTGGCGTCGGTCGACGAATCGGCCATCACGGGCGAATCCGCGCCGGTGATTCGGGAGTCCGGTGGCGACTTCTCTGCCGTGACCGGCGGCACGCGTGTGCTCTCCGACTGGATCATCATGAAGGTGACGGTCAACCCGGGCGAAGCGTTCCTCGATCGCATGATCGCGATGGTCGAGGGCGCGAAACGGCAGAAGACACCGAACGAGATCGCGCTCACGATTCTGCTCGTCGCGCTCACGCTGGTGCTGCTGCTCGCCACGGCCACGCTGCTGCCGTACTCGATCTACAGCGTGTTCGTCACCCACGCGGGCAATCCGGTCACGATCACGGTCCTCGTCGCGCTGCTGGTTTGTCTGATTCCGACGACCATCGGCGGATTGCTCTCGGCCATCGGCGTGGCCGGCATGAGCCGCATGATGCAGTCGAACGTGATCGCCACGTCAGGGCGCGCGGTGGAAGCGGCCGGGGACGTCGACGTGCTGCTGCTCGACAAGACCGGCACCATCACGCTGGGTAATCGTCAGGCGTCCCAGTTCGTGCCCGCGCCGGGCGTGGACGAGCGCACGCTGGCCGACGCCGCGCAACTCGCTTCACTTGCCGACGAGACGCCGGAAGGCCGCAGTATCGCCGTGCTCGCCAAGCAGCGATTCAATTTGCGTGAGCGCGAGATGAGCGGTCTGAACGCGCTCTTTATCCCGTTCACGGCGCAAACGCGTATGAGCGGCGTGGACCTGGCCGACAAACAGATCCGCAAGGGTGCGGCCGAGGCGGTGAAGCGCTATGTCGAAGCGGCCGGCGGCACATGGCCGACCGCGCTGGCCGCGTCGGTGGACGACATCGCCCGTCGCGGCAGCACGCCGCTGGTCGTGGCAGAGCACGACGCCAATGGCGCTCGCGTCCTGGGCGTCATCGAACTCAAGGACGTGGTCAAGGGCGGTATCAAGGAACGCTTCGCCGAACTGCGCCAGATGGGCATCACCACGCTGATGGTCACGGGCGACAACCGCCTGACCGCGGCGGCAATCGCGGCCGAAGCCGGAGTGGACGACTTCCTCGCGGAAGCCACGCCGGAGGAGAAGCTCGCGACGATCCGCAAATATCAGGCCGAAGGCAAGCTCGTGGCGATGACCGGCGACGGCACGAACGACGCCCCCGCGCTGGCCCAGGCCGACGTGGCCGTGGCGATGAACTCCGGCACGCAGGCGGCGAAGGAAGCGGGCAACATGGTCGACCTGGATTCGAACCCGACCAAGTTGATCGAGATCGTGGAGATCGGCAAGCAGATGCTGATGACGCGCGGCAGCCTGACGACGTTCTCGATTGCGAACGACGTGGCGAAGTACTTCGCGATCATTCCGGCGGCGTTCGCCACAACGTATCCGCAGCTCGATGCGCTCAACGTCATGCGCCTGGCGAGTCCTTCATCGGCCATTTTGTCGGCGGTGATCTTCAACGCGCTCATCATCGTGGTGCTGATCCCGCTGGCGCTCAAGGGCGTGAAGTACCGCCCGCTCGGGGCCGCGACGCTGCTGCGCCGCAACCTCTTCGTCTACGGTCTTGGCGGGATTCTGGTGCCGTTCGTCGGTATCAAGGCCATCGACATGATCATTGCCGCGCTGGGCTGGGCCTGATAAGCGCGGCGCCCGGACGCAGCGGCCAGGGGGCCGTACGTCCGGGCCACACTGCTGACCCTCTAAGGAATCGATGTCATGAAAACCCTCTTGCGCCCGATGCTGAGCCTGTTCGTGGTGCTCTCGGTCATCACCGGGCTGGTGTATCCATTGGTCGTGACCGGCATTGGCCGGACGGCGTTCTCGCGCGAAGCCGCCGGCAGCCTGATCTACAAGGACGGCAAAGCGGTTGGCTCGTCGCTGATCGGTCAGAACTTCGACGAACCGAAATACTTCTGGGGCCGCCTGTCGGCAACGTCGCCGAATCCGAACAACGCTGCCGCGTCCGGCGGCTCGAACTTCGGCCCGCTCAACCCGGCGTTGACGGATGCGGTGAAGGCACGCATCGCCGCCCTGCGCGATGCCGACCCGTCGGCGCAACTGCCGGTGCCGGCTGACCTGGTGACGGCCTCGGGCAGCGGCCTCGATCCCGACATCAGCCCGGCGGCGGCCGAGTATCAGGTCGCGCGCGTTGCCAAGGCGCGCGGGCTGAGCGCGGACGCGGTGCGTGAGCTCGTGGCGCGCAGCACGCAGGGCCGTCAATGGGGAATTTTCGGAGAGCCGCGGGTGAATGTTCTGAAGCTCAACCTCGCGTTGGATGGATTGGCACGAGGCGCCGTCTGAAAGACGACGCCGCAGGCAGGGCAGACCGGGAATCGCTGGTTTTGCCCGTCGGCCTGCGGTAGATTGGCGGCACGCCCGGCGCGTGCCGCGTTTTTTTGTATCGACGTGGCTCGCGTCTTCATAGTGGACTGACCCGATGGCTGGTATCGAACGCCCTGATCCCGACGAACTGCTTGGCAAGCTGCAACGCGACGAAGCGCGCGAGCAGCGTGGCCGCCTGAAGATTTTCTTCGGCGCGTCTGCCGGTGTGGGCAAGACCTTTGCCATGTTGCAGGCTGCGCGCAAGCTGCGCGAGGAGGGCACCGACGTCGTGGTCGGTGTGCTGGAGACGCACGGTCGGGCAGAGACTGCGCGTTTGCTCGAGGGTCTGGAAGTGCTGCCGCAAAAGTCGGTCGAATATCGCGGGCGCGTGCTGCGCGAATTCGATCTCGACGGCATGCTCGCGCGCAAACCGGCCGTCGCACTCGTGGACGAACTGGCCCATGCGAACGTCGCCGGAGAGCGCCATCTCAAGCGCTGGCAGGACGTGCACGAACTGCTCGACGCAGGCATCGATGTGTACACCACGCTCAACGTGCAGCATCTCGAACGGCTTAATGACGTCGTCGGTCAGATCACCGGCATTCGTGTGTGGGAGACCATTCCCGACCGCGTGTTCGATCTGGCCGATGAGGTGAAGCTCGTCGACTTGCCGCCGGACGAACTGCTCGAACGCATGCGCGAGGGCAAGGTGTACATGGCCGCGCAGGCCGAGCGCGCCGTGCGTAACTTCTTCCGCAAAGGCAATCTGATCGCATTGCGCGAGTTGGCGCTGCGTCGCACTGCCGACCGGGTCGATGCGCAAATGCGTGAGTACCGTGCGGACCAGTCAATCAGTCAGGTCTGGCAGGCGCGCGAGCGGTTGCTTGTTGCTATCGGGCCGGGGCCGGAGGGCGTGGCGCTGGTGCGCGCGGCCGCGCGGCTCGCGGCGAGTCTGCGCGCCGACTGGCTTGCCGTGCATGTGGAGACACCGGCGATATTGCGGCAGTCGACGGCGCGTCGCGAGAGCGTGTATGCCACGCTCAAGCTGGCCCATGAGCTTGGGGCGGAAACGCTGACATTGGACGGTGCGCAGGCCGCCACCACACTGCTGGCCTATGCGCAAATGCGTAACGTCTCGAAGCTGGTGGTCGGCGCGAGCGGCGCGCGACGCTGGTGGACGGCCCGAACCCCGCTGCACGAGCAATTGGTGCGGCTCGCGCGTGGCGTGGACGTCGTGCTCATCGGCCCCGCTGCCGGGGATACGTCGGCCGACAAGCGTGTGGTGCGGGGCGACTGGCGCGACTGGTTCGATACGGCGCCGGAGTTGGGACTCGTGGGGCGGCCCTGGCGGGCCTATGCGTGGGCCGTCGGTATTTGCGGGGTTGTGTCGCTCGCCGCTGCGGAGCTGACCTCGTTCCTCGATCTGGCCAACATCGCGATGTTGTATCTGCTTGGCGTGATCGTCGCGGCGATGCGGTTGGGACGCGGACCGGGCGTGCTGGCCTCGTTTCTCTCGGTGGTCGCATTCGACTTTTTCTTCGTGCCGCCGACGATGTCGCTGTCGGTCTCCGACACGCAGTACTTGCTCACGTTTGCGGTCATGCTGACCGTGGCGCTGGTCATCAGCCATCTGACGACGAGTCTACGCTTTCAGGCGCGGCTGGCAACGTGGCGCGAGCGGCGCACGGGGGCGGTGTATGCGATGGCCCGCGAACTGGCGGCGGCGCTCACCACGCCGCAGATCGTGGAGATTGGCGCCCGTCACGTGCGCGAGGTGTTTCAGGCACGTGTGGCGTTGCTGTTGCCCGATAGCCAGGGCAGTGTGCGTCAGCCGGTGGAAAACGCGCGCGCCGAAACGATGCCCGAGCACATCGATACCGACGTCGCGCAATGGGTGTACGACCGTCAGCAAGCGGCAGGGCGCGGCACCAATACCCTGCCGGGCTCGGATGCCTACTATCTCCCGCTGCGCGCGCCGATGCGCACGCGCGGCGTTTTGGTCGTCGCGCCCGCCGTGGGCGACGGCAGCGATGGTCGCTCGGATGGCGGCATGATCGGCACGCCCGAACAGCAACGCCTGCTCGATACGTTCGCCGCCCAGATCGCGCTCGCGCTGGAGCGGGTGCATTACGTGGAAATCGCACAGGACGCATTGGTGACGATGGAGTCCGAGCGTCTTCGCAATTCGCTGCTCTCGGCCATTTCGCACGACCTGCGAACACCGCTGACGTCCATCGTCGGATTCGCCAGCATGCTCAGCCGCAATGCGCAGACGCCCGGGCCGCTGCGTATCGAACTCGTCGATGCGATCCACGAGGAGGCGCAGCGCATGACCGGTCTCGTCACGAACCTGCTCGACATGGCGAAGTTGCAGGCGGGCGGTGTGCAGCTCAATCGTCAGTGGCAGATGCTCGAAGAGGTGGTCGGCACGTCGCTGCGCGCTTGCCGACGCATGCTCGCCGGTCACCAGGTCACGACCCGACTGCCCGCCGATCTGCCGCTGTTGCGCGTGGATGCCGTGCTGCTCGAACGTCTGTTCACGAACCTGCTGGAAAATGCCGCGAAGTATTCGCCGGTGGGTTCACACATCGAGATCGCAGCCCGCGTGGCCGGCGAGGACGTGGAGGTGAGCGTGAGCGACGACGGGCCCGGTCTGCCGCCCGGCATGGAAGGCCGGATCTTCGAGAAATTCATGCGCGGCGAGAAGGAGTCGGCCAAGCCGGGGATCGGGCTCGGCCTGGCGATTTGCCGCGCCATCGTGGAAGCGCACGGCGGTAAAATTCACGCGACCAACGTGACCGGCGGACAGGGCGCCCGATTCATCTTTACGCTGCCGGTAGAGACCCCGCCGGTCGCCCCGGACGCCGCGGAGGATGTCCCCGAACCGCCCCTTCGGGACACCGACGCAAACGCGATACAACGACATGAGTGAGCCACATGAGTGAGCCGACCATCAACATTGTGGTGATTGAAGACGAGCGCCAGATCCGGCGGTTTCTGCGCACGTCGCTGGAAGCCGAAGGCATGGTTGTGCATGAGGCGGAGGCCGGCCGACAGGGCATGGTCGAGGCGGCGACGCGCAAACCTGACCTGCTGATCGTCGATCTGGGATTGCCGGACATCGATGGCGTCGAAGTCATTCGCGAAGTCCGCAGCTGGACCGACATGCCGATCATCGTGCTGTCTGCGCGCAACGAAGAAGCGGAGAAGGTCGTTGCACTCGACGTGGGGGCCGACGACTATCTGACCAAGCCGTTCGGCGTGTCGGAGTTGCTCGCACGCATTCGCGCGCAATTGCGCCGCCATCATCGGGGCGGAAACTCGGAGACGCTCGACGAAGCGTTTTCGTTCGGGGACATCCACATCGATCTGGCGCGTCGCAAGGTGACGCGCGGCGGCGAACCGGTGCACCTCACGCCGATCGAGTACCGCTTGCTCGTCACGCTCGTGCGCCATGCCGGGCGCGTGCTCACGCATCGTCAGTTGCTCAAGGAAGTGTGGGGGCCGTCGCACGTCGAGAGCAATCACTACCTGCGCATCTACATGGGCCACCTGCGCCAGAAGCTGGAAGCCGACCCGGCGCAGCCCCAGCACATTCTCACGGAGACCGGGGTGGGCTATCGGCTCGAGGTCGACGCCGCAGGCTGAATGGTTGAAACGGGGGAGGGGGCTGAGGTGGGCCGCCCGGGCCTGTATCGGCTCGCGTAGACGTGCCTGGGGGCGTGCAGGGTCGCTTCGGGACGCAGGGGCGAACGGGCGAACGGGCGAACGGGCGAACGGGCGGAAGGGCGGAAGGGCGGAAGGGCGGGACAGCAGGTGATAGCCGGTGACGAGGACCCGAGGATCACACAAGTGTCAAAAGGCCCTGCTGACAACGAGGAGAAAATCGGCGCCAGCACGGCGAATGGGCGGCTTTGCTAAAATCGCGCTGCTCCCTGTGCAGCGTCCGGCGCTCCGCCATTCATTCGACGTTCGATGGGAGACCGTTGCCGGGACGACCCGGCCATCGGTTCGTGCGGGTACCGCATCGTTTCCCGGGGACGACCCCGTCTTTCTCATCGAAGTCTGCCATGGCCTGGATTCTGCTGGTTTTCGCCGGTCTGCTCGAAGTGGCTTGGGCCGTCGGCCTCAAGTACACGCAAGGATTTTCACGTCTCATTCCCTCCGTTTTCACCATCGTGTCGATGATCGGCAGCGTCTGGCTGTTGGCGCTTGCGGTGCGTACGCTGCCGCTGGGCACCGCCTATGCCATCTGGACGGGCATTGGCGCGGTCGGGGCATTCGTGCTCGGCATCGTGCTCTTCGGGGAGTCGGCATCGGCCGCGCGCATCGCCAGCGTCACATTGATTCTGGCGGGGTTGGTCGGACTGAAGCTTACTGCGGCCTGATGGCGATAAATACCGCGCGAATACTGCGACAACTACCGCGACAGATTCAGCACGAATGTGCTGGTCGTTTGCCCCGTAGGGTCACGGGTGGTGCGTTGCCGTATCGCGCGGCATAATGACGCGGTAGCAGTCGAGTTACCTGCCGGGCAACGTTTTGCCGGATACCGGACAATACCGGGACCCGGGCTGTGTGCCAGGTGACTGTTGCCGCGTCGGTGGTATGAGACGCGTGATCGTGCGACGCCGTCATGTCGGCGGCAGCGAGGTCACCATGCTTGAATCGATTGCACTCGGCGCAGGGCTGTCCTGGGGCAGCGGCCTGCGGTTGTACCTGACGGTGTTCTGTGCAGGGCTTGCGGCGCGGCTGGGCTGGTTGCATCTGCCGCCTTCGCTCGTCGTGCTGGGGTCGACCTGGGTGATTGCCACGGCGGGTGTGCTGGCAGCCATCGAGTTCTTCGCAGACAAGATCCCCTTCGTCGACAGTGCGTGGGACGCCGTGCACACGTTCATCCGCATTCCTGCCGGGATCGTGTTGGGCGCGGCGGCGCTCGGGCAGATGGATCCGACGGTCACGGTGCTGGCCGGTCTGGCCGGCGGCGCGCTCGCCGGCACGGCGCATCTGGCCAAAGCGGGCAGTCGCGCGCTGATCAATACGTCGCCGGAACCTTTCTCGAATGTCGCGGCCTCAGCCGGCGAAGATGTCTCCACGGTAGGCGGACTGGCGCTCGCGTTCTTCCTTCCGGCTGTCTTTCTCGTGATGTTGTTGGTGTTCGTCGTGCTGGCGTGGTGGTGGTTGCCGCGCGTGTGGCGTGGATGGCGCTCGGTACTGGCGCGGGTCAAAGGATTGAGGAACGATGGGGTTCACTGAAGTTGCCCGCCAGGCATGGCGGATGTTCCTGCGCGATTGGCGCGCAGGTGAGTTGCATCTGCTGCTCGTTGCGTTGCTGCTGGCGGTGGGCGCACTCTCCAGCGTCGGTTTCCTCTCCGACCGGATGCAGGGCGGGCTCGAGCGCGATGCGCGCCAGATGCTGGCCGCCGATCTCGTCGTTCGCAGCGACGCTCCCCTCGCCCCCGAATTCGCGCACCGGGCGCAGTCCGAGGGGCTGGCTACCGCAGTCATTGCCAATTTCCCGAGCATGGCGAGTGCGATGGGCGGCGCAAAGGCGATGGGCGACGGGAGCGGTCGGACCGACCCGCCGAGGGACGCGCCGAGCGCGAGCCGTCTGACGTCGCTCAAGGCGGTGAGCGACGGGTATCCGTTGCGTGGACGCGTGCGTATTGTCCCCAATGCGGTCCCCAATGCCGGTACAGACACGCCGGATATCCCCGCCTCCGACATTCCGGCCCCGGGCACGGTGTGGGTCGACGCCGCCTTGCTCGATGCGCTGCACGTCAAACCCGGCGACGCGATCCGGGTGGGCAATCGCTCGCTGCGCATCGCGGCCGTCATCACTCGGGAGATGGATCGCGGCTACGGCTTCGGCTCGCTCGCACCGCGCGTGATGATGCGCTTTGACGAACTGCCGTCCACCGGCCTCGTGCAGTTCGGCAGTCGAATTACGTATCGCTTGCTGGTCGCGGGCACGGACGCGCAGGTCGCCAGATTCGCCGCGTGGGCGCGTCCGGCCGCCGAGCAGGCGCGCGGCGTGCACATCGAATCTCTCGAAGACGGTCAGCCTCAGATGCGCCAGACACTCGAGCGCGCCGAGCGCTTCCTCTCATTGGTGGCGTTGCTCGCCGCAGTGCTGGCGGCCGTCGCCGTGGGGATTGCGTCACGTCGCTATAGCGAGCGTCATCTCGATGCCTGTGCGGTCATGCGTTGTCTGGGCCTGCCGCGTCGTGCCCTGCGCGGCATGGTGACGCTCGAATTCATCGGTCTCGGTCTCATCGGTGGGGTGCTGGGCGTAGCGCTCGGCTATGCCGCGCACTGGGTGTTGCTCGCGCAACTCGGCGACGTGATTCCTGCGGGGCTGCCTGCGCCGACATGGCGTCCGGCCGTGTTCGGGCTGGCCAGTTCGCTCGTCATGCTGCTCGGCTTTGCGCTGCCGCCCTTGTTGCCGCTCTCGGAAGTCGCGCCCTTGCACGTGCTGCGTCGGGACGTTGTCGGCGGCGCGCGCCGGCAAGGCTGGCTTGCCTACGGCGCCAGCGCGCTGGCCTTCGGGGCGCTGCTGCTCTTTGCCGCGCGCGATCTGCGCCTCGGCGCAATGGTGGCGGGCGGGTTCGTGGCCGGTGCGCTCGTGTTCGGCGTGCTGGCATGGCTGGCGATCCGCGGGCTTGCCGTGTGGGCACGTCGGCACGGGCCGGCGGGCGGTGCGATGGGGGGCATCGGGTGGCGCTATGCGGTGGCCGGACTGCGACGTCGCGGCCTGGGCAGCGCGCTGCAGGTGGTGGCCCTGGGCCTGGGCCTGATGGCATTGCTGTTGCTCGCGGTCACGCGTAACGATCTGGTGGCCGGATGGCGCCACTCGACGCCGCCGGATGCGCCGAACCGGTTCGTCATCGATATTCAGCCGGGACAGGACGCGCCGGTGCTGGCGCAACTTCGTGCAGCCGGGCTGCCCGATGTGCAACTCTCCCCGATGATTCGCGCGCGTCTGACGGCAATCAACGACAAGCCGGTGACGGGCGAGCGCTACACAGACGAGCGCGCGCGACGTCTTGCCGAGCGCGAGTTCAACCTGTCATATACCTCGGCGTTGCCCGAGGGAAATCGGGTGACGGCAGGTCAGTGGTACGGCAACGCGAGCCAACCGCAGATTTCCATGGAAGAGGGTATTGCAAATACGTTGGGACTCAAGCTCGGCGACGTGCTGCGTTTCGAAGTCACCGGACAGACCATCGACGCGCCGATCACGAGCTTGCGCAAGCTGGACTGGGGATCGATGCGCGTGAATTTCTTTGTGGTGATGCCGCCTGCGGCCTTGCGCGACTTCCCGATGACGTGGATCACCTCGTTCCATCTCGAAGCGCAACAGCAGGGCGTGGCCGACGCGCTCGTGCGCCAGTTCCCCAACGTCACCGTGATCGACACGGGCGCGTTGCTCGCGCAGATCCAGCAGATTCTGTCACAGGTGATCGACGCGGTGCAGGCGTTGTTCCTCTTCACGCTGGCCGCCGGGGTACTGGTCCTGTACGCAGCGCTGGCCGGCACGCGCGACGAACGGATGCGCGAAAGCGGCATTCTGCGTGCGCTGGGGGCATCGTCGCGACAGCTTCGGGATGTCCACCTGGCGGAGCTGGTGACCGTGGGGGCGCTGGCCGGGCTGCTGGCCTCGTTCGGTGCCGGTGCGCTGGGCTGGGCGCTGGCGCGGTACGTCTTCGAATTCGCGCTGACGTTCAATCCGTGGTTGCCGGTGCTCGGCATCGGCGCGGGTGTGCTCTGCGCGCTGATCGGTGGGTGGAGCGGCCTGCGGGCGGTGCTGCGTCAGTCGGCGCTGCGCACGTTGCGCGACGTCTGAGCGCGGGCGCGTTGGCGTCGTGTAGGCGGCGTGGGTAGGCGGCGTGTGTGGGCGTCGTGCGGAGCGCATGCGGGCGCTTAGGGCAAAGCGCGGCGTTGTGCTGCATCCCCCGCGGCCCCGCGCCTCTCGCGAGCCCCAATCGTGGCGGACCTGCCGAGCGTCGGGCACAATATCGGCCATGACGACCGAAAATACCCCTCAAAACGCTGCGGCGGATGACGACGTGCAGGACGCACCTGCCCAGCCGACCGCCTTTTCCCTGCTCGGTGGCGAAGCACGCGTACGCGAGCTTGTCGACCGCTTCTACGACCTGATGGACCTGGAGCCCGAATTCGCGGGCATCCGAGGCATGCATCCGGCGTCGCTCGACGGGTCGCGCGACAAACTCTTCTGGTTCCTGTGCGGCTGGCTTGGCGGGCCCAACCACTACATCGAGCGCTTTGGGCATCCGATGTTGCGTGCCCGCCATTTGCCATTCCCCATCGCGTCGAGCGAACGCGATCAGTGGCTGCGCTGCATGGCGCTGGCGATGCAGGACATCGGCGTTGCGCCGACGTTGCAGGAACGTCTGATGCAGGCGTTTTACGGCACGGCGGACTGGATGCGTAACAAGGCGGGCTGACGACGGGCTAACGACGGGCCCATGGTGGGCTAAATGAGGATTTCGCCCCACGCCATCTGCCGCTTCCCCGGCAACATCAAACGTTCATGACGTGTGGCACGCTCGACGACACGCTGCTCAGCGAACGCTCGTCCACACCGCTGTCGTCCGACGCCTCGATATCCAGCTCGGGGTCTCTGAGCTTGAATGTCCCCTCCGTGCCGTACGGCGCCTCGTACGAGAGATGCCGTTCCACGACATCCATGTTCCGGCGGGCTTCCTTCGCGTTCATCCAGTCGATCACGGCCGTTGTGGCGGCATCGCCGAACGCGCGATACGTCAGCGCGGCGAAGCCGATGCAACTCTCCAGCGCGTCCAGATCCTGTGTCCCGGTCTCGGGCGCGCTGGACGCAGACGGCAGACCCAGAGTGCCGGGTGTCGCCGTATCGTCCGCTGTGCCTGGCCGGTCGTGCCGGGCGCCGTGACCGCCGGCAATCTGTCCGGCGCTATTGAGGAAGAGCATCATCGACGTGCCTAGCAAGGTCGACTGATACCTCCCGCCATACGTCTCCAGGTGTTTTGACCCGAGCAGCTTGCCTGCGGACGCGAGCCATGCGGTGTTCTGGATCTGTGAACTCGTAGACGATGGATTGCAGTACTTGCCAACGGCGACGGCCAGGTCCATCAGACTCGAGAGCGACGCCGCCGTGGCGGTAGTCAACGTGATCTTGTGAGCGCTCGATAGCGCACTGGCGTCGTACGTTTCCTTGATGGCGCTCAGGCTCGCGACACTCAACGCGCTGGCGCTGAGCGCGAAGTTGTTCAGATGATGGAGCAACGCGGCGAAGCGGCCGACGCTCGGGGGCGATGGCGCGAGGTCGGTAAGGGAACCCAGAGCGCCGTGGTTTCCCGCCAGCGCGTGAAGCGCTTTGGCTGCGCTGGTCCGGATCGAGGGGGTCTCGGCGTGTGGCGTCGCGCGGTTGGGGGCAAACGAATGCGAAGTGGCGGTCGCGGGGGAGAAGCGAGTGTGCGTCATGGGGGGGAATTCGAAAAAAAGGGGGCGAAGCAGTGACGTCAGTAAGGGACGTCAATGAGGGCATCAATGCGGGACATCCGAGCGGAACGTCAGAGCGTGTCGAGCAGACGCGTGAGCCTGAGATGCAGATCCGGATAGCGATTCGAACACCGCAGCATGTCCATGGCATCGGTGGCCATCTCGCGGGCTGCCTGCGTGTCGCCCGTGTGCTGCATGCAGCATGCGGCGAAGTACAACGGCTCCGGATCACCGTACTCGCGGGCCACGGCCATCATCAGCGGCGCGATCGCATTCGCGTAGTCGCCGAGCTGGCAAAGCACGTAGCCGAAGGCGCGGTACGCCTCGGCGCCTGCGGGAAGCGTGCGGCATATTTGCGCAAACGCGCGTGCGGCGCCTTCGAGATCGTTGTGGGCATGCAGCGCGTACGCATGCGTGAGCGCGCGATGGTCGACCGGTGCGTTGATGGCCGGGGCGCGCGCGTACGTCGCCACGGGGCGCGAGTGCTGATGCGAGCGCGCGCCCGTATCGACAGCGTGCTGTCGGGCTACGGAGGGTCTTGTCATGGTGTCTTTCCTTGCGAATTCGACAGTCGACCGCATGGGTGCGATCGCCACGTAATGTGCGGTCCACACAGGTTGACGGCTTTCGCGCCGCGACAAATGGTGTCGAGAATTCGCGCAGATGGCGTTGGGTTGGGGCGCAACCTAAGGGATCGGGGGCGAGTTGGCGCAAAGCGGTTTTCGTTGGGACAGGGACGGGGAACTGTAGGCAGCCTGCGTCCGCACGACCGTACCGGCGTCGGGGGGGCGGATTGTGCCTTGTCATTCGCCGGGCAGTCGCGCGAACATGACGCGTTCCCACAGGAGACGACATGACCACCGAAGCGCTGTTCCGACAAGACGCCTATCTGCGCCAATGCGAGGCGCGCATCACGCATATCGACGAGACGGGCATCATGCTCGATCGCACGGTTTTCTATCCGCTCGGCGGGGGACAGGCTGGCGACGCGGGCGCGCTCATCCTGGCGAACGGCTCGCGCCTTGCCATTGCCGATACGCGCAAGTCCAAACAGGAGGGTGCGACGCCTGACGACGCCGTGCATGTGCCGGCCGAAGGGCAGGGCAAGGTGCTGGCAGGGCTGGCGGTGGGCGATGTCGTGCGGGCCGAAATCGATTGGGAGCGACGTTTTCGGCATATGCGATTTCACACCGCGTCGCACTTGATGTACGCCGTCTTGCCGCATCCGGTGGACGGGTGCAGCATCACTGCGGAATACGCCCGGCTCGACTTCGTGACGAATGAACCGATCGAGCGCGAGACGGTGGAAGCCGGCTTGGCGGCGCTGGTCGCAGCGGCTCGGCCCGTAGCCATCGACAGCATCAGTGACGAGGAAATGGCGGCGCGTCCTGAACTCGTGCGCACCATGAGCGTGAAGCCGCCGGTCGGTTTGGGAAGGGTACGGCTGGTGCGTATCGAGGGGATCGATTTGCAGCCGTGCGGCGGCACGCACGTGGGCAACACCTCGGAGATCGGGGCGTTGCGCGTGGCGAAGATCGAAAAGAAGACGTCTCGTACGCGCCGGGTGGTGTTGGCTTTCGCTTGAGTCTGGCATCATCCCGCCATCTCCCAGATCTTTCTTTGAGGACTATCGATGGCGACGCCGGCAGCACAGACTCCCTCGCACGCGCAACCGTTGCAACCCTGGCAAGCGGTGCTCGACTTCTGGTTCGGCACGCCCGGCTCCGACGTGTACGGGATGGCGCGTGCGGAGTGGTTCCGTAAGTCGGATGCGTTCGATGAGGAAATTCGTTCACGCTTTGGCGCATTGCACGCGCAGGCAGTGGCGGGCGAGTTGAGTCATTGGACGCAGACGCCGCTCGGCGCCTGCGCGCTGATTGTGGTGCTCGACCAGTTTTCCCGAAACCTCTTCCGGCATCAGGCACAAGCGTTCGCTGGCGATGCGCAGGCGCTGGCCGTCGCGCGTGAACTGGTCGATGCCGGAGACGACCAGCGTCTGCCGACTGCCCAGCATCGTGTCTTCGCGTATCTGCCGTTCGAGCACGACGAATCGCTGGAAAGCCAGCACGTCTCGCTGGTCTTGTACGAGCAACTGGCGCAGGCGTTCGGCCTGGTCGATAACCTCGACTACGCCCGCAAGCACGCGGTCATCATCGAGCGGTTCGGGCGTTATCCGCATCGCAATGCGGCGTTAGGCCGCGAATCCACGCCCGAAGAGCTCGCGTTTCTGAAGCAGCCCGGATCGTCGTTCTGAGCTTGTGGTTCTGCGTTTGACGTATCGGTTCCGTCATGCGCGGACGTCAGGCGGGCGGCGTGGTCCGCACGGGGGCTGCGCGCCGGTGCTGCTGCCAGCGGATGGCGAAGAAGCCGAGAACATACGCAAGCATCCCACCGGCGATGGCAAACGTGGCGAGACCGGCGCCGAGATGCAGGGTCGCGGCGCCGAAGTCGAAATTCGTCAATTTCGTCCAGAAGCTCTCGCCGACCTGACCGGCGGCGGCGACGGTCGCTTCGATCTCGGCCCCGGAAGACCAGTCGAGCAGCCATCGCCCGACGTGATGCGCGCCAAGATACACGAAGGGCACCGTCAACGGGTTCGTGATCAGGGTGCCCATCGTCGCCAGAAAGAGATTCCCGCGCAGCAGGGCCGCCACGAGAATGGCCACCGGCATTTGGGCAACCGGGATCAAGATGCCAAAGAAAACACCGCACGCCAAACCCATCGCCACGCCCTGCGGTGTGGCCTGCCACAGGCTACGGCGCAACAGCACACCGGCATGCGGGCGCAACAGGCGCGAGCGCAGCAGTCGCATCGGGCGAAGCATCTTTAACATCATGGGCAGGTTGCTCGTCGAAGGAGATAAACCCAGGCGGGCGTGGGACGGGTGCATACGAAGGTCCGTATGCTACGGAGGTCTGAGTGCCGGGCCAGACAAGAGTTCAATGATGCCGCGAAGACGGACGTTTCCCGATATTCACGGACGTATCCATGTGATTGACGGGCGATTGGAGGTCGATTGGAAGATGATTGGAAGGTGATTGGCAAGCGATCGAGGCGTGATTGCCGGACGTTCGGCGGGGCGTCGTGCAATCTTCCGGCGGGTGTGCCACGTTAGCCGCGAGGCGTGCGACGTAGCGGCATGCCGCGATGCCAATGCGCTGGCGTCGGACGTTGGAGATGTCGCGAAGACGAGGCTGTGGATTCGTGAGCGGCTGCGCGGCACGCGTACCACGCAGCCTCGGGTGCGACGCTTAGATCTGCGTGCGCTGGTGTGCCCAGCGATCGATTTGCGCCGGTTTGAAATGACGCATCGTGTCGAGCAACGCTTCCGGCGACGTGGCGATCTGCAACTGGTCGAGTTGTGGCGCCTTGAGGAACTGCTCCGTCACCATCGACTTGAGGAACACCATTAACGGGTCGTAATACCGTTCGACGTTGAGCAGACCAATCGGCTTGGCGTGATAGCCGATTTGCAGCCAGGTAAAGACCTCGAACAACTCCTCGCACGTACCGATCCCGCCCGGCATGGCGATGAAGGCGTCCGACAGGTCGGCCATCATCTGCTTGCGCTGGTGCATGTTCTCGACGACATGCAATTCCGTCAGTCCGGTATGGCCGACTTCCTTTTCCATCAGCGCTTTCGGGATGATGCCCACGGCCTGACCGCCGTGCGCGAGCACGGCGTCGGCAATGATGCCCATCAGGCCGACCTTGCCGCCGCCGTACACGAGGCGGATGCCGGATTCGGCCATGCGACGACCCAGTTCACGGGCCGCTTCCGCATACGCGGGCCGCACACCGGTGGCGGCGCCGCAGTAGATACAAATGGATTTGACTTCCGACGACATGCCTTACTGCACTCCCTTGGACGAGGACTCATGGGCCATCTTGTCATACAGCTCGCGTGACTTGCCCTTCAGGTACGGGGCCATTTGCGAGAGGATGTGATAGCTCGATTGATGCAACCCTGCGCCGATTTCTGCAGGATCGTTGTACTTGCGCGGGTTCATCACGAACTGGTAGGACAACCAGTACGTGGACAACACCACCATGTTGGTGGTCACGACATCGATCTGCTCCGGCGTGATCTCCATTTCCCCGTCCGCCACGAGCAGGTCGCACATCTCGCGTGCGAAGCGCTTCTTGTGGCCCACGATCTGCTTGAAGTGTGTTTCGAGCGTGCGATTGCGCGCAAGCAGATCGTTGAGGTCGCGATAGAGAAAACGGAAACGCCACAGGAATTCGGACATGTATTGCAAATAGGTCCAGACTTCGTCGAGCGTGGGCTTGTGATCGTCGGGCAGCCGCAGGCGTCGTTCGATTTCCTGCTCGAACTGCGCAAAGATGCTGTTGATGATGTCGTCTTTGTTGCGGAAGTGATAGTACAGATTGCCCGGGCTGATTTTCATCTCCTCGGCAATCGTGGTGGTGGTGACGTTGGGTTCGCCGATTTCGTTGAAGAGTCGTAGGGACACTTCAAGAATTCGTTCGCGGGTTCGGCGTGGCGGCTTTGCTTCCATGTCTGTCGGCCCCGGTTGGCGGCAAGCTCGGCGAAGGAGGTTCTCCGCTTGCGTTTATGAGTGGAGTATCAGGTATACGGCGACCGATTATACCCGGCAGCCGACCACTGCCAAGCATGGGGACGGGGCGCGACGAGCGATATCAGAAAAACGCCGTACGTACGAGATCGACGATGACGGGGCCCGCAAGGGAGGCCCAGGTGAGCAGGCAAAGGCCCAGGGCGACGAGCACGGCAGCGCTGCCGAAATCCTTCGCACGCTTGGAGAGTTCGTGACGCTCCAGCGAAATGCGGTCGATGGCCGCCTCGATGCTCGAATTGATGAGCTCGATGATGAGCACAAGCAGGATGGAGCCGATCAGCAGTACGCGCTCAACGGCGGTGACAGGCAAAAAGATCGCTGCGGGCAAGAGGATGGCGGCAAGCGCGAGTTCCTGGCGAAAGGCGCTCTCCTCGAAAACGGCGAACTTGAAACCGGACAGCGAGTACTTCAGGGCGCGCCATGCACGCATGACGCCCCGGTTGCCCTTGTACGGATTCGGTTGTTTGTCGCGTGGCGGCGGGTGATCGATGAACAAGCGTCAGGTTCCTCGCCGCAACGGGCTCTGGTGGTGGATCAGACCGCAGGCGCGAGCGACGGCTCAGGCTTGCGCGGGTGCAAATGCGAGGCGAACTCTTCGGAGGCCGCCTGCCACGAGAAACGCTCGGCCCAGGCGCGCGCGCTCGCTCGCGAAACCTTGAGTGCGTCGAGACACGCCTCGCGCAAATCCTCGCGCAACGCGCCGCCTTCGCCCTCGGGGCAACCGTCGAGCACGTCGACCGGACCGGTGACGGGGAACGCTGCTACGGGCAGGCCGCACGCCATCGCTTCGAGCAGCACCAGTCCAAACGTGTCGGTGCGGCTCGGGAAGACGAACACGTCTGCCGACGCATACACCTTCGCCAGCTCCGGCTGCGAGAGCATGCCAAGGTAGTTCACGTCCGGGTAGCGCGAGCGCAGTTCTGCCAGTTGCGGCCCTTCGCCCGCGACCCATTTCGAGCCCGGCAAATCCAGTTTCAGGAAGGCTTCGATGTTCTTCTCCACGGCCACGCGCCCCACGTAGAGGAAAATCGGATGTGCCGAATTTAGCACATGTGCTTCCTGGATACGGAAGATGTCGAGGTCGACACCACGCGTCCACAACACCACATTGTTGAAGCCCGCCGCCTCGAGGTCGCGCTTGACGACCGGCGTGGGCGCCATCACCGCGCGTGACGGTGTGTGAAACCACCGCAAAAAGCGGTAGGTGGTGCTCAGCGGGAAACCGAAGCGTGCCTGCACGTACTCCGGAAATCGCGTGTGATAAGCGGTGGTGAACGGAAAATCGTGGCGCATCGCCCACTTGCGTGCGGCCATGCCGAGCGGGCCTTCGGTGGCGATGTGCAGTGCGTCCGGGGCGAACGCTTCGATGCGGCGCGAGACCCGTCCTCCGGCGAAGAAGGCGAGGCGGATCTCCGGATAGGTCGGACATGGGATCGTGCGGAATTCCTGCGGAGTCAGCAATTCGACACGATGGCCGGAAGCTTCCAACTGAGCGCGCGTGTTTTTCAACGTGCGGACCACGCCGTTGATCTGCGGATCCCAGGCGTCGGTGACGATCATGATTTTCATCGGGCGCTCCTTCGCGCGTCTCGCGCGGGTGGAATTGACACGCGCTGGCGCGTGTGAAGCCGTGCATGCCCGGCGTTCAGCCGCCGTTCGTGCATCGGTTGGATTCATGGCACGGACGTATTGCCCGTCGTGGGCGATCCGGGGCAACGCCCCGTGTGTCTGGGCGGGTTCGATCTCCGCCCGCTCTCAAGCCGATCCCAGTTCGCTTGCATTCAGCGCTCATTCCGCGCTCATTCCGCGCTCAGGCGCTCACGGCCGTGGCTTTCACGTTCACCGGCGTGCGGCGTTTCTGCGTCCAGTAGATGATCTTGAGCTCGCCTTCCATCGTCTCGACAAGGGCGGACAGGCTCTCGACCCAGTCGCCGTCGTTGCAGTAGAGCAAGCCGTCGATCTCGCGGATTTCCGGTTTGTGGATGTGGCCGCAGACCACGCCATCGCACCCGCGGCGGCGCGCCTCGTCGGCCATCACGTTTTCAAAGGCCGAGATGAAGTTCACTGCGTTCTTGACCTGGTGCTTCAGGTACTGGGAGAGCGACCAGTACGGGAAGCCGAAGCGCGTGCGCACGCGATTGAACCAGCGATTGAGCAGCAGCGTGATCGTGTAGAGCGAGTCGCCCAGATAGGCGAGCCACTTGGCGTGCTGGATCACGCCGTCGAACAGATCGCCGTGGGTAATCCACAGACGCTTGCCGCCGAGCGTGGTGTGAAACGCCTCATCGCGCACGGCGATGTCGCCGAACGCCAGTCCGCAGAACTGGCGTGCCGCTTCGTCGTGGTTGCCCGGCACGTAGACGACCTGCGTGCCCTTGCGCGCGCGGCGCAGCATCTTCTGTACGACGTCGTTGTGCGCCTGTGGCCAGTGCCAACCCTTGCGCAGATGCCAGCCGTCGATGATGTCGCCGACCAGATAGAGATAGTCGGAGTCGTGATGGCGCAGGAAGTCGAGCAAATAGTCCGCCTGGCAGCCCTGCGTGCCCAGATGGATGTCGGAGAGCCAGATCGTGCGATAGCGCGTGATGCCTTCGGGCGGCGGATCAAGCGGGTCGGGCGTGTCCGGGGGCAGGTCGATGGCGTAGGGCGGTGCGGCGGGGGGGGCGGCAGGCGGGGTGGCGGGGCGGCCCGGCGGGGCTTCTGCGAAGCGTCCGGCGCGAGCCGCGGGAGGGGAGACCGGCAACTCGAGGGTGGGGGTCGTCGTCATAGCGGCTCGCACGTCGCGTTGAACATGCGTGCATTGCGCCACGGCTTCATGAAGGGACGATGACAGTCACGCGCGTGTCGCGAAAGTGTCTTTTGCCGTCGCGGCGATGCGACAAGCGGACGGCGTGGAGGGGGTGGACAAGGCGGACAAGGCTGCACGTGGCCCGGAAGCCCGGAAGGCGCGGCGACGTGGTGTCGCCGGGCCTAGATGCCGCCGCGCAAGCCCTGCGCAACGCGTTCCAGCGTTTCGAGCACCAGTGCGCGCGAGCGCGGATGGGTGCTGAGCGATACGTGACCGAGTCCGTCCAACGCAAGGTTATGGGCACCGGGCAGAATCGACGTACGCACCGGATAGACGACGTTGTCGTGTGCCGTGTAGATCGACGTGATGCGCGCACGCTGCGCGTCATTCTCACTGCTCGCGAGCGCAACGAGCCAGTCGCTGCCGAGGCTCATCTGACGCACATTCAGACCGATTCCGTGTCGCGCGTGCAGGGTGCCGAAGTGCGGCGAGCCGAGGGTGATCGTGTGGGCGACGGGCAACGTCGGATAACGCCGCAAACAGGCCCGTGCCGCGATCCCGCCCATGCTGTGGCCGACGATCACGACGGGCAGTCTCGTGCGTTCGGCGAGCCCGCGGGCGGCGTTGGCAATGGTCTCGGCGTAATCGTCGATGTCGCCGAAGACCGGCGCGAGGTTGATCGCGTCGCAGTGATAGCCGGCGTCGGCCAGATGGTGGGAAAAGCGCAGCCAGAATGCACGATTGCAACCGTAGCCGTGCAGCAGCAAGACGGCGACGGGGCGGGCCGGACCGCGGGGCGTTGCGAGCGGGGCAGCGCTGAACCAGGGCTGGTAGAGGTCGAGCAGCAGGATGGACGCGGCGCACTCGTAGGCCCAGATGGCGACGTTCGTGGCGGCCGGCGTGCGGCGCTCGGGCGTCGGATCGCCATGGGCCGCCATGACGAAGCCCGCCGCGAGGCCGATGGCGTGCGAGACCGGTAGCCACAGGACCGTCCAGAGGAACGTCGTCCATGGGCTTTGCCATGCCGACCACGTCGCGATCGCCACGATGATCGACAGCCCGATCTCTAAGCCGCCATAGATCAGATGTGGACGCGACGCGCGCAGCACGGGGCGGGGGGACCCTGTCGGCGGAGGGCTCATTGGCGACTCATCGGCGGCTTATTTACCCAATATGCTGACAAGCCGCGTGCCTGCCAGCCGATCATGGAGGAACTGGTGATCCGGCGTCACGTGCATGGTCAGCGCCCAGAGCGCGACCCATCCCCCCAGCAGCGCGACGCTGCTCCAGCCCGTCAGCCCGAATACCCAGTCGATCGCCATGGCCGGGAGCACCCACAGCCATGCCAGGACATAGCGCAGCAGGGCGCGGCCTGCGCGCACCGGCTGACTCTGCGCGTCGACCAGACGGATTTTCCAGGTTTTCATCGCCAGCGTTTGCCCGCCGTGGGTCCAGAACCAAACGAAATACGCGCCGAGGACGAAAAACAGCCACGCCTGCATGGCATGGCGGTACATCAGGCCGCTGCGTTGCTGGGTCAGGGCGCTGAAGAGATAGCCGGACAGAAAGAGCACGCCGAAGAGCAACAGCGATTCGTAGACCATCGACAGCACACGGCGGCGCAGCGTGGGGACGGCATGGCTGTGCGGAGCGCCTTCGGCGGGGGGCGAGGTCTGAGGCGCACGAGGAGAGCGGGACGGCTTGGCGGGCTGAGTCGTAGCGGTGTCGGTCATCGCGGCGTGGTCTGGAGCCTTATGGTCGGAAGTCTGGCGGTGCGCCGGTGCGTTTGTGCTCGTGCGACGGGAGTTCGCGCCGGGGGCGTCGCCCATTATGCGGAAGATTGCGTGGATGAGCCAGCCAGCCGGGGGCGTTTGCGCACGGCGGGCAAAGCCGCGCCCGGCCCGATGCAGGCGGGGCGGCATGGCAAACGAAAACGGCCGCCCGAAGGCGGCCGTCGCGCATCGACACCATGCGACGCAGAGCGGCGCAGCGCGTCAGTTGTGGTGGTACAGGTCCGAATTGAAGACGGCGTCGCCGTTCTTGTCGCCGCTCTTTTCCCCGTTCGCCGGCGCCGCGCTCGCCGTGCCGTTGCTGGCGGCCGCGGGGGCCGGGGCAGACGCCGACGAGGCAGATGCCGTGGTGCCGGAGGTCGCCGTCGGCGCCGAGGCTGTCGGGGCCGGCACCGGCAACGCGCCGTTCTTCGCGGCGGTGCCGGCGTCCTTGCGATGCACGGCGGCGTACGGGTTTTTTACGCCCGAGCGGCCTGACGGCGGCGCGCTGACCACGTTGGGACGGTTGGACAGCTTCTTGTCATCGGCGGCCAGGCGCTTTTTCTGTTCTTCCGTGAGCTGCTGATACTGCTGCCACACCTGCACCTTGCGCTCCGGCGGCAGGGTTTTCGCGTTCTGATAGCTTTCTCGCGCCAGTTGGCGCTGCTCCGGGGTCAGGCGCACCCAGTCGGCCATCCGGTCGTGCAGCCGCTTGCGGCCGTCGGGCGACAGCGTCCGGAAACGTTTGGCGATTTCGATCCACTTCTCGCGCTGGCGCTCGCTCATGCGGTTCCAATCCTGGGAGAGTGGCGCGAGGGCTTCCTGCTGTTCCGCATTGAGCTTCGCCCAGGCGCCTCCCGGCGAGGGCAGGGCGGCTGCGGGGGCGCTGGCGGCGGACGCACTGGTACTGAGCGTGCCGACCGGGGTCGCAGACGCGTTTTGCGCGACGTTGCCGGACGAGGCACTGCTGTCGATGGCCGGCGGCACGTCCGATACCGGTTCCGGCGCTGGCGGGCGGCGCAGCGCGGCCGTGCCGGCAATTGCGGCGACGACCAGCGCGGCGACCAGGAAAAGTACGTTGCGTCGCGTCACTGGGTGGTCTTGGATGGGGGGACTACTGGGCACGCTTCACATACGCGTTGAAACCGTGATCGGCATACGCCGACAGCGGCAGTTCATCGCTCAATACGGCGGCATCGATGTCCGCCAGATCCTGAATATGCTGCTGATGTTCCCAATACGCAATGCCTGCCAGACCGATGACCAGAGCGGCGAGCGGCCAGAGCAGGCCCAGGCGCGCGAGCTTGTCGAATGCGCGACGCGGCCCGCCGATCTCCGGCGATTGCACGGTGCCGACACCCGCGAGCGCCAGCGCCGGTTGCACGATGGCGACCGGTTCGGGCTTCTTGCGGGCGAGCGCCTCCTGGCGTGCGGCGGCCAGCCGGGCCGCGATATTCGGCGACGGCGAATCGGACGCTTCGTCCAATGCCCGTCGCACGCGATGTGCGAAGCGAATTTCCCTCGTTTCCAGATCGTGACTCATAACCTGATCCCTTTTGCCTTCAACGCCTGTGCCAACGCGTGGGTGGCACGCGAACAGTGCGTCTTGACGCTGCCCTCGGAGCACCCCATCGTGGCGGCGGTCTCGGCAACGTCCATGTCTTCCCAATAACGCATGAGGAAGGCTTCTCGTTGACGTGTCGGTAGCTTCTGTATTTCCGCCTCGATGAGCGTGAGGATTTCGGCACGCGAAACCGAGTCTTCGCTGCTCTCGGTCTGCACTGACCCGTCCTCGCCCAGCAAGGTTTCCAGCGGGTCGAAATCGTCGCGCTCGTCGTCGCCCGGACCGGCGAGATTGGAGAATAGCGTCACCCAGGTGTTGCGCACCTTCTGGCGGCGGAAATAGTCGTGAATGGTGTTCTGGAGGATGCGCGTAAACAGCAACGGCAAGTCGGCCGGCGGCTTGTCGCCGTACTTCTCGGCCAGACGGATCATCGCATCCTGAACGATATCGAGGGCGGCCTCGTCGTCGCGTACGGCATAGACGGCCTGCTTGAAAGCGCGCCGCTCGATGCCCGCGAGAAAATCCGCCAGTTCCTTGTCAGATGCCATCCGGTGGGGTACACGCAGCGTCTGCCGCTGCGCCTGTGAAATGCCGTGTAAGCGTAAAGATTACGTAAAGATCGCGTAGTCGGTGCGGATGCTACCAAAAACGCGCTTGCCTGTAACCGCTTTTGCTGTCGGTAATGTCGCGTTTTGTCGCGTGCCATGGCTTGACGATTCCCACGGAGGGAAGTTCGTCAGATTCCTATCGTGTGAAGATTGTGCACCAGCATGGGACGGTATGCCGCAGGTGTGGGAATTTTGCGAAGGGCACTTCGCGATCGTGCTGCAAATGCATAAACATGCTTGACCATTTTGCTGCAAACCAGTAATGTTGCCAGTTCGCAATATCTGTGATTGTCTCAATATCGGCACACCTATCCGGTGGGTCCATCATTCAGACGCGCAGCTTGAGCCCGGACCACAAGTTCGTGGGGAGAGCACCCGATCAAAATTTTTGCCGAAACTTTGAAAGGTCGACGATGAACATGCCAAGCGCGGAATTCTCCGAGGCGGAAGCTACACGCCACCAAAATACTTCCGAAGACATGATTGGCGCCGAGATCCTCGTGCGCTCGCTTCAGGAAGAAGGGGTCGAACATCTGTGGGGTTATCCCGGCGGTTCGGTTCTCTACATCTACGACGAACTCTACAAGCAGGACAAGATCCAGCACATTCTGGTGCGCCATGAGCAGGCAGCCGTGCACGCGGCCGACGCTTATTCGCGTTCCACCGACAAGGTGGGTGTGTGCCTCGTGACGTCTGGCCCGGGCGTGACCAACGCGGTCACCGGGATTGCCACGGCGTACATGGATTCGATTCCGCTCGTCATCATCACCGGGCAGGTGCCCACGGCCGCGATCGGTCAGGACGCCTTTCAGGAATGCGACACGGTCGGCATTACCCGTCCGTGCGTGAAGCACAACTTCCTCGTGAAGGATGTGCGCGATCTCGCCGCCACGATCAAGAAAGCCTTCTACATTGCCAAAACGGGCCGTCCGGGCCCGGTGCTGGTCGATATTCCGAAGGACGTTTCCAAGGCGCGTTGCCGCTTCGAGTATCCGAAGTCGGTGGCGCTGCGCTCGTACAACCCGGTAACGAAGGGCCACTCGGGCCAGATCCGCAAGGCGATGAGCCTGCTGCTCTCGGCCAAGCGTCCCTATATCTATACCGGTGGCGGCATCATTCTGGCTGACGCATCGAAGGAACTGAACCAGTTCTGCGATCTGCTCGGCTATCCGGTGACCAATACGCTCATGGGCCTGGGCGGGTATCGCGCGAGCGATCCCAAGTTCCTCGGCATGCTGGGCATGCACGGCACGTACGAAGCCAACATGGCCATGCAGCACTGCGACGTGCTCATCGCTATCGGTGCACGCTTCGACGACCGCGTGATCGGTAACCCGGAACACTTCTCCTCGAACGCTCGCAAGATTATTCACATCGATATCGATCCGTCGTCGATTTCCAAGCGTGTGAAGGTCGACATTCCGATCGTCGGCGACGTGAAGGAAGTGCTGCGCGAGATGATCGAGAATCTGCAAACGGCCGAGCATGGTCCGGACGCTGCGGCGCTTGCCGACTGGTGGAAGCAGATCGAGCAATGGCGTTCGCGCGATTGCCTCGCGTTCGATCGCGAGAGCGAGATCATCAAGCCCCAGCATGTGGTCGAGACGTACTGGAAGCTCACGGACGGCGAAGCCTTCGTGTGCTCGGACGTCGGTCAGCATCAGATGTGGGCCGCTCAGTACTATCGCTTCAACAAACCTCGCCGCTGGATCAACTCGGGCGGTCTGGGCACGATGGGTTTTGGCCTGCCGGCCGCCATGGGCGTGAAGATGGCGCATCCGGATGCCGAAGTCGCCTGTATCACCGGCGAAGGCTCGATCCAGATGTGTATCCAGGAACTCTCGACGTGTCTGCAATACCGCACGCCGGTCAAGATCCTGTCGCTCAACAACCGCTATCTGGGCATGGTTCGCCAGTGGCAGCAGATCGAATACAGCAAGCGTTACTCCAGTTCGTACATGGACGCGCTGCCGGACTTCGTGAAGCTCGCCGAGGCGTACGGTCACGTGGGCATGCGCATCGAGAAGTCGTCGGACGTCGAGCCGGCACTGCGCGAAGCCCTGGCGCTGAAGGATCGTACGGTATTCATGGATTTCCAAACGGATCCCACCGAAAACGTCTGGCCGATGGTCCAGGCGGGCAAGGGCATCAGCGAGATGCTGCTCGGTTCGGAAGATCTGTAAGACGACGAGGCGCGTTCGCGCTGCCAGCGGCTGCCGGTTCGACCGGCGTGCGGGCGCGGCGTCCCAAACCAGGACAATCCGGGATACACCATGAGGCACATTATTTCTGTTTTGCTCGAGAACGAGCCGGGCGCGCTGTCGCGCGTGGTCGGGCTGTTCTCGGCACGTGGCTACAATATCGAGACCCTTACCGTTGCGCCGACCGAAGATCGGTCGCTCTCACGCATGACGGTGGTCACGACTGGCTCCGATGACGTGATCGAGCAGATCACCAAGCACCTGAACCGACTCATCGAAGTGGTGAAGGTGGTGGATCTGACCGAGGGCGCGCACATCGAGCGCGAGCTCATGCTCATCAAGGTTCGCGCGGTGGGCAAGGAGCGGGAAGAGATGAAGCGGATGTCGGATATTTTCCGCGGCCGCATCATTGACGTTACGGAAAAGACCTATACGATCGAGCTCACCGGAAATTCGTCGAAACTCGACGCATTCATCGAAGGGCTCGACCAGACGGCGATTCTCGAGACGGTTCGTACCGGTGGCTCGGGCATCGGGCGCGGTGAGCGCATCCTGAAGGTCTGACCGGCAACGGCAACGCGGTAAGCGGATTTCGATCCATTCTGATTTCAGTTTATTTTTGGTAATACGGGACACTCCAAATGAAAGTTTTCTACGACAAAGACGCCGACCTCTCCCTCATCAAGGGCAAGCAAGTCACGATCATCGGTTACGGCTCGCAAGGCCACGCCCACGCCCAGAACCTGAAGGACAGCGGCGTGAACGTGACGGTTGGTCTGCGCAAGAACGGCGCTTCGTGGAACAAGGCGGTCAATGCTGGCCTGAACACCAAGGAAGTGGCGGAAGCCGTGAAGTCGGCCGACATCGTCATGATGCTGCTGCCGGATGAGCAAATCGCCGACGTGTACAAGAACGAAGTTCACGCCAACATCAAGGAAGGCGCCGCCCTGGCCTTCGCACACGGCTTCAACGTGCACTACGGCGCCGTGATCCCGCGCGCCGACCTCGACGTCATCATGATCGCCCCGAAGGCCCCGGGCCACACGGTGCGCTCGACGTACTCGCAAGGTGGCGGCGTGCCGCACCTGATCGCCGTGGCGCAGGACAAGTCGGGCGCCGCGCGCGACATCGCGCTGTCGTACGCTGCCGCTAACGGCGGCGGCCGTGCCGGCATCATCGAAACCAACTTCCGCGAAGAGACGGAAACCGACCTGTTCGGCGAACAAGCCGTGCTGTGCGGCGGTACCGTCGAGCTGATCAAGGCCGGTTTCGAAACGCTGGTGGAAGCGGGCTACGCACCGGAAATGGCTTACTTCGAGTGCCTGCACGAACTCAAGCTGATCGTCGACCTGATCTATGAAGGCGGTATCGCCAACATGAACTACTCGATCTCGAACAACGCCGAATACGGCGAGTACGTCACTGGCCCGCGCGTCGTGACGGAAGAGACGAAGAAGGCCATGAAGCAGTGCCTGAAGGACATCCAGACCGGCGAATACGCCAAGTCGTTCCTGCTGGAAAACAAGGCCGGCGCCCCGACCCTGATCTCGCGTCGTCGTCTGACGGCCGAGCACCAGATCGAAGAAGTGGGTGGCAAGCTGCGCGCGATGATGCCGTGGATCGCCAAGAACAAGCTGGTCGACCAGTCGAAGAACTAAGCCGCATGACGTGCCGCCCGGTGCGTGCGTCCGGCAGTGTCGGACCACACGCAGCGGGGGCACACGGTGATGGCGGGCTGGGGCGCATGGCGACATGTGATCCTGTTACGCGTGAACCGTTGCTTCGGGCCGTCCGTTTTGCCGTCGCCAATGGGGTGACGGCAAGGCGGACGGCCTTTTCGTTTGCCGTTCGGCGTTCGGATCGCGCTCGCCGCATTTCCGCATTGTCGCTCGTGCGCGGCGCCGAGGTTGCCTCAGGGGCGTTTGCGCGACGCCATTCACCGATTTTTCCCCGTCTCGGCACAGTGACGCGAGCGTGTCGATTGGGGAAAAGGTGTCGCCACGTCGCGCGCATTGCTACAATGCCGCCACGTCACGGTTTGGTCCAATGCAGGCCAACCCGCTCACTCAACCGTTTTACCAAGGACGCGAGTTCAATCGCATGAATTATCCTCACCCGATCATTGCCCGCGAGGGCTGGCCCTTCCTGGGTATCGCCGTCGCCGTCGCGCTCGTCGTGCATTTTGTGGCCGGCGTGTTTTGGGCCGCGCCGTTCTGGGTGATCGCCCTGTTCGTACTGCAATTCTTCCGTGACCCGCCGCGCGAAGTGCCGCAACAGGCCGGCGCCGTGCTCTCCCCGGCAGATGGGCGCATCGTGGCCATCGAAACCACGCAGGATCCCTACGCAGGCCGTGAAGCACTGAAGATCAGCGTGTTCATGAACGTCTTCAATGTTCACTCGAATCGTGCCCCTGTTGACGGCACGGTGACCAAGGTGGAATATTTCCCGGGTCGTTTCTTCAACGCCGATCTGGACAAGGCATCGCTCGAAAACGAACGCAATGCCCTGGTGATCGATGTGGGCGGCCAGATCGTGACGAGCGTGCAGGTCGCTGGTCTGATTGCGCGTCGCATTCTGTGCTACGTCAAGGCGGGCGATCGCGTCACGCGCGGTCAGCGCTACGGCTTCATCCGTTTCGGTTCGCGGGTGGACGTGTACCTGCCGCTCGGCTCGCGCCCGCGCGTGGCCATCGGCGACAAGGTGTCGGCCACCTCGACGATTCTCGCCGAGCTGTAAGCCACTCGAACTTGCATCGGAGCCGCGCGCGAGGGGGGGGCGAGGTGGCGACTTGACGACAACGGTCGTAGGTCTCCAAGTCGTCACTTCCTGTCCTGTCGGGACGACGCGGCTTGCAACTGCTTTCGCTTTTCGCGTTCCAATAGCGGTGATCCGTCGCGGGTCCGCCCGCAGGCTTGGGGTCTGTGAACCGACCCTAGCATCGTCAAGGAGTTATAGATGCCGGAAAACCATCGCGGCCGCTTGCGCAACAATGTCAGGCATCTCTCGCCCTTCGGCCGTCACAAGCATCCCTCAGAGTCATCGATGAACGAAGACCACGACCCGAGTGTGGACGACGACGTGCCGGTACGCCCGCGCAATCGCGGCATTTATCTGCTGCCCAACGCATTCACGACCGCTGCGCTGTTCTGCGGCTTTTTCGCCATCGTGCAGGCGATGAACGACCGCTTCGAGCAGGCTGCCATTGCGATCTTCTTCGCGATGGTGCTCGACGGCATGGACGGGCGCGTCGCCCGCATGACCAACACGCAGAGCGCCTTTGGCGAGCAGTACGATTCTCTGTCCGACATGACTTCGTTCGGCGTGGCGCCGGCGCTGGTGATGTACGAATGGATTCTGCACGAGATCGGCAAATGGGGCTGGCTGGCGGCTTTCGTGTATGTGGCGGGGGCGGCACTGCGTCTGGCGCGCTTCAACGCCAATATCGGCGTGGTCGACAAGCGCTTCTTCCAAGGGTTGGCCAGTCCGGCTGCGGCGGCGCTGATCGCCGGATTCGTGTGGATTACGATCGATAACAAACTGCCGGTGAACGTCTACTGGATGCCGTGGGTGGCATTTTTCCTGACGATCTACGCCGGGATGTCGATGGTCTCGAATGCGCCGTTCTACAGCGGCAAGGCGCTCGACGTGCGCCAGCGCGTGTCGTTCGGTGTGGTGTTGCTGTTCATGGTGGGCTTCATCCTGGTGTCGTCCGACCCGCCGCTCGCGCTGTTCGGCATGTTCTGTGTGTACAGCATGTCCGGCTATGTGCTGTGGGCGATTCGTTTCGTGAAGGGGCGTCGGCAGCGGATTTTCGGCGAAGTCGACGAATAAGTGAGTTTCAACGGGGGGCGTCCTGACACGCCCCCTGCCACATCCGCCTGTCAGAGTTGTCAGGCATGTCGTCGTCGGGATGTTCTACTCTTGGAGATGGCAGGCATCGAAGTACCCCCAAAGTAACCCCGAAGTATCCCTTACGGCCCGAGTTGGGCAAGGTCGATCTGGCCGACTCCGGCGCTGTTTCCGTAGTTCGACGTGACGAAGGAGAAATCATGGGCATTCTGGACTTCGTGAAAGAGGCAGGCGAAGCACTGCTGGGTAAAGCGCAGGCGGCAGAACCACCGGCACCCGGCCCTGACGCTGATGCGGCCAACCGTGCGGCAGGTGAGGCCATTGAAAATTACATCAAGACGCAAAATCTGGATGTGACTGCGCTGAATGTCGAATTCGACGGCGCGACGCGCACGGTGACCGCCTACGGTGTGGCCGCAGACCAGGCGACCAAGGAAAAGGTGTTGCTGTGCTGCGGCAACGTCAAGGGTGTCGTGAGTGTGGACGACAAGATGTCGGTGTCGACGGCGTCGGCGGAGGCGAAGTACTACACCGTCAAGTCGGGCGACACGCTCTCCGCAATCTCGAAGGCCGAGTACGGCGACGCCAACAAGTACAACGCTATCTTCGAAGCCAACAAGCCCATGCTCTCCAGTCCGGACAAGATTTACCCGGGCCAGAAGTTGCGGATTCCGCCGCTGTAACGAGACGCCCTGGACGACCGTCAGCCCGGCCTCGCGCCGGGCTGTTTCGTTTCGGCGTCGGCACGCCCCGAGGCCCATGGCCACGGGCTTCGCCGCCGCTCCCCCGCGTTGCGAAAACGCCCAATTGCGACTATATTGGCGCTCATGATTTCAGGCGCCATCCCGGCACCGGGCCTTCCTCTCGCACCGCCAACGCCATGCCGTTTCTCCACCTTCGGGCCGGTCATGCCTGCGCGCGTCGCGCGCTGATTCCCCTCCGGTAGTTGCCCGCCGCCGTCGGCCATGGCCGCGAGGGCTTCGGCCTGCGCAGGCGCCGCCGCCGGACATCAAGAACAAACCGACCCCTTCGAGATCCCCACAGGAGCAAAACATGGCTGACAAGCTGATCATTTTCGACACGACCCTGCGCGACGGTGAGCAGTCGCCGGGCGCGTCGATGACACGCGACGAGAAGATCCGCATCGCCCGCCAACTGGAGCGTCTGCGCGTGGATGTCATCGAAGCGGGTTTCGCTGCCAGCTCGAATGGCGATTTCGAAGCGATTCAGGCCATTGCCGGCATCGTCAAGGACAGCACGGTCTGCTCGCTTGCGCGCGCCAACGACCGCGACATCGCCCGTGCCGCCGAAGCCCTCAAGGGGGCGAATTCGTCGCGTATTCACACCTTCATCGCCACGTCGCCGCTGCACATGGAGAAGAAGCTGCGCATGACGCCGGATCAGGTGTTCGAGCAGGCGAAGCTGGCCGTGCGTTATGCGCGCCAGTTCACGGACAACATCGAGTTCTCCCCGGAAGACGGCAGCCGCTCCGACCTGGACTTCCTTTGTCGCGTGCTCGAAGCCGTGATCGACGAAGGAGCAACGACCATCAACGTGGCCGATACGGTGGGCTACGGCGTGCCGGAACTTTACGGACAACTGGTGCGTACCCTGCGTGAGCGCGTGCCGAACTCGGACAAGGCCGTCTGGTCGGTGCACTGCCATAACGATCTGGGCATGGCGGTGGCAAACTCGCTTGCCGGGGTGCAACTGGGTGGTGCGCGTCAGATCGAATGCACGATCAACGGGCTTGGCGAGCGCGCGGGCAACACGTCGCTCGAAGAAGTCGTGATGGCGCTCAAGACCCGAAAGGACTACTTCGGCCTCGATCTTGGCATCGATACGACGCAGATCGTGCCGGCCTCGAAGCTCGTTTCGCAAATCACCGGCTTCAACGTGCAGCCGAACAAGGCCGTCGTGGGCGCGAATGCTTTCGCGCACGCCTCCGGGATTCACCAGGACGGCGTGCTCAAGGCGCGCGACACGTACGAGATCATGCGAGCGGAAGACGTGGGCTGGACCGCCAACAAGATCGTGCTGGGCAAGCTCTCGGGCCGTAACGCGTTCAAGCAGCGCTTGCAGGAGCTCGGTATCGAGATGGAGTCGGAGCAGGACGTGAACGCCGCGTTCGCCCGCTTCAAGGAACTCGCCGACCAGAAGGCCGAGATTTTCGACGAGGACATTCTGGCGATCGTCTCGAACGAAGCGCAGGCCGAAGGCGGCGAGCATTTCTACCTCGTGTCGATGGCGCAGCACTCCGAGACCGGCGAGCGTCCGAGCGCGCGCGTGGTGTTTACTGCACAGGGCAAGGAACTCGTGGGTGAGTCCGACGGCAACGGCCCGGTCGATGCGGTGCTCAACGCCATCGAGTCACAGGTGAAGAGCGGCGCGGAGCAATTGCTGTACTCGGTCAACGCGATCACGACCGGCACGCAGTCGCAAGGCGAAGTGACCGTGCGTCTGTCCAAGGCGGGTCGCATCGTGAACGGCGTGGGTACGGACCCGGACATCGTCGCGGCGTCGGCCAAGGCCTACCTGTCGGCACTTAACAAGCTGTATTCGAAGGCCGAGAAGCTGAACCCGCAACTCACGCCGTGATCGTGCGGGATTTCGCTGCGATGTCTCGTTGATGTCTCGTTGATAGTGCGGTAGTGCGATTGCACACGAAGCGTCACGAAGCGCCACGAAGCGCCCGCACCCTGTTCGTCAGGGGCGGGCGTTTTTGTTACCGCAGCGCGAAATGGCCTGGACCGTGAAGACGTTGCTCGAGCCCCCGCGCGAACGTGCGTGCCGCGACGAGCAAGGCGACACCCAGAAGCACAAGATCCTTGATCAGAAAGCCGAAAGCGCCACCACCCGGATTGGGCGTCGTCAGGATGAACGATAACGTGACGAGAAGCATGACGGCTACGCCCAGACTGCCTGCCAGCCGAATGCGCCAAAGGCCGGTGTACGCCATCGCCGGGGCCGAACGCGTTCGCGGGACGGTGCCAACGATTCGCGCGCGAGTTCGGCCGAGCGTCGAGATGAAGCAAGCGACTGGCTTACCGGCCGCGGAACGTCGCGTCGAGGAAAGACTGGGGCCGATGGGCAGGCTTCGTCATCGAGACCGCTGGCGACATGGTTTTTGCCATCTTGTCGATCGGCGCGGCATCCGGAACAGCGCAGCAGATGGACGCGCACCCGAAGGCGTTGGCCCAGCGTCGGGCGAATCGCAGCAGATCGCGACGAAGATGGACAAGGTACGTGGCGTCCCAATGCGAATTCGCGGAAATAAGGCGCTCCTGTGCTCAGAACAAATTGTTATCCCGCTTCTCGTGCAACGGGTCCGGGCTGATTTGCGTGGTTTTGACGACGCCATCAGGGTCGAAGTAGAAGTTCATCATCGAGAACCACACGTCGTCCTGCTTGAAGCGGTAAGTCCAGACTTCGCGTTTCATCAACGGAAATGCCGAAGTCTCGACCGGTTCGCCAAAGTGATGGAGCACGTCGGTTTTCGTCCATTTGTCGATTTCGACCTTATTGAATTCCTGCGTGGAGAGCACCTGTGTCATCGCCAGCAAGCGGCCCTGCGCATCGAAGTCGGCAGCGATCGTTTCCTCCCCGAACGGCTTCGTCGGGTAGAGCCAGCGCGTGACGCCCGGCGCCAACGGGTACACCTCTTTCGGTTTGCCCAGCCGCGCCTGCACTTCGGCTTGCGACGCCATGGGCGGTAGCGTCTGCCACGGCGCCGTGTAGCACGCCGTCAGCGTCAACGTCAGCGCGCCGACCGCCAGCCAGCGTGCCGGCGCCCGTGCGATCCGGTGTGATGCTTGCATGAACCGGGCAGTCCCGCTGCGGCTGGGCTGACTTTGCGCCGACGCTTCAAAAGTATCCGGGCGCGATTGAGAACGATACGTCATGGTGGGCCTCGTGATGATGGGAAATGCCGCAAACATTGCGCGAGAAGGGAAGACTGTCGCTTTTCGGTAGGATACCGCCGCCGTTGCGCTTCGTGGGGCGTGCTGGCTTGCCGCACCGGGGCGCGGGCGTTATGATGCGCGCCGAGACACTACTGAGGCCTCGATGAAATCTCAAGCCTTGCTTTCGCGAATTTGCACTGTCCTTTGTACTTTCGGCATGCTCGCCGTCGTTGGTGTGGCACATGCGGCCCCGCCGATTCGCCTCGCGCTCATCGAAGGCATGAGTGGGCCATTCGGTAACGCAGGCGCCATGGTCGAACGCAATCTGCGGTTCGCGATCGATCGCGTGAACGCACGTGGCGGTGTGAAGTTGCGCGATGGCGCGCATCCAATGGAATTGACGGTCTTCGATAGCAAGGGCGCTGTCGAGGACAGCCTCGTGCAACTCAAGGCGGCAGGCGATCTCGGCATTCCTTTTGTCCTTCAGGGCAACAGTTCGGCCGTGGCCTCGGCGCTGATCGATGCCATCAACAAGCGAAATGCGCGTGAACCGGGCCAGCGCATGCTGTTTTTCAACTATTCGGCCGTCGATACGGCGCTGACCAACGAGCAATGCAGCTTCTGGCATTTCGCGTTCGACGCCAATGCGGCGATGCGCATGCAGGCGCTGAGTGAGGCCATCCGGCAAGACGACAGCATTCAAAAGATCTACCTGCTCAATCAGGATTACAGTTTCGGGCGTCAGGTTGCCGGACTCGCGCGACAGATGATCGGTGCGAAGCGCCCCGACGTGCAGATCGTCGGCGAACAGTTCAGCCCGGTCGGCCGGGTGAAGGATTTCACGCCGTATCTGGCGCGCATTCGCGCCTCGGGAGCGGATACGGTCGTGACCGGCAGTTGGGGCAACGATCTGACGTTGCTCGTGAAGGCGGCGAGAGAGCAGGGCATGGAACTCAAGTTCTACACCTTCTACGGCAATGCGCTGGGCGCCCCGGCGGCGCTCGGCGACGCCGGCGTCGGGCGCGTGTACGCTGTGGCGGAGTGGCACCCGAATGTGGGTGGCGAGGCGTCGGACGCCTATTACAAGGCGTTTCGCGCGCGCTACCCCGAGGCGCGAGACGACTATCCGCTGCTGCGCATGAGCGTGATGATCGACATGATTGCCTCCGCGCTCGAGCAGGCAGGTACGACGGATGTGACAACGGTGGCGCGTGCGCTCGAGAATCGCCGGGTGCGCGAAGCGCCGGCCGATGCGTGGATGCGTGCCAACGATCACCAGATGATCGAGCCGCTGTATGTCTCCGTGATGCGCCGCGCGGGCGAGCCGAATGTGAAATTCGACAACGAAGGCTCGGGGTACGGTTTCCGGACCGTGATGGAGTTGCCGGCGAACAAGGTCGCTTTACCCAGTACCTGTCGCATGGCGCGCCAGCGCTGACGTTACGCTGGTCATAGCGTCGGTTGATGGGTGGATTGGTCTTGAATTTCGAGATAATCCGCGCGATTTCGGCGGATTATTCTCGATATTTGCCGATTTTTGAGGTTTCGACCGACCATTTCGGTCCGTGTATTGCGGCACAGCGTGGAAAAAAGTGGCAGTAGAAGGCCAGTTCCCGTATAATCGCGCACTTGCAGTTTTGTTTATGTACGGCAACGTACATGTTTTTGTAAGTTCACGGCACGGCCATTCTTCCGTGACCGCGTGTATCCAAAGGAAAGAAAATGTCGAACGCAGATATCAAGAAGTCGGAAGTCGTGGCGCAATTCGCCCGCGCCGCAAATGACACCGGCTCCCCCGAAGTTCAGGTTGCGCTGCTCACCACGCGCATCAACGAACTGACCCCGCACTTCAAGGCACACATGAAGGATCACCACAGCCGCCGCGGTCTGCTGCGCATGGTGAGCCGTCGTCGTAAGCTGCTCGACTACCTCAAGGGCAAGGATGCAGACCGCTATCGCGCCCTGATCGAGAAGCTGGGCCTGCGTAAGTAAGCGATTGCGATTGCGACGAGATGCCTGTATCAGCGTGCTGATGCAGGCATTTTGTTTTTGGGCGGTACCTGATTGATGTCCTGAAGGCGTCGATCGGGCCATTCGCCTGGCCTCGATGGGCTGGGCGGACCGACCGGTTTTCTCCGGTTTTTCCGATTTACGGGGCCTCGTCGGCAAGCAGGGCTTGTGTCATTCCAGGGTCGTCTCAAGGGCGCAATTGTGTGCCTTTTGTGCGGGCTACGCTGGAATGGCATAACACTCCCCCCTGTAAGGCGTCGGGATCACCCCGGCAGCGATATCGCGCCGCTGCTGCATTCGCGCGATTCGATATAGGAGTGCAAATGTTCAATAAAGTCGTGAAGTCTTTCCAGTGGGGACAAAACACGGTTCGCATGGAGACGGGTGAGATTGCTCGCCAGGCGTCCGGTGCCGTGCTCGTCGACATGGACGATACCGTGGTGCTCGCCACGGTCGTGGGCGCGAAGAAGGCCAAGGCTGGCCAGGATTTCTTCCCGCTGACGGTCGATTATCTGGAAAAGACTTACGCCGCCGGCAAGATCCCGGGTGGCTTCTTCAAGCGTGAAGGCCGTCCGTCGGAAAACGAAACGCTGACGTCGCGCCTGATCGATCGCCCGATTCGCCCGCTGTTCCCGGAAGGCTTCTACAACGAAGTCCAGGTCGTGGTGCAAGTCGTGTCGCTCAACCCGGAAGTGCCGGCCGACATCCCGGCCCTCATCGGTGCTTCGGCTGCCCTGGCCATCTCGGGTCTGCCGTTCAACGGCCCGGTCGGTGCCGCTCGCGTCGCCTATGTCGACAGCCAGTACGTGCTGAACCCGTCGCGCGAACAAATCGCCAAGTCGAAGCTCGACCTGGTCGTCGCCGGTACGGAACAAGCGGTGCTGATGGTGGAATCGGAAGCGCAGGAGCTGCCGGAAGACGTGATGCTGGGCGCCGTGGTGTTCGGTCACGAGCAAATGCAAACGGCCATCAACGCCATTCACGACCTGGTGCGTGACGGTGGCAAGGCTGAGTGGGATTGGGCGCCGGCAGCCAAGAACGAAGCGCTGATCGCGCAAGTCAGCGAACTGGCAGAAGGTCCGCTGCGTGCGGCTTACCAGACGCGTGAAAAGCAAGCACGTACGCAACAACTGCGTGCCGTGAGCACGGACGTCATCGCCAAGCTGGCCGAAGCTGCTGCCGCCAAGGGCGAAGCGGCGCCGGACGAAATCGAAGTCGGCAATATTCTGTTCGACCTCGAAGCCAAGATCGTGCGCAGCCAGATTCTGGCTGGCGAGCCGCGTATCGATGGCCGCGACACGCGCACCGTGCGTCCGATCACGATCCGCACCGGCGTACTGCCGCGCGCTCACGGTTCGGCCCTGTTCACGCGTGGTGAAACGCAGGCACTCGTGGTGGCCACGCTGGGCACCAAGAGCGACGAGCAGATCATCGACGCGCTGCAAGGCGAGTACCGTGACCGCTTCATGCTGCACTACAACTTCCCGCCGTTCTCGACGGGTGAAACCGGTCGCGTGGGTTCGCCCAAGCGTCGCGAAATCGGTCACGGCCGTCTGGCCAAGCGCGCCCTGGTGGCATGCCTGCCGGGCGCCGACGATTTCGGCTACACGGTGCGTGTGGTGTCCGAAATCACGGAATCGAACGGTTCGTCGTCGATGGCTTCGGTCTGCGGCGGTAGCCTCGCCATGATGGACGCTGGTGTGCCGCTGACCTCGCCGGTCGCCGGTATCGCCATGGGCCTGATCCTCGAAGGCAACAAGTTTGCCGTGCTGACCGACATTCTCGGCGACGAAGATCACCTCGGCGACATGGACTTCAAGGTGGCGGGTACGTCCAACGGCGTGACCGCACTGCAGATGGACATCAAGATCCAGGGCATCACCAAGGAAATCATGCAGGTCGCGCTGGCGCAAGCCAAGGAAGGCCGTCTGCATATCCTTGGCAAGATGACGGAAGCCCAGTCGGGCGTTCGCACGGAGCTGTCGGAATTCGCACCGCGCATGGTCACCATCAAGATCAACCCGGAAAAGATCCGCGACGTGATCGGCAAGGGCGGTTCGGTGATTCGCGCGCTGACGGAAGAAACCGGCACGAGCATCGACATCTCGGATGACGGCGTGGTCACCATCGCCAGCCCGAGCGCTGAAGGCATTGCGGAAGCGAAGCGCCGTATCGAACTGATCACCGTGGAAGTCGAAGTGGGTCAGGTCTACGACGGCACCGTGCTCAAGCTGCTCGAGTTCGGCGCGATCGTCTCGGTGCTGCCGGGCAAGGACGGCCTGCTGCACATCTCGGAAATCGCCAACGAGCGCATCAAGGACATCAACGAGTACGTCAAGGAAGGTCAGGCCGTACGCGTGAAGGTGATCCAGCAGGACGACAAGGGTCGCCTGCGTCTGTCGCACAAGGCGTTGACCGACGAAGAGAAGCAGGGCGGTTCGCTGCTCGTCAAGCGCGAAGGCGACGCTCAGTAAGACGAGTGTCGTGACGTCATTCGGCGCGGTGCGAATGCGTACTGCCGCCGCTCAAAGACGACGATCGGAAACGGCGACTCATTCGAGTCGCCGTTTTTTCATCGTTCGCACGGATTCGCAAAATAATGCGGAAAAAATGCGAGAAGGGTATTTACAGGAAATGGGTTTGTCATTAGAATCTCATTTCTCTGTTCGGGGGGTATAGCTCAGCTGGGAGAGCGCTTGCATGGCATGCAAGAGGTCAGCGGTTCGATCCCGCTTACCTCCACCACGGATTCCGAAGCTTGATTTTCGGGCTGCGTCGAAAGAGCAAGATTCTTGCAAAAACGATGCAAAAAACTTGAAAATAAAGCTTCACAAGCGAAGAAATGTTGTTTAGAATGGCGTTCTTCGCGAAATGCAGTAAGCAGTTAGCGAAACAGACAAAGTTTTGACGATTTTGTCCCCTTCGTCTAGAGGCCTAGGACATCACCCTTTCACGGTGAGTACAGGGGTTCGAATCCCCTAGGGGACGCCAGAATTGGTGCCGGTAGCGAGTCGGTATCAGTTTGAAAATGCCAAGCAGTTTTTGGCGTAAAGCCCGCTGAAAGTTAAGCGGGTTTTTTTGTCGGTTTTGGAGCGGTAGTTCAGTTGGTTAGAATACCGGCCTGTCACGCCGGGGGTCGCGGGTTCGAGCCCCGTCCGCTCCGCCAAAACCTACGAAGTTCGGTGATCTGCGCGTGAAAACGCTGCAATGCCGGGCAACGAGCAGGAAAGCAAAGTGTGTGACATCGCAATGCTGCAGCAAGTTTGGAGCGGTAGTTCAGTTGGTTAGAATACCGGCCTGTCACGCCGGGGGTCGCGGGTTCGAGCCCCGTCCGCTCCGCCAAACGAAGAAAGCCCAGGCTTAACCGCCTGGGCTTTTTTTATCTTTGTTGCGCCTTTTCGTCGGCGCGTTACGCCGTATCCGGCACCTCGCAATGAGGTTTCGCGGGCGTTTCGATCCCTCATATTTTCCGCATCGTCGTGCCTTGATTTGCCTTGCGGCATTCTCGCGTGTTTTTCGTAAAATTCGCAAAACACGCGCATGGTGCATCAGCGACGCCGGGGCGTCCGGCAATGGGCCTGAAGACGCCCCCGCATTCCCTTCCTTAACGCACGAGACAAGGGCGTTTCGGATCGAATTTCCAGTTCGGAACGAGGTATTGCATGGCAACGCTATCGTCACGCGCACCGAGTCCATGCTCGAGGTAAAGCGCATGCGCAGCTTCGACGGCTTCCATATCGAGCGTGACGCCGAGGCCGGGTGAGGTCGGCACCTGTACGTTGCCGCCAACGATCTGCAGCGGGTGCTTCGTAAGGTATTGGCCGTCCTGCCAGATCCAGTGCGTATCGATGGCCGTGATCCTGCCCGGCGCCGCTGCTGCAACGTGCGTGAACATGGCGAGCGAGACATCGAAGTGATTGTTCGAATGGGAGCCCCACGTGAGGCCCCAGTCGTGGCACATCTGGGCAACACGCACGGATCCTTGCATGGTCCAGAAGTGCGGGTCCGCCAGCGGAATGTCGACCGATTGCAGTTGAATGGCGTGGCCCATTTGCCGCCAATCCGTCGCGATCATGTTGGTTGCGGTCGGTAGTCCGGTCGCGCGACGAAACTCCGCCATGATCTCGCGCCCCGAATAGCCGTTCTCCGCACCGCAGGGATCCTCTGCGTAGGCCAGCACATCATGCTTGTCGCGACACAGCTGCACCGCTTGCGCAAGCGACCAGGCACCGTTCGGATCGAGCGTGACGCGCGCTTGCGGAAAGCGTTTCGCAAGTGCGGTGACGGCTTCGATTTCCGCTTCGCCGTCCAGCACGCCACCTTTGAGTTTGAAGTCGTGGAAGCCGTACCGCGCATGGGCGGCTTCGGCGAGGCGCACCACGGCGTCGGGCGTCATCGCGACTTCGGTGCGAACGCGTTCCCAGTCGTCGCGCGCGTGCCGATTGTCGGCATATGGCAGATCCGTCGCCTGACGCTCACCGATGAAGAACAGATAGCCCAGCATGGCGACCTCGCTGCGCTGCTGGCCTTCGCCGAGTAGCGCAGCGACCGGGACTTCGAGGTGCTGCCCCAGCAGGTCGAGCAGCGCAGCTTCAAGCGCGGTGACGGCGTGGATCGTTGTGCGCAGGTCGAAGGTTTGCAGGCCGCGCCCGCCGGCGTCGCGCTCGGCGAACACACGACGCGTCTGCCCGAGAATCGCCTGAACGTTCGCC
Organism: Pandoraea vervacti; assembly: GCF_000934605.2. Taxonomy (NCBI): domain Bacteria; kingdom Pseudomonadati; phylum Pseudomonadota; class Betaproteobacteria; order Burkholderiales; family Burkholderiaceae; genus Pandoraea; species Pandoraea vervacti. The sequence continues at coordinate 3,423,223 of NZ_CP010897.2, read as the reverse complement.
ACGGATTGCCCGACGACATAGGAGCGCGCGTCTTCCAGCGTGTTGCGAATCGATTCTCCGCCAGGGACTTCTCCAACGCCGACGTGCCCGGCGCTGTCCTGAAGAATGACGAGGTTACGCGTGAAGAACGGTGCGTGGGCGCCGCTCAGATTCAGCAGCATGCTGTCGCGGCCAGCGACGGGAACGACGCGCAATTCGGTGACGATGGGGGTTCGGCTCATGGCGGAGAAGGGATTCAGACCAAGGGGAGTCAATCGTTGCGACATACGGCTATTGTTGTATGTCGTCAGACAACATTCTATGGAAAGTTCTTCGCCTTGACTTTGCGGGTATACCCCGTCTGCCCTTGAACATACTGATGGAAGCCGAAGCGGCGTATCGAATGTACCTCAGGAGTGGCTGACGCGGTGAACCACCATTGTTGTCGTACAACGTGCTGGTGTGGTTCATCGACCAACGATCTCGCTGACGGCGTCGTCAACGGGCTTTGACGTGTACGACCCAGCGCAAGTAAAGCAGCAACCCGATCGCGGCCACGGCCACGCTCGCGCTGTTGGCGGCCCAGAAGCCCGTCGCCCCGTGTAGCCATGCGGGGGAGAGTCCGCCGACATCGAAGCCCAGCACATAGCCGCCGCCAAGACCGACGCCCCACAGCGAGAGCGCGTAGATGACGGTCGGCACGACCGCCACTTTCCAGGCGCGCAACACGAAGACGGCGTTGATCTGAAGGGCGTCGAAGATGTGATAGATCGCAACGATGGCGAGCAGCGGCGTCGTGACGGCGGCGACCAATGGGTCTGACGTGTAAGCGGCAAGGACCAGCGAACGACCGCACCACATCGCGGCGGCCATCACCAGCCCCAGCGTGCCCGCGAGTTCGACCCCTCGGCGTCCGACCAATTGCGCCGCACTGAAGTCGCGTGACCCGATGGCTTGCGCGGTGAGTGTCGCCGTCGCGATGCCGATCGACATGGGCAGCATATACATGAGCGCACCGAGGTTCGCGGCGATCTGATGCCCGGCGAGCGTCACGTCGCCCAGGCGCGCGATGAAGATCGCCATGAACGAGTACGCCGTGACTTCGATCAGGTAACTCAGCCCCATCGGCACGCCGAGTTTGAGCAGCGCACGGATGGCCTGCCATTGCGGCCAGCAGAATTTCGTGAAAACGCCGAATTCGCGCAGCGTCGGGTGACGCGCCATCAGCATGAGCCCCAGCGCGCACGACACCCAGTTGATGGCGGTCGTCGCGATGGCGCAGCCGGTGCTGCCCAGTGCCGGAATGCCGAGCCGTTCGACGCCGTAAATCAGTGCAAGATTAAGCGGCACCTTGAGCGCGAGCCCTGTCACCTGAATGACCATCACGATGCGCGGTTGCGCAACGGCGGTCGAAAGCGACGAATACACACGGAACAACATCGCTGCAGGCAACCCGTAGGCGAGTACGTGCAGATAGGCGCTTGCGCGGGCTTCGAGTTCCGGCGTGGCTTGCGACAGTCGCAGGATGAACTGTGGGTTCGACAGCACCAGAAAGCCGGGGATTGCGAGGAACAGCGCCAGCCAGAAGGTCTGGCGCACTTCCTCGCCGATGGCCGAGCGCTCGCCCGCGCCGTACAACTGCGCGGCGATGGGGGAGAGGGCGACCAGAATGCCCATCAGGCCGACATACACGGTGATGTAGATCGAACCGCCGAGCGCGAGCGATGCGAGGTCGAACGCCGAGGCGCGTCCGACCATCGCCGTGTCCATCACCCCGAAGGCGATGACGGCGAGTTGACCCACCAGGACCGGCCACGCGAGCGCGGCAATGCGTTTGATGTCTTGCCACATGGTGCGGATTGTGGGGTATGCCGGCGATCAGCGCGGGCGCGCTGCTCGCCGCCACGGACGTTCTTGCAGCACGTACAGGCGGAATCGCTCGTCGCGGTCAGCCGCACGGCGGCCCTCCCACAACTGTCGCCACTCGTACGGGGCGAGCGACAGTGGTTCGCTGTAATCCTGAGAGTCCTGACGCAGCAGCACGTCGCAATCGTCGTCGGCCGAGCCGAAGCGCATGTTGCCGAAGTAGGCGAACGACGCGAGCTGTGCGTCGCCCACCCGTGCCGTGCGGATGCAGGTGTAGTCGACCGGCAGATGCGCCGTGATTTGCGCGGCCACATCCCGATACGTTCTGCCGTAGTTCACGACCGGCAGCCAGAGCGTCATGAGCAGCACCCACATGAGCGTGGTGCCGCCGGATGAGAGCACCACGCTGCGCCACAGCACCTTCGGGCTGCGCGACACGCGCCACGCTACGAGTGCAACCCATGCGCCGGTGACGATCAGGGCGCTGATCAGCGTGATCCAGCTGAATTCCGGCTGAAAGCCCGGTACCAGACGCCGCAGGTTGCGCGCGGTCGAGGCGGGAAAGCCTGTGATGCCGGCCAGCCACACGATCCATACGAAGCCGGCCAGTACGGTAAACGAGAGCACGGCGAACCAGTCGATGGCGTTGACCGTGCCGCGTTTGAGGGTGGGCAGGCCGAATGCGGCGATGATCGACAGCGCAGGCAACACGAGCATGAAGAGCTGGTTGCCCTGGTGCGCCTGCAACACGATCAGCACGAGCAGCGTCACGGCAAAGACGAGCGAGATGGCGATGTGCGGCGCGCGTCGCATACCGCGCCACGAATACAGCGACCAGGCGGCGAGCGGCCACGCCGGCCAGGCGAACAGCGCCAGGTTCTTGGCGATGTAGCTAAGCGAGTTGAGTGTCGGACCACTGAACGCGTCGACGCCGATATCGGCCCATTCGCCGAGCCAGCGGCGCGCGCCGTCGGCAAATTTGAGGGCGGCAAGCGGCCAGGCGCAGGCGATGAGCAGGGTGATCGGTGTGGAGACCAGCAACAACATGCGCAGCGGCAGCGCCCGGCAAACGACGGCTGCGACGATGCCGGCGATCCACAGCGAGAGCGTCATCAATGGCGACGACGCGAGCGCCATGCCGCCCAGCGCGAGGCCGAACCACACGGCGCCCTGGCGCGGCTTGTCGAGGCTGCGCACCAGGCCGTAGATCGCCATCGAGATGAGCGTGAGCTGCCCCACGGTGGCTGTCGTCTCGTGACCGCGCTCGGCCAGACCGAAGCAGGCGAGCAGAATCAGCAGCGCGCCGTCAGCCAGCGTGCGGCCATAGTCGCGGGGTTCCGGCTCCCCGCCGAAGGCGTATTTGAACGGTTGGACTTCCGGGCGGCGGCCGAGCAGATAGGTGCCGTACCAGATGAACGTGCACGTCATGTAGAAGCAAAGACCCGTGACGATGCGTGCGGCGTCGGGGGCATCGAGCCACGAGAAGGCGCGGATGGCGAGCGCGCCCAGCCATGACACGAGCGGGCCGTTGTCGTAAATCGGCTTGCCGGCAATGTTCGGCAGCAGCCAGTCTGCCAGATGGCCGTGGGCCATCGTCCACATGATGCCGAACCCGGCAGCGTCTTCGTTTTTCCACGGGTCGCGACCAAACAACCCCGCCAGCACATAAATGACGCAAATGGCGATCAGCAGCGAACGCGGTAGCGCGCTGGTGGCGGAGGCGGTGATGCGAACTCGTTTCATAGGCAGTACGGCAGGACCGGCGGGATGGCCGGATCGGGAAAACTGAGGAGCGGGCCGGAATCGGCGCGCGGGCAAACTCGCGGTCAAGCCCGGAGCGAAGCTCGGTATGTCATCGCACAGGCGCACCCGGGGCACCCGGAAAAGCCGACAGTATGACAGTAACCGGTCGTGTGGCGCAGGGCAGAACCAAGAAAAAAGGGCAGCCTGAGCTGCCCTTTCCAAAGCTTTTCGCAACGCGGGGGTATTGCCCCCGATGCGCTGGCCTGCAAACGTCTGTCAGGCCCCGCATCGCGTTGCGCGGTGCGTTGTGCGGTCTATTGCCAAACTTAGGCGACCTTGCCGCCGGCGCGGGCGCCGAACTTCTTCTTGAACTTGTCGACGCGACCTTCAGCATCCATGATGCGGGTTTCGCCGGTGTAGAAGTTGTGCGATGCCGACGACGTATCCAGCTTCACGAGCGGGTATTCCTTGCCATCGACTTCGATGGTTTCCTTCGTCTGGATCGTCGAGCGCGAGATGAATTGGAAGTCGATGCCCGGGGTCATGTCCTTGAACACGACTTCGCGGTAATTCGGGTGAATGCCTTCTTTCATGATGGACCTTGAGTTAAGTCGGTAGCCAGTCTGCGCGAGCCCCTTGCCCGCTAACGCCATCGCCGTCTTGCGACGGGAAACGCGTCAACCACTTTCCGGATTTGGAAAACGCGCATTATGCCATGAAAATCCCGTTTTTCGCAAAGTTTTCATGGGGTTGCGGCAGTCCCGGGTGGCAGGGACGCCGGCCCGCCGGGCGGCGTGGGGTGCTGCGCCGCCGGATCTTGCAGGAAATAGCGCGAAAAGAGCGCGTATAAGGTCGGATATTCGTTGAGAAAGGCCTCGGGGGCGACAAAGAAGGCTTCGGTGCATACGGCGAAAAACTCCGACTCGTGCTCTGTGGCATACGGGTCGATCAGGGACGTCGACGCGAAGGCGTCCCACTCGGCGTCCGGCACATTCGCCACGTGGTGGCAGAACGCCTCGTAGGCCGGGTCGAAGACCTCGCACCATGTCCCGCTCGTCAGGTCGCCGTGCAGGCGCCGCAGCATCGGCGGCACCCCATCGGCTTCGCCGTCTTCCATATCGATCTTGTGCGCGAACTCGTGGATGACGACGTTGTACGCCAGCACGTCGCTGGCCTGCACGTCCTGCCATGACAGCACGACAGGGCCACCGTCCCACGCCTCGCCACTGGCTTCCCGCGCGACATCGTGTACGACCCCCGCTTCGTCCTGCACCGTCTTGCGGATCAGAAATTCACCCGGATACAGCACGATGCCGGTCCACCCCCGGTACAGCGCCGGCGGCAGATTGAGGATCGGCAGGCAGGCCTGAGCGGCCACGGAGACGCACATGGCGTCCGTGAGCACGAGGTCGTGCGCCGTGGAGAAGTGCTTGCCGGCCAGGAATTCGGCGGCCAATGTCCGAAGCTTGGCCAGGTCCGCAGCGCTTCGTCTGGAGAGAAATGGCAAGGCGCCCACGACCTCATGCCAGACGGCGTCGTCGATGGTCCTGGTGTGGTGGGAGAGTCCGAGGCTGGCGAGCAGAGTCTTGAGCATGACGGGCGTTGCCAAATAAGGCCGGGCGAGGTTGAGCGATGTGCAACCGCGAACGATGACGCACAAATTCTAATTTAGCTGCTTCTGGATTGCCGCAAAAATCGCCCCGCACAATGCGACGATGGCGATGAAGTGAAACCCGTCGATGAACGAGAGAAACGACGCCTGACGTTGAATCATCTGGGCAATCTGCGCGAGCGCGGCGCCGTGGGCCTGCGAGGCGGCAACGCCGGCGTGGGCGAGTGCATTGGCCAGCGACTCCAGCGTCTGGGTGAAGATCGGGTTGTAGGGGTTGGCGACTTCGGTGAGCCGGGTGCGATGCAGGGCTTCGCGATGTTGTTCGAATGCCACGATGGTGGATGCCGCGAACGAGCCCGAGAGTTGGCGAAGAATGTTCTTCAACCGATAGCCATGGACGAAACTCTCGTGATCGAAGGTGCGAAACGTCAGGTTGGCGACCGGCAGGACGGTAAAAATACCGAACACCGCCTTGAGCGCGAGCACGCCGTAGAGCTGCGACTGGCCTGCATTCGGTGGCATGGCGCCGAGCCAGAGACTGGTCGCGATCGTCATCAGGAAGCCGCTCACGATCAGCAGTTTCTTGTGCGTGATGAACTTCGCGACGCGAAAGTAGACGAGCAAGAGAATGACCGTGAGCAACGCCGAATAGCCGAGCAACTGGCCGGTGTGTTGTACCGTAAAACCGAGGCCCTGCTCGAGCAGGCGTGGCATCAGATAGCTTTGCGTGTTGGCCAGGTAGTAATAGGCCGCGTAGAGCAGCAGCCCCACCTGAAACTCGCGGCGGCGCAGCGGCTGCAAGCGGATGAACGGTGCGGGATGCTGCCACTGGTGGTAGCCGAACCACACGAGCGCGCCTACGCCAACCACCGTCAGCAGCGGGAGCGCAGGCGTTTGCAGCCACAGGGTGTAGCGCATCTCCTGGAGCACGACCTGAAACGCGCCCATGGCCAGCGCGAAGGCCATGAACGGTGCGAACGGATAGTGCCCGCCCCCCGCGCGATCGCGCAGACGGCCGACGTCGGGCACGGCGAACCAGGCCAGACCGGCGAGCAGGACGGCCGGCGCAGCGGTGCACAGGAACATTGTGCGCCAGGTGTATTCGGACACGAGCAGCCCGCCGATCAGCGGTGCTGCCGCAGACCCCGTGAACAGCAGTAGGGCGAACGTCTGGATCGTCTTGCCGCGGCGCTCCGCGGGCACGCTGACCTGCGCGAGAATGCGGCATGAGCTCATCCAGCTGCCCGCGCAAAAGCCCTGAAAGGCACGCGCGATCACGAGTTGCGTCACGCCCTCGCTGGTCCCGGCGAGGATGGCGCCGCAGGCGTACAGCAGCAACGACGCGCTGAGATAGCGGCGATAACCGATGCGCTCGACGAACCATTGCTGTTTGAGAATCGCGAGCACTGAGGCGATCCCGTACGCCGTCGTCATCCACACGAATTCCTTCGGCGATGCATCGACGCCGCCCGACACGTAAACGGCGAAGTAGACGAGCAGAGCGTTTTCGAAGAATTCGAGTCCGGGGATCAGGCCGAGGGCATAGCGATAGGCTTCCACCCGCATGGGGCGCAGCGGGTCGGCGCCGCCACCGCCGGTGCCGCCCGTGCCGCCGGACGTCGGCACGCGTGGGGGCGCGGATGCCGCGGTGGCGTTGTCTGTGGGCGGAGCGACGGATGTCATCGGGCGGGTGCGGTGCTAGGAGGATTCAAGAGCGTGTCGGGGCCGCGGCTGAGGCTGAGTCGGGAGGGCGGTTCAAGTTATCGCGAAGACGCCTTGTGCGCTTTCACCGCGCGCTCAGCCAGCAGTTCATCTGCCGGCACACCGCGCAGACGCTGCTCGATGTATTGGAGATCGTGCGCGATCTGCGCTTCGAGCTTTTCCGCCTCACGCAACTCACGTCGCACCTGCGCCGTACGCTCCCGCAATGTTTCGAGCTGTGAGGACAGCGCCTCACGCACCGCTTGCAGGTCCTCCTCGTTCATTCGGGACTTGCCCGCCTCGACCATCCGGCGAGGGCGTTTGAGCATTTCCGTGATCGCCGCAATGGAGAAACCGAGCGAGCGCATACGCAAAATGCGGCCAAACGTTGCCAGGTCGGCTTGCGTGTACATGCGGTAATGTCCGCCGCTGCGTGCGGGCACGACGAGATTCAGTTCCTCGTAATACTTCAACGTGCGGGCGGTGACGCCGAGGGCAGTCGCCGCTTGGCCGACGGTCAGCAACGCGGCGTCGTCTTCGCGTGTCTCGGAGGGCGTAGCAGCGGGAGCGTCGGAAACGAGATCTGCGGACATTGACGTGCCTCCGATCGAACGATGACCGGATGTTAGCACAACCTATACGTGCACGTATAGGTTTGGATGTCGCGAAAAATGGACGGCCCGGCGCCCCGACGTGTGAGTGTCGGGATCGCCGGGCCGGAGGGCGTCAATGTCAGGGCGGTTCAGCGCGACACCGGATGCGTCGCAGTTTCCCAGCGAATGGCGCGCACGCCGGCGGTGTCTCCCAGCGTGGAGACGAGGTGCACGAGCGCGGCGCGGCGGCCGCGATCGCATCGCAGGACATAGTCGAGTTCGAGCAGGTAGCCGCCCGAGCGGTTCGTACGGGTCGCCGTCTCGGGCGAGATCCGCTGGGTGCGCAAGGCGTTGCTTACCACCGCATCGATTGCGTCGGCCTTCGAGGCCAGGGTCAGCACCACCAGGCGGTACTGCGGCGACGCTTGCGCGGTCTGCGCCGTGGTGCGGTTCGGGGTGGCGAAGGTCGACGTCGGCGTTGGCTTCGTCGACAGGCGTGCGCGCGCACGGTCGAACAGCGAAGGGATAAGCATTTGCAGCGTCATGGTGTCCTCCTGAATCAAGGGCCTGAGACGGCGGATGCCGGGGCTTGGCGTGTGCATCGCACGTCGCGTCACGCAACGGCCGATCGCCCCGGTGGGGCAGGAAGGCGTGCGAAACCACATGCGATGCGTAAATTCGACGCAAGCGTCGGCAGGCTTTTCGCAGCCGTTGGCGCTCGACGATGACAGGTCGGACGCGTCGCGGTGCTTTGAGCGTGCCTCGTGCCGGATGAGGGATTCCATCCGTCAAACAAACGCTGAACTGCGGGTAGAGGCGGGACGCGCGGGAAGCTCAAAAAAACCTGAGAAACCTGAAAAACGCGCGAAAACCGGATCGCTGCCGGAGGTGTTGCATGGCGTGAACGCCATCGAAACTCGGTGCGATCGATGCACTACCGCTGCGGCATTGGAACCGGCAGCGGCAGTCGGTGACGACTGCGGGTTACCGGGCCAACGCGTGGTCGGACATTGCCGACGCTTGCGTGCTACTAGAGCAACTGCCCACGGAAAACTCCGTCGTAATTGGAAAGCACTGATTTTAGGGATTTAGCGCGCCTCTGTAAAGGAAGTCGCCGGGTTTCTCGCCATTTTGTCGTGAAATTGACGACATTTCTCCGAGATTTGACGATTTTTGAATGCGAATCGTCCTGCAAGGCATGTCGCTAGGTGACCTCAGTCCGGCAGCACCTTGCCGGGGTTCATCAGCCCGAGCGGATCGAGCGCGGCCTTGATCGCTCGCATCAATGCGATTTCCACGGGCGATTTGTAGTGGGCAGACGCTTCGCGCTTGAACTGACCGATGCCATGCTCGGCGCTGATCGTGCCGCGATGGGCGTGCACGCTGTCATGGACGGCCGCCGTCACCCGCGTTTGGTACTGCTTGAGAAAGGTGGGGGGATCGATGCCCTCGGGCGCCATCACGTTGTAATGCAGATTGCCGTCGCCAAGATGGCCAAATGTCACCATGCGGGCACCGGGGGCGATACGCTGCACGATCGGGTCGGTCGCGGCAATGAAGGCAGGGACTTGCGAGACCGGCACCGCGATATCGTGCTTGATGTTGAGGCCCGTTGCGGATTGCGCGAGCGGAATGCTCTCGCGCAAATGCCAGAGCGCGTTCGATTGCGCAAGACTGTTCGCGACGATGGCGTCGCGCACGATCCCTTGCGCCATCGCGGCGTCGAGCATGCGCTCCAGCAGGTCGCGCGCGTGAGACTCGCTTTCGTTGTCCGACAGTTCAAGCAACACCGACTGGGCATACGCTTGTGCAAAGGGGTAGCGCTGCTGTTCGAAAACCTGCGCCACGAGCTTCAGACAGAAATCCGACATCAGTTCGAAGCCCGTTAGCAGCGGACCGGCCATGCGTTGCGCCAGATTGAGCAGCGCGAGCGCGTGCGCCGGGCTGTCCAGCGCCGCGAGTGCGGTCATGCGAGCGGCGGGCTGGGCAAAGAGTTTGAGCGTCGCCGCTGTGATCAGGCCCAGCGTGCCTTCCGCACCGATGAAAATGTCGCGCAAATCGTAACCGGTGTTGTCCTTGCGTAAGCCGCGTAGTCCGTCCCACAACTCGCCTTGCGGCGTGACGACTTCCAGCCCGAGACATAACTCGCGGGCATTGCCGTATCGCAGCACGGCGGTGCCGCCCGCGTTCGTGGCGAGATTGCCGCCGATGGTGCAACTGCCTTCGGCGGCGAGGCTCAACGGGAAGAGGCGTTCATGGGCGGCGGCGGCGGCCTGCACGTTGGCAAGCAGGCAGCCGGCCTCGGCGGTGAGCGTCATGTTATCGGCGTCCACCTGACGGATGCGGTCCAGCCGTCGCAAACTGACGACGACCTGGCGTCCGCTCGCATCGGGCGTGGCGCCGCCGGCAAGACCGGTGTTGCCGCCTTGCGGGACCATTGGCACGCCGTGCGCAACGCACAGCCGCACGAGCGCAGCAACCTGGGCGGCGTCGGCAGGGCGCATCACGGCGAGCGCGGCGCCCACATAGCGTTTGCGTTGGTCCGTGAGGTAGCCGCTCGTGTCAGCGCTGTCTTGCAGCACGTGGTCGCGACCGAGCAAGTCGCGACAGGCGGTAAGGAAGGCTGCGTCGTTCATGGCAGGGCAGGCATCGCCACGCTTGCACTCGGGGCGTTGCGGGCATTGGGGGCACGCGAGAAGGCCGACATCGGCGGTAGAGACATGGCGTTCATCATGGGCGTTGCCGGAAACGACTACCGCGCTGCCGCCGCACGGGCTTTGGCAGCGCGTTTGAAGGGGCGCAAATAGCAGATCGTCGCCAGGAAGAAAACGAGCGAGAGTGCCGTTTCGATCCAGGCAAGCGAGGCCGACGCGCCGGTATCGGTCATGCCGCGCACCACGCCTTCGGCGAGAAACAGCAGGATGAACATGCTCGACCACTGGAGGGTGTAGAGATTACCGCGCAGCACGCCGCGCAACGGCAACAGCAGCAATACGGCCTTGAGTACGAGCCATGAGCCGCCCGGGCGCAGCGGCGCCAGCCACAGCTCCCACGCCACCGACAACGCAATCAGCGCCAGCAGACTCGCAACGCTTACCTGCCGCAGCCACCGCGCATTGGGCGAATCGGCGTTCGGTCTGTGAGTGTTGTTTTGTACTGCTTCATGCGACGGATCGGGGGGGGTAGCAGTCATTGGCTTGCCTCTGGGGCTGATATTCTGGGGCCGGTCATTTGGCGTCGATACTACTGCGCGCTGACGGGCGAGCCGAAAGCGGGGAGGGGGCCGGCAGAAAGCGACGCATTGCCCCTCTCCGATCTGCGCGCCGATCCGGTATTCGCCACCCCATTCGCTCGGACAGTCGACGCGATCGAGATCGACAGGGATGTCGACACGTCGTGAATGCTCATTCTGCCAGTTTGCAGGCGGCGCGTGCGAGTCGGGCGCCGAGTGCCGTTGCAAGTTGACGTTCGTCCGCCGAGAGCGGGTTGCCGTCATGGGCGAAGTGGGTTGCGCCGTAAGGCGAGCCACCGGTACGCGTGCTGGAGAGCGCGGGTTCGGTGTACGGCAGCCCCATGAGCAACATGCCGTGGTGCAGCAGCGGAATCATCATCGACAGCAGCGTGCTTTCCTGCCCGCCGTGCAGGCTCGCGCTGGACGTAAACACGCAGGCCGGCTTGCCCGCGAGGGCGCCTGACAACCACTGCGGCGTGGTGCCGTCGAGGAAGTACTTCAAGGCCGCGGCCATATTGCCGAAGCGGGTGGGGGAGCCGAGTGCGAGACCGGCACACGCTTCGAGATCGTGCAACTCCACATAAGGCGGGCCGGTATCGGGAATGTCCGGTGCACTGGCTTCGCATACCGTGGACACCGCCGGCACGGTGCGCACGCGCGCCTGAGCGCCCGGCACGCTGTCGATACCGGCTGCGATGCACTGAGCGAGTTGAGCGGTCGTGCCATGACGGCTGTAGTACAGGACAAGGATTTCGGTCATGAAGGTGATTCGATCGGTAAACCAATCGGTCGATCGGTCAGGGACGGGCCGAAAGTCGGGCACTCGGGCGGCAAACGCGCCAAAACCTTGTGTCCGGAGTGAAAAGCCCGCGAAAAGTGCGGGTATTATAGGGGGTTCCCAATGGTGTGACGCCTTGAAAAAGAGCGGCGAAGCGCGAAGCGTGGCGTGCCTGAGGACATGTCTCGTGGTCTTCCGACTTCCGGGACATGCCGATCCCGCGCTTGCTGTGCCGGCGCGTCGCGCTCATGTTGGACCCATGTTCTCGCCGAGGAGCCCGATTTGCGCAAATTGTCCCGCATCAACTGGAGTCACGTTCGCCAACTGCTGAGGTACGCGCTCACGCGTGCGCAGGACGATCGGATTCCGCAAGTGGCGGGCAGTCTGACGTTCACGTCGATCCTGTCGATCGTGCCGCTGTTCGCCGTGACGTTCGCCTTGTTCACCGCGTTTCCGATCTTCAATTCGTTCCGCGACGCCTTGCAGGGCTTCCTGCTTGAGCATCTGATGCCCGAAAGCGTCAACGCGCAGATCTTCAGCTATCTCAATCAGTTCGCGTCGAAGGCGACGAGCCTGACGGCGTTCGGCCTGATTGGTTTGCTGGTGACCGCCGTGCTGACCTTGATGACGATCGAATCGGCCTTCAATGTGATCTGGCGCGTGCCGCGTCCGCGTCCTCTGGCCCAGCGGCTATTGATTTACTGGAGCCTGCTCACGCTCGGGCCCCTACTCTTTGGCGTGAGCCTGTCGATCAGTTCGTACGTCTTTACGCAGTCGATGTCGCTCGTGAGCACGCTACCCCCGGCCGTGGCCTCGATGCTGAGCCTGATCCCGCTGGCACTGACGAGCGTGGCTTTCATGCTGATGTACGTCTACATGCCGAACTGCAAGGTGGATTGGCGCGACGCGCTCGTCGGCGGTGTGGTGGCCGCCCTGGCTTTCGATCTGACCAAGCGCGGCTTCGGCCTGTATATCCGTCAGTTTCCGACATATACCGCTGTCTACGGCGCATTCGCCGCGGTACCGATCTTTTTGCTGTGGATTTACCTGTCGTGGCTCGTAGCGCTCGCCGGCGCCACGATTACGTCGGTGCTGCCGGCATTGCGCCTGGGGCATTTTCAATACCCGCGCTTTCCGGGAAGCGATCTGCTCGACGGCCTCACACTCATCCATCTGCTCAATCAGGACCGCGAGGCGGGCGGCGCAGGCTATACGGCTCAGCAACTGGCGCGCCTGATGAGAACGAGTCTGGAGCATGTCGGCGACTTGCTGGGCCGGCTAGAGCGCATGGGCTGGGTCGGACGTCTCACCATGCAACCGCCCGCCGAACGCTGGCTGTTGTTGACCAACCCTCGCACGACAACGCTCTCGCCGCTCGTGGCCCAACTCGCGCTCAATGTCGACGAACTGGCGCGGCAAATGGAGCGCCATGCGCTGGACGGCGCGCATGTGGCCGAGATCCTCCGTGAAGGGAAGTGGGACGTTCCCCTGGCCGATGCGCTGCCTCGCGATGTTTCGGTGGATGATGCCGATGTCGATGAAGCGGCCGGCGCTGGCGCCCCCACCGACGCCGGTATCCACCGGGACGGACCGTCCGGCCCGACGACACGCTAAAGCTTGATGCGCCCCACGCAGATGTCGCGAAACATTACCCAGTCGCCCATCAGGCTGTAAATCGGGTGGCGAAACGTGGCCGGTCGGTTTTTTTCGAAGAAGAAATGGCCGACCCACGCGAACGCGTAACCACAGACGAGCGCAGCGAGTAGCCACCAGGCGTTGCCCGTAAGCGCGAACGTGACCAGAAACGCGATGACACCCCACGAGCCGACGAAATGCAGGCGTCGGCAGGTGACATTCCGGTGCTCACCGAGATAGAACGGGTAAAAATCCGCAAACCGTTCGAAGGTTTGCGTGGCCGACGGGGGATCCCGTTTTTCACGTTCACCCTGGTTCATGGCAACCCTCCTTGTCCTGTCCGCTGAATCGAGACGTTGACGCGCTCGGTCTCGCTCGCCTTCGCTCACTGACACCCACTTTCGCCCGGTTTGGCTCAATCCCGCATGAAGCGCTTGAGCGCGTCGAGCAGCGCGTCGGGCTGTTCCGTCATGATGGCGTGGCCGGCGTCGACGATCTGCGTCGTGACCGGCACACCGGCCTCGCGCAAGGCGTCGAGCAGCGCCTGGGCAGCGCGAGGCGGTGTCATCTGATCGCGTTTTCCGAGCACGGCAAGCACCGGACACCGGATGCCGGCGGCGACGTCCGTGCCCCGGTCATAGCCGTTGCACGCTTCAAAATCCGTGAGAAACACCTTCGCAGGGTTGCGTTGCGCAACGCGCTCCATCAGCCGTTGATTCCCGCCCCACGTCCAGAATCCCGGCCCCGGCGCCGACGGCTTGGCCGCCAGCGTGCTGTGCGACCAGGCATTGACCATCGCAATGGCGCTCGACTCGCGCTCGGCGGCGGCTTCCAGCAACGTGTCGGAGACCTTCATCGGGTAAGCGGTGCCCACGAGCGCGATGCGCGTGACGCGCTCGGCATGCCGCGCCGCTGCATCCAGCGCGATCAGCGAGCCCATGCTGTGGCCGACCCATGCGGCGGTGTCGATGCCCGCCGCGTCCATCACCGCGACCACGCAATCGGCCATCTCGCCGATCGATTTGAGCGGCGCACCGGTGCTTCGATGATGGCCGGGAAGGTCAAGCGCGAGCACGTTCATGCCGTGATGCGCCAGATAGCGGCTCTGCAGCGCCCAGACGCTGTGATCGTGCTGAGCGCCGTGAAGGAAGACGACCGTCGGCTGTGTCCGAAGCAACGGTTTTCCGCCGGTGTAAGCGTAGACGTTATGACCTGCGATTTCGAAATTCATCGACCTTGCCCCTTCGACGCCGGCTTGACTGCCGCTTTCAGGCCCCGCTTGAGATCCTGAATCAGGTCGTCGGGGTCTTCGAGTCCGATGGACAGGCGCACCGTGCCTTCGCCGATGCCTGCGCCCGCGAGTGCGGCGGCGTCCATGCGGAAGTGGGTCGTGGACGCCGGGTGAATGACCAGCGAGCGCGCGTCGCCAACATTGGCCAGATGCGAGAACAACTGCAACGCCTCGATGAAGCGTCGACCGGCTTCACGGTCGCCCTTGAGATTGAAGCTGAACACGGCACCCGCGCCGCGCGGCAGCAGGCGTTTTGCCAGCGCGTAGTCGGGATGAGACGGCAACTCCGGGTAGGCGACGCTTGCCACGGCCTCATGATCGGCCAGAAATTCGACGACCCGGCGCGCGTTGTCGACGTGACGCGCCATGCGAAGCGGCAGCGTCTCGACCCCTTGCAGCAACTGCCATGCCGCTTGCGGATGCAGGCATGCGCCGAAGTCGCGCAGTCCTTCACGGCGAGCACGTAACAGGAATGGCGCGACGGAGCTCTCCTCGGCGAACACCATGCCGTGGAAACCTTCGTATGGCTCGGTCAGCTCGGGAAATTTGCCGCTTTTCTCGAAATCGAACGTGCCGCCATCGACAAGCACACCGCCAATGGTCGTGCCATGTCCCCCCAGAAACTTGGTCGCCGAGTGATACACGAGGTCCGCACCGTGCTCGAACGGCTGGATCAGCCATGGCGTGGTGAAGGTGCTGTCGACGAGCAAAGGCACGCCCGCGTCGTGTGCGATGGCACTGACCTGCGCGATGTCGAGCACATCCAACCCAGGATTGCCGAGCGTCTCGCCGAAGAACAGCCGGGTTTCCGGCCGCACGGCGGCGCGCCAGGCATCCGGATCGCCGGGACGCACGAATGTCGTCTCGATGCCGAATCGGCGCAACGTGTAATGGAGCAGGTTGTGTGAACCGCCGTAGAGCGCGCTCGACGCGACGATGTGCGAACCGGCGCCCATCAGCGTGGCGATTGCCAGATGCAATGCCGCTTGTCCGCTTGCCGTTGCAATCGCGCCAACGCCGTTTTCCAGCGCGGCCATGCGCTCTTCGAAGACCGCGTTCGTCGGATTGGAGATGCGCGAATAGACGTGCCCGGCGCGCTCCATATTGAACAGTGCAGCCGCCTGATCGGCATCGGAAAAGACGAACGAGGTGGTCTGATAGATCGGCGTGGCACGTGCCCCGGTGGCTGGGTCGGGAGCCGCCCCGGCGTGCAGGGCGAGCGTGTCGAAGTGCGGAACTGACATGTCGGAGAGGGCCTCGCTGAGAGTGTGAAGTGGATCCGAACGACGGGCGCACGATCGGCAGACAACATCCCCCTGGCGGCGCGCGACAAGCGCGCAGTGGGCAGGTGAGCGACGCCGATCCGGCCTGCCCGGCTAATGCACGGCGCAGACTTTACGTATACGGCAATCCTAGCACCACCCTTGGGCGGGACGGCAGGCTTTGTGAGGTTCGTCAGGGAAATTGCGGTGTTGTCCGATGTCCGGGATAAGGCGTTGTCTGACGCCACGCGCAGAATCGGCCGAAAACCCGCATCGCACGGTCATGCGGGCGCCGTTCGCCTTTCCTTTTCGGACGCTTTCCGATAGCATCCATCGAACAGGTTCCAATCGCCATTTGACGCGGAGACAGCGGGCGTACGCGTTGGCGTTCCGTCTCGCAAGCCGAAGTCCGGCGGCATTCGGCGGCGTTCGGCGGCAGCGTTCCGCTACGTTCGCCCGAGCAACACAAAGAGGAGTGTGTGCCATGCGTGTGTCTGACATCCTGAAAGTGAAGGGCAACACCCTTTTCACCGTCACCCCGGAAACTTCGCTGGCCGATGCCGTCGACACGATGGCCGAGCACGACATCGGTTCACTCGTCGTGATGGAGTACGGCGACCTCGTGGGCATGCTCACGTTCCGCGAAATCATCAATACGATCAGCAAGAACGGCGGCACGGTCGGCACGTCCACGATTCGCAAGATCATGGACGACCATCCGCTTACCTGCACACCCGAGACCGACGTCAACGAAGTGCGTCGCATGATGCTCGAGCGTCACGCACGTTATTTGCCGGTCATGGAGAGCCGCACGCTCATGGGCGTGATTTCCTTCTACGATGTGGCCCGCGCCGTTGTCGAAGAACAATCCTTCGAGAACCGCATGCTCAAGGCCTACATTCGCGACTGGCCGGCCGAGGAAGCGGAAAACGCAAAGTGAGCGAGGCCAGTCAGCGCGAGGCTCGCGGCGACGGCCATCAATCACGACTGCTGAGGGAACGCCGGTTCGCACCGTTCTTCTGGACGCAGTTCCTGGGCGCGATGAACGACAACGTGTTCAAGATTGCGTTCACTTCGCTGGTCACCTACCACGCATCGTTGTTTCAGGACGTCGATGGCAAGACTGCGGCGTTCCTCATCTCCGCCATATTCATTGCGCCGTTCCTGCTGTTTTCCGCAACGAGCGGTCAGATCGCCGACAAGTGGGACAAGGCGCGCCTGATCCGATTCGTCAAAACGCTCGAGATCGCCATCATGGTGGTCGGTGCGGGCGGGTTCGTCTGGACGAGCGCGCCACTGCTTTACCTCTGCACCTTCCTCATGGGGCTGCATTCGACGCTGTTCGGGCCGGTGAAGTACGCCTACCTGCCTCAGCATCTCGCTAACCATGAGTTGGTGGGCGGCAATGGGCTCGTGGAGATGGGCACCTTTGTCGCGATCCTCGTCGGCACGATCATCGGAGGCGAGATGGCAGCGCACGGTGGCGGCGCATTGCCCTGGATCGGAGGTGTCTGCGTAGCGCTGGCCGTGCTGGGACGACTCGTGGCGACGTGGGTGCCGCAAACGCCAGCGGCGCAACCGGATCTGCGAATCAACTGGAATCCGTTCACCGAGACGTGGAGGAATCTGCGCATTGCACGGACCGACCGTGCGGTATTTCAGAGTCTGCTCGGTATCTCGTGGCTCTGGTTTCTCGGTGCGACTTTCCTCGCCTCATTTTTCAATTTTGCGCGAGACGTGCTCGGCGCGAACCCGGATGTCGTCACGCTGCTGCTTGCCATGTTTTCGGTGGGCATCGGCGCCGGGGCGCTGCTATGTGAGCGTCTGTCGGGGGGCAAGGTGGAAATCGGGCTGGTGCCGTTCGGGTCGATCGGCATGACCGTGTTCGCCGTCGACCTGTATTTTGCGAGCCGGGGCGGGGTTGGCGGCCCCGCGTTGCAAAGCGTCGGGCAGTTCATCGCGCAGCCGGGACACTGGCGCATTCTGGCGGATCTGTTTCTGCTGGCCATGTTCGGCGGATTCTACAGCGTGCCGTTGTATGCCTTGATCCAGAGCCGCAGCAAGTCGTCGCATCGTGCGCGCATCATTGCGGCCAACAATATTCTTAACGCGCTGTTCATGGTCGTGTCCGCGCTCATGGCGATGGTGCTCACCAAAGCGGGACTTACCATCGATCAGTTGTATCTCGTGACCGGAATTCTGAATGCGCTGGTCGCAGTTTATCTGTACACGCTGCTGCCCGAGTTCCTGATTCGGTTCGTGATGTGGCTGATGCTTCACACTGTCTACCGGATCGACGTCAAGGGGGCAGATCAGATTCCCGGCGAGGGGCCGTGCGTGCTGGTGTGCAATCACGTGAGCTTTGCCGATGCGGTGGTGATCGGTGCATCGATTCGGCGGCCGGTTCGCTTCGTGATGGACCAGCGGATTTTCCAAATCCCGGTGCTGTCCTGGTTCTTCCGTACCGTTGGGGCCATTCCCATTGCGCCCGCCCGCGAGGACGCGGCGGGTCTGGCGCGCGCTTACGAACAAATTGCCAAGGCGCTCGATGCGGGCGAAGTGGTTTGCATCTTTCCGGAGGGCAAACTGACCGCCTCAGGCGAGTTGCAAGCGTTCCGGCAAGGCGTGCAACGCATTATCGAGCGTTCGCCGGTGCCGGTGGTGCCGATGGCGTTGCGCGGGCTATGGGGAAGCTTTTTCTCGCGACATGGCGGGGCGGCGATGACCCGCCCGTTCAAGCGCGGCATCCTGAATCGGCTCGAACTGGTGATCGGAGAACCGGTCGCGCCAGCCCTGGCCACGCCGGAGTCGCTGCGCGACAAGGTGCTCAAGCTTCGCGGCCCCTGGCCGGTATAATGGTCACTTTCCGTCACACCCCACTCTGATCCCGTATGTCTGGCAATACGCTTGGAACCCTGTTTACCGTCACCACTTTCGGCGAATCGCATGGACCGGCCATCGGCTGCGTGATCGATGGATGCCCGCCGGGAATGGCGCTTACGGAAGCCGACATTCAGGTCGAACTGGATCGCCGCCGTCCTGGCACGTCGCGTCACGTCACGCAGCGTAACGAACCGGACGCCGTCGAGATTCTGTCCGGGGTGTTCGAGGGCGTGACGACAGGCACGCCCATCGCGCTGCTCATCCGCAATACTGATCAGCGCAGCAAGGATTACGGCAATATCGTCCAGACGTTCCGCCCGGGCCATGCCGACTACACTTACCTGCAGAAATACGGCGTGCGCGATTATCGTGGCGGTGGCCGTTCGTCGGCACGCCTCACGGCGCCGGTCGTGGCGGCCGGGGCGGTCGCGAAAAAGTGGCTGGCCGAGCGCTACGGTGTCCAGATTCGCGGCTGCATGACGCAACTCGGGGACATTGAGATTCCGCAAACCGATTGGTCGCAGGTGTCGCAGAACCCGTTTTTCGCGGCGAACGCGGAAGTTGTGCCGCAGTTGGAAACCTACATGGACGACCTGCGCAAAGCCGGCGATTCCGTCGGCGCGAAGCTCCGCGTGATCGCGACCGGTGTTCCGGTCGGCCTGGGGGAGCCGCTGTTCGACCGGCTGGATGCCGATATTGCCCACGCCATGATGGGGCTCAATGCAGTCAAGGGCGTCGAGATCGGCGCCGGATTTCGCAGCGTGACGCAAAAGGGATCCGAGCATGGTGACGAACTGACGCCGCAAGGCTTCATCGGCAATAACGCGGGCGGTATCCTCGGCGGCATTTCGACCGGCCAGGACATCGACGTCGCGATCGCCATCAAGCCGACGTCGAGCATTCGTACGCCGCGTCAGTCGATCGACGTGACGGGGCAACCGGCGACGGTGGAAACATTTGGTCGTCACGATCCTTGCGTGGGCATTCGTGCGACGCCAATTGCCGAGTCGCTGCTGGCGCTCGTGCTGATCGACCATGCGTTGCGTCACCGTGCCCAATGTGGCGACGTTCAAGTGACGACGCCGGTGATTCCGGGGCGCGCGCCGGAGTGACTGCGCCGGGCCGACGTTCGTGGGCCAACACCAAGCGTCAAGGCAAAACGCCAGACAGCGACTGTCTGGCGTTTTTCATGTCCGGTTGTTCGCGGGCTTCACTCGCGGCATTGCGTGATGGGTTGTTCGCCCTTGGCCGTGGATAGCGTGCCTTCGGAGCCTTTGCTCCACCAGATGAGCGTTCGTCCGACGTGCTTTTCGCCGCTCGCTGCGCGGGCGGGTTTGAGCACCTCGCGTTTGCCCATCCAATAGAGCGTCACGTCGCCGCCGAGGTTGTGATCGTCGTAGACGACCACGGCGACGTGCTTGTTATCGCACAGGTAGCTCACCGTCTTCGCCTGTGCGGCGCCACCTGCAAAAGCAAGCGCGCCTGCAAGTGCGCCTGCGAGCCATGCTCGCGGCATTCCTTTGGTGACTTTCGACATCATGCCTCCTTGCTTTCGGCGTGGATTCGAAGGGGATTCGACACACACATCGCGGGCAAGTCGCCCAAACAAAAACCGCCGGGCGTACCGGCGGCTGTACAACATTACATATTCGGATAGTTCGGTCCGCCGCCACCTTCCGGCGTGACCCACACGATGTTCTGCGTGGGGTCCTTGATGTCGCACGTCTTGCAGTGCACGCAATTCTGCGCGTTGATCTGCAGGCGTTCCGAGTCGTCGTCGTTCTTCACGAACTCGTACACCCCCGCCGGGCAGTAGCGCTGTTCCGGACCGGCGTATTCGCTCAGATTGATACCGACAGGAACGCTCGCATCCTTGAGCGTTAAGTGCGCGGGCTGGTTCTCTTCGTGGTTGGTGTTGGAGATGAACACCGACGACAGACGATCGAACGTGAGCTTGCCATCCGGCTTCGGATAGACGATCGGCTGGCATTGTGCCGCCGGGAGCAGGCACTCGTGGTCGGCCTTCTTGCGATGGATCGTCCACGGCATCTTGCCGCCGAGCAACTTCTGCTCGATACCGGTCATCAGCGTCGCGATCGTCAGCCCCTTCTTGAACCATTGCTTGAAGTTGCGAGCCTTGTTCAGTTCCTCATGCAACCAGGACTGTTCGAAAGCGGCGGGGTAGGCGGTGAGTTCGTCGCGCTGACGCTCGGCGATGAGAGCGTCGAATGCGGCATCGGCGGCCATCATGCCGCTCTTGATCGCCGCGTGGCTGCCCTTGATACGACTGACGTTGAGGAAGCCGGCTTCGCAACCGACAAGCGCGCCGCCCTTGAAGACCAGCTTCGGCAAGGCGAGCAAGCCGCCGGCGGTGATGGCGCGTGCGCCGTAGGAAATGCGCTTGCCGCCTTCGAGGAAATGACGAATCGACGGGTGCGTCTTGTAGCGCTGGAATTCTTCGAACGGCGACAGATACGGGTTGCCGTAGTCGAGACCGACGATAAAGCCCACGGCGACCTGATGGTTCGGCAGATGGTAGAGGAATGAGCCGCCATAGGTGTTCGCGTCGAGCGGCCAGCCGGCCGTGTGGATCACGAGACCTTCCTTGTGTTTGGCCGGGTCGATTTCCCACAATTCCTTGATGCCCAGGCCATAAGCCTGCGGGTCGCGACCTTCGTCGAGGTTGAACTTGCGCATCAACTGGCGACCGAGACTGCCGCGCGCGCCTTCCGAGAAGATCGTGTACTTGGCGTGCAGCTCCATGCCGAGCTGGAAATTCTCGGTCGGCTCGCCGTCCTTGCCCACGCCCATGTTGCCAGTGGCCACGCCCATGACGGCGCCGTTCTCGTCGTAAAGCACTTCGGCTGCCGGGAAGCCAGGAAAAATCTCGACGCCCAGTGCTTCGGCCTGCTGGCCGAGCCAACGTACGACGTTGCCCAGGCTGATGACGTAATTGCCATGGTTCTGGAAGCAGGCGGGCAGCAGCCACGACGGCGTGGCGGTCGCGCCATTCTCGCTCAGGAACAGGAAACGGTCTTCGACCACGGGCGTGTCGAGGGGGGCGCCGCGTTCCTTCCAGTCAGGGATGAGTTCGGTGAGCGCCTGCGGATCCATGACGGCGCCGGAGAGGATATGGGCGCCGATTTCCGAGCCCTTTTCCAACACACAAACGGAAATGTCCTTGCCTGCTTCCTGTGCACATTGCTTCAAACGGATAGCCGTGGACAGGCCGGCCGGACCGCCGCCAACGATGACGACGTCATATTCCATCGACTCCCTCGGGCCGTACTGCTCAAGCAGCTTGGGATCCATTGATGCTCCTGTTATAAACGTTAGAATTCGTGGGTGCGGCCATTTTCCGGGAATGGGGAACACCTCGCAACCGCATATTAATAGCACGATCGTTCGGTTTGGTAGGTAGGTAGCTCTAGCGGCGGCCTCTCGAGTGTCGCCGTCGTCCAATGCTGGTTCGGGCCGGAGGGAGAAGAAGATGGGGCGTTCGCTGAATCTGGAAGGCAAGGTCGCGATGGTCACGGGCGCGTCGAGCGGGCTCGGCATGCAGTTCGCCAAGGTGCTGGCGCAGGCGGGGGCCAAGGTGGTGCTGGCCAGCCGCCGGGTGGAGCGGCTCAAGGAGTTGCGCGCGGAAATCGAATCGCAGGGTGGGGCCGCACACGTCGTGCCGCTCGATGTTACCGATTACGACAGCATTCGCGCCGGTGTCGCCCATGCGGAAACCGAGGCCGGCGCCATCGACATTCTCATCAACAACTCGGGCGTATCGACACAGCAAAAGCTTGTCGACGTGACACCTCAGGACTTCGACTACGTCGTCGACACGAACACGCGCGGCGCCTTTTTCGTCGCGCAGGAAGTGGCCAAGCGGATGATCCGTCGAAGCAAGGGCGATCCGCAGCGGCAGCACCGGATCATCAACGTGGCGTCCGTTGCCGGGCAGCGTGCGATCTCCATGCTCGGCGTCTATTGCATGAGCAAGGCGGCAGTGATTCACATGACCCGCGCCATGGCGCTCGAGTGGGGGCGCTTCAACATCAATGTGAATGCGCTCTGTCCCGGATACATCGACACCGAAATCAATCACGATCATTGGCAGACCGAAGCCGGCCGCAAGCTGATTCAGATGTTGCCGCGACAGCGTGTGGGCCAACCGGGTGATCTCGATGGGCTGATTCTGCTTCTGGCGTCAGACGATTCCCGTTTTATCAACGGGTCGATCATGACCATCGACGACGGTCTGGCCGTCGGTTAGGACGGCGTCGGGTGACGGCTGAGGCCGAGGTTGACACCCAGGGGATTCGCCCCGGTTGGGCAGGCTCGCTGCAATGCGGCAATCGGGGATTGTCCGAGGCAGTCAGCGCACTGACGACGAGCGCATAATTTCGGGACGTTTACGGGAGTTACACAAAGACACAAGGCGTCGGGTTGACGTCGGATCCCGAATCATCTCGAGGACAACATGCGTAATCAAGGCTGGCGGGGGCTCGTCGGAGTCGCGCTTGCCCTCGCCGCAATCGCGCCACCGCTGGCCGCGCAACCTTACAAGGCCGAATACACGTTGTCGATCGTGCCCGATACGGGCACGCCGTGGGGCAAGGGGACACAACTGTGGGCCGACATGGTGCGCGAACGGACGAACGGGCGCATCAACATCCGGCTGCATCCGAACGCCACACTCATGGGCGGCGATCAGACGCGCGAGTTCACGGCGTTGCGTCAGGGTGTCATCGATATGGCCGTCGGCTCGACGATCAACTGGTCTTCGGCCATTCCCGAGTTCAACGTCTTTTCGCTGCCGTTCCTTCTACGCGGCTATCGTTCGGTCGATGCGCTCACGCAAGGCGACGTCGGGCGCGAGTTGTTTCGCCGTGTCGAAGAGCAGGGCGTCGTGCCGCTTGCCTGGGGCGAGAACGGCTTTCGGCAGTTGAGCAATTCGCGCCGGGCCATTCGTGCGCCCGAGGATATGCGCGGCCTGCGCTTCCGTGTCGTCGGGTCATTGCTCTTCAACGATATCTTCACCGCCTTGGGGGCTGTGCCGACCCAGATGACCTGGGGCGAGGCGATTCGCGCATTGCGCGCGCGCAAGATCGACGGCCAGGAAAATCCGATCACGATTTTCAACAACACGAAGCTCGAGACGGCCGGGCAGCGCTACATCACGGTCTGGGATTACGTGGCCGATCCAATCGTGTTTGTGGTCAACCGTCAGGTGTGGGATAGCTGGTCGCCGCAGGATCGCGACATCGTGCGCGACGCGGCGACGGAAGCCGCCCGCTTCGAAGTGACGCTGGCACGCGAAGATTTGCTCAGCACAGGGCAGGGCATGTGGGAGAACCTGGAGTCGCGTGGCGTCAAGGTGACGCGCCTTACGCCGGAACAGCGTCAGCGCTTTGTCGACGCCACACGCCCCGTCTACGCGAAATGGAAGGCGCTGGTGGGACGCGATCTCGTCGAGAAGGCCGAAGCCGCCGTGAAGGACGATGCGATGACGGGCAAGGCCCAGCCCATTGGCGCGCGCAAGTGACGATGCCCGCGGCGTGCTGACACGGTCCGTGCCGGGCGTGTCGTCACGCGTCTGATCTCGCCCTATCTCGCGCTCCGTGTTGCGCGCTGTATTGCGCATCGTATTTCGCTTCGTGTTGCCCTTCCTTCCCAGCCATCCGGCCCCTTCCGGCCGCCTCGGAAATCTCCGAGGTGGCGTTCTCTCGTCATTCCGAAAGTACCTCCGTTCCGGGCAAATCACGGCGGTGTGCCGCACGTTTGTCAATCCGAAGCGCTACACTTTAGCCCCATGACGCCCGCCACCTCGCGGCAGGGCGCTGATTTTGATCACGGGGAATTTGCAGTGTCGTCAGAGTTCAAGGAAGTGTTTCGCATGAGCATGCCCATTCGCTGGGGCGATATGGATGCATTCGGTCATGTCAATAACACCGTGTATTTCCGGTACATGGAGCAGGTGCGTATTTCATGGCTGGAGACGTTGAATATTGCGTCCGAAGAGAGTGCGACGGGAGAGGGCCCCGTGATCGTCAACGCCAACATGACGTTTCTGCGTCAGTTGCGCTATCCGGGCGATATCGACTGCCGCATGTTCATTGGCACACCGGGGCGCAGCAGTGTCGACACGCGTTTCGAGCTTCGGCGCGCGGACACGCCTGAGATCGTCGTCGCAGAGGGCGGTGCGAAGATCGTGTGGGTGAACTACAAGGCCGAGAAGTCCGTGCCGCTGCCGGAGGCGGTACGGACATTGTTTGCGGCGCAGTAAGTGCTGCAATTGCTGTAAGTGCGGTAAGTACAGCGAGCGCAGCAGGTGCAGTGAGTGCAGTGCGTGCAGTAAGCGCTGTAACCGCGCTAAAGCACGGCGATGTTGCGTTGCGCGGCAAGCAGGGTGCGCAGCCCCGCGCATTTTTTCCGGTGAACGGGTTGTTGCGCGGTGGGTCAGTTGCCCAGCAGTCGCTGAACGAGTTCCGTGGCCGTGCCCGCGCCGTATTTCTGCATCAGACGCGCCCGGTAGATATCCACGGTACGCGGGCTGATGTCGAGAATCTTGCCGATCTGCTTGCTTGTCTTGCCTTGCACGAGCTGCGCGGCGATCTCCCGCTCGCGGGCAGTCAGTGCGACGGCGACGCGGCGCGTAGCGGAGATATCCTCAAAGGTCCAGAGACCGGCGGCATGCGGATCGTTGACGTCGAGGGAACGCCCGGTGACGTGGCACCAGAAGAGTTCTCCGTTGGCGCGCCGCATGATGCGCTCATCGGAATAGACGCCCTGTGCGCTCATGATGGGCGGTATGCGCTCACCAATGCGCTCGAATTCCTTGGGCGACGGATACAGGACCTGGAAAGACTGGCCGATGAGCGTCTCGTGGTCGTAGCCGAAGATCTTGCCGAGTTGACGGTTGCAGTCCTCGATGATGCGCTGGCGCGAAATGACCAGACCGACGGGGGCGATGTGGAAGGCTGTCTGGTAGTCGAACGTCGGCATTGGGGGAGTGCGGATCTGGTCAGGTGGCGCGCCGGTTCGCCGCAGGTAAGCAGGTCGGTGCGCGGGAAGATATGTAATTTCACGTATTGTGCCCCATTTGAGGGGCACCGTAAGCTCTGAGGTTGCATGAGATGCGTGGGTCGTGGCGTTTCGCGGGTCATGGCAAGCCTTGCAACGCGTGAGAGCGCGGCATAATTTCAATTCTCAACCGAGGGAAAGGGACAAACGATGAACAAGGTATACGCCAGCGCCAAGGAGGCGCTTGCCGGTGTCGTCGCAGACGGGCAAACGCTCGCCGTCGGTGGCTTCGGCCTGTGTGGCATTCCGGAGGCCCTGATCGCCGCGCTGCGCGACTCGGGCGTCAAGGGGCTTACCTGTATCAGCAACAATGCCGGTGTCGATGGATTCGGTCTCGGTTTGCTGCTCGAGACCCGTCAGATCAAGAAAATGATCTCGTCGTATGTGGGCGAGAACAAGGAGTTCGAGCGCCAGTATCTGGCGGGCGAACTTGAGCTCGAATTCACGCCGCAAGGCACGCTGGCCGAAAAGTTGCGCGCTGGCGGGGCCGGTATCCCGGCATTTTTCACCAAGACAGGCGTAGGCACTGTCGTGGCCGAAGGCAAGGAAACCCGCGAATTCGACGGGGAAACCTATGTCATGGAGCGTTCGCTGCGCGCCGACGTCGCACTGGTGAAGGCCGCGAAGGCCGATCGCGCAGGCAATCTCGTGTTCAATCGCACGGCGCGTAACTTCAACCCGATGGCCGCCATGGCCGGCAAGATCACGATCGTCGAAGTCGAAGAACTGGTCGAGACCGGTTCGATCGACCCGGACGACGTGCATCTGCCGGGGATCTTCGTTCAGCGCATCGTGCTGAACGCGCATCCGGAAAAACGCATCGAACAGCGCACGGTACGTGCCAAGTAAGCGCCGAGATCAAGGAGATAACCATGGCATGGAATCGTGACGAAATGGCTGCGCGCGCGGCGCGCGAACTGGAAGACGGCTTTTACGTGAACCTCGGTATCGGTTTGCCCACCCTCGTGGCGAACCATGTGCCGGAGGGCATGGAAGTCTGGCTGCAATCGGAGAATGGCCTGCTCGGCATCGGCCCGTTCCCGACCGAAGAGGAAGTCGACGCCGACATGATCAACGCGGGCAAGCAGACGGTCACGACGTTGCCGGGCTCGTCGATTTTCTCGTCGGCCGACTCGTTCGCGATGATTCGCGGCGGTCACATCAACCTGGCGATTCTGGGGGCGATGCAGGTCAGCGAAAAGGGCGACCTCGCGAACTGGATGATCCCGGGCAAGATGATCAAGGGCATGGGCGGCGCAATGGATCTCGTTGCAGGTGTCGGCCGCGTGGTCGTGCTCATGGAGCACGTTGCCAAGGGCGATGCTCATAAGATTCTCAAGGCCTGCGACCTGCCGCTCACCGGTGTTGGTGTGGTCAATCGCATCATCACCGATCTGGGCGTGATCGATATCACGCCGGATGGTCTGAAGGTCGTGGAGCTGGCGCCGGGCGTGACGAAGGAAGAAATTTCGCAGAAGACCGGTGCACCGCTCGACACGAGCGCTGTCTGAGCGATTGGGTGGGACGTGACGCTCGTGTGGTTTGATTCGCCAGGCGTCACATTGACTTGCTGAAGGTCGTTGGGGCCGTTGAACCCGATGACCGACGTTGGGACGTTGGCGGTAGGACTGTAGTGCTGTAGTCCGTAAGACGGGCGGGAGTTTTCCCGCCCGTTTTGCATTTTGCCGTTCTGAAGTCGTTCTGAAGGCGCTTTGCCGCCATTCACGCACCGTGCGCGTGTCCCGCCGACGTCGCCGCAAGCACGTGCCGTCACGGCGCACTGACATCGCGCTTGCGTCGTGCTGAAGTCGCGCTATTGCGCGGCCCAGCCGCCGTCCATATTCCAGGCAGCCCCACGCACTTGTGCGGCCGCGTCGCTGCAAAGGAACACTGCGAGCGCACCCAACTGTTCCGGCGTGACGAATTCTCCCGACGGCTGTTTCTCGCCAAGCAGCGAGCGCTTCGCTTCATCGCCGGAGAGCTTGTCGCGAGCGGCACGATCGTCGACCTGCTTTTGCACGAGCGGCGTGAGCACGAAGCCGGGGCAGATCGCATTGGCCGTAATGCCGGTCTGCGCGTTCTCCAGTGCCGTCACCTTCGTGAGGCCGACAATGCCATGCTTCGCGGCAACGTAAGCCGACTTGCCGACAGAGCCGACGAGCCCGTGCACCGAGGCGATGTTGATGATGCGCCCCCAATTGCGCGCACGCATCCCGGGCAAGGCAAGTCGCGTGGTATGAAATGCCGACGTCAGGTTGATCGCGATGATCGCGTCCCATTTGTCCGTCGGAAAATCCTGAATTTCGGCCACGTGCTGAATGCCCGCGTTATTCACCAGAATATCGACGCCGCCAAACTCGGATTCGGCGTATTGCATCATCGCCTCGATCTCGCTCGCGCGGCTCATGTCGGCGCCGTGGTACCCCACCCGCGTGCCGGCGTGACCCGCTTGCGCGCCCGCAGCGACGATGGCCTCGCGCGCGGCTTCGGCGTCGCCGAAACCATTCGTCACGATCGTCGCGCCTTGCGCGGCGAGCGCCTGCGCCATGCCCAGACCGATGCCGCTGGTCGAGCCGGTCACGAGGGCGATTTTTCCATTGAGCATCACTTGGTCTCCGTGCGCGTAGGGTAGGGAATGGCAATAAGGTCAATCGTCATCGATGAGCGCGACCGCAAAGTGCGGCTTGATGTGGCTCATGAGTGACCTCATTCTAGCGTACGGTTTGCGGCAGGCGCGGTAGAATTCGGATCTGGAAACCGATCCGATGAGTCTGCCATGCCGAGCCACGTGCCGCGTCTGTCGAACGTTCAGTGCCTGAGTCCCTCCGGGTTGCATCGGATGGCTTATGCGGAGTGGGGCGACCCGGACAACCCGCGCGTGTTGGTGTGCGTTCATGGTCTTACGCGAAGCGGGCGTGATTTTGACGCGCTGGCGAGCGCGCTGGCAAACGATTACCGTGTCGTGTGTCCTGATGTCGTGGGACGTGGCCAATCGTCGTGGCTGGTCAATCCCGCCGGCTATGTGGTGCCGCAATATGTCTCGGACATGGTGACGCTCATCGCGCGCCTCGATGTGAGCACCGTCGATTGGTTCGGCACGTCGATGGGCGGGCTCATCGGCATGGGGCTCGCGGGGCTGCCGGATACGCCGATCAGGAGCCTGCTGCTCAACGACGTCGGCCCGCACATCGATGCGGCCGCACTCGCGCGCATCGGCCAATATGTCGGTATTCCGAAGCGTTTTGCGACGTTGGAGGAAGGCGCGGATTACCTCTGGTCGATCTCGTCGGCGTTTGGGCCGCATACGCGGCAGGAGTGGCTTGCCTTGAGCGAGCCGCTGCTCAAAGCCGACGGCGACGGGTATGTGCTGCGCTACGATCCGTCCATCGGCACGGCGTTTGGTGCGGTCTCGCCAGAGGCGATTGCGGCTGGCGAAGCCATGCTCTGGGCGTCGCTCGCGGCGTTCTCGGGGCGCACGTTGATCGTACGGGGCGAGCATTCGGATCTGCTCTCGCGCACGACGCTCGAACAAATGTTGAAGCACGCGCAGCATGCGCGGGCTGTCGAAATTTCCGGCGTAGGACACGCGCCGACATTCGTGCATGCGGATCAGATCGAGATCGCACGCCGTTTTTTCGAAGGCTATGCCGACTGACGCAGACCCATGGGTGTGCCGGCAGATCCCAGTCATAAGAACACGAGGAGTTTTACATCATGGCAGTACAACGTTTTTACGTAGAGAAGCGATGGTCGGATATGGCCGTGCATAACGGCACCGTCTATCTCGCCGGTCAGACGCCCGATGACCGCACGCAGGACATGGCAGGTCAGACGCGCCAGGTGCTTGCGCACATCGACCGGTTGCTTGCGGAAGCCAATAGTGACAAGTCATTGATTCTGTCGTGTCAGATCTTTATTTCCGACATGAAGTACTTCGGTGAAATGAATCAGGTGTGGGACGAATGGGTGCCGGCCGGCAATGCGCCCCCTCGCGCCACGGTGCAGGCGTTGCTCGCCGACCCTGCCATGCTCGTCGAAATCGTGGTCGTGGCCGCTCAGCGCGAAAGCTGAGTGCACGTCCCGCAACATCCGGGGCGCAGGTCGCCCCGTGCACCGACATGAACCAACATCAAGCACCGACATCCACTGAGTCGCCTCAGGCGCCGGGTGTGGGTGATGCGCCTCTGCCCGCCACGCTCGACGACGCTCTCGCGTTCGCCGCATCTCTGTGTGGTGAACACGTGCTGTCGTCCGGCGAACCGATCATGGCGCATGCGCGCGGCATGATTGCCATTCTCGACACGCTGCGTGTCGACGAGGCGACGCATCAGGCGGCAGCGCTCTTTTCTGCCGTCGAATTCCTCCCGGATCCGCAAACCACGCTCACGCAAAAGTTCGGGGCGGAGGTGGCGGCGCTCGTGATTGACGTGCGCAAGTTGCAGCGGCTCTCCGGCGCGGGTGCGCGCGCCGCGCAGGCCATGCCGTCCGACGGTCGCGACCGCGACGCGTCTGCCGAGCGCAAGTCGCAGGTCGAAGGCCTGCGCAAGATGCTGCTCGCGTTTGCGCAAGACATCCGCGTCGTGATGATCCGGCTGGCTTCGCGTTTGCAATCCCTGCGGTGGTATGCCGCAGAGAAGAAGGCGCCGCCGGCGGATATGCCGCATGAGGTGCTCGAAATCTATGCGCCGCTGGCGAACCGTCTCGGTATCTGGCAACTGAAGTGGGAACTCGAGGATCTTGCCTTCCGCTTCCTGGAGCCGGTGACCTACAAACAGATCGCCAAGTTGCTCGAGGAAAAGCGCGTCGAGCGTCAAACGTTCATTGAAGGGGCGATCCAGCGCCTTCAGGACGAACTCGCGCGCGCGGGCGTCAAGGCCGAAGTGTCGGGGCGGCCGAAGCACATTTACAGCATCTGGAAGAAGATGCGCGGCAAGGCCGTCGATTTCGCCGAACTGTACGATGTGCGCGCGTTTCGCGTGATCGTCGAGGACATCAAGGATTGCTACACGGTGCTGGGCATCGTCCATAACCTGTGGCAACCGATTCCGAAAGAGTTCGACGACTACATTTCGCGCCCGAAGCCCAACGGCTACAAGTCGCTGCATACGGTGGTGATCGGCGACGACGGGCGGGCGTTCGAGGTGCAGATCCGTACGCATGAAATGCATCACTTCGCCGAGTACGGCATCGCGGCGCACTGGCGTTACAAGGAAGCCGGCCAGCGAGGTTATGGCGGCGCATTTTCCGCCAACGATGCCTACGACGAGAAGATCGCATGGTTGCGTCAGTTGCTGGCATGGAAGGACGATGTGGCCGACACGGTCGGTGCGGATGGCGCCGTGCAGCCGTGGGAGCAGCTCAAGCGCGCGACCATCGACGATCACATCTATGTCCTCACGCCTCAGGCCCGGGTGATCGCGTTGCCGCAGGGGGCGACGCCGGTCGACTTCGCGTATCACCTGCATTCGGAGCTGGGGCATCGCTGCCGCGGTGCACGGGTCGACGGCGCCATGGTGCCGCTCAATACCCCCCTGCACAACGGGCAGACGGTCGAGATCGTCACGGTCAAGCAGGGCGGGCCTTCCCGAGACTGGCTCAATGCGCAGTTGGGGTATCTGCAGAGCCACCGGGCGCGACAGAAGGTGCGTCAGTGGTTCAATGCCATCGATCTCGAGGAGACGATTGCCCACGGGCGCACGCTGATCGACAAGACACTGCAGC
Organism: Pandoraea vervacti; assembly: GCF_000934605.2. NCBI lineage: Bacteria > Pseudomonadati > Pseudomonadota > Betaproteobacteria > Burkholderiales > Burkholderiaceae > Pandoraea > Pandoraea vervacti. The sequence continues at coordinate 3,391,850 of NZ_CP010897.2, read as the reverse complement.
GCGAAGGCAAGACGTCGGTCAATCTCGAGGAACTGGCGGCGCGCCTGGGTTTTCGCACGCCCGACGATCTCTATGCGTCGATCGCGAAGGACGAGTTCAGCCTGCGTCATGTCGAGCAGGCGCTGTCAGGCAATGTGCCGGGGCCGGAGCCGCGTGACGAAGATACGTTGGTCGCGAAGAAGAGTCTCGATACCAGCGTTGTGCAAGGAGCGAAGAGTGGCGTGCTGGTGGTGGGTGTTGGCGCGTTGCTCACGCAACTGGCCAAATGCTGTCGCCCCGCGCCGCCTGACCCGATCGTGGGATTCGTGACGCGCGGCAAGGGGGTGTCGATTCACCGCCAGGATTGCAGTAGTTTTCAGGCGATGAAGTCGCGTGCGCCGGAACGGGTGATTCAGACAGCCTGGTCGTCAGATGTGCTCGAAGGCCGGGGCGTTGCCGCGTATCCGGTGGACATCCAGATCGAGGCGACCGACCGTCAGGGCCTGCTGCGGGACATTTCCGAAGTTTTCTCGCGGGAGAAACTCAATGTGACGGGCGTCAGCACGCAATCGCGCGGGGCGCAGGCGTTCATGCAGTTCACGGTGGAAGTGCGCGACGGCGGGCAGTTGCAAAGAGCGCTGGCACAACTGAGCGGCGTGGCGGGGGTGGTGTCGTCGCGTCGGCGGTAAGGGGAGCGCAAGGGCGGACCGGTATCGACGTCGCTGGCGAGGGGGCAGTGTCCGAGAGGCTGAAGTCGTACCGTTCCCGTGGCGCCGCAACGCGCAAAAGCCTTGAGGGATGCGGTTTTTCGTCGGCAGGCACAATAATCGCTTGGCGATGTGGCCAAACCTTGCTAGAATTTCGTTCTCTTGCAGTAGGCTCGTAGCTCAGTTGGTTAGAGCACCACCTTGACATGGTGGGGGTCGTTGGTTCGAATCCAATCGAGCCTACCAACGAAATTTTATGCATTACAGTCCGCGAAGCCCCGCAGACACAGGCGCTGGAAAACACTCATGTTGAAGACTGCCCGAACTTTCACAGTGGTGAAGGTGCGACGTTAAGTCGAGGGTGTTTTTCGTCTGGATGCAAGGAATGAAGAGACGGCCTCGACGACAGTCGAGGCCGTTTTTTTTCGTGGTTTTCCCGCGTGGCGTGGGCCGCGCGTGACGTTTTTGCGCATGGGAGTGCGACATGATTTCGGTACGTTTGCCTGACGGTTCGCAACGCCAGTACGAAGCCCCGCTCACGGTAGCGCAAGTTGCCGGCTCGATCGGTACGGGGCTGGCCAAGGCCGCCCTCGCGGGCCGCGTCGATGGCAAGCTGGTCGACACCTCCTACCTGATCGATCGCGATGTGAGCCTTGCGATCGTCACGGACAAGGACGCCGACGGTCTGGACGTCATTCGTCACTCGACGGCGCACTTGCTGGCTTACGCCGTGAAGGAGTTGTTTCCGGAGGCGCAAGTCACGATCGGTCCGGTCATCGAAAACGGCTTCTACTACGACTTCTCTTTCCATCGTGCCTTCACGCCGGAAGACCTCGAAGCCATCGAGAAAAAGATGCATGAGCTCGCCAAGAAGGACGAGCCCGTCACACGCGAAGTGATGTCGCGCGATGATGCCGTGCGTCTGTTCATGTCGATGGGCGAGAAGTACAAGGCCGAGATCATCGAATCGATTCCCGCGACGGACGAAATCGGTCTGTATCGCGAAGGCAAGTTCGTCGACCTGTGCCGCGGCCCGCACGTGCCCTCCACGGGCAAGCTCAAGGTCTTCAAGCTCATGAAGGTGGCTGGCGCCTACTGGCGTGGCGACGCGAAGAACGAGCAACTGCAGCGCATTTACGGCACGGCCTGGACGAAGAAGGAAGATCAGGACGCCTACCTGCACATGCTCGAAGAGGCGGAAAAGCGCGATCACCGCAAGCTTGGCCGCGCGCTCGACTTCTTCCATATGCAGGAAGAGGCGCCGGGCCTCATCTTCTGGCACCCGAAAGGCTGGACGCTTTGGCAGCAAGTCGAGCAATACATGCGCCGCGTCTATCGCAACAACGGCTATCAGGAAGTCAAGGGTCCGCAGATTCTCGACCGTTCGCTCTGGGAAAAGTCGGGGCACTGGGAGAACTACAAGGACAATATGTTCACGACGGAGTCGGAGAATCGGGCTTACGCGCTCAAGCCGATGAATTGTCCTGGGCACGTTCTTATTTTCAATTCGTCGCTGCATAGCTACCGCGATCTGCCGCTGCGTTACGGCGAGTTCGGTCAGTGTCATCGCAACGAGCCGTCGGGCGGTCTGCACGGCCTGATGCGCGTGCGCGGCTTCACGCAGGACGACGGTCACATTTTCTGTACGGAAGATCAGATTCTCGACGAGTGCGTGAATTACACGGCGCTGCTGCATTCGGTCTACAAGGATTTCGGCTTCACGGACATGATTTACAAGGTCGCCACGCGCCCTGAGCATCGTGTCGGTTCCGACGAGAACTGGGATAAGGCCGAATTCGCGCTGATGGAGTCGCTGCGCCGGTCGGGTTGCGAATTTGTGATTGCCGAGGGTGACGGGGCGTTTTACGGTCCGAAGATCGAATACACGCTCAAGGACGCCCTTGGCCGTCAGTGGCAATGCGGTACGATGCAGGTCGATTTCTCGATGCCGGAGCGCCTGGACGCCGAATATGTGGCGGAAGACAACAGCCGCAAGCGTCCTGTCATGCTTCACCGCGCCATTCTGGGCTCGCTCGAGCGTTTCATCGGCATTTTGATCGAGCACCATGCTGGTGCATTGCCGGTCTGGCTCGCGCCGGAGCAGGTGATCGTGATGAATGTCTCGGAAAAAACGGCCGATTATGCCCAGGAAGTGACGAAAAAGTTGAAAGAACAAGGGCTTAGGGCTCGGGGCGATTTGCGCAACGAGAAAATTAGCTATAAAATACGCGAGCACTCCTTGCAGAAAGTTCCCTATCTCCTGGTAGTTGGGGACAAAGAGCAGGAGGCGAATACGGTAGCCGTGCGTGCCCGTGGCGGCGTGGATCTGGGTGTGATGCCCGTTGACGCGCTCATCGAACGCCTTGCGCAGGAATGCGCATCGTTCCAATAACGCCTGTCGGACAGCGCGGCTAAATTTTTGACTTTTTTCGAGGATAAGCAACATCGCTACCGATAAGTCGCATCGCATCAACGGCGAGATTACTGCGCCCGAAGTGCGTCTAAATGGCGTCGACAACGAGCCGCTCGGCATTGTGAAACTGGCAGAGGCTTTCCGTCTGTCCGAAGAGGCTGATGTCGATCTGGTGGAAATTGCACCGACCGCGAATCCGCCGGTTTGCCGTCTGATGGACTACGGCAAATTCAAGTATTCGGAACAGAAGAAAGCGCACGAGAACAAGCTGAAGCAGAAGGTTGTCCAGATCAAGGAAGTCAAATTCCGTCCTGGCACCGACGACGGTGACTACAACGTCAAGCTGCGCAATCTGAAGCGTTTCCTCGAAGACGGCGATAAGACCAAGATCACGCTGCGTTTCCGCGGCCGTGAGATGGCTCACCAGGAAATCGGCGCTCGTATGCTGGAACGTCTGAAGTCCGATCTCGAAGAGTTCGGCCAGCCGGAACAGATGCCGAAGATGGAAGGCCGTCAGATGATCATGGTCATCGCGCCGAAGAAGAAATAATGCCGTGGCGGTGCCGAATGGCGCCGCCGGGCAGATAGCATTGCCGCCGCAGCCCGCGAGGGGTGCGGCAGCGATACAGGGTGCGGTTCGGCCCTGAAAATAAGTGGTCTCGGGTTCTAAAAGGGGCGCGATTTTTGGCGTCACACCTGTGATCATGTTAAAAACCCTGGAGTTTTTCATGCCCAAGATGAAAACCAAGAGCGGTGCCAAGAAGCGCTTTCGCGTGCGTCCTGGCGGTACCGTCAAGCGTGGTCAGGCCTTCAAGCGTCACATTCTGACGAAGAAGACCACCAAGAATAAGCGTCACCTGCGCGGTGCCGTCGGCGTTCATGAGTCTGATCTGAACTCCGTACGCGCAATGCTGCCCTTCGCTTAAACCCCGACTTAGATAGGAGAGAAACATGCCTCGAGTCAAACGTGGGGTCACCGCACGGGCCCGCCATAAGAAAGTCATCGCAGCAGCCAAGGGTTTCCGCGGCCGCCGCAATAACGTCTTCCGCATCGCCAAGCAAGCGGTCATGCGCGCTGGGCAATACGCCTACCGCGATCGCCGTAACAAGAAGCGTGTGTTCCGCGCTTTGTGGATTGCGCGTATCAATGCAGGTGTGCGTCAGCACGGCATGACCTACAGCGTGTTCATCGCTGGTCTGAAGAAGGCCTCGATCGAACTCGACCGCAAGGTGCTGTCCGACATGGCCATCAACGACAAGCCGGCGTTTGCCGCGATTGTCGCTCAGGTGAAAGCCGCCGTCGCAGCCTAAGCTGTAGTTAGCGTATAGCGCGTTTTATCGCGCGCCATTCGCCAAGAGGGGGCTCTCATCGGAGCCCCCTTTTGTTTTCCGCCTGCCTTTTTGCTTGAATTTGCGGCCCTTCGGACCGCCTAACTTGAGTCTGTAGCATATGGATCTGGAACTTATCGTCAGCGAAGCGCAGCGTGCGTTCGCCGCCGCTCCCGACGCCGCCGCGCTGGAAAACGAGAAGGCCCGCTTTCTCGGCAAGACCGGCCAGCTGACCGAGTTGCTCAAGGGCCTCGGCAAGCTCGATCCCGAAGCGCGCAAGACCGAAGGCGCACGGATCAATGCGGCCAAGCAACAGATCGAAGGCGCCTTGCAGGCGCGCCGTCAAGCCATGGCCGATGCGCTGCTCGATGCGCGCCTGTCGGCCGAGGCCATCGACGTCACGCTGCCCGGCCGCGGCCTGGGCGCTGGCAGTCTGCACCCCGTGCTCACCACCTGGGAGCGCGTTGAACAGATTTTCCGTTCCATTGGTTTCGACGTGGCCGACGGCCCCGAGATCGAAACCGACTGGTTCAACTTCACTGCACTGAACAGCCCGGAAAACCATCCGGCGCGCTCGATGCAGGACACCTTCTACGTCGAAGGCAACGACGATGCCGGCAAGCCTTTGCTGCTGCGCACGCACACGAGCCCGATGCAGGTGCGCTACGCCCGCATGAACAAGCCGCCGATCAAGGTGATCGCGCCGGGCCGTACTTATCGTGTCGATTCCGATGCGACCCACTCGCCGATGTTTCACCAGGTCGAAGGGTTGTGGATTGCCGAAGACATCAGCTTCGCCGATCTGAAGGGCGTGTACACCGACTTCCTGCGCAAATTCTTCGAGCGTGACGATATTCAGGTGCGTTTTCGCCCGTCGTACTTCCCGTTCACCGAGCCGTCCGCCGAAATCGACATGCAGTTCGAGAGCGGCAAGAATGCCGGCAAGTGGCTGGAAATCTCGGGCTCGGGGCAGGTGCATCCGACGGTAATCCGCAATATGGGTCTCGACCCGGAGCGTTATATCGGCTTTGCTTTCGGCTCGGGCCTGGAGCGTCTGACGATGTTGCGCTACGGCGTGCAGGATCTGCGCCTGTTCTACGAGAACGACCTGCGCTTCCTGCGCCAATTCATGTAATCGATACCGGTAGCCCGTGGCTGGCGCGCGAAGTCGCTGCCGCCGGGCTTTCGGAAGTGAAGACTTAACTGCGAGCGAACTGATCCATGCAATTCTCTGAATCGTGGCTGCGTACCCTGGTCGACCCGGATTTGTCGACGGACGCGTTGGCGCATGCCCTGACGATGTCCGGGCTCGAAGTCGAAGAGACCGATCCGGTCGCCCCGCCGTTTACCGGCGTGGTCGTGGCCAAGGTCCTCGAAGTCGCCCGTCACCCGGATGCTGATCGTCTGAACGTCTGCCAGGTCGATGCGGGCACTGGCGAGACGCTCACCATCGTGTGCGGTGCACCGAACGTTGCCCCTGGCATCAAGGTCCCGTGTGCAACCGTGGGCGCGGCGTTGCCGCCGGCGGAGGCGGGCGGTGCGCCGTTCCAGATCAAGATCGGCAAGCTGCGCGGTGTGCAGAGCTTCGGCATGTTGTGCTCGGCACGCGAGCTCAAGCTCTCGGACGATCACGCCGGCCTGATGATCCTGCCGGACGATGCCCCGGTCGGCATGAACATTCGCGAGTATCTCGACCTCGACGATACGGTATTCGTCGTGAAGCTCACGCCGAACAAGGCGGACTGCCTGTCGCTGCTCGGCGTGGCTCGCGAAGTCGCGGCCATCACCGGCGCGCCGCTCAAGGATCTGCCGGGGCAGGGTGCGCAAGCGGCCACGATCACGGACACGCTGCCGGTCCGTATCAGCTCGCCGGACGGTTGCGGACGCTTCGGCGGTCGCATCATCCGCAATGTCAACGCCGCGGCACCGTCGCCGCGCTGGATGGTGGAGCGCCTCGAGCGCGCCGGTCAGCGTAGCATCTCGGCACTGGTCGATATCACCAACTACGTGATGCTCGAACTGGGCCAGCCGTTGCACGTCTACGATCTGAACCGCCTGCAAGGTGGCATCGACGTGCGCTTCGGTCGTGCCGGTGAAACGCTCAAGCTGCTCAACGAGCAAACTGTCACGCTTGACGAAAGCACGCTCGCGATCACTGACGCCAGCGGCCCCATCGGCCTCGCCGGCATCATGGGGGGCGACTCGACGAAGGCGGGGCTGGAAACGCAGAACATCTTCCTCGAAGGCGCCTTTTTCTTCCCGCAAGCGATTCAGGGGCGCGCCCGCAAGTACAACTTCACGAGCGATGCATCGCACCGCTTCGAGCGCGGCGTCGACTTCGCAGGTAACGTGCGCGCACTCGAGCGCGCCACGCAACTGGTGCTCGAGATCTGTGGCGGCCAGGCCGGTCCGCTGGAAGACCAGGTTGCGAAGTTGCCTGCCCGCCAGCCGGTGAAGATGCGTGTGGCGCGAGCTGTCAAGATTCTGGGCGTGCCCGTCTCCGAACCGGAGATGAGCGCGATCTTCACGCGTCTGGGCCTGCCGTTCACGCTGAGTGACGGCGTGTTCGAAGTCACGCCGCCGTCGTATCGTTTCGATATCGAAATCGAAGAAGACCTGATCGAAGAGATCGCACGCATCTACGGTTTCGATCGCATCCCGGCCAATCCGCCGGTGGCGGCGAGCGAAATGCGCCCGACGCAGGAAGGCCGCCGCTCGCAACACGCTGTGCGTCACGCCGTAGCGGCGCGCGATTATCACGAGACGGTGGGCTTTAGCTTCGTCGATGTCGAATGGGAAACCGACTTTGCAGGCAACGACAATCCGATAAAGTTGCTCAATCCGATCGCGAGTCACCTCGCCGTGATGCGCTCGACGCTCATCGGCAGCCTGATCGCGACGACACGTTATAACCTGAATCGCAAAGCATCGCGCGTTCGCGTGTTCGAGATCGGTCGCACCTATCACCGTGACAACACGGTGGCATCGGGCGAATTGAGCATTGGCGGTTATCGTCAACCGCTGACGGTCGCAGCGCTGGCCTATGGTCCCGTGCTCGAAGAACAGTGGGGCGCTGCCGCACGTCAGGTGGACTTCTTTGACGTGAAGGGCGACCTGGAAGCGTTGCTCGCGCCGCGCACGGCCCGTTTTGTGAAGGCCGAGCATCCGGCATTGCATCCGGGACGCAGCGCTGCGATCGAAATCGACGGCAAACGTGTCGGCTTCATCGGTGAGTTGCATCCGCGTTGGCAGCAGAAGTACGACCTGCCGCAAGCGCCCGTGCTGTTCGAGATCGAAGCCGAGGCATTGTTCGGTCGTGACGTCGCGAGCTACGAGGACATCTCGAAGTTCCCGCCGGTGACGCGTGACCTCGCACTGGTGGTCGATCAGTCGCAACCGGTGCAGGTGTTGCTCGATGCCATGCTGGCCGCACGCCACGACGATCCGGCATGCAGCGTTGTGCAATCGGTGCGCCTGTTCGACGAGTTCCGACCCAAGGCCGGCGCAGCGTCAGGCTCCCTGGGCGCGCAGGACAAAAGCGTGGCGTTTCGTGTTACTCTGCAAGACCCCTCGGGTACGTTGCAGGACGAGACGGTCCAGGGCGCCATTAACGCACTGGTACAACGGGTAGAAGGGTTCGGCGCACGGTTGCGCGCCTAAAGCTCAGTGAAAATCCGGGTGCGAGTGAGTTATCGCACTGTCATCGCCATCGCGTGGGACGTATGAACGAAATGAATCCTGGTGAATTTGAAGCCATGCTCGCGGCGCAGCGCATCGCGCTGGGTCGCAGCGAAGTGAACGAGGTCTCGACCGAGGCGCCGACGCTGACCAAGGCCGAACTGGCCGAGTTGCTGTTCGAGCACGTCGGTCTGAACAAGCGCGAAGCGAAGGATATGGTCGAGGCATTTTTCGAATCGATTCGCGACGCGCTTGAGTCTGGCGACAGCGTCAAGCTGTCCGGCTTCGGTAACTTCCAGTTGCGTGACAAGCCGCAACGCCCGGGCCGTAACCCGAAGACGGGCGAGGCCATTCCGATCGCTGCGCGTCGCGTCGTTACCTTCCATGCCAGCCAGAAGCTCAAGTCGATGGTCGAGTCTGGCGTACTGAGCAAGTAATTCCCCGGCCGCCGCATTTTGTGGCGGCCGTTGGTTTTTCGTCCGCAATTTAACCGTCGTCCCATTCCGCTAACGCCGCGATGGATCACGTTGCCTTGCCGCCGATTCCCGCCAAGCGTTACTTCACCATCGGTGAGGTGAGCGAGCTATGTGGTGTCAAACCGCATGTGCTGCGCTATTGGGAGCAAGAGTTCACGCAACTGCGTCCGGTTAAGCGGCGCGGCAACCGGCGGTACTACCAGCACCATGAAGTCCTGCTGATCCGGCGTATCCGGGAGTTGCTCTATGAGCAGGGCTTTACCATCAACGGTGCACGCAATCGTCTGGAAGCCGACACGCCGCGCGGCGCTCGCGCCTCTGCAGGCGGTGCGGCTCAGCGGGGCGAGGCGGCTGGCGTCGAGCCAGTTGACACGGCACTTGACGTGGGCGACCTGCGCCGCCGTATCGAGTCCGTCCTCGACTTGCTCAAGTCCTGAGCTATCCTGAGCACAGTCCCCGGGCGTCTTGCGCCGCTTTTCCCCAGCGCTTCCCACTATCCGCCGACTTCGGGATTTTCCTAATGCGGCGGGGACCGAAACTTCCGTAATCCGAGATAGAGCACGCTGCGAGGCGGGCTGGCGTTCGTCTGGCCCGATGAAGTCCATACATTCGTCGGTTGAGGCAAGACAGAACGACTTCCGGGGCCGCGGGGATTGCCTTACACTTGCCGGAAATCATGACGTCCATCAATGACGTCCCCTGGATCCTCCTGATAAACGGGCCAATACCGACCTTATCGCGCGCGGGCGCGAGGGCTGAAAGGATCTCGACCTATGGCGGAACCGAGCATGACGGGAGCGCGGCGCGGACGTTGGGCGACCTCCTATCGCTCTATCGTCGCAATCCTGATTTTCGGTCTCCTGATTCTGGTCCTCCTCTGGACGGCCGTGCTATGGCGCGTCTCCATCGAGCACAAGGCCATTCTTCGCGACACGGCGGCGTCAGCCTCCACGGTGTCCACTGCGCTGGAGCAGCAGACGCTGCGTGCGATTCGTCAGGTCGATCAAATCACCCGATTCGTCAAGTACGAATACGAACGCCGTCACAGTGATTTCGATCTAAAGCAGACGCTGGCCCAAGGCATCGTGGCCGAGCGCTTCATGGTGCTCGTCAGTGTGGCGGACGCCAACGGCAATATCGTCGCCGCTACGATGCCGGGCACGGCGGGCGTCAACATTGCGGATCGTGAACACTTTCGCGTGCATCTCGACGATGAGAGCGACGGCCTTTACATCAGCCATCCGGTCTTCGGTCGGGTCTCGCGCAAGTGGGTGCTTCAGTTCAGCCGGCGTCTGAATCATGCCGACGGAACCTTTGCGGGCGTGGTCGTGGTGTCTCAGGAGCCGAGTTACTTCACGTCCGATTTCTATACGAACGCCGTGCTCGGGCAGTACGGCCAGATCGCCGTGATTGCGGACGACGGGGCGCTGCTCGCACGCAGCACCGGGGCGAGCGTTGCGATCACCGGCACGGGCGAGCTGCCGCCATTTAGCGCCGACCAGCGTAGCTCCGGCGTGCAGCGCGATCCGATCGACGGCGTCGAGCGCGTGGTCGCGTATCGCCATTTGCGGGACTATCCTCTCGCCGTGCAGGTCGGATTATCGCTGGACGAGGAACTGGCCGAGTATCGGCACGTCGAGCGCGTCTACCTGACGATGGCGACGTTCATTTCGGTGGCGCTGGTCGTGTTCTTCGGCCTCATTGCGTATCTTATGCAGCGTCTGATCGGGCGCGATCAGCAACTCACTCGCCTGATTTCCTTCGACGCGCTCACCGGCTTGCCGAATCGTTACGCACTGATGGAGTCCCTGCGCCGCGCGCTGTCGAGTCCGGACCAGTTGGGCAAAGTCGCGCTCCTGCACATCGATCTGGACAACTTCAAGAGCGTGAACGACACGCTCGGCCATACGCAGGGCGACGAGATCATTCGTCAGGTCTCGGAGCGATTCATTCCGCGCATGCCTGCCGGGGCGATGCTCGCTCGCTTTGCGGGCGACGAATTCATGGTTCTGCTCGAAGGCGATGGGGCGCCAGAGCAAGCTGAGCCGTTGGGCGAGACGTTGCTCTCGGCACTCAAGGCGCCGATGGTGGCCGACGGTACGTCGTTCGCCTTGCACGCCAGTATCGGCGTGACGTTCTGGACCAAGCCGGAGGAGACGGAAGCCGACCTGATCAAGAAGGCGGATCTGGCGATGTATTCGGCGAAGGAAGCGGGCAAGAGCGTGGTGCGTGTCTACACGCAACAGATGACCCATCAGGCGCATCAGCTTGTCGTGTGGGAGCGGCAGATGGAGCAGGCGCTGGCCAACGGTGAGTTCTTTCTCGCCTACCAGCCGATCATCTCGCTCGGCGCCGATTGTGTGTGCGGCATGGAGGCACTGATTCGTTGGCGTCACCCGGAGCGCGGCGTGCTCAGTGCCGGCGAGTTCATTCCGTTGGCAGAGACGACCGGTCAGATCGTGGCGATCGGTGAGTTCGCGCTGACGCAGGCGTGCCGTCAACTGGTGGCCTGGCGCGATACACCGCTGGGTTCGCTCCGACTGGCGGTCAACGTATCGTCGGTGCAGTTCTGGCGCGGGGACATTGGCGAACTGGTCGAGCGCCTCGTGAAGGAGTACGCAATCGAGCCTCACCGCCTCGAACTGGAAATCACCGAATCGGTGATGGTCAAGAATCCGGCGCTCGTCGAGATGAAGATCGAACAGTTCAAGCGGGCCGGATTGCGTATTGCGCTGGACGATTTCGGCACCGGATATTCGTCGTTGTCCTATCTGACGCGTTTTCCCGTCGACACCCTGAAAGTGGATCGTTCCTTTGTCGAATCGATTCCCGATTCATCGCGTTCATGTCTCATGATTTCGAACATCGTAAACATCGCCCGCTCGCTCGGCATCGATCTGATTGTCGAAGGCGTGGAAAACGATCGACAACTGGATTGGCTGCGGCATTTCGTACCGCTCAGTGCACAAGGCTATTTATTTTCCCGTCCGGTGGAAATCGAGCAACTGGATTCGCTAATTGCCCGCTTCGGTATTTGCCGATAAAAAGATGTAAATAATAAACATCAAATAAAGCTAGTTAATACGTTAAATGGGCATTCATAATTTATCGATTATTTGATGTTTTTCGTGCGGCGGCATCGTCGGAGTACTATAGAATCACTTCGTTCTCGCGAAGCATTCCAACCGCATGAGCGGATGGCCCTATGTCCGGACCGGCAGGAGATCGGGGGAGTGGACGACGGCTGTCAACAGCCTGCAATTGTCGGGGTGGACAATGGTGTGGCAGTCAGGATCCGTAGGCACGGGGCGCGACAAGCCGGGGATCGGAAACGAGGGAAAGTGTTTGACGCGCAGACCAGACTTGGCGGGCATTCGCTGGCACCACAAATGCCGGTCGCGACCAGAAGTTCTGTCCGGGGAAGTGACAGAAACGCGATTCGAATGAGGCGAGGACTTTGCCAACGTAACAAGTGAAAAATATTAGAACGAGCGTTTGATTTTCGGATGAGGATAAGGCATTGGCTTTATGCCGCCTGTGTCTCGGTCGGCGTGCTGGTCGCCTGCTGGGTCGCCGCCGACCGCACGGCCACGTCGCTGGTGGGCGACAAGCTTGCGCAAAGTGTCGACGCGGGGCAGACGGTCGCCGATCGCGTGGCCGACGGCATGGTTCACGCCATCAATACGGACCTGTCGATGGTTCGGGCGATCCCCTCGACGCTGGCCGAAGTGGATCTGCTGCGTGACGTTTTGCCGGGCGGTGGCGCTCGACCTGTCGGCCCGGACGTGACCGGGCGAGCCAACGAATTCCTGCGCGGGGCACAAGGCTACTTTGGTGTTGATCGCGTGTGGGTGATCGACACCAGCGGCGTTTGCGTGGCGGCAAGCAATTATCGCGATGCGCCGTCACCTATCGGCCAGTCGGTGGCCAACATGCCCTATGTCACGCATGCGCTGTTGGGCGAGCGCTTCGAGAGCTATGCCGCTGGTTGGGAGCGCCAGGCGCCCGGCCTTTACTTCAGTGCCCCCATGTACCGCGAAGGTGTACTGATCGGCGTGGTGATGACCAAGATCGGACTCACGCGCCTGCGTCATTGGGTCGGCAGCGGCGAGTCGTTCATTACGGACGGCAACGGTGTGGTCGTCATGGCCAACGACCCTCGCTTCGAAAATCGCTTCATGCTCGACGGAAAGGTCGGATCGCTCTCCGACGCCGAGCGGTTCGCGCTGTACCAGCGGCACGATTTCGCACGGATGCCGATTTCGCAGTTCCAGCGGGCCCCCGGCCGTGCCAATGCCTGGGTTCCCCAGGAGTTGCTCGACCGGATGTCGGCGTTCAATGAGCTGCGCAAGCCGTTCATCATCACGTCGCGACCGAGTTCGAGCAACGATCTCATCGTCTACGCGGTGGAGAGCGTCGACGCCTGGGACGCGCTCACCCGTCAGCACGCGAAAGATCTGGCGCTGTGCTTCTTGCTCTATCTGGGCGGGGTCATCATCGTGACACTGGCTGGGTGGACGTACTGGCGCGAGCGAACGCAGCATCGCGAGACCCGACAGTCGAACGAGGAATTGCGTGCCGCGAACAATCAACTCGCGTTCGAGGCGAGTTACGACGAACTGACGGGCAGTCTGACGCGTCGTTACTTCTTTCACCGCTTCGAGCGGTTGCTGGAAGCCGCACAGCGCAGGAACGAGCCGATGAGCCTCATCGTGGCCGACCTCGATCACTTCAAGTCCATCAACGACACCTACGGGCACGCGATCGGCGATCAGGTGTTGTGCCGGTTCGTGCTCGTCTGTTCATCGACATTGCGCGGCGACGACTTGATCGGCCGTATCGGCGGCGAAGAGTTTGCGATCTTGCTGCCAGGCGCCAGCGAACGAGATGCCTTGCGTGTGGCCGACCGGATTCGCGAGCGCTGCAAGCGCGAGTCGCTTGAAGGCAGCGAACCGCCGCTGCGATTCTCGGCGAGCTTCGGCATCACCGAATGGCAGGACACGGATTCGCCGATGAACATGGTCGAGCGTGCCGACATGGCGTTGTACCGCGCCAAGCGAGCGGGACGCGATCGTTGCTGGGTGTTCTGAGGGAGCGTCCGGCACTGCATTTCACCGCCGTTACCAATGTCACGTTTGGTAACCAAAGAGCGCAGCCTTTCACCGCATTTCGCGGGAACCCGCATGTCTAACGAATCAAGCAAGTGAGGCGAGGCGCAACCCAACGCGTCGGTTCTTGCCTCACCGATTCAGAGCATCAAAGGATTCGTGCGGGAGACTTCATCGTGAAACGCATTCTCATGCTGGCGGGCGGCGCTGCCCTCGCCATGGCGATGGCCGGCTGTGTGGCGGTGCCCTACGGGGCGCCGGCCTATGGCGGCACATATGGCAACGGATACGATTACGCGCCGGGCTATTACGCGCCAGGCTATGCGGTGGCGCCCGCGCCGGTCGTGACGTTCGGCGTGTCGAGCGGTTACTACGGGGGCTACTACGGCGGCGGCTACGGTCGCGGGTGGCGCGATCGTGGCCGCGGGTGGGGCTGGCATCACTGACGCCATGCCCGTGAGCCGAACTGTCGGTGCGGCGGGCACGGCGTCGCAGCCGATGTGCCGGTCAGGCCAGGCGCAGCCTGTGTGGCCGGCCTAACGTCTTCAGAATTCCGACAGCGCGAAATCTTCCTTGGAAACGTCGCACTCCGGGCACCGCCAGTCGGCTGGCACGTCCGCCCAGCGCGTACCAGGGGCAAGGCCGTCGTCCGGCGCACCTTCGGCTTCGTTGTAAATCCAGCCGCAAATCAGGCAAATCCAGCTCTTGAATTCAGTCGGGGTGTCCAGCGTGGTGGTCATGATGTCAGGTCAACAGGGAAAACTCGGGCGACCCGCATTGTAAGGCACACAGGCGACACCGTCCTGTTTGCGGGCGGGCGGCCACGCACAAAGTTAACCCAGATCAATCGATGAGCAGCGGTGGCCGACAAGGCGGGGCGACTGCGAGACACAGTGCTGCACGACGGACAGCGGCAATCGCGGGCAAGCCGTGCCAAGCCTCGGCAAGCCGTGATGGGAATTCCCGGCAACACGCAGAAACAGCGAGGTGGCAGTGACAAGCGGCGCAGCGAAGCCGATGCAAAAGAACGCGCCGGCGATTGCCGGCGCGACAGGCGTTACCAGTGGATCTGGTTCAGGAAGATCGGCGCCATCTGGGCCAGCGAATTGAGCAGGGACATGGCGGTGTCTCGATGGGAAACCTCCTTCCACAGCCGGCTTTCCTTGACAACGCGGTCGCGGTCTTCGGACGTCTTCACGTCAGGCTCGCGCAATCGGTTGATCAGATCGATGACGGAGGCCCGGTCGACGGTTTCCGTGACGGAGTGACGCGCGAGCAGTTCGTCCAGATGGACGCGTTCCGCTTCCGTCACCGGCGCGCTGCTGGCGCGATCCGCGTCGGTGGGCGAGGGACTGACAGACGACTTGTCGGACTGGGTCATACGAGACGTTCTCCTTCGCGAGGTGTCGCATGACTCCATGATAGGCCGATTCCCGGACGCTGCGAACCCTCCGGTGTCCGCGATAACGGCCGCGCCTCGGAGCGCTGCGTGGCCGTCCGAACTGCGTTGTCGTTGTCATCGGGCGGTGCCGGCCGTCATGCCAAAGCCGTGACGATTTCGCACAGCAGCGGGGGCGAAACGTCAAGCGCAATAAATTTTTCCGATCCTGATGCTGAAACGGGCAATCCTCTTGACAGCCTGTAACGGCGGGCATTTTGACGGGGTGCTGCCGGGTTATCCAGTGGGTTATCCACAGAAGCTGTGGGTAACTCCTGCGGGACGACGCGCGTCAATTGCGACGTCGACGCCGTGCTTGCCCGCAGACCCTGTCACCGAAGCAACGGACGTAGCATGAGCAGGGCAAAGAACAGGGCGACGCCCACTGGCAGCAGTCCTGTGAAGAATGCCGGCCATGGCGCACGGCCGCGACGTCGCGCCCCGAACGACGAAATCAGCCCGGCGCAAAGGCACAGTACGCCGACGCCCCAAGTCGGATTCGGGCTTTTGAGCACCCAGGCAGCGGCGCCCAGCAGCCCCACCCACGCGAGCGGGATGGCGCCCGGCGGCGGCGGTGTGACCCCGCCAGCGCCAGGTTTGGCGTTGCGGTCGTTGGCGGTGTTCTGAGGCTCAGGCGTGTTGGCGGACATTACGATTCTTGAAAGGGCGACGTGCGTAGCGGAACCGGGTAGCAACGAAGCCATTGCTCAAGGGCTGAGCAAGCGCTGACGAAGCGGCAGCCGGTGCGGCGCGATACGCGAAAGCCGCAGCATAACAAACGCGGTGCCGGGGCGCTCATGAGGCGACGCTATGCAAGGCCAGCGTGCCCGAGTGGCATCGCTCAGTGGATGATTTTGCGGGAATCGTCGACGTGTTGACGTTGCGCGCGGCCATCTGTCCCGCGTCAAGTGTTGCAGTTCCGAAACGTGCGCCTGAGAATGGGCCAGGGCGTCGTCGATTCGCCGCCGTGTCCATGCTTTCTCCGAGCGGCGCTCAGACTCTTCGAATACTGTATATAATTACAGTACTTCACTCCACGGCGAGACAAGATATCCCATGAAAGCCAATTACTCCATCGCCGACATCGAACAGGCGATCAACTACTGGACCAGCCATCAGGCCGCCGACAGCAACCTGTCGCTGTGCCCGGCGGCGCGCGCATTGGCGAACGTCTATGGCGAGATGATCTACCGTCGTGAGACGAGCGTCGCCGCCGAAGCGCTCAACGGCGAACAGAGTCAGGCCATCGAAACGGCCCTGCATCAGATGGAATTGGGGCTGGCGCCGTGATTCAGGGCTGAACGGAGTGGGGCGTTTGGCGTCGTGCGGACCACCGTTCGAGCCACTGTTCGATGTCTTGCGCCGAGAGTGCGGGGGAGAACAGGTACCCTTGTGCGACGCGATAGCCTTGTGCCACCAGCACGTCGCGCTGTGCTTCGTTTTCCACGCCTTCCGCCACCACGGTCAGATGCAGATTGCGGCCGATGCTGATGATGGCATTGGTCAGCGCACGCACCGTTTCGTCGCGCGTAATGTCGTGCACGAAACTTCGGTCGAGCTTCAGCTCCGAGACCGGCAGGCGCCGCAAATAGCCGAGACTGGAATAGCCGGTGCCGAAATCGTCCATCGACAGGCGCACGCCCATGTGGTGCACTTCCTCGATGATGCGCAGCGTGCTCGGGTTGTGGTCCATCAGCACGCTCTCCGTGATCTCGATCGCCAGACACGACGGCGGCAATTCGTGGTCGGCCAGCGCTTCGGCAATGGTGTGCGGCAAATCGTGATCGTGGAAGTTGGTTGGCGAGAGATTGACCGACACGTTGTCGATACCCACGCCGCGCCGCCGCCAGTCCGCCAGTTGACGGCAAGATTCGCGCAGTGTCCATGTGCCCAACTCGCCGATGAGGCCACACTCTTCCGCAAGCGCAATGAAGCGCGACGGCGGTACGTCGCCGTATTGGGGATGCCGCCAGCGCGTGAGCGCTTCCGCGCCGTACACCGAATCGTCGAGCAGGTTGATCTGCGGCTGATAGAACAACTGAAGCTTGCCCAGACGCAGGGCATCGCGCAGCGCGGTCTCGAGTTCCAGCCGCTCCTGCGCGTGGATGTTCATGTCCTCGTTATAGAAGCGCACGCTGCCCGGGCTGGTCATCTTCGCCTGGTACATCGCCATGTCGGCGTGTTGCAGCAAGACGTCGAATTCTCTGCCGTGGTTCGGGTAAAGGCTGATGCCGAAACTGCCGGACGGCACGAGCGTCACGCCGTTGATCTGACATGGCGCGGTGAGCGCGCTGCGCATGCGTTCGATGGCGATGTCGAGACGCTCCGGGTCGCACTCGGTGAGCACGGCCACGAACTCGTCGCCTGAGAGTCGCGCCACGATATCCGCGCCCCGCAGCGAACGGCGCAGGCGCTGGGCGATCGTGCGCAGCAGCACATCGCCCGCCTGATGGCCGAGCGAATCGTTGACCTGCTTGAAGCGATCGAGATCGATGAAGATGACGGCCATGCGCGTACCCAACTCCGTCGCGCTGGCGATGGCCTGCGCCGCGAGCACGCCGAGCATGCTGCGATTGGGCAGGCCGGTGAGACTGTCCGAGAAGGCGAGCTGACGGATGCGCGTGCGCGATTCGTCGCGCTCGAAGGCGAGTTTGCACAGATGCACGCACACGTCGACGAGACGCTCGTGCAAGGCATTGGGACCGCGCACCGTTCGGTAGTAGAAAGCGAGGACGCCGAGTACGCGCCCGTCGTTCGCGATGATCGGCATTGCCCACGATGCGGCCAGTCCGAACTTCGCGGCCGTCTCGCGGAAATCGGCCCAGCGCGGATCGTTCGCCATGTCGGTGACGATCACCGGTCGCGCGAGAAACGCCGCCGTGCCGCAGGTGCCCACGCTTGGCCCGATGGCCACGCCATCTACGCTCTGATGGTATTGCGCAGGCAAGCTCGGCCCGGCCTGCGGACGCAATTTGCCCTCGCTGTCCACCCGTACAACGGACGCCATGACCTCAGGGGCGATCTGCTCCAGTTCGCGACACACGAGCGTGAGCACTTCGACCAGCGGTGCGTCGCGCACCATCGCCGCCAGGGCCTTGTGTTGCAGCACTTCCTGAATCTTCGATTGCGTGATGTCGGTAAACAGCACCACGGCGTTCACCAGTTTGCCCTGGGCGTCGAGAATCGGGTTCGTCACTACGGAGACCCATATCGGCTGATGCTGGGCCGTGCGCACGAGCACTTCGCAATGGCAACTGCGGCCATCGCGTGCGGCGACGAGACATCCGGAAAGGGCTTGTTTGATGTCGACGGCATAGGCGCCGTCGGCGAATTCGTCCAGCGAGGTGTCGTCAAACGGGGCGAGCGCCGATTTGCCGACCACGTCGTTCGCCGCGTAGCCCAGCATGCGCGTGAAGCCGGCATTCACATAACGCACGCTGCCTTGTGCGTCGGTGATGAGCACCGCATTATCCGTTTCGTCGACACCGAGCGAGAGCAGATGCATGCGCGCGTCGTCCGCTGCCTGGCGTGCCACGCGTTCGGTCACGTCCACGGCGAACTTGATCACGAACGTGAGTTTGCCTGCGTCATCGAACACCGGATTGTAGGTGGCTTCGAGCCACACGACGCTGCCGTCGTGACGAAGACGCCGGACCTGACCGGTGTGCGCGCGTGCGGTGCTCACGACCTGGGCGAGCGCATCGCCGCAGGTGGCGTCGAGCGGATCGCACAACATGCCATGGCGCTGGCCGATCAGTTCGTCGCGCGTGTACCCGAAGACCCCCAGGAACTTGTCGTTGACGTCGACAACGGTACCGTCCGGTGTGAGCGTGAGCATGCCCAGGGAACGGTCGAGGGCGTCGAGCAGCGCGTCGCGCCCGGGCGCCGATGCGGCGCCTGCGGCGGACGGTGAACCGGGCACGACCATCGGGAGGGCCTCCTCGGACGTCCTGCGAACATTGTCGGGTGTGACAGGGGCTGACACGCCAAAATCGCTTTCAAGTATAGCGACCTGCGCAGGCAGGCCCACATGGGAGAAATCGGGAGCGCGTTATAACGATAACGCGCTCCCGGGCAGTCTGGCGGCCTCGGGAAAAGCGGTCGCCTGACGGTATTGATCGAGGGGGCGGTGGCCTTTGCAGGCTTTGCAGCCTGCGCTCGGGTCAGGCCGCTTTGACGCGAATGCGAACGCCGCCCACGGCGACGCTCTGGCCTGCGCGGATCTTGCAGGTTTTGCGCGTTTCCAGCTGGCCGTCGACCGTGACTTCGCCGTTGGCCACCAGCACCTTGCCCGCGCCGCCAGAATCGACAACGCCGGTGAGCTTGAGCAGGTCGTTCAGGGCGACGAATTCGCCCGTCAGTTCAAAAGTTACGTTTTGCATAGTGGAGCGGATACTACGTAAAAAGCCGATGCGCGTCGACTGCCGTCGTGCGCGCGGCCAAACCGGTGAGCCGCGCTGTCTCAGGCGTCGATCACGTGTTCGAGACGACGGTCCGGGATCAGCCATACGGCAGCCATGAGCGCATACAGGGCGAGCGACACAGCCGGGACCACGAAGGCCAGTCCGATGGCCACGGCATAAACGATCACCGACAGTTTTCCCTTGTAGTCGCGCCCGAGTGCGGCTGCGAGCTTCTTGTTGCCACCGTCGTGAACGGCCAGCAGAGCCCGCGAAAGTATGTAGTAGGCAATGGCTGCCATGCAGAGCACCCCGCCGTAGAGCGCCGTCGGCCAGGCGGTGAAGTGGTTGTCCCCGAGCCAGTGGGTGACGAACGGGATCAGCGACAGCCAGAACAGCAGATGCAGATTGGCCCAGAGTACGCCGCCGGATACGCGCTGCACGACCTGAAAAAGGTGGTGATGGTTGTTCCAGTAAAGGCCGACATAGACGTAACTCAGGATGTAGGTGAGAAATGTCGGCGCGACCGGTATCAGGTCGGCCAGTTCGCTGCCATGCGGCGCTTTCATCTCCAGCACCATGATCGTGATGATGATGGCGATCACGCCATCGCTGAACGCTTCGAGTCGGCTTTTGCCCATGGCTTTGTGTTTTTCGTCAGTACCGGATGAATGTCACAGCACGGCCACGCGATTGCGGCCGGCCTGCTTGGCTGCATAGAGCGCCCGGTCGGCGCGTTGCAGCAGGGTGCCGAAATCGGCATCGTCCGGGCTCAGGTCGACTCACGATCGAAAACGTCGGTAACGCTGTCAATTCTGCCCCGCCCGACGCTGCTTGGCAAATTGGGCGATGCCACGCCGGACGGCCCACCCGCGCGCCACCGGGCGAGCGCCATCCGGGGGGTGCCCCTATGTAGTTCGTCAAGCACTGGGGTCCGTTTTGGGTTGATAAAAAGTGCCGTCGCGTAGCATGGCAAAAAGGACGTCGCAGCGCCGGCGAGCCAGCGCGATAAGTGCCTGGTTGTGGCGCTTGCCCTGCTGGATTTTTCGACTGTAGTAAGCCCTTGAGATCGGGTCTCGCAAAGCCGCAAAGGCCGAGAGAAACAGGGCGCGTTTGAGTACCTTATTGCCACGTCGAGAGGGGTGTTCGCCGCGAATCGAGGCGCCAGAGCGCCGGGTCACCGGCGCTAGGCCAGCATAGGCCGCCAGGTGGGCGGCCGAGGCAAAGGCCTTGTGCGCCACCTCGGTCAGGAGTCGCGCTGCGGTCCTGAGCCCGAC
This sequence comes from Pandoraea vervacti, assembly GCF_000934605.2. NCBI lineage: Bacteria > Pseudomonadati > Pseudomonadota > Betaproteobacteria > Burkholderiales > Burkholderiaceae > Pandoraea > Pandoraea vervacti. The sequence continues at coordinate 3,371,045 of NZ_CP010897.2, read as the reverse complement.
TCCGGGCATGCTGCTCAGGACCGGCCAAAGAGGGTTGCTTTGCACCAGGCGCTCGACCTCGGCGGCGATCTCGTCGCGTTGCTTGCGTAGGGCGGCCAGTTGCTGGGCCAGACGCGGCATCACCAGCGTGGCGGCATGAGTACCCGGCACGACTACGGTTTGTTCGGTAAGCGCCTGCGCGATGTCGGCGGCCAAGCTCTTGCCAATGCGTGGTGCGAGCTTGATCAGGCGATTCGCCAGCGTTTTTTGGCCCGCGGCCGCCAGTGCTGCGGGTGAGGGGTAGCGCTCAAGCAGATCGAGCACGGCGGGATGATCCAGGCGAGGTCCGAGCACGCGCTCAAGCGCGGGATGAATCTGCGTGAGCAGGCCGCGAATGCGGTTGCTGGTTTGGTTGGCTTGGGCGGCCAGGTCGTCGTCGAAGCCACACAGCATAGTGAGCTCGGCGAGCGGCTCATCGGCCAGACGCAATGAGCGCAGCGTATGCGGCATGGTGCGTGCGGCATCTGCGATGACGGCGGCGTCGCGCGCGTCGGTCTTGGCTTCGCCTGCGTGCAGGTCGGCGATGCGACGCATAGCCAGACCTGGCAAGTAGGCGACTAGCGTACCGGCGTCGCGGGCTACGGCCAGCGGCAGTGCGCCGATGGTAGCCGGCTGATCGACGACGAACAGGAGCTGGCCGTGGGCTTTCAACTCATCGATGAGGGCGCGCAGTTGGGTCTCATCGTTAGGCAGGGCCTTGTTGTAGAGGCGACGGCCGTTGCGATCGAGAGCGACGGCATGGTGGTGGCCTTTGCCGACGTCGACGCCGATGAAGACATCGACGGCGTCATGAAGTGGAAAGTTATGCATTGCAGTTGGCACAAAAAGTGAATTGGCCTGCAAGAACCCTGGTGGCAAGTCTCGGCATCCACGTTACGGACGGCGTCGGAATATCCGTGCCAAACCCCTATCAGCGATCACCAGCCACCCACCAGACCCGGTGACAACACCCCCCGGATCATGGTTACGACTGGGGGCGGGAATCATGCCGGGCCTGGCTGGCCAAAACCTCGATTATCGAGGTGCGAACATAGTAACGGGGGCGTGATGCGTCGTCGACGCTGTCGGTGGCGCGCGGCGCAGGCAACGTGTGGGTCATGAATTGACGTCGGATTCAGGGGCGGGTTTCACTTCGAAGGCGTCGCCCGTCTCGAAGAAATTGCCGCCGGCAATGTAGTGCAGGCTGCGCCATTCGTGTCCGGCGCCGGGGGGCGACTGCCAGTGCCCGTCGCGAAAGGCGCGCGGATCGGCCCAGGCGGCGACCACCTCGCCAAGGAACAGGTCGTAGCGATCCTGATTGTGGGGTTCCGGAATCACGCGGCATTCGAGCCAGGCGAGGCAGCCGTCGATCAGCGGCGCGGCGACGTGCGAGCCGGCAAAGGCGCTCACGCCGGTACCGTCGGCGAACTTGTCGGCGTCGCGCCCCGACACCGAGCCGACGAACAGCGTTTCACGCGCGATGGTGCGCGCGGGCACGTTCAGCGAAAACTCGCCCGAGGCGTCCACCAGCTCACGCGTGAGGGTGTTGCGGTCGATGACGACGGCGACCTTGGGCGGCGAGAAGTCCAGCGGCATCGACCAGGCGGCGGCCATGACGTTGCGACGTCCGGCATGGGCGCTGCCCACGAGCACGGTCGGGCCGTGATTGAGCAGGCGGTAGGCTTTGGCTAAGTCGACAGGCAGGCGTTCGGTCATGGCAATCGTGAGGCATCGTGTAGATCGGTCGGGCCATGATAGCGCGGCGGGCGGCATGCCGAAAAAGGCGGCCCGCAGGGTCAGCTGCGGGCCGCAAACGGCACGGTGCGGGGAGCGCGTGCCGGATCAGATGCAGGTCCAGTATTTCATGCGTTCGTCCCAGTCCGGTCCCATTCCGGTCCCGTTCCGGTCCCGTTCCGGTCCCGGCTTCCGCCTGCCGACCGGTCACCAGACGCCGCGTGTCGCCTTGCCAAAGGATCTGCAATCGGAATTGCCGCCCGGGCCGCGCGCGAACGTTTATTACAAGGACATGTCCGCGCCGCTCATCGACGAAATCTGGCGGCGCTATCTCCAGGCGATCGAACCGCTGCGCGAAGCCGGCAAGCTCGGGCTGGTGCACTTCCAGTTTCCGCCATGGCTCAATGGCGACCGCGCGAGTCACGCTCACGTCGAAGCCTGTGCACAGCGAATGTCGGTCAACTACGACTATCGCGAGGCGGAACTCGCTGCGCTTGTCGACCCGATACGCGTGATCGCGAAGGTGGTGGCGCGTGTGTACGTGGTGTTCAACACCAATTACGAGGATCAGGGCCAGCGCAACGCGATGACCCTGATGCAACTGCTCGACCGGTGACGGGCGTCACCGTGCCGGCGCGTTCCCCGTCAGACGTCGATCGTCTCGATCACCGGTTCGCATTCGATCGGAAAGTTGACCGAGTTGGCGATGTAGCACTTCTCGTGCGCCGTGTGATGCAGATGCTCGGCCAGCGCAACGTCGCCGCCCGCACGGATCGTGACGTGGGGACGTAGCACGATTCGGGTGAAGCGTCCCTCGGTGGCGGTGTCGATCATCGTGCCGAGCGCATCGTCCCGATACCGCTCCACGACGACACCCGCTTCGGCGCATAGATGCAAATACCACAGCTTGTGACAGGCGCTCGCCGACGCGACGAGCAGGTCTTCCGGATTCCAGCGCGAAGCATCGCCCCGAAAGGCCGGGTCGGCGGAGCCGGGAATCGCCGGTTTGCCGTCGACGCGAATTTCATGGTTGCGTCCGTATGCCCGGTAACCCGAGGTGCCGCTGCCCTCGTTGCCAATCCACTCCACGTTGACGCGGTACTCATGTTCACCTGATGCCATGACGGGTCTCCACTTGGGGCCAGCGGTCGAAGATAGGGAAGAGGGAAAAGCGGAATGCGCAGCTTAAGCTTGCCGCCAGGCCTGCTCGCGATTGTCGCAGGAGCACTCGACGCCCGCTGGCCATTTTCGGTCATCAAAAGGTCGATTTCCGGCGACACGCGGGCGGTGCGTGTCGCCTTCGACGGCTCGTGCATCGATGCCCTCAGGCGAGGGGTTCCGTCGTCAGTGCACGCGTGAGACCGTGCATGGGGCGGCGCATCGCCACGTCGAACGGGTTGGTCTGAGGGCCGATCAGTTCCGCCTGGCGCCGCAGCAACTCCACCACCATCGGGAGCCGATCCTGCGAGAGCCGTGCGGCGAGCGTTCCCACACTCAGTGCCGCCACGGCGTGGCCCATGCGGTCGAACACCGGCACAGCGACCCCGGCCATGCCGTCGAGCACACCGCTGTTGCTCCCGGCGTAGCCCAGTTGACGCACCCGTTCGATTTCGGTGCGCAGATAGACTTCGTCGAGCACACCGTAGCCGCGCAATCGGGGCACATTAAAGCGGATGATCTCCTCGCGCTCGGCTTCCGGAAGGAACGCCAGGATCGCCAGACTGCCCTGACCGACGCCGAGCGCCACGCGCCCGCCGATATCGCCGGTAAACGAGCGAATGGGGAACGGGCCTTCGCACATGTCGAGGCACACGGCATCGAAGCTGCTGCGCACCAGCAGAAAGATCGTGTCGCCAAGGCTTGCGCAAAGCCGCAGCAACGACGGACGGCATAACGTGCGCATGCCGCTCGGATTGCCCGCCTGTGCGGCCATGGCGAAAAAGTCGATGCTCAGCCGGTATAGCTTGGATCTTTCGTCCTGCTCCACGACCTGCTCGGCAATGAGCGCGTGAAGAATCCGGTGCACTGTCGCCTGACTGAGGCCGACGGCCTTCGCAATGTGGGTGACGCGCTCGCCTTCGGGTTTGGCAGCGCCCAGGGCACGAATCACGGCGAAGGTGCGCTGCAAAATACCGGCGCCCGCAGACTCCACGGAAGACGCTTCCTTCATGCCGGGTGTGCTGAGTGAATCGGAGGTGCTCATCAGGGTCTCGAATATTCCGTCAAACGGAATACTAACGTAAGCCTGTATGGCTTGAAAACCATCGAGACACCGGGAAAACGGCAGAAACAACCAATAACCACCATAACTTAGGGATTATCCCGAGACGCTGACGCGAAAGAAAAGGGTCTGCGAGAGTGACATGCATTCCGTCAAACGAAATAATATGAAAATTTATCTCGTTTCATGGAATCGTTATCTTGCGACATGCAATTTGGCTCGCTACTGTTCGAGGCAATTGCATTTCATGTGGCGCGTGTGTGCCCCAAAGGTAGTGACCATGTCTTTTCTGACTTTGACGGATGTTTCCAAGACGTTTGGCGAGCTCAATGCCGTCTCGAACGTCAACCTCTCGGTGGAGAAGGGCGAGTTCGTCTCGCTGCTCGGCCCGTCGGGCTGCGGCAAGACCACCACGTTGCAGATGATCGCGGGCTTCGTCGAAGCCACCACCGGGCGCATTACGCTCGACGGACGCGACATCACCCACATGCGTCCGAACAAGCGCGGTCTGGGCATCGTATTCCAGAGCTACGCGCTGTTCCCGCACATGACGGTGGCGGACAACGTTGGCTTCGGTCTGGAGATGCGCGGCGTCGACAAGGCAGAGCGCAAGGAGCGCATTCGCGAGGCGCTTGCGCTGGTGCGACTCGATGCCCTCGGCCATCGCTTCCCGCGTGAGCTCTCCGGTGGCCAGCGTCAGCGCGTGGCCATCGCCCGTGCCGTGGTGATTGCGCCGCCGGTGCTGCTGCTCGATGAACCGATGTCCAACCTCGACGCCAAACTGCGCGAGGACATGCAGTTCGAACTGCGCTCGATCCAGCGCAAGATCGGCACGACCACGATCATGGTGACGCACGATCAGTCCGAGGCCCTGTCGATCAGCGATCGCGTCGTGGTCATGGAAGCCGGGCGCATTACGCAGGTCGACACGCCGTACCGCGCTTACGAGCGTCCGGAAACCCCGTTCGTCTCCCAGTTCATCGGCAAGGCCAACATGCTCGCAGGCCGGGTAGCGGCACGTGACGCCGAGCATCTGCATATCGAACTGGGCGCGCAACTGATCCAGCGCGCCGCGCTCACCGAACTCTCGCCGCGCGACCGCGCCATGGCCGTGGGCGATGCGATCACCCTGTGCCTGCGCCCCGAAAAGGTCCGCCTTTGCGCCCCGTCGGCCGGTCGTCTGTCGGCCACCGTGACGAGCCGCTTCTTCCTTGGCAGCCAGTGGCTCTACCGCGTGGACAGCGCGCTGGGCGAAGTGCTCGTGTGCTGCCAGAACGAAGGCGGTGAACCGCTGGAAGAAGGCTCGCCGGTCGGGCTCGACTGGCACCCGGAAGCGGTGCGCTTCGTTGCTGCGGGAGCGTGCGCGAATGGCTGAGACGCTGCAAGTTCCGCATACCGACGCCGCGCCGAGTACGCGTGCGCCGTGGCACGCCTATTTGCCGATGTGGGTGATGAGTGCGCCGGCCATGCTGCTGTTCGTGGCGCTGGTGCTCATTCCGCTGCTCATGACGCTCGCGCTCACGTTCTATCAATTCGATCCGGCGAGCGGCCCGATCGCGGCATTCCAGTTCGAGAACTACCGTGAAGTGCTGTTCGACTCGTACTTCCATACGATCTTTCTGCGCACGTTCGGCATCTCGCTCTCGGTCACGGCCATTTGCGCGGTCGTGGGCACGTTCGAAGCCTACGTGCTCTCGCGCATGGGCGATCCGTGGCGCTCGCTGTTCCTGCTGGTGATTCTCTCGCCGCTGCTCGTGTCCATCGTGGTTCGTGCTTTCGGCTGGAGCATGCTCATGAGCTCAGGCGGCCTGATCAATCAGGCATTCGGGCTGATCGGCATGGGGCCGTACAAGATGGAATACACGAACTTCGCCATCGTGGTTGCGCTGGCGCACGTGATGCTGCCGTTCATGGTGATTCCGGTGTGGACATCGCTCCAGCGCCTCGACCCGCAGACGGAAAACGCAGCGCTCTCGCTCATGGCGTCGCCGGCAACCACGCTGCGTCGCATCGTGCTGCCGCAACTGGTGCCCGGCATTCTGTCGGGCAGCCTGATGGTGTTCGGCCTGTCGGCGAGCGCCTTTGCGATTCCGAGCCTGCTGGGCGGACGTCGTCTGAAAGTGGCTGCCACCGCGGTGTACGACCAGTTCCTCAGTTCACTGAACTGGCCGCTCGGCGCGACCATCGCCGTGCTGCTGCTCGTGGCCAATCTGATCGTGATGCTGACGTACTACCGCCTGCTCGATCGCCGTTATTCGCGAAGCATGGGCTAAGGCCACCGTAGAACAGAACTCACTCGCCATCATGCGTAAAAACAGTCCCCTGGCGCTCGCGTTCCACGCGCTCGTCATTCTCTTCGTTCTCGCCCCGATGATCATCGTGGTGCTGGTCGCGTTCACGCCCGAGCAAACGCTCTCGCTGCCCACGCGCGGCATATCGCTGCGCTGGTTCCGCGCGATTCTCGACTACCCCGACTTCATCGCATCGTTCTTCACCAGTCTGAAGCTCGCGTTCATTTCGGCCACGCTCTCGCTCGTGATCGCGTTGCCCGCCGCGCTGGCCATCGGCCGTTCGCGCTTTCCTGGACGCAATTTCCTTAACGGTCTGCTGCTCTCGCCGCTGGTGATCCCGGGGCTCGTGCTCGGCATTGCGCTGTTGCGCTTCTTCGCCATGCTCGGCGTGACCGGCTCGTTCGGCGCGCTGATCTTCGCGCACATGATCATCGTGACGCCGTTCATCATGCGTCTCGTGCTCGCCTCCATCAGCGGGCTCGACCGCAGTGTCGAGAACGCCGCCGCCTCGCTCGGCGCCGGGTCGTGGACGACGTTCCGTCGCGTGACCATGCCGATGATTCTGCCCGGCATCACCGGCGGCTGGCTGCTGGCGTTCATCAACAGCTTCGACGAACTGACGATGTCGGTCTTTCTGACGGCGCCGCAAACCGTCACGCTGCCGGTGCGCATGTACATGTACGCGACCGAATCGATCGATCCGATGATGGCGTCGGTCTCGGCGCTCGTGATTGCCGTGACGCTCGGCGCGATGCTGCTGCTCGACCGCATCTACGGCCTGAACCGCATTCTGATCGGCCAGCATTGAACGCGCGCACAACGACTCCTATGTCCAGTTCCTCCCAATACGCTTCACAGGACGCGCGCGCGCCCGGACAACCGGCGGCTCACGCGCAGCTCACACGCCTGAGCGAGACTGCACGCGCGCCGGTAACGTTCTACATCGACGGCGCGCCGGTCCAGGCGCTGGCCGGTGACACGGTACTCACCGCAATCCTCACGCACCAGCGCCACGTGCGCATCAGCGAGTTCAGCGGTACGCCGCGCGCGGGCTTTTGCATGATCGGCGCGTGCCAGGACTGCTGGGTGCGTTGCGAGCCGACGACCGCGCTCGCCGGTGAAGATCGTGGCGACGCGCAACTCACGCGGTTGCGCGCGTGCTCGACCACCGTCCAGCCCGGCATGCGCATCGTCACGCGCGCCGCCGACATCAACGAAATCCACGAAATCCACGGAGGCCCGCATGGCTGAGCGCGCCCCCAGTCTGGCGAATCCGATGGCGGCCCGGGATCTCAACGTGGTGATCGTCGGTGCGGGCCCCGCGGGCATTCGTGCCGCACAAACGCTTGTCACGGCGGGCGTGCGCCCGGTCGTGCTGGACGAGAACATGCGCTGGGGTGGGCAGATCTACCGTCAGCCGCCGGAAAACGCCGGCTTCACACGCAGTAAGCAAGCGCTTTACGGTTTCGAAGCCGCGAAGGCCGACGCCGTGCACAACGCAATGGCGGCGCTGTTGCCGCAGGTCGACTATCGACCCGAGACGCTGGTATGGGCGTGCGATCCGAAGCGACTGCATACCATGCACGGCGGGCGCGAAATACCGGTCGCGTTCAGTCATCTGATCATCGCGAGCGGCGCGACCGATCGCGTGTTGCCGTTGCCGGGCTGGACCCAGCCGGGCGTGTACACGCTGGGCGGTGCGCAGGTCGCGCTCAAAGCTCAGGGGTGTGCGATCGGTGAGCAGGTCGTGTTCGCGGGCACCGGACCGTTGCTGTATCTGGTGGCTTACCAATACGCCAAGGCGGGGGCCAACGTCGTGGCCGTGCTCGACACCAGCGCATTCGCCGCGCAGGCCAAGGCCGCCCCGCGACTGCTCAACCAACCGGCCACGTTCGCCAAGGGGCTTTACTACGTGGGATGGTTGCGGGCGCGAGGCGTGCGCATCGAGCACGGGGTGACGCTCGAAGGGATCGACGGCACGAACGGCGTGCGTGCGATCCGCTGGCAGCGCGCCGGTCGCCGGCACGCTCTCGAATGCAGCGCGGTGGGGCTCGGTTACGGCCTGCGTCCTGAAACGCAACTGGCCGATCTCGCTGGCTGCCGCTTCGTCTTCGACGACCTGAACCGTTGCTGGCTGCCCGAGCGCGATGCAGCCGGACGCAGTTCGCAACCCGGCATTTATCTGGCGGGCGACGGTGCGGGGATTGCCGGTGCCGACGCCGCCGAACTCGCCGGTCGTCGCGCAGCGCTCGCCTTGCTCGAAGACATCGGCATCGCCGCGCCATCGGTGCCGGGCGCGCCCGACGCCGCGACGCTGGAGCGCAAACTCGCGAGCATCCGGCGCTTTCGCGAGGGCATCGAGCAGGCCTTTGCCTTGCCCGAAGACCCCGCCGCGCGCTGGCCGGACGACATGCTCGTGTGCCGTTGCGAGGAAGTCAGCGCGCGCACGTTGCGCGAGTGCGTGCGTGTGGACGGCGTGACCGAAGTCAACCGCCTCAAGGCGCTGACCCGGGTCGGCATGGGACGCTGTCAGGGGCGCATGTGCGGCGAAGCCGCTTGCCATGTGCTGGCCGACGCGAGCGGGCAGACGTTCGCGCAAGTGGGGCGTTTGCGTGCGCAGGCCCCGATCAAACCGATTCCGATTGCACCGATGCTGTTCGACGAAAACGTGGCGGCCATTCCCGACGAGGCCCGCGATGAGTAAGCCATTGCATTACGACGTTGTGGTCGCCGGCGGCGGGCTGGTCGGCGCCTCCGCCGCGCGCGAGCTTGCCGCACGGGGGATGAAGGTGGCGTTGTTCGAGCGTCGCTACTGCGGGGCGCAGGCCAGTGGCGTCAACTACGGCGGCGTGCGTTGCCAGGGCCGCCCTGAGGCGCAACTGCCCCTCGCGATGCGTGCGCGCCGCGTGTGGGACCGCTTGCCGGAACTGATCGGCATCGACGGCGAATTCGTGCGCTCGGGCCATTTGCGCCTCGCGCGTCGCGAGAGCGATCTCGAACCGCTCGATGCGTGGGCTGCGATGGCCGCGAACTATGGTCTGTCCTCCACGGTGTTTTGCGGCGCGCAATTCCGTGAGCGATTCCCGTGGCTCGGCCCGGGGGCCGTGGGCGGATCGCTGTGCATGAGCGACGGGCATGCCAATCCGCGTCTCGTGTCGCCTGCCTTTGCCCGTGCGGCGCGCGCCCTCGGCGCGGACGTTCGCGAACGCACGCCGATCACCGCGATGGCGCACGACGGCGTGCGTTTCCAACTGACGGCGCAGCCCGAGCAGGGCGACGCCGTGCACGTGAGCTGCGACTGGTTGCTCAACACGTCCGGCGCATGGGCCAATCACATCGCCGGCGCGTTCGGCGAGCGTGTGCCGATGCATGCCATCTACCCGAACATGTGGGTGACCGAGCCGCTGCCGATGTTCGTGGGCCATAGCCTCGGCGTCTACGGTGGCGGTGTCTACGCAAGACAAGTCGAGCGCGGCAACTGCGTGATCGGCGGCGGACGCGGCACTGGCGACGGCGAGTACGCCCAGCCCTCGGCCGAGACCACGCGCGCGGTCATGCGCGAGGCCTGTGCCTTGCTCCCGGCGTTGCGCAATGCGCTGCTCATTCGCACCTGGAGCGGTGTGGAGGGTGAGACGCCCGACGACAACCCGATCATCGGCATGAGCCGCACGACACCGCGTCTGGTGCATGCCTTCGGTTTCTCGGGCGGCGGTTTTCTGCTGGCCCCCGGTGTCGGCGAAGTGCTGGCCGATCTCGTCACGCTGGGCGAGACGCCGACGCCGATCGATGCCTTTGCCGTCGACCGGTTTGCCAAGGTCGGCGTCGAGGCTTGAGGAACCGCCGTGCACCGCAAACATTCAGAGTCCGTCCCCCAACAACATTTCTATTCCCTGGAAACGCAAGGAGAACCACGATGAAGCTATCTGTTAAGGTCGTCATGTGCGCTGCGGCGCTGGCATTGGGCGCGAGCAGCGCGGCCTGGTCGCAGTCCAAAACGCTTTACATCGGCATGAATGGCGGCCCGATGGAAAAGGCTTACACGAGCCAGGTCTTCCCGGAGTTCGAGAAGGCCAACAACGTGAAGGTCGTGGTGGTGCCGGGCACGTCCTCGGACGTGCTGGCCAAGCTGCTTGCGAACCGTAACAGCCCGCAGATGCACGTCGTTTTCCTGGACGACGGCGTGATGGCGCGCGCGATCAGCATGGGCGTGTGTCAGAAGCTCGACGATTCGCCCGTGCTCAAGGAACTGATGCCGTCGGCGCGCGTGAAGGACGACATGGGCGCCGGTGTGCAGCTCGGCATGACCGGCATCGGCTACAACACCAAGCTCTTCAAGGAAAAGGGCTGGGCGGCGCCGACCTCGTGGACCGACTTCGCCGATCCCAAGTACAAGGGCAAGGTGGTGTTCCAGTCGGCGTCGAGCAGCACCTTCGGCCTGCATGGCTTTCTCGCACTGAACCGCATCTGGGGCGGCAGCGAGACGAACGTCGAACCCGGTTTCACGAAGTGGGCCACGACCGTCGGCCCGAACGTGGTCGAATACATCCCGAACTCGGCCAAGCTCTCGGAAATGATCCAGACCGGCGAAGCCGCGATCTTCCCGCTGACCCCGACGGCCGTGAGCGACCTTCAGGACAAGGGTATTCAGGTCGGCTACGTCGCCCCGAAGGAAGGCGCGGTGCAGTTGCTCGTCGACCTGTGCGTGGTGAAGAACAGCCCGGACAACGCCATGGCGCAAAAGCTCGCGCAGTATCTGCTCTCGGCCAAGGGGCAATCGCTGGCCGCTGCTGCCGGCGCCTATATCCCGACCAATCCGCAAGCGACGATTCCGCCGGCGATGCAAAAGCGTCTGGGCAAGCTCGACGATCTGACCCGTAACATCAAGACGGTCGATTGGGACGCCGTCAACCAGCGCCGCGCTCAGTGGGATCAGCGCTGGAATCGCCAGATCGAGCAGTAACCCCGAGAGGGCGGCGCGCGCGGGGCATGTGCGACGCGCGCCTCGCATGTCTCGAGCCGTTCGAATGAATCACGCCGGGCGCCCTCAGGGCGACCCGGCGTTTTCTTTGGCGAGGCAGGCGCTGCATAGGCAGCACGGCATCGATGGCGTCGATGGCGTCGATGGCGTCGATGGCATTCACGGCACGCTGGGCATCCACGGCATGCGCGGTGATGGCGCCCCGACCGGTCTACATCACATCCGCCTGGGCGGCGAGGCCGTTGAAGGCGCCGATCAGTTGCGCGTGATCCGCGGGCATGACGAACGCATGCAGGGCATGCGCCGGTTCGTCGAGCATGAGGTAGCCGAGGCTCCACGTCGAAAATGCGCCGGGATTGCGGGGTGTGCCGTCGAGCAGCACCTGAATCGCGCCATGATGACGTGAGGCTTCGATCCGCTCGCGGGCATCCGACACGGCGTTGGCGGGACCTTCGATGTACTGATAGAAGGTGGCGCCGTCGTAGAGCAGCACGCCGGTTACGCCGTGGGCCTCGTTAAACCCGCGCGAATGGACGATGATTTTCGAAAGCGCGACCGGATCGAGGTCAGGCAGGGCACGGCTGATGTACGCGTAACACTCTGTCATTATTTTGTTAGGTCCCCATATCATTGGGCCCGCGCCGCGATGTCGTCAGGGCCGTTGCGGGAGATTGGCGTCGACTTTGCGTCCACGCGCATTAGAATACCCCAAGTGCGATGCCCGGGAGCCTCACGCGCCATGCCCATCAACTATCTACGCGGTTTCACCCAGCCAGTGCGCACCGACGCCACGAACCGACGTCTGGGCTGCTCGCTCGCCTTCGTGGCGGGCGCGGCGAACGCGGGGGGCTTTCTCGCCGTGGGACAATACACGTCTCACATGTCGGGCATCGTGGCGTCGCTCTCCGACAATCTGGTTCTGGGGCAGTTGGTGTTCGTGCTCGCCGGGTTGAGCGCCTTGCTGGCGTTTCTGTTCGGCGCCGCCACGTCGGCCGTGCTGATTCACTGGGGGCGGCGACACCATACGCACAGCGAATACGCGGCGCCGCTCATGTTCGAAGCGCTCCTGTTGCTGAGCTTCGGCGTGATGGGCGCCAATCTCGAAGATCAGCGCTGGTTCTACGTGCCCGCCACCGTGGGATTGCTGTGCTACGTGATGGGGTTGCAGAACGCCATCATCACCAAAATATCGCGTGCCGAAATCCGCACGACGCATGTCACCGGGCTGGTCACGGACATCGGCATCGAGCTGGGCAAGATGGGGTACTGGAACCGGCCAGGCGTGGCGCAGGACCTCCCGCGCGTGACGGGGGACCGGCAGAAGCTGCGGCTGCTCTGCGCCTTGCTGGGGATGTTCTTTCTGGGGGGACTCACGGGCGCATTGGGTTTCAAGTACCTCGGCTTCGTCTCGACGATTCCGCTTGCGGTCGTGCTCGTCATGCTGGCCATCGTGCCGCTGCTCGACGATTTTTCGCACGGCGCGCGCAGTCTCCGCGGCCCGCGCGATTGACGTCATTTACACGTTTTGGGGCGTCTCCACTCATTCACACGTCGGTATCCCTGTCGGGCCATTCGTTATGACCACACGTTTGGGTGTACCTCATTTTCGCCACTGGGCGACAAAGCGACTTCGCGCGTGCTTCGACGGGTTCGATGACAGACCTTCGATGGTCGGTGTCATCGGCACGGCCGTTGCAGTGACGATGCTCGTCGGGGTGGCGTTATTGCTTCGGGCGGATCGTCAGGCGCGGTACACGCATGCACTGGAGCGAGCACAGAGCGTGGCGTCGGTGGTGGCGGCAAGTCTTGGCGGGAATATCGCCGTCTACGATGCATTGCTCAGGGAGATGGTGCGCGAGGCCGAGGATCCGACGACACCGCTTTTTCCCGAGCGCGTGCGCGATCGGGTGCGGTTCGGGCAGACGCTGAGCCGCGATTTTCTGGACGATGCGTATGTCGTCGACAAGCACGGGCGTATCGCGGCGCCGCTGGATCGGTCGCAAACCCCCTCGCTCAACGTTGCCGATCGCGACTATTTCCGCTCGCACGAATCCAGCCCGTCGCTGGGCCTCTACATCTCCCAACCCTATGCTTCGCGAGCGCACGGGGGCGTGCTGTCGGTGGCGCTCACACGGCGCATTGCTGCGCCGGATCGGTCGTTCGCCGGGGTGGCCGTGCTGGCATTGCGTCTCGACCATCTGAGCACACTGGTCAACGACGTCGATTCGGCCGATCTGCAATCCATCGACATCGTGGAAGAGAAGGGGACGGTGCTGGCCTGTGACCCATGCGCGGGCGCGCGTCCGGGCAAACTGGTGACACTGCCCGGCGAGGCCGCCCGGCGCGGCGACCTGACGACGGCGTTGTCGTTCCCTCAGGGCATGAGCGCAACGGATTACCGGTCGGTGCGGGTGCCGGGCGTGTCGATGTACGTGGTGGTGACGCCGTCGACAGAGGTGCTCATGCGAGAGTGGTTGCGGCATACCGTGCTGTTCAGCGTCATCGCAGGGATCTGTGCCGCCACGCTCATCGTCGGTTCATGGCTGCTCGTGGCGGCGATGCGCGCGCGAGCGAATGCCACGGCGCGGCTTGCGAGCCTGACGACGACCGACGGCCTCACGGGACTGGCCAACCGTCGCGCGCTCGACGCCAAACTTGCCGCGGAATGGCGGCGGGCGAAACGTTCCGGCTCGCCGTTGTCGATCCTGTTCGTCGACATCGATCACTTCAAGCATTTCAACGACACTTATGGCCACGCGATCGGGGACGACGTGCTGCGCGCCGTCGCCAAGAATGTCGGCGGTCATGTGCGGCGCGACAGCGACATGGCCGCGCGGTACGGCGGTGAGGAATTCGCGGTGATCCTGCCCGATACCGACGCGCACGCCGCGGCCGTGATGGCCGAACAGGTGCGCCGCGACATCGAGCGTCTGCACATCGATCATGCCGGCAGCGCCAACGGCATGGTGACGGTGAGCGTCGGGGCCGCGACGGGCGTCGCCAGCGAATGCGACAGCGTCGAGGCAATCCTGAAAGCGGCCGAAGAGCAACTGTACGTCGCCAAGCAAAGCGGCCGGAATCGAATCAGCACGATCGTGCTGAGCGGGCAGGTATCGGCTGGTGAGATGTCGGAAACGGCATCGGGCGGCGGATAGCGGTGCGCAACGTTACGGTGCCAGCATGGCGGCCAACCGCAGCAACTCGCCCTGGCGGCGGCACCCCGTCTTGCGCAGAATGGCCGATAGCTGGGTACGCAGCGTGCTCGTCCCCAGGTTCAGCACTTCACTGCATTCCCCAATGGTCAGGCCCGCCACGAGGTGGTGAAACAGGCGCGCTTCGGCCTGCGTCAGTGCGAAGTGCTCCCGAAGGGCAGTCTCGCCAGGCACGTTGAAGATACTGCGTCGCTCGATGCGCACGCCAACGGCGGCGCGCAGGCCATGATTCATTGGCTTGCCCAGACCCCGCAACGTCAGCCGGTAGGCATGGCCCCAGGAGTCGGGCAGTACCAGCGAGACCGGTTCCCCGTTGGCGCCGACCTGTCGCAGGGCGGCCTGCAAACGGGTTTGCCATTCGGGCTGACGGTGCGTCAGGCGCCGTTGCTGGAGCGTCAATTGGCTGTCGTGACTGCCGAGCAGCGTTTCCAGCCCCGGCGCAAATTCCAGCGCCCGGCCGTCGGGCGAAGCGATGAGAAAGCCTTCACGTGCGGGGTCGAGCATCTGGCTCAGGGCGTAAAGGCTGGCGCGCGTGCTCGCGCGTCGCGCCGCAAAGGCGGCAGCGAGTTGGCGTTCGTACTCCGCGAGGCGCGCCGCATGCGCGAAGCTGGGTTGCACGATGTGCATGCGCTGGACACTTAGCGCAGTGACAGCGTCGTCGTCATTGCAGATTACGACCCCGACCAACTGCTGGAGTTGATAGGGGCGCATGAACTCGTTCCAGAATATCCGGTCGTTCTCGGATTCGTGTTCGAGGGCGACGTTCGAGTCGTACCAGGTACCGGCAGGGGCATGCCAGAAGCGCCGGGTGGCATCGTCGTACTGATAGAAGTGCTGTGCGTATTCCTCGATCAGACGTGCTTCATGCCCGGATTGCTCGACGAAGCGCACCGAGCGGCTTTGCTTGTCGTGGCAGAGAAACGTGGCAGCGTCCGCGCCGAGAAACTCGCGTGCGGTGTGTACGACGTCGAGCCAGTCTGCGTCTCCGGCCCCCACGGCCCGAACCGCGTCCGATGCTCGGCGAAAACTGACATCGTCCGACATGGGATCCCCCGTTGTTGCTTTTCTTCTCTTGAGCCTTCGGCTCTTTTTTGCGAAGTGTAGCAGAACAGGCTATTAAATCTGACAGTCAGTCGAGCGTCTGAGAATGAGCGTCAACTGTGATTAATTCAGGGCGACAAGACGCCATGTGGCTGAGACAATTCGGTCATCCACACAAACCAACGCACCTTAACAAGCCGAACGGGGGGCACCATGAACCAGATCAACGTCTTTGCCGTCTGCCTGTGCCTGACCGGCACGCTGGCATTCGGTCATGCCAACGCGCAGTCGTATCTCGGGGCGGGCGACCTCGGTAGCATCCGGCAATCGAATCAGACCCCGGCAGTGAGCCCGGCCGTGGCGGCGCTCGGCGCCCGGAGCACCGCGGTGACCGACGCGCACAGCGCGAGCGCCAGCATCAACCGCACAGCCAGCGAGCGTAATGGTCCCGCCACGGGGCCGAGCGTTCAGGAAGTGCTCGCGCAGCGCCGTGCACTCGATACGCGGGATCTGCAACATCCGCGCCAGACGAAGACGTTCGACAGCATTCTCCGCCCGTCGCGTCCGGAGTAGAGCGCTTCACTCCGCCATCGCCGGGATTGCCCCGTCCTGAAAGAGAATGCGCGGGGCATCCATCGTGCCATCTTCCTCGTCGACCAGAACTTCGTAGGCCGCAATGCCCGCGAAGCCGGAAGCTATCGACTGCGCGATGCGCACGGCGCCGAACTCGGTGCTCGCCTGACGCAGCTCGCCGGGTTGCAACACACCGTCCTTGTTCTTGCGATACGGCACGACGATGAACTTGATGGATTTGGCGTCGCTCATGATCTCACTCACGATGAAGTTGAATGATTCGGAATGTAGCATGAGCACTGTATAAAAATACAGTGTTTCTTAGCATTTTTTTCGCCTAACAACATCTCGTAATGACGACATAACTAGTGAATATTCGTATATTCCTTCGCGTCTTGATAGCCTGCGGTTCTAATCGCGAATTGTTTCCCACCAACTCGCGGCCAAAATGACAGGTATTGAGAGCATCGAATGAATGCAGGCAATCTGATTTCGGCGAACCGACTCCAAGACGGTCTGGTCGTCTGGCTGGACCAGCAACATCACTGGGTGGACGATCTGACGCAGGCACATGTGTTCGACGAGCACAGCCTCGATCAGGCGCAGGCCGCCGCCAAGGCTTCCGTTGCCGCCAATCTCGTCGTGGACCCGGTGCCGCGTCCGGCCGAAGTCGCCGACGCCGGCCCCGTGCCCGTCGATTTTCGCGAGCAATTGCGCGCGCGTGGCCCGTCGGTTCGGGAAGATCTCGGCAAGCAGGCGTCCGACGGCGCCGTCCAGGCCGCGTTGGCTCACGCCCCCGCGCTGAGCGTTGCCCCGGAACATGCGGGCATCTATCGCTACGATCCGTCCGAGCGCGAGTACCTCAAAGACCGTGCGAAGGAATTCGGTCAGCAGGTGGCGCGACGTCTGAGTGGCGAACTGAGCGAAGACGACTTCAAGGTCTACCGTCTGATGAACGGCCTGTACCTGCAACTGCACGGCTACATGCTGCGTGTGGCGATTCCGTACGGCACGCTGAGCGCGGTCCAACTGCGTCAGCTCGCGTACGTCGCGAACCGTTACGACAAGGGGTACGGTCACTTCACCACGCGTCAGAACCTGCAATTCAACTGGCCGACGCTCGTCGATTCGCCGCAGATCCTCTCGGCGCTTGCCGACGTCGATCTGCATGCCATTCAGACCAGCGGCAACTGCATCCGTAATGTGACGACCGACCAGTTCGCCGGCGCCGCGAAGGACGAACTGCTCGACCCGCGTGTGTACGCCGAAATCCTGCGTCAATGGTCGACGGATCACCCCGAGTTCACCTATCTGCCGCGCAAGTTCAAGATCGCCATTACCGGCGCTCAGACGGACCGTGCTGCCGTGCGTTTCCATGACATCGGCATTCTGGCCCGTACCAACGACCAGGGCGAAGTCGGCTTCCAGATCTATGCGGGCGGTGGTCTGGGCCGCACGCCCATCGTTGGCACGCTCGTGCGCGAGTGGCTGCCCGAAGCCGACCTGCTGCGCTTCGTCGAGGCGATTCTGCGCGTGTACAACGCACTGGGCCGTCGCGACAACATCTACAAGGCGCGCATCAAGATCCTCATCAAGGAAATGCAGCCGGCGAAGTTCATCGAGATGATCGAGGAAGAGTTCGCACGCATCGCACAAACGCATCGCCCCCTGGCGCAAGACGTCGTCAAGGCCATTGGAGAGCGTTTCGTCGTCCCCGAGTTTGCGACGCTGCCCGAAGCGTCCAGCGTGTTTCAGCAGGCTTACGAGAGCGACATCGACTTCAAGCATTGGGTCGACACATGCACGCACGAACACAAGGTGCCGGGCTATATCAGCGCGGTCGTCTCGCTCAAGCCCTCGGGGGGCATTCCGGGTGACGCCAGTTCGCAGGAAATGCTGTTGCTGGCCGATCTGGCCGACGAATACTCGTTCAGCGAACTGCGTGTGACGCACGAACAGAACCTCGTGCTGCCGCACGTGCAGCGCGACGCGTTGTATGCACTGTGGAAGCAACTGCGCTCGGCGGGCCTGGCGACACCGAACATCGGGCTGATCTCCGACGCCATTGCGTGCCCGGGTCTGGACTACTGCGCCCTTGCCAATGCCCGTTCGGTGCCGGTCGCACAACGCATCGCATTGCGCTTTACCGAAGAACAGCAACGCGACATCGGACCGGTGACGCTCAACGTGTCGGGTTGCATCAACGCTTGCGCGCATCACCACGTGGCGCACATCGGCATTCTCGGTGTGGACAAGGCGGGCAAGGAAAACTATCAGATCACGCTGGGTGGCTCGGCGGACGACAATGCGGCCGTGGGCAAGATTCTCGGTCCGGGGGTGTCATACGAAGCCGTGCCGCAAGTGATCGAAAACATTCTCGAGCGCTATCTGAAGTTGCGCAACGAGGGTGAGCGTTTCATCGACACGCTCGGTCGTGTCGGTGCCGAAGCATTCAAGGGAGCTTTGCATGTTGATTGACCGTAACGGATTGCCGGCCGAAGACACCTGGACGTATCTCGGTGCGGACGCCCAGATCCCGGGCGATGCTGCGAACGACGCGCGCCACGACACCGTGCTGCCGCTTGACGCATGGCTTGCCGCGAACGAGCGGGGCGTGGCCCCGGCGGGCATTCGCGTGCAGGGTCACGACGATCCGGCACGCATCGCGGCGCTGCTGCCGCAGCTCGAACTGGTGGTGATCGAATTCCCGAAGACGCGCGACGGGCGCGGCTTCACGCTCGCCAAGGTCCTGCGTGAGAAGTGGAATTTCCAGGGTGCCATCCGGGCAGCGGGGCCGTTGCTGCCGGACCAGCTGGCCATGTTGTGGGCATGCGGCTTCGACAGTCTGCTTTCGCCGTCGGAAGTTCCGACGGCACGCTGGCGCGAGGCGGCGCTCGCCGCACAGGCGCGTGCCGGGCGTCCGCGCACGTTGCTCGCACGTCTGACGGCTTGATGGCCTGACGGCCTGACGCGGCGGCTGCCCGTCGCAGCGCCCTTCGGGCGCGATATGCGGCAGGCCATATTGCAAGCCGTCCAGGAGGCACGAACCGGTTCGCCCGGTCGTGCCTTTTTCTTTGGTGCATCCCGATCCCAATCCCCCATCCCGATTCAACGGCAATCCGCAGCATTCGGTACGCGCAGCGATGCTGTATGAAAAAACAGTCTTTTAAAGTTGCAAACTTGCCCTATCTTTCTGTTGGCGACACGGTCGGGCGTTAGTTTTCTTGCGCCCGTTTTTCATGGACATATGCAAATTGCGGTGCCGGACAGGGCGCTCAATGTTGGAGAATTGGCCCGACGGCGCGAAGTACGCGAGGAGTGATTTCAGATGCCGGTGGTCAGGTCGTTTTCTTATAAAGGTTTCCGAATCGTATGCACGGTCATGCCAGCCCCCGATGGTAAAGTCCGGGGCATGGCAGAGATATTGAAAGTGGCGGATGGACTGGGCCAGGACCAGCCGGTGAGTCAGGTGGGCGGCGCTATTTTCCATGAGGAGAGGAATGCGCTGGAGTCCGTCGGCACCCTGGCCAGAGACTGGGTGGACGGCCGGTGGTGATCGGTGACCTTCCAGACGCAGCGTCGTTAGTTGACACAGGAAAGCTATGAAGACTGTCGCGGTTCAGGCAAACCTCGATGAGACGGTAGATCTCGTCCGGAAATTCGCGCATGACGAGTTCGCGCGCGCCATCGGTGTAGAAACGCCTTCGGAGCAGGACGTGCGCGGATTCATTCTTGACCGCTTGCGATCCATGCGGCTACAGGCGCCGGCCTCCGGTGAGGACCCCGTGGTGCAACGCGTATTCGATTGCGTCTACGTGCTGCCGGTCAAGACGCGTGTGGAAGGCATGAACGTCGTCGAGGCGCGCCTCGTCGTCATGCCGGACGCCCGCTACACCATGAAGGTCTATATCCCGGTGTCCGACTAAGTCTCGGGTTTGTCTGCCGACGCCGGTGCAATGCAGGTATCCAGCCCCTCCGACGATGGGCGTAATGGTGGATCCGAGGGGCGCTGTCCGCGCGGCTTCGTTCTGGATTTCCTGATGGCTTCGGTGTCGTCTCCCGTCGTTGAAATGCCATCCGACAGCGGTTCGGGTGCAACAGGCGATATCGGTGGCGCCGACGCTTCGTGCGACGGCCAATAGCCGTTGCCGACGCGCCCGTGATGCGTGCCGATCGTCTCTTCGTCTCCATCTTCGTGCAGCAGCCGATACGCCAGGCGCTCCTCTTGCGTCGGGAGCCTGTCGAATTCGTCGGGCGTACCGAGCGTGTCTTCGCGCGCGTTCTGATCGGTCTGGTCGTTCTCCGGCTTGGTTGCCACGGCTTGCTCCTTGGATGTAGCGAACTAGGGGAAGTCGTCATGCTCCCCTCGCCGTAAGCAAGTTTCCTTCCTTCATCGGCCATCGTGCCGTCGCCGCACCGACGCCCCTCCTGTGCGACACACAACGTCGTGCGGTCGCCCTTTCTACAGAATCGTGCAGTTTTTCCATCGCGAGCGTTCCTGTGCGCGGCCCCGGCGGGGCGGCGGCCGTGGCACGGCAATTGCGTCGCAGACGTGGCGCGACCGTTGCGCACGAGTTGCTTCGAATCGCTCACGAGGAGAGGGTATGGAAAGCTTGACGAACTTGCTGGACGCCAAAGGCACGCCGCTCGACAGGCAGCGGTTTAAGTGGAAAGGTAAAGATGCCAACAACATCCTTCAGGGCTATGCGGACATCGTGCCGGGCCGACCTACACGCGTTGAGCACCGCGCGCCGCAAGACGACATTCGTGCGAATTGTTCAAGCAACACGAGCAGCGTGATCCGGCGGAAGTTCTTGTAGGTCCGATGCGCCCCCGTCATCGATTGCCAACATGCGCGCCACCTGTGCCGCCGAGGCGGACGCGATCGGGTCGATGCCGACGGATGGCATCTCGGGTATGCGGCCTGCAGGCACATCGACGAGCCTCACGGCGACCGCTGCGTCACCGATGTTCCTCGACCGTCTTGGAGAGCGGCTTGCTTTCGAGCGCAGCGGCGTGCGCCTGTACGAAGCCCTGATCAGTAAAGTCGAAAACTGCGGTGACGACTATGGGCCAATGCAGGCGCGGCTCTCGCACTTCCGGGCGGAGGAGGCGGCGCATTTCGCGATGCTCGCCGATTGCATCCACCAACTCGGGGCCGATCCTACTGCGCAGACCCCGGCGGCTGATGTCTGCGGTGTCATGAGCATGGGATTCATCCAGGTCTTGTCGGACCCGCGTACCGACGTTCCTCAGGCGCGCACGGCGCTAGTTGCCATCGAGGCCGCAGATCAATGTGGTTGGGAATTGCTCATCGAGATGGCGAACGCGGAAGGGGTGCCCGAGATGGCGCAGGCATTTGGCGAGGCGCTGAAGCAGGAAAACGAGCATCTGAGCAGCGTCAAGCAATGGCTTTCCGAGATCGCGACAGCTGGCGTGTGAGCCGTATGTCGGATTACAGGACGGATTTACAGATTTGCCGATTTTCAACGCAAACGGAGAGGTACATGGACGAATCACTTGACCATCTGATCGACTGGCTTCGGGACGCGTATGCGATGGAGAAGCACGCCGAAACCATGTTGAAAGCACAAGCGTCGCGGCTTGAGCATTACCCCGAGCTCAAGGTGCGAATCGAGCAGCACATCGAGGAGACCGTCGACCAGCAGAAATTACTGGAGACCTGCCTTGATGGGCTGGGTAGCAGTCCATCCACGATGAAAGATCTCGCCGGCCGAGTGGGCGCATTCGGGCAGGCGCTCGGCGGTGGTCTGGCGTCGGACGAAGTGGTCAAGGGTGCGATGGCGGGCTATGTCTTCGAGAACATCGAAATTGCAGCGTACACGACGCTCATCGCAGCGGCCAGGCAATGCGGACGTGACGACGTGCGCAAGACTTGCGAAATGATCTTGCCGCAGGAGATCGAGATGGCGCGCTGGTTGCTTGCCCACCTTCCGCAAGTAACGCAGACCTATCTGGCCCGCGACGCGGTCGACGACGACACGGCAAAGCGCTGAACTGCCGCGACACCGGGTCCGGGACGGTCGAAGTTGCATGGGGCGACTCGATCTCCGCAAGCGTTCCCTCTTGTTCCCTCTTTGCCGCAGCATCGTCTGCGGCTTTTTTTGTTTTGCCGGGGGCGTCCGTTTCGTCCGGAACGGAAGACCGCATTGCGATCGACTGGCCCTTCTTCGTGCTAATACTGATTTTCGTCAGAAAAACCAGTTTGCTATTCTCGCGTCATTAAAGGGCTTTTTAATAAGTTCGTCTGCTTTTTTGTGGCAGATTCAATTTCGAATAAATCCCGAAAGAGGAGTTTGTCGATTGCGAGAAGACCGGATAAGAACATCATTTGCTGTTTCCACCTCCAGTCTATGGGACGGCAATTTGCGAAAGAAGGGGTTGTTGGGTTCGAGTGTTTATCATCGTGCTGTCCTGACCACAGCGGTGACGGCGCTACTGCCGTCGGCGCAGGCGTTTGCGCAATGTGCAGCCGCGCCGGCCGCGCTTAGCGTCACGTCCGGGAGTTGCGTCGATGTGGCGTTCACGGCGCGAGACAGTGCCGGACCTGCACCTGTCGTCGAGGTCTCCGGCGCTGGAACTTACACCGGCAACTCGGTCGTCCTGACGGCCACCGGCACCAACTACGGGGCGCGCGCCACGGCGGGTGGCACGATTTCTCTGGTCGGCACGTCCTCGGATATCGCTTCGGTCAGTACGTATGGCGCGTCGGGACATGGCCTTTATGCCGATGGCGGGGGGCAAATCACCGGAAGCCATACGTCCGTCGACACCAGTGACCTCGGCGCTTATGGCGTAGCGGCCGTCGGCGCGGGCAGCAGCGTGTCGCTCACCGATAGCGCGGTGAGCACCGGGGCGGACAACGCTCACGGCGCCTATGCTGCCGGCGGTGGTTCGGTCAGCTTGACCCACACCGATGTTACGACGTATGGGACGGGCGCCTCTGCCGTCTTTGCCGACGCCGCAGGGACGGTGACCCTCAACAACCTGAACACATACAGTTTTGGCGACAACGCCCCCGGCGCCGTCGCGTCGGGTACAGACAGCAGTCTTACCCTGAACAACACCTACGTGAACATCTACGGCAATGACAGTGCCGGGCTGTTCGCTGCTGGTGGCGGGAAAATTACTGTCAACGGCGGCGCCATCGCGACCGGGGACTATTACGGAAGTATCGTCATTGCGAACGCTCCCGGTGTGCTTGCCCGAGGTGCGGGCAGCAGCATTCGGATGAGCAATGGTGCGACGTCGGCGACGTATGGCGCCAACAGTCCCGGCCTGTGGGCAGACGCCGGGGGGCGAATCGACTTCTCCGGCTACGGGATCTTTACGTACCAACCCGATTCCGCCGGCGTCGTGGCGAGCGGCGCCGGCAGCGCCGTCGCGCTGACCAGCACCATCGTGCGCACGTCCGGGCCTTCCGCATCTGGCGTGCGTGTCACCGACGCCGGTACGGTCGTCGTGACCGATACCGAAATCACCACCGGGTTCAGGGTGACCGGAAGCAACCCGCCTGTCCTGCAGTTTCCGGACGCGCAGATTGGCTTGCAGGCGCATGGCGTCGATGTGGTGGGGGCGGGAAGCCAGGTGCAGGCCGAGCGGAGCCGCATCACCACGCACGGCGATGGTGCCGTCGGCGTTCGGGTCAGCCAGGGCGCGACAGCCCTGATCACCGGCGGCGCCATCACCACCGCGGGTAACGCCGCGCACGGGATCGCCGTCGTCGATGGCGGTGCGGTTGCCGCCTCGGGGACGACCGTTGCAGTGAACGGTGCTGGCGCCGCCCCGATCTACATCGCGGGCAGCGGGCCGAGCACGGTGACGGTCACCGGTGGCAGCCTCGGCGCCGCCAACGGCGCAATCGTGCTGGCCGAAGGCGGGACCGGTACGGTGTCGATCAATGGCGGTACGGCGATAACGCCCGCTGTGGTTAACGGCCGACGCTTGCTCGCTCGCGTGACCGAGGACACAGCGGGCACGTCGAGCCGCCTCATGCTGAACATTACGGGTCTTCCCTCGCTGACTGGCGACATTGTCGTTGACCCGTCAACCCTCACCTACAACCTCGCCAATAGCCAATGGACCGGCAATCTGGCGCTGATCGGCGCGGGCAACACGGCCAGCGCCAATCTGAGCGCGTCGCAGTGGACGGGCGACTTGCTGGCCGATGCCGGCAATAGCGCTGACGTGACGCTGGCCCAGGGCAGTGTCTGGACCGGGCTGGCGCGCAATGGGACCCGTGTCTCGATCGATGCCTCGAGTGTCTGGAACGTCACGGGCGATTCGAACGCGACGGGCGCGGTGACCAATGCGGGGTTGGTCCAGTTCGTCCCGCGCCCCGGCGCCTACACCACGCTGACAGTGGGCAGCTATACGGGCAGCGCAGGAAGTCGCATCGGCTTTAACACCTATCTGGGTGCGGATAACTCGCCGACCAATCTGCTGGTGATCGATGGCGGCCGGGCCAGCGGTACGACGTCCGTGATCGTCAGCAACACGGGCGGCGCCGGTGCGCAAACCGTGGCGGACGGTATTCGGCTGGTGCGGGTCAACGGCGGGGGCACGACCACGGCGGGCGCCTTCACGCTGGGCCAACGCGTGGCGGCCGGCGCGTATGAGTACCAACTCTTTCGCGGCGGCAGCACGGACCCGAACGACTGGTTCCTGCGTTCGCATCTCGTCGACACATCGACAGGTTCTGCTCCGTCGGGCAGCACGGAGATTCCACTCTACCGACCGGAAGTGGCGCTCTACTCGCCAGTCCCGGCGATCGCGCGACAGATGGGGCTCTCGACGTTGGGCACGCTGCACGAGCGCGTCGGTGAGGAAGAGAATTTGCGTGACTTGCCCGAGTCGCGGGCCTATGCGAACGGCGCCTGGGGACGGGTGTTCGGGGCGCGCGTGAGCAACCGGTGGAGCGGGACGGTGGATGCGAGCGCGACGGGGAATCTGATCGGATTCCAAACGGGCCTCGACGTCTACCGGCGCACCGCGGACAGCGGCCATCGGGACCATGCTGGCGTGTATGTGGCTTACGCCGACTACAACTCGCCGTCGGTGCAGGGCTTCGCGCTCGGCACGCAGAACCTCACGGTGGGGCGTCTGGTGATGAAGGGTCCGTCTGTCGGCGGCTACTGGACACATTTCGGTCCGAGCGGCTGGTACCTCGATGCGGTGATGCAGGGCAGTTGGTACGACGCGAAAGCAACGTCCGACTATGGCGCTGGGATATCGACCAACGCCACGGCGTATGCGGGGTCGCTCGAGGCAGGCTATCCGATGCGTTTTGGAGAAGGGGGCGACTGGCTGGTCGAGCCGCAAGCGCAGATCGTCTATCAGGGGGTATCGGTGGGCCAGTCACGAGACCAGTATTCGAGTGTGGACTGGAGCGCGGGCGGCGCGTGGACCGGGCGTCTGGGGGCGCGGTTGCAATACACGACGCGCGACGGGCATGGCACGCTCTGGCAGCCCTACGCGCGAATCAATCTCTGGCACGTCTTCTCCGGCACGGACAACACGCTTTTCGGGCAATCGTCTCCTACCGTCGAAGCGCGCTTCGGCGACACGGCGATGGAACTCGGCGGCGGCGTCACTGCACAGGTGAATCGGAAGCTGAGCTTCTACGCTCAGGCCAGCTACCGCTGGTCGCTCGACAGCGGCCGTAATCGTCGTACCGCGACCGCTGGCACGTTAGGTATTCGCTACAACTGGTAACGCGGTTGCCGTGCCAATGCTGAGATCTGCGTAGCTTTTCTGACCCGCGCGCAGATTCTCGGGCGACATCGTGAAGCCGGTCGATCTGCGTCGGGAAACGTTGCCCAAGAAAAAACCCGCACAGCCAAAAGACTGTGCGGGTTTATCTATTCTGGTCGGGGCGAGAGGATTTGAACCTCGTCGGAATGACCGTAGATCAAGGGTTCCCGGCTGTTGTGTCTGTCGGATCCGCAGTGCTAATTGACACAGTCCACGTACGATGTCACGAATTCATTAGCGTGCTGAAGTCCGCGACGCCATCGGCCTCTGTGATAACCGATAGGATCGCTTGAGCGGGGACTTGGCCGCTTAAAAATCGCGAGAACGCATAGAAAAAGTCGATAGTAGACACAAGAGAGACGCCGAATTGCTGCGCCCGCAGTATCACGTTGTCCGGGAAAATGGGGCAATCTTTCGTATTCCGTTCGGCTGGCGGCAGCCCCCTCCATGCATTCCCAAAAAGTAGGCCTTTCCCGTTCGAGTTTTCGTCTTCCTCGTACCTCAGAACATAATCTTGAACCTGTCGCAAATTCGCCAACGAGATACTTTTGCTGACTCCCTTGCATTCCGCCAAAAACACGGAGTTGTTCCATTCCATCACGAACTCTTCCTGCGAGTATCGCGCTGGGGTGATACTTGCGCCCAGAACGCCAAGACATTCTGCGACTAAGTCCTCCAGTTCAAAACTCGACACGTACAGCAGCCGCTTGTACCGTTCCAGCCTAGCCTTCTCGGCCAGTTGCTCGTTCACTTGCTGTTCTAACGCTGCTATTTCCTGTCGTAGCGTCAACAGCCGCTGGTCGATTGGAGCAACTGCTTGCATCGGGATAGCGGTCAGCCATTCGGGAACCCCTTCCGACTGAGGTTTGCCCAGGATGTCGGCTAAGGCTGTAGACACTACGTCATGTGGCTCGTCGCCGGGGAAATGCGGTAGCACAGTCATTGAACCCGGGAACTGATGCTGGTCACCGTTGCGGTTTCTCGCGTAGGCAAAAATGCGGGCGGCCAAGATGCCGCCGGCACGGTTCCGTGCGTACCATTCGCCTTCAAAGCTCAATTGAATCCCGGGAACGCCTTTTGAAAGCACCATCGAGAGCGTCATTGTCTGCCCATGCTCATCGATCCTATATACGCAGTCCCATGCTTTGAGTCGACTCAGGAGCTTGGAGAAACCCTCCCCCTGCGTTTCGATAGTGTCGCCTCTTTGAGCTATCGATCTGATCGGGATCGGACACCATAACCACTGCCCGAAGTCTGCCCCTTCGAGCGGGGGGGCACCGAGTACATAGATATCCCCATCGGAGGCCAAAAGCTCGGCGAATGCGCGTTGCATTTTGAATAACTCTTCGGTCCCAACCTCGTCTATTGTTTCCTTATTCAGGCTGGGAAGAAACAGCACAACTGAATCGAAGTCGAGCACGTTGACGGTCGTTAGTTTTGTCCACGGCACTGACGTCACATGGTCATGGCGAAGAGACCCAACGACTAGCGTCTTTGTATCGTTCATTTGGATAGCTGTTAATGAGGAGACTGGCCGAATGGCACTCTGCCTGCGAAAGGCGCGTCTGGTCAGTTTATGTACCCAAGTTGGCATCGTGGAATGGGGCTTTCGAAGGTCGCCTATCTTACGATTAATTTGCTTGAATATGGAAACCAGCGGCGGTGCTCATCGTCCCTATAGGGACTGGCCCGTAGGCCACGACCGCCATAGCGAGCGGCGGTTATTACGGCATTTGCCCTCGCACGAGTCGGGGCGCTCGCGCCGCGCCTACCTTGGCTTGTTGGTAGAGGAGTTCCATTTCGCGGCGATTGTCGGTGCTGGCATAGCTCATAGTGTTCCCTTTGTCCGTAGGAGATTGCCGCTGTTGTTGATCTGCCATTGATTTGGCGCTTTACAGAACGAATGGTTGGACCGGCCAGAGTTTCATAGACACTCACGAGCCGTTTAGCGCGTAGCGCCGCTCAAACTCAATCGGTGAAAGATCGCCGGCGGAACCATGCCGACGAACGTAAGCGCTCGATGTGTACCGTAGATCGGGTTGTTGACGCGGCGGTAAATGGCGGTTAGCGAATGGGTTCGATCTTGGCGATGTCAGGCAGTTGCTGCGCCACGTTCCATGGCAGCAACTCGTCGATCCGATTGACCGGGTGATCGGCGATGCGCTCGAGCACGTAGGCGAGGTAGGCTTCGGGGTTGATGCCGTTCAAGCGTGCCGTGCCGATCAGGCTGTACATCGCCGCAGCACGCTCACCGCCCGAGTCGGCGCCGGCAAACAGATAATTGCGGCGGCCAATCGCCACGCCGCGCAGCGCACGCTCGGCAATCAGGTTATCGATCTCCGCCTGCCCGTCCTCGCAGTAATAGGCGAGCGCGGGCCAGCGGTTCAGGGAGTACTGAATCGCGCGGGTGGTGTCGGACTTCGCAGAGAGTGTTGGCAGCACTGATTCGTACCACTGCCGTAACGCTTCGAGCCGAGGTACAGCCTGTGCCTGTCGCACTTGCCGTCGCTCGTCCGGTGGTTTGCCCCGGATTTCGGCTTCTATGCGATATAGCTCGCCGATGCGGTGCAGAGCTTCTTCTGTAATGGCGTTGGGGCGTACCGCATGCAGGTCGTAGATCTTGCGTCGCGCGTGCGCCATGCACGCCGCTTCGCGGATGCTGTCGTTTTCATAAAGTGGCGCGTAACCGGCAAACGCATCGGCTTGCAGCACCCCGTTAAAGCTTGCCAGATGTCGCTGTGGGTGCTCGCCCCGTCGATCAGGCGTGTAAGCAAACCAAACGGCAGGTGCCTCATGGGAGCCGCACGGCCGGTCATCACGCACGTACACCCAGAGCCGTCCAGTCTTGGTGCTACCTCGCCCGGGCTCTAACACCGGCAATGGTGTGTCATCGCCGTGGACCTTGGTGCCGCCCAGCGCGTAGGCACGCACAGCATCCACCAGCGGATTTAACAACCAGCTCACGCGCCCCAGCCAATGCCCCATCTGCCCGGCCTCGAGTTCCACACCGTCACGGGCATAGATCGCCTGCTGGCGGTACAGCGGTTGGTGATCGAGGAATTTGCTGGTAATGATGTGCGCGAGCAGATGGGGGCCAGCCACGCCACGCTCAATCGGGCGACTCGGTGCCGGCTGCTGCACAATCGTGTCGCAGCACGCACAAGCGAGCTTGGGGCGGCGGTGGCGAATCACACGGAAGTGCGCTCGCACGTATTCGAGCTGCTCCGAGACGTCTTCTCCCAGCGGCTTGAGTTTGCCGCCACAGGCCGGGCAATCTTCGGCCTCGGGTAGGTAGACGCGCTCTTCACGCGCAAGGTGTTCTGGCAGCGCCTGGCGCTCGGATCGGACTTTTACTTGGGACTTAATCGGCGTGGCAGCCTCGGTGGCACCTTCGGCGGCTTGCAAGTCCTCCAGACGCAGCTCGAGTTGTTCGATCTGGCGTGCGAGCTTCTCGGATTTTCGTCCAAACTGCATGCGCTTGAGCTTGTCGATGAGCAGCTTCAAATGCGCAATCTCTTGCTCGCGCGATGTGAGGCGCGTTTGCAGCGCGGCGAGCTGTATTTCGCGCTCGTGCAAAACCTGCTGGCTAGCCAACACCAACGCCTTGAGGGCATCGATGTCGTCAGGCAGATTGGCGCGGGAGAAGCTCATGACGTAAGCCTATCGTCCAGTGCGCCCGCTGCCTATCGGATATCTCCCAAAAAATACGTTATCTCGCACTGCGTGGGCGAGCCGCGTCGATGGGCTCGCGCCAATCGAACCCTTCAAGCAAGAGTGAGAGCTGCGCAGTGGTGAGTGCCACGACACCACCATCGGCCCGTGGCCACGCGAAGCGACCTTTCTCCAGCCGCTTGGCCAGCAAGCACAATCCGCCATCGCTCCAGCACAGCGCTTTGAGCAAATCACCACGACGACCACGAAACAGGAAGATGTGCCCCGAGAACGGATCCTTATGCAGCACCGACTCGACCTTGGCAGCTAAACCATTGAAGCCGCAGCGCATATCTGTCACGCCAGCGGCGATCCACACACGCGTGTTCGAGGGCAACCCGATCATGTGCGTAGCTCCGAAATCAACTCGCGCAGTAACTCCAAACTCAGCGGACCATCGAAGCGCATTGTGCCGCCACGCATCACCAACTCGATCTTCCCCTCGTGCCTCGATGAACATCGTGAGGTCGGGACTGCTTGGTCTGCCGTCGGCGTGGCGATGCCAACGAGAGCCTTCGTGATCGTCACGGGAACAAACTCGGTCACCGAAGCCGCGGAACTCTGGCGAGTAACAAGCTCAGGTGTGACATCACCGTAAGCGCCAGCCAGATAATGCCGGCGCCATTTGAATAACAAGTTGGCGTTGATGCCTGCCTTGCGCGCTGTCAAAGCAACCGACGCACCTGGCCTTAACGTTGCCTCGACCGTCGCGCGCTTGAACTCCATTGGGAAATTCGCTCGTCGGTAAGGTACCGTGGAGCGGCCCCACGTATCTGAGGACACGAGGACTCTCTTAAAATAAGGGATAGTCTTGTGCCTATCAGTAAGCCTAGTCATTACGTGGAAAGCATCGAAATTCTGACCGAGCCGGAGCGCCGTCGTCGGCGCACGGCGCAGGAAAAAATCGCCATCGTGCAGGAAACATTGGAGCCGGGAGCGTCGGTGTCGGCCGTTGCACGTCGGCACGGCGTCAATGCCAACCAGGTGTTCGGCTGGCGCAAGCAATACCAGGAAGGCAGTCTGGCGGCGGTGAAGGCGGGTGAAACCGTTGTACCGGCATCTGAGCTAGCCGCCGCCATCAAGGAAATCAAGGAGTTGCAACGGCTACTCGGGAAGAAGACGTTGGAGGTCGAAATCCTGAAAGAAGCCGTGGAATGGGGCCGGTCAAAAAACCTGATTGCGCGCTCGCCCTTGCTGCCGGGGGACGACCGATGAAGACGGTCTGCGAAGTTCTCGGCGTGGCGCGCTCTGCCGTGGCGGTCAAGCGAGCTCGCTCGTCCGACTGGCGCGATGGTCGCCGTGCCCGCGTGACCAACGATGCCGGGCTGGTCGAGGAGATTCAGGCCCATGTGGCGCACCTTC
Source organism: Pandoraea vervacti (assembly GCF_000934605.2). NCBI lineage: Bacteria > Pseudomonadati > Pseudomonadota > Betaproteobacteria > Burkholderiales > Burkholderiaceae > Pandoraea > Pandoraea vervacti. The sequence goes on along the minus strand of NZ_CP010897.2, from coordinate 3,340,130 downwards.
CTACCTATGGCTACCGGCGTGTCTGGGCGCTGCTGCGCCGCAGTCGGGAGCAGAGCGGTGCGCCGTGCATCAACGTCAAGCGCGTGTATCGGGTCATGCGGGAGCATCAGTTGCTGCTGCGCCGCCCCGGCGTGCGGCAAGACAAGCGGCGGCATGACGGTCGCGTTGCCGTGGAGCGCAGCAACACCCGCTGGTGCTCCGATGGCTTCGAGTTCCGGTGCGACGATGGTACGCCGCTGCGCGTGACGTTTGCGTTGGACTGCTGCGACCGCGAGGCGATTAGCTGGGCCGCAACGACCGGCGGGCATAGCGGTGATGTGGTGCGAGACGTGATGCTGGCCGCCGTCGAACAGCGCTTCGGCACCACGCAGGCCGCGCACCCCATCGAATGGCTGACGGACAACGGCTCGGCCTACATCGACTACCGCACGCGCAGCTTCGCTCGCGAACTGGGTCTTGAGCCGCTGACCACGCCGGTCCGTTCGCCGCAGAGCAATGGCATGGCCGAATCGTTCGTGAAGACCATGAAGCACGATTACGTCGCCTATATGGACAAGCCTGACGCACCAACAGCGCTCTCGCGTCTGGCAATCGCGTTTGAACACTACAATGAGCGCCACCCGCACAAAGCCTTGAAATACCGCTCGCCTCGCGAGTTCAGGCGTAATGCGGTGTCATCAACCTAACAGTGTCCGCCTGTCCTGAGTTACAGGGGCAACTCCATACCGCTTCCACAGCCACACTCAAAACCTTGTCCACTTTTGTGCCCACCATTTCATTTGGTGGACGCAAAAGTACCCACATACTCTCCTCGCATCAAGACGGTACTCCTCGAGCCTTTACCGACGAACCGGGTTATAAAACATTTCGATGTAATCGAACAGGTCCGAGGTAGCGGTCGCCCGACTCGGATAGATGCGCCGCTTGATTCGTTCCTTTTTTAGGGCGCTAAAGAAGCTCTCGGCCACGGCATTGTCGTGGCAATTACCGCGCCGACTCATGCTTGGCACCATATGGTGCGCCGTCAGGAGTGACTGCCAGTTATCGCTCGTGAATTGCTTAGGTTCAAGGAGTCGTCGCAACATCCATCGTTATGTTGCGGATAACAGTGCGTGGAACGCTTCCGCTGGCGTCTTCCATCCGAGCGTTTTACGTGGTCGACAGTTCAGTGTGCTCGCCACCGCGTCGAGTTCGCGCTGGGTATATCGACTCATATCTGTGCCTTTCGGAAAGTACTGTCTCAGTAGGCCGTTCGTGTTTTCATTGGTCCCGCGTTGCCATGGACTCTGGGGATCACAGAAGTAGATTTCCAGATCTGTGTCGATTCGTAGCTGTACATGCTGGGCCATCTCTGCGCCTTGATCCCATGTCAGTGATCGCCGCAAATGCTCGGGTAGTAGCACGATCTTTGTCGCGATAGCGTTGCGAACCGCCTCTGCCCCGTGACCTGCCAGCGCCGGGCCGTTCTTGGCACGCACCCCGACGCCATGACCCTCCATTGGAGGAAGATACAGCAGCATCGTGAACCGGGTGGTGCGCTCAACCAGAGTGCCAATCGCGGAGCGGTTAAGGCCAATGATCAGATCGCCTTCCCAATGTCCAGGAACAGCTCGATCGGCAATTTCTGCCGGGCGTTCACTGATCATCACCTCCGGAGTGACGAAGTGCTTTCCGCGCTGTTGCGTCCTGGCCCGCGGCACGCGAAGTGCGCGGCCCGAACGCAGGCAAGCAGTAAGCTCTCGTCGCAACGCGCCTCGGCCTTGAATGTAGAGTGCTTGATAGATGGCTTCGTGGCAGATCCGCATAGACTGATCATCGGGATAGTCAATCTGAATTCGCCGACTGATTTGCTCCGGACTCCAGCAAGTGCCCCAACGACGGTCCGCACGACGGCCTTGTCTTCGTCCTTTCCACGGAACGTTAGGTCCGGGAATTGGCTTGCCCCGAAAGTCAGTGATCGTTCCAGCCAGGCGAGCCTGCACATATGCCCTCAACTGGTCGTTCTCTGCCAGTTTCGAGGCCTTCGGACGCTCGGCCGCGCGTTCAGCTTTCCATTGGGCAACCGTTGCCCGATACACCAGAGTACCACTGCGGGTCGCGGCGTTGCGGCGTAGCTCGCGTGAAATCGTTGACGGTGACCGCTGCAGCCTGCGCGCAATCTCACGAACACTGCAATCCTGCGCCCACAGCAGTGCGATCTCCTCGCGCTCCGAAAATGACAAGTAACGCCCAGAGTGTGGCACCAGGTCGATCGGTGCCATGCCACCCGCCTCACGGAACCATCGCGGCCCCAACGGTTGCGATACGTTACACGCCAGCGCTGCGGCCTCGCTCTCCATCCCTTGTGCGATGCACTTCCAGAATGCTCGCTTCGAATCGAGTTGATTGACGCCCGGTCTGCCAGGTGATCGCATGAGGGGTCTTCCCGTTTGTGCTGAGCTCCATCCCAGTGGTCGTCCCATTCAACACCTCCAATCTGGAGATGTTGCGACGACCAGTTGAATCCGCCTTGACTGCCCTGATCGGAATGCACCATGACACCGGGTCCCGGTTTGCGTTTCCAAACCGCAGCCACTACGCCTGTAAAGCCAGATCGCTGGTCATCGTCGAGCGCGTAGCCCAACCGACGATCTGGCGCGAGTACAGATCCATAACAGCCGGCAGATACAGCCAGCCCTCGTAAGTCCGGATGTACGTGATGTCCGTTACCCAGACCCGGTTCAGTGCGCTTGGCCCGAATTCACGGTTCAGCACGTTGGCGATTACGCCGACCGGACCACCCCGATAGCGGGGCTTGCTGCCATAGCTCACTTCCGCCCGCAGACCTTCGCCTTTCATGAGGCGATGGACGCGGTGACGGCTGCACGTTTCGCCCGATTCACGCAAATCCATCGTGACCTTGCGGTAGCCATAGACGCCGCCGCTGGCTAGCCAGGAATGCTTGGTCAAACCGAGCAATCGATCATCCTCGCGCTTGCGGGATCCAACTGTCTGCAGTTGCCAGACGTAATAGCCGCTGCGATTCGCGCCAAGGACTCGGCACATCGAGTGCAGGTGGAACTCGCCGAGATGGGATCGCATGAATGTGTACCTTGCCGTTATCCCTTTGCAAAGTACGCGGCGGCTCTTTTTAGAATGTCGCGTTCCTCGGTCATGCGCTTGAGCTCGGCCTTCAGTCGCCGAACCTCGGCGCTCTGATCCAGCTCCGCCTGCCGCACGACGTCGGGCCTGCCGAGCTTCAGTTTCCATGCGTAAAGGCTGTGGGTCGTGATGCCCAAACGCCGGGCCACCTCTGCCACCGAATGACCCCGTTCGGTTACCTGTTTGACTGCCTCGATCTGGAACTCATCCGTGTACCGCTTGCCGCTCATGCTGACCTCCTCGGTTGCCATAAATGACGGCTCGAAGATGTCTACCAAAGGCTGGCCGGTCCACTAACGCCTCCTAAAGTATTAGCGTCTAGTAGCCGTTATTGAATTCTCATCTTATGGGAGTCTCTATGGAATTATTTTCTGCTGGGCTGGAAGTCTTTTTTCGTACCTTAGTCGTTGTCGGGGTTTTCGCCATCCTGATGAGATTTGCCTGCACCAATTTTGGTCAAGGGCTTCTGGTGTGGGTGCTCGGCGTACTCGTCGGATTCGGCCTCACAGCTGGCGGCGACATTTATCATTGGCTAACGGTCGGGGACTATCCTAGGTTCGTAGGCGAAAGCCAAGAGGTTACCTTTCGATCCGGCGACTATTTAGTGCTTGTGAAAACCCATCTCGTTGCGGGAGCGATAGGAATTGTTGTCGCGATAGGAGTGTACGAATATTTCGTTGGCGATCGACGCTGGTTCTGAGGGGCGAGCAACGCTGTGGACGCGCTTGATATTCACAGCGTGCTGCTCACACAATCCCGCGGTCATTGCTCGCGACGCTCGCGTGGGAGTCTGATCGCCAGTGGGGCCGGCAGTCGCGTAGGTCGGCGGCCTCCCTTGTGGTGCTGGTGAGGGAGGTGAACCACCACATGAACTGTGCAAAAAAACAGTATTACAGTGGTCCGCTATTGAGTGCTTCGCCATTCAGGCCGCTTTCTACGAGGCTCTTCTCATGCTCGATTCGGAGTTCCCGCCGCCTTACTCGCTCAGAGAACTCAAACTGGCGCATTGCCATAGTTGCCATCAATCCCTCTTCCGATCCATACAAAGACCAAGCATTGAGATTGAATTTATCCAGTGTTTCCAACGCCGTTCTTCTTTCAGATGCGGGGATCTCAAACTTTATCAGCACATCTTGGCCCTCAGTCCGGCCCATTGCGTCTTCGTGCGGAGCGAAATTCCAATCGTCATCGACGAGTACACGGCATATCGTGTATTCCGCCTGTTGAAGATAATGTCGCCGATGGGTTCGGGCATATGGACCAAGTGTGGCGATAGCGGGTTCGTTCAGCGATCCCACCTTCCCTGACCACACAGACTCCAGGTAGGCGTAAACGGCGACGGGGTCAGATTTTTCTTCATCGCAGCCTGAAAACGCAAAAAAGGCCGCTATGTATGGAGAGCGGCTCCAATCCAAAATCGGTGAAGGGAACCCGTGGTGGCGCAGGTAGAGCATATATTCGTAGGCCGGCGGTGCGCTCGGGATCGATGATTCGAGTGCTTTCCTTATCTCAAGGGGAGAAGGAATTTCCCACGTTGTGCCGCTGGCGGATTCGATCTCGTACCGAGCGGCGAATATTGCGTCGTAATAATCTGAAAAGCGAGATATCTTGACCGGGTACCGCTCAAGCGTCGTAGACAACGTAAATTGAGCCTTCGATTGCCCGCGATAAAGGAGATGTGGAAGATGTCGTCCATCGAGACCACGCTCCAACTCGTTATAAACGTTTGAGAGCTCAGAAAGCTTAGATTCGAATTCTCCCCAGTTCGCGACTTTTATTTCAATGGTCGTTCGTGCGTCTTGCACAAGTTGCTTGGTTATTTTGGATTCGGTCATATTTGCAGGCGACACGCAGCAATTCGGTTTCGAGATAATAGCCTTGCGGATTTCCTTGTTGACGCTCAGCATAGGTGACTTCGTGCGCACAAACTACCGCGTACCAGATCGACAGTTGTTTCGCAACAAGTGCGGCGTGGCCGTGCCAACTGCCGAGTGGCGAGACGAGGTCTACAAGGACTATTTCGCCCCGATCATTCGCCGGGACGGCGACGGGCGGCGCTCTGATTTGGCGTCGTTCGGGATGGTGCCGCGCGAGAAGATCCCGCCAGGTGTGAAGCTGTGCGACACGATGAATGCGCGAGCGGAGACGGTAGGGGAGAAGCGCAGTTTCAGCGGCGCCTGGAAGAAGCAGCAACTTTGCCTGATCCCGACGCAGGTCTTCTACGAACCGGACTACGAGACAGGGAAGGCGGTGCGCTGATCCATCGGCAGGGCCGACGGACGCCCGTTCGCGATTGCGGGGCTATGGCGGGAGTGGGAAGGCGATGGAGGCACGCGGCTGTCATTCACGATGCTGACGCTGAACGCGGACCATCACCCGTTGATGAAGCGCTTCCATAAACAGGGAAGTGAGAAGCGGTCAGTGGTCCTCATCCGACCGGAAGATCTTGGAGACTGGCTGGCGGTGCGGTCGATCGACGAGGCGAGATCTTTCGTGGCGCTCCCGCGCGCTGAAATGATGTGCGCGGCACCAGCGCCGAAGTGAATTTTACGGCTTGTGGAGAATCGGTTTAACGAAGCTCACGATATCAGCTACGGCCAATTGGATTTCGTTGCCAAACTCATCAGTGCCGCGCAATCCGGCAGAAAATACCTTGCCTCTCACATCAAGCGCATATGCTCGGTCATCCTTGAAGTCTTCGCCGTCGCCTTCGACGTTTCGCAAATACGAGTCGTGTGCCGCCCATAACGTTTGGGCGATCTGGTGAAGGCGTTTGGTTTTTGTCGCCACCTCCTCTCCCCAAAGCGCCTCCGCCTCCAACGCTCTCGTGTCGAAGGTGGAAAGGGCCTCCCGAACGCCACTAAATCTCGAACTCAGTGCTTCTCGCCATGCCTGCAACTCTGGGATGTCGGCAGCAAGTGACACAAACGGTGCTCGTGCGATCTTGATTGCGTCCCTGAAGCGAAACGTTTCGAGAGCCAAACCTTTGGCGACTTCGTATTCGGCCCGTCCGTGCAATTCGCGCTTCCAGGCTCGGACTCCGCGAAGCGCAATTACGGCCGTTGCAACTGCGCTGCCGCCTAGCGCCACATCTTTAAGGGCACCGATAGCTGTTGCATTTTGCGAAAGGGCATTGAGAATCCAGCACGAGGTCATGATCGCATCCGCTCTTGTGGGATGGTGATATTAGGCAATTGCCTAATATTATGCTGTACATATCAACAGATTGACTCAAACGAAAAAACCCGCACGGCTTTAAACCGTGCGGGTTCTATTCTGGTCGGGGCGAGAGGATTTGAACCTCCGACCACCTGCACCCCATGCAGGTACGCTACCAGGCTGCGCTACGCCCCGTGAGACATGCATCGGTGAAGATGCATCGCTCGAAAGAACGCGATTATAGCAGAGCTTTTTGCGGGAAAGAAAGGGGACATGCCACGCCGACGCATCTTTTTTTCCTTCGCCAGCCAACCTGCGCATCAACTCATTGAATCGCTTCCATTTTTTGCGCATCACCTTCGGTCGCCCGACGTCGCATCCGGTCCTCGCCACGCTGCCCGACACCGATGATGGTTATCCCGAATGTCGAATTCGGAAGGCCTCACGATAATGGAATTCTGCCTAAATCCATTGCCCACGAGGCTCGGAGACCAGCGATGCCGCACACCCAGGGATTCGGCGACGCGCGCGATCTTCTGCTCGCGCAGCGCGCTCACTACGACGTGGCGTACCGCGATTTTCGCTGGCCAGTCCTCTCGCAATTCAACTGGGCGCTGGATTTCTTCGATCCGCAAGCGCAAGGCAACGACACGCCGGCGCTCTGGGTCGTCGAAGAAGACGGCAGCGAAACACGTCTGTCGTTTGCCGAAATGTCCGCACGCTCGAACCGCGTCGCCAACTTTCTGCGCGACCACGGCGTCGCACGGGGCGAGCGTGTGTTGCTCATGCTGCCCAATCAGGTCGAACTGTGGGACCTCATGCTCGCGTGCATGAAGCTCGGCGCTGTCATGATTCCGGCCACCACGCTGCTCGCCGCAGGCGATCTCCTCGACCGGCTCGAACGCGGGCGCGTGCGCCACGTTGTCACCACCGCACGAGACGCCCACAAGTTCGCGGATCTCCCCGGCGACTATCAGCGCATCGTCGTCGGCGACGACACACCGGACGGCTGGTTGCCGCTCGCCCCCGCCTACGACAGCGCCGCCGAGTTCACACCCGACGGCACCACGCTCGCCACCGACCCGCTCTTGCTGTACTTCACCTCGGGCACGACGTCGCGTCCCAAGCTCGTGCTGCATACGCATCAGAGCTACCCCGTGGGCCATCTCGCCACGATGTACTGGATCGGCCTGCAACCCGGCGACATTCACTGGAACATCAGTTCGCCGGGATGGGCTAAGCACGCCTGGAGCTGCTTCTTCGCGCCATGGAACGCCGGCGCCACCATCTTCATCTACAACTTCCCGCGCTTCGACGCGCGCGCCGCCCTCGAGACTGCCGCCCGATGCGGCGTGACCACGCTGTGCGCCCCGCCGACGGTCTGGCGCATGATGATTCAGGAGGACCTCACGCGGTACGCGGTGAAATTCCGCGAACTGATCGGCGCGGGCGAACCGCTCAATCCCGAAGTGATCGATCAGGTCAAGCGTGCATGGCACATTACGATCCGCGACGGCTATGGGCAAACGGAGACCTGTTGTCAGATCGGCAATTCGCCGGGGCAGGCCGTCAAGGCGGGGGCGATGGGGCGCCCGATGCCGGGATATCGTGTCGTGTTGCTCGATCCCGATGGCAAGGAGACCGACGAGGGCGAAGTCGCGCTGGTGTTGTCGCCGCGACCGACAGGATTGATGCAGGGCTATGAGGACGACGCCGAGAAGACCGCCGACGCCATGCGTGACGGCTACTATCACACCGGCGATGTCGCCATGCGCGATGAGCGGGGCTATTTCACGTACGTCGGTCGGGCGGACGATGTCTTCAAGGCATCCGACTATCGCATCAGTCCGTTCGAGCTGGAGAGCGAAATCATCAAGCATCCGGCCGTGGCCGAGGCCGGTGTCGTGCCGAGTCCCGACCCGCTAAGACTTGCGGTGCCTAAAGCGTTCATCACGTTGCGCTCCGGTTTTCAGGCCGACGACAAACTCGCGCTCGACATTTTGCAGTTCTGCCGCGATCGGCTCGCGCCCTATAAGCGCATTCGCCGCATCGAGTTCTGCGACTTGCCCAAGACGATCTCCGGCAAGATTCGCCGTGTCGAACTGCGCCGCACCGAGGAGGGGCGCAGCCTCGAATTGCGTCGCGAGATGGAGTTCTGGGATGTCGATTTCGCCGATCTGAAGTGAGACGAAGTCGCCGACGTCGACGATGTCGCACCTTAGCGCACGTGCTGAATCACCAACTCTGCGCCCAACATCGCGAGGCCGACGAAGAAGCACCGACGGAACACCGGCGCGCTCACGCGAGCGCGCACCCATTGTCCGAAGAACATCCCGCCCAGGGCGGGGGCGAGCGCCAGCAGCGATACGCCGATGGCATGACCATGAAAGACGCCGTCGCGTGCCAGCCCGGCGGCGAGCGCCATCGTCGAGACGGTGAACGACAGACCCAGCGCCTGCACGAGGTCATCCTTGTCGAGATCGAGCGCCTGAAGAAACGGGACGGCAGGGATCACGAAAACGCCGGTTGCCGCCGTCACCAGCCCGGTGATCACGCCGATGCCGCCGCCAAGCGCGCTGACATGGGCGCTGCGCCATGTCCTCGGCAGTTGTGGGCGCACTGCAGCCAGGCCGAGTGCGGCGTAGACGAGCAGCGCAACGCCCAATGCCACGCCGGGCAGATTGCCGCCGTTCGAAAGCCACCCGCCGCCTGCCCACGTTCCCACGCAGATACCGACGAGCATTGGCCACAGGCGTTTGGCCAGCGCCGCGAAGCGCGGCCCGGCCAACAATTGCCAGATATTGGTGACAAGCGACGGCACGATCAGCAGTGCCGCCGCTTCGGCCGTCGGCATGGCAAGCCCAAGCAGACCGACGGCGACCGTCGGCAAGCCCAGCCCGATCACGCCTTTGACGAATCCGGCGAGCAAGAACGTGACAAGGCCCAGCGAAAGCAGGGGGAGGAGGTCGGTAAGTGTGTGGGCAGGCATCATGCGCTCAGTATCGATGCGCGGCGGCAGGCCGCCAATGCGGCATTCACGCAGGCCGACTCAGGCGCGCGCTGAGGCTGTGTGCCGGACGTGGTGAGCAACGCCGCACGGGACCGGGTCGCGCCGTCTTTGTGGCGGCGATTCGCGACGACGGTCTCGCCGCATGGATCGGGGGCGGTGTTGAGTGCCGCGGTGTTGAGTCCCATTGAGGCCGACGTTGATGCGCATTTCGGCCGTGATGGCGCGAATTGCCCCGGCGAAGCGGCGCCCGACGCGGTTTGGCGTTTTCAGTTATGCTCAGGCCAAATTCGCGCCGTGCCGCGCATCGGGCGCGTTCCCCGGAATCCCGATTCCGGCGGTCGTGCCGTTGCCGTCGGCACCCCGTAGACCTCCGTATGCCGTTCGCCGCCGAAACCCGCGCCGACCATGACGTCTCGTCATGCCGGATCTTCTCGGCGACAGTCATGCCATAGCACCGCGCTTGTCCAGAGGGATGGAAGTTGGAAAACCAGAATCGTCAAAACGAACCTACCACCGCTCACGCTGGTCAGTCTGACGCCCACGCGTTGCTCGATCAGCGTCTGGCGCTCATCATGCAGCCCGCGCACCGGGATCTGCTCGGTCAGGGCCTGTCGGGCATCGAACGTGAAACGCTGCGCGTCGAGGCCAGCGGCGCACTTGCGCTCACGCCGCATCCTCGCGCGCTGGGCTCCGCGCTCACCAACGAAGAGATCACCACAGATTACTCCGAGGCACTGCTCGAGTTCATCACGCCGCCGCAACGCGACGCCGCCGATGTCATTGCCCGTCTCGACGAGATTCATCAGTTCGCCTATCGCAAGCTCGGCGCCGAACTGCTGTGGAGCGATTCGATGCCGCCGGCATTGCCGCCGGAGGACGTGATTCCGATTGCTGATTACGGTACCTCCCACATCGGCATGCTCAAGCATGTGTATCGTCGCGGCCTTGCGCTGCGTTACGGCAAGCCGATGCAGTGCATTGCGGGCATCCATTACAACTTCTCGCTCGCGGAGCCCGTCTGGGAACTGCTTCGCGAAGCCGAAGGGGCGACGGACTCCCCGCGTGACTATCAGTCGGCGCGTTACGTCGCGCTTATCCGCAACTTCCGCCGCTACAGCTGGTTGCTGATGTATCTGTTCGGTGCTTCGCCGGTGCTGCACGCCGAGTTCCTGCGCGGGCGCGACCATGGTCTGGAGACCTTCGACGAAGGCACGCTCGGGCTGCCGTATGCCACCAGCCTGCGCATGAGCGATCTGGGTTATCAGAACAGCGCGCAATCGGAAGTCTCGCCCTGCTACGACTGCCTGCCGAGCTATATCGATGCGCTCACGCAGGCGGTGAGCCAGCCGCATCCGGCTTACGAAGCGCTCGGCACGAAGCGCGACGGGCAATGGATTCAGCTCTCGACGAACCTGCTGCAAATCGAAAACGAGTTCTACGCGACGATTCGTCCGAAACGTGTGACGTACAGTGGCGAGCGTCCGGTGCAGGCGCTCGCGCGCCGGGGCGTGCAGTACGTCGAAGTGCGTTGTATCGACATCGATCCGTTCGAGCCGGTCGGGATTGACGTCGACACGGCGCGATTCATCGACGCCTTCCTGTTGTTCTGCGCACTGGAGAACAGCCCGTCGTGTTCGAACGCCGAGAACGTGGAGAATCGCGATAACTTCGCGCATGTGGTCAAAGCGGGCCGCAAGCCGGGCCTGATGCTCCATCGCGGCGGCGAAGCGATCACGTTGTCCGACTGGGCCGACGAACTGCTCGATCGCATCGATCGCACCGCAGCGGCGTTCGACGCGCAACGCGGCGGCGCTCACTATGCGCATTCGATGGCCTTGCAGCGTGCCAAGGTGCGGGACGTATCGCTCACGCCGTCCGCCCGTGTCATGGCCGCGCTCGAACCGCTGCGCGGCACGGCGGGCGGCGCGTTTCAGGCGTTTGCACTGGAACAGAGCAAGCGTCACGCGCGGACGTTGCGCGACATGCCCCTCGATGCTGCCGTCATCGATCATTTCGAGACGCTGGCGCGCAAGTCGCTCAACACGCAAGCCGAACTCGAGCGCACGCAGGTCGGGGACTTCGATGCCTTCGTTGCCGCCTATCGCGCCGGAACGCTGGGAACGATGAGCGTCTGACCCTGCGCCGACGATCGGTGCGGTTCCATGGAAAAAAAGCGCCTGTTACGGCGCTTTTTTCTTAGGCGAGCACGCCTAGCTGCCAGGCAAAAATGACAGCCAGTCCCGCGCCGATCGTGAGTAGCTGATGACGCGTTGCCGCACACACGGCGATCGCGACCAGCGCGGCTACGAGTTGCGGGTTGCGCCACGTCAGTTCGAGGCCATCGCCGTGCGGGGCAAGCGTCATGGGCACGATGATCGCCGTGAGCACCGTGACGGGAACGAACGACAGGGCTTCGCGCAGCCACTCGGGAAAACGCACCCGGTCGCCGAGCACGAAGATGCCGGCCTTGACCGCGAACGTTACGCCCGCCATGCCGAGAATTGCGACGACGTAGTTCATTGCGCACCTCCCTTCGGCGCTTCCTGCGAGCGCATGCCGGAGGGATCCTGCGCACTGTTTCGGCGATCGTTATTCGCGCCGCCCGAGTCCGGTCGCGCGCCGTCCCGACGCTTCGCATGCAGGGCGAGCATGCCAGCGGCAATGCCGAGCGCAACGGCCACGAGCAGCCCGAGCTTGTAAGGCATCCCCCGACACAGAAACGCGGACGCGCCGGCGACGATCGTCGCAATCGCCCAGGGCGCGCGCGCCATTTGCGGCACGATGATCGCGATGAACGTCGCCACCATCGCGAAGTCCAGCCCGAGGGTTTGCAGACGGGGAAAGGCGGCGCCGAACAGCAGGCCGGCCAACGTCCACAGTTGCCAGTTCAGATACATCGACAGCGCGGAGCCGAGGAAGTACCAGTGGCCCATCGGGTCGTCCGGGTGGCGATGGAAATAGCTGCTGGTGACAGCAAACGTTTCGTCGGTAAGCAGAAAGCCCAGCACGGCACGCCAGCGCAAGTTCAGGTGCTTTACGTGTGGCAACAGATTCGCGGCGTACAGCATGTGTCGCAGATTGACGATCAGCGTCGTTGCCCACAGGACGGCGTAACCCACGCCCGTGGCGAACAACCCGGCAGCGATGAACTGGCTGGACCCGGCGAACACGGTTAGCGACATCAGTTGACCGTGCCATAGCGCCAGAGGCGTGGAGGCGACCAGCGCGCCGAAGATCAGACCGAATGGCGCAGCGCCGACGATCATCGGCAACGTATCGCGAGCACCTGCGGCGAAGCTTGCCGTGCGGGACAGAACCGGCATGGTGAAACGTTCCTGTAGATGGGTAAGAGATGAACGGAGCGATGAACTGAGCAATGAACGGAGCGCTCAGCATAGCGGTTTCGGCCCCGCGCACGCTTGTACGTTCTTGCGTTCCGCAGGATGACGCAAGCCAAAGCAAAAACGGCCGCCGTGTCGGTTCACGGGCGGCCGTTCCTGGGCTTGCCGGAGGATCGGATCGACGCCGCTCACACCGGCGTGAGTCCGGGACTCACCGGACTCAGGGCGAAATCACGGGTGCTTGAACATATCGAGAATGCGGGCTTTCTCGCTGGCGTCGGTGCCGCCGGGCGAGGGCGGCTGACCGGCAGCGGGCGGCGGGGCTGCGGGCGACGGCGAACGGTTGCCGAAGAACGGCAGCGAGAAGCCTCCGCTGTTGTCTTCGATGCCGATGCTAGCGACAAAGCCATTGCCCGGCAGCTTGTCGGATTCGTACAACTCGCCGTTCACGACGCTCACGCCCTCGGGCATCGGCATTTGCTGCTGCGGTACCCCGTTGAGCGCGACCCCCATGTACTTGAGCCAGACGGGCAGCGCCAGTTGTGCGCCGAATTCCCGGCTGCCGAGCGTTTTCGGCTGGTCGAAGCCGAGCCATGCGACGGCGACGAGCGAGCGCTGATAACCGGCGAACCAGCCGTCGACGGCGTCGTTGGTCGTGCCGGTCTTGCCGGCGATGTCTGTGCGCTTGAGCGCGTTCGTTCCCGAGCCCGTGCCGCGCTGCGCCACCGTTTGCAGCAGACTGTTCATGATGAACGCGTTCGGCGCGGAAATAGCGCGCGCCGCGTTGACGCCCGCGACAACCGGCGTCGCCTTGTTCAGCACGTTGCCGCGCGCATCGCGGATCTCGCTGATGAGATACGGTGCGACGCGATAACCGCCGTTGGCGAACACGGCATACGCCCCTGCGAGTTGCAGCGGCGTGGTCTGTCCGGCGCCGAGGGCCATCGGCAGATAGGGCGGCACTTTGTCGGCGTCGAAGCCGAAGCGCGTGGCGTAATCCTGCGTGTACTGCGTGCCGGCGAATTGCAGCAGACGGATCGCAACGAGGTTCTTCGAGCGTTGCAGACCTTCGCGCACCGTCATCGGGCCGCTGAAGGCGTCGTCGTCATGCGGGTCCCACGCCTGGCCGCCCGTTTGCGCGGGGGGCAGGTTCAGCGGGCCGTCCATGACCATCGTGGCAGGGCTGACGCCTTTTTCGATGGCCGCCGAATAGACCACCGGCTTGAACGTCGATCCCGGCTGACGCCATGCCTGCGTTGCACGGTTGAACTTGCTCTGGTTGAAGTCGAAGCCGCCGATGAGCGCACGGATTGCACCATCGTCCGGTGAGAGCGAAACCAACGACCCTTGCACTTCGGGCAACTGCGAAATGCGCCATTTGCCCTTAGCGTCCTTCATGACGCGGATGATCGAGCCCACGCGAATGCGAATCTTCTCGTTGGCCTTGGGCGAGAGGGCCGAGGCGGCGAAGCCGATGCCGTCCCCATTGATGACGGCGGCGTCGCCCGACAGCGGCACCGCCGTGACTTGCGACGCACTCGCCGCCACGACCACCGCCGCCATGAGGTCGCCGTTATCGGGATGCTCCAGCAGCGTGTCTTCGATCAGTTGCTGACGGTCCGGCATGGCAGCCGGAAGTTCCACAAAGCCCTCGGGGCCGCGATAGGCGTGCCGGCGCTCGTAATCGAGCACGCCCGCGCGCACCGCTTCATACGCCGCTTGCTGCTTTTTGGCATCGAGCGTGGTGATGACCGTCAGACCGCGCGTGTAGGTGTCGTCCTTGTACTCGTCGTACACCGCCTGACGCACCATCTCCGCGACGTACTCGGCATGCACGTTGTACTCGTTGCCGGACGTGCGCGTGCGAATCGGTTCGTGCAGCGCATCCTCGTATTGATTGCGCGAGATGTAGCCCAGATCGAGCATGCGCTTGAGGATGTACTCCTGCCGGATCTTCGCGCGCTTGGGGTTGACGATGGGGTTATAGGCAGAGGGCGCCTTGGGCAGACCGGCGAGCATCGCAGCTTCGCCCAGCGTGATGTCTTTCAGGTCCTTGCCGAAGTAGATCCGTGCCGCACTGGCGAAGCCGTACGCGCGTTGGCCCAGGTAGATCTGGTTCATGTACAGCTCAAGAATCTTGTCCTTGGACAGCGCGGACTCGATCTTGTACGCGAGCAACATTTCGTAAATCTTGCGGGTGGCCGTCTTCTCGCGGGAGAGGAAGAAGTTGCGGGCGACCTGCATGGTGATCGTACTGGCGCCCTGCGCTGCGCCGCCGTGCATCACGTCCGACACGCCCGCACGCAGAATCCCGATGAAATCGACGCCGCCGTGGTCGTAGAAGCGGTAGTCCTCGATGGCGAGCACCGCTTTTTTCATCACGTCCGGGATCTGGTCGATGGTCACCAGGCTGCGTCGTTCTTCGCCGAATTCGCCGATCAGCACGTTATCGGACGTATAGACGCGCAACGGCACCTTGGGCCGATAGTCGGTGATGACATCCAGCGGCGGCAGATTCGGGCGCATGACGATCAGCGCATACCCGACGATCAGGGCCGCGACAACCGCCAGCCCTGCCAGGGCGACGAGGATGACGCCAATCGTGCCGAAACCGCGCTGGCGACCGATGGGGCGACCAACGCGACCAACGCGACCAAGGAGACCGCCGAAGGAAGCGCCATGAAGGCGAGGCGAGGCGGCGTGCGATGACTGCGCCTGAGGGGTGACGACGGGGGACAAGCGGTGCGCGCGTTGCGACGGCGCACGAGGCGGCAAACAATGCTTCAAGGACATACCCAACGAAAAATGCAGGATGGGAACAGGCCGGCCGGCCTAGCGCTGCGTGGATCCCCGCCGCGCGGCGAAATCGGTGCAGTATGCCACGCCCGGCGCATCCCTCCCGAAAAAAGTAGGGGGCTACGGTGGACAGACTGCGGGGGGGGGCGCGACACGAGCATCCGGCATGCGCCGTCGCCGCTCGCGCACGGGGCGCATCGTCAGCGACGCGCCTCCGTTGCCATACGTAGGGCCAGTGCGCCGAGCACACCGCCCATCAGGTAACGCTGAATACGCAGCCATGCCGGACGCTGGCCGAGAAAGCGCGAAATCGCGCCGGCCGATAGCGCCACGGAGGCATTCACCGCCACGCTGCAAACGATTTGCGTGACGCCGAGGAACAGCGACTGCGTCAGTACACTCCCGTGCCCGGGGTGCACGAACTGCGGCAGCAGCGCGAGATAAAGCATGGCGATTTTCGGATTCAGCACCGAAGTCAGCAGGCCCATCGTGAAAAGACGACGATTACTGTCCTTTGGTAGCGTACGCACCTCGAACGGGGACCGGCCGCCGGGCTTGAGCGCTTGCCATGACAGCCATAGCAGGTAGATGGCGCCGCCAAAGCGCAACGCATCGTAGGCGAACGGCACCGCGAAGAGCAGGGCGGTAATACCGAAAGCCGCACAAAGCATGTAGAAGACGAAGCCCAATGCCACGCCGCCCAGCGACACAAGACCGGCGGCAGGTCCCTGGCATAACGAGCGCGAAATCAGATACATCATGTTTGGCCCGGGCGTCAGGGCCATGCCGATGGCGACCAGGGCGAAGGCCAGCCAGGTGGAGATTTCGGGCATTGTGGTGGCATCCCGAACGCTCGATGCGTTCGAGTCTCGTGAAAGGAGCAGGCTGCAAGATACCATGCTCGCGGTGTACACGCCGGTTCGGAAAAACCGAGCGGTCACATCGTGCGAATTCAGCCCAGCCGTTTGAGAAAGACCGTCATTTCCTTCTCCGCTTGCCGGTCGCCGTGCGCCTGCGCCGCCGAGATGCCGCGCGTCCATGCGTCGCGCGCGCCCTCGATGTCGCCCGCGCCCTGACGCGCCTTGCCCAGCAATTTCCACGCTGCGGTGTAGGCCCCGTCAAACGCGACACAACGCGCGAGGTGATCGGCGGCGACGGTGAAATCCCGCAGGTCCAGATAGGCCTTTCCGAGACCAAAGCGCAACAGGGCGTTGTCCTTGCCGGCGGCCAACAGTTTCTCAAGTCCTTCGATCATGATCCGAATATATTGAATGTATATATAAAAAACGTAATAAGATTTCGCACACCCCCCGATCACTCGCAGCACGGCGTCGTTCCTCGGCGTCTTCCCGGTGAGTTCGCGTGACGATCTCGAGCTGACTCGACCTGACTCGACCTTTACGCGACGTGTCGGACGCCCGACGATTGATATCGATCAATCCGGGCGCGCGTCGGCATCTTGGCTCACAGGCACGTAAACCCGCAGGATGCTCAAGTCTGGCGCGCGATGCGCCGATGTGACAAGTAGTACTGGCCCATCAGAGGCCGGACAGGGGTGGGATACCCATTCAGCAAGACGGAGACGACAGCATGTTGCGAAGCTTTTCGATCAAGGCGCGCCTGGGCATGACCATGGCGCTGTTGGCGGTGTTATTGATTGTGTTGGGCGCATTGGGCATGGCCGGCATGACGCGCACTGGCGATGCGCTTCGCGAAACGTATGCCAATCATCTCGCGGCGACCGTGGCGCTCGGTAAGGACAACGCCACGCTTGCGCGAACGCGCGCGATTCTCGATCGCATCGTGCTGCATCCCGAATCGCCCGACGTCGACAAGGTTGCCGCCCGTGCGCGCAACATGATCAAGGACGCCAATGCGGCATGGGCGGCATATCAGGCGCTGCCCCATGGGGCCGAAGAGCAACGTCTGGCGGATGACGTTGCCACCCGGCGCGCGACATTCTTCGCCCAGGGCATGGACCCGATGCTCGCCGCCATCGACGCGCGTGACCGTACCGCCATGGACGAGATCACGATGAACGTGCTGCCGAAGCACTACGCGTCGCTGACCACGGCAAGCGATGCGCTCGCCGCCTACAAGCTCAAGCTCGGCGAGCAGACCTATGAGGCGTCGATGACAGAGCTCGCGGCGTTTCGCTGGTTGAGCATCGGCGCGACGGCGCTGGGCGTGCTGATGGCCATCGCGTGCTACTTCTCGTTGCGCGGCGCGATCATGCGGCCGCTGAACGAGGCGTTGTCGCATTTCGAGAACATTTCCGCGGGCCAACTCGACAACCCCGTGCACGTGCGTGGCAAGGACGAAATGTCGATGCTCATGCGCGGGCTCGAGACGATGCAGTCCAGACTGGCCGGCACGATCCGCGGTGTGCGCCACAGTTGCGACGCCATGGCCACTGCCACGGCCGAGATCTCGGCGGGCAATACCGATTTGTCGGCGCGCACCGAACAGCAGGCGGCATCCCTCGAAGAGACGGCCTCCTCGATGGAGCAACTGACGGCGACCGTCAAACAGAATGCCGACAACGCGCGCCAGGCGAGCCAGTTGGCCGTCAACGCCTCGGACATCGCGACACGTGGCGCGCGCGTCGTGGCGCGCGTGGTCGACACGATGCAGGGTATCTCGGCAAGTTCGTCGCAGGTCGTCGACATCATTGCGGTCATCGACGGCATTGCGTTCCAGACCAATATCCTCGCGCTCAACGCGGCCGTCGAGGCTGCGCGAGCCGGCGAGCAGGGGCGCGGCTTCGCGGTGGTGGCCGGCGAGGTGCGCACGCTGGCCCAGCGCAGCGCCACGGCCGCACGCGAAATCAAGGCGCTCATCGAGGCGTCGGCGCAGAAGGTGTCCGACGGCTCGACGCTGGTGACCGAAGCGGGACGCACGATGGACGAGATCATGCAAGCCGTGCAGCGGGTGACCGACATCATGGGCGAAATCTCGGCGGCGTCGGACGAACAGAGCGGCGGCATCGAACAGGTCAATCAGGCCGTCACGCAGATGGACACCGTGACGCAGCAGAACGCGGCGTTGGTGGAGCAGGCGGCAGCGGCGGCAGCGTCGCTGGAGGACCAGACCCACGCGTTGCGTGAGGAAATGGCGCGGTTCCGGCTGGGTGACGAAGCGCTGGCGCAGGGCGTCGCGCCGGGCAGCGGGCGACGCACCGCATTGCACTCGGCCGGTGGCGCCCCGCTGTCGCTGGCCGCGTGAGCGGGCATGTCCATGGCGGCGGCCCGCCTAACCGGGTAACATTGCGCATCTTTTTGCTCAGTTGAGGGTGTCGAGGTATGAAGCGAGTGGCGCTGATGGCGACGGTGGCAGTACTGGCGGGTCTGACGGCAGGCTGTGGTCCGATCAACCAGATGAGCCGGCCCGATCCGGCAACGGGTCGACTGCTCGATCAAGGCACCAGTGCCGATCGTTTCATGGTGCTCAATTGCATCTACCACGGCTGGAGCGAGCTTTCTACCAACGTCGATTCGACGAGCTACGCGCGTCAGGGGGCGGACCGTGTGCGTGTCTATCGTGGTCACGACAAGGACAACAACGCGATCTACAACCCGTACGTCGACGTCATGCAAGGCGGGTTCGGCGCCCGTATCCAGTACTTCGAGACCCCGGGCAGCAACCTGCCGCGTGACTTCGAGAACACCGTCAAGCGCTGCATGGTGCCTTACGCGGGCAGTAACGACTGATCGGTGCGTCATCCGAGATGGGAAGCCCCGGCGTGAAAGCGCCGGGGCTTTTCTTTTTGCGGGATCGGATGTTGCGGGATGTTGCGGGGGCGAGCCGGACGGCAAGGGTGGCAAGGGCGCCAGGTGCATGCCACGCCGGCTTCACGCGTGCATCGTCCCGCTCGGGCAGGGGACTTAGAAATTAAAATAATAAAAGCCATTTTCCATATATCTTTTCTGCATATCGGGGTGGCGGACCGTGGCAATGGCTGTCATCTGTTGCGTAACAGGAATATGCGACAAGTGCGCACGATGACGGCATGTTCGCGGTCGAATCGCGGGGAGCTAGGGGGAAATCGGGGTCGGAAGCGCGCACGGTCGATTCGATGCAAACGGGTGTTCGGCGCGGCGCAGGCGGGGGGCGGCAACCCATGCGGCGGACACCCCGCAAATCCCCGTGCGACGGCTTTCCAGGGCGGTGACCCTTGGGAAAACGTGCTATGCTCCACGCCGTGATTGATCAGGTCCTTCCAAGCACCACTTGATTCTCGCAATCCGCTAATCGGTCAGGCCGTGTCGCGGAAGGTTTCGTAACCCGCTATTTCTCGAGACACTCGTAGAAAAGGTGAGCGCAAAATGAGTTTGATGGAACAATTCCAAGCGAACTCGTACCTCTTCGGCGGCAATGCCCCCTACGTCGAAGAACTGTACGAATCGTATCTTGATAATCCGGCTTCCGTGCCGGACAACTGGCGCCAGTATTTCGACGCGCTGCAAAACGTTCCCGCTGTTGATGGTTCCAACGCCAACGACGTGGCTCACGCCCCGATCGTGGAGTCGTTCGCCCAGCGCGCCAAGGCCAATGCCTTCGTGTCGCACGCCGGCGCTTCCGACCTGGCCGTGGCCCGCAAGCAGGTGCACGTGCAGTCGCTGGTCGCCGCCTATCGCTTCCTCGGCGCACGCTGGGCCAATCTGGACCCGCTCAAGCGTCAGGAACGTCCGGCCATTCCGGAACTGGAACCCGCTTTCTACGACCTGACCGAAGCCGACATGGACAGCGTGTACTCGGCAGAGAACACGTACTTCGGTTTCGAACAGGCCAGCCTGCGCGATCTGCTCAAGGCGCTGCGCGACACGTACTGCGGCTCGATCGGCGCCGAGTACATGTACATCAGCGATCCGGTGCAAAAGCGCTGGTGGCAGGAGCGTCTGGAGAAGGTGCGCGCGACGCCCAACTTCACCGCTGAAAAGAAGAAGCACATTCTCGAACGCCTGACGGCCGCTGAAGGCCTCGAGCGTTATCTGCATACCAAGTTCGTCGGCCAGAAGCGCTTCTCGCTCGAAGGCGGCGAATCCTTCATCGTGGCGATGGACGAGCTCGTCCACCACGCCGGTAGCAAGGGTGTGCAGGAAATCGTGATCGGCATGGCCCACCGCGGCCGCCTGAACGTGCTGGTCAACACCCTCGGCAAGATGCCGTCGGACCTGTTTGCCGAATTCGAAGGCAAGCACGTCGACGATCTGCCGGCAGGCGACGTGAAGTACCACAAGGGCTTCTCGAGCGACGTCTCGACCACGGGCGGCCCGGTCCACCTGTCGCTGGCGTTCAACCCGTCGCACCTTGAAATCGTGAACCCGGTGGTCGAAGGTTCGGCCAAGGCCCGTATGGACCGTCGCGGCGAAGCCGACGCGGCCAGCGTGCTGGCGGTGCAGGTCCATGGTGACGCGGCCTTCGCAGGCCAGGGCGTCGTGATGGAAACGCTGAACCTCGCGCAAACGCGCGGTTACGGCACGCACGGCACGGTGCACATCGTCATCAACAACCAGATCGGCTTTACCACGTCGGACCCGCGCGATGCGCGCTCGACGACGTACTGCTCGGACGTGGTCAAGATGATCGAAGCGCCGGTGCTGCACGTGAACGGCGACGATCCGGAAGCGGTCGTGCTGGCCATGCAGCTCGCGCTCGAATTCCGTCAGGAGTTCAAGAAAGACGCCGTCGTGGACATCGTTTGCTTCCGCAAGCTTGGCCACAACGAGCAGGACACCCCGGCGGTCACGCAGCCGCTGATGTACAAGAAGATTGCTCAACACCCGGGCACGCGCGCGCTGTACGTCGAGAAGCTGGTGCAGCAGGGCGTGATCACGGCGGAGGAAGGCGACGGCTTCGTCAAAGCCTATCGCTCGGCCATGGACGACGGCCACCACACCATCGACCCGGTGCTCTCGAACTACAAGAGCAAGTACGCCGTCGACTGGGTGCCGTTCCTGAACAAGAAGTACATCGACAAGGCCGATACGGCCGTGCCGCTGGCCGAGATCAAGCGACTGGCCGAGCGCATCACGACGATTCCGGAAAACTTCAAGGTTCACCCGCTCGTCGAGAAGGTCATCGCCGACCGCCGCAAGATGGGCGCAGGCGAGCAGCCGCTGGACTGGGGCATGGGCGAGCACCTGGCTTACGCCTCGCTGGTGGCGTCGGGTTTCGCCGTTCGCCTGACCGGTCAGGACGCCGGCCGCGGCACGTTCACGCACCGTCACGCCGTGCTGCACGATCAGAATCGTGAGCGCTGGAACGACGGTACGTACATCCCGCTGCAACACGTGGCGGACGGTCAGGCCAACTTTACGGTCATCGACTCGGTGCTGTCCGAAGAAGCCGTGCTGGGCTTCGAATACGGTTACTCGACCGCCGAGCCGAACACGATGGTGCTGTGGGAAGGCCAGTTCGGCGACTTCGCCAACGGTGCCCAGGTCGTGATCGACCAGTTCATCTCGAGCGGCGAAGTGAAGTGGGGCCGCGTCTCGGGCCTGACGATGCTGCTGCCGCACGGCTATGAAGGCCAGGGTCCGGAGCACTCGTCGGCACGCATGGAACGCTATCTGCAGCTGTGCGCCGATACGAACATGGAAGTGGTTCAGCCGACCACGCCGGCACAGATTTTCCACGTGCTGCGTCGTCAGATGATCCGTCAGCAGCGCAAGCCGCTGATCGTGTTCACGCCGAAGTCGCTGCTGCGTCACAAGGAAGCGGTCAGCGATCTGTCGGAACTCGTCAAGGGCGGCTTCCAGACCGTCATCGGCGAAACCGATGCCGCGATCGACGCCAACAAGGTCAAGCGTGTCATCGCCTGCTCGGGCCGCCTGTACTACGACCTGATTGCACGCCGTCGTGAAGAGAAGTCGACCGACGTTGCGATCGTCCGTGTGGAACAGCTCTACCCGTTCCCGCACAAGGCGTTCGAGAACGAGCTGAAGAAGTACGAAAACCTCGCCGAAGTGGTGTGGGCTCAGGACGAACCGCAGAACCAGGGTCCGTGGTTCTACATCGAGCACCACCTGCTCGAAGCCATGAGCGCCGGTCAGAAGCTGGCATATGCCGGTCGTCCGGCCTCGGCATCGCCCGCGGTGGGTTACTACGCCAAGCACTACGAACAGCTCAAGTCGCTGCTCGACGTCGCTTTCGGTCGCAGCCTGAAGGGCGCGACGGTGGTGCAGTAACCGGTTAGGTCTTACAGCGGTCGTCCTCCCCCAGGGACGGCCGCTGCCGTATTTCCGAATTGAACGTTTATCGAATCCAGGATCCAGAAATGGCCATTGTTGAAGTCAAAGTCCCCCAGTTTTCCGAGTCGGTTTCCGAAGGCACGCTGCTCGACTGGAAGAAGAAAGTCGGCGAAGCGTTTGCGCAGGACGAAACCATCATTGAAGTCGAGACCGACAAGGTCGTGCTCGAAGTGCCGGCCCCGGCCGCTGGCGTGCTCGTCGAAGTGTCGGCCGCTGCCGGCGACACCGTGACGTCCGAACAAATCATTGCCAAGATCGACACCGAAGCCAAGGCAGGCGCCGCTGCGCCGGTCGCCGCCAAGCCGGCCGAAACCGCTGCGCCGGCTGCCGCCCCGGCCGCCGCCCCCGCCGCCGGTGGTGCTTCGGGCAACATCGCCAGCCCGGCCGCTGCCAAGGTGCTGGCCGAGAAGAACCTGTCGGCCGGCGACGTCGCCGGTTCGGGCCGTGACGGCCGCGTGACCAAGGGCGACGCCCTGGCTGCCGGCGCCAAGCCGGCGGCTGCGGCGGCTTCGTCGATCCCGGCCCCGGCACAACGTGCCGCACTGCCGTCGGTCGCTGCCCCGACGGGCCGCGACCAGTCGCTCGAAGGCCGTCCGGAACAGCGCGTGCCGATGTCGCGTCTGCGCGCCCGTATTGCCGAGCGTCTGCTCCAGTCGCAACAGACCAACGCCATTCTGACCACGTTCAACGAGGTCAACATGAAGCCGGTGATGGATCTGCGCAACAAGTACAAGGACAAGTTCGAGAAGGAACACGGCGTGAAGCTGGGCTTCATGTCGTTCTTCGTCAAGGCCGCCGTGCACGCGCTCAAGAAGTACCCGGCCGTGAACGCCTCGATCGACGGTAACGATATCGTCTACCACGGCTACTTCGACATCGGTATCGCTGTCGGCTCGCCGCGTGGTCTGGTGGTGCCGATCCTGCGCAACGCCGATCAGATGAGCCTCGCCGACATCGAAAAGAAGATCGCCGAGTACGGCAAGAAGGCTGCCGACGGCAAGCTGTCGATCGAAGAAATGACCGGCGGTACGTTCTCGATCTCGAACGGCGGCGTGTTCGGCTCGATGCTGTCGACCCCGATCATCAACCCCCCGCAGTCGGCCATTCTCGGCGTGCACGCCACGAAGGACCGTGCCGTCGTGGAAAACGGCGAGATCGTCATCCGCCCGATGAACTACCTCGCCATGAGCTACGACCACCGTATCATCGACGGTCGCGAAGCCGTGCTGAGCCTCGTCGCCATGAAGGAAGCGCTGGAAGATCCGGCTCGCCTGCTGCTCGACCTGTAAGCGTTAGCGCGCACCGCGCGGTGCCGTCAGGCCACGCATGTCGTGGCCGGCGCGCCGCGCCTCCCCCTGCCGTCAACCTTCACTGAGTCTCAAAATGGCAAACAAAGCATTTGATGTAGTCGTTATCGGCGCCGGCCCCGGTGGTTATATCGCCGCGATTCGCGCTGCGCAACTTGGCTTCTCCGTCGCGTGCGTCGAGAAGTGGACCAACCCGGCCGGCAAGATGGTGCTGGGCGGTACGTGCCTGAACGTCGGTTGCATTCCGTCGAAGGCGCTGCTGGCGTCGTCGGAAGAATTCGAAAAGATCGGTCATCATCTGGCCGATCACGGTATCACCACGTCGGATGTCAAGATCGACATCGCCAAGATGCTCTCGCGCAAGCAGGGCATCGTGGACAAGATGACCGGTGGCATCGAGTTCCTGTTCAAGAAGAACAAGATCACGTGGCTCAAGGGTCACGGTACGCTCGTCGCCAAGAGCGACGGCGGTTACCAGATCGACGTGAAGGGCGACGAGACCGAATCGGTCACCGCCAAGAACGTGATCATCGCAACGGGCTCGAAGGCTCGCCATCTGCCGGGTATGCCGGTCGACAACAAGCTCATCTCGGATAACGAGGGCGCGCTGTCGTTCGACACGGTACCGAAGAAGCTGGGCGTGATCGGCGCCGGCGTGATCGGTCTGGAGCTGGGTTCGGTGTGGCGCCGCCTGGGTGCCGAAGTCACCGTGCTCGAAGCCATGCCGGAGTTCCTGGCCGCTGCCGACGCCGGCGTGGCCAAGGAAGCCGCCAAGCAGTTCAAAAAGCAGGGGCTGGACATCAACGTCGGCGTAAAGGTCGGCGAAGTCAAGACCGGCAAGGACAACGTCACGGTCAACTACACGGACAAAGACGGAAAGGAGCACACGCTCGAAGTCGATCGCCTGATCGTGTCGGTCGGTCGCGTGCCGAACACGGACGATCTGGGTCTGGGCAACATCGGTCTGGCGACCGACGAGCGCGGCTTCATTCCCGTGGACGATCACTGCCGCACCAAGCTGCCGAACGTGTATGCGATCGGTGACGTGGTGCGTGGCCCGATGCTCGCGCACAAGGCCGAAGACGAAGGCGTGCTGGTGGCCGAAGTCATTGCCGGTCAGAAGCCGCACATCGACTACAACTGCATTCCGTGGGTGATCTACACCTCGCCGGAAATCGCATGGGTCGGCAAGACCGAGCAGCAACTGAAGGCTGAAGGCCGTGAGTTCAAGCCGGGTCAGTTCTCGTTCGCGGCCAACGGCCGTGCGCTGGGCATGGGCTCGTCGGACGGTTTCGTGAAGGTGCTGGCCGACGCCAAGACCGACGAAATCCTCGGCGTGCACGTCATCGGCCTGAACGCTTCGGACCTGATTGCCGAAGCCGTGGTGGCGATGGAGTTCAAGGCCGCTTCGGAAGACATCGGTCGTATCTGCCATCCGCACCCGTCGCTGTCGGAAGTGATGCGTGAAGCCGCCCTCGATGTCGAGAAGCGTGCACTGAACAAGTAAGCCGTTTTCGCTTACCTGTCCGAACAAAGGCGAGGCAACTCGCCTTTGTTTTTTCCCGATTTCCTATGCCCCCCGGCGCGGGCCCGTCGCCGCACTGCATGAACGTTCGCGAATACTACCAACAAGAATTGGCCGCGCGCGGCTACAAGCCCGATGAAGCGCAGGAGCGCGCTGTCGAGCGTTTGCAGAAATGCTACGACGAATGGGCCGCCTACAAATCCAAGCGCTCGAATACGCTCAAGAAGTGGCTCGTCCACCCGGACCTGCCCAAGGGCGTATATCTCTGGGGCGGGGTAGGGCGCGGCAAGAGCTTCCTGATGGACAGCTTCTACTCGGTGGTGCCGTTGCAGCGCAAGACGCGCCTGCACTTCCACGAGTTCATGCGTGAAGTCCACCATCAATTGCAGGCGCTCAAGGGACTGCCGGATCCGCTCGATGAACTGGCCAAGC
The DNA here is from genome assembly GCF_000934605.2 of Pandoraea vervacti. Lineage (NCBI taxonomy): Bacteria > Pseudomonadati > Pseudomonadota > Betaproteobacteria > Burkholderiales > Burkholderiaceae > Pandoraea > Pandoraea vervacti. The sequence continues at coordinate 3,314,166 of NZ_CP010897.2, read as the reverse complement.
GTATTGCCAAGCGCTATCGCCTGATCTGTTTCGACGAATTTCATGTGTCGGACGTGGCGGACGCCATGATCTTGCACCGCTTGCTCGCCGAGCTTTTCAAGAACGGCGTGCAGTTCGTGATGACGTCGAACTACCGTCCCGACACGCTGTACCCGGACGGACTGCACCGCGACCGGGTGCTGCCGGCCATCCGCCTGCTCGAAGAGAAGCTGGACGTGCTCAACGTGGATGCAGGCGTCGACTATCGTCGTCGTACGCTCGCGCAGGTGCAGGTCTACCACTATCCGCTTGGCAACGACGCGAACCGCGCGCTGCGCGCAGCATTCAGCGAGATTGCCGGTGTGCCGGACGAAAGCCCGTTGCTGCATATCGAGCAGCGCGAACTTAAGGCATTGCGCCGTGCCGGTGGCGTGGTGTGGTTCGACTTCCATACGCTATGCGGCGGACCGCGTTCGCAGAACGATTATCTGGAACTGGCCAATCGCTTCCATACGGTGGTGCTCTCGGATGTGCCGAAGATGACGCCTCGCATGGCGTCGGAGGCGCGCCGCTTCACATGGCTGGTGGACGTCTTCTACGACCACAAGGTCAAGCTGCTGATGTCGGCGCAAGTGCCTGCCGAGGAACTGTACACGGAGGGTACGCTGGCCCACGAATTTACCCGGACGGTTTCGCGTCTCGTGGAAATGCAGTCGCTCGAATATCTCGAAGCGCCGCGTCGCGTCGTGGACACGTCGCTGACCTGATCGCGCCTATCGTCCCCGGTCGCTGCGGCCTCGCTGGCGCGAGTCCGAGGGGGGCGGTGGCGGCGGTTGCCGCTGTTCCCGGATGTGATTGTAGATGTCGCCGCGAAGGTCGCCCTGCGGGCGCACCTCTTGTGGCTGCGGCCGAGACGGTCCAGACCGTGCGCCGCCCTGATTGTCGCCGCGTCCGCTAGGACGTTCGGCGCCTTGTGCAAACCAGCCCTGGAAAAAGCGGTTGCCTGACGACGATTGCGCCGCCGCGCCCAGCGACGCACCGGCCAGCATGACGAAACACAGCACCCGGACAAGTCGGGCATAACGCGTCGTGCGCATGTCGCCACCTCCTTGTCGGTTGAACTGCCCTGAATTGCCGCGTGGACCCGGCGCACGAGCGGACTGACCGTGCCGAAGCAGGTTGCCGTGAACTGCCGACCCGGTAGCGTGCTCTGCGCGTTACGTCCATTGCGGCTACGCTTCGAGATTAAGAGGACAGCGACCCGCGTGCTGTAAAGATTTGTAAAGCAATGTAAGTCGACAGGCGATTGTCGCCACAGGTCGCCTACCATGCGCTGTTTTGACGCTGTTTTGACTGTTGGAGTCCTGCCATGCGCAAGCTTTCTGTCGTCGTCGTTGCACTGGTCGTCGTCCTGGGCCTGCTTTTCGGTACGCCGTATTACACCTTATGGCGTGCGCGCGACGCCGCCAATGCCCGCGACGCCGACGCACTCTCGTCGTACGTCGACTATCCGGCGGTGCGCGAAAGTCTGAAAACGAGTTTGCACGACGAACTGTCGCGTCAGATGGACAAGCAACGCGGCAACGCGTTTGGGGCGCTGGCGCTGGCACTGGGCGGCTGGGTGTCGGATCGCGTCGTGGAGGCGCTGCTCACACCGCAGGCCGTTGCAGCCATGTTGCGTGGTGACAGCACCGGGCTGCCCCCGGCCCCTGGCGCACCCGCACCGCGCGACATCGCGCCGCCACAGCCGAGCGCGCCGCAGTCCGCTGCACCTGCGACACCTGCGACACCCGCCACGCCGCCGACGAACGGCGACGCGAATTCATCCGCCGCAGCGGGCACGGGAGCGCCGGAGAACAACCCACCGCGCACAACGACCAAAACCGAGTTCCAGGACTTCAACCATTTTCTCGTTCATGTGTCACGCAGCGACCGTCCGGAGCGCGTCGTGACCTTCACGCTGACACGGCGAAATGTCGTGCAGTGGCGTCTGACGGCGATTGCGTTGCCGCCGTTGTAATTTCTCATATGGATTGCCATCTTGGATGCGATTCTGAAAGCGGTGTCCTGGCGACGCCTGTGTGTGGCCGCGATGCTCACGGGCAACGCGCTCGTCGCCGCAGCGGCTGCGGATGTCTCGTCGCCCGTCGGCGTGTGGCGCATCGTTGACGAAACGGGCGATCCGAAAGCGCTCATCACGATCAGCGAGCACGACGGTGAAATCGTAGGGGCGTTGACCAAAAGCCTCGGCAGACCGGACGGCCTGGAGCGTCGTTGCACCGAGTGCACGGACTGGCGCAAGGACAAGAAGCTTCAGGGCCTGCAAATCATTCGCGGGTTGCACAAGGATCCCGACAGCGACGAATACGTCGGTGGGAAGATTCTCGATCCGGATAGCGGCAGCGAATATGGGTGCAAGATGCGGGTCGTCGCAGGTGGCAAGAAGCTCGAAGTTCGAGGCTATTTCGGCATCTCCTTGCTGGGCCGCACGCAGACCTGGATTCGCGAGCCGTAACCGCATCCTTCCGGCGCAGGGGGCGACGTCATCGCCCGACATCGCATCGATGTGCCCTCGCCAAGGCTAGAGGACTTCCTCAGCACGACGTCACGCCTTTGGCGTAATCTTCAAAGCGACTCACGCGTGGAAGACCGGCGCCGGTATGCGTATTTCCGATGTGTCCTTCGCGGTTGCGGTGAGTCCCACGACAATCAATTCCGTATCTGGGAGGATGACAATCATGATGCAAATCTCGAACGCGACGTCCTGGCGACGTCTGGGTGCGCAGGCGCTCGTGGCGGTGGCGCTGCTCGGTGGGATGGCGAATGCGGCGATGGCCGCCGACGAAAACTCGCCGGTGGGGGTGTGGAAGACCATCGACGACGCGACCGGCAAGCCGAAGGCGCTCGTCACAATCTCGGAGAAAGACGGCGAGTACGTCGGGGTGATCACGAAGGGGCTCGGGCCGAACGACGACCCCGAGCGTGTCTGCGAGAAGTGCACCGACGCGCGCAAGGGGCAGAAGATGCTGGGCATGCAGATCATTCGCGGCATCAAGAAGGACGGCGACGAATATAGCGGCGGCTACATTCTCGATCCCGAGAACGGCAAGGATTACAAATGCGAGCTGACGGTGGTCGACGGCGGCAAGAAGCTCGACGTTCGTGGCTTCATCGGTATCTCGCTCATCGGCCGCACGCAGACCTGGATTCGCGAGCAATGATGGGCATCGATGTGCGCTGACACCGGGGGCCCCACGGGCACGGTAATGCGCAACGACGGCGGACGACCCGCATGACCCGGACGAGAAATCGTCCGGGTTTTTCTTTGACGGAACGCTTACCACCTCACGCCTACGGTGTAACGCCTACGACGCAACGCCCTGCAAGGCGCCGATGTCCTCGCGCGAGCCGGTGCGCTTCGGCAGCCGGTCGAATAGCGCGTGAATCATTTGCGGCATGGTGTGCTTCTCGATGGCGCCCAGCACGCCTCTGGCGGGCCGGATGTCACGCTTCGGATCGTCAATGTCGCTGGCGTTTCCAACGTCGCGCGCCTGGCTGGTCGCGCTCGACCGACTCACATCCGTACGCATCTCTGGCGCGACGGGCGGCAGCGCTGCGGGCACGCCGATGCGTTGCCCGACCGGCCGCGGAATCATCAGGCGCGAGACCCAGCCCATCGCCTTGCCGACGAGCGGGAAATGCATGGCGAGCCGCTCGGCGTGCTTCACGGTCTCCTGCAACAGGGACAGGGCTTCGCCATCGACGTAATACGCCGTGATCCGCGATGACGCGGGCGACGCCGAATGGCGGGCTACCGTGCGATTGTGCAGGCCCGCGCTGTCAAACGTCAGGCCTCGCGAGCCGGGCACCACGGATGTCTGCGCCGTCGCCAGCCCGCCGCCTAGCGAATGGCCGGTGAAGACCAGCGTCTTCGCACCGTACGTCCATGCCAGCGACCTGGCCAATCCGACCGCCTTGTCGTATTGGGTCGACGTGAGTCCGAGCGCCTGCCGGATGTTGTGCATCCAGTCGACCGACGCGCGACCCGCAATGCCGATCTCCGTGCCCCGATTGGCCACGATGATCTTGTTGCTGAGCGCATCGGCATAGACGGCCGCGAAGTGGCCCGACTGCCCGGAACCGTTGTCGTCGTGGTTCTCCAGTCGCTGCACGCGCGAGGGCAGAATCTGTGGGACGACGTGATCGAAGTAGACGTCGTAGTTCACCAGCGCGGCGGCTATGGCGTCGCGTTGTTCGAGCAGGGCGGCCGGGGTGTGACGACGTCCTCTCGATTCGATCCATGTGTCGATTTCGTCCACGCGTTGTGCAATCGGCACGAGCTTCGATGTTGTCTCTGCCACCTCGTGCGCGGCATCCGGGCCGACGAGCGGTGTCATCTGGAAGAGCACTTCGCGATACGCGTTCGCTTGCCGAAGCCCATTGGCGCGCGACACGGTATCGGTATCGGTGGGATCGCCGCCGAAGGAGGCCGATGACGGCGCGCTTCGCGCGGCCTCGCGCCACGCTCGCGTCAGTGCCTGCAGAAGGTCGTTCAGCGCGTGCGGCCGGTTCGTGCCACGCGTGATACCGGTGTGTGGCGGCGGGGCGATGCGTTGCAATGCGGATCGCCATTGCTCGCCCGCCATGCGGCGCTCGTTGACATGCTCGGGCCATTGGTCCGGCATCGCAGGCGCGTGCGTCGCGGAGGGCGTGGTGTCGACCGGCGCGCCATCGACCGGGTCGTGAACCGGTTCGTTGGCAGCGGGGGTCGTCAAAGTCGAGGGAGATAACGTGGGGCTGAACGCCCCGGTCAGGATGTGCATGGAAGTCATCGTTTGCGATGGTAAAAATTCCCCCGCGTGGCACCGCCTCGGCTCGTGACCCAGGTATGCGGCAGCGCAGGGCAAAGGCGAGCGATTCTGCGCGACGCCCGTGCGCGCGGAAATCAAGAATGGCTCATTTCCCATCGTTCGCTTGCGCATGTGGGCCGGGACCCGTCGGGTGTCGCAAGCACATCTTCGGCACATCGTCGGAACGTGGCACGGACGTCATAACGACAACGCCCGGGCAGTGTCGCTTCACTGTCCGGGCGTTGCCGTCCTGCACCGTTCGTCGGGGCCTGCCCCCCGCGAACGTTCCCCCCTCGCGATCCGTTCCCTTCGGATTACTTCCCGAGTCCGCCAAGCAAACCGGTCACTGGCGCGAGCAGTCCGCCCGCGCTGCCCGAACTACCGGTGCCGGTGCTCGCCAGCGACGTGAGCGGCGTGGTGACGGTGCTCAGCAAGGTCGTGACGGGCGCCAGTGGGCTTGCCGTGGCGCCGCTGCCCGACCCACCCGCCGTACTTGTCACCCCGCCCAGAAGGCCGCTCACTGCGCCCAGCGGGTTGCTGCCGGACGATCCCGTGCCGGTCGTCAGCCCGCCGAGCAGGCCGGTGACGCTGCCGAGCGGATTGCCGGAAGCGCCCGTCGCGCCGCCCAGACCGCTGAGCAGTCCGGTGAGGGCGCCGAGCGGATGGTTGCTGCCGGCCGCCGTGGGGCTCACGGTGGTATTGCCGACGTTCGCCAGCACATTGCCCAACGCATTCGGGCTTGCCGTTCCGGTCGTGCCCGAGAGAAGGCCGCCTGCGCTCGCCACGGTGTTGCCGAGGGCCATCAGCGGGTTGCCGAGGCTCGCGACCACGCCGTTCGGCGCGCTGGCCTTGACCTGGGCGCCGGTCGTGTTGAGCGCGCCGCCGAGGGTCCCGAGCAGCCCCGCGACGGGCGTGCCGAGTCCGGTGGTGTTGCCGAGCGTCTGTGTCGTGGTGACGACCGTGTTCGTAATGGGTGTAATGGCCGAGGAGAGTGCCGCGCTCGCTTGGACGACCTGAGGACTGGTGAGTCCTTGCGTGAGCGCCTGTCCCCCCGTTACGCCGCCCTGACCGACGGTCGTGACGACGTTACCCAACACGCCGGTGAGCGCAGCCACGGGCGTGTTGGCAAGCGGGCCGCTGTTGCCGATGCCGGCCACGCCGCTGCCGAGCGACTTGGTAGCGTTGCCGAGATCGGAGACGACGCCACCGGTGCTCGCGAGCGTGGTGCCGACCGGATTGGCGCCGCGCTTGCCGAGTTGCCCGAGGCCGTCGCCGACCCCCGTACCCAGATCTGTCACCGCTTTGCCGGTTAGCGAGACGGCGCCGCCGACACCCTGCGTGACCTGCGGCGAGACACCGGGAATGGTTGTGTTGGACACCTGATTACCGACGGCGCTGACCACCGATCCCACCGAGCTCACCACGCCGTTGCTGCTCGAGCTTGGGTTTGTCGGATTGTTCGGATTGGTCGGCGTATTTGGCGTATTTGGCGTACTCGGGTTGTTCGGCGTGTCGCCGGTGGCGCCACTGCCGCCACCCGAACTTGAGCATCCGGTGACGCCGATCACGCCGGCGACGAGCGCCACGAGCAATGTGGGATGCAGAATCTTCGACATGACATTTCTCCTCGATGGCGCGCGGCTTTCGTTGGCTCGCGCGCGGTGTCCGGCGACGCTCGCTCAGGTTTTGGACGACGTGCCGCGCGTGTTCGACACCAGACCTGCGATGTCCTGATCCGCTTCGAAGCGCAGACGAAACGTTTCGCTCTTGAGCGTGCGAATGCTCTGCACCAGAAAATCGTGTATCGCAGCGAGTTCACTGTGGTCGTATGCCGCGCTCACCGCAGTGAGCTCTCGCGATACCGACGATAGAAACTGCTCGATTTGCGCACAGCGTTCTTCGATCGGGTGAATCATCACCATGCGACGGTCGTGCGGGTTCTTCTCGCGCTCGACGAAGCCCGCGCGCTCCAGCCGGTCGATGACGGTCGTGATGCCGCCCGAGCTCACGCCCATCAATTCGGCGAGTTGGCCCGCCGTGATCGATTCGAGTTCGAGGATCAGGTCGAGCGCATTCAGGTCGGTGACGTTCAGGCCGAGCTGCTCGGCAAGCGCCGCGTGATAGAGCGCGGTGTACACGGCGAGCCGGCGTCCGAGCGAGCGGACGATGCCGGCGACGAGATCGTTGCGGTTCGTGTGTCGGTCGCTCATGGTGCCGTTCGTTCCATGGGACGGAGCAGACGTCGAGGTCGCTCCCGAGGCGACGCCGGTGTCGGCGCCGTACGTGTTATGGCTGTGACGGGGGACGTAACCGTCACCGGATTCACGCATTGCCAGCGGTTCGGAGGTTTGCGGGGCGGATTCGCCATGACCGCGCATCAGAACGCCGGTGTCGGATATGAAGCGGGCCATGGCATCTCCTTATCGATTCCTGTCGGGGGGGTGCCCCTATGTAGTTCGTCAAGCACTGGGGTCCGTTTTGGGTTGATAAAAAGTGCCGTCGCGTAGCATGGCAAAAAGGACGTCGCAGCGCCGGCGAGCCAGCGCGATAAGTGCCTGGTTGTGGCGCTTGCCCTGCTGGATTTTTCGACTGTAGTAAGCCCTTGAGATCGGGTCTCGCAAAGCCGCAAAGGCCGAGAGAAACAGGGCGCGTTTGAGTACCTTATTGCCACGTCGAGAGGGGTGTTCGCCGCGAATCGAGGCGCCAGAGCGCCGGGTCACCGGCGCTAGGCCAGCATAGGCCGCCAGGTGGGCGGCCGAGGCAAAGGCCTTGTGCGCCACCTCGGTCAGGAGTCGCGCTGCGGTCCTGAGCCCGACTCCGGGCATGCTGCTCAGGACCGGCCAAAGAGGGTTGCTTTGCACCAGGCGCTCGACCTCGGCGGCGATCTCGTCGCGTTGCTTGCGTAGGGCGGCCAGTTGCTGGGCCAGACGCGGCATCACCAGCGTGGCGGCATGAGTACCCGGCACGACTACGGTTTGTTCGGTAAGCGCCTGCGCGATGTCGGCGGCCAAGCTCTTGCCAATGCGTGGTGCGAGCTTGATCAGGCGATTCGCCAGCGTTTTTTGGCCCGCGGCCGCCAGTGCTGCGGGTGAGGGGTAGCGCTCAAGCAGATCGAGCACGGCGGGATGATCCAGGCGAGGTCCGAGCACGCGCTCAAGCGCGGGATGAATCTGCGTGAGCAGGCCGCGAATGCGGTTGCTGGTTTGGTTGGCTTGGGCGGCCAGGTCGTCGTCGAAGCCACACAGCATAGTGAGCTCGGCGAGCGGCTCATCGGCCAGACGCAATGAGCGCAGCGTATGCGGCATGGTGCGTGCGGCATCTGCGATGACGGCGGCGTCGCGCGCGTCGGTCTTGGCTTCGCCTGCGTGCAGGTCGGCGATGCGACGCATAGCCAGACCTGGCAAGTAGGCGACTAGCGTACCGGCGTCGCGGGCTACGGCCAGCGGCAGTGCGCCGATGGTAGCCGGCTGATCGACGACGAACAGGAGCTGGCCGTGGGCTTTCAACTCATCGATGAGGGCGCGCAGTTGGGTCTCATCGTTAGGCAGGGCCTTGTTGTAGAGGCGACGGCCGTTGCGATCGAGAGCGACGGCATGGTGGTGGCCTTTGCCGACGTCGACGCCGATGAAGACATCGACGGCGTCATGAAGTGGAAAGTTATGCATTGCAGTTGGCACAAAAAGTGAATTGGCCTGCAAGAACCCTGGTGGCAAGTCTCGGCATCCACGTTACGGACGGCGTCGGAATATCCGTGCCAAACCCCTATCAGCGATCACCAGCCACCCACCAGACCCGGTGACAACACCCCCCGGATCATGGTTACGACTGGGGGCGGGAATCATGCCGGGCCTGGCTGGCCAAAACCTCGATTATCGAGGTGCGAACATAGTAACGGGGCTTGCGTGGCCCGGCGCGTGCGCGTCGAGCCACATGACGCATCAATTACTTGCCGACGCTGGCGACGCTGCCCAGCAGGTTCGTGACCGGCACGAGGATGATGGCCAGACCGTTCGTCGCGCCGCTGCTGCCGCCTGCGCTGCTCGTCACGCCGGAGAGCAGACTGGTGACGGGGGCGAGCGGGCTGCTGCCGCTGCTGCCACTGCTGCCACTGCTGCCCGATGTCGCACCGCCCAGACCGCCGAGCAGACCCGTCACGGGCGCCAGCGGGCTGCTGCCGCCACCGGCGCCACCCAGGCCACCGAGCAGGCCCGTGACCGGTGCGAGCGGGCCGCTGCCGCCACCGAGCAAGCCGCTGAGCGAGCCGAGCGAGCCGAGGGAGCCGCCACTGCTACCGCCGCCACCGGCGGCGGTGTTGCCGAGACCGCCAAGGAGTGAGCCGAAGGGGTTGGCGGAGCCGGTCGATGTCGAACCGTTGACGAAGCCACCCAGCGTGGAGACCGTGTTGCCGGTTGCGGTGACCGTGTTGCCGAGCGATTTCACGACCCCGTTCGACGACGTTCCGCCGATCTGCACCCCTAATCCGGCCACCGTGCTGCCGACCGTGCCGAGCAAGCCGTTCAATGGCCCACCGAGTCCGGTCGTGTTGCCCACGGTGCGGGTCGTGTCGGATACGACGTCGGTGATCGGGTTCACTGCCGAGGACAGGGTTTGTGTCACCTGCGCTACCGGGCCGCCGGAGAATGCCTGGCTCGCGATGGCCCCGCCGGCGATGCCGGCCTGACCCACGGTGCCTACGATGTTGCCAACGGCGCCGACCAGCGTATCGGCCGGCGTGTTCTGGAGCGGGTTGCCCTTCGTGATGCCCGAGATGCCGCTGCCCAGTTGCACACCGGCGTGGCCCAGATCGGTAATGGCAGGCGCGAGTCCGACTTTGAGCGTGGTGCCCACCGTGTCTGCCGATGTGCCGCTCTGGCCAAGACCGGCGCTCACGCCGTTACCCAGATCGGTGACGGCGTCACCCGTGCTCTTGAGCGCGCCGCCCATGCCTTGCGACGTTTGCGCTGACACCAGCGGAAGCTGGGTGTTCGCTACCTGATCGCCCAGTGCGCTCACCACGTTACCGGCCGAGCTGACGATGCCGCCGGCGCCGGAGGCCGTGGTGCCGACGGCGTTGGGGGTGCCTGTCGTGCCGGTGGAGGTGGCGCCGCTGCCGCCGCCGCCGCTGGAGCAGCCCGTAAGCGCGATGGCTGCCATGGCGGCCGAGGCCAGAAGGGTGCGTTGAAGTGCGTTGCTCATGATGTCTATCTCCCTTGATCGTTCTGAGTGTCGGCTGGCGGGGGACCGCTCGATGACGCCGTTGGGTTTCGTTGCTTGCCGTGAGGTGCTGCTATTTCCATTTGAGAAACCGGGGCCGCTCGCTGTGGTGCCGCGGCGCATGTTCGGCGTGTCGGGCGGGCCGGATCCGGGGCGCCCCGGTGCGATGCGTTGGCATCGGGGCGAGGGCCGGATCGCGGCGGCCACAGGCGGGCGGTGGTATCGCGCGGGTCATGATCGGGTTGCCGGCGTGTCGATGGCGTCGGTTGCGTTCGATCACGTCGTTTGGCGTGGCCGGCCGTCGCTTACTTCTTGCCGCCGAGCAGGCCGCCGAGCAAGCCGGTCACCGGGGCGAGCGGGCCGCCGTTGCTGGCGCCGCTGGCCGAGGTTGCGCCGCCCACCGAACCCGTTACCGTACCGAGCAGCGTGGTCACCGGGGCGAGTACGCCACCCGAAGCGGCGCTACCGGACGCCGAGCCGCCTGCACCGGCCGAGGCGCCGCCCGTGCCGGCCGCGCCGCCCACGCTTACGCTGAGCGTGCCGCCGAGCGCACCCGTCAGACCCGAGACGAGATTCGTGACCGGGGCGAGCGGGTTGGCGCCCGAGGCACCGCCCGTTGCTCCGCCGACGGCGCCCGTCAGGCCCGACACGACGGTCGTGACCGGGGCCAGCGGGTTGCCCGTCGAGCCGCCGCCTGCGGCACCACTGAGCGCGCCCGTCAGACCGTTGACGAGATTCGTGACCGGGGCGAGCGGGTTGTTCGCCGAGCCGCCGCCCGTGGCGCCGCCGAGCGCGCCTGTGAGGCCGGAGACGAGGTTCGTGACCGGGGCGAGCGGGCCGGTAGCGCCCGTGCCGCCGCCGATGCCGCCCGTCAGGCCGCCGAGGGCAGAGGTGAGCGGTGCGAGCGGATTGGTGCTGCTCGGCGTGCCGTGAACCACGCCGCCGAGGCTTGCCACCGTGTGACCCACGCCGGCGACGACGCCGCCGAGATCGGCGGCCACCGGGTTATTGACCTGGCCGCCGAGCTTGGTGCCCACGCCCGCCAGGCTGCTGCCCACCGTCACAAGCAGGTTGTTCACCGGCGTGCCGAGACCCGTCGCGTTGCCCAGCGTTTGCGTGGTATTGGTCACGACCGTCGTGATCGGCGTGATGGTCTTCGTCAGCCCGGCGGTCAACTGCTGAACGGGCGCGGCGTTCACGGTGTCCGTGAGACCCGTGCCGAGTGCGGCGCCTGCGCCGCCCACGGCGCTCACCACACCGCCGAGCAGCGTGGTCACGCTGTTCACCGGGGCGATCTTGTTCAGACCGGTGGTTTGCCCGAGGCCGGTCACGGCGCTGCCGAGTTGCTGGCCCGCCTGACCGAGGTTGGTCACAGCGACCGTGACGCCGGTGAGGGTCGGGTTGAGCACGTCGTTGCTCGAACCGAGCTTGCCCAGACCGTTCGTCAGGCCGTTGCCGATGGATTGCACGGCGTCGCCCGTCTTGACCGTAGCCCCCGCCAGACCGCTCTTCGTTTGCGTGCTGACCAGCGGCACGTTGGTGTTGTTGAGCGTGGTGCCCAGATCGCTGACCGTTTTGCCGACTTGCGTGACGACGCCCGTGCTGGCCGTGGCTGCGATGGTGCCGATCGGGTTGGTCTGCGCGCCGGTGCCCGTACCGCCGTTGCCATTGCCGCCATTTCCATTGTCGCCGTTGCCGTTTCCACCGTTTCCACCGTTGCCATTGCCGCCGGTTCCGCTGCCGCTGCCGCTGCCGCCACCGGTGCCGCCGCCCGAACCGTCAGGCACGGTGCCTGCGCCCGAACCGCCGCCGCTGCCGGTGCCGGCCGTGGTGCCGCTGCCGCCGCCGTCACCGAGCGAGCCACTGGTGCCGCCCGAGCCGGAGCTCGCGCAGCCCGTCATCGATACGACGGCGAGAAGTACGGCGGAAGCGAGAAGGTTGCGTTGGATGTTGTTCATGATGAAGTCCTCTGGTCTTTGTTGTCGTCAGGCGAGCACGGCTTGTGCTGCCAGTCGGGTGTTCATGCGTTGTGCGATGAGTGCGAACAGGAGCGCGTTGACGACTGCGCTATCGGGGCCCGTCATCGCATGGGCCGAATTCGTATTGCGGTTGCTGCGGGCATTTGCCGCGTCGGTCGGTGTGGCGGTGGCGCGTACGCCACCGCCTTCTTCACCGCCCCTCCCTGGGCTTGCGCCTCTACGATCCGCGTCGGCCGCAGCGCCTTGCTGCCTCGCCGCAATGCGTTGACGCTCTGCCGTGATGGCCGCTGCGCCGTACATCGTTTGTTTGGTATTGCCAACGATCATGGTGTCCCTCGTGATCTTCAGCGTTGCGATGCACGGATATCCGCAAGAGGTGTGCCAATCGTCGATTCGGAAGTCGAATAAGCGCTCTAGTTTTTCCGGCAACGGGCTCGAAAGCCTGTATTTATTTGCGTTTCGGAAAACAAGAATCTTTTGAATCGAGAGATCGCCGTTGGGCGCGCGGGGATGTAAGTCAGGGTTAACGCCATCGGGAAATGGCGAATAACGGGGAAATGGGCGTTCCCGTTACGTGGGTCGTTACGGGTAACGTAACGTAACGGGCCCGATGTAACGGGGAGCAAAACGCAGAGCAATCGAGAAGCAAAGAAGACGCAAAACACCATGCGTGGCGAGAGAATGCCGTTGCCTTTCGTTTTATTAGAAACAGTCCGGCGTGTGCGGGTAATGCCCGACCGGAGTCGACGCTGAGGAAACCGTATTTTTATGAAAAGGCATACACCGCCCGGGCGGCGGTGCGATCGACCGGATCACGAAACGACCCGGAGGCTTCGCGAAGGTCGGGGTCCGCAGAGTCAGACCCCGGCGTCGCTTAACTGGATGAATTGTTATTTAAATGTGCGCTGAAATCGGCGCAGAGCGTTTCATGAAGGTGTGTGGCGCCGCACCAATCATGGTTTTCCCTCCTGCACGTTTCATTGCTTAGTTTTGGAGTATTGTTCGATCAATCCGTGTAACGATTTTTTACAATCGCCGACGTGATTGGAAGCAAGGCTCTAGTTTTTGGGAATTAGTTTAAATTAGCATCAGAAAAAATTAGCAGACAGCTGTAAACGTCGTGCCAACAGCAAGAGAAATATTGGCATACAACGTAAAAGAGGTTCGCAAGCCTGATGGCGCAACGAGCCCAGGGCCGAAGTCAAGAGTTGATAAGCGATATGGCGAGACTGCGTCTTCAGTCCGATGGGCGGGTGTGTGATGTCTCGCTATTTGCCAACGGGCGCTCCGGTGCCTTTATCGAGGGAGGGTGAAATGAAGCTCGCAAATCGTTTTCGTCTGTTTGCTCGGGATGAGCGCGGTGTCACGGCACTGGAGTACGGCGTCCTCGCCGCCATTGTGGCGGTCATCATCGGTGGCACCGTGTCCGGCGGCCTGGGCACGGCTTTCTCCTCCGTGTTCGCGAAGATCCAGTCGGTGATCACCACAGCGGGCGCCTGACGCATACCGCTGCCCCAGGTGCTGCGCAAGGCTTCTCGAGACGCTTGCGCATTGGCGTCAGAACGACAAGCCAACCGGCGCTGCTCGCGCGTGCCATTAATGTCGCGGTGACGAGGGGACGCGTTGGCCGAAGGGGAAAGGCACTCGCTATCACACGTGCAGGTCATGTCGATAGTGTCGGTCGTGCCGTTCGAGGTAGAGAGATGCCGTATTCGCCAGGAAGCGAATCATGCAAGCAAATCGAGCACGCAACGGTGGGCGCCCGCGCAGCGGGTCCCGGCAAGAGGGGGTGACTGCCCTCGAATACGGGATTCTCGCGGCCATCGTGGCGGTCATCATCGGCGGCACGGTTTATACCAATCTGAGTGGCGCATTGACGAGCGCATTCGCGTCGATGACGTCGGCAGTCAGTTCGGCGATTTCGCACTGAGCCCGCACGCCGGCGTCGGCGGTGTCGGGCGTCTTCGCCGCCATGATTTTCTGGAGCGAGGCGCGCTGTGCTGATATTGCTTTGGCTGCTGTGTGTGCCGATCGTGATGACAGATCTGATCGCGCGGCGCATTCCGAACGTGTGGCTGATAGGTGTCGTTGCGCCGACCCTCGTCTGGGTTGGCTGGCGGGCGTGGCAAACGGGACCGCAGGTGCTGTGGGTTCACGGGTTGGGCGCGGTGATCGGATTGCTCGTACTGCTGCCTTTCTGGTGGCGTGGTGTGATGGCTGCCGGTGACGTGAAGCTTTTCGCCGTCATCGGGTTGATCGCCGGATATCCGGTGCTGTTGCCGGTGTGGTGTCTGGCCAGTGTCGCAGCGGGGGTGCATGCGCTCATCTTGCTGACCGGGCGGCTGAAGGGGTTGGCGCGGTGGCGCGGGCGTCTGGCGCAATCGCGTGCATGGCAACGAATTTTGCAGTGGCGCGCGGGACGCGTCGGGTTGCCCTACGGGGCCTATCTGGCGGCCGCAGCGCTCGTTGTGAGGTGAGCGCAATTCGGGCCGGGAACGCCAGGGCCCGAAGTCGCAAGCCTTGTCGACGATGCTGTGACGAGTGCTGCCGCAGGCAGTGCCGTAATAATGGGAGGCGCGGGCGACGCCGCGCAAATGGGCAGGTTCACGCGTCGCCAGACACGGCCGGAAAGCGCCGTGCGCGACGGGGGGTATCGTCATGAAACGGTCTGGGGCACAGGCAAGGGCGAGGTGGCGGGACGTACGCGCGGTGAACATGCGCGGCGTCGCTGCACTGGAATTCATGCTGATTCTCCTGATCCTGCTGCCTGCCTTCTACGTCGCCGTTGCGTTCTCCATCAACATTCTCGCCCGCCAGATGCTGACGCAGGCCGCCTCCGAGGCCGGCCGGGCAATGCTGCGCGCCGGCACGATGACACAGCGCCAGGGGTACGCCACGACGGCGATCAACACGACGCTGGCGTGGCCGTCTGCATCGGCGGTGACGGCCACCTTTCCGGTCGACGCGACGTATCCCTGCCCGGCGTCGGGCGTGGGCGCGGCCTCGCAGTGCATCGTTCACGTGACGCTCACGCTGAATCAGCCGATGACGGTGAACTGGCCGGGCCTCGGCGCGCTGGTGCCGTCGACGGTCGTGGGCACGGCGGCGGTCACGCTCGATACCTCGACGCTCGGGGGCGGTTGATGACCGCGCACGAGCGCCGGCAAGCGGCGCGCAGGCGGTGCGGGAAAACGCACGGGGGAATCGTACGAATCGCCCCCATCGCCCCAAACGTCCGAATCGCTCGGAGCGCAAGCACGCGGAGGGCGTCGTGCACGACAGTAGCGACAGAATGACATGCCGCCGGCACGCCGGCGTCCCGCAAGTTTCGACTGAACGGCCGACAGGCCCCAAGCCATGAACAAAGCCACCAAGATTCTTGCTGCCGTGCTGGTTGTCGCCGGCGTGCTGCTCGCGCTCTTCGCCTTGCGTCTGGGCACGGCGAACGCGCCTGCGCCGACAGCGACGCCGTCGGCAGTGACGCAGACGCTCACGCAGCGTTTCCCGGCCGTGGTGGCGGCCAAGACGCTGACGCCGGGCAAGCCGATCACCGCCGACGACATCAAGGTGGCGCAATTCGACAGCCCGGCGCCGGGCGCTTTCAGCGTTCCGGCAGACGTGGTGGGTCGCGTGCCGCTGGTCGCGCTGGCCGCCGGTGTGCCGGTCACGCAAAACTTGCTGGCTCGCGGGCTGGCCATGCAACTCGCACCCGGCGAGCGTGCCGTCTCCCTTCCGGTGAGTGAAACGGTCGGCGTGAGCAATCGCATTCGCCCCGGGGATTACGTCGACGTCTTCTTCACGATGAAGACGAACCCACCCGCAGCTGGCCCGGTGGTCGGTCTGGCCGACGATACGCAGGCCCGGTTGCTCGCATCGCGAGTGCGCGTGCTGACCTACGGCAATGCGTCGCTCGACGATGTCACGCCCGCGCCGGCGGCGCCCAGCGTGGCGTCGACGGTCGCCGCTGCCGCATCGACCCAGCCGCCCGCCCAGCAACCGCCCGTCAACGCGCAATCGCCCATGCCCGCGACCTCTACGGTCGTGGCCGTGCCGATCGAAGACGTCAACCGTCTCGTGCTGGGCGCACAGCAGGGCAAGATTACGCTCGCCCTGCGCAATCCGACCGACGATGCGAAGCCCGATACGTCGTTGTTCCCGCCCACGCCGCCGGTGCTCGTGAGCAAGGCGGGTCTGGCAGGCGACACCAGAGCCGCGCTCGATGCGCCGGAGAACCGCGCCTATGCAGGGATTGCGACGACGGGGCTCGCGGGCGAAGCGCCACGCCGGACGGCGGTCGCGACACCGCGCGCACCCGGGGGCGGGGCAGGCGCCAGCGGCACGATCGAGGTCGTGCGCGGTGCCGAGCGCTCCAGTGCGGCTTACTAGCATCGCGCAAACCCATGAATCGGACTTGACCTGAATTGAACCGAGTTGCACCGAATTACACCGACGCGTAGATCCAGTGACGCAGGACCCCGGGAGCCGATAACCTGCCCGCGCCACTCAACCGACACAGTGACCGATACAGCCACGCCATGATCAGAAGCCAGGTTCGCACTGCCAGACGAGAAACCAGACGTGTCACGGGAAGGTTGCTGTGCCTAGCCGCGATGCTGGCCTGCGCAGCTACCGTGGCTGTGCGCATGGCCGACGCGGCAGATAGTGCGGTATCCGCCGGGGCGCGTTCGCTCACGCTGGGCGTGGACGAACAACGCGAGCTGCCCGTCTCCGGCAAGCTGGAGCGCGTGGCCGTCGCGGACCCGAAGGTCGCAGATGTGGTCGTGCTCAAGGGCTCGGGCGGGCGGCGCGGCTCGGTCCTGATCGTCGGCAAGAAGGCGGGAACGACGCAGGTCTCGACATGGTCAGCGGGCAGCGAGGCGAGGCACTGGGAGATCCACGTGCAGGGCAGCCTGCAAGGCGCGCTCGGCGACAGCGGCACGGCCAGTGTGGACGCGCGCGGCAACGCGGCGGTCATCAAAGGTCACGCCGGGTCCGTGATGGAGCATAGCGGCCTGCAGGCGGCGGCGGTGGACGCCACGGGCAAGGGCGGTGTGGTCGTCGATCGCTCGACCGTGGGCGAGACCGGTGTCGTGCAGGTCGATGTGAAGATTGTCGAAGTCAACCGCAACATCCTGAACCAGTTGGGCGCGAGCTTCAGCGCATCGCGGACATCGGGTTCCGGGAGTTTCGGCATCGGATCGAAGCTGAATTCGGCCTTCTCGGGCAGTGGCGCAGTGCCGAACTTCGGTTCGTTCTTCGGCACGATTACGCGAGGGGCGTTCAACCTGTCGGCAGAGATCGATCTGCTGCAGTCGAACGGTCTGGGGCGCGTGCTCGCCGCACCAACGCTGGTCGCGCTCTCAGGCCAGAGCGCGAGCTTTCTGGCCGGTGGCGAGTTGCCAGTGCCGCAGTCGGGGGGGCTGGGCACGACGACCATCGTCTACAAGTCGTTCGGTGTCGGCCTGACGGTCACACCGACGATCCTGTCGCCGAACCGCATTGCGCTGAAGGTCGCGCCGGAGGCGTCCGATCTCGACTATACGAATGCCGTGGTGATCGCCTCGACGCAGATTCCCGCGATCTCCACACGTCGCGCGGATACGACGGTCGAGCTCGGCGACGGTGAGAGTTTCATCATCGGCGGGTTGATTTCGCGCACGACCACCGCCGCCGTGGACAAGGTGCCGCTGCTCGGCGATTTGCCGCTTATCGGCGCGTTTTTCCGCAATCTGAAGTACAACAGTACCGAAAAGGAACTGGTCATTATCGTCACGCCGCGTCTGGTCAAGCCGGTTTCCCGGGACGTGGCGCTGCCGTTGCCGGGGGACACCCGCGAGAAGCGGCCGGGCCAGGTGTGGGGCGCCTATCTGATGGGCGTGGCAAGCGACAGCGAACTACCGGGCTTCTCGAAATGACGCGCACGCCGGGGCCGATGCGATCGGCCGGTGGCAAGGCAGAATCGGGCGGGGCATTGACGAGAGTCGGGATGGGGTAGTGAGGAGTGCATAAATGAACGCACCGACGCGAATACTGGACACCATGACTGAGTTGCATCGCTTTCTTTTTTGCAGCGCACATGCCGGCCACGGACAGTGGCTGTCGGCGGCTTTGCGCGAAGAGGGCGTTGTGCTGCAGGAAGCCGGACGCCCGGCCCAATTGCAGCAGCGCATCGGCGATCTCGACCCGCAAGTCGTGTTGCTCGACTTCTCGGGCGAGCCGACCGGACACGCCGAAGCGCCGGCCGATGGCGGCATCGCGCAGGCGACCGAACTCGCCCAAATACTCAAGCGCGTGGCGCCCAAGCTGCCGCTCGTGGCGGTCGGCTCGATGGTGCGGGCCGACGGCATGAAAGCGGCCATACGCGCGGGGGTTCACGACTTCATCGACATGCATTCGACGCACGAAGAAGCGCTCGAAGTCGTTCGCCGTGTCATCGACCACACGCCCAGCGCGACGAGCACCGCCGCGCCGCAACGGCACGGTCGCTTCGTCGTACTGCTCGGCGCACGCATCGGTGTCGGATGCAGCACGCTCGCCGCGCATCTGTCGCAACTGGGACAGGAGTTGGCCGTGGGCGCCAACCCGGAGCGCGCAGCCAAGTCGGCCAAGGCCGGCAATGGCAACAAGGACGACAAATTCGACACGTCGTTGCTGGGCCACGTCGCGCTGCTCGATCTGGGATTGCCTTCGGGCGACGGCCTGCTGTACCTGAACACGCAAAGCCAGTTCAGCTTCGCCGAAGCCGTTCAGAATCTGCGTCGCTTCGACGAAACGCTGGTGCACACTGCGCTCTCTCATGCCCCGAGCGGGCTGGCCGTGCTGCCCTTGCCGCTCGACCTGGGCGACATGCGCAGCGTTGCCGCCGCCGACGCGCTCGCCCTGACCGATCGTCTGCGCGCGTTCTTCGATCTGATCGTGGCCGACCTCGGCGGCTTCTCGAATCCGGCATTTGTCGCGAGCCTCGTGCGCGCGGCCGACGAAGTCTGGCTCGTGGTGGATCAGAGCGTGGGTGCGATCGTCTCGCTCGCGTCGATGCTACGCGATCTCGAAGAGAAAAGCGTGGAGCGTAGTCACCTTCACCTCGTGCTCAATCGCTACGATCCGCGCTACGGCATGGCGGCCGACCAGATCGCCAAGCGCTTCGATGTGCCGCTGCTCGCCACGCTGCCCGATCGCCCCCTCGCGATGCTCTCGGCGACCAATCAGGGCAAACTGATCCTCGATACGGCACGCGGCGACCCCTACGTGCGCGCGCTGCAACCGCTAGTGGAACGTCTGCTGTCCGCCCAGCACGCGGGTGCCGCTTCACACCGCCAGTCGTCAAGCTGGCTAGGCCGATTCATGGGAAAGCACTGATATGACCGACTCCATCGAATTTGCCGACGACAAGCGCGCGTTTGCCAATTCACAACAGTTCCAGGACATCAAGACCGCTGCGCATGAACATCTGCTCGCACGCATCGAGGAGCTTGGCGCCGAGTTCGGGCGCTGGAGCCGCAGCGCCATTCAGCAGTTCGTCGATCTGGAGATGGACGGCTTCGTGCGTCTGCGTCGCATTCCGATCAACGAAGCGGAACTGCGCCAGATCTCCGATGCGTTGACGAAGGAGCTGGCGGGCTTCGGTCCCATCGAGGATCTGCTCGCCGACGCGGCCGTCGAAGATATTCTGATCAACGGCTACAACGACGTGTACGTCTCGCGTCGCGGTGTGCTCGCACGCGAAGCGTTGCGCTTCTCGGACAACCAGCACCTGCTGCGTATCGTGCGCCGCATTCTCGCGCCGATCGGCCGCCGTCTGGACGAATCGAATCCGATGGTCGATGCGCGCCTGCCTGATGGCGGTCGTCTGAACGTCGTGATCGAACCGCTTGCGGTCGACGGGCCGGTGGTGTCCATTCGCAAGTTCCGCAAGGACCCGCTCAAACCGTCGGATCTGCTCGCGCTGGGCAGTTTTAACGAAGAAATCTACAACCTGCTCGAAGCGGCGGTGCGCTCGCGCTGCAACATTCTCGTGTCCGGCGGCACCAGCTCGGGCAAGACCTCGCTGCTCAACGCGCTGGCGAGTTTCATCCCGGCGACCGAGCGGGTGGTGACGGTCGAAGACACGGCCGAACTCTCGCTCAATCACCCCCACGTGGTGCGACTGGAATCGCGTCAGGGGGGCTTCGACGGCTCCGGCGAGGTGACAATTCGCGATCTGATTCGCAACAGTCTGCGCATGCGTCCCGACCGCATTATCGTGGGCGAAGTCCGTGGCTCGGAAGTGCTGGAAATGATGCAGGCGATGAACACGGGGCACGAAGGGTCGATGGCGACGATCCACGCCAATTCACCGCGTGAATGTCTCTATCGTCTGGAGATGCTGGCGGGCTTCGCGGGCTTTCAGGGCAGCGAAAGCAGCCTGCGTCGACAGATCACGAGCGCGCTCGACTTCATCGTGCAGATCGGGCGGCTGTCGAACGGACGTCGACGCATACTCTCGATTACCGAGGTGACGGGCGTGTCCGATACGGTGATCTCGACGCAGGAGTTGTTCCGCCACGAATCCATCATCGGGCCGGACGGCGAAGAGAAGGACAAGTGGGTGTCGCTCGGGCTCCAGCCGCATTCGCCGAAGCTGCAACGCTACAAGGAACAAACGCGCAATGCCGCCGCCGCCCTGCAATCCCAGCAAGGCAACGTGCCGCCGGAGAACGGGGGCGGGGGCGGCTTTTTCGGACGCCGTCGATGAATCCCATCGTGCTGTGGGTCGCCTGCATCGCGCTGCTGCTGGTGGCTGCGGGACTGGAGCTGTGGCGTCGCTCGCATCAGCGCGCACGCGAGCAGGCCACCAGCGCGTTTCTCGAGCGGCAACTGGCGCAAAGCGCGCCGCGATTTGCCGGAAGCGAGACGGGCGAGGTGCGTGCATCGCGCCGCAAATCGCTGCCGTGGGAGTTTTTTTTCGAGCGCGCGGGCGTGCATACCGACTCGACGTTCTACCTCACGTTGATTGCCCCCGGCGTGTTGCTCATGCTCGGGTTCTGGGCCTGGAACGGGCCGCTGTCGGCCATCGTGATTCTGCTGCTGTATGTCGTGGGCGTAGTGCTGCGTTACTGGCTCAAGGCGGCGCGTCGTCACCGCGATATCGTGCGCCAGTTGCCGGTGTTTCTCGATGGCATGGTGCGCATGCTGACCGTCGGCAACAGCTTGCCGGCGGCGTTCCAGTCGGCCGCAGGCAATACCGATCAGCCGTTGCGCGAACTGCTCGAACGCGCGGTGCGTCAGGTGCAGGCGGGGGTGGATCTGGACGTGGCGCTCAAGCACATTGCGCGGGTGTATCAGGTCGAGGAGATCTACCTGTTCGCGTCGGTGGTCGATCTCTCGACGCGCTTTGGTGGACGGGCGGATCAGATTCTGGCGCGTATGTCGGGCTTCATGCGCGATCGCGAACAGGCGCAGGCGGAGTTGTTCGCCTTGTCGTCCGAGACGCGCATGTCGGCGTGGGTGCTCGCGGCGCTGCCGATCGTCGTGAGTGCGATGCTCATGCTGCTCAATCCGGCGTTCTTCGAGCCGATGTTCAAGGAAGCCGCAGGGCAGAAGCTGCTGGCCATCGGCATGGGGTTGGAAATCTTCGGCGGGTTCGTGCTGTATCGCCTGGCCAAGTCGCTTTGAGGTGACGCCATGAATTTTTCGTCCCTGACGGCTGACTCGCAAACGTGGATGATGCTCGGCCTGCTGATGGTCGCGGCAGGTCTGCTGCTGGCCGCGTCGGCCATCGTCTTGCGCGCGATTCGCCAGGGACGCAGCGGTCGCATGATCGATCAGGTGCTCGCGAGCCGTCAACAGCAGGCGCTCGCGGCGCTTCGCGCGGCCACCGCGCCGGTGGGCTCGCGTTCGATGCCGGACGACGCGTCGCAGGAAAGCGTGCAAAGCGCACAGCGCGGCTGGCGCGGGTTGCTCGATCGCGCGGCGGCGCTCGGCAAGCAATGGTCGGAGACGCGTCTCGGGCAAAGCCTCATCGCGGCGGAAGACCGGCTGCTGCTCGCGCAATGCGGCTACGACAGCACGCGCGCCAAATCATTGTTTCTGTTCGCCCGCGTGACGCTGGCGGTCGTGCTTCCCCTGCTCGTGTGGCTCTGGTTTCCCGGTAGCGGTGGGCTTGGCACGATTTTGCGCCTCGTTGGCGCTGCCGGCGCGGGGCTGATGGCCCCCAAGTTTTACGTCCAGCGCAAGGCGGCGGAGCGTCGTCGTGCACTGATTGACGAACTGCCGTTGCTCATCGACTTGTTGCGTCTGTTGCAGGGCGTCGGATTATCGATGGATCAGAGTCTGTACGTCGTGGTCTCCGATTTTCGTGAAGTGCTGCCGATTCTCTCCAAGGAATTCGAGGCGGCCAATCGTCAGTACGCGTCGGGGCGCGGTCGCGAGGCGTCGATGGGGCGATTGCGCGAAGTCTACGACAACGACGATCTGCGCGCGCTCGTGCGACTGATCGTGCAGGTCGAACAGCACGGCGGCGCCGTACAGGAACCGTTGCAACAATTCAGCGATCGCTTGCGCGAGCAGCGACGTCAGACGATGAAGGAGCGCATCGGCAAGCTCACCGTCAAGATGACGCTTGCCATGATGCTCACGCTGTTGCCCGCGCTGATGCTCGTGGTCGCAGGCCCCGCGATCCTGTCGCTCGCCAAATCCATGGAGGCCATGTGATGTCGCCCATTCCGACACTGACACCGACACCTTTGCGCTTGCGCGAGCAAGCGCGGCGTGGCGCCCGCGAGGTTGCCGCACGGGCTTCGGCCGCGCTCCTGTGCACCGTCTGTGCGGCGCTCCTTGCCGGGTGCGGCAGCGGCCCGACCCTCGGCGGCTATGGCGCGCCTTCGGCCGCCGCGCTCATGCAGGCGCAGCAGAACGACGAGGAGAAAGCCAAGCTGGCCAGGCCGGATACGCGCGAGCTGTATCTGTCGATGATCCGGCAGTCGCAGGAACAGGGCTCCTATTTCGCCTCGCTCGCCCATATCGAGCAATTCCGGATTCAGTACGGCGCCGCGCCGGACGTCGATATTCTGCGCGCCGACGCGCTGCGCGAGACGGGGCAGCCGGAGCTGGCCGAGCAGGCGTATCGCGCGTTGCTCGGCAGCACCGAAGCGGCCGCCGCATGGCACGGTATCGGGCTGGTGGCGGCGCAGCGCAAGGATTACGCCGCAGCGGCGCAGGCCCTTCGCGAAGCGGTGAATCGCGCGCCGACCGAGCCGTTCTACCTGAGCGATCTCGGCTTTGCGCTGTTGAGTAACGGCGATGCCGCCGGCGCGCGCGTGCCATTGGCGCAGGCTGCCGAGTTGCGTCCGGACAGCCGCAAGGTGCTCAGCAATCTGGCGGTCTATCTCGTGGTGACGGGCGAGCGTGCGCGCGCCGACGACATGATGACGAACGCCAAGATGCCGCCGGCCACGCGCGAGGCCATCAACAAGCTCGCGGCCGATATCCGTGCGCATACCAAGGCGCGCAAGCAGGCTGCCGATGCCGCCGCCGCACGTGTGGCGGCGCAGGCAGCGGCGTCTATTGCACCGTCGGCGGCGAACAACGACACGCAAACGGACACGACAAAGGCGGTGGCTGCCCCGGCCCCGGCGGGCGCAAGCGCCAAACTCGCCCGCGCGGGCGATGCGACACGCAGCGACATGCCGACGTCGATGCTTGATCGCTTTGCGCATTCGCAGTAATTCGTCGCGGGTGTGCGGTGACGTGTGGAACGGCAAGGTGCGAAGCTGCGCGGTGAGCCACGGCGAAGCAAGAGGCGACGAAGTCCAACGGCAAGAGGCAGGCGTTGCGGTTCACGCAACATCAGGGAGACGCGATGATGGCAGTCCAGAAAACTCAGGAAATGCGAGGCGCGCGGCCGATGCAGACGACGCAACGCGGACTCGCCGTGCTCACGCTCTGCGCCGCGTTGGGCGCGGCACTGTGGACGAGTGGGGCAGCGGCGCAAAGCAACGCGCCGGTAACGGGCGCCATGGGCGGTGTCGATGCCCGAACGGTAGCTGCGCCGTCTGCCGCACCTTCTGTGTCCGCTTCGGCGGCAGCGTCCACCGGGCAAACGACGCAGACAGCACAGCAGACGCCGGTCGCCAGCACCGTCGTCCAACCAGCCCCTGCTGCGCAGGTCGCCCCGGTTCAGGAGGCGGCCCGCACGCCGACCAACGTGGTTCGCCGCACCACGCCGCCGCGCGTGGGCGAGCCGGCGCGAGACGGCATGCTGGGCGACGAGACCGAAGCGCTGCTGGCCGTTCAGGGCAATAACCTCGCTGCCGGACGCGGACTGCCCATGCTAGGTGCGACCGCGTCTCGCGCTTACAAACGGTATCTCGACAGCTTCAACTATCCGATTCCGGCGTTCTTCGAGACGATGGTTCAGAGTACCAACGGTTCGGGGGGCGGAGGCGGTGGTGGTGGCGGTGGCGGGGCCGCGCCTGCGGCGATGGGGACTGGCGTCAGCCAGTGATGCGCCATGACTGCGCGTGCGCATGAGCGGCGGGCGAGGGCGGCGAATCGCGAGAGACGGCCAAGGATGTTCCTTGGCCGTCAACGCGGCTCGGTGCCGATCCTTGCCTACATTTTCGTATTCGTCGTGCTGATTCTGGCGTTCGCCATCGACGCCGGCTCTGCGTTCATGAAGCGGCGCGAACTGCAACGCGCCGCCGACATGGCTGCGCTCGCCGGCGCGCAGACGCTCCCCGGTTGCGCCAACGCCACGTCGTTCGACACGGTCGCGCGCGCGAACCTCACGTCGAACCTCGGCAGCAACGTGAGCGGACTCACGATCTCGACATCCTGCGGTATCTGGACCTCGCCGCCGCCGTCGTCGACCACGCCGGGCACGTTCGTGGCGGCCACGCCAGCCAATGCGGCAAGCGGCAACGCCGTCTCAGTGACGTTGTCCTTGGGCGTGCCGTCGTTCTTCCAACTGGCCGGCACGCGCACGATCGGTGCGACGGCGGTCGCGCGCAAGGCGCCTGCGGTCGTGACCTTTACGGTCGACTCGGGTCTGCTGGCGCTCAATGCGAGCAATTCCGTGCTCGCGCCGCTGCTGACGTCGATCGGTATCACGCCCTCAGTGTATGTCGGCGCGGCGCAACAGCTCGTTGGGGTGAACATCACGCCCAAGGGGCTGTTGCAGGCGCTGGGCGTGCCAGTGACGGGGGATGTCAGCGTCGCATCGCTCTCGGGGGTGGCCGCCGTGAAAAACCTGACGGTGGGCACGTTGCTGAGCGCGACGAATACCGCGCTTGCCACGCAAAATGGTGCGCTGTCGGCGTCCGTCACGGCGATGAACAACCTCGTCAACGTGTTCGCCAACAGCCCGGTGCTGAATGTGCCGGTCAACCTGCTCGGCACGGCGACGACGCCGGGCATCATTGCCAATATCGATGCCGCCGGCGTGAGCGCGGCGAATGCGCTAAGCGCAAATGTCGGAATCGCCGACCTGATTACGGCCGCCGTCATCGGGGCAAACGGCAGCAACGCCGTGGCGGTGCCGTCGCTGTCGATTCTCGGCGGCACGGTGTCTGTCGTTGCACGGGTCATTTCGCCACCGCAGATCGGCGTTGGGGGAATCGGCGCGACAGCGACCAATGCGCAGGTGCGGCTATTCCTGACGGTCAACTCGGCGGCATCGGGCGCGGGACCGCTGGGCGGACTGCTCAGCGCAGCGGGCACGACCCTGAATCTGCCGCTGGTGCTGGAGCTCGCGCAGTCAACGGCGACGGTGACCGCATTGCAGTGCGGCGCGACGCCGTCGACGACGTTGCAAGTCAATTCGGGGCTGGTGAATGTCTGCGTCGGCGGTACGGCTGCCGGTGTCGACGTGCAGACGAACCCGGCGAGTTGCACCACGCTCATGACACAGCGCACGAGCATCGCGACGTTGCTCGGCCTCATTGACGTCGGTGCGAACGTCAACCTTTCTCTCGTGACCAATTCGCCGGCGCCGATTACGTTCGCCGGACCGTTTCCGCAAAAGGTAGGGCCGATCGGATCGAGCGTGGACCTGAGCAAGATCGTTACCGCATTGGTCACCGGGCTCTCTCTCGACGTAAGCGCCGGTGGTGGAACGTCCTCCTCACAGCCCGTTGCCACCGCACTGGTCGACAACGTGCCGCCGGCACTTACGGCGTTGTCCATCTCGACGGTCAACAGCTTTCTCGGCAATGCAGCGAAGGGGCTGAACGATCTGGCCGGGTCGCTCAATAACACGCTCGGGGCGGTCTTGACCCTCAACCTGCCGAAGGTGGTCGGTGGCGTGACGGGAATCGTGAGCGGACTGATCACTACGCTGAACGGGATCGTGAGCGGGTTGCTCAGCGGCATCGCCGATACGATATGCAATCTGGGGGGAAGGCAATGCCGTATCGACACCGTCGCAAGTTCGATCAGCACATCGAACGTTTCCCCAGTCCTGGGCAGCGTGCTCTACACCTTGCTCAACCCGCTGCTCACGCCGCTGAGCAACGTCATCAACACGTTGCTGTCCTCGCTGGGCATCACGCTGGGCATGACGACGGTGACGGTCGATAGCATCAACTGTCAGAACGGGCTGGTGCAACTGGTGTACTAGCGTCGCTGGGGGCGCGATGGGTGCGCAGCGCAGCGGACGACGCGGGAAACGTTGGCAAGCAGATGAGGGACTTCATGAAAAATGCGATCAGTGATTCCCGAAGTCGGGTAGAGGCGGTGCACTGAACTTGACCATGACGAGCGCCAGGGGGCGTTCGCCAACGAGCGGATAAGCATGAAAAGCAAGCCTGTACGCGAAGATCTCGATGTGTATGTCTGGGAGGGCAAGTCGGATATCGCCGACCGTGTCGCCCACTGCCTAGCGAGCTTCGACATGGAAGTCATTCGCGCCGACGGCATCGATCTGTCGCGTGAGCGGACGAAGACGCGTCCGTCCATCGCGGTCGTGAGCGTGTCGGTGATCGAAGGCGCGTCGACCAACGCCCGCGAATGGCAACTCGGCCACGGCATGCCCGTGATCTGGGTGGCCACGACCGCGCGCGAAAACGACGCACGCGTGTTTCCGCCCGAGTACAGCAACATCCTCACGCTCGACTTCACCGGGGCGGAACTGCGCACCCTCATCTTCAAGCTCTCCGGCGCCATTGCCGAAGCCGACAGCGCGCCGATGCCGGCCGATCCGCTCGTCGCGCAATCGAGCGCCATGCTCGATCTGCTGGCCGAAGTCGACGCGTTCGCCGATTGCGACTCGAATGTGCTGATCCATGGCGAGACGGGCGTGGGCAAGGAACGTATCGCCCGGTTGCTGCACGACAAGCAGAGTCATTACGGAAAGGGTCCGTTCGTTGCCGTGAACTGCGGCGCGATTCCGGACGGCTTGTTCGAATCGCACTTCTTCGGTCATGCCAAGGGCGCGTTCACCGGGGCGCTGTACTCGCACAAGGGGTATTTCGAGCAGGCCAACGACGGCACGCTGTTTCTCGACGAAATCGGCGATCTGCCGTTGTATCAGCAGGTCAAGCTGCTGCGGGTGCTGGAGGACAGCGCGGTGACGCGTCTGGGCTCGGCGCAGCCCGTGAAGCTCGACTTCCGGCTGGTCGCGGCCACCAACAAGAACCTCAAGTCCATGGTGCGCGACGAATTGTTCCGTGCCGACCTGTTTTATCGCCTCGCCGTGATCGAGCTTCATATCCCGAGTCTGGAAGAGCGCGGACCGGTCGACAAGCTCGCCGTCTTCTGCGCGTATCTCGGCAAGGTCGTAGGCGACAGCGAAATTGGCGCGCAGGTACCGCCATGGTTGCGCGAACGGGTCGAAAACGGGTTGTTTCCCGGCAACGTGCGCGAGATGCGCAACATCGCGGAGCGTGTGGGCATCATTTACCGGCAACTGGGGGGCTGGGACGAGCGGCGCATTCGGCCAATCTTCGACGCGCTGTCGATGGGCACGGTGACGCGCCCTGAAGAGGGCGCGCGGGGCAGCGCAGTGGGCGCCCGCTGGGATGCGACCGAGCGCGCGCGCATTGTCGCCGCGCTCGACGCCAACGGCTGGCGGCGTCAGGACACCGCGAACGCGTTGGGCATCAGTCGCAAGGTGCTCTGGGAAAAAATGCGCAAGTACCAGATTCTCGGCAACGACTCCGAACTGGCCAGCGAATATGAAGGGTGAACCCGGCCACGGACGAATCCGGATTTGACCGGGCCGGCGTGGCGCAACCGGGACGTCTTTGCCGGGCAGACGCCCTTAACGCGCACTGCGTGGGCAACGCCTCAATATGGCCTTCCTTGACGGGATTTTTCTGACAAGCATATTCCGTCAACCGGAAGTCGCGAGGCCGCCGAGTTGCGCCGTATCAACAGATGAAATCGCGCAGCGACAATAACGCATTCCCCGCTTGGAAGTGCGCGTCTCAATGGATAGAATTGTCGGCTATTGCGGGCATGCGGTTATCATTCCACAAATACGCAGGGATCAGATCCTCGGGACGGAGTCCGGGGTGGCGAGTGAATGCGACGAATAAGGGTCGTACAACGATCCGGTCGATAACAGGAAAACAGATCAGATGAAAATCAGTGATTGCCGGGGGCGGTTGTGGTTGGGCGTGGGGGTGGCATGCCTGGCAGCCTGGGGAACGTCGGCCATGGCAGCCGACGCGGTCCGTGATGTGACCGGCGCGACGTCCGCGCAGATCGCTGCGCCGGCAGTGCCTGCACAATCGGCATCGGCATCGGCATCGGCTGCGGCATCGGGCACGATCCAGGAACTGCGCGATCGCATCCAGAACAAGGAAGTCACCGAACTTCGCACCACATACAACGGCCGTTACGGGGCGAGCCTGTTGTTCTACCCGCAGACGCTTGGCTATTACGTGGCGCTGTTCCACGAAGGCCAGTTCTGGCGCGTCGTCAAGCTTGCCAATGAGAAGAAGGCGGAATCGCTGTATGCCGACTTCGTCCACCAGACGCAGGTGCTCGCCGACGTCGAGATCAATCGCATCAAGCTCGAAGCGCAGAAGGCGATGATCGAGCGTCAGCTGGCCGAGAGCGAAACGCGCCTGAACGCCGTGCAGAACGATCTGAATATTCAGCGTCAGCAGGAACAGGCACTGGCCCAGAATCAGCAGGCCGTGCGCGAACAGGCCGCGGCACTGGAGACCGAACGCAGCGCAGCTCGCATTCGCCTGAGCGACGTGCAGGGCCAGATTCGCTCGCTGGAAGCGCAGCAGAACACGGTCGATTCCGAACTCGTGCGCTCGGTCAAGGGCTCGGGCTCGACGAAGAAGACCACGCGTCGTCGCTAATTGCACGCCAATTCGACGTTTCAGATGTGAGAAAGCCGCCTTCGGGCGGCTTTTTTCATGGTGGCGCGCGGCAAACGTCCGGACGATGCGGGCGACGCCCGGCCCGTGCTACACGCAATTGACGCGACTGTCGACTGACGAATCGCGCATGTCCGGCATATGTCGCGCATTTGCAACTTGAAACGCGGGTAAGCGTACGCGCACGCTTACCCGCCCGAGATGGGTAAAACCCTTGCCGTACGGGACTGGTCATGGGACCCGCCTCGTCATATCCTAGCGAAGCATGTCATGTCACAAGCCCGGCGATCAGGAACTGCCCGGGCTGGCGAGGGAACCGGCGCCCAGTTAGAATAGCGCCCATTTTGTGCAGCGCAATAAAGCGATTACCCAAACCTTATGACGCAAAACATACGACACGGGCAGCGCCCCCAGGCCATGCCCGCGCTCATGGTGGCGGCCATCGGCGTGGTCTTCGGCGATATCGGCACCAGCCCGCTCTATGCGCTCAAGGAGTGTTTTGATCCGCAGCACGGCATTCCGTTTAATCAGCAGGCCGTGTTCGGCATCATCTCGCTGTTGTTCTGGGCGCTGGTGATCGTCGTTTCCCTCAAGTACGTTTTGTTCGTGATGCGTGCGGATAACCGCGGCGAAGGTGGGGTGCTGGCCCTCATGGCGCTTAGCCTGCGAAGCGTGCGTGCGGGTAGCCGATGGGCGTCGGTCCTTATGATGCTGGGCATGTTCGGGGCCTGCATGTTCTACGGGGACGCGGTCATCACACCCGCCATCTCCGTGATGTCGGCGGTCGAGGGGCTGGAGATCGCCGCGCCCTCGCTGACCAAATTCGTGCTGCCGATCACCATCGTCATCCTGATCATTCTGTTCTCGATGCAGAAGTCGGGAACGGCAAAGGTCGGACGCCTGTTCGGCCCCGTCATGGTGCTGTGGTTCGTCATTCTCGGCGTGCTCGGCGTGTACAACATGGTGCTCGCGCCGGAGATCATCAAGGCGATCAACCCGTACTACGGTATCCATTTCATTCGGACGCACGCGCTGCAGGCGTACATCGTGCTCGGCTCCGTTTTCCTCGTGCTCACGGGCGCGGAAGCGCTGTACGCCGACATGGGGCACTTCGGGATCCGTCCGATTCGTTTTGCCTGGTCGTTCCTCGTTTTTCCAGCCCTCGCGCTCAACTACTTCGGTCAGGGCGCGTTGCTGCTGTCCAATCCCAAGGCCATCGAGAATCCGTTCTTCCTGCTCGCACCGGACTGGGCCCTGCTGCCGCTGGTGATCGTCGCGACGGCGGCGACCGTGATTGCGTCGCAGGCCGTGATCTCCGGGGCATTTTCGCTGACGAGCCAGGCGATTCAGCTCGGCTACGTGCCGCGCATGAAGATCCTGCACACGTCGGATCGCGAGATCGGTCAGATCTACATGCCGGTGATCAACTGGTCGCTGCTGCTGGTCATCATCTGGATCGTGCTCGCCTTCAAGTCGTCGAGCAATCTGGCGGCGGCGTACGGCATTGCCGTGACCACGACGATGGTCATTACGACGATTCTCGCGTGCGTGGTCATGGTCAAGGTCTGGAACTGGAACAAGTTCCTCGTCGCACTCATCATCACGGGCTTTCTCGTGGTGGACTTCGCGTTCTTCGGTGCCAATCTCATCAAGGTCGAAGAGGGTGGCTGGCTGCCGCTGGCGTTGGGGGCGTTCCTGTTCTTCATGCTGATGACGTGGCACAAGGGACGTCAGTTGCTGCGCGAGCGCACGGCGGCCGACGGGATTCCGCTCGGGCCGTTCCTTCAGGGGTTGCTGGCGCATCCGCCACATCGCGTGGCGGGCACCGCAATCTATCTGACGGGCGGCAACACGCTGGTGCCGGTGAGCCTGCTGCATAACCTCAAGCACAACCGCATTCTGCACGAGCGCACGATTTTCCTGACCTTCCGTACGCTGGACGTGCCATACGCCGAAGACAGCAGCCGCATCGAGGTCAAGGACCACACCGGTGGCCTGTTCAGTGTAGTCGCGACCTTCGGTTTCAATGAGACGCCGGACGTGAAGGAAGTGCTGCATCTGCTCGAAGAGAAGACGGACATGCACTTCGAACTGATGGACACTTCCTTCTTCCTGGCGCGCGAGACCGTCGTGCCGACCAAGCTGCCGGGGATGTCGATCTGGCGCGAACGGCTGTTCGCATGGATGCATCAGAACGCCGCCAAGCCGACCGACTTCTTCAGTATTCCGGCGAACCGCGTGGTCGAGCTGGGCACGAAAATCGAGATCTAGCGCACGTTCGCGTGCGTTCGCTTCGTCCGGGGAAGCGATGCGCGATGGCAAGATGAAAAAAAGCCCACTCATCCGAGTGGGCTTTTTGCCGTCTGGGCGCCGGATGCAGCGTGTGTCGCTGCATCGCGGGACGCTCAGGACATTCAGCGCTTGAGCTTGGCGAAGGCTGCCGCCATGGCGTTGACCGTTTCCGGTTCGCGCTGGCGGGCGCCGCCGTTGCTGCTGCGATGGCCGCCGCCTCCGCTGCCGCTACGTGCTCCGTTGCCGCCACCACTGCTCGGACGGTCGCTGGCGCCGGCGACCGGCAGGTCATCGCTCAGGCGCATCGTGAGCGAAATGCGCTGACGGCGCGGGTCGACTTCGAGCACCTTCACCTTGACGATATCGCCAGCCTTCACGACTTCGTGCGGGTCCTTGATGAACTTCGTCGACATGGCGGAGACGTGAACCAGGCCATCCTGATGGACGCCGATGTCGATGAACGCACCGAAAGCGGCCACGTTCGTCACGACGCCCTCGAGTTGCATGCCCGGCTTCAGGTCGGTCAGCTTCTCGACGCCTTCCTGGAAAGTCGCCGTCTTGAATTCGGGGCGCGGATCGCGGCCGGGCTTTTCCAGTTCGGTCAGAATGTCCTTGACGGTCGGCAATCCGAAGCGCTCGTCGACGAACTCCGTCGGCGACACGCTGCGCACCACCGAGCCATTGCCCATCACCTCGCCGATCGATTTCTTGATCTTCGCGAGAATGCGCTCGACAACCGGATACGCCTCCGGGTGAACCGACGAGCGGTCCAGCGGATTGTCGCCGCCGTTCACGCGCAGGAAGCCGGCAGCCTGTTCGAACGTCTTGTCGCCCAGGCGCGGCACTTTCTTGAGCGCTTCACGGTTGGTGAACGGGCCGTTGCTGTCGCGGAAGTCCACGATGTTCTTCGCGAGCGTGCTGTTCAGGCCGGATACGCGCGCGAGCAGCGGCGCCGACGCCGTGTTGACGTCCACACCCACGGCGTTCACGCAATCCTCGACGACGGCGTCGAGCATGCGGGCCAACTCGCGCTGGTTCACGTCATGCTGATACTGGCCCACGCCAATGGCTTTCGGCTCGATCTTGACGAGTTCGGCAAGGGGATCCTGCAGGCGGCGCGCAATCGATACGGCGCCACGCAGCGAGACGTCGAGTTCCGGGAACTCCTTGGCGGCAAATTCGGAGGCCGAGTACACCGACGCGCCGGCTTCCGACACCACGATCTTCTGAAGCTTGAGTTCCGGGTGGCGCTTGATCAGTTCCTGCGCGAGCTTGTCCGTCTCACGCGACGCCGTGCCGTTGCCGATGCTCACGAGTTGCGCGCCGGTGGCGGCGGCGATTTTCGCCAGACGCGCCAGCGAGCCGTCCCAGTCGCGGCGGGGCTCGTGCGGGTAGATGGTGTCGGTGCCGAGCAGTTTGCCCGTTGCGTCGACCACTGCGACCTTCACGCCGGTACGCAGGCCGGGGTCCAGGCCGATCACGCCCTTCGGGCCGGCCGGTGCGGCGAGCAGCAACGCCTTGAGGTTGCGTGCGAACACGCGGATGGCTTCGCTCTCGGCGCTTTCGCGAATTTGCGTGAGCAGTTCCGATTCGAGGTGCGGCTGCACCTTCACGCGCCACGACCAGCGGCACACATCGCCGAGCCATTTGTCGGCGGCGCGGTTCTGCTGACGAATGCCGAAGTGCCCGGCAATCACGCTCTCGCACGGGTGCGGGACCTGCGCGTCGAGCTCTTCGCCCAGGCCCAGCTTGACCATCAGAATGCCGAGGTTGCGGCCACGGAACAACGCGAGCGCGCGATGCGACGGGACGGCGGCAATCGGCTCGGCGTAGTCGTAATAGTCGCGGAATTTTTCGCCTTCTTCGCTTTCCTTGCCTTCCACGACCTTCGACGAGACCACGCCCTGCGTCCACAGGTAGTCGCGCAGCTTGCCGAGCAACTCGGCCGTCTCGCCGAACTGCTCCGAGAGGATGTCGCGCGCGCCGTCGAGCGCTGCCTTGATGTCTGCCACGCCTTTGTCGGCGTCGACGAATTTGGCGGCTTCGACCTGCGGGTCGAGCGTCGGGTCGCCGAGCAGGGCCTGCGCGAGCGGCTCAAGGCCGGCTTCGCGGGCGATCTGGGCGCGCGTGCGGCGCTTTTGCTTGTACGGCAGATAGAGATCTTCGAGCGTCTGCTTCGTTTCGGCCGCCACGATGGCGGTGCGCAGTTCGTCGGTCAGCTTGCCTTGTTCCTCGATGCTCGTGAGGATCGCTGCACGGCGATCTTCCAGTTCGCGCAGATACAGCAGGCGCTCTTCGAGATTCCGCAGTTGCGTGTCGTCGAGGTTATCGGTCACTTCCTTGCGATAGCGGGCGATGAAGGGCACGGTGGCGCCTTCGTCCAGCAGTTGCACGGCAGCGGCGACCTGACGCGGCTGTACGCCGAGTTCGTCGGCGATGCGTTGAACGATCTGAAGGGCTACGTTTTGCGTCATGAGTGTTGCGAGTTACCCAAGTGCCAGGAGCGGGGCATTTTGCCATAAACCGCGGGCGCGTCCGGGCAGGCAATGCTAAAATTTGGCATGACTCCGCTCAACCTCATGATTTCCCTCGATAAATTGTTTTCGCGACTGAATCAACATCAGGTTTCGTATCGGGACGCCACGTCCCGTGCGCGCGTATCGATTCCCGGACTCGCCCTGACAGTGGCAATGGCGGCTACGGCTGCCGCGCCGGGGATCTCGTATGCGCAGGGGCTGAGCGCCGTGGAAGCGGCGGGTCGCACGACCGAGCAGCTGCGCGTGCCCGTGGTGCCGTTCGACGCGACCGCAGACCGCATCGCATCGCCGTCGTCCGCCAGCAAGGCCAGCGCCGCAGCGGCGGCGGCCGAGGACGACAAGCCCGTCCCCTACGACGACCAGCTCGACATGCACCCGGCGCAGGACGATTTTGCCGGTCGCCGCGCGGTGCTCGATCGTCAGCGGGCGTGGATCGATTACCGTTTCGCGGAAGCGAAGTACGAGTGCGCGTCGAAGTTCTTCGTGAACTACTGCATCGACAAGGCACGCGACGAGCAGCGTGAGGCGCTCAAGGCGGTGCGCAGCCAGCGTCTCGTGCTGGAAGATCAGGAGCGCAAGGCGCGTGCGGCGGAGCGCGACGAGCGTCTCGCAGCCAAGCGCGCGCAAACCGCTGCCGAGGCGCCTCAGCGCGCCGCCGAGCGAGCCCAGAACGTGGCCGATTACGAAGCCAAGCAGGCCGAGTATCAGCAACGGGTGACGGAGCGCACGGGGCAAGCCCCGCAGCGTGCGGCCAACAGCGAGTCGTACAATGCGAAACAGGCTGCACAGCAGCAGAAGCTCGACGAAGCGAAGGCCACCGCAGCACAGAAGGCGGCAGAGCGCGAAGAGAACGTGCGCAAGTACAACCAGAAACAGCAGGAAGCCATCGAGCGTCAGCAAAAGTCGGACGCGCGCCGTAACGAGTCCCAATCGGGCGGCTCGCCGGCGCAGAAGGCCATCCAGGGTCAGTAAATTCAGCAATACCTAGCAATACCCAGCAACACCCAGTAAGGCCAGCAAGCGACGCTGAACGATCGTTGGCGCCGGAACCGGAATTAATTGAGAGTCGCAGGAGAGTTGCCACGATGCAGCACGATCTTCACTCCGTTGGACGCCGCATCATCGAGTTGCAGATCGAACACCGCGATCTGGATTACCTGATCGACAAGCTCCTGACGGAGCCGGCGTACGACGAACTTCAGGTCACCCGCCTCAAGAAGCGCCGTCTGAAGATCAAGGACACGATCACCTTGCTGCAGGTGCAGCAAACGCCGGACCAGCCCGCCTGAGCGGGGTGAGCCGGAGCTTCGCGCGATACCGGACGCCTGTGTGTGCGGCGCCAGCGCGGTTATTTTTCATTGCGGCGCCACGAATGCTCATGGAGCGATTCGCGGCGCCTTCGAGTTTTCTGAGCCGTTTTGACCGATTCCGCCGCCAGCGATCCCGCCGACCTCTCCCCCAGCGCCGATACCCCCACATTTCACGGACTCAAGCCGCTTGCGCCCAAGCGTGAGCGCGAGTTGCAGGAAATCTTCGGTGACGGCGGCATGCTCGCGCGTGCCATCGACGGCTACCGCTCGCGCGAGCCGCAGACCGAGATGGCGCGCGCCGTGGCCGCCGCGATGGACACCCACGACACACTGATCGCCGAAGCGGGCACCGGCACGGGCAAGACCTACGCGTATCTCGTGCCGGCCATGCTATGGGGCGGCAAGACGATCATCTCGACCGGTACCAAGCATTTGCAGGACCAGATCTTCGCGCGGGATATTCCCACCGTGCGCAAGGCGCTCGCCGTGCCGGTGACGGTCGCCATGCTCAAGGGGCGTTCGAACTATCTGTGTCACTACTATCTCGAACGCGCCCAGCAGGAGGGGCGTTTCGCTTCGCGCCACGAGGCGGCGCAACTGCGTGAGATCACGACGTTCGCGCAGATCACGCACAGCGGCGACAAGGCCGAACTCGCCTCGGTGCCGGAGAATGCGCCGATCTGGGCACAGGTGACCTCCACCCGCGACAACTGCCTGGGACAGGAATGCCCGCGTTACAAGGACTGCTTTGTGATGCTCGCGCGCAAGGAGGCGCAACAGGCCGACCTCGTGGTGGTCAATCACCACCTGTTCTTTGCCGACGTGATGCTGCGCGATACGGGCATGGCGGAACTGTTGCCGAGTGCGAACACGGTGATTTTCGACGAAGCGCATCAGTTGCCGGAGACGGCCACGCTGTTCTTCGGCGAGACGGTGTCGACCAGCCAACTGCTTGAATTGGCGCGCGATTGCGTAGCCGAAGGGCTGATTCACGCGCGTGACGCTGCCGACTGGGTCAAGCTCGGTGCGAACCTCGAGCGCTCGGCACGCGACGTGCGTCTGACGTTCGGGCAGGACAACACGCGCATGTCCGTGACGCAATTGCCGGACGATCACGAACTGTTCGGCGCGCTCGAGAGTGTCGATCTCTCGCTGCAAGACCTGATCGAAACGCTCCAGCATCAGGCGGAACGCGCCGAGGCGCTGGGCGCTTGTCTGCGTCGTGCGTTGGAGTTGCACGAGCAACTTGAGCGCTGGCAGTTGGGGGTGACACCGCCGACGCCGGACGAGCAGCCGCTGCCGTTGCTGGACCCGGACGCGCCGCGTGTTACGGACGGCAAGCGGGAAAAAGCGGCGAAGGCTGCGAAGGCCGCGACGGCGCGCGAAGCGCAAGCCGCGCGGCTGGCCACCCAGGCGGAGGCCGCTGGCACCGACTTGCAAGGCGATGGCCCGTCGGACAAAACCTATACGCCGCCCGAGACGGTTCGCTGGATCGAAGTCTTTTCGCAGACGGTGCAGTTGCACCAGACGCCGCTGTCGATTGCGCCGATCTTCGCGAAGCAGCGTGCCGGTGCGCCGCGTGCGTGGATTTTCACGTCGGCGACGTTGTCCGTGAAGGGCAACTTCATGCACTACGCCGCCCAGTTGGGCCTCGACGCACAGAAGTCCCTCACGCTGGCCAGTCCGTTCGACTATCCGAACCAGAGCCTGTTGTACGTGCCACGAGGATTGCCGCAACCGTCTGCCCCCAACTTTACGGATGCGGTGCTCGACGCCGCATTGCCGGTGTTGGAGGTGAGCGGCGGGCGGGCGTTCGTGCTCTGTACGACATTGCGTGCGGTGAACCGGGCCGCGGAACGTCTGCGCGAAGAGTTCGAACGTCGCGGGTGGCCTTACCCGTTGCTCGTGCAGGGCGAGGCAAGCCGCACGGAATTGCTCGACCGCTTCCGCGCGCTGGGCAATGCGGTGCTGATCGGCAGCCAGAGTTTCTGGGAAGGGGTGGATGTGCGTGGCGAGGCGCTCTCGCTCGTCATTATCGACAAGCTGCCGTTTGCCCCGCCCGACGACCCGGTGCTGGCAGCGCGCCTCGACGCGCTGACGAAGAAGGGGCTGAGTCCGTTTGCGGTGCACCAGTTGCCGCAGGCCGTGATTACGCTCAAACAAGGGGCGGGGCGTCTGATTCGTTCCGAGGCCGACCGGGGCGTGTTGATGATCTGCGATCCGCGTCTCGTGGACAAACCTTACGGCCGTCGCATCTGGCAGAGCTTGCCGCCATTCAAGCGCACCCGCGAGCTGCCGATCGTGCGCGGTTTCTTCGACGAGATCGCGGCACAGGCCGGTAGCTGAATCGTGGTTTGCATGCAGTAAATGAGAAAAAAAGCCAGACGTTTGCGTCTGGCTTTTTCATGTCGACGGGCGTCTTTCAGGTCGCTCAGGTCGTTCAGTTTGCACCGGGCGGCATGGCGTCGAGCCAACGTCCAATAACGGCAGGCGCGACTTCCGAGAGCCGCGCGTGATGGCGGCGCGCGTCCTCGCGCAATGTCGCCGGATCGATCTTCGCCGCGCTCAGTTCACACGCATGACCGACGAGCCAGGATTCGATGCGGGCGGCATCGGCTTCGAGGTGAAATTGCAGGCCCAGTGCGTGGGTGCCGAGCGCGAACGCCTGATGTGCACCGACAGCGGTGCGCGCGAGGTGTGCCGCCCCCGGCGGAATGTCGAACTGATCGCCATGCCAGTGAAGTACCGCCGCATCCCCCAGCGCGGCGAGCGGCGACGTCTGTCCCGCGTCGGTCAGCATGAGTGGCGCGTAGCCGATCTCCTTCACGCCCAGCGGATAGACCTTCGCACCCAATGCCCGCGCCATCAGTTGCGCACCCAGGCATATGCCGAGAATCGGTTTGCCTGCGTCGAGTCGTCGTTTGACGAGCGCGAGTTCGTCGGCGATGAACGGGTGTAGCGCGTCATCGTACGCGCCGATCGGGCCGCCCAGCACCACCAGCAAGTCCGGGGCGAGCGCATCGAGGGTGCCAAGCTCGGCGAGCGGCGCGTCGACATACTTCACGACCGGAACGAAAAAGCCCCCGCAATTGCGAGGGCTCCTTTCAGAAAGACGATCGGCGGCTTATGCAGCTTAGCGCCAGATCTGCCACCAGGACTTCTTGTCGCCGGTGGTGTCGATACGTCGGCCGACGGTAAGGTAGCCGCTGTTCGGGTAGGTCTTTTCCATCACGCGACGGGCGTCGTCACGCAGTTCGGTCATGCCGAGTTTGTCGTACGACTTGATCATGATGCCAAGCGCGTCTTCCAGCGCGGGCGCCTGATCGTAATCCTTCAGAGCGGTCTGCGCGCGGTTCACGGCGGCGAGGTACGCGCCACGACGGTAGTAGTACTCCGCCGCATGCACTTCGTGTGCCGCCATCGCGTTGACGGCGTAGCGCATGCGCAGGGCAGCGTCGTTCGCGTACTTGCTGGTCGGATAATGCTCGACCAGGTACTTGAAGCTGTCATATGCAGCGCGCAGCGCCTTCGGATCGCGTTCGCTCAGATCCTGGCCCGAGAAGCGGCCAAACAGACCAAGGTCGTCGTTGAAGTTGATCAGACCCTTGAGGTAATAGGCGTAATCGATCGACGGGCTGTCCGGATGCAAACGGATGAAGCGGTCGACGGCGGTGAGCGCCTGCGCCGGCTCATTGTCCTTGTAATAGGAGTAGGCCGTGTTGATCTGTGCCTGTTGGGCGTGCGGGCCGAACGGATCGCGACCTTCGAGCAACTCGTAGTACTTGGCGGCCTTCGTATAGTCGCCGCTATCAAAGCTGTCCTTGGCTTCCGAGTATAATTTGTTCGTCGACCAGCTGGCCGTTTCGTCGACCTTCTCCGGCAGAATGCCACAGGCGGCCATGCTGCCGACCACGATGGCGGCCAGCGTCAGATGTTTGACAAGTTTCAGGGCTTGCATGCTCGTTGGCTTCACTTCTCGATGACCCGTTCAATAGTGCCGGATTATAGCGTAACCGCCTCATTCGCCACGGAAAATGCGGAGGATTCGTCTGACGACGACCTCGACTCGCTTCCGGCGGCTTTCCCAAGTGCTTCCGATCAG
Organism: Pandoraea vervacti; assembly: GCF_000934605.2. Classification (NCBI taxonomy): domain Bacteria; kingdom Pseudomonadati; phylum Pseudomonadota; class Betaproteobacteria; order Burkholderiales; family Burkholderiaceae; genus Pandoraea; species Pandoraea vervacti. Next base: position 3,274,594 of record NZ_CP010897.2, on the reverse strand, counting down.
CCTCTCGCAGAGGGCGCTTCCGTCGTTCCCGTCAATACACCGCTTGTCACGACCTTACCCGACGCCCTCGCCGGCGAGCGGCTGGATAAGGCGCTGGCGTCCTGTTTTCCCGAATATTCCCGTAGCCGACTGCAAGCCTGGGTCGAAGACGGCCGCGTCACGCTCAATGGCGAGACCGCCAAGGTCCGGCAAAAGGTCGCCGGTGGCGAAGCTGTCGTCATCACGCCGGCGGCATTGCCGGAGCAGCTTGCCTTTGCGCCCGAACCCGTGCCGCTGGATGTCTTGTACGAAGACACGACGCTCGCCGTCTTCAACAAGCCGGCGGGGCTCGTCGTCCACCCGGCAGCCGGAAACTGGTCCGGCACGCTCCTCAACGGACTGCTGCACCGCTACGGCCAGTCGGCGGCCGACCTGCCGCGCGCGGGCATCGTGCACCGGCTCGACAAGGAGACGTCGGGGTTGATGGTTGTGGCACGTACGCTGATCGCGCAGACCGATCTGGTGCGCCAGTTGCAGGCGCGCTCGGTCAAGCGGCATTACGCGGCGCTGGTATGGGGACGCCCGGCGCTTCGCACGGTCGTCGACGCGCCGATCGGACGGGATCCGCGCGAGCGCACGCGTATGGCGGTCGTGCAGGGGCAGGGCGGCAAACCGGCGCGCACGCGCGTGGTGACGGTCGCCAGTGCCGAATGGGAAGGCTCCCCGGTTTCGCTGGTGCTTTGCTCGCTCGATACGGGGCGCACGCACCAGATTCGCGTCCATCTCTCCCATCTCGGCCATTCGCTGCTTGGCGATCCGCTATACAAGCCACGTCACAAGCGCCCCTCGTTGCCAGGCGGTTTTGCCCGTCAGGCGTTACATGCCTGGCGCCTCGGTCTGATTCATCCGGAAGACGACAGCGCGATGCACTGGCAGGCGCCGTTGCCGGACGACATGCGCGAACTCATGGCCGCGCTCGGCCTCGAATTCGACTTTACAACGCTCCCCGATTCGCTCGATGACTTCTTCCCTGCCTGAGTCAAACGACCTCAACGCCGTGCAAAACGCCCTCGCCACGGACTGGATCGTCCCGGACTGGCCTGCGCCGGCGAACGTGCGCGCCGTTTTCACGACACGCGCGGGCGGTGTCAGCCAGGGGCCGCACGCGACGTTCAACCTGGGCTACAAGGCGGACGACGATCCCGAAGCCGTGCGCATCAACCGGACGCTGCTCGCCGCGCGAGCAGGCGTGCCGTGTGCGTGGGTGGCGCAAGTGCATGGGCCGCGCGTCGTCGATGCACAAGCGGCGTTGGATGCCGTCAATGCGGGCGATCCGTTGCAAGCGGACGCGAGCGCCACGAACGCGGTAGGGCTGGCAAGCACGATCATGGTGGCGGACTGTCTGCCGGTGTTGCTATGCGATGCTCAGGGGCACGCTGTTGCAGCGGCACATGCCGGCTGGCGAGGGCTTTGCGCCGGCGTCATCGAGCAGACCGTGCAGGCATTGCGCGCACGCCTGCCGGAGCCCGGCAGCACAGCGACCGTCATCGCGTGGCTTGGCCCATGTATCGGTCCAACGGCGTTCGAAGTCGGTCCCGAGGTGCGCGAGGCGTTTCTGCGCGCCGCGACACCGGATGAGCGCGAAGCGACGCAAGCGGCGTTCGTTGCTCACGGCGACCCGGCGCTCGGCAAATCGCTCGCCGACCTATGCGCGCTGGCGCGGCTGCGGCTCGCGCGCGAGGGCGTGACGCAGGTCTCGGGCGGTCAGTGGTGCACGGTCGGCGACCCGGCGCGCTTTTATTCCTATCGTCGTGACCGGACGACCGGGCGTATGGCGGCGCTGGTCTGGCGTCAGACGTAAGGGGTGGCGCGGCCGACGTTGGCCGAGCGAGTGCGCGCCTGAGCCGGTTGGCGCGAGGGAGAACGAATTCGTCCTGGGGCGAGTCCCGAGCGCTCAATCTGCGTCATCGCGTCGCAGCGTGCGGGTACGCCGCGCGCGGCCTCCCGCGATGTACAGCATCAGCAGCGCGGGGCCAATGCCGCCGAACAGGAAGATCGCGATGCCCAGCCACGCGGAGGGTGCGGTGATGGCGACCATGCCGATGACGTAGAGCCAGCCGAGGAGGACGATGAGCATCGGGACAAACGCGCATTCAAAAATAAGGGGTGGAACGGGACAATGCGGAGATCGCGTGCCCGCGCCGTTCTCCGCAAAGATTGACACGCCTTCGCGCGCACGCAAGAATGCTTCACAGGCGGGGCGCATCGCTCATGAAGCGAAGCACGCCGCCGCGTTCCGGGCACTGGCCCCTAACGCAACGGACGTGACACTCAGGCTACCATGAATCGCGCCAGTGCCAACTTCGATCCGGCCTCGTTTGCCGCCTCGTTTGCTCAGCAGTTTCCCTCCGCTTCGCTCTCCGCTCAGGACATGTCGCAGTGGTTCAAGGCCGCCCAACAGATGTTCGGCGCTTTGCCGGGAACTGGCCCGTCACCCTTCGCCGCCAATGGCGCGGCGGCTGACGCGAACCCGTTCGCGGGGCTCTTCGAACTGTTCGGCAAGACGGGCGCACTGCCGCAACCGACGTCATTGCACGTCGACCCGGCCCGCCTGAAAGCGCTTCAGTCCGATTACGCCCGAGAATTTTCCGAACTTGTCGCCAGCTTCAATCAGCCCGGTCTCGATACGGCGCCCGCCTTGGGTGACCGTCGCTTTTCGGGCGAGGGCTGGCGCAATCCGTTCTATGCCCTGCCGGCGGCGCTCTATCTGCTCAATGGTCGTTTTCTGATGCGCATGGCCGAACTGGTCGATGCGGATGCGAAGACGCGTGAGCGCATCCGTTTTGCGGTCGAGCAGTGGGTGGCCGCGAGTTCGCCCGCGAACTTCATCGCCACCAATCCCGACGCGCAGCAACGTCTCGTGCAGACACATGGCGACAGTCTGCTCGCCGGTATGCAGCACCTGCTCGTCGACATGGGCAAAGGCAAGGTCTCGCAGACCGATGAGGCGGCCTTCGAAGTCGGACGCAACGTTGCCACGACCGAGGGCGCCGTGGTCTTCGAGAACGACCTGATTCAACTGATCCAGTACAAGGCACTCACGCCGACGGTGCATCAGCGCCCGCTGCTGGTCGTGCCGCCGTGCATCAACAAGTACTACATCCTCGATCTCCAGCCCGAGAATTCGCTGATCCGCTATGCCGTGGAGCAGGGGCACACCGTGTTTGTGGTGTCCTGGCGCAACCCTGACATGTCGCTCGCGCACAAGACGTGGGACGACTACGTGGGCGAGGGACCGATCGCCGCCATCGACGTCGTGCGCGACATCAGCGGGCAGTCGCAGATCAACGCCCTCGGCTTTTGCGTGGGCGGTACGTTGCTTGCCGCCGCGCTGGCCGTCCTTGCCGCCAAGGGCCAGAAGGGGCGGAAGTCACCGGTCGCGAGCGTGACATTGCTCACGACGTTGCTCGATTTTTCCGACACCGGCGTGCTCGACGTCTTCGTCGACGAGCCGCACGTGCAGTTTCGCGAGCAGACCATCGGCGGCGGCCTCGGGCAACCGCCGGGTCTCATGCGTGGCGTGGAACTGGCCAATACGTTCTCGTTCCTGCGTCCCAACGATCTGGTGTGGAACTATGTGGTCGACAGCTACCTGAAGGGCAATGCGCCGCAGCCGTTCGACTTGCTGTACTGGAACGGCGACGGCACCAATCTGCCCGGCCCGATGTTCTGCTGGTACTTGCGCCATCTCTATTTGCAGAACGAACTGAAGCAACCCGGTGCGATCCGCACCTGTGGCGTGCCTGTGGATCTGAGTGCGATCGACGCCCCGGCTTATGTGTTCGGGTCGCGTGAGGATCACATCGTGCCCTGGACGTCGGCGTTCCGCTCGCTGCCGTTGCTCAGTGGTGAGCGTCGCTTCGTGCTGGGCGCGTCCGGTCACATTGCCGGGGTGGTCAATCCGCCGATCAAGAAAAAGCGCAGCTATTGGCGTAATGACGATGTCGGTGTCGACGCAAACGATTGGCTGGCCGGCGCCACCGAGCATCCGGGCAGCTGGTGGACCGATTGGAGCGAATGGCTCGCAGGTTACGCCGGAAAACGCGTAAAAGCGCAAAATGCGTATGGTAATGTTGCTTATGCACCCATCGAACCGGCGCCTGGCCGCTATGTGAAGGCGAAAGCCTGAGCGTGGTATGGCGGCGTACATGCGGCTGAACGATCAGCCTCGCGGCGGGCATCCCCCCCCTGGTTCGAACCCATTGAAAAAGAGGAATGAGACATGACGGATATCGTGATTGTGTCGGCTGCCCGCACGGCAGTCGGTAAATTTGGCGGCTCGCTGGCCAAGGTGGCGGCGCCGGACCTGGGGGCGATCGTCATCGACGAAGTCCTCAAACGCGCCAAGCTCAAGGGCGAAGACATCAGCGAAGTCATCATGGGTCAGGTGCTGACCGCCGGTTCGGGACAGAACGTGGCGCGTCAGGCGTCGATCAAGGCGGGGCTGCCGACGATGGTGCCGGCCATGACGATCAACAAGGTTTGCGGCTCGGGTCTGAAGGCCGTGATGCTCGCCGCGAACGCGATCACCGCCGGCGAAGCCGACATCGTCGTGGCGGGCGGACAGGAAAACATGAGTGCGGCGCCGCACGTGTTGCCGGGTTCGCGAGATGGTTTCCGCATGGGGGACGCCAAGCTCATCGACTCGATGATCGTCGACGGCCTGTGGGACGTGTACAACCAGTACCACATGGGCATCACCGCTGAGAACGTCGCCAAGGAGTACGGCATCACGCGCGAAATGCAGGATGCCTTCGCAGCCGCTTCGCAGAACAAGGCGGAAGCCGCGCAAAAGGCGGGTCGCTTCGACGACGAAATCGTGCCGGTCTCGATTCCGCAGCGCAAGGGCGACCCGGTCGTCTTCAAGACTGACGAATTCGTGCGCCACGGTGTGACGGCCGAATCGCTTGCAGGCCTGAAGCCCGCGTTCTCGAAGGACGGCACCGTGACGGCGGCCAACGCATCGGGCATCAACGACGGCGCGGCCGCCGTGGTCGTGATGTCGGCCAAGCGCGCCGAGCAACTCGGTCTGACCCCGCTCGCGCGCATCGTGGCGTATGCCAACGCCGGCGTCGATCCGTCGGTCATGGGGATCGGGCCGGTGCCGGCCTCGCAGCGTTGCCTCTCTCGTGCGGGCTGGAAGGCGAGCGATCTGGACCTGATGGAAATCAACGAAGCGTTCGCGGCGCAGGCGCTGGCCGTGAACAAGCAGATGGGCTGGGATACCTCGAAGATCAACGTGAACGGCGGCGCTATCGCCATCGGCCACCCGATCGGCGCGTCGGGCTGCCGCATTCTGGTCACGCTGCTGCATGAGATGCAGCGTCGCGATGCCCGCCGCGGACTGGCCTCGCTGTGTATCGGCGGCGGCATGGGCGTGGCGCTGGCGGTCGAGCGCGTCTGACGCTCCGGCGTCCTTTGGGTCCTCCGAGGCCTTGACGTTTCAGGTCCGCACAAGAATCGGTGTCGCCCGTGCGTGCAATGTGCACGGGCTCGCACTGAAGTAGTCAGGAGACGGAAGGCTCGCGCGGGAACGCGCGACCTGCGCGTCGGTCAATTGGCAGTCGCAACAGGCGGCAGGTTTGCCGTTATTTTGGGGGAAGCGTTCCATGACTCAACGCATTGCATATGTGACAGGCGGGATGGGCGGTATCGGTACGTCCATTTGCCAGCGGCTGTACAAAGACGGCTTCAAGGTGGTGGCCGGGTGTGGCCCGAATTCGCCGCGCCGCGTGAAGTGGCTGGAAGACCAGAAAGCGCTCGGTTTCGAATTCATCGCGTCCGAGGGCAACGTCGGCGACTGGGATTCGACGAAGGCGGCATTCGACAAGGTCAAGGCGGAAGTGGGCGAGATCGACGTGCTGGTGAACAATGCCGGTATCACGCGCGACGTCGTCTTTCGCAAGATGACCCGCGAGGATTGGGATGCCGTGATCGACACCAACCTCACAAGCCTGTTCAACGTCACGAAGCAAGTGATCGAAGGCATGTGCGAGCGTGGCTTCGGCCGCATCATCAATATCTCGTCGGTCAACGGGCAGAAGGGCCAGTTCGGTCAGACGAACTACGCGACGGCGAAGGCCGGTATTCACGGCTTCACGATGTCGCTGGCGCAGGAAGTGGCGACCAAGGGCGTGACGGTCAACACCGTGTCGCCGGGTTACATCGGCACGGACATGGTGCGCTCGATCCGTCAGGACGTGCTCGACAAGATCGTGGCGACGATTCCGGTCAAGCGTCTGGGCGAGCCTGGCGAAATCGGCTCTATCGTGGCATGGCTGGCATCTGACGACTCCGGCTTCTCCACGGGCGCGGACTTCTCGCTCAACGGCGGCCTGCACATGGGCTGAGCGGTGACGGGGCGGGTGCCGGTGCGGGCCGAAGCGAAGCACCGCGCGCCGTTGCGGCTCCGTTGCGGGTTAGGGCTTTGCCGCATAGCAGCAAACGCCCTAGAATCGATAATATGTGATTAACCCCGACCGCCGGTCGGGGTAGTCCTTCAAAAAACGCAGGAAACCCACCGCATGACCGCGAGCAAGAAGACTGACGAACGCCTGATCAAAAAGTATCCGAACCGGCGTCTGTACGATACCCAAACCAGTACGTACATCACCCTTGCCGATGTGAAGCAACTGGTGCTCGAGACCGAGGAGTTCAAGGTCGTCGACGCCAAGACGGGCGAGGACCTGACCCGCAGCATCCTGCTGCAGATCATTCTGGAAGAAGAGACCGGCGGTGTGCCGATGTTCTCGAGCGCGATGCTCGCCCAGATCATCCGCTTCTACGGCCACGCGCTGCAGGGCATGATGGGCACGTATCTCGAGAAAAACATCCAGACTTTCATCGAAATTCAGAACAAGCTGGCCGATCAGTCGAAGGGCATCTACGAAGGCGCGGCCTTCAACCCTGACGTCTGGGCGCAATTCATGAACATGCAGGCGCCGATGATGCAGGGCATGATGACCAACTACATCGAGCAGTCGAAGAACCTGTTCGTGCAGATGCAGGAGCAAATGCAGAGCCAGGCGAAGAACATGTTCAGCACCTTCCCGTTTCCGGGAGGGCCGGGCGCTCCCGGCGCGCCGGGCCGCGATCCGAACAAGAAGCCCTGAGCAGGGCGCGATCAGACGTCAACCGGGCGGCATCGTTCGGTGCTGCGGTGTGACGAGGGGCGCACACCGCAACGGATCGCCCGATGGCACCGTGCGCCGGCACGCGCCGGCGGGAGTGCCGCCCGGTTTGGCGCAATTGTTGGAACGAACCGTGGGCGATCAGGGTAAAATGCGCGGTTACCTGCTGTTCGGCCGCGTGGCGATGCAACGCACGGGATTGACCCCGTCGTGATGCTCAGGCGGCCGATCGTCACACGTATTTACTAGATCAGGATTTCGCCCCATGTCCCGCCCATCGCCCGCCGGCACCCCCAAGGTCGGCTTCGTCTCGCTCGGCTGCCCCAAGGCTTTGGTCGACTCCGAGCAGATCCTGACCCAATTGCGCGCCGAAGGTTACGACATTGCCGGTACCTATGACGGTGCCGACCTCGTTGTCGTGAACACCTGCGGCTTCATCGACGACGCCGTTCAGGAAAGTCTCGACGCCATCGGCGAGGCGCTCGCCGAGAACGGCAAGGTGATCGTCACCGGCTGTCTGGGTGCCAAGAAGGACGCCGCCGGTCAGGACATCGTGAGCGCCGTGCATCCGAAGGTGCTCGCCGTCACCGGTCCCCACGCCGTGGGTGAGGTGATGAGCGCCGTGCACACGCACCTGCCCAAGCCTCACGATCCGTTCACCGATCTCGTTCCGCCGGCCGGCATCAAGCTCACGCCGCGCCACTATGCCTATCTGAAAATTTCCGAGGGGTGCAATCACCGCTGCACGTTCTGCATCATCCCGTCGATGCGCGGCGATCTCGACTCGCGCCCCGTGGCCGAAGTGATGCTCGAAGCGGAGAACCTGTTCAAGGCGGGCGTGAAGGAATTGCTGGTGATCTCGCAGGACACCAGTGCATACGGCGTCGATGTGAAGTACCGCACCGGTTTCTGGGCGGGTCGTCCGCTCAAGACCCGCATGACCGAGCTGGTCACGGCGCTGGGCGAACTGGCCCGGCAGTATGGGGCATGGGTGCGTCTGCATTACGTCTATCCGTATCCGCATGTCGACGAGATCATTCCGCTGATGGCCGAAGGCCACATCCTCCCGTACCTCGACGTGCCGTTGCAGCACGCGCATCCCGACGTGCTCAAGCGCATGAAGCGTCCGGCCTCTGGCGAAAAGAACCTCGAGCGCATCCAGGCCTGGCGCAAGATGTGCCCGGATCTGACGATCCGCAGCACGTTCATCGCCGGTTTCCCGGGCGAGACCGAAGCCGAATTCGAATACCTGCTGGACTTCCTGCGCGAAGCCGAACTCGACCGCGTTGGCTGCTTCGCCTACTCGCCTGTCGAAGGCGCGCGCGCCAACGAACTGCCCGGCGCGCTGCCGGACGAAGTGCGCGAAGCGCGCCGCGCGCGCTTCATGGAAGTGGCCGAAGAAATTTCTTCCGAGCGCCAGCAACGCAAAATAGGCAAGACGATTCAGGTGATCGTCGATGAAATCAATCAGGACGGCGGTATCGCCCGCTCGGCCGCCGACGCGCCGGAAATCGACGGCCTCGTGTACATCGAACCGACGCCCAAGGCCGCCAAGCGCCTGAAGGTCGGCGAGTTCGTGAACGTCGAGGTGACCGGCGCCGACGGTCACGACCTGTGGGGCGAGGTGGTCTGATGACGCAAGCGGATTCGAAAATCATGCAAATGCCGCAAGTCCTCGCCATGGGCGAGGCGATGGTCGAATTCAATCAGTCGCCCGAGGACGCCCGGCGATATCTGCAAGGCTTCGGCGGCGACACGTCCAACTTCGCGATCGCCGCGAGCCGCCAGGGGGTGCGAACGGGTTACGTGAGCGCGGTCGGCGACGACCTGTTCGGCCGCATGTTGCTCGATCTGTGGCGCGACGAGCATGTCGATACCCGGTTCGTTCGTGTGGATTCGCAGGCGCCGAGCGGCGTCTATTTCGTGTCGCACGACGACAACGGGCACCATTTCGACTATTTGCGCGCGGGGTCGGCCGCGAGCCGCTATCGCGCGCAGGACCTGCCGCGCGAGGCGCTCGCGGGTGCACAGTTCCTGCATTTGTCCGGGATCAGTCTGGCCATCAGCGTCAGTGCGTGCGACGCCGCCTTCGACGCCATGTCGAAGATTCGCGCAGCGGGCGGCAAAGTGTCGTTCGATACCAATCTGCGTCTCAAGCTGTGGCCGCTCGCCCGCGCGCGCGCCACCATGCGCGAGGCGTTCAGCCTGACCGACGTCTGCCTGCCGAGTTGGGATGACGTCACGGCCGTGACCGGCCTTGAAGATCGCGACGCGATTCTCGATGCGCTGCTCTCCTACGGTGTTAAGGTCGTGGCGCTCAAGCTCGGACGCGAAGGTTGCTACGTCGCAACGCCCGAGGAGCGCCGTATCGTCGCGCCTTACCCGGTACAGGCGGTCGACGCCACGGGCGCTGGCGATTGCTTCGGCGGCGCGTTCGTGGCGCGTCTGGCACTGGGCGACGATCCGTTCACGGCGGCCCGCTATGCCAACGTGTGCGCCGCGTTGTCGACCACCGGCTACGGCGCGGTCGCCCCGGTGCCGCGCGCGGAGCAGGTACTCCGAGCGCTGGCGAACTGACGCACCGACGCACCGATGGAGGCTTCCTTCCAATGACCCTGCCATCGCGGTAACCCCCTATGACGCTATACTCGTTGCAAACTTATACCCACCCGGAGAAGAGACATGCAACGAGAGGTCGTGATCGTCAGTGGAGTACGTACCGCGATTGGTGATTTTGGTGGCAGCCTGAAGGACTTCGCGCCGACGCAGCTCGGCGCCATCGTCGCCCGCGAGGCCATGGCCCGCGCGCAGGTCGGCGGTGAAGACGTCGGACACGTCGTGTTCGGCAACGTCATCCACACCGAACCCAAAGACATGTATCTGGCGCGCGTGGCCTCCATCGAGGCCGGCGTGAGCCAGCACGCGCCTGCCATGACCGTCAACCGCCTGTGCGGGTCCGGTCTGCAGGCGGTGGTGTCCGCTGCCCAGTCGATCCTGCTGGGCGACACCGACGTGGCGATGGCGGGCGGCGCGGAGAGCATGAGCCGCGCACCGTACGTCATGCCCGGCGCCCGCTGGGGCACGCGCATGGGCGAGTCGCGTCTGGTCGACATGATGCTCGGGGCGCTGCATGACCCGTTCGCCAACATCCACATGGGCGTGACGGCGGAGAATATTGCGAAGAAGTGGGGCATTACACGCGACGATCAGGACCGTCTTGCCGTGGAGTCGCACCAGCGCGCGGCCCGTGCGATGGCGGCGGGGTACTTCAACGATCAGATCGTGCCGATCACGCTGAAGTCGAAGAAGGGCGACGTCGCGTTCACCACCGACGAGCACGTACGCGCCGAGGTCAGTCTGGAGGACATGGCGAAGTTGCGTCCGGTGTTCGAGAAAGACGGTACCGTCACGGCAGGCAATGCCTCCGGTCTGAACGACGCGGCAGCGGCGCTCATTCTGATGGAGCGCGCGGAAGCCGAGCGCCGCGGGGTCCGGCCGCTTGCCCGTCTGGTGAGCTACGCGCACGCTGGCGTGGATCCGAACTACATGGGCATCGGCCCGGTGCCGGCGTCGCGCAAGGCACTGGAGCGTGCGGGTCTGAAGGTCGACGACATCGATGTCGTGGAAGCCAATGAAGCGTTTGCCGCGCAGGCTTGCGCCGTGACGCGCGATCTCGGCTTCGATCCGGCCAGGGTCAATCCGAATGGCTCGGGCATTTCGCTGGGTCACCCGATCGGTGCGACGGGGGCGCTCATCACGGTCAAGGCACTGCACGAGTTGCAGCGTATCGGCGGACGATACGCGCTGGTCACGATGTGCATCGGCGGCGGTCAGGGCATTGCCGCCGTGTTCGAGCGCGTGTAAGTTACTCCCCGGGGGCCGGCGGTGTTGCCGGCCCGAGTCTTTCCGGAGCCGTGATGACGCAAGACAACCGCAAGCCCCTCGATAAGCCGGAAGCCAACGGCTGGCACTGGCAAACCAATATTCTGCACACCGACACGCAACTGCCCGCCGGCTTCGCCGCCATGCCGGTGCCGGTGGCGCGCGCCTCGACGGTGATCTTTCCCGACCTGGCCGCCATGCGCACGCTCGACTGGAAGAACGACAGCCAGTGGCGCTACGGTTTGCACGCGACGCCCACGTCCATGGAGTTGATGCGCCGGCTCGCCGCGCTGGAAGGCGGCAAGCATTGCCTGCTGTTCCCGTCGGGACTTGCCGCGATTTCCAATGTGTATTTCGGTCTCGTCCGGAGTGGCGACGACGTGCTGATTCCCGACAACGCCTACGGCCCGAACCGCGAACACGGCGATTGGCTCGCGCAGTCGTGGGGCATCACGGTGCGTTACTACGATCCCATGATCGGTGACGGCATTGGCGCGCTGGTCCAGCCAAACACCAGGTTGATCTGGCTGGAAGCCCCGGGCTCGGTGACGATGGAAGTCCCCGACATTCCCGCGATTGCCCGCGTGGCGCGCGAGCGTGGTGTGCTCACCGCCATCGACAACACCTATTGCGCCGGGCTTGCGTTCCGTCCCTTCGATCACGGCGTGGATATCTCGGTGCAGGCGCTGACCAAATATCAGTCGGGCGGCAGCGACATTCTGATGGGCGGCGTCGTGACCATCGACGACGAGATCCACCATCGCCTGAAGCAGGCGCGTATGCGCATGGGCGTCGGCGTGTCGGCGGACGATTGCAGTCTGGTGCTGCGCAGCCTGCCGAACATGCAGTTGCGCTTCGAGGCGCATGATCGCGCGGCGATGAGGCTGGCCACGTGGCTGGGTACGCGTCACGAGATCGCTGCGGTGCTGCATCCGGCGTTCGAGGATTGTCCGGGGCATCAGAATTTCCGGCGTGACTTCACTGGCGCGGGAGGGCTGTTCTCCGTCGTGTTCGACGAGCGTTACACGCAGGCGCAAGTCGACGCATTCATCGAAGCGCTTCGCCTGTTCAAGATCGGTTTCAGTTGGGGTGGGGCGCACAGCCTCGTCGTACCGTACCGGGTCCCGTCCATGCGCACGGCCACGCCCTGGCCGCACAAGGGCGCCCTCGTGCGCTTCTATGTGGGGCTGGAAGACGTTCGCGACCTGCAAGCCGACATCGAAGCGAGCCTGAAGGCGCATCTGACGGCTTGATGCCGTCGGCGGCGGTGGCCGCCTGCGAATGGCGGCACACTTTGCAGCACATTTCGGAAGCGGGCCGGCGGCGTAGCACGTCACGCTGATGCTTTTCGACCTTCGTGGGTATCACGTGCGAGGTCCGGAGCGGCGCTCCGGACGCGCCGCCGCCGCCATGTTCCTGCCAGCCGCCTCGTTCCCGTCCGTTCCCGTGAGCGCACCGCCGTCGGTATCCGACGCGCCTTGCGCGCCTTCGCCGCTTGCCGTGGTCGCAACGACCGCACCGGCCGCCGCCGGCGTGCCGCTCGATTCCCGATCGCTCGACGACATCATCGGCGCCCAGGCCGAGCGCCACTTCGTGGGCGGTGGCGACGCGGGCGCCGTATTTGCCGATCGCGACGATCCGGCCTATGTCGTCAAGGTAAGCCGGGACGTGTTGCACTCGGCAGACATGAGCGGGGCGTTCGAACGGACACGGCAGGAGGTCCGGAACTTCAATCGGTTATATGGTCCTTGCGGCGCCGAGAGCTTCGTGACGAAGGACAACTACCTGTGCATACGCATGCGCAAGGTGCCGGGCAAACCGCTGTACCGGATCTGGCCATCCGAGTATGGCCAGTGCAAGCTCGACGTCTTGCTCGCGCTCGATGAACTGCAAGGGAAGATGATCGATGCGGGCGTTGCACACCGCGATCTTCATTCCGAAAATCTTTATTTCGACGCCTCGACGACAACCTTCTGGGCGGTGGACATGGGCGTGGCCGCAACGTTCGACGCGTGCGCGATGGCGCCCGATGCGCGCACGCCGGGGCCGGCGGCGGCGGACGCGTCGAGCTTCGACGCGATGCGCAGACGTCTGGGCGCGATCATCGATAGTCACGCCCCCGACGTTATCGAGACGAAGGCGACGCTCGCGGACCTGGTGGGTTACGAAGCCGCCTGCGAACTGGGCGAGCGCTGCGGGACAGTCGCGCCCGATCCGCACGACGCGTCACGCGTCTACAAGTGGCTGTTTTCCTTTCGCGCGTCCGAATTCGAGGCGGGCGTTCCTACAGGGCCGCGCAAGCTCGCCCTGGCCGTCAACGAGAAGCGCATGTTCGAGCGCTATTACGGCGCTGGCGCCGCGACGCTCCTGCGCACTTGCCAGGGGCGATTTGTGCTGCATATGCGGCGCGTGGCGGGCACGCCGGTCGGCGCGTTGGAACACTTGCCGCAGGACTACGCGAATGCGTCGCTGGCGATGTTCGACAACCTGATGACGCGCGGCATTCTGCATGCGGGGCTGACTGCGGAGCACGTGCACTACGAGCCCGACACCGGCACGTTGTTTCCGCTCAGTTTTGCGTTGTCGCGCTTGTCTGTCGACGCGTCGAAGGACGAAGCGACCGACGCCGGTCCCGCAAGGCAAACCGAATGGGCGCTTTTACAGGCCGCCATTCGTCGGCGTCTGGAGACGTCGGCGTGTCAGGCGCACCATGACGTGAGCGCGCAGCCCGCGACATCGCGACACCGTGACGCCTCGCCGACGATGCACGAACGGCGAGGTGGCGCGACGCTCAGTCGCGCCGGAACAGCGACAGCAATCCGTCGAGCCCCGCGTAGTTGAACGCCACCGATGCCTTCTCGCGCACCACGGGTTTGGCACGGAACGCGACCGACAGGCCCGCGATGGCCATCATCTGCAAATCGTTCGATCCGTCGCCCATCACGATGGCTTGCGCAGGCGTTGCGCCGAATTGCGCGGCGACTTCGGAAACGGTGCGGGCTTTCACCTCGGCATTGACGATCTCGCCCAGCACGCGGCCGGTCAGTTTTCCGTCGACGATCTCCAGCGTATTGGCGCGGGTCACGTCCAGATTCAGACGCGCCTTGAGCCGATCGGTGAAGAACGTGAAGCCGCCGGAGACGAGCAGCGTCCGAATGCCGAGCGCCTGAACGCCGCGCAGCATGGTTTGCGCGCCTGGGGAGAGTTGCAGACGCTCGTCGTAGACCTTTTCCAGCGCGTTGGCGTCAAGCCCCTTGAGCAGGGCCACCCGACGCGTCAGGCTTTCGTTGAAGTCCTTGATCTCGCCGCGCATGGCGGCTTCGGTAATGGCGGAGACTTCCGCCTTCAGGCCGCAGTAATCCGCGATTTCGTCGATGCACTCGATGGTGATGAGCGTCGAGTCCATGTCCATGGCCACGAGCTTGAAATCGGTCAGGCGGCGTGCGCTGTCGACCAGCACGGCGTCCACGCCATGCTGTTGCGCGAAGGCGCCCAGGGCTGTGCGCAGCGCCGGTGAATCGACGACGTCGCGCACGCGCGCCACCCCTTGGGCAAGGTCGATGGTGCAATGGGGGACTAATGCCTCAATCGCGGCCCGGGGCGCCGGCAAGTGTGCGTCACCGCTAGCGGACTGCGTTGCTGCGCCCGAGTCGGGGCCGGTGGGAGCGTGAGGTCCCAATATGACGAGGTCGTGAGCCATCTGGAAATGAAAATTAGCGACTGCGCAAATACCGCTCAGAAACCGCTTAGTAACCGCTTAGTAACCGCTTAGTAACCGCTTAGAAAACGCCTGGAAACCGCTCAGACACCTTACGGGCATCGCCCGGGAGCGGCACATGGCGTGCGAATGGAACCGCATTTTACAGGGTTGCGTTGCGCCCGGCAGCTTTCCCAATTGGCCTGATTTGAGCGAAAAGTGAACTCGACGGTGTTGACCTCGGCAGGAGTATCTGGCTGCAGGGAGCAGCGACCGATCGTTACCCGCAGGAGTTCATATGCAGATTTCCGCTTCGCCCGGGCGTTCCTGGCTGACGCCCGATGCGACCGCGCCCGCCAACGCGCCCCCACCGGCACGCGAATCGTCACAGGCAGTGTTGGGGCAACCGCATGTCCCTGCGGCCGCGACCGAGCCCCACACCGCTACGGATGCCCATCCCCATACGGCTATCGATACGGACGTCGCAGGCGCCTTCGGCGCCTCGCCGATGACGATCCGGCTACCCCGGCAACTGGCAGACAAGGATTGGCGCGCGCGCGTCGTGTACGGGTTGATGTGTCTGCCCCCCGAGCGCTGGGGGCCGGTCTCGTCGGCGCTCGCTTTTCAACTGCTGGATCGACGCGACGCCTGCGCGGACACGCGTGAGCAGGCCGGGCTTCGCAGACTGGCCGGTGCGATGGCGCGAGAGGGTTTTGTCGTGCGCGAGGGCGCGCTGCCCGGGATCGTGTACCGGGACGGTCGATTCGACGCGGACACGGGGGGGCAGGCGAGGTGGACCTGTGTCGCATCGCTCTACAACGGCCTGTTGTACGCGGTGCTCGAATCGGTGCTGGCGCCGGATGTGACAGACGTCGAACTCTCGATGCTCTCGGCGCTTCCCGGTATGTGGGCGGACCTCGTGGTGGACGATCCGGCATTTGCGGTCGCCGCATGGCAACGCCAGTTGGCAGGGAACCGGCCGACATTTACTTCCGCCGCACCCGTCGGATTGGGCGAGGTGGCGTGGAAGTGTCTGCCGTTCATGGCCGGGGCGGCAGGATTGGCGGCGGGACTGACCTATTACTTTGCGGCCGGCGCCTTGCACGTGTCGACGAAGGCGGCGCACGCCGAGACATCGTCGTCATCCACGAAGCTGGTCAAAGTCGGCCAGCTCCGGCCGCTGTGGAGGACCTTGGGTCCGATGGTGGGCGCGCTGACGGCCGCGACCTGTGAAGCGGCTGCGCTGGCGCGTTTGTGTGCCGCCGGACCCTCCGAGCGCGACGCGCTGGCGCTCCAACGCGCGCAGTGTCTGTCGGCGTACGCCTTGCTGCTGCCTTCGCTCACGGCGACCGAGTTGCGACGGCTGGTGACGAGTCTTGGCCCCGCGTTCGCGGAAATGGACGTGTTCGACGTGGCCGCCTTGCTCAAGCGTCGACTCGGAGGGATGCGCGGGAGCACACCGTGCGACATCTTTTCACTGATCGACTGGCCGGGGTTTCTGCGCAAATCGCGCGAGCGCCGACATCCGCAACTCCGTCCCGAAACGCCCGGCTGGGTCAGCGCGATCGAGGCTGTCGCAGCACTGACTCAGGGAATGGATGTGTGCGCACTGGCAAGCCGCGTGGTACACGCCATTCGCCTGCCGCATCGTTTGCCGACGCACCCGGTCGGTCTCGCAGCGTCGCGGGTCCCGGGGGCGCATTGCGGCGTCGTGAACCACTGGCCGGACGATCTTGTCTTGCGTCGCGTGAAGCACGAACGTCAGGCGGTCGTGTCCACCCAATGGCGCACGGGGGTAGCGATGGCGTCCGAAGCCAACGCCTGGACCGTTTCGGCGTTGCGGTATCAGCCCAACCATCGCCGGCCGGCGCCGAATCGGATCGACTCGCCCGGATTCGCGCAGTCCCCGGCCGAAGGGGCGCACGCGCTATCGCCGACATTAGCGCCGACATTCGTGCCGACGCCCGGCCATCGCTCGCTCACGCTCGATCAGATGCTTGGGGTGATCGATTCGACGCAGTGGGACGAATCGCCGGCCACCGCGATGGAAAACTATCGCAACGAAGTGCGGGCTTCGATCAGCAAGGACATGGGCGTTGTGTTGCGCAAGCGATATCCGAGAGAGGGCTTCGGGCACGGGGCTGTTCTGCCGTGGAACGCGACGGTCGAGGTCACGTACCGGGAATATGGACGCTCGGCCGACCCCGACCGGTTCGGTTTCACCGCGGGCATGAGCACTACGCGCACCTTCTCCGTACTCGATGTCGCGCTGGGACATCATTATTTGCCGGAATCCGGCTTCTACTTCGCCAGGCGGGAGGTGAGCTCGGTCCAGGTCGTCGACGACGCGGCAAAAAAACTCCTCTCGGCAGTGAACGACGACACCTTTCGCCACGCCTTGATCGAACACGATCGCGAACAGCTGGCGGCCATGGAGACCTCGGTAGCGCTGCGGACCGCCTTCGAATCCTACGTGCAGGACATGTTCGTCGGTCTGCTAATGAATGCGACGACGGCCGCGTGGGAGCGTCAGTTGCCACCGGGCAGCCGGGTGAGCAAGGTGGGGCGCAGCGGGCGTCCGTGGCATCAGCTAGGGGGGCCGCATCAGCGCTTCTGGGTCGGATACGACGCCGTATGGGTCATGTCGTTCGACGAGGAAGTCCTGCCGGGTTTGCTGGCGGCGTCCTCACCGGACGGCAAGTCCGTGCTGCTGATGTCGATCCGGCATGGCACCACGTTCGGCTGGCAGCCCGGCATGGAGATGAGCGATGCGCTGCGCGCATTTCTGCATGCGCATTTGTCCACGAAGCAGAAGCTCAAGGCGTCGAGCCCGCTGCGACACGACGCCTTCAAGTTCAGGATCGAAGCGCCCCCCGTCATCAGCAACCGCGCCTGTGTCGCCGCCGGCGAGCGTGGCGTGAGCGGAGAAGGAGGAGGGCGTGTTGCACCTGACGGCGAGGCGTCGACACCTGCAAAGGGCCTTGGCGTCTTGTACGACGCGGTGTCGTTTGCACCGTCGTTCAGGTTCGTCAATTGCCCGTCGCCCAAGCGCGAGCTATGGTTCGCGAAGCTTCGCCGTGCGGCGCAGGAGCGCGACTTGCTGATCGTCACGAGCGCGTGGCGCGCGCAACAACGCGCCAGCGACCTGCGCCATATGGTGCATCATCGTCTGACGCTCGTCAGCCCTGCGACGACGGCAGCATTCCGGGGACTGGGACGTGCCGGGATCGCCTTGTCGATCGCCTTCGAACTTGGCTCGCGCATTTCGTACGCGTCGGGATCGTCGACCAACGCGCCGACCACGCGGGCCGATGTCGACGAGCTCGAGCGCATTCAGTACGACATCTCGCTGTCGCGCTCACTGGCGGCGCTGCTTCGCATCCCCAATGTCCGCACGCTCGACGCGTTGGCCGACTGGCTCATTCAGCACTCGGCGCAAACGGCGAGCGTCGTGCAGATATGGGATGCCTTCATGGCGGCATGGCCGCCGGTTGCACAGCGTCGGCGAGACTTTGCCAATCAGATCCGCCTGATGGTGCAGGGCGAGCAGGAGGTGGGCGCGACGACGAACGACGGCGCACGGAACCGCGCAGCGAAAGGGCGGCAGCGCAAGCCGATGGCTTCGCCAACGGACCCGATGCACGACACCTCTGCCGGAGCCTTGCCACACAGTTTGAGGTCGATAGGTGTGATCAAACGCTCGTGGAATCTCATGACCGATGGCCAAACCACGGTACCGGTGGGCGATGGCGAGCGCCACGTCGACCGGTATCTGGGCGCGGCGCGCCTGCAGGTCACCTCTGCGCGGCAGGCAAAGCGCTTGCCCGAAGGCTACGGATTCGCGTTCGCCGAGTCCGATGGCACGATGTTCTTTGCGGGCATTACCGGCGGCCACGGCGAGTTGCTGGGCATCCGCGTCGACGACACGCCTGCCACGGCGCGCAACAGCACGTCTTTTCCGACGGCGGCCATCGAGCGATTCGATATGCGCGGCATGACGTTCTCCGACGGGCGCTTTCAATGGGGGAGCGTCACCGGGACGATGTATGTCGAAGCGCTCTCCGACCGGATGCCGGAAGCCCGGCGCCTCATGTCGCACGCCGTCGGCGATCTCGCCGAATCCACGCCGACCGCCGCGCCCGAGGCGTCAAGCAGCGCGGCGTCGGCGTCGAGAATGCCGCATGGGCCACTGACGCCAGTGATGCCAGTGACACCTGCGATCCGCACAACGCCTGCCTCGGCGGCGAGAACGTCGCCAACGCACAGAGCGCCGGTGAGAACGACGACAAAGCCGCCCGCGCCGCGAAGAATGTACGTTCCTCCGGCACCCCATGCAAAGCAGGACGGTGCAGAACGCCACGCTCCTCCGACGCCGCCGGGATCGAGCGGACACTTCAAGGCGCCTCCACCGCACGCGCCTTACCTGCCACCGTCGACTACCGTTCTCCCCACGCCGCCGTCGACCCGCGCGCCGCATCTCCCGCCCCCGCCTCACGCGCCGAATCTGCTGCCAACGCCACCGAAATCGTACGTGCCGATGACCGATCATGCGTCGCACGTGCCGCCCGCGCCGCACGCGCCGCCATCGATGAAGCGCGGGAAGCCGGAAGTGGTGATTCCGACATCCGCGGTGCCGATGGTGTCGCCGCGCGGCCGCCACCCGATACCGATTGCACGGGGCAAGCGGGCACACGATGCGTGGGAAACGTTCGTGGACCTGTGGAATGCGCGCGAGGGACGCATTGCGGTGGATGTCGACACGCAGGCACTGTCTCTCAATGTGACAGCTCGCGCACATCCCTGCGCAGCGCCCCCGACGATGGCATCGCGCCTATCGCTGGCGTCGAGTGCAACCGCGTCGCCAATGGCCCGGGGCGGCGTCGGCGGCGCGACGATCTCGGCAGCGACGCTTGCCGAGCTATGGAATGCCCCCGATTTTCGGGCGGCGCTCACGGAAGATGTCGTGAGAGTGCACCGCGGCCTGTTGCTCTGGCACGTTGCGCACATGCCGCCGCCGCAACGCGACCTGATGCTGGGCGCGCTGACCGGGCGTGACGCGTTCCGGTCGGTGCTGGTCAATGGCACACGGCTGCCGGGCATCGTCGGATTGCGTGACGGCACGTGCGGCGTACTGCTCTCAGTGACGCACGGGCAAGCCGTCGCCTTGCCAACGGGCGCTGGCGAGCGTGGCGATGCCGATGAGGCCAATGCGCGAGTCCACGCGTTCGTCGCCAGGCATGCGCGAGACCCTGACGTGCGGGGTGGGAGCGGCGCGAGCGTGACGCTCGAAGAGACGCCGCGGGGCGACCCCATCGCTCGCGTGATCGACGACCTGAGGGACCTCCTGATCCATGCGATACAGCATGGCGGCGCGCTTGACGCAGGGGTTGCCGCGCTGGCATGTCGTGCAGCAACCGCGACCGCAACGGCAACGGCGAATGCCAGCGCGTTGATCGAGGCGATCACCGGTGTACCGACCACGGGCACACCGTTATCGCCGGATGTCATGTATCTGAACGATCCGGTCGATGCCGCGCGCACTGCGCCGAGCCTGTCGCTGGCCCGCGATATCGGCACCGCGATTCGCGAGTTCTCGGCGGATATTTTCACGACGACGCCCACCGACACGGGCGCACACGACAGCGCCGCGCAAGACGTCGTTGCCTTCGTTGCCGGTTTCGTCGAGCAGGTGAACCGGTGTCGCGTGATTGCGCGTGTGCACGACGACATTGCGAACCTCGTGGAATTCGGGATGGGCAATGCCGACTTCGCCGGCGCAATGCTCGGTGCGGGCATGGGACTGCAAGACGGCAAATTCGGCGCGGCGATTTCCGCCGTCTGGCGGCATTTGCCGGGGGACCGCTGGTTCAATCCGCGTCAGCGCGGGGCGCCGCAGCTGCTCGCGCTTCGCGGCGTCGATGGGGTCCGCAACGTCCCTCGCGGCTACCGCGTCTTCGTTGACGCCGACTCGGAGAGTGCGCCGGAATCGAAGGGATACGACGACATGCTCAGTCTGGGGAATGGGCGATTTGCGGTGGCGAGTCACGTCGGCACGCTGTCGGAGCCTCGCTTTGCACTGACGGCGGCCGATTTGACGCAGGGCGGCGCGGGCATCGTCGGATCCGGGAACGACACCGTCTGGCATCGCGACGGGGCAGTCGTGCGGCTTTGGGTGCAGAGCGATGCGCCCGGCCTCTTCGCGGAACCTTCGGCCCCCATGCTGCAAAACGGCACCATCGATGCAAGCGTTTTTGCCGACCGGTTGCTGGCGCATCCGAATGTCGCCGCGTTGCGGTCTCGGCAAACCGGCACAGCGCGATGGGGGCTGGACAGCGCGCTGCAACGTCTGCTCGCGACGGCCGCGGAGATGCTTGGGAACCACGGGGCGACCGAGGTGAAATACCGACTGATCGTGGCGTGGTCCGCGCCGGATCAGTTCCGGCCCCGCGTGTCCTTCGCCATGGTGGGGGAGGCGCCCGCGGCATGGATTCGCGCTGGCAATGTCAGCCGGGTGGTAGTCGACCTGTTTCCCAGACAGGCGTTGGGCGACGCTGTCACGCTCACGCGAGATGTCTGTATCGCCAGCGAACACGACTGGCAGAACATCTATCGAGGCTACGCCGACGGCCGATGCGTAAAGTACTTCGACTTCAGTACCGCCAACGATGCGCAGCTTGCCGCGCAGGACTTCATCGTCGCCCCTGGCGGGCTGGCGGGCGATTTCAGGCCAAACGGCGTGCTTCTGTGCTCGCCGGCGTGGCGATCCGCGCGGTAGCCGACACGGCCGCCACATCCCCCGCGTCTGCCGAATTCGCTGCAAGGGGCAGATGAGCGACATCTGTCGCACCTCGCAGATTTGCCGGAGCCGACATGCCAATCGAAGTGCAGGGTCCCCGCACGACGCCTGTGACCTGCGCGTTGCAGCCGGAACCCACGCCGGCGGACATGGCCGCCCGCGCGTATGACGACTGGACCGCGCAGGCGGCCACGATGTCTGCCGCCTGCGGTCTGCCACACGCGGCGCAAGCGGTTTATTGCCTGCTCAGTCTCCCGATACGCTGGGGGCCGACGGCGGCGAGCGTGGTGCTGGACATGCTTGAGGTGGGGGGACAGCCCGCGAGCATCGAAGGCATCGACACACTCCACACGCTCGACATGCCAACAGGTGAACTCCTCGCGCGCCTGCTGTCCCGGGCAGGCTGCCCGCTGCCCGGAAAATCGCATGACAACGCGTTGTCGCTGTGCTGCGCGCAGGCGCGTTTCGGCGTCTGGATAGCGGGCAGCCCGTGCTGGGCTTCGGACGAGGCGTCATTCGGCGGGTTCTATCACGCCCTGTTCGCCGCCGTGAAGTCATGCGACCCGGCATGCATTACCGATCGGGAAGTCGAACACATGCTGCCGCTGTTGCCCGCGCTGGTGCTTCGATGTCCCGAGGCAGCGCAGCGCGCGTGGGAACGTGCCACGACGCAGGGCCGGAGGCGGGGCATGGCCCACGCCCCGGTCCACGCGCCAACGAACGGCAATGCGTTACGGCCCCGGCGAGCGCCCGCCTGGGACGGTGCGCTCTCGCAAACCTGCGCGCTGCTCGCAGCGGGCGGCGGGTTAGCGTACGCAGGTGCGGCCATATCGCCGTTGATCGGCGCCGTCGCAGGCGCCGTGTTCGAGGCCGCCGCGTTGACATTCGGCGTGGCATCGCTTTGGCGTTGCGCGCCGGACGATGCTGCGCAGGCGCGATATGCGCAGGCGCTGACACTGATGCTGCCGGAGTTGCGCCCGTGGCACATTCGGCAGGTCATGGCGCGACTCGATGGCGCAGAGCGTCGGCTCAACATTTTCCACGTCGTCGGGTCGCTGCGTTATGCCTTACGTGACGCATCGCCTGATGCGCTGCCTCATGCGTTTCCTCATGCGTTTCCTCATGCGTCGTCTCGTGCGTTGTCTCGTGCGCCGAGCCAGGTCTGCCCGCAGCAAGCGCCGGAGCGGGTGATCGCGCAGTGGGGCGCCAGCGATGTCGAGCGGGTCGCCGAGGATATCGCGCAGGCTCGGCGACCCGCGGCGCAACACCGGATCGCGCAGATTCTGGAGCCGCTGCTGACGCTGGCCGACCAGTACGGGATGCTCGCGCCGTGGGATGGCGCAGGGGAAGTGCGCGACGCCCATGCGATTCGATACGCGCGCGCGTGGCAAGCGCAGGTGCCGGTGCACTCACCGTGCCGACTGACGCATTTGTCGCATGGCGCGGGCACGGCACCGGCTGACGTCGGACGTCGCACGCGCGATGCCAACGACTGGGGTGAGGTGCCGAGCGTGCGGCCAGCGAGCGAGGCAATCCCTGCATCGTCGCCATCGAGCGTTGCGTTGAAGGACCCGTTGCGCGACGCCGGACTGCAGACGGCCGCGTGGTCGTTGGGGGCCTATCTGCGCGGGCGTTACCGCAACGTCATTCCGGCAACGGGGCTGGCTGCCGTGACCTCGCTTGCTCTGACGTACTGGCGCCGCGAATCGGCAAGCGTGCCATCCGGCGTTGCGGCGCATTCTGTCGATTCAGCCGATTCGATTGAAGCGATGCCGCTCGCTTCGCCGCTTACGGCCACGCGGGCGCCCGCCAATGCCAGCCGTCAATTCGCCCGTCCGTCGGGGGGCGGCCCGGTCGATTTGCGCGACAAATTGAGCCTCGCACAATTGCTGACGTTACACGCCTGGATGGGCTGGCAAATCGACGAGGGCAGCTTCGCCGAGTTCAGCACACGTGCGAAGGACTACAGCATAGATACGGTCATGCGGGTGTTTCACGATTACGTGCTCGCGCATGGCGGCCCGACCGGTGTGGTGTCCTGGAATGCGCCGGTCAACGTAACGTACCGGGAGGTCGGGCATCTGTATCAGGCGCATGGATTCGGCACGGGCATTCACGTGAAGGCGGCGTTTCCGTTATGGCAGGTCGCGTTGGGTCATCACTATCTTCACGAATCGCTGAGGCTCGGCGGGTCGACGATCGTCGCGAGTGTTCGCGCCGGGGACGAGGCGGTCCAACCGTTCCTGCGGGTCGTGAACGACGACAAGTTCCGTCAGGCGTTGCTCGCGCACGATGTGCAGAGCATCGAGGCGCTCGGACGAAACCGCCAGGCGAGCATCGCGTTTTCCACCTACGTCAGAACCAGTGTGTCGAAAGCCGTGCTGGACGCCCTGGCGGCCGGCGTGACGCTGTCGACGGGAGACGCGTTCGCAGCCTCGCGCCTGACTCGCAAGGCGCTCGATCGCATTCAGGGACTTCGCCTGGAACTGGTGACCTACAGGGGCGACGTTGTCGCGGGACTGGTCGCATTGCGCGATCCGGCGCTCGACAGGGCGTTAATGATTTCGATCAAGCGAGGCACCTGGCGGCAATGGAATCGACAGGAGGAGGTGACGCCGGCGTTCCGGGAGTTCATGCTGGATCACCTGCCGATTCGAAGCGTGCTCCGCGTCAACGGATTGTTTCGGTGGAACAGCGTGCAATTTCGCTTTGCGCCGAGGCGCGGGGCCGATGTCAATGGCAAGTCGATGGGGGGCGCCTACGGCGTACGTCCGGCCAAATCGCTGATGTCGTATGCGAACGCCGGCAGCCTCGGAAGACCCTACCGTCCCGAGCTGGCGTTTCGTGCCGACGATCGCATCTGGCCCGCCTTGTGGGAGGCGGAACTCAAGACAATGCGAAAGAATCTGGACGTGCAGATTGTGACGGCCGATGTGCGCGGTACCCGCGATTGGCATCAACTGACGGTGTCCATGCTGCAAGGGGCGATGGTGATGTTTCCCATACTCGCAGGCGCTTTCCCGCTGTCGATACTGGATACGGGGGCGTTCTTCAGGGTCGGGGCAACCGCCCTGGCGATCGGGCAGATCTCGGCGCTATCGCGCAGCGAGACGACCGCCACGTTGCGCGAGTTGCGGCGCATGCACGACGGGATCAAGCAGATGGCGGCGGTAATGCTGGTGAATCAGGTCGGCGCAAGCGGAGAACCGCTGGAAAAAATACTGCGTGCGCTCCTGAGCGCAGGCATCGTTGCGGCAGGCCAGTTGCTCAGAAACGTTCGTCCTTTGATCGGTGCGACGCCGACCCATATGCTCGTTCGGCTCGTGTTCTCCGAAAGGGCGCGAGGCCTCACGGCGTTATCGTCGGCCAACGCGACGAAGGAGGCGCCGTGGCGCACGATTGCGCGATTGAGACAGGAGGACATCGCTGCGGGCACACCCACGTGGCAAGGGTTGCGCGACGACGCGAAAAGTGATGTGAAGGGCGAGGTGAAGGCATTCCTCGGGCAGGCGAGGGTATGCGTGCAAACGCTGGATGAACTGACGCATCTTCCTCCCGGGTACGTCATTGCCTTTGTCCATCGCGTACGTGCGGGATCCGGCGCGCGCGGGCGCACCGTCAAGTCCGGGATGTTCTTTGCAGGTGTGACCTGCGGGCGTGGCGCCGTCGTTGGCCGAAGTATCGAGCCGGAGATCGTATTGCTCGGTACCGAAGGGTACGAACTGCTCGATTTCGTGGGCGACCACGCGAACCTGTTCGAGTTCAGGCAGGACGGGATCGTCGTATGTGAAGACGTGGAGTTCGAGATATTCGTCGAGGCATCGGTGCGAGAACTGATCCCGGCGCTTCCCGAAACGCTGTTGCTTCCCCAGTTGCGGGGATTGGGCAGCGCGCCCGACGGTGCCGGCGCAGGCGTATCGGACGCTCGTGTCGACGCGTCGCCCGACGAGGCACAGGCGAACACGTGGTACGAGGCCCGCACGCAGGCCGAACGCGATTGGCAGGCGGTGACCCGGCGGTGGCGATGGTTGCGGTGGGGCGAAGATCCGTCCGCGCTTGAGGACCATCCGGCGGGCAGCCCGAGGGCGATCGCGCTGGTGGGCGGCGACCCCGCACGGTCGCAGGCCAGCGGGACGCACGCCACTACGGACATGCCGACGCCAATGCGGACGCCAATGCCGACACCGATACCGACACCGATACCGACACCGACACCGACACCGATGCCGACATCAGGTCCGACGCGCGAATCCACAGCAAGCACGCCTGAGACCGTCGGCACCTCGACGCTCGCCGTATTCGGCATTCGCAAGCCCGGCATGGTGATCGAGACGCTCTGGGACAGACCGGCGTTCCGGACGGCGCTCCACGACACGATTGCGACGCTCGAGACCGGACTGTGGCTTTGGCATGTACGGCGGGTCGACGACGCGTCGGGCATGCTGCTGGCGGCCCGGCTGGCGGGAAGGATCGATCCGCGCGCGGTCGAGACCTTCGGTGTGACCGTCGCCGGCGTGATCGCGCTGGCGAACGATCTGGACACGGTCGTCGTGTCGCTGCGCACCGGGCAACTCCTGCGTTGGCCCAAGACGCCCAAAGCCCCTGAGCTCGAGGCGATGCGTCGCTTCCTTCTCAGCCATCTGCATCAGGGCGACGCCAATGATCTTGGCGATCTCCTCACGGGCAAGGTTCTGCCGGTCGATTCGTCGATTCAGCTTTTCAAGTCGCGGCGATTCAAGGGCGACTGGCGAGTCGCGCTCGAGAACGACCTGCGCGACTGGATCGCGGACGAAGTGACGTGCCTGACCGGTTCACGCCGTAAAGCAGGCGTGCTGCGCTGCGAGCGGCCGGATCGTGAGGCGGACGACCTGATGTATCTCCTTGGACGGGCCGCGCGCGCGTTACGCGGCGAGACCGAGCTGGACATGATGCGGGACCTGCGCGACGTGCTCGGCGCCGGCGACGGCCAGGCTGTGGCGGCGGTGACCGCGCAAATTCGAAGGGACGCCGGTGGCAATGGGGACAGGCCGTCGCTCATGTTCGCACACTATCTCGGTGCGACGTTGCAGGAATATGCTCGCGACAACTTCGAGTTCACGCTCGGGCAATCCCCGCCCGATCAGGCGAGATCCATTGCCGAACGATGGTGCAGTCACGCCAGGTTTCGATTCATGTCGCACGTGACGCATGGCGACATTGCCAGTCTCGTCAGATCCGGCTTGACGGTCCCGGCGTTCGGCAGCGCGTTGCGACGATTCGGCGCCTATCAGGATTTCGGTGATTTCGGCGTCATGCAATCGATGGTGCGTCAGCACATCGGCTACAAAGGAGGGCGATTCGGACCGATCCAGTTGGGGGCGTCGCTCGTGGAGGTCGTCAACCGGTTCTCCATCGCCACGATTCCGCCGGGCTATCAGGTACTGGTGATGAGCGCGCAGCACAGCTCGGTGTCGCCTCGCATCTATGGCGAACTGACGACGCTCGGCAATGGCGTGGCGGCGGGGTGGCTTTCGCTCAATGCGACGCTGGACGACCCCTGGAACATGCAGTACTTGCGCGTCGAACTGGCACGCGACGACGATTCGCGTCTGCGCTTCGACAACGGCTTCCGGCTGCGGGACAAGACGTTGGTCCGCGTCTGGGTCGACGAAAACACGCCTGGCCTCTTGTCCGGAAAGCCTGCACCTTCGCATCAGACGCATGCCTTCACGAACACTGCGCTGCTTCAGTCGTTAAAAGACAACGCGCGGGTCAATCAGGCCATCCAGGGGAACTTCGAGACGGACCCGCAGGACACGGTGTTCATCGGCGGCGAGGTCGCGTCCGAAATTTTCACGATCTTGCAAACGCACAACATCACCGGCATCCGGTATCGGCTGATCGCCGCGTGGGACGCCCCACGGCAACGCAAACCTCGCCTGTCGTTTGCGCTGACGGGCAGGTTCGCGGTACCGGCACCCGGCAACCTGGAGACGCGGCATGTCGACGACGCGAAGACGCTCGCGCCCGAACGGCATCCGGTCGTCGTCGACCTGTTTGCGTCGCGTCTGTTGGGACATGGACACGGCGTGTCGTCGATCGGATATGTGGCGGGCGAGTCCGATTGGCGCGCGGCGTACACGAGACATGGCGGCAACCGCTGCATCAGGTACTGGGATTTCGACGATTGCACGGCAATGGTCGAAGCGGGCATGCGGTGCCAGCGCTCACCCGGCGTGCTCGCGTACGGCGATCATCCGCAGGCGTACGTGCTCGTCGTGCCGGACTGGCATGACATACCGCAACCGGGCTGGCATCCGAATCGGGAGTGAGGCCGGCGCGCGCCCCGGGGCGCGGGTTGGCGCCATACGGACGTCATACGGAATTCGTACGGAATTCAGGCGGAGGTACGTCTCGATCGGCTTGGCGGCAACGTGTCGAACTTGTGCCAGACACGCCGTAGATGGCGGCTCGATCCGAATCCGGCGCGTTGCGCAATGTGTTCGAGATCGAGCTGGCTGTTGCCCAGCATTTCGCGCGCGAGCGCAATGCGCAGCCGGTGGAGGTAGTCGACCGGCGCGACGCCGGCGTGTTCGCGAAACAGCCGCGTCACGTGGCGCTCGCTGGTACAGGCAATCTCCGCCATCGCGGCGAGCGTCCAGTCATGGGCCGGGTCCGATGCGATGGCGTCCTGCACGCGGTGTAGGGCGGGGTGCAGATGGTTGCGGCCTTCGACCCAGGGCGATAACTGCGGGTCCGCACCCGCGCGGCGGGCATAGACCACCATCTGCCGGGCGACCGCTGCCGCGCACAATGCACTGGTGGCGTTGGCGATGAGCGTGAGCATGAGATCGAGTCCGGTCGTCACGCCGGCGCTTGTCCAGACGTTGCCGTCGCGCACATAAAGCCGGTTGTCCGCCACGCGCGCGCCCGGCGCGAGCGAGCGAAGCTCGTCGCAACTACCGTGATGTGTCGTGCACGCCAGCGTGTCGAGCAACCCCGCCCGCGCGGCGAGCAGCGCGCCGGTGCAGATGCACGCGAGTTGTTGCGTCGGGCGCACCACGCGGCGCAGCCACGCAATGGCGCGTTCGTCGGCGCTCGCGATGGCCGCCGGGTCATCGCCCGGCACATCGTTAGACGAGTCGACCGGGGCCGACGTCTGCATCGGCAACGGTCGCGACACGGTGCCCGACACGACCAGCCACGCGTCCTCGGGCACCGTGTCGGGCAGCACGTCAAGCGGCGAGAGACGCAGGCCGATCGAAGTGGCGACCGAGGCGTGCGTGCCGACATAGCGCAGCACGAAACGCACGTCGTCCTGTTGATGATTCGCGATGCGCAGGGCTTCGGCCGGCGCTGCCACATCGAGCAGCAGCGTATTGGGCATGACCAGCACATAGACCGGTTGAAGGCGTGGCATCGCAAGTCTCGTTATGGCGGGATTCGGACGGATTCAGACGGATCGGTACGGGCACGGATCGTCGCGGATGACGACACGTTACACCGACGCGAGCGCCTCCTCAACCGTCGCGATGCGGGCGAAGCGGTCGACGAGCACCGTCTCCGTGCGCTCCTTGAGCTCGGCGCTCGAGAACTCGCGTCCGGTGCGTGGATGACGCATGGGAAACGTGAGTGTCGCTTCCGTCACGAAATCGACGTCGTAACCGGCGTCCGATGCGGCGCGTGTCGTCGTCTCGCAGCACTGCTCGGTGCGAACGCCGGAGACGATCAGGCGCGTGATGCCGTGTTCGATGAGCCATGCGCCAAGGGTCGAGCCGGCCAGCGCGCTGTGCTTGGTCTTGTCCACCACGAAGTCCGGTGCGATGTGCAGTTCCTCGAAGGGGCGAACGAAGCCGGAGTCGCGCGAAAAGACGCCGGCGTCGATGTGGAAGACCTGCACCACGGGCACGCCGCGTGCCACGGCCCCGTCGATGAGCGCCTGCTGGCGGTCGAAATACACCGCCAGATCGTCTTCGCGCCAATACGGGCGCTGGCGGAACGACTCCTGCGCATCGATGACGAGCAGGGCGGTGCGGGACGTTTGGGCTTGCGGCTTCTGCGACATGAGAGTGGCTCCGTGAAGTCTGTGACAATGGGTGTCATCTTACGCACCGGAGCTTGTGTTCGACAGCACACCGCACGACCAGAATCGGACCGATTCGGACATCGATCGCTGGCGGTGCGCTGCGAGCGCGCCATGCCGAAGTTGCTCAAATGCTGGCGCGCGCGCCCGCACCGGCCGCATTGGCGCGTTGATACAGCGCAGCCGCGAGCGCGACGTCCTGCGCGCCCATGCCAAGTGATTTGAACAGCGTGACGGCCTGCGTGTCGGTGCGCCCGGGGTGAGACCGAATGACCAGTTCGCCGAGTTCGGCAAGCAGGTCTTCCGGGCCGATGCGGCCCTCTGCCACAGCGGCGAGATAGTCGCCCGATTCGTTGACGGTCGACTCCCGGCGGTCCACGAACAATTGCGCGCGCGCCATGAGCGACGTGTCCGCCTCACGGTGGCGCGGCGTGCTGCTGCCGATCAGATTCACATGCGTGCCCGGTGCGATCCACTCGGCCTTGACGATCGGGTCGGTCGTGTTCGTGACCGTCGTCACAATGTCGGCGTCGCGCACGGCAGCCTCGACGCCTGCCACCGCTTCCAGTCGGAAAGGGTAATGCGGCTGTTCCCTGTCGACGAAGGCCTGGGCCGTGGCGAGCGAGCGGCTTGCCACGCGCACATGTCGCAGCTCACGCGCGGCGGCCAGTGCCGCGAGGTGCCAATGGGCCTGGTGGCCTGCGCCGACGAGCGCCAGACGCGAGGCGTCGTCACGTGCGAGCAAGCGCGTCGCCAACCCGGTGACGGCGGCGGTACGAATGCCGGTAATCTCCGCGGCGTTCATGACGGCGAGCAGTTCGCCGGTCTGCCCGCTCATCAGCAGCACGCACCCCTGATGCGGGTCTTTGCCGAGCGCACTGTTGCCGGGGAAGAACGTGCCGACCTTCGCGCCGTAGACTGGCTCGCCGTTTGCCGCATTGGCGAGAAAAGCGGGCATCATCCCCAGCAAGCCCTTTGCGCCGAGCCCTTCCGGCGGACGAACGATCTGACGCAGCGGGAGGTGTATCTGCTCGCGGGCCAGCGCGCCGAACATGTCGGACATGACCGGTATCGCGTCGGCCACGGGCATCAGGGCCGCGATCTGGGCCGCGTCGAGCAGGAGAACGGAAGACGAGGGTGCGGACATACGGAATCCTTGTGAGCGTGTCGTGCGAAGGCGAGTGCGTGTGCGTGCGTGGCGCGTCGTCAAACGAAGACGCGACCGTCTGGTCGCGTCAGCAAGTGTTGTGACTAGGCGTCATGCGCGCCGTGAGCGGCAGGCGTCAGCCGTTCGCCTCGGCAGCGAGCGCGGCCTCGATGTGGCGATTGAACGTGGCCGTGTCGGTGTTCGTCCCGCACAGCAGCACGCCCACCCGCTTGCCCATGAGCTTGTCGCGCAGCGGGCCCATCAGCGCTGCCGTGGCGGCCGCGCAGGCCGGCTCGAGCGCGAGCTTCAACTGACGGAAGAGGGTGAGCATGCCCGCGCGCATCTGATCGTCGGTGACGGTGACCAGTTCGTCGATATGACGGCGGCACAGCGTGTAGCCGTACAACTCGGTGTGCGGCGCCATCAGACTGTCGGCGATGCCCGTCATCGGGCCCATCTTGATCGGTCCCCCTTGCGCGAAGCTTTGCGCCATGGCGTCGGCGCCAGCGGGCTCGACGCCGTACACCTTGACGTGCGGCGCGAACAGCTTGACCGCCGTGGCGACACCGGCGATCAGCCCGCCGCCGCCGATCGGCACGATCACGGCGTCCAGATCAGGCGCCTGCGTGATCCATTCGTAGCCGAGCGTGGCTGTCCCCAGAATCGTGCGATACCCGTTGAACGGATGCACGAAGTAGCGACCTTCGTCCTGTTCCACACGTTTGACGATATCGAACGCTTCGTGCACGTTTTCCGCCAGAATCAGGTCCGCGCCGTACTCGCGGCACAGCGACGAGCGCGCCGGGCTGGCCGTCTTGAGCATGACGGTCTTCGCGCCGACGCCCATGGCCTGCGCCGCGTACGCGACCGCGACCGCGTGATTGCCGGCCGACACGCAGGTCACGCCGGCCTTGCGTTGCGCGTCGTCCAGCGACAGCAGATTCGAGAAGGCGCCGCGCGCCTTGAACGTCCCCGATGCCTGCAACAACTCATACTTGAAGGTCACTTCGGTGTTGCCGAGCGTCGGGAAGTCGTTGCGCGTAAACACCGGCGTCTTGCGCGCGTACGGCTTGAGCCTTTCGTGCAACGCGGCAATGGCGTCCTTCGTCGGAACGGGCTGGCCGTCAATGGTCTCGGCGTGCAGGTCGGGGGTCGATGGCGTCACTTGGACTGTGTCTCCGAAAATAATGAAGCGCGAAGGGGCGCAGCGCTCGCGCCATGCCCCTTGTCGCAGGACTTAACGCATGCCCAGCTTGCGGCTGCGCAGCAGCGCGGTGATGCTGATGATCGCCGCGAAGATCAGGTAGAAGCTCGGGGCGAGCTTGTTGCCCGTCGCGCCGATCAGCCACGTGATGATAAACGGTGCAAAGCCGCCGAACACGGTGGCTGCGATGTTGTAGCCGAGCGAGAGGCCCGTGGTGCGCACCTGCACCGGGAACAGTTCCGTCAGCAGGGCGGGCAGCGCGCCGAAGTACGTCGTCATCAGCAGACCCAGCACGATCTGGAACACCATCAGGGAGCTGAACGTTGGGTTTGCGTCGAGGAAGCGGAACATCGGGTAGACGAGCACCAGCAGCGCCACGGCTGCGGCGAGCATCGGCTTGATGCGACCATGCGTGTCCGACCAGTGACCGACGATGGGAGCCACGATCAGTTGCACCACGCCCGTGAGCAGCACTGCGGAGAACGCAGCCGAGGACGGCAGGCCGAGTTGCTTGACGGCATACGTCGGCATGTAGAGCACGAGGTACGTGGCCACCGTTGCCATGACGACCACGCCGATGGCGAGCAGCAGACGCTCCTTCTGGCTGGCGAACGTATCGCGCAGCGGGCTTTGCGTCGGCTCGATGTCCAGGAATTCGGGCGTCTCGTCCAGACGACGGCGAATGTAGTACGCCACCGGACCGATCAGCAGACCGAAGAAGAACGGCACACGCCAGCCCCACGAGGCCATGGCTTCGGGCGAGAGATTACCCGTGAGCAATGCGCCGAAACCTGCGGCCAGCAGCGTGGTCAGCCCTTGCGAGGCGACCTGCCAACTGGAGAAGAAGCCGCGACGTTGCGGTGCGTGTTCCGCGAGGAACGCCGTTGCACTGCCGAATTCGCCGCCGGCCGAGAAGCCCTGCACCATACGCGCGATCACGATGCCCACCGGCGCGAGCACGCCGATCGCCGAGTACGTCGGCATGACCGCGATGAGCAGCGTGCCGACCATCATCAGCAGAATCGAAAGGGTGAGGGCAGCCTTGCGGCCTGCGCGGTCGGCGTAGGCGCCGATCACGATGGCGCCCAGCGGACGCATGAAGAACGACACCCCGAAGGTGCCGAGGGTCAGCAGCAGCGAGACCGTATCGTTGCCGGTCGGGAAAAACAGTTTGGCGATGGTCACGGCGAAAAAGCCGTAGACGACCAGATCGAACCACTCGAGCGCGTTACCGATCGAGGCCGATACGATCACACGCCAGGCGTGCGGGGAAGTGCGGGCGGCGGGGGCCGTCGCGTTGGGGGCTGCGCTTGCGCTCATGGGCGAGATCTCCAAAACCTGTCTGGCGTACGTGCTTGTTATCTTGCGGATGAATGTCCTGTGCACCCTTGTCGTGGGCGTCTGTTACTGCGTCGTGCTCGATCCTGCGTGGTGGTGCCGGGTAATGCTCGATGGTGCTCGATGGTGCTCGGTGTTGCGGGACTAACGGTGTCGCCTTCGCGGCGATCCTGCCAAGGCAACGGGCCGCATCCGGCAAGCGGAATACGGCCCGGTGAGACGTCACGGTCCGTGCGACCCGAGGCGGCTCGGGGCGCACGACACGATCAGGCGCCGACGGTGTTGCTGCGAATCAGTTTGTGCAGGAACGACTCGCACTGCGCGATCTGTTCGAGCGACACGAACTCGTTGGGTTTGTGGGCCTGTTCGATATTGCCCGGACCGCACACGATCGACGGCACGCCAGCGAGTTGGAACTGACCGGCTTCGGTGCCGTAGGCGACCTTGCGCTTGTCGGTGTCCTTGGTCAGCGCGCGCACGAGCTGGGTGATGGCGTCCTGTTCGGAGGCATCCAGCGCCGGGGCGGCGGCAATCTTCTTGAACTCGATACCGGCGTTCGGGTGCTCCTTCTGCATCTTCGGCACCAGCTCGTTCACGGCATATGCCTGAATGCGCTGGAAGATGCCTTCGGCATCCACACCCGGCAGGTTGCGATACTCGAAGACGAATTCGCACAGCGCCGGAATGGTGTTCAGGGCGATGCCGCCCGAGATCGTGCCCGTCTGCGCCGTGGTGAACGGCACGTCGAACAGCTCGTCGAACGGGCCGTTTTGCTTGAAGTGATCGGCCAGATCGCGGATATAGCAGATCAGGCGTGCGGCGTACTCGATTGCGTTCGAGCCTTTCGGCGTGAGCGAGGAGTGCGCCGCATGGCCGCGCACGCAGCATTGGTAGGCGTTGATGCCCTTGTGAGCCACGATCACGCGCATGCTCGTCGGCTCGCCCACGATGCAGCCGTCCGGACGGATGCCGCGCTCACGCAGTTCGGCGAGCATGACGGGCGCGCCAACGCAGCCGATTTCCTCGTCGTACGAAAACGCGAAATGGAACGGCGTCTTGAGCTTGGCGTCGCGCATTGCCGGCAGCATCGTCATGACCGAGCCGATGAAGCCCTTCATGTCACAGGTGCCGCGGCCGTACAGGTTGCCATCGCGAACGACCGGCTTGAAAGGATCGGTGTCCCACGGCTGGCCGTCGACCGGCACGACATCGGTGTGACCCGAGAGGACGATGCCCCCTTGCGTGTTGCCGTCGGCCGCGGGCAGGGTGACGAACAGATTGGCCTTGCGCTGGGTGGCGTCATACGACAGCCATGGCGCCACGCCTGCCGCTTTGAGGCTGTCGCGTACGGTCTCGATCAGGCCGAGATTCGATTCACGGCTCGTGGTGTCGATGCTGACCAGCTTCTTGATCCAGTCGAGCGATGCCGGCTCGGCCTCATGGTTGGCCTGCGGGGCGATAGCTTGGGAAGCGCTTGTCATTCGAATCTCCGGGAATCTTCCAGTCATACGTCTATTACGTATTGCTACTGGGAAATGTTACTCAAAAATAATTTAGAGGTAAAAGGTTGTGCGAACAACCATTCTTGCCTCGCGGGAAAAGGCACGCCGGGCGAGGGTTTGCCCGGACGTGCGCGAAAGGGAATGGGGGGCAATTGCTGCGGTGCACACCGCGTTTTGCCGATTTCGTTTCCGTGGGCGGTTCATGCCGCCTTCGCGCCGGGCGACCCCAGGGCGCGCAGGGTCTCCTTGATGGCGCGCACACGGTCGGTCAGTTGCGCGTGCCTGGCTTCGATGCGCAGCTTGTCCTGCCCGGCGAGCTTGATATGGCGATGTTTCTGTACGAGCTCGATGATGCGCATCGGGTCGACGGCGGGCGTCGGCTCGAATTGCAATGCCACGGCGTCTTCGCTGGCGTCGATCTTGATGATGCCCAGCGGTTTGGCCAGCAGACGCAGGCGGTGTGTCTCGATGAGCGCCTGTGCCTGCTGCGGCAGCTTCCCGAAGCGGTCGACAAGCTCTTCCTGAATCGTGTCGATGGCGTCCGTGTGCGTGCCGTTGGCCAGCCGCTTGTATAGCGAGAGACGCTCCTGCACGTCGCCGCAGTAATCGCTCGGCAGGATCGCGGGGACGTGTAGATTGATTTCCGTCGTCGCGGCCAGCGGCGCGGTGAGGTCGGGTTCCCGACCGGCCTTGAGCGCGCTCACGGCATCGGCCAGCATGTCGGTGTAAAGCTGGAAGCCGATTTCGTGGATCTCGCCCGATTGCTTGTCGCCCAGCACTTCACCGGCACCGCGAATTTCCAGATCGTGCATCGCCAGATAGAAGCCGGCGCCCAGTTCTTCCATTTGCTGGATGGCTTCCAGGCGTCGCTGCGCTTGTTTGGTGAGCGATTTCGGATCGTGCACGAGCAGATAGGCATAGGCCTGGTGGTGCGACCGGCCCACGCGTCCGCGAAGCTGGTGCAACTGGGCAAGACCGAACTTGTCCGCGCGATGCATCAGGATCGTGTTGGCCGTCGGCACGTCGATCCCCGTCTCGATGATGGTCGTACACAGCAGCACGTTCGCGCGCTGAGTGACGAAGTCGCGCATCACGCGCTCCAGATCGCGTTCGTGCATCTGGCCGTGGGCGACCACGATGCGCGCTTCCGGTACGAGCGCTTCGAGTTGAGCCTTGCGGTTCTCGATGGTCTCGACTTCGTTGTGCAGGAAGTACACCTGCCCGCCGCGCTTGAGCTCGCGCAGCATCGCTTCGCGGATCACGCCGTCTTCCTCGCGGCGCACGAACGTCTTGATCGCCAGCCGCTTCTGCGGCGCGGTGGCGATGACCGAGAAGTCTCGCAGGCCTTCGAGCGCCATGCCCAGCGTGCGCGGGATCGGCGTGGCGGTGAGCGTGAGCATGTCCACTTCGGCGCGCAACGCCTTGAGCGCTTCCTTCTGACGCACGCCGAAGCGATGTTCTTCATCGATGATCACGAGGCCGAGCCGCTGGAACTGAATGTCGTTCGAGAGCAGCTTGTGCGTGCCGATCACAATGTCGACCTGACCTTCGTTGATGGCTTTTACGCTCGCATTCACTTCCTTCGTGGTCTTGAAACGCGAGAGTTCGGCAATGCGCACGGGCCATTCGGCGAAGCGGTCGGAGAAGGTCTGCGCGTGCTGCTCGGCGAGCAGCGTCGTCGGCGCGAGAATGGCGACCTGCTTGCCGTCGAGCACGGCAATGAAGGCGGCGCGCAACGCCACTTCCGTCTTGCCGAAACCAACGTCGCCACAGACCAGACGGTCCATGGGGCGGCCGCTCGTCATATCGCTCATCACGGCGGCGATGGCGGCGGCCTGATCCGGCGTTTCCTCGAAACCGAAGCTGTCTGCGAACTTCTCGTAGTCGCGCGGCGAGAGCTCGAACGCGTAGCCCGATCGTGCGGCGCGGCGCGCATAGAGATTGAGCAACTCGGCCGCCGTGTCGCGAATCTGTTGCGCGGCCTTGCGTTTGGCCTTCTCCCACTGACCGGAGCCCAACGAGTGCAGCGGGGCGGTGTCGGGGTCCGAGCCGCTGTAGCGCGAGATCAGATGCAATTGCGAGACCGGCACATACAGCTTGCTGTCGCCCGAGTATTCGAGGTGCAGGAATTCCGTCTCGCCTTCGCCCAGATCCATGCTGACGAGCCCGTGATAACGGCCGATCCCATGCTGGCTGTGCACGACCGGGTCGCCGATCTTCAGTTCGGCGAGATCGCGCACCATCGAGTCGACGGAGGTCGCCTGTTCCTGGCGACGCTTGCCCGCGCGACGCGCCAGGCCTTCGTAAAGCTCGTTCTCGGTAACGAATGCGAGGTCTTCCGTGGGCAGCAGGAACCCCGCCGCAAGCGGGGCGACGCCGATGCAAAAGCGCTTGTCCGACGTCAGGAAATCTTCCAGCGATTCGACGCTCGCGGGCCGCAGATCGTTGTCATGCAGCAGTTGCAGCAGCGTCTCGCGACGGCCCGCCGAGTCGGCGCACAGCAGGACGCGGGCGGGCGTGCGGGCAAGATACGCGCGCAGCGCGGCGAGCGGATCGTCGGCGCGACGGTTGATCGCGAGCGGCGGCAAGGCCATCGCCCAGCTGCCGTCCCCCGGTGTGGGCAGCGTCAGGCGCGCGAACGGCTTGGCAATCGCGAAGAAATCCTGATCGAGCAGGAACAGTTGCTCCGGCGGCAATACCGGGCGCTCGCGGTCGTGCGAGAGGAAGTTGTATCGCTGGCGCGTGTCGTTCCAGAAGCGGCTGATGGCTGCGTCGAGATCGCCGACGAACACGAGTTGCGCGTCTTCGGGCAGATAGTGGAAGAGCGTGGCGGTCTCTTCGAAGAACAGCGGCAGGTAGTACTCGATGCCCGCGGAGGGCACGCCGCTGCCAATGTCCTTGTAGATCGGACTCCGGCTCGGGTCGCCTTCGAAGACTTCGCGCCAGCGGCCGCGAAAGGCCGTGCGGGCGGCTTCGTCAAACGGGAATTCGCGGCCCGGGAGCAGACGCACTTCCTTGACCGGATAGAGACTGCGCTGGGTATCGGGGTCGAACGCGCGAATGCTGTCGATCGTGTCGTCGAACAAATCCAGGCGATAAGGCAGGGCGGAGCCCATCGGATAGAGGTCGATCAGCCCACCGCGCACGCAATACTCGCCCGGGCGCATCACCTGACTGACATGCTCGTAGCCGGCGAGCGTCAATTGCGACTTCAGACGCGCTTCGTCGAGCCGTTCTCCTTGCGTGAAGAAGAACGTGTAGGCCGCCATGAAGCTTGCCGGCGCCATGCGGTAAAGCGCGGTGGTGGCGGGCACCAGCACGATGTCGCAGCGCTTCTCGCCTAGATCGTGCAGCGTGGCGAGACGCTCGGAGACCAGGTCCTGATGTGGCGAGAAGGTGTCGTAAGGGAGCGTTTCCCAGTCGGGGAGCAGACGCACGCGCAACTCGGGCGCGCACCACTTGAGCTCCTGCTGCAGACGCAGCGCGTCGGTGGCTTGCGCGCACACGACGGCGAGCAGCGGCAGGCGCTCGCGATTTTCCTCGAAGTAGCGGGCGATGAGCAGGGCGTCGCTCGATGCGTGCGAGCCGGCAAAAGCGTAACGCTGTCCCGCTTTCACGAGCGGCACAGGCACGGTACTACGGGATAAGGCGTTGGCGGAGGGCATAGGAAAAACGTTGCAGAAATGGCAAAGCACGGGGCTCCATTCGCATGGGGCCCCGTGACAGTCAGCGTCTATTATAAAATCCCTGCTTTCTCCTTACCTGCGTTTTATCGTGAGCGACCGACTTTTTGCCGTGATCCCGTGCGCCGGGGCCGGTGTACGCGCCGGGGCCGCAGTGCCCAAGCAGTACCGAAGCGTTGGCGGCCTTCCCATGCTTGCTCATGCGCTCGCCGCGTTCGATGCTTGCTCCGAATTTGCGCAGACCTTGCTGGTCCTCGCGCCGGACGATAATCACTTCGACGGGCGGCGCTTCGGCACTTTGCGCTTTGCCGTACGTCGCTGCGGCGGGGCCTCGCGCCACGCTTCGGTGCTGGGCGGCCTTCAGGCGCTCACCGAGTTCGGTGCGCAGGACAGCGACTGGGTGCTCGTGCATGACGCTGCGCGCCCGGGGATTACGCCCG
This sequence comes from Pandoraea vervacti, assembly GCF_000934605.2. Classification (NCBI taxonomy): domain Bacteria; kingdom Pseudomonadati; phylum Pseudomonadota; class Betaproteobacteria; order Burkholderiales; family Burkholderiaceae; genus Pandoraea; species Pandoraea vervacti. The sequence goes on along the minus strand of NZ_CP010897.2, from coordinate 3,235,674 downwards.
AACTCATTCGCACGCTCGTCGGTGCGCTGCGCGACGATCCGGTCGGCGGTATTCTGGCGTTGCCCGTGGCCGATACGCTCAAGCGGGAGACGCCCCCGGCCGAGAAAGACGGATTGGCAAGCGTTGGCGCCACCGAGTCGCGTGACGGACTCTGGCAGGCGCAAACGCCTCAGATGTTCCGTCTCGGCATGCTGCGTGGCGCATTGGAAGATGCACTGGCGGCGGGCGCCGAAGTGACGGACGAGGCCAGCGCGATCGAGCGCATTGGTCACGCGCCGAAGCTCGTGCGCGGTAGCCTGCGCAATTTCAAGGTGACGTACCCCGAAGATTTCGCGCTGGCCGAGGCGTTCCTCGGCACGGCAAAGCCGGCCTGAGCGTCTCGCGTCAGGCGCTTGCGCCTGACGGGACCGACGCATCGTATTTCCGCATCTGACGACTCCATATAAATGACTGAACAAGCTGTCTCGCCAGTATCTCTGGCTTCGTTGGCCAAGCTTCGCATCGGGCAGGGCTACGATGTCCACGCCCTCGTGCCGGGACGCCCGCTCGTGATGGGCGGCGTGACGATTCCGTTCGAGCGCGGCCTGCTTGGCCACTCGGACGCCGACGTGCTGCTGCACGCCATCACCGATGCTGTGCTTGGCGCTGCGGCGCTCGGCGACATTGGCCGTCACTTTCCGGACACGGACCCGACGTTCAAGGGCGCGAACAGCGTCGTCCTGCTCAAGGAAGCCATGCGCCGCGTGCGCGAACAGGGGTACGAGATCGTGAACGTCGACTGTACGGTGATCGCGCAGGCGCCGAAGCTCGCGCCACACATTGCCGCCATGACGCAGTCGATTGCCGATGCGCTGGGGGTCTCGGTGGGGCAGGTGAACGTGAAGGCGAAAACGAACGAGAAGCTCGGCTATCTTGGGCGTCAGGAAGGGATCGAAGCGCAAGCGGCCGCATTGCTGATCGGTCGCTGACGCCCACGGGGCGGGGCGAGGCGGACGGCGCAAGTCGCTGTCCGTCCATGCAACCGACGCAAGTACGAAAAAACGGCGCCACCGGAATCCTCCGGTGGCGCCGTTTTTCGTTGTGACGGCGCGCGTCGTCGCGGCCGTCGGGCACGTGGCCCGCTCAGTCCGAATCAAGCCTCGGCAGCGAGCACCTGAGCCGCGGCGTTGATGACAGCGGCGATACGGCCGACGTCACGCAATTGCGCGGTGCTCATCTTGTGCTCCTCGGCGAGCAGCTCGGCGTGCGACTTCACGCAGAAGTGGCACTTGCCCACGATGGATGCAGCCAGCGCGTACATCTCGAAGCGACGCTGATCGACACCGCCACGCGTGGCGTAACCGTTCATGCGAAGTTGCGCCTTCTCGTTCTTGAGCTCGGCGTTATCGGCCATCTCGAGATACGGATACCAGGTGTTGTTCATGCCCATGAGCGCGGCGGCGGTCAACGCGCCTTCCAGTTCTTCGGGGGCAAGCACGCCGGCCTCGCGGATCGCCTTGACGATCGGCTGGGACTTGGCGGCGAACGCAGCGGCCAGAGCCACACCCACGGCATCGTTGCCTTCCAGCGAGGAGCGGGCAATGGTGCCGTCGAGGTTCAGACGGATGTCCTTGGCGTAGTCAGGGATCTGTGCCTTAATCGCGGCGAGGAATTCCATAAATTTCTCCTATTGCTTTGGGCTGAAAAAGCCCGCTTTCGCGGGCTTCGAGACGACGCTTACAGCGTTGCACCGCCAACCGCGCGGTTGCACGGGCAGAGTTCGTCCGTTTGCAGGCCGTCCAGAATACGCAGGACTTCTTCCGGGTTACGGCCGACGTTCAGGTTGTTCACCGAAACGTGCTGGATGACGTTGTCCGGGTCAACGATGAACGTTGCACGCAGGGCGACGCCGGCTTCCTTGTCACGCACGCCGAGCTGGTCGATCAGCGCACCGGTCGTGTCGCCGAACGAGTAGTGGTTCAGCTTGTTCAGGTCCTTGTGCTCACGGCGCCATGCCAGCTTCACGAATTCGTTGTCGCCCGAGCCGCCGAGCAGCACTGCGTCACGATCTGCGAAGTCGTTGGCCAGCTTGCCGAATTCCACGATTTCGGTCGGGCACACGAAGGTGAAGTCCTTCGGGTAGAAGTAAATGATCTTCCACTTGCCCGGGAACGAAGCTTCCGTGATCGTTTCGAAAGCCGACACGCCGTTTTCTTCGTGGTTGTTGAAACCAGGCTTGGCCGCTTGGACCGAGAACGCTTCGAGTTTATCGCCGACAGTCTTCATCGATTACTCCTAAATTTAGTGCGGTTTATGTCGCGACATCGCAAGGACATCGCAACTGGCAACTGACCGGGTTCACGCGATCCCGGTCAACCAAAGCAGTATACGCTATCGATGCGTCGATAGCAATAGCTTTATTTTATGCGGGGGATAGTTAAAACAAATCCCGTCGATAGGATTTTGCGCTCTGGCGTGTAGCCAAGCCTTGAGCATAGCCAAATTTTCGCGAGATCACATCAAACACTTATTTAGCAAGCGGAAATGACACGATGATTTCAAGGCCGGAACCCGGGCGAACGTTGCGTAGCGAGGCGTGGCCCTTGTAGCGCGTTGCAATGCGCTGGACGATCGCCATGCCAAGGCCGGTGCCGTCTGCCTTCGTGCGCGCGGTATCTACACGATAGAAGGGACGGAAGACGAGGTGCAGTTGTTCCTCGGGGATGCCGGGGCCGGTATCGCGCACGCGCATTTCGACGCGCTCGCCCAGCACGCGGGTCGAAATGTGAACGTTGGCGATATCGGATTGCGCGTCGCGCCCGTACTTGCGTGCGTTCTCGATCAGGTTCGTGAGCAGGCGCTTGAGGTCCGTGCGCTCGGCGAGCACCGGTGCCGAGTCGGCCAGATCGACGCTGAGGTTCAGATCGTCGCGTCCCTCGAAGTTGGCAGCCGTATCGCGGGCGATGTCCGACAGGTCGACGGATTGGGTCGTGCGCGAGGCCGGACGTGCGTAATCGAGGAAGCGGCCGATGATCTCGTCCATTTGCTCGATGTCGCTGATCATGTCGCGCTTGACCGATTCGTCCGACGGGCTCATCTCCGTCTCCAGCCGCAGTCGCGCGAGCGGCGTGCGCAGATCGTGCGAGATGCCGGCGAGCATCAGGGCGCGGTCGGCTTCGAGCCGGTCGAGCTCCTCGACCATCTGATTGAAGCTGCGGTTGGCCTCGGCCGCCTCGCCCATGCCGCGCTCCGGTAACGGATCGGGGCGCTGGCCTTCGCCGATCGCGCGTGCCGCGTGGGCCAGTCGCGCAAACGGGCGGTTCACCAGGGCGGTGATGAAGGCCGCGCCGATGAGCGAGAGCGCCAGCGCGAACGTGCCCCAACTGAACAGCTGCAGACCCGTTGCCGTGTCGATGCGGTCTTGCTCGATCGCGACCCAATAGTCGTCTTCATCGATCTTGAAGCTGATCCACATGGCGGGAATGTCATTGACCGATGCAGCGATGACGGTGTCCGTGCCCAGGCGTCGCTGAACATCGCGCACGATCAGGTCCTGCACCACGCCGCCGCGTTGCTTCTCAACGGCGTCTGCCGGCTCGCGCGGGTAGACGCGAATACCTTCGTTGCTCTCCAGATCCTGGAGCAGGGCGCGCCGCAGGTCTGGCTCCGAATAGAGCAGGGCGGTGCGGGTGAGCTTGACGATGGACACGAGTTGCTGCGCGACGCGTTGCGCGCGGGGTTCGCGTTCGATCACGCGGAAGCTCTGGTACCAGGCCGCGAGGCTGACACCGATGAGCAGTGCAATGAGGAAAAAGGTACGCCAGAACAGACCGCCGAAGAGCCCGCGTACCATCCGGATCGGATGCATGGGTGGCTCCGTCTAATGCGTGGCGTGTGCGTGTCGGAAGGCTTGCGGCGCGCAGTGGCGCAAGCGCAGGCGAGCCACGGTGAACGATAGGGGGCGCAATCTGAGGCAAGGCACAACGCCGGTGCGCGAAGGGAGCGCGACCGACGTCGTTGTATCGCTTGAGACGTGATGACGGCGGATCACGCGCCGCCATCCGGGATGAACACATAACCGAGGCCCCACACCGTCTGAATGAATCGGGGGCTGCCCGGGTCCGGCTCGATGAGCTTGCGCAGGCGCGAGATCTGCACGTCGAGGCTTCGGTCGAAGACTTCGTATTCGCGCCCGCGTGCGAGTTCCATGAGCTTTTCGCGCGAGAGCGGCTGACGGGGGTGGCGCGCGAAGACTTTCAGGACGGAGAATTCGCCGGTCGTGAGCGCGATTTCCTGGCCATTCTTCGTGAGCGTGCGGGTGGCGAGGTTCAGGGCGAAATCGCCAAACTCGAACGTCTCCATCGTTTCGCTGGGCGCACCGGGAAGTTCGGGCGGTGCTTGACGACGCAGCACGGCGTGAATGCGGGCGACGAGCTCTCGCGGGTTGAACGGCTTCGGCAAGTAGTCGTCTGCGCCCATCTCGAGTCCGACGATACGGTCGACATCCTCGCCTTTGGCCGTTAACATGATGATTGGCGTACGGTCGTTCGCGCCACGCAGACGGCGGCAAATAGAGAGACCGTCTTCACCGGGGAGCATCAGGTCGAGCACGAGCAGATCGAAGCGCTCGCGCACCCAAAGCTTGTTCATGGCCGTGGCATTTTCGGCCACAAAGACATTGAAACCCTGTTCCCCGAGGTAACGACGCAGCAGGTCGCGCAGGCGCGGATCGTCGTCGACAACCAGAATTTTGGGAGAGTTTTTGTTTTCCATGCCGTGTATCTTAGCCCGAAATGTTGCGAACTGAGGAGGCCGCCAAAGCGGGTTACAAAGGGTTACACAATTTACCCTACGGCTTGTGCGCTGACCATAGGCAGTGGGTACACTTGCACCCCTGCCAGGGCAAAAACAGCCGCATGGCATGAAGGACATACGCACAAGATGAGATGGGCTGCTGAGTTTACGCTACTGTTCGGGGGAATCATGCTCTGGGGACACCTGGGCGTGACCTATGCCCGTCCCACGGCGCATTTCAGCACGCAGTCACAGGATGCCAGCGCGCTCCGGATGCAGAACACCGCCCCCGCCGCACCTTCGCCGCGCAATCCCGCCAGGAAGACGTCGCCGAACGATCCGCAAGCCGATCGCCGTAGCGACGAATTGCAGAATCCGCCGCCTGGGCGCCGTCCCAATGGTCATATGTCCGCGGATGATCGGCGCTTGCTGCGTCAACACATTCAAGATGCCGTGCGTGAACTATATAGTCACTGACACGACGCGCGCTTTCCCGTCGCCATGGGAATGCCCCCACACGCTTCTTCCGAAAACGCCAGTGACGCTACTTTGACGCGAGCGTGCCATGAAGCCGAAACGACATCCGCCAGCCTCTGCCGACGCTGGCTTTTTTTGCGCCTCGGATTCGAGCGCTGCGCCAATGCTGCGCGTTGCGCGGCCGGTCCGGATGGTTCGCGGGCTCGCCTGCCTCGCGTTGATCGGGGCGCTGGCAGCGCCGATGGCGCAGGCGTCGGAATCCCGTTATCCGGGCGGAAATCAGGCATCCCATGCGACGCCGGCCAAAGCGGCAAGGTCCGCGCAACCCGTTGTCGATCCATCCGCCCGTGTTCTGACGCCTGACGACGCGCGTTATCTCCTCACGCGCACAGGCTATGCGCCGGACGCACGCGAGCTGGCGCCGTTCGTCGGCCTGACGCGGGCGCAAGCGGTCGACAGGCTGTTGGCGCAAGCGCGGCGCACGGCCGTGACACCGGCGCCCGTCTGGGCACAGGATCCTCCGCTCTACGGGCCGGCTACGAAAAACATGACGGCCGATGAGCGTCGCGCGCTCAACGAACGCCGCAATCGCATGGCGGCGTCGCTGAGCGCGTGGTGGGCGCAGGAAATGGCGACGACACCCTCGCCGCTCACCGAGCGCATGACCATGTTCTGGCACAACCACTTCGTGTCCAGCGGAGACAAGGTGCGTGAACCGGTCGTACTCTACCGGCAGAACGTCCTGCTGCGCGCCAATGCGCTGGGCAACTTCGGCACGATGCTGCACGAGGTGTCGAAAGATCCGGCAATGCTCATCTATCTGGATGGCGACGGGAACCGAAAGGGGCGGCCGAACGAGAATTTCGCACGAGAAGTGATGGAGCTGTTCACGCTCGGCGAAGGGCATTACACGGAGCAGGATGTGCGCGAAGCCGCGCGCGCCTATACCGGTTGGAGCATCGAGCGCACGACGATGACGTTCGTCTGGCGTCCCAACGTGCACGACACCGGCGAGAAAACCGTGCTGGGTCGCACGGGGGACTTCGATGGCGATCAGGTGCTCGATATCCTGCTGGCGCATCCGGAGACCGCGACGTTCGTCGTTGGCAAATTGTGGCGCGAGTTTGTATCGCCTGTGCCAGACACCGCCCAACTCGGGCGCGTTGCGAATGCGTTTCGCGCCAGCGGTTACGACATACGCGTGGCGATGCGCGCCTTGCTGCTTACGCCGACGTTCTGGGACATGCGCGTTCGCGGCACGCTGGTCAAATCGCCGTCCGAGTTCGTGACGGACACGGTGCGCGAGTTCGACATCGGCTATGACGATCCCCAACTGTTGGCGCAGCAAATGCGCGTGTTGGGGCAAGACCTGTTTCGTCCACCGAACGTGAAGGGATGGCCCGGCGGCGATGCCTGGATTGACAGCACCACGCTGCTCGCGCGCAAACAGTTCGTCGAGCGGATGTTCCGCGCAACGGAGAGCGCGAATGCAGGCGGGCCTTCCTCGATGTCCTCGATGCAGACGTACGCCGGCGTACAGCGCACGGCGCTGCGTGCGGCACAGCCGATGCCGCGAACGGTGGCGGGGGTGCGTTTCGACTTGTCTCGCTGGCTGGGGTCGTATGCATTGGGGCCGGTCGACGTGCCGGATGTTGCGGCGCGCGAGGCGTTGCAGCGGGCCGTGTTGCCGCTCGCGCCGGCCGCACCGCAAGCGCCTGGCGTGAACAGTGCCGCATTTCTGCAAGCGTTGCTGATGGACCCGGCGTACCAGTTGAAGTGATGCGAGCCCGGTATGCCGGTCGGTCTCGCCGTGATCGGTGGGGATGCGACATCGTCCCAGGCCGAGCATCTGGCGGGGGCTTCGTCCGGACCTTTGGGAACGGACGAACCGGTCTGACGGGAAGGGACTTCGATGCTCGCTGACGTCGCGGGCGGAAGTGGCAGGATGTATGCGTGTGTTTTTGAGGTGCGCCCCGCGAGCACGACGGTGCGGGGGCAGCTATGCGAGGTGTGTGATGCAGAAGATGTGTCGTCGCGATTTTCTGGCTTTCGCGGGCGGATTGGGGGCGGCGTGGCTGGCCCCGGCACCGGTCTTGGCCGCAGCGAAAGACTTGTCCGGAATACTGCCGGGCACCGGAAGCAACTACGGCAACTTGCTGATTCTCGTCGAACTCAAGGGGGGCAATGACGGGCTGAACACTGTCATTCCGTTTGCGGACCCGATGTATGCGAGTTTGCGCCCGAATATCGGCATCAAGCGCGAGCAGGTGGTGCAACTGGACGAGCACAGCGGTTTGCACCCGGAGATGCGTGCGTTGTTGCCGATGTGGCAGGCCGGGGAGTTGGCGATCGTGCAGGGGGTGGGTTATCCGCAGCCAAACCTGTCGCATTTCCGCTCGATCGAGATATGGAATACGGCGTCGCGCTCAGACGAGTACTTGCGCGACGGTTGGTTGTCGCGGGCATTTGCCGAGCAGGCCGTGCCGGCCGGTTTCGACGCGGACGGCGTGATCGTCGGCAGTGCGGAACTTGGGCCCTTGAGCGGGGGCGCACGCGCCGTGACGTTGACGAATCCGGCGCAGTTCTTGCGCGACGCGAATCTGGCATCGGCGAATGCATCGCAGGTGAGCAACCCTGCGTTGGCGCATGTGTTGCGTGTCGAGAACGACATCGTGAAGGCGGCCGACGGTTTGCGTCCGAGGCAGGGGCAATATGTTTTGCGCACACCGATGCCGCCGGGCGCGTTCGGCAATGTGGTCAGGACGGCATTGCAGGTGGTGGCTGCGGCGGATTCGCCGACGGGCGTGCCGCAGCCAGGGCGTGGTGTGGCGGTGTTGCGCCTGACGCTGAATGGGTTCGACACGCATCGGAATCAGCCTGGGCAGCAGGCGAATTTGCTGCGTCAGTTGTCGCAGGGGATGATGGCGTTGCGTGCGGGGCTGACCGAGTTGAATCGGTGGCAATCGACGATGATCGTCACGTATGCGGAGTTTGGGCGGCGTCCACGCGAGAACCAGAGCAACGGCACGGACCATGGCACGGTCGCGCCGCACTTTATTGCGGGTGGACGCGTACGGGGTGGTTTGTACGGCGAGGTGCCCAGACTGGACCGTCTCGACGGCAACGGCAACTTACCGTTCGCCGTCGATTTCCGCGACATCTACGCCACGGTGCTGCAACGCTGGTGGGGTTTGAATCCTCAGCCCGTGCTTGGCGGCGCATTCAAGCCGTTGGATGTCTTGCGCGTTTGAGTGGGAACCTTCGTGAGCGTCAGGATTCGATTGCGTGAGGCGTGAGGCGTGAGGCGTGAGGCGTGAGGCGTGAGGCGTGAGGCGTGAGGCGTGAGGCGTGAGGCGTGAGGCGTGAGGCGTGAGGCGTGAGGCGTGAGGCGTGAGGCGTGAGGCGTGAGGCGTGATACCCCGACGCCTAATGCGTGATACGTAAGGCGTAAGGCGCGAAGCATGACGCGTCAGGCACGCGGTCTGAGGCGTCAGGCGAGAGTTATCGTGCGCGCCATGCTTTCCAGAATTTGCGCAGGGGCGTGAGGTCGATCCGCTGGTGGAGCACTTGATAGTCGCTGGCGGCGGTTTCATCCATCAGGGCCAGTTGCAGCGAGGCGAGGGCGAGCAGCGGACGTTGCTTGCGGCGATCCTTTTTGGGGATGGCGGCAGCGGCTGCCGAAATCGCCTCGTGTGCGCGGGCGTGCTGAAATTTCATCAGATCGACGAAGGCAGGCGAGTATTTGCCGTTCTGGATGTCGGCGGCGGTGACGCCGAAGCGTTGCAGTTCGTCGATGGGAAAGTAGACGTAGCCTGCACGCGCGTCGACGCCGGCGTCCGTCACACGTCGGCCGAGCGTGATGGCATGGCCCAGGGCGCGGGCGAGGGCAGGGGTTTGCGGGTCGTCGAAGCCGTAGACGTGTGAGGCGAGTTCGGCGGGGGCGCCGCCGGCGGCGTCGCAGTAGTGCGTGAGTCCTGCGAAATCGAGATAGCGCATTTGCGAGAGGTCCATCTCGGCGCCATGCATGACAGCCTCGAATGCTTCGCGCGACAGGCCGGTACGCTTGACGACGGGGGCGAGTGCACGTGTGACGGGGTGTGCCGGTTTCCCGTCAAACAGTCGTGCGAGTTCCTGGCGCCACCAGTCGAGCTTGGCGTGCGCGACACCGGGATCGTGGACGGCCGAATGAATATCGGTAATTTCCTGGCAGAAGGCGTGAACGGCGTAGGCGTCGTCGCGTTTGGACGGCGGCAGTTGAAGCAGAGCGTAATAGAGCGCGGAGCCGGGGGGGCCTGCTTTCTGGCGGCAGTATTCGTTGGCCTGAGCGGGGTTGGCGGGGGAGCCGGGGGAGCTATCGGCGGTCTCGTGGGGTTGCATGCGAATGGGGTATCGGTTTGGTCAGGTGCCCGTCAGGCGGCGCGCAGAAGCGCAGTGGGGCAAATGCCATGAATTGGGGCGAATTCTAGCATTGGGCGGCGAGAAGGACGGATGCAGCGACTCGCCTCGCAGGGAGATTGCCGGCCAATAGTGGTTCATGTAGAATACGCGCCTGCTTTGACGCGTGCAGCGGGGCGGCGACAAGTCGCCCTTTTTCATGTCCGACAGGACGCAAGCACGCCGTCGACCCGATGCCGGGACGTCGTACCTACAAGGAAGCGACGCCCACGGGCTGCGAGGATGGCGAAATTGGTAGACGCACCAGGTTTAGGTCCTGACGCCCGAAAGGGTGTAGGGGTTCGAGTCCCCTTCCTCGCACCAACTTTCCGTTTTGGCATCGGTTTTGTAGGTCTTACTTCTTCCCGCAATATCTCGCAAACGACCTGCCTGTAAGGCTTGGCGGGGTTTTTTGCGTGAATTCCGATTGTTCTTCCGGCGCGCAAAACCTCACATCTTCAAACCTAAAATCGATGGGTCGGCCCCATTGGGGCCCCAAAGCGGCCCCATTGGGGCCCCAAAGCGGCCCCAAGAAATGGCATCGATTACGAAGACTTCCAGCGGTTGGAGAGCGCAGGTAAAACAGAACGGCGTGCGGGACAGTCGCACGTTTGACACGAAGGCTGCTGCGTTAGCGTGGAGCGCGAAGCGTGAGACGGAGCTGCGATCTATCGCGGATGGTTTTGGCAGTAAGACGCTCACCGTTGGTGACGTGCTGCGAGAGTATGAACTCAAGGTTAGTCCGACAAAACGCGGGGCAAGGTGGGAGAGGCTGCGCTTGCCGTTGATTGGTAGTAAGGAGATCGGTGGGCGGAAGTTTGCGGAGATCAAGCTAGCGGATCTACGGCCTAGTCATATTGCTGCGTGGCACGATGCCCGGATGCGCGAAGTTTCAGGATCATCGACCTCGCGCGAAATGTCTCTGATGTCGCATGCGTTTCTGGTGGCCAGGAAGGAGTGGGGCTGGCTGGTGACCGCCGGATGCGCCGGGGCGCGAGCGCTTGATTTCGCAGGAGGAAATCGACGCTTTGCTTGCGAGTATGGGCTACGAAGAGGGACTGCCGGTAGAAATGCCGATGCAGCGTGTAGCCGTGGCATTTCTCTTCGCGATAGAAACCGCCATGCGCTCCAGCGAAATCCTAGCCCTCACAGCTTCCTCGGTGAACTACAAGGGCAAGTTCGCGCGCTTACCTATGACCAAGAACGGTACGGCGCGAAATGTACCGTTGTCCTCCCGGGCAATCGAACTCCTGAAGATGCTTCCGGCAGTGGACAAGGGCGAAGCACTGTTCGCCCTGTCTACGTCCAGCCGTGACGCACTGACCTGCCCCAAGAATTTCGTACCAATCAAATCTAGAGACAATGGCTCCTCAGCGCATATTACGCGTTGGCACGTGGCGGGCTTGGCAAGCGTTTTTCGTATGGCCTTGGGTGCGGGGGAAATAAGCGGTTGAAAGTATCTCTTTTATGCGTGCGCCGCGCGGTCAGGGACTGTCGAAAGCTTTACGCCTAGCGCGTGCATGACTCGCAATACTGTGGAGAATCGGGGTTGAGCATTGGGTGATAGCGCCTTGTACAAACTCTCTCGACCAAGGCCGGCGGCTAGTGCCACCTGCGTCATGCCTTTCGCCTTGGCCACATCGGCAATCGCGGATAGAAAAAGCGCTGGGTCATTCTCTTCAAGCGCCGCGTTGAGGTACTCGGCGATCATTTCATCGCTATCGAGATACTCCGACGCGTCAAACCGAGTGATGTCTGTTCTACTCATTTCAGCGACTCCATGCGGACCTTGTTCCAAAAATCCCGGGCGCGAGCAATGTCCGCCTGTTGGGTTGACTTGCCGCCTCCGCAAACCAGCAAGTAAGTGATTTCGCCATCTCTACCGTAGTACACGCGGTATCCCGGCCCGTGGTCGATGCGCATTTCCCACAGACCACCGCCGAGCGACTTGGAGTCTCCAAAGTTCCCGGCCTCGGCGCGCCTAATGCGCAGCGCGATCTTGGCTCTGCCCGTTACATCTTTCAGCTTACCAAGCCACGTTCGAAACGTAAGCGCTCGATGTGTACCGTAGATCGGGTTGTTGACGCGGCGGTAAATGGCGGTTAGCGAATGGGTTCGATCTTGGCGATGTCAGGCAGTTGCTGCGCCACGTTCCATGGCAGCAACTCGTCGATCCGATTGACCGGGTGATCGGCGATGCGCTCGAGCACGTAGGCGAGGTAGGCTTCGGGGTTGATGCCGTTCAAGCGTGCCGTGCCGATCAGGCTGTACATCGCCGCAGCACGCTCACCGCCCGAGTCGGCGCCGGCAAACAGATAATTGCGGCGGCCAATCGCCACGCCGCGCAGCGCACGCTCGGCAATCAGGTTATCGATCTCCGCCTGCCCGTCCTCGCAGTAATAGGCGAGCGCGGGCCAGCGGTTCAGGGAGTACTGAATCGCGCGGGTGGTGTCGGACTTCGCAGAGAGTGTTGGCAGCACTGATTCGTACCACTGCCGTAACGCTTCGAGCCGAGGTACAGCCTGTGCCTGTCGCACTTGCCGTCGCTCGTCCGGTGGTTTGCCCCGGATTTCGGCTTCTATGCGATATAGCTCGCCGATGCGGTGCAGAGCTTCTTCTGTAATGGCGTTGGGGCGTACCGCATGCAGGTCGTAGATCTTGCGTCGCGCGTGCGCCATGCACGCCGCTTCGCGGATGCTGTCGTTTTCATAAAGTGGCGCGTAACCGGCAAACGCATCGGCTTGCAGCACCCCGTTAAAGCTTGCCAGATGTCGCTGTGGGTGCTCGCCCCGTCGATCAGGCGTGTAAGCAAACCAAACGGCAGGTGCCTCATGGGAGCCGCACGGCCGGTCATCACGCACGTACACCCAGAGCCGTCCAGTCTTGGTGCTACCTCGCCCGGGCTCTAACACCGGCAATGGTGTGTCATCGCCGTGGACCTTGGTGCCGCCCAGCGCGTAGGCACGCACAGCATCCACCAGCGGATTTAACAACCAGCTCACGCGCCCCAGCCAATGCCCCATCTGCCCGGCCTCGAGTTCCACACCGTCACGGGCATAGATCGCCTGCTGGCGGTACAGCGGTTGGTGATCGAGGAATTTGCTGGTAATGATGTGCGCGAGCAGATGGGGGCCAGCCACGCCACGCTCAATCGGGCGACTCGGTGCCGGCTGCTGCACAATCGTGTCGCAGCACGCACAAGCGAGCTTGGGGCGGCGGTGGCGAATCACACGGAAGTGCGCTCGCACGTATTCGAGCTGCTCCGAGACGTCTTCTCCCAGCGGCTTGAGTTTGCCGCCACAGGCCGGGCAATCTTCGGCCTCGGGTAGGTAGACGCGCTCTTCACGCGCAAGGTGTTCTGGCAGCGCCTGGCGCTCGGATCGGACTTTTACTTGGGACTTAATCGGCGTGGCAGCCTCGGTGGCACCTTCGGCGGCTTGCAAGTCCTCCAGACGCAGCTCGAGTTGTTCGATCTGGCGTGCGAGCTTCTCGGATTTTCGTCCAAACTGCATGCGCTTGAGCTTGTCGATGAGCAGCTTCAAATGCGCAATCTCTTGCTCGCGCGATGTGAGGCGCGTTTGCAGCGCGGCGAGCTGTATTTCGCGCTCGTGCAAAACCTGCTGGCTAGCCAACACCAACGCCTTGAGGGCATCGATGTCGTCAGGCAGATTGGCGCGGGAGAAGCTCATGACGTAAGCCTATCGTCCAGTGCGCCCGCTGCCTATCGGATATCTCCCAAAAAATACGTTATCTCGCACTGCGTGGGCGAGCCGCGTCGATGGGCTCGCGCCAATCGAACCCTTCAAGCAAGAGTGAGAGCTGCGCAGTGGTGAGTGCCACGACACCACCATCGGCCCGTGGCCACGCGAAGCGACCTTTCTCCAGCCGCTTGGCCAGCAAGCACAATCCGCCATCGCTCCAGCACAGCGCTTTGAGCAAATCACCACGACGACCACGAAACAGGAAGATGTGCCCCGAGAACGGATCCTTATGCAGCACCGACTCGACCTTGGCAGCTAAACCATTGAAGCCGCAGCGCATATCTGTCACGCCAGCGGCGATCCACACACGCGTGTTCGAGGGCAACCCGATCATGTGCGTAGCTCCGAAATCAACTCGCGCAGTAACTCCAAACTCAGCGGACCATCGAAGCGCATTGTGCCGCCACGCATCACCAACTCGATCTTCCCCTCGTGCCTCGATGAACATCGTGAGGTCGGGACTGCTTGGTCTGCCGTCGGCGTGGCGATGCCAACGAGAGCCTTCGTGATCGTCACGGGAACAAACTCGGTCACCGAAGCCGCGGAACTCTGGCGAGTAACAAGCTCAGGTGTGACATCACCGTAAGCGCCAGCCAGATAATGCCGGCGCCATTTGAATAACAAGTTGGCGTTGATGCCTGCCTTGCGCGCTGTCAAAGCAACCGACGCACCTGGCCTTAACGTTGCCTCGACCGTCGCGCGCTTGAACTCCATTGGGAAATTCGCTCGTCGGTAAGGTACCGCTTCCACAGCCACACTCAAAACCTTGTCCACTTTTGTGCCCACCATTTCATTTGGTGGACGCAAAAGTACCCACATACTCTCCTCGCATCAAGACGGTACTCCTCGAGCCTTTACTTCGAAACTCTCTTGTCTGGTTGATGATGTACATTTATGAGTGTATCCATTTGGATACGAAAAGTCAAAATTGTGTTGATAAGATGCTCGGCTCCACGCGCAGCAGTCGACGTCGGCAGCGGGGCAGGCGATTGGGGCTACTTCATTGGATGAGGGCGGAAAGCGGATCGGATGCATTGCTGACTGAGTGCATAGCACCAGCTCGTAGCAGAGGTTAGTCGAGGCGGAAATCTAGTGCGAATGTGGCGGGTAGTCTATGAGGGCGCAGGCCTCGTAGCGGTTGAGCCCAACGCACTTCGGGCGACAACTTCCAGCTTTAACGGTGGTGTCGAAGTGATGCCGATGTAACCCGGCCTTTCGACCGCAACAACCCTGACCGTCAGTTCTTGGCCTTGGGTCTTGATTCGCATCGTCAAACCTCCTTATGCACATGGCGCGGCTTACGGAAGAAAGCCGCCTCGGACACCCGGCTCATATAGGACTAAAGTCCAATGCGGTGCCTCCATTTGGCCGCTACGCTCGGAAACGCAATGGGTGTATTCATTGCGCCGGAGCCGACTCGGCCCCATGTCGGTAGCGGCCACGTGCTACGCCACGGAAAGCCGATAGACCAATAGAGGTAAGAATGGAAAAGGAACTTCAACCGGGGAAGCTCGGAGACTCGACGGAAGTTGACAAGCGCACCGTCGCTGAGTTGACCGAGGGCGAGATGGCTCAGGTTAGCGGGGGATTCGGGGAGTCTTTTGGGGGACGAGCTGTCCCCGTCGCTACCCCTAACTCCAACAACGCGCGGTTCGGTCCCACCCAGCGTCCTGGCACCCGATAAACAAGCGCAGCAGGCGCAGCGCCCCGTGCGACTCCCGGTCTAACCGGCACACGGCGGCGCTGCGTTTGTGTCGACTACCTCGCCGTCGACACGTCAATGATTTGTTCCTCGTACCACCTCCCGCTTTGGCATCGCTTTCGCGGGCCTCACCGGGTCCCGCAATTTCCTGCAAACACTCGCCAAATAAAACGCAGTTCCCCAACGAACGCTCCGCGCCCCCATCCCACATAGGACTAAAGTCCAATGCGCAGCTTTCATTTGGTCACCATGCTCCGGCGTGCAATGGCCGAAAGTCCATTGTGCCGGCGCTGACTCGGCACCAAGTCGGCAGCGGCGCCGTGCGTTTGCGCGGCAAGCCGATAGACCAGTAGGAGTGAGAATGGAAAAGGACCTTCAGCCCGCGAAGCCGGGTGAGAACATGGACGTTGAAAAAGGCAAGCTCGCTGAGTTGAGCGAGACGGAGGTCGCTCAGGTGGGCGGTGGGTTCGGCGCTAACCGGTCGAACTGCGCTGTTCCCGTGCAATCCGGAAAAGATGGAATTGCAGGCGGCAAGAGCGTCCTCTAACTTCACGGTTAGATAGCATCAGGACCAGCGCCGCATGAAACTCCAGGTCAGCGCGACCCACCGCGGCGCTGCGCTCGTACCGCTCCATCGCAAGACGCTGCCACCCTCGCCGCCCACGCCGCCCGACGCGCCAACGCCCCCCCCGACGCCGATCCGCGTTTACGCAAGCTCAATCCGCCGGCGAGCCAGCACTTTTGAACGCGTTCGGTGGCGCATATCCGTATTTCCTGAAAAGCCGCGCCAGATACGATGGCGATTCGAGCCCTACCGCGGCGGCCACGCCAAGCACCGTCATGCCCGGCGCATTAAGCAGCGACACAGCCATCTCGACTCGGCGCCGCGATTGATAATCCACCACGGTTTCGCCTGTGACGTCGCGGAAAATTCGCGTCAACGTCCGGCGAGATAACCCGAATTCGTAAGCGATGCGATCGAGCGGGACAGGCTGCTCAAGCGTCGCGTCCAAAAACGCACGGATGTCGCGAACGATCTCTGCATTTGCCGCCATCCGATCGGCGCTCAACGGTGCCGACGTCAACCCCGCTTCAATGCAGGTCGCCGCCAGCATGCGGGCGCTGAGCTCTGCGCGAAAGGTCGACAGTTCGGGAGAAAGGGCAGGGCCGGAGGCACTGGCATCCATCGTGGCGACCCGCACGGCATCCAGAAGAAGCATCGGCGCGGACCAGATCGTGACACGCGAACAGGAAAGCTTACGCTGCGCCTTTCGCTCACAGAACGCGACAAAGTCGCTCGCCACATAGACCGCCACATGGGCCTGGCCTGCGCGATAGCCCCGCGTGTCATGCACGCGCTGCGGCGGTATGACCACGAAGGATTTGGGGGCGACCCGTACGGGCAAGACGTTCGTTTCGACGTTGAGCACCAGTTGCCCGGTTCTCGGTAGCAGAAACATGTACTCGTCATCATGCATATGCGGCTGCGTACGGTACTCGCCAACCGACACGTGCCGCACGTCGGCGATTCGATCACCGCAGAGATGACGCTGAGCGGTCGGATAGGACTTCACGTTACGCTTCCTCGGCAGTACAGGGCCTGCAATGACATGCACGACAATTTGCGACGAATGACGACTGTCGATGCGGCACGGTCGTCACCCTGCGGCATCACATTCAAGCGCCCAGTATAGCCTCAGCAAACGCATCGCAAATCCCCCCAGCCATCTCGTCAATACGCGCTCGTCCGACGCCAGCGCCGACCACGATCTCCGGGAAACTACCTATCTTTGCCCGGTGCGCTCGGCCGGGGACTTCCGGCATTTGGCCCGATCGGACGCCATCCATGGCCCGATAAGCGGCGACGGTCTTTTTCCGCCTCGTCATGCTTGCGCCACCTGCCACCGCGAGAGTTCCCAAATGCCACCCAATCTTTACGATCCCACCGGGATCGCCGGTACCACCGGTACCACCGGTACCACCGGTACCACCGATACCACCGATACCACCGATACCACCGATATCACCCGCCGCACCGACGCCGCACCGGACCTGCGTTTCGTCAACGTATTCTCCGCTGGCTCCAATGGCGGAAATCCCGCACCCGTCGTGCTCGACGCCGATCACTTGTCGGCCGACGAGATGAAAGCGATCGCCGCGCGCTACGGGCATGAGAGCGCCTTTGTCTGCCGCGCCGCAGACCCTCGTCACGCCTTCCGCCTACGTTTCTTCGTACCGGCGCACGAAATGGAAATGTGTGGCCACGCCACGCTTGGCGCAATGTGGTTGCTGCGTCAGGCAGCCCGGTGGACGACGCCCAAGGCCACTGTCGAGACGTTGAGCGGCATTGTCGACGTGCGTTTTGACGACGAAACCAAACGCATCGATGTCGGACAGCCCAGAGGCATCGTGGAACCGATCAACGATCCATCGTTGATCGGTTCCGTCTGCGAAGTCTTGCGCATCTCGCACGACGACCTTGCCCCGATCGGCATCGTCAACGCGCGGACGAGTCGCACGAAGACGCTGATCCCGCTCAAGTCGGTCGACGTGCTCGATGCGCTCGCCCCCCGACTGCCGGGCGTCGCCGCACTGTGCGACGCCCTCGACTCGACGGGGCTGTACCCGTTCGCCGTCGAGTGCGCGAGGCCGCTCGAACTGCATGCGCGTCAGTTCCCGCGCGCCTCGGGGTATCCCGAAGACGCGGCTACCGGGATTGCCGCTGCCGCCACGCTATACGGCGCCATCCACTACGGCTTGCTCCGCGACGGCGATTCCACCATGCGGGTGTACCAAGGCTTCGCGATGGGGCGACCGTCGTGCATTCGCGTCGCCTTGCGCGATCCCTTCGACAGCAGTGCAGGTTGCTGGATCAGCGGCGCCGTCGAATTCACCCTGCTGGCGTCGCTGGCATGAAGATCGTCGACAGCGGGCAGGTGCGGACAGTGTCCTCGATGTGGTGTCGGACATCATGACACCCGCCACACGCGCGTGCGCAGGCCTGCGACGGCTACCGATCAACATCCCGGAAGTGAGACGGCTGTTGATCATGGGCGTCTATTACCTCCTCGACATGGGGCGCGTCGCCACCCATGCATCAGGCGTCGCCTTGTCCGTTGAAAATCCGAACGCACCAGTCGACAAAGGTGCGCAGCGCAGCCGATCGGTAGCGACTCTGTGGATACAGGAGGGATATGGGTTCGGCAGGTGCGGTGTGGTCTTGCAAGACCTGCTTCAGGCGGCCTTCGGCGATCAGGGCGTCCACCATGTAGTCCGCGCTTCTGATCAGGCCCAGTCCCGCCACACCGCTCGCGACATACGCCTCGGTGTCGTCGACCGACACTTGCTCCGACATGGCAATTGCGTGCAATTGCCCCGCTTTCTGGAAGACCCACTCGGCCGACCGGCCCGTCCTGCTGGAGATGTAACCCACCGCGTGATGCTCGCGAAGATCTTCAGGCGACACGGGTTCGCCGTGATTGGCGAGATAGGCAGGGGATGCGCAAACGAGCCATCGAAAGGTCGTCAGCCGACGCGCGACGAGTGTGGCGGACGGTTGGGGTTCCCCGGCTCGGATGACGCAGTCGAGGCCTTCCTGCACGAGGTCGGAGACCGAATCGCTCAGTCGCAGTCCGACGTCGATGTGGGGGTGTCGCGCGGTGAATTGTGGAAGCGCCGGAATGATGATGCGGCTTGCCAGCGAGGGCGTGGTGCTTACGCGAATGGACCCGCGAACCTCCCCCTCGGGCCCGGCGATAGCCTCCTCGGCACTTTGCACCTCATGCAGGATCAGCTTGCAGCTTTCGTAGTAGCGTTGTCCCGCGTCGGTGAGGCTTAGCGCGCGCGTGGTTCGGTTCAGAAGTCGTGTGCCGAGATGCGCTTCGAGGTCCTTGATCGTCTTCGTCACCGTGGCGGGCGGCAGCGACAGCGTACCGGCGGCCTTCTTGAACCCGTGGGTCTCGACCACCCGAGTAAAAATTTCCATCGCCTGCAATCTGTCCACCACGCTCACTCTCCCTGTTTTCCGGCGCCTGCGCTCGATATCGACATATCGGGCATACCGGCATACCGGCATACCGGCGCCAGCGATGTTCTCCGACGTTTGTCCAACCGTCCAGACAATTCGTCAATCGTGAATTCTGAAAACCGCGCTTGCGGTCTTATCGCGGCGACCGAATGACGCCACCATAAGGACGTCTCCGGCCGATCCTGCGCAACGCAGTGCGCCAGCGCGTCGATCCACTTCACGAACGCATGACAAAGATTATCAAACAAGGAATTTCACGATGAACGACACAAAGGTCAACATTGAAAACATGATCGTCCTCGGGGCGGGCCAACTCGGCATGGCGGTGCTGCGCGCTCTTGTACCCGCACGTTCGCGACGGCACCCCCCCAAAACGCCGATTACGGTATTGGTCTCGCCGCAGATGATCGACGCACCGTCGTCACAGGATAGCGAGAACCTGTCGGCGCTTCGTCAACTCGGTGTGGAGATCGTCGCCTTCGACCTGGCGGCCGAGGGCGAGGCGCTGACGGACCTGTTCAGACGATTCCGGACGGTCGTCAATTGCACGGGATTCGTGGCTGGCCCCGGCACGCAACTGAAAATCACCCGGGCGGCCCTGGACGCGGGCGTCGAGCGCTATTTCCCATGGCAGTTCGGCGTCGACTATGACGTGGTCGGTCGCGGCAGCGGACAGCCTGTGTTCGACGAACAGTACGAAGTGCGTCAGTTGCTTCGTGCGCAATCGAAGACCGAGTGGGTCATTGTGTCGACGGGGATGTTTACCAGCTTCCTGTTCGAGCCGGCGTTCGACGTGGTCAATCTTGACCATGGCACGATTCATGGGCTGGGCAGTTGGGAGACTAAGGTGACTGTGACGACACCCGAGGACGTCGGCAAGCTCACCACGCATATCCTGCTCGCCGAACCGCGCATCGTCGACGAAGTCGTGTATGTCGCAGGCGACACCCTCTCTTATGGTCGGCTGGCCGAGGTGGTGGAGCGGGTCACCGGCCGCACGTTTGAGAAGACGGCGTGGAGCCTCGAAAAGCTGCGCGCGGACCTGAGCGCTGCGCCCGGCGACGTCATGACGCGTTATCGCGCGGCGTTTGCCGCCGGAGACGGCATGTGGTGGGACAAGTCCACCACATACAATGCGCGCGAAGGTCTTTCCACCGTCGATGTGCAGGCGTACCTGCGCTCGCGGCTGGGGTGATGCGCCGCAGGCCGCCATCGGCCCTCTAGGCGGCGTCGGCAGGACCTGTCGGAACGGCCCATGCGCATGGCGGACATGGCGTGGCTGGCGTCGGACAACGTCCGTTCAGCCGTTCTTACCGAGGGGCGTTCGCCAGAATTGCGTCGGCAATCACGCGCATGATCCGATCGGCACGAGAGGCGTGCGACGGTTGTTCGCGAAGCCAGGCGAGCGCCGCGATCAGATCGAACAGTTCGGCGCCATCGAGGTCGCTTCGCGCCACGCCTTGCCTTTGTGCATGGGCGAGAAGCGACGCCCCTGCGGCTCTTAGCTTGATGCACGACGCATGAAGCGCGGACTCGGGGTCTTCGATCGCGGCCATCATCGGTGCGATGATGCCGCGGTGCGCATGGGTGAAAGCGATGGTCTCCTGCAGCCATGACAGCAGGGCATGGTCAGCGGCATCTGACGTCTCGAGGTGTCTCGCCCTCGCAGCCAACGCGTCGAAACTCGACGCCAGCAACGCCTCCAACAACGCCTCACGCGTCGGAAAATGGCGGTAGAGCGTGCCCAAGCCCACTCCGGCTCGTCGCGCGATATCGCGCAATGACGCTTCCGCGCCCTGATCGGCAAAGACTTCCCGCGCCGTCGACAGCAATTGGTCGTAGTTCTTCTGAGCATCGGCTCGCATAAATGTTCTTGGAAGTGTTCTTGAAAGTGTCCTTGACAAACGGAGCACTGCTCCATATATTTGGAGCAGTGCTCCGTTCACGTTAAAGCATTTCTGCGAAAGAGGAAAGTCATGCCCATCGATACGATGAAGGCCGTTAGGCAACATGCCTTTGGTGGCCCCGAGGTGCTGCGGTATGAAACCGCGCCGATTCCGGTGCCGAAGTCCGGCGAAGTTCTCGTGCGGGTTCACGCGGTGGGCATCAATCCTCCCGATGGGTATCTTCGCGAGGGGTACAAGATGCTGCCTCCGGAGTGGCGGCCGCAGTTGTCGTTTCCACTGATCCTGGGGACCGATATTTCGGGGGTCGTCGCATCGGCCGCCGATGACGTCAAAGCCTTCGCTGTCGGCGACGAAGTCTATTCGATGGTGCGGTTCCCCAGTGGTATGGCGGGCGACAGTCGGGCGTATGCCGAGTACGTCGTCGTGCCGGTGTCGGAGCTCGCGCGCAAACCTCGTGGCATCGACCATGTGCATGCGGCCGGAGCGCCGATGTCCTTGCTCACGGCTTGGCAGTTCCTGGTCGATCTCGGGCACGACGAACCGAATCCGTTACAGCCGCATCGGCATGTACCGGTGCCGCTCGAAGGCAGGACGGTGCTGGTGAATGGGGCCGCGGGCGGCGTCGGGCATTTCGCGGTGCAACTGGCCAAATGGAAAGGGGCCCGAGTGATCGCCGTGGCGTCCGGCAGGCATGAGGCAATGCTGCGTGAGCTCGGTGCGGACGAAGTGCTGGACTACACAAAGACGGCGCCCGAAACGTCGATTCGCGATGTTGATCTCGTTGTCGATTCGGTGGGCGGGCCCGGCGCCGGTCGGTTCATTCCGACCCTGCGTCGGGGCGGCGCGCTTTTTCCGGTGTTCCCTCTGGGGTTCTCCGATGCCGAAGCGGCCGAAAAGGCGGGTGTTACGGTGTCGGCAACGCAGGTGCGATCCAGTGGCGCACAGCTCGAAATGCTTGCCGGTTTGCTGGACGCCGGAACGATTCGCGTCGTGATCGACAGCACTTACGCGCTGGCAGAGGCTCACGTGGCGCACGAGCGGGCGAGCCGGGGTCATATTCAGGGCAAGCTCGTCCTCAAGGTTCGATAGACGGGGTTGCTACCCAAACCGTCGTTTCCATCCGCCAAGTCAGAAACGTGTGCGCGCCGACGTTCGCCGCCGAGGACGCGCGACGCAACCGGGAAACTCATATGGCCCTCATGCAAGCGGTCGTCAACGACCTGTTCAACCAGCCGCATTTGACGACGCGAGACGCCGTCGGGCGACACTTCGCGCCGTCGTTTCGACAACGCACAAACGGTGAGTGGAGCGATTTCGATGCGTTTGTCGCCAACATCGACCAGTTCCGACGACGCGTCGCGCACGCGTGCGTGACCGTGCTGGACGAGTTCTCCGATGGCGAGCGATATGCGGAGCGCCACATCATCGACCTGCTCACACACGACGGACAGAAAATCGTTCAGGAAGTCTTCATGTTCGCCGAGCGCGACGCCGACGGACGGTTTCGCAGAATCGAGGAGACGACGCTGTCGCTGGGGGCCGCGTCAGACGGCTGAGCTACGTGCATTCGACTTGGATTCGATTTGTCGTGTGCGAAAAAAGCCGCCGCGCGAAAGCGGAGGCGGCGCTCAACCCCGATCATAGGCCCACGTACCGTTCGCGCCGAGCGCACGGGCGAACGACGCTCGGCCGGGGCCTGCGAGCCACTCGCGAACGGACAGCATCGAAGGATGGATCGCGCGCAGCATGCCGAGATCCGCATTCCCGGCGAGTGGCCCTTCATTGACCAGCGCAGTGAGTTTGTTCAGGAAGGGGCTCGCGGCAAGCGTCTCCTCGGTGAAGCGGGCGTAGGCGATCCTGCGCCCCGCCGCCTCGCTGAGCAACGTCTCGAGCGACTCGCCGGTCACCGTGTCGCCGGCGATTTCAAAGGTCTGTCCACCGAAACGGTGCGCCGCGGCGAACACCGGTTCGACGAACTTGCCGATATCCTCGACCGCCAGCAATTGCATTGCCTGCCTCGGATGCAGGAAAAAATTGAATCGCCCCTCGTTGAGCCCGAGTCCGGGCATGGCCAGCGTCTCCATGAAGGTCACGGGGCGAACGATGGTCGCCATGATCGGCAAAGACCGAATGTGCGCTTCGATGCGCATCTTGCTGTCGAAATGGCCAACGCCGGTAGGCTTGTCGCCGACCGCCGCTCCCGAGCTGTAGACCAGGTGGCTGACGCCGCATTCCACCGCCATGTCTGCGATCGAGATACCGAAACGAACCTCGTCTTTGTCCGTCAACTCCCCGCTCGGCGACGACTGCTGCACGCTGAATACCCCGTGCACGCCGCCCATGGCCGCGCGGATGGCGTCGGTGTCGGCGTAGGTACCCTGAACGAGTTGCGCGCCGGCGTTGCGCAGTGCGATGGCTTTCTCGGAAGCAGGATCTCGCACCAGCACGCGCAATGGCCAATCCGCCTTGAGCAGCGCAGCGGCGACCGAGCCGCCCTGTTGACCGGTAGCACCAAAGACAAGAACAGGTTTTTTGGGGTCCGACATGTATGCCCTCACGTGCATGGTGATGAGCCGCTAATTTAAACTCCGGTAGCATCCGCCGGAAGACGGCACATTGATTAACCTTGGGCACAAGCATGATACGAATGCAACGCACCATTCACGGTCGACCTTACGAACAAACGGAAGCGGGGCCGAAATTCCGGCCATGCGCACCGCATGACGTGCTTGCCCGACTCGGTGACAAATGGACGATTCTTGTCGTGTCTCACCTTGCCATCGCCGAAGGGCACCGTCTGCGTTTTTCCGAACTCAAACGCGGTATCGAAGGGATTACGCAGCGCATGCTCACGCTCACGCTGCGCAATCTCGAACGGGATGGGTTGCTGACCCGGCACTGCTTTGCAGAAGTCCCGCCACGCGTCGAGTACGAACTCACGGAAATGGGTGACAGCCTGCTCCCCGCGTTGGCGGGCTTCACGGCGTGGATACGAGACAACTGGCCGCGGCTGGAAGCCTGCCGACGCGCGTTCGACGAGGCGCAGCGACAGGACTCGTGAGCTCGCAGGCAGACCGGACGGCATGCCTTGGCGGGCCCTAGAGGAACATCCCGCCCGAGGCCTCGATGCGCTGCGCATTGATCCAGCGATTGTCTTCGGCCAGTAGCGATGCAATCAGCGGCCCGATGTCGTCGGGCAGTCCCGCTCTGCCCAGCGCCGTATTGCTCGCGACGAAGCGGTTGAGTTCCGGGTTGTCGCGAACCGCACCGCCGCTGAAATCCGTCTGGATCGCCCCCGGCGCCACCGTATTCGCCGCGATGCCGCGTTTGCCCAGTTCGACGGCCAGATAGCGCGTGAGCACTTCCACGGCGCCCTTCATGCTCGCGTACGGCGCACTGTTGGGAAGGGTGATGCGCGTAAGCCCCGACGAGATGTTCACGATGCGGCCGCCGTCGCGCAAGATCGGCAGGAGGGTCTGCGTGAGGAAGAATACGCCCTTGAAATGGACGTTGTAGAGACTATCCAGCTCCTGCTCGGTAGTCGTTGCTATCGCGTTGTGATGCGAGATCCCCGCGTTGTTGACGAGGAAATCCAGCTTGTCGGTACCGAGCGACGACAGCGCCGCGCGCACCTCGGCGGAGAAGGCTTCAAAGGTGGAGACGTTGCCGACATCGAGTGGCAAGGCGATGGCCTGAGCGCCGTTGGCCGCGACCTCGGCGACCACCTCATCGGCTTGCGCACGGTTCGAGTGGTAAGTGAAGATGCTGCGGATGCCTCGCCAGGCCAGGCTCTGTACGGTACTGCGTCCGAGGCCGCGGCTTCCTCCGGTTACCAGTGCGACGGGGTTGGGGGATGTCGTGTAGATCGTGTCAGTCATGGGGGGTTCCGGGAAATGGATACGGAACCCTTAGCGTAGAGCGGCAGGCGCGCCACGCCTATGCCGAAACTATCCTGTTTATTGCCCGATCCTGCTTTTTCCGGTAGCTTGCGCGACATGGATACCCGAGCTGAACACGCGACGTCGATGGCCACACTGGTCGACGCAGTCAACCGCTACACCGCTCGCCAATCTGGCGAGAGCCCGTTCTACACGATCGCGGACGGGCTGGTCGTTCTGCGCGCTCAGTGCCATCGGCATCCGACCCAACTGATACACAAACCCGCGTTGTGTATCGTCGTTCAGGGCGCCAAATGGACCGCATTCGGCGCTCACAAACTCGTCTACCGGGCGGGTGAGGCGCTGGTCGTCAACCTCGAAATGCCGGGGGCGAGCCAGGTGATCGAAGGCAGCGCCGATCGACCGTATCTGAGCATCGTGATCGAACTCGATCAGGCGGCGACGCGCGAAGTCCTCGCGCAGCTTGATTCACCGCCCGCTGCCGACACCGACGCGCCGGAAAGCGCTTTCGTCATGCCGCTGGAAAGCGAGCTGATCGATTGCGCGTCGCGCGCAATCCGACTGCTGGAGACGCCGGACGCGGTTCCGGTGCTGTACCCGCTTCTCATGCGCGAAATTTGCTATTGGCTACTGAGCGGTCCGCACGGGGGACGCATCGCAAACGCGATCGTCGGCGGCGAGCGGCATGTGGGCGTTGTCAAGGCGATGCACGTCTTGCGCGAACGTTTTGCGCAGCCATTCCGGATCGAGGAACTGGCGGCATTCGCGAAGCTGAGTCCCTCGGCGTTTCATCACAAGTTCAAGGCGCTCACCTGCGTCACGCCCCTGCAATACCAGAAGCAGATTCGCCTGCTCGAAGCGAGGCGTCTGATGGCGGCCGGCGAAGCCAACGTGCAGAGCGCGGCGGCGCGTGTCGGCTATGAAAGCGCCTCGCAGTTCAATCGCGAGTACACGCGCATGTTCGGTGCGCCGCCCAAGCGGGATATTTCGACGTTCGGTCGCGTGGGGCGGCGCTCATCGTAGTCCCCGCCGATGCGCGAGAACACCGACATCGCTTGCGCACCGGCGCGCGCTTGCGGAATCGTTATCCAGGCGGCGTTCATGTCGGTTTCCGTCACGCCGGGCATGACGGCGTTGACCGTGATGCCCCGCGCACCGAATTCCGGGGCAAGTGCCAGCGTCAATGTTTCGAGCGCCCCCTTCGATGCGGCATAGGCAGGATGGGTCGGCGCCGCCACCCGGGTGAATCCCGTCGAAACATTGATGATCCTTCCGTTGTCCCGAATGTGATCGGCGACCGCCTGGATCAGGAAGAACGGCGCCTCGGGGCGGCCGCGCGGTTGCATGATTTCGACAGCGGTGCTCCAGCATGCCGACAAGAGCGAGTCTGTCGCGCAATGGGTGGCTGCGCGACGGGATCTCGGGTTGAAGACGATCAGGGCGCGCTTCGATCGTGCAGTCGCCGAGGGCGAGCTGGCCAGCGATACCGACACCGAAGCCTTGGCGCGCTTTTTCGGCGCAGTCGTGCAAGGCATGTCGGCGCAAGCCTGCGATGGCGCGAGCAAGGCAATGCTAAAACGCATGGCCGATGTCGCACTATCCGCATGGCCCGGTGCGATAGGCGGCCGGTGACACGGATGGGAACGTCAGTTGCGCGAGCATTTGGAGGCACGACAGGGCTGGCAGGCGCGCACGTCGACACGTGATCGCCTGCGAGCATCAGATAGGTCCAAGCCATACGGTTCTCCTAGAAAGAGCCGGGCCGTCCCGGAATGTCTCGTCAACAGGTGAAGTCGTCCTCACGCCCGACACTAAACGAGTTCACGCGAATCGCTGCAATGGTATGGCGGACGCTCAATGGCTATCGGGCGCAGATCAGCCGAGCTTGAGCTTCGGAATGTCAGCGATGAGGGCGTTGACGGCGCAGCGCGTTTTCGAGGGCAGGTAAGGCGTCTTCGGCCACACCACGTGGATCGGTAGCGGACGCGGGCCGCACAGGTCGCGCACGGCAACCAGCTTACCGGCTGCGATGTGCCGCTCCAGCAACCAGCAAGGCAGGTAGACGAGTCCCAGACCGGCGATGCCCGCGTCGGCGATGGCCTGCACGTCGTCCAGACTCAACTGTCGCGTGATTGGCAGTTCTCGCTCGCTGCCATCGGCGTCGAGCACCTGCCATGCGGACGCCGTGCCGTTGCGCGAATAGGAAATGCCCGTGTGACCGGCGAAGTCTTCGAGAGCAACAGGCTTGCCGTACTGCGCGAGATACGAGGCCGATGCACCGATGCTCAGGTGCTGCGTGCCAAGACGTCGTGCCTCCAGCCGCGTGGTATCGCGCAGATCGCCGATGCGCACGGCGAGATCGAAATGCTCTTCGATAAGATCGACGGCCCGGTCGGAAAACGAGATGTCGATTTGCAGCTTCGGATGCTGACGCGCGAGCCCGAACAGCACTGGCGCAACGCATTGATGGCCGAAGGCAATCGGCACACTCACGCGTAATCTGCCACGCGGCTCGCTCAGCCCGCTCTCCACTTCCGCCGCACCCGCGTCCAGTTCAGCCAATGCCCTCACACAGCGGTCGTAATACACGCGACCCGCCTCGGTCAGCGTGTGACTGCGCGTCGTGCGATGCAGCAGTCGCACACCCAGTCGCGCTTCCAGGCGAGAAATCACCTTGCCGATGGCAGAGCGCGTCAGGTGCAGGCGTTCGGCGGCAAGCGTGAAGCTCCCCGCTTCGACGACCTGCACGAAGACCGCGACGCCGTCGAGTTCGTTCGTCATGTGGGATTCCTGTGAGACAACGTGTGAAAGATTCGGTCTTACACGTCCCTTATTGTGGGAATAAATGTCGGTAATAGGGAAACAGGTTCCCGATATATTACCTCTGACGTTATCCAATCCGGTGATTCCCATGACTCACACACCCACATCAAGAAACGCGGTGGCGCTCGCCGCCGTGTGCCTCACGTCCCTGATGTTCGGCCTCGAAATTTCCAGCGTGCCGACGGTGCTCTCCACACTGGAGCGCGTCTTGCAGGCCGACTTCCGACAGATCCAATGGATCATGAATGCTTACACGCTGGCCTGCACGACGGTGCTGATGGCCACCGGCACACTTGCCGACCGTTTCGGGCGCCGTCGCGTATACCTGATCAGCATCGTGGTCTTCGCGCTGACGTCGCTCGCATGCGGGCTCGCGCAAAGCGCCCCGGTGCTCATCGTGAGCCGCTTCTTGCAGGGCATGGGCGGCGGCGCCATGCTGATCTGTCAGGTCGCGGTGCTCTCGCACCAGTTTCGCGAAGGGCGCGAGCGCAGCAAGGCGTTCGGCGCGTGGGGCATCATCTTCGGCATCGGTCTGGGTTTCGGGCCCATCATCGGCGGCATGATCGTTGCCGTGGCGGACTGGCAGTGGGTTTTTCTGGTGCACGTGGTGCTCTCGCTCGTGGCGCTCGCACTGGTGTTGATCGGTGTGCAGGAGTCGCGCGATCCGCATGCGCATTATCTCGACGTGCCAGGCATCGTCACGCTCTCGCTTGCCACGTTCGGTCTGGTGTATTTCATTACGCAGGGTCCCGATCTCGGCATGGCCAGTGCGCAGGCGCTCGCCATCGCTGCCGCAACGGTGGCGAGCTTCGTCGCGTTTGTCTGGATCGAGAAGCGCAGTCCGCGTCCGATGTTCGATTTCGCCGTGTTTCGTATTCGACGCTTTTCCGGTGCGATGTTCGGTTCGATGGGCATGAACTTCAGCTACTGGTCGTTCATGATCTATCTGCCGATCTATTTCCAGGGGGCGTTCGGCTACACGAGCGTGGATGCCGGGCTGTCGCTGCTTGCCTACACGCTGCCCACGCTCGTCGTGCCACCGCTCGCCGAACGGCTGTCGCTACGATTCGACGCCCGCCGTGTCATCCCGCTGGGCCTCTTCACCATCGGTCTGGGTTTCCTGCTGATGAAGGTTGGCTCAGGCATGGCGCAGGCGAGCTGGCTCACGATGTTGCCCGGCTGTGTGCTTTGCGGCGTGGGACTGGGACTGACGAACACGCCGGTCACGAATACCGCGACCGGGGCGGTGTCGGCGAATCGGGCCGGCATGGCGTCGGGAATCGACATGAGCGCGCGACTGATCAGTCTGGCCATCAACATCGCCGTGATGGGATTCATTCTGCTCCAGGGGGTTGGCGCATATCTCGTCCGCGCGCTGCCATCGGGATTTGACGCGCACTCGCTGCGCTCCCTCGCAGAGAAGGTGGCTGCCGGTAGTCTGGAATCCGTTGCGCAGGGCAATGCGGCGCTCGCCGCGGCCGATCCGCAAGGGCAGATCGTGCACGCTGCGCTGGTGCATGGCTTCGGGTGGGTGATGGTGTATGGCGTCGTGGGCGCGTGGGGGCTGGCGCTGATGAGCGGGGTCGCGTTCGGCAAGGGTGGCAGTCAGGACGACACGGCGTCGCCCGCATCCGCACGGACGGGGCAGGCCGAGCACGCCAGGCAGATATGAGCGAAGCGGAGGGAGGGCAGGGGAAGGGCCGTCGTCGTGACCTGGGTGGTGACGGTTATGGCGATGCGCGACAGGCGCGCAACTGCGGGAACGTGTCGTCGTCCAGTTCACCGAATTCTCCACGCTGGTACGCCGAGATGCGGTCGTTGAGTTGCTCGATCGAGTTCATGACGAAGGGGCCGTGTTTGGCGATGGGTTCGTTCAGCGCAGGACCGGACAGCACGACGAAGTGCGTGTCGACGTCGGCGCTTGCGGCGCGCATGACGAGCGTTACGAGCGTGAAGCAAGCGTCGGGCGCGTCGTCGAGCACACCGACGGCGACGGCGTCTCCGGCTTGCCACTGACGTTGCGATCCGGCGACATCGACATGCAGCGCGCCGGAAATGACGCACACGATCGCATTCCACCCGCTTGAAGTTACGCGCACGGAACAATCGGCGGGCGGATCCTGATAAAGGGGAGAAGACATTTCGAGGCAAGGCTGGTAATATACGTTTCGTAGCTATTTCGTATATATGGAGCCTGCCCCATGGGTATCGTGAAGATATCGGAGCAAATGCATGAGGCGCTGCGCAACACCAGCGGCGCGCTCAGCCGCTCGATCAATGCGCAAGCCGAACATTGGCTGCGCGTCGGCATGCTTGCCGAACTGAATCCCACGATGAGTTATGGCGAGATTTGCCGTCGGCTCATCGAGACCGAAGGCGCGCCGGTCGGCCAGACCGGCGCTGTCGTTTCTCCAGCAACCGGTGCACCCGTCACCGTATTGAACAAGGTGGCCTAATGGTGCGCGAACGCGTTGTCATCCGCTCGAACGAAGAAATTGCCCTGTCGCGCCGCGCCGGGGAGCTTGCCGCACAGGTGCTTGCGATGATCGGCGAGCATGTGAAGCCCGGTGTCACGACCGACGAGCTCGACCGGCTCTGCCATGACTTCATCGTCAACGAGTTGAAGGCGATTCCGGCCAACGTCGGTTATCACGGTTATCCGAAGACGGTGTGTGCGTCGGTGAATCACGTGGTCTGCCACGGTATTCCCGGCGACAAGAAGTTGCACGACGGCGACATCGTGAACATCGACGTCGCACTGATCAAGGACGGCTGGTTCGGTGACACGAGCCGCATGTATTACGCGGGCAAGCCGAGCATTCTCGCCAAGCGTCTGGTCGACACGACGTACGAGGCGATGCTCGCGGGCATTCGTGCCGTGCGTCCTGGCGCGACGCTCGGCGACGTCGGCTACGCGATCCAGACGGTCGCACACCGGGAAGGCTTCAGCATCGTGCGCGACTACTGCGGGCACGGCATTGGCACCACGTATCACGACGATCCGCAGGTGCTGCATTACGGGCGCCCCGGCACGGGGCTGACGCTGCGCCCCGGCATGATCTTCACCATCGAACCGATGGTCAATGCCGGTAAGCCCGACACGAAGCAACTGGCCGATGGGTGGACCGTTGTCACGCGTGATCGCTCGCTCTCCGCGCAATGGGAACACATGGTCGCCGTCACCGAGACGGGCTTTCAGGTGCTCACGCAATGGCCGGACGGCCTCGGCGACTATGCGCGCTATGGGGCGCTGGATGCCGGTGTAGCGGCAGCGAACGCCGCTTGAGGTTGAGCGTGGCCGAGGAGGCGGACGAGGCCAACGAGGCCGTCAATTGCCGACGATCCCGCCGGTAGAGGCAGACGCCGATAAGGCCGACGGAACGAAGGGGCGCAGGTCACATGCCTGCGCCCCTTTTGTATCTGTGTTTGTTCAAACGTCGTCGGGTGCGCCTTCCAGATCGAGAAGGCGATTCGCATATCGGTGGTAGATCCAGCCGTTGCCCGCGCAGATGACAGCCATCCACACGACGGAGATGATCGCTTGCAGGATCAGCGCGGCGAGCACCAGCACCGTTGTGCTACCGGTCATCCGGACGAGCAATTCGACAAGGACCAACATCACGAGCGCGCCGACGATGATAGGCACGGCGATGGCCAGACCGGTGCCGAAAATCGACCAGAAGTGACCGCGCGTGTCCTGCCACGCGGCGCGCCAGCGTTTGCTGCGCCCGGCGCCGA
Organism: Pandoraea vervacti; assembly: GCF_000934605.2. Classification (NCBI taxonomy): domain Bacteria; kingdom Pseudomonadati; phylum Pseudomonadota; class Betaproteobacteria; order Burkholderiales; family Burkholderiaceae; genus Pandoraea; species Pandoraea vervacti. Next base: position 3,204,133 of record NZ_CP010897.2, on the reverse strand, counting down.
CCTGCGCCAGAATCAGCGAGAGGCGGATCGCAACGAATATCGCCAGACATAGCAACAGGACGAGAAGCGTCATCGCAAGGGCCGACGAGTCTCCCTGACCGGACAGGCGCATCGCTAACACGGCGATTACCATGATCGCTGCCGAGACCACGCCGAAGCCAAACCCGATCTGGATCGACGTCCACACGTAACGAACGACGTCGCGATACCAAGCGGTCCCACGCGCGAGTTCCGGCCCGAGCACGACGTAGCGCACGGCGTGAACGGCAAGTGTCGAGTACGCCACGACGTTCACAAAGCCGATGCCCAACGACACGAGCGCGAGTTTCAGACGGTATGCCGCGGGCATGCCGGTTTGGGCGGCATCGGCGGCAAGTTGCTTGACCGACGTGCCAAGCGCTAGCGTGACGAGAATGACGAGGGCAACGGTGATGGCGAGCAGCGGCCGATTGCGCAACGCGTTGAGACCGTCGATCCAGGCGCCTTTGAAACACTGTGTGAACGTGATCGGTTCCATGTTTCCCCTTGAGCGAATATCGCTTCGTCGATCGAAGCTGTGTGGTGACGGCGCGCCGGTGCGCTGGCCTGCCAGGCCGCAGCCATTCTTGCAGATCGCCTCACGGCTGACAATCGCAGGTGTCCGAGGGATCGGCTGCCGGGTGTCGCGCGCGTACTGGAGCGCGCGTGCCGCGTAGCGCCGGTGCATGAATGCGCAGAGAGCAGAGGCAAGCGGTTGAAAGCGGTGGAAAGCGAGGGAAAGCAGGGTAATGCGCGAGGCAGAGGAGGGCGCCGATCCGCGACGCCGGTTGGCATCGCAGACCTTTCGACGTTTGGCGCTTAAGCCGTCATGACCTTGCGAAGCACTTCGGCATGGGTGACAACGCCGACGAGCCGCGCGGCGTCGTCGAGTACGGGCAGCGTACCGTGACGTTGCGTCACGAGCAGCGGCACCAGCTCCGAGAGCGGCATGCCGGCGGTGGCCGACGGGAGATCGCCCTGCATCAGATCGCGCACTGCGCGGCGCTGGCCTCCCACGCCCAGCGACATCGCGAAGCGCGGCCAGCGCTGCCGGCGTGCGCGGCGGGTGTGCAAATCATGACGCGTCACGAGACCGATGACGCGGGCGTCGCCGTCGACGACCGGCAGGGCGTCCAGCCCGTGGCGCTGCAACAGACGCCACGCTGCCGGGACGTCTTCATGCGCCTGCACCTTGGCCAGTGGCGGGGCCATGACATCGGCCGCCGTCAGTTCTCGGGCACGCCGGGCGAATGCCTCGCGTTGCGTATCGCGCAACAGGCTGACCAAGTCGTCTGCCGAAATGTCGAGCAGTTCGCTGCGGCGGGCGAGGGCTTTTTCGGCGTCGGCGGTCGTGACCGGGATCGCCTGGGCATTGACCGGACGCGCCGCTGCCTGCGCACGCATTGCATGCGGATAGCGGTGACCGGTGAGGGCGTGATAGCCGATGGCGGCGCCCAAAAGCAGGACCGATTGCAGCGCGATGGGTTCGAGCACAAAGCCGTAGCCGAGTGCGTGAACGGACGGGCCGCCAAGCACCGCTGTCAGCGCGACCGCCCCCGAGGGCGGATGCACGCAGCGCAGCGTGAACATCAACGCAATCGCCACGCCCACCGCCGTGGCGGCGGCGACGACGGGCGACGTGATGAACATGGCGCACGTCACACCGACGACGGCCGCGACGAGATTGCCGCCGAGCATCGACCAGGGCTGTGCGAGCGGACTGGCGGGCACGCCGAACAGCAGTACGGCCGAGGCGCCCATGGGTGCGACCAGCCAGGGGATGTCGCTGGCCGGGCCGAGCAGCCATAGCATCAGCGCGCCGGTCAGCCCAATGCCGCACAAGGCGCCCAGGCCGGCGCGAAGTCGCTCGCGCCAGTGCACCGCCGCCACGGCGGGCAAAAAGCCCGCCATCCAGTCCCTTACATCGCGTCGTGTCATGGCCATCTCGTCCCGCGGGATCCGTTCCATCCGCCGCACCCGTTTGGGGCGGCTTTTTGATATTTTGTGCATGATATATCGTATATCGATGGATTGGCAGGAGGTGAGCGCATGATTTTAATGCTGCGGCGCAGCGAGATCAGCGTCTGGCGGCGACTGGCATCGAAGCGGTGCACCAAATCCAGGAAAACGGGACGCCAGGACAGCGGGGGGAGAACCTTGCTGGCTACGGAGGCCGCTGGCGTGCGGGCGGGAAGTCGGGCGCAGAGAAAGGCGGATGGGCGCCACAAACGAAACGCGGCAGGGTGGGAAACCCTGCCGCACGGCTGGCAAATCAGCGGAACGTTGCGACGTCAAATGTCATGGACGCCGGACGCTTATCAGTGTCCGCCCACGATCTGGACGATGACGCCTGAACTATTGACCAGCAGGAAGTCGGCGCCGACGCCAACCCAGTGGTGACCCCGCTTGGGCGGGTCGAGATGGTATTGGCGGTAGTCGTCGACCCGATACTGGGCGTCGCGATACTGTTGCGGTACGCGATCGCCCTTGCGCCAGTCGGGGTGTTGCCACGACGAATCGTCGCCGGGACCGCCCTGCGCGCGCGGCGGCGGGCCGCCATGCTTGCTCTTCTGAGGACCCTGGCCCGGAGGACCGCCATGCGGCCCGCCCGGCTGGTGTCCCGGTGGACCGCCTGGCCCGCCTTGCGGCGGCGGGCCGCCCTGAGCCAATGCGAGGGACGAGGAAACCGCCAGACCGGCGGCGAGGCAAAGCGACAGTGTCTTGCGCATCTTCATTGTTTGCACTCCTTATCGTAGGGTCGAAAGACCGAACGCGGGGGAAGCATTCGAGATGACTTGCCAGCGACGGTCGTCGCGCCCATGTCCACCCTGCGGCGCACGAATGCGGCGAACCGTGTGTTCATCCTACCATCGTCGGCAAAAAAAACGCCCGGACATGCCCAATGTCTTTTGACCTGAGGCATGCGCCGGGCAAGCAGGGACGCAGGGAAGAAAACTTTTACGCGCGCTCGCTTTCAAGCTGTCACGCTATTACGCGACGAAGCGCGGGTGCACCGGGACCGGCGGCGCGCCTGGCCCGCATCGGGGGCAGGTCAGCGGGCCACTCGTCTTGGGGGTACGAGCGCGGCCGCCGGTTCGGTGCATTCCTGGCGTTCACTTCGCCGTGACACCCTCGGGGGCGGGTGTCACGACGGTTGCAGTGCAATCGCTGCAACTCGTTATGGCGCGTGGCGCTGTTCGCCACGTGCGCTCAGCGAGCCGCCACCGTGGCGCCGTTCGCCGTCGACGCGCTGGCCGTCGGGGCGGCGGCACCTTCGGTCGTGCCGGGGGGCGTGCCGTCGGGCGACTTGGGCAAATCGCCCCAGCCACCGCCCAATGCCCGAATCAGGTTGACCGTCGACACGGCCTGCGCCCCGGCCAGTTGCACGGCGCTACGGCGCGTTTGCAAGACGGTGCGCTCGGCGTCGATGACGTCCAGATAGGCAATCGAGCCTTCCTGATATTGCGTGCGCGAGAGTTGCGCCGCGCGGCTCGATGCCTTGACGGCGTCGTCTTGCGCCCGCGTTTGCTGCGAGAGCAGACGCAGGTTCGACAGGTTGTCTTCGACCTCCTGGAACGCCACCAACACTTGCTGACGATAGTTCGCGACGTCCTCCTCGTACTGCGCACGCGCACGCGACAGGTTGCCGCTGCGCGCACCGCCGTCGAAGATCGGCATCGAGAGCAGGCCACCGACCACCGGGCCGAGCAGGAACGTACGGCTCGACCAGTTGAACAGGTCGCCCAGCGTGGCGGCTTCAAAGCCACCCGAGCCGGTTAGCGACAGCGAGGGGAAGAAGGCTGCCTTCGCCACGCCGATGCGCGAGTTCGCTGCGGCCATTGCGCGCTCGGCGGCGGCGATGTCGGGGCGGCGCTCCAGCAATGCCGAGGGCAGACCCGCTGGAATGCGGACCGTGACCGGCACCAGCGGCGACGGTGCGAACGTGAACTCGGCCGGCGTTTTGCCAAGCAGAATCGCGAGGCTGTGCTCGGACGCGGCACGCAGACGCGCCACTGCAAGCGCATCGGACTGCGCCGTGGCCAGTTCGGCCTTGGCGCGCGCCACGTCGAGCTCACCGATATCGCCTTCGGAGAAGCGACGCTGCACCAGTTTCAGGGCTTCTTCGCGCAGCGTGACCGTCTGCGTGTACAACGCCTGTTCGGCGTCGAGCTCGCGCAGATTGAAGTAGTTCTGCGCGACGTCGGCTTGCAGCGCTAGTTGCACCGAGCGGTACAGGGCTTCGCTCTGTTCGGCATCTGCCCGGGCAGCGGCGACGTTATCCGACACGCGGCCGAACAGATCGACCTCGTAGCCCACGCTCGCCTGCGCACGCCACACCGTGAACGGCGCGATGTTCGTGCCGTCCGGTTGCATCTGCGACGCCGGCGAGACCTTCTGACGCGACGGGCCGAATCCGGCGTCGAGCGTCGGGAACAGCGCCGCGCGTGCCTGACGCTGCACGCCACGGGCTTCCTGCACGCGGGCGGCGGCCGCCTTCAGGTTCTGGTTGGCTGACAGCGCGTCTTCTTCCAGCTTGTCGAGTGCGGCATCGCCGAACACCTTCCACCATTCGCCGCGCGCCATCGCTTCCGACGGCTCGGCGGTCTTCCACGTGCCGGCTTCACCCGCTGCGAGCGTGGCGGTGGACGCGTCTTCCTTGAATGCCGTGGGCGTTCCCTTGTCGGTCACCTTCGGCACTTCGTACGTGGGGGCCATCGAGCAGCCCGCCACCACCAGCAGGGTGGCGAGCAACCCCGACACACCCAGACTGCGTTTCATCCATTGCGATTGCATGATTGGCATCCTTCAGACTTCGGCCTTGACGTTGGCGGGCATGGTCGACGCGTGCGCACTATGCAGCGGCTTCTTGCCAGCCAGCGTACGGAGCAGTACGTAGAACACCGGCGTGAGGATCAGACCGAAACCGGTCACTCCGATCATGCCGAAGAACACGGCCACCCCCATCGCGTGACGCATTTCCGAACCGGCGCCGGACGAGGTCACCAGCGGCACCACACCCATGATGAACGCGATGGACGTCATCAGAATCGGGCGCAGACGCAGACGGCTGGCTTCGATAGCGGCCGCAATCGCGGTGCGTCCCTGCATTTCGAGTTCGCGCGCAAACTCCACGATCAGAATCGCGTTCTTCGCGGAAAGTCCCACCAGCACCATCAAACCGATCTGCGTGAAGATGTTGTTGTCGCCCCGGGTGAGCCACACCCCGAACAGCGCGGACATGATGCTCATCGGCACGATCATGATCACGGCCAGCGGCAGCGTCAGGCTTTCGTACTGTGCGGCGAGCACCAGGAACACCAGCAGCACCGAGATCGGAAACACCCACAGCGCCGAGTCGCCCGCGAGAATCTGCTGATACGTCAGGTCGGTCCACTCGAATTTCACGCCGCGCGGCAGCGTTTCGGCAGCAATGCGCTCCACTGCGGCCTGTGCCTGCCCGGACGAATAGCCCGGCGCCGGACCGCCGTTGATGTCGGCGGCGGTATAGCCGTTGTAGCGAACCACCATTTCCGGACCGTACGTCGGCGAAACCTTCACCAGCGACGAGAGCGGAACCATGTCGCCGCTGGTGTTGCGCGTCTTGAGCAACCCGATGTCTTCAGCATGGGCGCGATACGGCGCGTCGGCCTGCACACGGACCTGGTACACGCGACCGAACTTGTTGAAGTCGTTCACGTACAGCGATCCGAGGTAGATCTGCATGGTGTCGAATACATCGGTGATCGGCACGCCCAACTGCTTGGCCTTCACCCGGTCGAGGTCGACGTTCAACTGCGGCACGTTGATCTGGTACGACGAGAACGTCGGGCCCAGTTCCTTCGTCTGCGAGGCCTTCTTGATGAACGCCTGCGTCGCGTTGTTCAGGGCCTCGTAGCCGAGTGCGCCACGGTCTTCCACTTGCAGCTTGAAGCCGCCGAGCGTACCCAGACCCATCACCGGCGGGGGCGGGAACACGGCGATGAACGAATCCTTGTTCTTCGCGTATTCGGCATTGAGCTTCGCGGCGATGGCGGCGGCCGACATCGATTTGTCCTTGCGCTCGGAGAACGGCTTGAGCATGACGAACGCGATACCTGCCGAGGACGAGTTGGTGAAGCCGTTGACCGACAACCCCGGGAACGCCACGGAACTCTTCACGCCGGGGATCTTCAGCGCAATGTCCGTCATGTCGCGGATGACTTTCTCCGTGCGGTCGAGCGATGCCCCATTGGGCAACTGCGCGAACGCGACGAGGTATTCCTTGTCCTGCGCGGGTACAAATCCGCCGGGGACCACTTTGCCCAGCAACACCGTAATACCGAGCAGCACCGCGAAGATCGCCATCATGACGGCCTTGCGACCGATCACGCGGGTGACGCCATTGCCATATTTCTCCGAACCGCGATGGAACACACGGTTGAACGCGTTGAAGAAGCCGCCGAGATAGCGGTTCATCTGGCGCGTAAGCCAGTCCGGCTTGGCGTGATGGTCCCGGAGCAGCAGGGCGGCCATGGCCGGCGAGAGCGTGAGCGAGTTGAAGGCCGAGATCACCGTCGAGATGGCGATGGTCATGGCGAACTGCTTGTAGAACTGACCCGTCAGACCCGACATGAACGCGAGCGGCACGAACACGGCCACGAGCGTGAGGGCGATCGCGATAATCGGACCGCTGACTTCGCGCATCGCCTGATAGGTGGCTTCCTTCGGCGTGAGACCCGCCGCAATGTTCCGCTCGACGTTCTCCACCACCACGATGGCATCGTCCACCACGATACCGATGGCCAACACCATGCCGAACAGCGACAACGCATTGATCGAGTAACCGAAGCCGAGCAGCAGGGCGAACGTACCCACGATCGACACCGGCACGGCGAGCAGCGGGATGATCGAGGCACGCCACGTTTGCAGGAACACGATCACCACCAGCACCACCAGGGCGATGGCTTCGAGCAGCGTGTGGCTCACGGCCTTGATCGACGAGCGCACGAACTGCGTCGGGTCGTACTCGATGCGGTATTCGACCCCCGGGGGCATATCCTTTTGCAGATCCGCCATCGCTGCGCGAACGTCGTCCGATATTTGCAGCGAGTTGGCGCCGGGCGACTGGTTGATACCGAGACCGACGGCCGGCTTGTTGTCGAGCAAGGAGCGCAGGCTGTACGACGAAGCATCGAGTTGCACGCGGGCCACATCGCTCAGATGCGTCACGGCACCGTCCGGCGACGTCTTCAGAATGATGTCGCGGAACTCTTCTTCCGTGTTCAGACGGCCACGTGCGTTGACGTTCAGTTGCAGTGGCGTGTTCGGGCCGGCCGGCGTCGCGCCGATCACGCCGGCGGCAACCTGCACGTTCTGTTCGCGAATGGCCCTGACCACGTCCGATGCCGTCAGGCCACGCTGGGCAACCTTGGCCGGATCGAGCCAGACACGCATCGAGTAGTCGCCCGCTCCCCACAACTGCACTTCTCCGACGCCCTGAATGCGCGAGAGGCGATCCTTGACGTTGATGAGCGCGTAGTTGCGCAGGTACGTCATGTCGTAACGGTCGTTCGGCGAGATCAGGTGCACCACCATCGTGAGCGTGGGCGAGGACTTGATCGTCGTCACGCCCAGACGCTGCACGTCGTCCGGCAGGCGCGGCAGCGCTTGCGAGACACGGTTCTGCACGAGCTGCTGTGCCTTGTCCGGGTCCGTGCCCAGACGGAAGGTCACCGTCGTGGTGAGGTTGCCGTCGCTATTGGCCTGCGACTGCATGTACAGCATGTTCTCCACGCCGTTGATCTGCTCCTCGAGCGGAGACGCAACGGTCTCGGCGATCACCTTTGGGTTCGCGCCGGGGTATTGGGCATGCACGACGACCGACGGTGGAACCACTTCCGGGTATTCCGAAATCGGCAGCTGGAACACGGCGATCAGGCCGGCCAGCAGCGTGAGGACCGAAAGCACGCCCGCAAATATGGGCCGGTCGATAAAGAATTTTGAGATGTTCATGACGAAACTCTGGGGTGTCGTTCAGCGTGCAATGTTGCTGTGTGCCTGCACGCGCATTTCGCGCAACGGACAGACCGCGTCGATCACGAGCGCGAAGCGGCATGCTTCGCCGTGCTCGTTGCGACCGATTGCGTCTTGCTGTCGTTTTGCGAAGTTTTCTGTATCGCTTTGGTGTCCTCAGCGTTGCGGGTACCGTTGGCGCTGGCTTCCGACTGGGCGGAGACTTTGGCAGCATCACTGCTCCCTGCGCCCGCGACGGCTGTCGTGGCGACGTCGTGGCCTTCGCCGGTGTCTCCGGCCATCTTCACGACCTTCGGCGAGACGGCGTCACCCGGGCGCACGCGTTGCAGGCCGTTCACGATGATCCGCTCGCCGTCCTTCAGGCCGCCAGCGATTTCCACGAGACCGCCGTGGCGCTCACCGAGCTGGACTTCGCGGTATTGCGCCTTGTTCGCCTGGTCGACCACCATCACGTACTTCTTGCTCTGGTCGGTGCCGACCGCGGCTTCGTCCACCAGCAGGGCGGGGTGCGGCTCGCCGCCGCCCACGCGAATGCGGGCGTACAGGCCGGGGACCAGCGCGCCGTCGGCATTGTCGAAGCGCGCACGCACGCGGATCGTGCCGGACGTGGTGTCGAAGCGGTTATCGACCGAGTACACCGTGCCCTTGCGCGAGTACCCGGATTCGTTGGCGAGACCCAGATCGACCGGCACGCCGTTCGGTTTGGCGGTGTCCTTCGAGAGATAGCGCAGGTACGTCTGTTCGTCGACGTCGAAAGCGGCATAGATCGGCGAGACGGACACGACCGTGGTCAGCGCGGGCGACTGCGCGCCAGCCGACACGGTGTTGCCGACCGTGATTTCCGCACGCGAGACGCGACCCGCCACCGGCGCCACGATCTGCGTGTAGCCGAGGTTGATGCGAGCGGTTTCCAGCGCGGCCTTGGCGGCCTTCACGTTGGCGACGGCCTCGCGCGCCGCGTTTTCCTTCTGGTCGAAGTCCTTCTTCGCGATGGCGTTATCCGCGATCAGGCGCTGCGCGCGAGCCAGATCGGTGCTGGTGAAGACGTCGCGGGCCTGCGCGGACGCGAGCTGTGCCGCCGCGCGGTCGACTTCGGCGGCATACGGGCGCGGGTCGATCGTGAAGAGCGGATCCCCCTTCTTCACGAGCTGGCCGTCCTTGAAATGCACGGCGGTGATGGTGCCTGATACGAGCGGCTTGATATCGACGTGGTCGACCGCGTCGAGGCGACCCGAATAGCTTTGCCAATCGGTCACGGTTCGCGAGAGCACATTGGCAACGTCGACTTCCACGGTAGGCATGACCTGCGCGGCGGGTGTGCTGGCGTCGACGCGCACGACGGTGAGTGTGCCGATGGCCAGCAGCGCGGCGGTGGCGGCAGCGGCGATAAGGACGGGTTTGCGAGCGAGGGTGGTCATTTTTTCAAATCTCCGGGATCGGATGGACTCACTGGGTAGAGCCGGTAACAGGCAGTGCCAGCCGGCGTGTCAGGAACGTGGCCACCTCCCGCAGCGCGGCGGGAAGCGCGGCCAGGCCGTAATGGGAAGCGCTGCGATGGCGCGTGACTTGTGTCGGCACGCCGGCCGCAATGAGCTCGGCAGCGTATTTTTCAGCTTCGACGTGCAACAGGTCGTGTTCGGCGGAGGCGATCAGCGTGGGCGGCAGGCCCGCGAGACGGCGTGATTCGAGCGGTGCGGCATACGGATGCAGGCGTTGCGTGGCATGCGGCAGGTAGGCGCGATAGCAGCGGGCGCACTCGCTGGCTTCGATGTCGCTGGGCGTACGGCCGTCGGCCAGACGCGTCATGCTGGGATCGAGCAAGGGCGCGAGCAGCGCCTGCGCGGCCACGCTGATCTCGCCGCGGTCGCGGGCGATCATCGTGAGGGCGGCCGCAATGTTGCCGCCCGCGTCGTGGCCGACCACGGCCAGCCGGCGCGTGCTCGCCCCATAGCGGCGGGCGTGGCGTTGCAGCCAGAGGGCAGCGCACCAGGCATCTTCCGGCGCCGCAGGAAACGGATGCTCGGGCGCGAGCGAGTAGCCGACCGAGACCACCAGCGCCGGCACGTGCGCGGCGAGGTAGCGTGCCGCGGCGTCGCCGTCGTCGAGGGAGCCCTTGCAAAAGCCGCCGCCATGGAAGTAGAGCACGGCAGGCAAATGGGCTTCGAGCGGCACCACCACGCCGGGCTGGCCCGCATGCTCGGCCGCTGCCCCGGGCGCGTGACCACCGTGCAGGCCGACCGGCCGGTATAGCCGCAGCGTCACCGGGACAACATGGCCGGGGATGGTCACCTCTTCGATGCGCAGACCGTCCTCGGTGCGGAAAGTCGTGGCGCTTGCCCCCGGTTTTCCCGATTGCCCTGGCTTCGACTTGGCATTGACTGACATATGGCGTCGGGCTCGCGCGAGCGATACCCCTCTGATGACATTGGATGGAGCGAAGTCTAGAGGCCACGGACATTGGGATAAACGCCTATAATTTGGCAACACTGTTCGGCCAGCTCGACTAATCGGTCTCAGCCTTATGGGCATTGGCTTATGCCATCGACCAATAAGCATATGCAGTTGCGGTGGGAGCGAAATTTCGCCGGACCGGCCAGTGCAACAGTGTTTTCAATGGGGAAATATCATGGATCGCTTGCAAGCGATGCAGGTCTTCACGCGAGTGGTCGAGGCGAACAGCTTCTCGCGTGCCGCCGACAACCTTGGGTTGCCGCGCACCTCGGTGACCACGATCATTCAGAATCTGGAGTCGCATCTGGGCACGCGTTTGCTTCAGCGAACGACCCGGCGGCTCAATCTCACGCCTGACGGCGCGGCGTATTACGAGCGATGCCTGCGCATTCTCGCGGACATCGAGGAGACCGAATCGTCGTTCCGCGAGAGTAGTCAGCGTGTGCGCGGCAAATTGCGCATCGACATGCCGGGCTCGCTCGGCAAACTGGTGGTGCTGCCCTCGCTGTGCGAATTTCACGACCGCTACCCGGAAATCGAGTTGATGGTCGGCATGGGCGACAAGCCCGTCGATCTGATTCAGGAGGGCGTCGATTGTGTGTTGCGCGTGGGCACGCTGCAGGATTCGAGCCTCGTCGCGCGCCGGGTCGGCATGTTTCAGAGCCTGACCTGCGCGTCGCCATCCTATCTGGAGCGCATGGGCATGCCGCATACGCTCGACGATCTGCAACGTCACACGGCGGTGCATTACTTCTCGAGTCGCACGGGACGCATCATCGAAGAGCAGTTCGTCGTCGATGGCAAGGAAGTCGAAATCCACATGCAGGGCTCGGTCGCCGTGAACGATGCCGAGGCGTATCTGCAACTCGGATTGTCGGGCTTCGGGACCGTGCAGTTGGCGCGCTTCATGGCGCTGCCCTATCTGCAATCGGGGCAACTCGTCGAGATCCTGCACCAGTGGAAGCCGCCTCCCATGCCGATTTCGGCGGTATACCCGCACAACCGCCATCTGTCTCCCAAGGTGCGCGTATTTGTGGACTTCATCGCCGAAATCTTCGAGCGCTGCCCGTTATTGCAAGGGCTCGACGAGACCGCCGGGCAATGCAAGCCGACCGTGGCTGCGGCTGACGGCGATCAGCGCTGGGCAACGTACGGCACGGAAATGGCACCGCAGGAAGTGGTGGTTTGAGCGATTTCTGCACGCGTGTGAAAAGACCCAATGGAAAAATTGGGCACTTTCACCGCGAGCAGAGAGGGGCGGTACCGACCGTCCCTCGCCAACCCCATCATGACGATATCGACGACGCAACGTCCGCCGTTTCTTGACTTTCTTTGCCTTGGCTACGCGGGCACTGCCAGTCGGCCTGATCTCCCTCATTTCCCATATTTCCGCTCCCCGTCGACGGCATCCAACTCGCCGCCGCGAGGCACGCAATGATTACCAGCGCGCTCGATGCGCTGCGAAGCGCCATTCATCCCTGCCGCCATCTCGAGTCCTCTGCGGCGCGGCTGAATCAGTCGCTGGACGTCTTGGATGACAGTTTGCGCGGTGGCTCTCCGGGGGCTTCCGATATCACCGAAGCCGCGGAGACCGTCGAAAAAGCCTGTTTGAAGAGCGACGGTTGGCACGCCCTCAAACGGGGCTTTTCGCCGGAATCGGGCCGCAAAGTGTTCGTCGAACAACTGGTGCGAACGCATCTCGCGACGACAGACACCGGACTGGCGCACGTACGCCAGACGTTTCCTTACGCGGTGCTGGATTCGGAGGCTGCCGACGTCGTCAAGGCGCTGAAGCCGACTGTCCGGGACGCCATCGTGAGTCGCTGGTCGGACCCCGAGAGCACGGCGGTCCACATGAGCGAGCCAGGTTTCATCGCTTTGGAGGTCCCGGGGACGGATCTGCGTTGCGCCTTGTTCGGGGGGTGTTTCGGGAGCGATGGTCTCGCGCTGACGCAGCGCGAAGCCACGCAACTTCTGCTCGCGAGACCGGAAGGGGCGCCGCCCGGCGCCACGGTGCTTCGGGCGATGCGCGACGGGACCGCGGACCGGTCCGCCGAAAATTACGCCCTGTTAAGTGCCGCTATCGACGCCTATGGCAACGTGTTGCCGGAGCTGAATCAGGAGGATGTCCGTGCGGTTGCGAACGCCGCGCACGATGCGTTCGTGAACACCGGCGACACCCGGCCACGCGAACCGTTCGCCTGGCTGTTCCGCCGGATGGGCGACACGCACCGTGCCGACCAGTCGCTCGGCGTGGTCACACTGACGATGCCTGCGAACGGGTTGCGCGGCGGCGCGTCCATCCTGGCTCGCACGGTGACGAACGAGGCTTCGAACCGACCTTCGAACCAAGCTTCGAACGCGGCACCCGATTCGACCGCGACCACGACCCCGCGTGAGCTGACGTTGCAGGCGCAGGTCCGGGCGATGAGTCAGGCCACGCCACGCGCTGTGGTCGATGCGCTGCTCGCGTCTGCGAAAACCTTTGAAGACGCGAACGATCCGCTCGCCGCCGCCGGGAAATATGCGCTGGCTGCGGAAAAGCTCGCCGGTTTCGCGCTGTTCCCGAGCGTGGGCGAGGCGATGTTCAACGCGTTTGGCAACTACGGTCCCTATTTGCAGAGGACGAGCAGGATTGCCTCGCTCTGTGCCGAAGCGTTCGAGGCGCGAGGCCTTTATTTGAGCGCGGCCGCGACGCACGAGGTGGTTGCGGATTATCTCGAAGCCAGTCTGAAGCATCGCATCGACCGCGAAATCATGGCAACGCTGGCGATCACGCACCGCGACACCGCTGACGCATGTTTCGTCAAGGCCGGTCAGCCGGCAGCGGCCAAGGACCGTGACTTCGCAGGCCTGATCCGTACGGCGATCGAGGCGAACAGTGCGCACCTGAGCGACGGAAACGTGCTGGCGGGCGACGGATATGTCATCAAATTCGAGGATCAGACCGATCCGTTCCTCGCGGAGACTTTCGACAAAGAAGCACCCACCGAGTGGGTGCTGTTCATGAGCGGCCATCGTGCCGATGGGGTCGAAATCTATACGCCGATTACGGAAGAGTCCTGGCGCATGCTGACTCGGCCGGTGACGGACGAGCGGGGCGTGGCGCTGGCGAATCAGGCACGTCGGCACCCTCATCTGACGCGCCCGCTCGCCGACCGGGACTTCGCGCGGGGGGCCATCTGTGTCGAGATGTTCCACCGGGCCAGCAAAGTCGGGACAACGGAATCTGATGTGACCCCCGCATCGTCGCAATCCGGCGGAGGGCCGCAATGATTCCGGGCGCGCTCGATGCGCTCAGAAGCGCGATTCAATCGTGCCGCCCTCACGAGCCGACGTCAACGCAAGCGGCAGCCGCGATGCAGACACTACAGGCGTGCCTGCAAACCTGCTCTCCGGGCGCTGCCGAACTGACCAGGGCGATCGAGCGGGTCGAGGCGGCGTTCACGAAACATGAGGCCTGGCAGTGCATCAAGCGTTGCTTCGAGCGGCATGTCGGCCGCAGCGCCTTTGTGAAGGACGTGGTCAGAAATCACGTCACGACGACCTCGACCGGTCTGGCGCATGTGCATCGTGTCGTGGGCAATCTGCAACTCGACAACTTCGCGACACAACTGGTGCGCGCCATGCGCCCGGAGGTCCGCGCCGACATCGTGGATCGCTGGTCGCAACCCGATGGCACGGGGCTATATGTGACCGAAGGGAACTTCATCGCCGTTGGCATACCGGGCACTGACCTTCGGCTCTCCCTCATGGATGGCGGGTTTTCGCACCAGGGCCTGAATCTGTCGCAAGCGGAGGCTACGCAACTGTTGTTGGCGCGACCGGAGGGCACGCCGCCAGGCACGACATTGCTCGACTTGCTGCCGATGCTCACGGACGATCGCCCCCTCGCCAGTTTTCGGATCATCGGTGCGGCAATTGGCGACGATGGGCATGTGCTGCCGGGGCTCGATCGGGACGCCACGCATGCGGCGGCCGCAGCGGCGCACGACGCCCTGACGCATCTGAGCGGCACGTTGCCCGAACGGGAGGCGCTGGCGAGATTTTTCGGCTCGCAGGGCGACGAGCGACGGGCCGCGCAATCCCGGGAAATCATTGCGCAGATTCGCTCGGGAATGTCGCCGGACGAGAACTTCCGTTCGGGCGAGGTGGCGCGCGAACGCCTCGAGACGATCGACGCCATTCGCAGGTTCAACGATCTGCGTGCGGGAGAGAACCGGCAGAGAGCGGCATTCCACTACGCGCGCGCCGCCTCGCCGCAGTTGGCCGCCGAGCAGTATCTCGCGTCGGCAAAGATGTATGCGAGCGCGGCAGACCATCGGATGGCCGCCAGCATGTACGCAAATGCCGCCGAAAAACTGGCAAGCTTTGCAACCTTCAGAGACATCTCGCAGGTGCTTACCGACGCGATCACCGCGTACGAAAACGATGTGAGCGCCGTGAGCCGGATCGGCACGCGATGCGCCGAGGCGTTGACGAAGCAGGGTCTGTACGTCAGCGCGGCGATGGCGCACGACCTCGTCACGCATCGCCTGCTCGACTGGCTGGAGAAACAGCCGGCAGGCGTCGATATGGCGCAAGTGCGTGCGCGGTATGCCGCGCACACCGAAGCGATGTTCGAATGCTTTGCGGCGGTGGGGCTGTCGGTCACTGAATTCGACACGCCATCGCTGATCCGATCCGCCATCGACGCGCGACGTAACGATCTGGCGTCGTCCGACGGCTTGGCGGGCAATCGGTACGTCATTCACTTCGACGACGAAAGCGACACGATCTCGGCGCAGGCGTTCGACGCGCACGCGCCGACGACCTGGGTGCTGCTTCGTCGCGGCGATATCGGCGATCCCAAACAGGTCTACGAGCTCATGACGGAGGACTCGATGCATGATCTTCTGCGACACCGAAGCGTGCATCCTTATCATCGGAAACCGCTGGTCGAGACCGATTTCGTCGAAGGGATCGAGGTCCTCGATATGCTCACGGCGAAACCGCCCGGCCCCGACGCAGCGGCACCCGCCCGCGCTTCGGTCTGAGCGATTTGTGCACGCCTGCACAAAGGCATAGTGGGACACTGAGCTATCGCTATGCCATGTGCGGGGACACCAAGTCCGCGTCTACCTTGTCCAATGACGTCGCAATTGCTGCACACGCTCAAGAGCGTGATATCGCCTTATTTCACGATGGCCAATCCCGAGGCGCGCTTGTCGAAGGCGATGCACGTCATCGCGGCGCTTGCCGAGACATGTCCGGCGACGTCCAGGGAGTTGTTCCTCGCCGGTGCGGAACTCCTGAAGGCGGCGAGTGCGGATCACGGGTGGAACGTTATCGGGCCTTGTTTTCAGCACGGCGTCGACCGTACGGATACCGTCAGAGAACTCGCGCGCAGCCATCTGGCCGCGTTGCCCGGCGGACTGCGGCATGTGCTTGCCGTGTGCAACATTCGCGTTTTCGACGAGTTGAACGAAAAGGTGTTCGGCGCCTTGTCGCAGGATGTCCGAGACGAAATCGTGCGGCGCTGGTCCGAACCCAACGCATCGTCGCTATACGTCACGAAGGACGGGCTCTTTGCCGTGGACTTGCCCGGCACCGATTTTCGCTGCGCCCTGACCGCCAAAGGCTTGTCGCAGAACGGGCTGCGTCTCACGCAACTCGAGGCCACCAGGCTGCTGCTGGCGCAGGTCGACGGCGACTTTGCGAGCGGCCCCGTACGGACGGTCTTACCTGCGATGGCCGTCCTCCATCCCGGCGTTGTTTATACGCTGCTCGGTGCGGTCATTGGCCCGGACGGCAGTCTGCCGCCGGAACTCGATCGTGACGAGATCCATGCGTTGGCGGCGGCCGCGCATGACAGGTTGAAGGGCGAGGACGGGACGGTCGAGCTTCGCGAGCCGTTCGCCAGGTTTTTCCGTTGGATGGGGGATGAGAAGCGGGCGGCCCAAGCGCATGCCCTGACGGCAAAAGTTCGATCCATGCACGCCGAGCAGGGCGGGGCACTGGCGGTCGACCCGAACCTGAGCGGGCACGATCGGGCAGACGAGGTGTTACGGATCAATCACACACGTGCTGCCATTGAACGTCAACTGGCCGCATTTCACTATGACAGGGCGATCGAGCCGCGCTTGGCAGCAACTGAACTTCTGGCGTCGGCGAGCAGTTTTTCATCCGCCGGAGAGCGTCCTCTGGCCGCGGCGATGTATGCCGCCGCCGCTGAAAAGCTCGCGAGTTGCGGCGCCTTTTTCGAGGTCCGATCCACGTTGAAGGACGCGGCAGGGGCGTATGGCGCCGACTCGGAGGCGCTGAGCCGGATTTGCACGCGCTGTGCCGATGCGTTCGGCCAGCGCGGCCTTCACTATGCAGCGGCGAAAACGCACGCGCTGGCCGCCGAGTTCCTGCGCGAGAGGATTGAACGACATACGGATATCGATGTTGCCGCCGCAGTGGCTTGCTACGAACGACATTTCGTGCGCGCCCAGTCGGATCTCCCCGCGCGCATTCGGTCGGCCATCGCTGCACGTCTGGACGCGTTGAGTTCGCCCGACGGGCTGAAGGTCATCGGGGCCGTCATTCGATTCGACGCCCGGCAGGATCCGATTCTGTTCGAGGTATTCGATCCGCAGGCGGACACCGAATGGCTGCTTTGGCACATGGGTGAGCAGGGTGATGGCACTGGTGTCTATCACCTCGTGATTGATGAGACGCGCGAGCAACTTTGCCGGACCGGGAGCCGACATCCCTATTTCGACAGGGCGGTAACGCTCAACGACTTCGTCGATGATGACGCGGCGCTGGCGTTACTGTCGAGGTAACCGATGCAAACGAGGCGTGCGAAGGAGATAGACGTTGATTCCAGGCATCAGTGGTTCGCGGATCGGCGCGACGACGGGGGTTGCAAGCGACGTTGCACCGGGCGAGCGGTTGACATCGGCATTGGCTGAGTTCGAGGTCGAGGTGCAGCGAAGCGCACCGGGCTCGGCGCAACTCACGCGACTCGTCGACTGGTTGGAGATGGAGGTTCTGCATCCCGAGAACTGGCGATGTCTTCGCCCCAGTTTCAAAGATTGTGCAGCACGGCGGTGGATTGCGGAGCATCTGGCGCGGGCGCATTTGGCGACATTCGCCGCGGGTGTCGAGCACCTTCAGGACAGTGCGTTCAGCGCACAGCTCGGCACCCTGGCGCCGTGCCTTCTTGGCGCACTGACGCAGGACGCTCGCGACGACATCGTGAGGCGTTGGTCGACGGGGGACGCTGCGGCGCTGCAAGTGACCGACAAGCAGTACTTCGCCATGGACATTCCGGGCACGGGCTTTCGCTGCGCGCTGATCGGCAACGTATTCGGACCGGGCGGTTTGTGCCTGACGCAGCGCGAGGCGACGGATCTGCTGCTCGCGCGGCTGGGGGACGGCGCCACGACGGTATTGCAGGCGCTGCGCCGCGTTGCCGGGCGAAATCCGGTCACCGCTGGGCAGTTGTTGCACGCCGCGATCGGCGCGGATGGCAGTCTGCTGCCCGAATTGGACGCCGCCGAAGTTCGCACCCTTGTTGCGTCGATTCTCGAGACGCTCAGGCCCGAAGCCAGAAGCGTAGTGTTTCGTGAGCCGTTCGCGCGATATTTCAACTGGCTGAGGGACGATGCGAGTGCGGCGGCGCTGCGCAAGGAGATGGCGCAGATTCTCGCCGATCAGGCAGGCGACCTTGTCCCGCAAGCCGTTCGCGTGCGCGACGGCAACATCATGGCGCCGGACGACATTCGGGTGCAGCATTCATACAAAGTCGGCATACAGCACTCGCTGGCCGCGTTGCATTTCCGGGAGGCCAACGCGCCAATGGAGGCGGCAATACAGTACGTCAGCGCGGGTATTCGTCTGAGTGAGGGGGGTGACGCCGCCATTGCCGACGAACTGATGATGCGTGGCGAGGCGCAACTGCTGAGCGTGCTTGGGGCGGCGCGTTATCAGGACATCGGAGACATCGTGAGTCAGCTGCTCGACGCGTGCCGCGCCGACTACGCCGCGATTGCGCGCATCTCAAGGTTCTGCGCGACGGTATTCGAGAGTCAGGGGCGAATGCTCAGTGCTGCAAGAGTGCATGACGCCGTCATTGCGTGTTTGCCGGGAACGCTCGAGTCGGGCGTCGACGGGAACGCGCGGGCCATGGAAAGCGCGCGAGCGTTTCACGTGAGGCAGGTGCAACGCCATTACGAATCGGCGGGACTGGGACAGGCGCTGGGCGACGTGTCGACGTTGATACGATCGATCGTTCACGCTCGCGTCCAAACGCTCATGCCGGTGGAGCGACTCGCGGGGCCGAACTACGTCGTGAATCTGGATGCGGCGCAGAAAATGTTCCTGAACGAGCCGTTCGACAGTCAATGGTTGTTGCTGTCGGTCAACCGCGATGACGCGCACGAGACGACGTACCACGTCGTCAGCGAAAGCGGAAAGCGCGAGATGCTGGCGCAGGCAACGGTGCATCCGTATCGGGAGCGTCTTCTCGACGCGTCGGACTTCATTGACGGGACGCAGGCCCTGGAACTGCTGCTGTCGGCGCGACCTGTCGTGGCATCGGTCCTGTCGAGCGCAGGATCGCTGGCGCCGTCACAGATAGAGAGAGCGGGGTAACACCCCCCGTCGCGCCGGTCTCGCGCGCGAGTGCGCGAGGAAGCGCCGGGAGCCGACGTTGGCTCCCGGGTGAGGCTTGGTGGGGGGCAGACGGGGAGTGGTCGCTGAGGTCGCAGACGTCGCAGAGGTCTTTCGGAGGTCCCGGAAGACTCAGCGGGCGCTTGCCTCGGCGACACGCTGGCCGATGTGCGCCAGCGCTTCGTCGACCTGATCGATGAGGATCAGACACAGGTCGCCCGGTTGCAGGCGCGCCAGTGCCGTGTCGATGGCGACGAACTCGCCGTTGATCTCATCGATATGGCGGGTGCGGGTGGCGCCCGCCAGACCATCGCGCAGGAGCCTGATCACTTCACCGTCTTCACGGCCGCGCTGGCACTGGTCCTGATAGAGCAGCACGTCGTCGAACGCGTCACCCAGAATCTCCGTCTGACGGCGAATGTCTTCGTCGCGACGATCTCCCGCGCCCGAAATCACCACCGAGCGGCGACGCGCCGGCATCGTCTCGATGGCCTGCGTGAGCGCCGCGATGGCGTCCGGGTTATGGCCGTAATCGGCGATCAGCGTCGCGCCCTTGTAATCGAAGACGTTGAAGCGACCCGGCGCAGTGCCTGCGTCGTTCACGAACGTGAGCAGCCCGGCGCGAATCGTCGCCGGATCGATCGCCAGCGCCCAGGCGGCGCCGATGGCTGCCATCGCGTTCTCGACCTGGAAACCGATGGCGCCGTTGCGGGTGAGCGGAATCGCCGACATCGCATAGCGCGTTTCTTCGCCGCCGTGCGCCGTCACGATATGACCCCCGTCGACGTAGACCACGCGCTTGCCCTTGGCGCGATGCGTCGCGAGCACCGGGTGCGCTGCGTCCACCGCGAAGTACGTCACATCGCCCGGACAGGCATCGGCCATGCGCGCGACCATCGGGTCGGCAGCATTGAGTACGGCCATGCCGCGCGGGGACACGTTGCGCACGATCACGCTCTTGAGCACCGCCAGGTCTTCCACGGTGTTGATGTACGACAGCCCCAGGTGGTCGCCCATGCCGATGTTGGTCACGACCGCAACATCGCAACGGTCGTAGGCGAGTCCCTCGCGCAGCAGACCGCCGCGCGCCGTTTCGAACACGGCGGCGTCGACGTCCGGGTGCATCAGCACGTTGCGCGCACTGCGCGGGCCGCTGCAATCGCCGGTGTCGATGCGCTGACCACTGATATAGATACCGTCGGTGCCGGTCATGCCCACGCGCAACCCTTGCTGGGCGATGAGGTGGGCGATCAGGCGGACGGTGGTCGTCTTGCCGTTCGTGCCGGAGACGGCGACGAGCGGAATGCGACCATCGTCGCCGTCTTCGAACATGGTCGAGACGATGGCTTCGCCGACCGCACGGCCTTTGCCGTAGGACGGCTGAAGGTGCATGCGAAGGCCCGGCGCAGCGTTGACTTCCACGATGCCGCCGGCCTGTTCTTCGAACGGCCTGATGACGGTTTCGCACACGGCGTCGACACCGGCAATGTCCAGACCGACCTGCTGCGCGGCCGCCACGGCGCGTGCCGCGATTTCCGGATGGACGTCGTCGGTCACGTCGGTGGCGGTGCCGCCGGTCGACAGGTTGGCATTGTTGCGCAGGACGACGCGCGCGCCGGCATCGGGCACAGAGTCGGCGTTCAATCCTTGTTTTGCCAGCGTGGCCAGTGCAATGTCGTCGAAGCGGATTTTCGTGAGCGAGGTGGCATGGCCTTCGCCGCGGCGCGGATCGGCGTTCACTGCCTCGACCAGCTGGCGCACGGTATGCACGCCGTCGCCGGTGACTTGCGGCGGATCGCGACGTGCAGCCGCCACCAGCTTGTTGCCGATGACGAGCAACCGGAAGTCGTGGCCCGGAATGTAGCGCTCGATGATGACGTCGCGGCAGATGTCCTGCGCCGCTTCGAATGCCTTCTCGATCTCCTCGCGCGTGCGCAGTCGCACGGCGACGCCCTTGCCCTGATTGCCGTCGCGCGGCTTGACCACCACCGGTGCGTCGATTTCCTGTACCAGCTTCCAGGCGGCTTCGATGTCGCGCACGGTACCGCCGAGCGGCACCGGCACACCGGCGGCGTGCAGCAGCGTCTTGGTCAGATCCTTGTCCTGCGCAATCGATTCGGCCACTGCGGAGGTGCGGTCGGTCTCGGCTGCCTGAATGCGTCGCTGTTTGCTGCCCCAGCCGAATTGCACCATAGAGCCTTCGGTCAGACGGCGATAGGGAATGCCACGTGCCACCGCCGCATAGACGATCGAGCCGGTCGACGGGCCGAGGCGCACGTCTTCGTCCAGATCGCGCAGACGATAGAGCGCGTCAGCGAGATCGAACGGGCCATCTTCAAGCGCGGCGTGAATGAGCTGTTGCGCCAGATCGAACGCCAGACGCCCGACCGGCTCTTCGCTGTATTGCACCACCACCTGGAAAGTCCCCGGTTCGATGGTTTGCGTCGTCTGGCTGAACGTCACCGGACAACCGGCGGCCGCTTGCAGATGCAGCGCCGTGGTGGCGAGCGCGTCTGCGAGCGAGACCGGACGCTCTTCCGCGTCGGGCGTGAGCGCCGGCAACTCCGGGAAGCGGGCGCGCAGACGGGCTTCGAAGCCGGCCAGATTGCCGATCGAGTATTCCAGATCGGTGCACGTCACGATGGCCTCGATGGCGGTGTGACGGCTCCAGAGGTTCGGCCCGCGCAATGCGCGGATACGGGAGACTTCCATAAATTGCAATCCCTGTCTGTCCACTTCGCGTCCCTGTGTATCGTTACGGCGGTTGGTTGGCGAGAAAAACGACTGTGGCTTAGGTATTCGGTACTTATCTAGAGGGAGACGGCGGCGGCAGGGTGGCTGCCGGGCGCCGCTCCTGACGGTTTTGCCTCAGGCGGCCAGTGCTCGCATCGGTTGACCCATCCACAGATGCACGAGGTCAAGCATGGCGCCGGCGCCGCCCTCGTCGGCCTGCAACACGAGCAGATCGCCGCTCGCGAGCTGGGCGAGCGCGGCTTCGGCGGCGGCGCGGCGCTCGCCGGCGTCCGTGACCTGAACCTTGCGGCCAGCGGCCTCGATGCCTGCGCGCAGTTGCGCGCGCGACTCGGCCGACGCACGTTTCTGCTTGACGCTCAGATCGTCGCAAAGCACCACGCGATCGAACGTCTGGGCAAGCAGCTTGCCTTGCGCCTGAAGGTCCTCGTCCATGCGGTCCGCACCCGGGCCGTACACCGCCATGCGGCGCTCTGCGGGCAGCGAGGCGAGGGCGGCAGCGAGCGCCGTCAATGCCGGGGCATTGTGCGCATCGTCGACGATCACGGTCGCGCCTTGCTTCTCGAACAGCGTGAACCGGCCCGGCGCATCGACCTGACCGACGTCGAACGTCGTCACGCCCGTGCGCAGAATGTCGAGAGCGACGCCCATCGACCACGCGGCGGCGAGCGCAGCCAAGACGTTCTCCACCTGGAAGGCGACGCGTCCGGCGTAGGTGAGCGGGATGTTCGCCGTCGGCCCGAGAATCGTCTCTTCCGAACCGGTGGCGAGTATCACCTGGGCATTGCGCACAAAGACCACGCGCTTGCCTGCGGCGCGGTGAGCCACGATGGCCGGCAACTGTTCGTCCAGACCGAAGAAGATCACGTCGCCATCGCACAGCTCGGCCATTTCCACGACCAGCGGGTCACGGGCGTTGAGCACGGCCACGCCGTCCGGCAACACTACGTCCACCTGCGTGCGCAGCACGCTGAACATGCGCTCGACGTCTTCGACGAAGTACTGGCCGAGATGGTCCGGGCGGTCGATGTTCGTCACGATGCCGACCTGGCAGCGGTCGTAGGCGAGGCCCTCGGACAGAATGGCGGTGTTGTCGTTCTCGAAAACGGCGGCCGTGACGCTGGCGTTCATCAGCACGCGGTTTGCAGCGTCCCAATTGGCGCAGTCGCCACGTTGCACGAGGCGTTTGTCGAGGAACAGGCCGTCGCTGCAAGCCAGTCCGGTATGTTCGCCGGCCAGATGCAGCAAGTGCGTGAGCAGACGCGCCGTGACGGTCTTGCCGTTCGTGCCGGTAATGCCGACCACCGGAATGCGCCCGGCGTCGCCATCGGGGAACAGGTGATCGACGATCGCACGGCCGACAGGGCGCGGTGCGCCGTCTGCGGGCTTCAGATGCATGAGCAGACCCGGGCCGGCGTTCACTTCCACAATGGCGCCGCGTTGTTCGGCGAGCGGGCGGGAGATGTCTTCGGCGACCAGATCGACGCCGGCGATGTCCAGCCCGACGATACGCGCGGCCAGCGACGCATGCGCGGCCACGCTCGGGTGCACGCGGTCGGTCACGTCGAAGGCGACATTGCCGTTGCGCTGGATCAGCACGTTCTTGCCTTGCGGCGGGACGGAATCGGCATCGAAGCCCTGACGCTTGAGCTCAAGCCGGGCAGACGAGTCGATGCGCACGCGGTTCAGCGGCTGGTCTTCCGCGCTGCCGCGACGCGGATCGCTGTTGATTTGCAGCTCGATGAGTTCCGAGACGGTATGTTGGCCGTCGCCTACCACCGAGGCCATTTCGCCCATTGCCGCAGCCACCACGCGACCGCCCACGACCAGCAGACGATGTTCGAGCCCCGGCACGAAGCGCTCGACGATCACGCCGTTGCCTTCTTCGAGCGCGACATCAAACGCGGTGGTGACTTCTTCTCGTGTGGTGAGATTGATGAACACGCCACGGCCGTGGTTGCCGTCGTACGGCTTGACCACCACAGGCAGGCCGATGTCTTCGGCGGCGTCCCAGGCGTCTTGCGCGCTGTCGACCAGACGGCCTTCCGGCACGGGCACGCCGCAAGATTCGAGCAGTTGCTTGGTCAGGTCCTTGTCGCGCGAAATGCTCTCGGCGATGGCCGGAGTGCGGTCGGTCTCGGCCGTCCAGATGCGACGCGCGGCGGCGCCGTAGCCCAGTTGCACGAGATTGCCGTCGGACAGGCGAAGATGCGGAATGTCGCGGTCGTCGGCGGCGTCCACGATGCACGCCGTGCTAGGGCCAAGACAGTGCTTGTCGACCAGATTGCGCAATGCTTCCACCGCCGCCTCGACGTCATAAGGGCGGTCTTCGATGGCTGCCATGACCAGATCGCGTGCGGCGAACAGCGCTGCGCGGGTCACGTCTTCATGCCAGGCGCGCACGATGACCTTGTAGACGCCGGAGATCGGGGTCTCGCGCGCCTTGCCGAAGCCACCGGGCATGCCGGCGAGGTTCTGGAGTTCGAGCGTGACGTGCTCGAGGATGTGGCCGGGCCAGGTGCCTTCGCGCAGACGCTGGAGGAAACCGCCGCGTTCGCCGATGCTGCAACGATGCTCGATGAGGGTCGGCAGCCACTCGGACAGCCGCTCGGGGAACCCCGGGATCTTGTTGGACGGGAACGCTTCGAGTTCACCGATATCGACCCATGCCTCAAGCACCGGCCGATATGTCCACATATTCGGTCCGCGCAGCGACAGGACATCGAAAATCTCAATGTCTTTCTTTTTCATCTAAGGCTTTTATTCACGCGTCAGGGCGGGTACGTAGAAGCCGGCGAGGCCGGGTTTCAGGCGGCACAGCCGGTCGCGCTCTTACAGTTAACTGGATGCTTAACGCAAAAAATCCGTAAACGGTTGACACCCGCAACAATATTTCAATGCTGCACCGTGTCATGCTGGAACTCCGTGCCGCAAAAAGCGTCGCTGTGGTTATACTTGCGGCAATTTTGCGGACCTGACAGGGAAAGTCCGCGTCGATTTTTCTCCGTTTGCCTCGATGTCCGCCCCTTGAGGACACGTCTGCCGCATCAATGACCGACACTTCCGCCCACGCGGCGTCTTGCGCCGCCGCCTCGAAAGATCCCTCCGCGGCGCCATCCCCGGCGACGCCCGCGCGCAACGCCGCCGCCGAACCCTGGTACGTCGATCTGAGCGCCCAACTGGCCGACGGCGAGGCCGTACTGGCGTGGCTTGGCGTGGATCTGGACGCCCAATTGCACTTTGCGCGTGGCGTCGTTGTCGCGACCGATCGCCGGATCTTCGCCCGGGAGGCGCGCCGCGACACGCCCTCGGGGGCCTGGCAGTCGTGGCCGTACCGCGCCGACTTGTCGCTCTCGCATACCGACCACGCGGGCGTTGGCTCGCTGGAACTGTGCGACGCGAACAAGAAACTGGCGAACTGGCGCTATACGCTGGGCCACAATCCGGCAGCGCTCACGCTGATGGACACGATCGTGCGCCAGCGCGATGCGCTGGTTGCGGGCCAAGCCGCTAACGATTTGCCGCATGAGGTGGGGGTTTGCCCAATTTGCCAGGCGGAACTGCCGCCGGGCGCCGACGAATGTCCGCAGTGCAACCCGGAGGTAGAAGCCCCGCCGTCGACATGGGCATTGCTGCGATTGTGGCGCTTCGCCCGTCCGTATCGCTTTCAGTTATTGGCCGGGTTTCTTCTGACCCTGTGCGCCACCGGCGCCACGCTGATCCCGCCGTATCTGACGATGCCGCTCATGGACAACGTGCTCATTCCGTTCCAGAACGGCCAACCCATCGATTACCACCTGGTGGGAATGTACTTGTCGGGACTGCTCGGCGCCGGCGTGGTGGCGTGGGTGCTCGGGTGGGCACGCACCTATTTGCTGGCCAAGGTGTCGGAGCGTATCGGCGCCGACCTGCGCACGGCCACTTACTCGCATCTGCTGCGGCTCTCGCTGGAGTACTTCGGGGGCAAGCGCACGGGCGATCTGATGGCGCGCATCGGCTCCGAGAGCGACCGTATCTGTGTCTTCCTGTCGCTGCACCTGCTCGACTTTGCCACCGACGTGCTCATGATCGTCATGACGGCCGTCATTCTCGTGTCGATCAATCCGTGGCTGGCGCTCGTCACGCTGTTGCCGCTGCCGTTCATCGCCTGGCTGATCCATCTGGTGCGCGACCGTCTGCGCCACGGCTTCGAGAAGGTCGACCGCATCTGGTCGGAAATTACCAACGTGCTTGCCGACACGATTCCGGGCATTCGGGTGGTGAAGGCGTTTGCGCAGGAAAATCGTGAGGTGGCGCGCTTCAAGGAAGCGAACCGCCACAACCTGATGGTCAATGACCGGGTCAACAAGGTCTGGTCGCTGTTCACCCCGACAGTGACGTTCCTCACGGAAGTTGGGTTGCTGGTCGTCTGGGTCTTTGGTATCTGGCAGGTTTCCAAGCACGAGATCACGGTAGGTGTGCTCGCGGCGTTTCTGACTTACATCAGCCGTTTTTACACGCGCCTCGATTCGATGAGTCGCATCGTGTCGGTGACGCAGAAGGCCGCCGCCGGCGCCAAGCGCATCTTCGACATTCTCGATCACGTGTCGAATGTGCCGGAACCGGTCAACCCGGTGCATCTGAAGGAAGTGAAGGGCGCCATCGATCTGCGCGACATCGGTTTCCGCTACGGCAATCGCGCTGTGATCCGCGGCATGGACCTGCGCATCGCGCCGGGCGAGATGATCGGTCTGGTCGGTCACAGCGGTTCGGGCAAGAGCACGCTGGTGAACCTGATCTGCCGCTTCTACGACGTGGCGGAGGGCTCGATTCAGATCGACGGCGTGGACATTCGTGCGCTGCCGGTGTCGGACTTCCGCCGCAACGTCGGCCTGGTGTTGCAGGAGCCGTTCCTGTTCTTCGGCACGATCGCGGAGAACATCGCCTACGGCAAGCCCAATGCCACGCGTGCCGAGATCGTGGCCGCCGCGCGCGCCGCGCACGCGCATGAGTTCATCCTGCGCCTGCCGCATGGCTACGACTCGCTCGTGGGCGAGCGCGGTCAGGCACTCTCGGGCGGTGAACGTCAGCGCATTTCCATTGCCCGCGCCTTGCTGATCGATCCGCGAATTCTGATTCTGGACGAAGCGACGTCCTCGGTGGACACCGCCACGGAAAAGGAAATTCAGAAGGCGCTCGACAACCTCGTCAAAGGGCGTACGACGATTGCCATTGCGCACCGTTTGTCGACGCTTCGCAAGGCCGATCGTCTCGTGGTGCTCGATCGCGGC
This sequence comes from Pandoraea vervacti, assembly GCF_000934605.2. Classification (NCBI taxonomy): domain Bacteria; kingdom Pseudomonadati; phylum Pseudomonadota; class Betaproteobacteria; order Burkholderiales; family Burkholderiaceae; genus Pandoraea; species Pandoraea vervacti. The sequence goes on along the minus strand of NZ_CP010897.2, from coordinate 3,176,990 downwards.
AAGATCGTCGAAGTCGGCAATCACGACGAACTGATCGCGCGCGAAGGCGCCTACTACAAGCTCTATCAGGCGCAGCAGCGCAATGTCGATACGGATATCGACGCCGTTGTCGAGTCCGCCGAAGCGGCCGCCGCCGTGGCGGCCGTCACGGCAGCGCCGGCACAACCGCTCTCCGTCAACTGATCGTCAACTGAACCGTTCGCGAGGCCATTTATGCAGATCGATTTCACCCTGTCGCGCAACGCCTTCGGACGTCTGGTGCTGACTGACGCCTCGGGCGTCGCGCATGAAGGTATCGTGCCCGTGCGCGCCTTTCCGATCGCCGCGCCGGACGAGGGCCTGGCGCTCGTGAGCACGGAAGGGCGCGAGCTCGTCTGGCTCGATTCGGTGGATGCGCTGCCCGAGGACATGCGTGCGCTGGTGCGCGATGAACTCGCCGCGCGAGAGTTTATGCCGGAGGTGCTGCGCATCAAAGGCGTGTCGACCTATGCCACGCCAAGCACGTGGACGGTCGAGACGAATCGCGGTGAGGCGTCGTTCGTGCTGCGCGGTGAAGAGGACATCCGCCGTCTCGGCGGGCAGACCCTGCTCATTACCGACAACCACGGCATTCACTTCCTGATTCGCGATTCAGGCGCGCTGGACAAGGCCAGCAAGAAGATTCTCGACCGTTTCCTCTGACGACTTCGGCGCTCATCTTGCGCGATTCGGGTTACCGCACTTCGCCGTACCTCCCGGCACTGGTAAAATCGCTGCTTTTGATTTTGCGGTGATGCCGATGTGGTTCAAGAATCTTCAGTTGCACCGAATTCCTGCCGGTTGGTCCATGAGCGTCGCGCAAATGGAAGAGGCGCTCGAGAAGCACGCCTTCCGTGAGGGCGGCAGCCTCGAAATGCAGGTGCAGGGCTGGGCGCCGCCGCGCGAAGGCGGCGAACTCGTGCACAGCGTCAATCGTCAGTTCCTGCTGGCCTATCGCGCGGAGAAGAAGCTCCTGCCGACGACCGTCGTCAATCAGGTCACGCGCGCCAAGGCGCTCGAACTCGAAGAGCAGCAGGGCTTCAAGCCCGGCCGCAAGCAGATGCGCGAGCTCAAGGAGCAGGTCACCGACGAACTGCTGCCGCGTGCGTTCGGCATTCGCCGCGACACGCGCGTGTGGATCGATCCGGTCAACCGCTGGCTGGTGATCGATGCGGCCTCGCCTGCGAAGGCCGATGAAGTGCGCAGCCTGTTGCTCAAGACGCTGGACATCATTCTCGAGAACGTCGAACTCAACGAAGCGCCGGTCGCCGTGATGACGTCGTGGCTCGCGGGCAACGACGCGCCGGCCGGCTTTACCGTCGATCAGGACGTGGAACTGCGCTCGAACACGGACGAGAAGGCTGCCGTGCGTTACGTGGCGCACCCGCTCGACGGCGCCGACGTGCGTCAGCACATCGAAGCCGGCAAGCGCTGCACGAAGCTGGCGATGACGTGGAACGACCGGATTTCGTTCGTGCTGACCGACGCGTTCATCATCAAGCGAGTGACGCCGCTCGACATCATCAAGGACGCCGCCGACCCGACCGCCGAAGGCGAAGCGGAGAAGTTCGACGCGGACGTCGCCCTCATGACCGGCGAACTCGCCCGCATGCTCGACGATCTGGTCGAAGCCGTGGGTGGCGAACGCCAGATGGACAAGGCCGCCTGAGCGCCAGACCGTCCTGGCACGAAGGCGAACGCCGCGATACCTTCCGGGTGTCGCGGCGTTTTTTTTCGACCGGGTTTACGGATTTATGACTGGGCGGACGGATCGATCAGGTAAATGCCTTGCGACAATCCCTGTTTGACAGCACGCGTCGTGTTGTCGACGTGCACTTCCAGTTCGCCGGCCTCGATGGCCGCGTAAGCCTGACGCACGACGTCCGACGGCGTGGTTTTTTCGACGTCGAAGCCGCTCGTCAAATCGGTGTCGATGTAACCGGCATGCAGACCGACGACCTGGGTCTTCTGTTCACGCAATTCATGACGCACGCCGTTGGTCAGCGACCACGCCGCCGACTTCGTGATCGAATATTCGGGGATCACGCGGGAATTGACCCAGCTCACGACGGACAACACGTTGAGCAATGCCCCACCCCCGTTGCGCCCCAGGACCGGGGCGAATGCCTGCGTCATGGCGAGTACGCCGAACAGGTTGGTCTCCAGCGTGTCGCGCAGCAGCTTCGCCGAGCCCGGGCGGGTCAGGCCCTCGGAGACGCTGGCGACACCGGCATTGTTGACGAGCAGGGTGACGTCGCCTGCCAGGCTGGCGGCAGCCGCCACGTCGTTGGCGTTGTTCACGTCGAGTTTGACCGGGGTCACGCCCGGTAGCGTCGCCTTCGACGGGTCGCGCGAACCCGCGTAGACCTTTTTCGCGCCGAGGGCTAGCGCCTGTTTGGCGAACTCCAGTCCAAGGCCCCGGTTGGCGCCGGTGACGAATACGACGGCATCTTTGATCTGCATGGCATGACTCCAATACGGTAAATGGACCGTGCCGCAAAGGGCAGGCGGCTAACGGTTTCGGCTATACTTCATGACAATTGTGATCGCCATCGTCATTGAGGCGCATTGTGCCGACGGGATGTGATGTATGTCAATGGTGATCGACATTGTCTTTTTCGATGACGCCGATAGGCGCGACTGGGGCGCTACCGGCCAGCGTGCGGGAGGAAGTGGGGAAATGGGGATTTCGAGGGAGCAGGCGGCGGAAAATCGTGAGGCGATCGTCAAGGCGGCCGACCGGTTGTTTCGCGAGCGCGGCGTTGACGCCGTGGGACTGACCGCGCTGATGAAGGAGGCCGGGTTCACACAAGGCGGCTTCTACAACCACTTCAAGTCGAAGGACGCTCTGGTGGCGGCGGTGATGGCGCGGGCGATGGCGGCCAACGATGCGATGTTGGCGCAACGTCAGACGGATCTGGCCGCGGGAACAGTGCCGGAGATGAGCGTGGACAAGTATCTGTCGACGGCACATCGCGACGACGTGGCGTGCGGTTGTCCCATGGCAGGGTTTGCGGGCGACGTGCCGCGCATCGGCGACGAGGCGCAAGCGTGCTATGCCAAAGGACTGGCGCACGCACTCGAACGGATGACGGAGGCGGGCATGGCGAAGGGAGCCCCCCGGGAGCCGGCGTATCAGGACGCCATGGCGCGATTTGCCCAGATGGTCGGCTCGCTCGTGCTCTCGCGCGCTGTGGTCGGGGCGGACCCGGCGTTGTCCGAGGCGTTACTGGCCGCAGGGCGCGACGCGCTCAAAGGAGCGACCGGGCGCGACACAATGGCGTGAGCGAGACGCCGCGGGGTAGCGGGCAGCGAGCAGTGGGGCCGTCAGCGCTCAGGCCAGCGCCAGGTCGCGCGCAAACGGTCTCGCAAGAACTCGACGAACACGCGCGTTCTCGGCGCCTGATGGCGGCTGTGCGGATAGACGGCATGTAGCGGCGAGGCCGGAATCTGAAGGGCGGGCAGCACGCGCGCGAGCCGGCCCTCGCGAATATCGTCGCCCACGTCCCAAATCGATTTTTGCGTGATGCCTGCGCCGTGCAGCGCCAGTTGATGGGCCGCGTCGCCGTCATCCACCACGTAGGTGTCGGGCACTTGTACGCGCAATGTTTCGGAGCCCGATACGAATCGCCAGTCGCCATGCGGTGCATTGCCGAAGAGGATGCAGTCGTGGCGTTGCAGGTCGCCGACGTCCGACGGCGTGCCGCGTTGTGCGAGGTAATCGGGCGAAGCCACCAGCACCCGATAGTTCGGCGCCAATTCCTGCGCCACAAGGCTGGAGTCGGGCAGGCTGCCGACGCGGATCGCGACGTCGATGCCTTGCGCCACCAGATCGACCCACAGATCGCTTAGCGACATCTGCACCCTGACGCCCGGATGCTGTTCGCGAAACGCCACGAGCAGGGGCGTGAGATGACGTCGGCCAAAGGCGCGCGGCGCACTGATGCGCAAGACGCCGCCGACGGTGCCTGCCTGTCGGGTCATCAGCCGTTCGGTCTCTGCAATCTCGGCCAGAATTCGCTGGCAGCAGGCATGAAACACCTGTCCCGCTTCGGTCAGCGCCTGCCTGCGCGTGGTGCGGTTGAGCAGTCGCACACCGAGTCGTTGTTCCAGTAGCCCGAGCCGTTTGCTCACGACCGCGAGCGACAGGCCCATCTCACGGGCCGCGGCCGACAGGCTTCCGGTCGAGACAACCCGGTCGAAGAGCGCAAGGTCCAGCGTCTGATCGATCATCGCGGCGCCATTGTCAAAAATTTGAAGAGAGTCATTCAGTTTTTCGGAGGATTATCGTCCTGGTGGATGAGGATCACAATAGGCGCATGACTTCGCCGATCACACGATGGCGGCGTCGCGGTTCCTTTTTTCTTCTATGGAGTGACACCATGTTTGACTTCGAAGGCCAGCGGGTGCTGGTGATCGGCGGGAGTTCCGGTATCGGCCGCGCGGCGGCGCAGGCGTTTGCGAAGGCGGGCGCGGCGGTGACCATCGCGTCGCGCAGTCAGGCCAAACTCGACGACGCGCTCGCCACCATCGGCAGCAGCGCCCGGGCGGTCGTGCTCGATACCGGCGACGTGGCCGCCGTCGAGCAGTTCTTTACCGATCACGCGCCGTGGCGCCACGTGGTGATCTCTGCCGCGCAAACGCCGACAGGGCAGGTGCGCAAGCTCTCGCTGGCGGACGCCCATGCCGCGTTCGACAGCAAGTTCTGGGGCACTTATCACGTGGCCAAATTTGCTCGCATCGAGGATGGCGGGTCGCTCACGCTGACGTCCGGCTATCTGAGCGTGCGGCCCAGCACGTCGTCGGTGGTGCAGGGGGCGATCAACGCGGCGGTGGAAGCGCTGGGTCGCGGACTCGCGCTTGAGCTCTCGCCGGTGCGCGTCAACACGGTCTCGCCGGGGCTGACCGTCACGCCGCTCTGGAACAAGCTTGCCGAGGCGGACCGCGAGGCGATGTATCGCCAGGCGGCCGAGCGTTTGCCCGCGCGTCGCGTCGTGGCGGCCGAGGACGTCGCCAACACCATCCTGTATCTGGCGGGCACCCCGAGTGCGACAGGCTCGACGGTGCTCATCGACGCGGGGGGCGTCATCGCCTGAGGCGCCTCGTTTTCCGCCAGAAATTGTTGCGCTGCATCAATTTGCCGGTCCCGATCTTGCGTCGACGTTCACCTTGCGCAAACGCGGTATACCCGAGTCACTTTCGAGTACCTATTTCGATAGGGATTGCCTAGAATGAAAACGTGCCATCCCGCCATGTCGAAGTTAGGAGGCCGCTATGCTTACAGGGAGCTTGATTGGGATGTTGTTGATTGCGCTGGTGGTCGGTGCCGCTGTGGCCTGGCTGGCAGATCGCAATTGGTGTCGGGAGCACCCGACGGCGCGGCACACGTGGCGGCGCCATCGTCGTGACATCCGACACGGTTGAGTCGTGTCGGCGTTCTCCGGGGCAGACGCTCCGGACAATGAAAAGCCCGCCTTCCGGCGGGCTTTTTTGCGACTATAGACACCTTAACAACTGGCTGGGCGTTCAGGCAACGGCCTGAAGGAAGTACTTGCCCTGGACGGTCAGACGCGGCGACTTCTTCCCCGCTTCCAACTCTTCCCACTCGATCAGTTTGCTCTCGAGCAACGATTCGAGGTCCGGGCGATCCAGCTCCACTTGCTCCGGAGCTTCCTTGACCAGCATCAGGGTGGCAAATTCATGATGACTCAGCATCTTCGTCTCCCGGTTTGCGGTTCCACAGGGGGTCCCTCGTCAGGGACTTTAAGGATAGGTCACGAAAAAGCCGCTTGCGCGACAAAATTCGTACTTTCGATGCTGCTATGCAGCACGTCTCGTGTGGGACTTTCCCACGCACAGAATAGGCCGGACGGATGACATTGCCATGTCAATCGGCTAGCATTTTGCAACGCAAGCAACGTATACAAAATGCACCGCCGTATTGCGTTGCAGCAATGGTAATTTTTGGGCAATTTGCGGTGTTGCCCTGCTTATTAGCGGTTTGCAGGAAGCCAAGGGACGGTAGAATGGCCCAATTTGCCAGCAATTCGCGCACAACAACCTGACATGCCGCAAAAGAAAACGCCGTACTTCGAGTTACGCAGCGGTGCCGTAGATACCCTGCATTTCGTTGTCAAGACGCCTGAGCTGGACACCTTGCGCACCGAGTTGGCGCAACGTTTCGAAGCCACCCCGGAGTTTTTTGCCGGCGACACGGTCGCCATCGACGTGCGGCGTCTAGCGGGCGAGGAGCGCGTCGCCGTACCCGCGTTGGCCGAAATGCTGGCCGAATTCCGCATGAAGCCAATCGGTGTGGTTGTGAACGCCGAGCAGGCCGAGTGGGCCGTGGTGGACGGCCTTCCGCGTCTGGACAGTCACGAGCGCCACGAGCGCCGTGCCCCGCGCGCGAGTCGCGACACCGAGGCGCCCGCCGATGCCGAACCGGCACAAGCCGCGAGCGCACCGGTGGTCGCGGAAGCCTCGGCGATTCCCTCGACGATCATCGACAAGCCTTTGCGTTCGGGCCAGCAGGTCTACGCGAAGGGCGATCTGATCATCCTCGATCTCGTCAGTTATGGGGCCGAGGTGATCGCGGAAGGTAATATTCACATTTACGCGCCGCTGCGGGGGCGGGCGCTGGCAGGCGTGAAGGGCAAGCTCGACGCGCGCATCTTCTGCACTTGCCTGGAGCCCGAGCTGATTTCCATCGCCGGCATTTACCGGACTGGCGAATATGCCTTGCCGCCTGACGTGCAGGGGCGGTCGGTGCAGGTGCGGCTGGTAGACGACAAACTGATTTTCGAGCCCCTCGGGCTCAAATGATTCGTAGCTAATTTCATCCTCAAGTTTGGGAAGGCATCGACAGATGGCAAAAGTGATTGTGGTGACCTCTGGCAAGGGTGGTGTCGGCAAGACGACGACCAGCGCCAGCTTTTCCGCCGGCCTCGCCTTGCAGGGGCACAAGACGGCAGTCATCGATTTCGACGTCGGCCTGCGCAATCTCGACCTCATCATGGGTTGCGAGCGCCGCGTGGTGTACGACCTGATCAACGTGATTCAGGGCGAAGCCAACCTCAATCAGGCGCTCATCAAGGACAAGTCCTGCGAGAACCTGTTCATCCTGCCCGCCTCGCAAACGCGGGACAAGGACGCACTCACGCAAGCCGGTGTGGAGAAGGTCATCAAGGACCTGACCGACATGGGCTTCGAATACATCGTGTGCGATTCGCCGGCCGGTATCGAGTCGGGCGCGCTGCTGGCGATGCACTTCGCTGATGAGGCGCTCGTGGTGACGAACCCGGAAGTGTCGTCGGTGCGCGATTCGGACCGCATTCTGGGCATTCTGTCGTCGAAGACGAAGCGCGCCATCGAAGGCAGCGAGCCGATCAAGGAGCATCTGCTGATTACGCGTTACAACCCCAAGCGCGTGAACGACGGTCAGATGCTGTCGCTGGAAGACATTCAGGAAATTCTGCGAATCAAGCTCATTGGCGTGATTCCGGAATCGGAGTCGGTGCTCCATGCCTCGAACCAGGGCACGCCCGCCATCCATCTGGATGGCACCGATGTGGCCGATGCCTATCGCGACGTGGTGAGCCGATTCAAGGGCGAAGACAAGCCCATGCGCTTTACCGACTATCAAAAGCCGGGCCTGTTGCAGCGCATTTTCGGCTCGAAGTAAGGAGCGCCCATGTCCTTCCTGTCTTTCCTCCTGGGGGAGAAGAAAAAGACCGCCGCCGTTGCCAAAGAGCGCCTGCAGATCATTCTGGCGCACGAACGCGCGGGCTCGTCGCCGCCGGCAGATTACTTGCCGGCGTTGCAACGCGAGCTGGTCGCCGTCATCTCCAAGTACGTGAAAATCGCGCAAGACGACATCAAGGTCAGTGTCGAGCATCAGGACAACCTCGAAGTGCTCGAAGTGAAGATCGAGTTGCCGCAGACCTGAGCGGGGCGGGGCGCCCGGCGGCGTAGCTGCCACGCGCTCGGCGCTGATTCGTTCGACGCACGCAAAAGCGAAAGCCCGCCCCCGCATCGCAGGGTGGCGGGCTTTCGTCGTTCCTGCATGCGCTGCTATCGGCCGGGCAGCGCTTCAGAACTTGTAGTCGGGGTTCTTCGGATCGAACGTGGCGTCCGTCCACTGTTCCTTGCGGACTTTTTCAAAACGCATCTCTTCGATCTTCTGGCCCGAGGCGTCCCAGGCTTCGATCCCTCGCGGACGGCCCGTCTTCAGATCGAGTAACACGCGCGACTTGTTGGCATAGTGTTGCGGCGGCCCGGACGGGGCATCCCATTCCAATGCCAGCACACGCGCGCCGTTCACTTCGGATACCGATGTTCTGGCAGGCTTCTCGGGCAGCCCGGCCGCGCGGAAACTCTTGCCGTCGTGGGCGATCTGCTCCGCGATAAATCCGAAGCCAAGATCGCGCACGGTGTGGTTCGATTGCGAGCGCGCCAGCGCGCCGTCAATACTGCTCCAGATCGACGTAAAACCCAGCATGCCGCCAAGGTGGCCGTACATTTCCTTCGGCTTCTTCGTCTCGTCGTAAATGATCTCCTGTCCCGCGTGCGCGCCGTCGGGAAGCCACTTTGCGTAGATCTGCAGCGGGTTTTCGCGAATTTTCACCAGCATGCGATCGGGCGTCGTCTGCCACTGGTTGTTGATGCGCTCATGACGCGTGAGTTCGTACTGGTACTCGGGCAGCGCGGCGGCTTCAGCCTTCAGGAATCGGACGAGGGTGTCGGGGTGAATGGCCTGCATTCGCGCGACGATCTGGTCGTCGCTCATCTTCGCCAGCTCGCCGCTCTTGATCGTGCGCGAGAGCCACTGCGTTTGCTTGGGGACAGGCAACGCGGCGATTTTGGCGACGTCGGAATCCGGCGTCGCGGCAGCCGCAGGAGCGCTGCCCGGGCTGTCGGCCGGTCCGCCGGGCGCGGTTTGCGCGACGGCATACGATGCGCTCACGAGCCCGACGGCGAAGGCCGCTGGCAGCAACGCGAGCGTGAACAGCATGCGCTTTGCATGACGTGCGCGACGTTCATCCGGCGCATGATGGCAGAGGAGGTGGCAGAGGTGGCGGAGGTGGTTCGCCGCAGCCGAAGTGTGAATGGGCATGTCGTTATCTCCCTGAATCGCGAGCCGGTTCGCGCAGTTCGCGCCGCAGGATCTTGCCCACTGTCGTCTTCGGCAATTCACCTTGACGAAATTCGATGATGCGCGGCACCTTGTACGCGGTCAGATGCTGGCGACAGTGCGCCGATATGGCCTCGACGCTCAGTTGCGGATCTTTCGCCACAACCACGAGCTTCACGCGCTCGCCCGCCACCGGGTCGGGCACGCCGACCACCGCCGCTTCGCGCACGCCCGGATGCAGCATCACAACGTCTTCGATCTCGTTCGGATAGACGTTGAAGCCGGAGACGAGAATCATGTCCTTCTTGCGGTCGATGAGCCGCACATAACCGCGCTCGTCCATGACGCCGACGTCGCCCGTGAGCAGCCATCCATCGGCGTCGAACGTTCTGGCGGTCTCTTCCGGGCGATTCCAGTACCCGCGCATGACTTGCGGTCCGCGCACGCACAACTCGCCCGGCTCGCCGATGGGCGCCCAGGTGCCGTCGTCGCGCTTGAAGCGCACGTCGGTGGACGGGGCCGGCAGGCCGATGGACCCGGTGAAGTCGATGGCGTCCATGTGCGCGATGTCGACCGGATTCATCGTCACGATGGGCGAACATTCGGTCAGTCCATAACCTTCGATGATCGGCTTGCCGGTGACCTGCTTCCATCGCTCGGCGATCGCGCGTTGCGTGGCCATGCCGCCCGCGAGCGACAACTTCAGTTTCGAGAAGTCGCGCGCGCGAAACTCCGCGTTTTCCAGCAAGCCATTGAACAGCGTATTCACGCCGGTCACGCCCGTGAACGTTTCGTTGCGAATGATGTAGACCACCTTCTTCACATCGCGCGGATTCGCGATCAGGATGTTGCGTCCGCCCAAGCTCATGAACACGAGGCAGTTCACGGTGAGCGAGAGGATGTGATACATCGGCAGCAGCGACAGATTGACCTCGATATCGCCGTCGAGCTGATCGGCCGCCCACGCTTCGGTTTGCAGCAGGTTCGCCAGCACGTTGCCGTGCGAGAGCATGGCGCCCTTCGCCACGCCGGTGGTGCCGCCCGTGTACTGAAGGAAGGCGAGGTCTTCGCGTGCCATCGGAACGGGAGCGACCTTGCGTGTCGCACCGTCTGCCAGTGCCTGGCGCAATGGGACCGCCTGCGGCAGCCGGTAGGGCGGCACCTGCTTCGCGATGTGTCGCATAAGGAAGTTGACCGCGCGCCCCTTGAGATTCGCGCCCGCGCCGAGCAAGTCTCCGATCTGGGTGATGAGGACATGGCGCACCTGCGTGCCGTCGATGGCTTCCTGCAAGGTCTTTGCGAAGTTCTCGAAGACGACGATCGTCTGCGCGCCACTGTCCTGCAACTGATGCTTCAGTTCGCGGGCCGTGTATAGCGGGTTGACGTTGACGACCACGGCGCCTGCGATGAGCGTGCCGAACAGGCAGATGGGGTACTGGAAGCAGTTGGGCATCATGAGCGCGACGCGGTCCCCCTTTCTTACCCCTTGCGCCTGCAACCACGCCGCGAAGGCGTAAGCCTGACGAGAGACTTCGGCATAGGTGATTTCGCTGCCGAGACTCACGAACGCAACGCGCTCGCGGTACTTGTCGATCCATTCGTCAAAAGCCTGTACGAGCGACGTGTATCGATTCACGTCGATGTCCGCAGGCACCCCGGGCGGGTAGGCCTTCAGCCATACGCGTTCCTCTTGGACGGCTTGATCCATCGTTGTCTCCATGGAAGATGTCTACACTTTTTTGTTCGCCGCCACTGCCCGCCGTCCTCGTCGCCCAATGACGCAGACGAACGGCTCCCGCAACATTGCCGATGAACGATCGGCCGGTGTCGCGCGGCGGCGCTTTTTTCAATGCCCCTGTGTGACTTTGTCTCACGACGATGGCGTCTACCGCGATGGAATGCGATAGCGCGACGTTCTCGTTGTGTTCTTGTTGTGTTCTTGTTGTGCTTTGGTGCGGGTTTGGCGCGCTCAGCGCTCGAGCATCGCGACCACCCCTTGTCCGCCGGCGGCGCAGATGGAGATGAGGCCACGGCCACCGCCGCGTTGGGCGAGTAGTTTCGCGAGGGTGGCCAGAATGCGTCCGCCGGTGGCCGCGAACGGATGACCGCAAGCGAGCGAGCTGCCGTTCACGTTCAGGCGCTGGCGGTCGATGCTGCCCAGCGGGGCGGCCAGGCCGAGCCTGTCGCGGCAATAGACAGGGTCTTCCCAGGCCTTGAGCGTGCACAGCACCTGCGCCGCGAAGGCTTCATGGATCTCGTAGAAATCGAAGTCCTGCAAGGTGAGCCCGGCCTGTGCGAGCAGGCGCGGCACCGCATAGACCGGCGCCATCAACAGGCCCTCGCGCTGCGATTCGTCCGGATTGAAGAAGTCGACGGCCGCCGTTTGCGAATACGTCAGGTAAGCGAGTACCGGAATGTCGTGCGCCTTCGCCCAGTCTTCGCTGGCGAGCAGCACGCACGATGCCCCGTCGGTCAGCGGCGTCGAGTTGCCCGCCGTCAGCGTGCCCGTTGCGCTCCGGTCGAAGACCGGTTTGAGGCTGGCGAGCTTCTCGAGCGTGAGTTCGGGGCGCAGGTTGTTGTCGCGCTGCATCCCTCGGAACGGCGTCATCAGATCGAGGAAGAAGCCGCGGTCGTATGCTTCGGCCAGATGTTCGTGACTCGCCAGGGTGAGGGCATCCTGTGCGGCGCGTTCGATTTCCCAGCGCTTGGCCATCCATTCGCAATGCTCGCCCATCGAGAGTCCGGTGCGTGGTTCGCCATTGCGTGGCAACGCTGGGCTGAACAACATGCCCGGGCGCACCTTCGCCAGCGCGCCGAGCTTGCCCCCGGTGCTGCGTTGCCGGTTCGCTTCGAGCAGGATCTTGCGCAGCTTCTCGTTCACGCCGATGGGGGCGTCCGAGGCCGTGTCGACCCCGCCGGCGATAGCGACATCGATCTGACCGAGTGCGATCTTGTTGCCCGTGAGAATCGCCGTCTCCAGGCCGGTGCCGCACGCCTGCTGAACATCGTAGGCCGGGGTCTGGGCGGCAAGCGTGGTCGACAGCACGGATTCGCGCGTGAGGTTGAAGTCCCGGGCGTGCTTGAGCACGGCGCCGGCGGCGACTTCGCCGAGCGTCTGTCCGTGCAGGTCGAAGCGGTCCACGAGGCCCTGGATCGCTGCGGTGAGCATGTCCTGATTCGACGCCGTGGCGTATGCCGTATTCGAGCGGGCGAACGGGATGCGGTTGCCGCCGAGGATCGCAACGCGGCGCAGGGCAGGGGCGGGCGCAGTAGGTTTGAAGGCGCTCATGAGAGGTCCGGAGTCGAAGATGTCGGTTCGCTGGCGAGCGAGGTGGACGATGCGGCGCAAGGCGCGGCGGCGAGGCTGTGCCACCGCGCGCGCAGGTGCGGCACCGCACCGGAGGCATCGCGCAACTCGAAGCGCTCGCCATCGGCGGCGCGCCAAAGCGTGACCTCGCCTGGGAGCAGCACGGGGGTCTTGAATTCCACGAGCAGATCGAGCGTCGCGACGTCGGCCGGCGAGGTGGGCGAGGTGGGCGAGGTGGGCGAGGTGGGCGGAATCGGGTTCATGGCCGCGACAGTGCGCGCAAAGCTCCACATGCCGTGAATGATCGGCCGAGCAAAGCCGAACAGCTTCGCGGTGAGCGGCCATAGATGGATCGGGTTGTAATCGCCGGAGACGCGCGCGTATTGGCGGCCGAGGTCGCCGGGCACATGCCACGTGGCGGATTTCGTCATGGCGTCGTCGGCGGCGAGTTCGGCGCGATAGCGCGGACCGAGCGCGTTATGCACGCCCGTCCTGAGGTAAAGACTCTCGCCCGTCCACACGACGATGCCGTCTCTGCGCGCGGTTGTGACCACGGTGAACACTTGCCCTTTGTCATGGGCGTACAGCGGGCCGCATCGCACGTCCAGCGTGAGTCGCTCGCCCGCGTGAAGTGTCGCGTGCTGCCGGATGCGGTTGGCCAGATGCACCATGCCGAGCATGGCGAACGGAAAGGCGCGATCGGTCATGAGCAGCATGTGCAGCGGGAAAGCGAGCAGATGCGGCCAGGTCGCCGGCACGCCGTTTGCCTCCGAAAAGCCGCAAAGGCGCGCGTAACGTGCGATGTCCCCGGCATCGAGCGGCACATTGCCGCGCTCGAATGCCAGTGCCGGCATGGGGTGCGCCCGGGCCGGTTTGCGAGACGCCAGCAAGGCGCGCACGTACAGACGCAGCGGCGAAGGCAGATGGGTAACCTGGGTGACCTGTGCCACGGGGACGATGTCCGTACGGTCGTTGGGCATGGTCAGGCTCCCAGCAGGCTCTGGCCGCAAACGCGCACGACCTGCCCGGTGAGGGCGCCCGAGGCGGGATGCGCGAGCCACGCGATGGCTTCGGCCACGTCGACCGGCTGGCCGCCCTGCCCGAGCGAGTTCATGCGGCGCCCGGCTTCGCGAATCGCGAACGGTACGGCGGCCGTCATCTTCGTCTCGATGAAGCCGGGGGCGACGGCGTTGATGCTGATCTGACGCTCGGCGAGGATCGGCGACCACGCCTCGACCATGCCGATCACCGCCGCTTTCGACGTGGCGTAGTTGGTCTGTCCGCGATTCCCGGCAATGCCGCTGATCGAGGCGACCCCCACGACCCGGCTGCCCGCGCGCAGCGCGCCTGCATCGAGCAACGCGCTATTGAGGCGCTGTGGCGCGCCGACGTTGATGTCGAGCACGCTTTGCCACTGTGCGTCGCTCATGCGCACGAGCGTTTTGTCGCGGGTGACGCCTGCGTTATGGACGAGGATGTCCAGGCCTTGCGGGGCATGCGCGGACAGATGCGCGATGAGCGTTGCCCCCGCCTCGGGGGAGGTGATGTCGCAGGCCAATGCGCTGCCGTCCAGGCGCGTGGCCACGGTGCTCAGGGCGTCCTGCGCGGCAGGGATATCGACGCAGACGACGTGGGCGCCGTCGCGCGCCAGTACGGTGGCAATGGCCTCACCGATGCCACGTGCCGCGCCGGTCACCACGGCGACTTGTCCGGCCAGCGGGCGCCGGTCGCGCATTGGCGGCGTCTCGAACACGGGATTCTGAAGCGTAATGGCCTGGCCGCTCACGTACGCGGCGCGAGGCGAGAGGAAAAAGCGTAGCGTCGAGTGCAGGGATTCACGCGCGCGCGGCGCGATGTAGAGCAACTGTGCCGTTGCGCCGCGGCGCAGTTCCTTGGCCAGCGAGCGTACGAACCCCTCCAGCGCGCGTTGCGCCGTGCTGGCGTGCGGCGTGGCGGCAATCGACGGCGGCAGGCCGAGCACGAGGACACGCCCGCATCGGTCGAGCGACGCCAGCGTATCGTGGAAAAACGTGTAGAGCGACGCCAGTGCACCGGTATCGGCGATGGCGCTGGCATCGAACAGCAACGCCTTGGGGCGCACACCTTCGTTCGCATTGAATCGCCCGCTCATCGTACCGGCCTTGTTCGCGTACGAAATCCAGCCGAGTCGCCCGGCGTGGGCGAGGCTCGGAATGCCCAGCCAGTGCAGCTCACGCGCCAGTCCCGGCAGCAACGGCGCATCGCCCGCGCCGCCGACGACGGCCAGCGGCGCGTGAATGGCGCGTGCTTCGGCGACCTCGTCACCATAGTCGGGCATGCGCTCCAGCGGCACCGGGCGCGGCAGGCCCAGCGCGTCGGCCAGACGGCTGCCGACGGCGGAGTTGGCGAAAGCAAGATATCGGTCGGACGTCGTCACGGCGCGGTCATCCTCAGAGAGTTGTCAATCGGCGGGCGAGCGAACTCAGGGCGTGAGCGCTTCATCTGCCGGGGCGTGCTGCCGGGCCTGCTGCGCGTCGGCTGCACGGCCGAAATCGGCGGGGAAGTCGTCGACCGCGACGGCTCTTGCCGCATAGTCGGCGTACTGGGCGAGCAAGCGGCGCTCGTCGTCGCTGATGCGTTGCGACTGCGCGGCGTGAGCCACCCATGCGGTGAATTCGGGCAGGCTCTGTGGCATGACCGGCAAATGGCCGTCCTTGATCGCGGCACGCAGGCGCTGCTCGATGGCGGCGACCTCGGGCGTCATCTGGAAGACGATTTCGCCGTAGGCCAACGCGTCGACTTCAGGGCTCGGGGAGTAGCTGCCCGCGATGAGCCGCTCGCGCGCGTCCCCCGGGGTCTGCATGATCTGCGCCACGCGAGCGCACAGCGCGTCCGACGGCTTCGTGTATGGCAGCCCCAACGGCATCAACTTCCAGCGCATCCACCATGCCACACCGCGCGACGGGTAGTTCGCCAGCACCCCCTCGAAGGCCTCGCGCGCTTGCCGTAACGCATCCTGGGCGGCCCAATGCACAAGCGGCAAGTCGGCTTCCGGGCGACCTTCGTCCTCGAAGCGCTTGAGTGTGGCCGTGAGCACGAAAAGCTGGGAAAGGATGTCGCCAAGCCGACCGGTAATACTCTCCCGGCGCTTGAGCGAGCCGCCAAGCACTGCCATCGAAATGTCGGCGGCAATGGCAAGCAACGTCGACATGCGGTTCGCGGCGCGGTAGTAGCCCTGTAGTTCCGGTGCCACGCCCGATGGGACGGCAGAAAAGCGCGCGTGCGTCACACCTTGGAGCGCACCGCGCACGATGTTGCTCGTGACGAAAGTCAGATGGCCGAAGAGGGCGTCGTCGAAGGCGCGCACGGCGGCGTCGTCGTCGGTCATTTGCGCAGCGGCAAGTTCCTTGAGCACGTACGGATGGCAGCGAATCGCCCCCTGGCCGAAGATCATCAGGCAGCGCGTCATGATGTTCGCGCCCTCGACAGTGATCGACACGGGAATCTGTTGATACGCGCGGGCGAGGAAGTTGTTCGGGCCCATGCAGATGCCCTTGCCCGCCACGACATCCATGCCGTCGTTCACGACCTTGCGGGCGCGCTCCGTCACGTGATACTTCGCGATTGCCGAGATGACGGACGGCTTTTCACCGAGGTCCACGGCGAGCGCAGCCATGCGGCGGGTGGCGTCCATTGCGTAAAGGTTGCCGGCCATGCGCGCGAGCGCTTCCTGCACGCCTTCGAACTTGCCGATGGGCGTGCGGAACTGGCGACGAACGGCGGCATACGCCCCCGTTGCGCGCACTGCGATCTTCGAGTAACCCACGTTCGACGACGGCAGTGAGATTGCCCGACCCGCCGCGAGGCATTCCATCAGCATGCGCCAGCCCTTGCCGACTTGCGCCTGACCGCCGATCACCCAGTCAATGGGGATGAAGACGTCGGTACCCGAGTTCGGGCCGTTCTGGAAAACAGCGTTCAACGGCCAGTGGCGACGGCCGATGACCACGCCCGGATGACGGGTCGGAATCAACGCGCAAGTGATGCCAGGCTCGTCGTCGTCGCCGAGCAAGTGTTCCGGATCGAGGGCGCGAAAGGCGAGACCGAGAACCGTCGCGATAGGCCCGAGGGTGATGTAGCGCTTGTTCCATGTGACGCGAAAGCCGAGCGTTTCGCGTCCCTCATGCATGCCGCGACACACGATGCCGACGTCGGGAAGGGCGGCGGCGTCCGATCCGGCGTAGGGACTCGTGAGGGCGAAGCAGGGAATTTCCTGGCCTCTGGCCAGTCGTGGCAGGTAATGGTCTTTCTGCGCTTCGGTGCCGTAGTGCAGCAGCAGTTCGGCAGGCCCAAGCGAGTTCGGCACCATGACCGAGACGGCGGCGGCCGAACAGCGTGATGCGAGTTTCATGACCACCTGTGAATGCGCGTATGCGGAAAATTCAAGGCCGCCGTAGCGCTTCGGAATGATCATGCCGAGGAAGCCGGCTTCCTTGGCGTATTGCCAGGCTTTGGGCGGCAGGTCCTGCCAGACCTGCGTGCTTTCCCAGTCGTTGGACAGGTCGCAAAGGTGCTCGACCTGATTGTCCATGAAGGCTTGTTCTTCGGCGGAAAGGGCCGGCGCGGGCATGGCCTTGAGTTTCTGCCAGTCGGGCTGTCCCGAGAACAGGTCGGCATCCCACCAGACGGTGCCGGCCTCGATGGCGTCTTTCTCGGTGTCCGACATTTCCGGCATGATGGTCCGGAACTTCGCGAGCATCGGCGCGGTGACCCACGCGCGGCGCAGCGGGCCGATGCTGAGGATCAGGGCGGGAAGAATGAGCGCAATACCGAGGACTACGGTCGCGAGAGTGCCCGTCAGCCCGAACACGATGCCGGCGCCCACCCACAGCGCGGTCGCAATGAGCCACTGCCAGGCGTGCGCACGATAGAAAAGCAGGGCGCTCACGCCCGCGACAAACGCAACAATCCATACGGCCATCATTTTCTCCTCCCTTGGGTTTGGCGTCCCGGCAGGCGATCTTCGGCCTGTGCTCGCGTGACACGCATGCCGCGCGCGGTGACGTGGCAAGCCCGGGGCTGTCATCCTCTTGCCATTGGCCGGATTCGGCTGGCGTGGCGCGCAGTTCGGACCGGTGGCGGCGTTCTTATTGGATCGTTCGGCGACCTGTTGGTGCGCCGGGAATTCGAGTAAAGCGTCAAAATCTGGCGGTGCTGTATGTGCTGCAAGTGCACGGCTGCGTGGCGTCGCCTCTGCCTGCGAGGTGCGGCGGGCGTGCGGTCCATGCCGGGCCGCGAGCCCGGCGATTCGACCGCGCGGCGCGGTTTGCGGCTTGGGCCGCCGTCAGGGGCTCACGCGTTCAGGCGCTCGGGCACTCAGGCACTCGCGAGCGATCGGTCGCTCGACGCGGGGCCGTCGTCGTTCGCCTGATTCGGTGACGTGCCCGCGACCTGACCGGCTTCGCGAGGGGGAGTGACATCGGCGTCCTTCGCAAGCGCGAATACGGCTGCGAAGCTGGCCAGTTGCTCCTCTCCGGGCATCGGTGCCTTGAGCGCCGCGACCATGAGCGCGGTGAGCCTTGCCACGACTTGCAGATCGCCCATCGGCTGACCTTGGGCAAAGGTGTCGATCAGCCGCGACGTGTCGCTGCTCGCGAGCACCCCGGACAGCGCCTGGAGGGCAAAGTGAAGCCGCCAGCCGAGTTCCTGGCGCGGCAACTCGGGGAGCGCCCGCGCAAAGGCTTCGAAGAACCGCTCGAAGACAGGCGCATAGTGTTGCTGCAGGTAGTCGCGGATGAAAGGCGACGGGTCGGCATACACGCGACCGAGCAATCGCAGGAACGCCGGACCACCGATGTCGCGATGATGCGAGATGGCCAGCGCCGGGATGAACATGGCGCCCAGCACGTGTTCACACGTCAATTGCGGCGCGGGCCAGACAGCCTCCGCGCGGGTGAGCAGCGCCAGACGCTCGTCGTTGAGCCGGTCGAGCCGGCGCGAGAGCATGGCCTGGAGCAATGTTTCCTTGCTGCCGAAGTGGTAGTTCACGGCAGCCAGATTGACCTCGGCGCGCGAGGTGATCTGACGCAGGGACATGGCTTCGTAGCCGAATTCGATAAACAGATCTTCTGCGGCATCGAGGATGCGCAGCTTGGTGTCGCCGGCTTGACGACCGGCCAGGACGCGAGGATTCACGACGAACCTCCAGTGAGACATGGCGCGGTGAGCACTGTGAGCACCGTGCCACGTCATCTCAAAGAACCGATGTTTCATTCAAACGTTCGATTGAATCCTAGGCGGTAAGTCGGCGCCACCCAAGCGGTTTTTGTGGACGTCGCCCTCTAAAGCGCGGTTTCGGCAAATGGGGCGTGTTCCTTGCGCGAGGCCGCCGGGTGAACCCGTTAAGGGGTGGCAGGGTCTGATTTCCGTGCTTTCCCGCCGGAAAGTCTCGGTGCAGGACAATAGTTTGCTAAAATGTCCCGCTTTGTGTGCAAGACCTTTTTGGCGCTAACCCGGATTGTCGGGTGCGGAGGGAAGCCGGCGTCGCATCGTCGGTACCGGCCCAAGGTTGATTAACTGACAGGGTCCGCTTGCGGCATTCCCTCGCCGCAACACAGAACGACCCTCTGGATGGACGAATATCCTCATGACTATCGCTGTTGAAAACCTCGGCAAGCTCGAGCGTCGCTTTACCATCACCCTGCTCAAGCAGGACGTCGAAAAAGAAGTTGCGACGCGCATCCAGCGACTGTCGAAAACGGTTCGCATGCCGGGCTTCCGTCCGGGCAAGGTGCCCCTGAAGATGGTCACCCAGCAATACGGCGGTCAGGTCGAAGCCGAAGTCGTCAGCGACAAGGTCGGCCAGCAGTTCTTTGAAGTCAGCAAGGCGCAGGATCTGCGCGTGGCCGGTCAGCCGAGCTTCGCTCCGAAGGCTGACGCTGCGGAAACCGAATACGCATTCGACGCGACGTTCGAAGTCTATCCGGAAGTGAAGATCGGTGATCTGACGACGGCTGAAGTCAGCCGCACGACGACCGACGTGTCGGAAGCCGAGATCGATCGCACGATCGATATCCTGCGCAAGCAGCGCGTGCACTACCACGTGCGCGGCGAAGCCGGCGCCCACGGCGACGGCGGCTCGGTCGAAGCCAAGGACGGCGACCGCGTGACGGTTGACTTCGTCGGCAAGATCGACGGTGAAGTGTTCGCCGGCGGCAGCGCCGAAGACTTCGTGTTCGTGCTGGGCGAAGGCCGCATGCTTCCCGAATTCGAAAAGGCGACGTTGGGCCTGAAGGTCGGCGATTCGAAGGAATTCGAACTCAAGTTCCCGGACGAGTACCACGGCAAGGAAGTGGCCGGCAAGACCGCCACGTTCACCGTGACGCTCAAGAAGGTCGAGTGGGCCCATCTGCCGGAAGTCGACGCAGAATTTGCCAAGTCGCTCGGCATCGCCGACGGCAGCATCGAGAAGATGCGTGCCGACATCAAGGAAAACCTGTCGCGTGAAGTGAAGCGTCGCACGCAGGCTCTCCTCAAGGACCAGGTCATGAACGCCCTGATCTCGGTTTCGGAACTCGACGTGCCGAACGCGCTGATCGCTCAGGATCAGGAGCGTCTGGTAGCGATGGCCCGCCAGGACCTCGCACAGCGTGGCGTGCCGAACGCCGGCAATGTGCCGATCCCGGCTGAAATGTTCAAGGAACAAGCCGAGCGTCGGGTGAAGCTGGGCCTGATCCTGGCTGAGCTGGTCAAGCAAAACGACCTGCAAGCCAAGCCGGAACAGATCAAGGCCGAAGTCGAAGAATTCGCGAAGAGCTACGAAGACCCGCAAGAAGTCGTCCGCTGGTACTATGGCGATCAGCAGCGCATGGCGGAAATGGAAGGTTTCGTCGTCGAGAACAACGTTGTCGAGTTCGTCCTGGGTAAGGCCAAGGTGACCGACAAGCAGGTCAGCTTCGAAGAACTGGCCGGCAATACGCAAGGCTGATCGACCGCGACACGACTGACTGAACCGCCGCGGCCGAAAGGCCGTGGCGGTTCTTTTCCAAATGGCCTCCGGGTCTTCCCCTTGCGGCGCGCAAAACCATCTCGATAGAAGGGTCGAACCGATATGATTACCCGTTCCGAATTGCTCGCCCAACTCGCCTCCCAGACGCACAACTCCGCTCTCGACACGCAAGGCCTTGGCCTCGTGCCGATGGTCGTCGAGCAAAGTGGTCGTGGTGAGCGCGCTTACGATATCTATTCGCGCCTCCTCAAGGAGCGCATCATTTTCATGGTTGGCGAGGTCAACGACCAGAGCGCCAATCTCGTCGTCGCCCAGTTGCTGTTCCTCGAGAGCGAAAATCCGGACAAGGAAATCTCGATGTACATCAATTCGCCGGGTGGTTCCGTCTCGGCGGGTCTGGCGATTTACGACACGATGAAATTCATCAAGCCGCCGGTCTCCACCCTGTGCCTCGGCATGGCCGCGAGCATGGGCGCTTTCCTGCTCGCCGCCGGTGAGAAGGGCAAGCGTTTTGCGCTGCCAAACGCGCGCATCATGATTCACCAGCCGTTGGGCGGCGCTCGCGGTCAGGCATCCGACATCGAGATCCACGCCAAGGAAATCCTGTTGCTCAAGGACCGGTTGAACCGTCTGCTGGCCGAGAACACCGGTCAGTCGCTCGAAGTGATCGCGCGCGACACCGATCGCGATAACTTCAAGTCGGCGGCGGATGCCGTTGAGTACGGGTTGATCGATCGCGTGCTCGAAAAGCGTCCCTGATTCGGTCCCGAATTCGGGGCGCCTGACGGCAAAATCGTTGGCGCGACACCAGGCATTTTCGTTTCGGGAAGCAGGGTGGTCGCGCCAAGTCTTTGTCGTAAAAGGGAATTTATGGCTGTCGCGAGTGGGCCACACGCTCGCACGGCATGGCGTTACAATGGGATTCACGTATGCCGCGTTTGCCGCCCCCGGTGGGGGACGACCGGGGCGCAAATTGCTAGCAGGCTGACACAGATATGGTGGATAAAAAAAGCACTTCCAACGGCGAAAAGCTGCTCTACTGCTCCTTCTGCGGAAAGAGCCAGCACGAGGTCAAGAAGCTCATCGCAGGTCCGTCCGTGTTTATTTGCGACGAGTGCATTGATCTGTGCAACGAGATCATTCGTGACGAGGCCGCAGCGGCCGAAGACGAGACCGGCAGCGGGGCCAAGTCCGATTTGCCGTCGCCGCAGGAAATTCGCGAGAGCCTCGATCAATACGTGATCGGTCAGGACCGTGCCAAGAAGATTCTGGCCGTTGCGGTCTATAACCATTACAAGCGATTGAAGCACCTCGGCGACAAGCGCGACGAGGTCGAACTCTCCAAGAGCAATATTCTGCTGATCGGGCCGACCGGCTCGGGCAAGACGCTGCTCGCGCAGACGCTCGCGCGTTTGCTCAATGTGCCCTTCGTGATTGCCGACGCCACCACGCTGACCGAAGCCGGTTATGTGGGTGAGGACGTCGAGAACATCATCCAGAAGCTCCTGCAGAACTGCAATTACGAGATCGAGCAGGCGCAAAAGGGCATTGTCTACATCGACGAAATCGACAAGATCAGCCGCAAGTCGGACAATCCGTCGATTACGCGTGACGTGTCGGGCGAAGGTGTGCAACAGGCGCTGCTGAAGCTCGTCGAAGGCACGATGGCGTCGGTGCCCCCGCAAGGCGGGCGCAAGCATCCGAACCAGGACTTCATTCAGGTCGACACGACCAACATTCTCTTCATCTGCGGCGGCGCGTTCGATGGTCTCGAGAAGATCATCATGAATCGTACCGAAAAGACGGGTATCGGCTTCGGCGCGACCGTCAAGACCGGCGAAGAGCGTGACGCAGGCGAACTGCTGCGCGACGTGGAGCCGGAAGATCTGATCAAGTTCGGCCTGATTCCGGAGCTGATCGGTCGTCTGCCGGTGGTTGCCACGTTGGGTAAGCTTGACGAGGACGCACTGGTCACGATCCTGATCGAACCGAAGAACGCACTGGTCAAGCAATATCAGCGCCTGTTCTCGATGGAAGGCGTGGAGCTGGAAATTCGCCCGGCGGCAATGCATGCGGTGGCACGCAAGGCCATCAAGCGTAAAACCGGGGCGCGCGGCCTGCGTTCGATCATCGAACAAGCGCTGCTCGAAGTGATGTACGAGTTGCCGTCACTCAAGGGTGTGACCAAAGTGATCCTGGACGAGAATGCGATCAGTGGCGACGGAAAGCCGCTCCTGATCTATCAGGAGTCGCCGAAGGTTGCCGGCTCCAATTGAACGGTCAACTTAGCCCTACCTCAAGCCGTTCATGGAAACATGGACGGCTTTTTTTCCTTCATACTAGTGCCACGGGCAATGAAACCCCGAGTGGTGCAACTTGTTGGCGAACGGGCTTCCCAGCCCCTTGTAATTCTCGCCGGCGGCCTCAATTAGCTGGAACACAACGGTATCGTTAAATATGGGGAACGAGATGTCAGGCACCCAAATCCTCCCGCCCGAAGCGATTCAACTGCCCCTGTTGCCTTTGCGCGACGTGGTCGTGTTTCCGCACATGGTGATTCCCCTTTTCGTGGGGCGTCCGAAATCGATTAAAGCGCTTGAAACCGCGATGGAAGGCGGCAAGCACATCATGCTGGTCGCACAGAAAGCCGCGGCCAAGGATGAGCCTACGGCCAAGGATCTCTACGAGATCGGCTGCGTGGCCAACATCCTGCAAATGCTCAAATTGCCCGATGGCACCGTCAAGGTGCTCGTCGAGGGGATTCAACGCGCCCGCACGCTGAGTGTGGACGAAGAGGAAACCCAGTTCACGTCCGAAGTCATGCCGCTCGAGCCGGACGATGGCAACTCGCCGGAATCCGAAGCGCTGCGTCGCGCGATCGTGGCGCAGTTCGACCAGTACGTGAAGCTCAACAAGAAGATTCCGCCCGAGATCCTGACCTCGCTGTCCGGTATCGATGAGGCGGGTCGTCTGGCCGACACGATCGCCGCGCATCTGCCGCTCAAGCTCGAGCAGAAGCAGAAGATTCTCGAGATGTTCCCGGTCATCGAACGCCTCGAGCATCTGCTCGCGCAACTCGAGAGCGAGATCGATATCCTTCAGGTCGAAAAGCGTATCCGTGGCCGCGTGAAGCGCCAGATGGAGAAGAGCCAGCGCGAGTACTACCTGAACGAGCAGGTCAAGGCGATCCAGAAGGAATTGGGCGAAGGCGAAGAGGGCGCGGATCTCGAGGAACTCGAGAAGCGCATCAAGGCCGCACACCTGCCCAAGGAAGCCAAGAAGAAGGCTGATGCTGAGCTCAAGAAGCTCAAGCTGATGTCGCCGATGTCGGCCGAAGCGACGGTCGTGCGCAATTACATCGACACGCTGGTCGGTCTGCCGTGGCGCAAGAAGAGCAAGGTGAACAACGATCTGTCGAACGCCGAGAAGGTGCTCGACGAAGACCACTTCGGTCTCGAGAAGGTCAAGGAACGCATCCTTGAGTATCTTGCCGTGCAACAGCGCGTGGACAAGGTCAAGGCGCCGATCCTGTGCCTCGTTGGGCCGCCCGGTGTGGGCAAGACCTCGCTCGGTCAGTCGATCGCGCGTGCAACGAACCGCAAGTTCGTGCGCATGGCGTTGGGCGGCGTGCGTGACGAGGCTGAGATTCGTGGCCACCGTCGCACGTACATCGGTTCGATGCCCGGCAAGATTCTGCAGAGCCTGTCGAAGGTTGCCGTGCGCAATCCGCTGTTCCTGCTCGACGAAGTCGACAAGATGGGGATGGACTTCCGTGGCGACCCGAGCTCGGCGCTGCTCGAAGTGCTCGATCCGGAGCAGAACCACACGTTCTCGGATCACTACGTCGAAGTCGACTTCGATCTGTCGGACGTGATGTTCGTGGCCACCTCGAACTCGCTGAACATTCCGGCGCCGCTGCTCGACCGTATGGAAGTGATTCGACTGTCGGGTTACACGGAAGACGAAAAGGTCAACATCGCCCAGCGTTATCTGCTGCCGAAGCAGAAGAAGAACAACGGGTTGAAGGAAGGTGAGATCGATCTGACGGAAGCCGCGATTCGCGACATCATTCGTTACTACACGCGCGAAGCGGGCGTGCGTTCGCTTGAGCGTGAGATTTCGAAGATCTGCCGCAAGGTCGTGAAGATGCTGTTGCTCAAGAAGGTCGAAGGCTCGTCGATCAAGGTCGATGCGGGCAATCTCGACAACTTCCTGGGCGTGCGCAAGTTCGACTTCGGTCTGGCGATGAAGGAAAACCAGATCGGCCAGGTCACGGGGCTGGCGTGGACGGAAGTGGGCGGCGATCTGCTGACCATCGAGGCTGCGCTGATGCCGGGCAAGGGCAACATCATTCGCACGGGTTCGCTTGGCGACGTGATGAAGGAGTCGGTTGAAGCCGCTCGCTCGGTGGTGCGCTCGCGGGCACGTCGCCTTGGTGTGACCGATGAGCAGTTCGAGAAGAAGGACATCCACATTCACGTGCCCGAAGGCGCGACACCGAAGGATGGTCCGTCTGCCGGTATCGCGATGACGACGGCGCTCGTGTCGGTGCTCACGGGGATTCCGGTGCGCGCGGACGTCGCGATGACGGGTGAGATTACGCTGCGCGGCGAAGTGCTGCCGATCGGCGGTCTCAAGGAGAAGTTGCTCGCGGCGCATCGCGGCGGCATCAAGCTCGTGTTGATTCCGGAAGAGAACGTGAAGGATCTCGCAGAGATTCCGGACACGGTCAAGAACGCGCTGGAAATCGTGCCGGTGCGCTGGATCGACAAGGTGCTGGAACTTGCGCTGGAGCACGCACCGACGCCGTTGCCGGAAGAAGAGGCGAAGGCTGCGCCTGTGACGCCGAACGCCGATGCGAGCGGCAAGCAGGACGTCATCAAGCACTGAGTGAGGTGATCGTCGGGGAATGATCGGAGATTGGATCGTTGCCCGGCGACGCATGACGCAAGCGTTGCAAAAGTTGCAAAAAGCTCGGGGTTTTCCCCGGGCTTTTTTTATTGACGCAAAGTGATCGAGAATAGCGTCCGGCAAGCACAGATTCAGGAGTGCTTCCGATGCCCTTCGAAGGCCGCAAAACGGCTTGACATCAGGGTTTGCGGCTTGTCTAATGGCAAAGCCAGCGGACCTCTCAGATCAATGTCAAGGCGCGCAAAGAGCGCCTCCGCGGCTCAATCGCCTACTATCCTTGCAAGGGGGTTACAGTGAATAAGACGGAACTGATCGATCACATCTCGGAACAGTCGGACATTTCGAAAGCCGCTGCTGGCCGAGCACTCGACGCATTCGTGGGTGCAGTAAAGAAAGCGCTGAAGAAGGGTGATGATGTGACGCTGGTTGGCTTTGGCACGTTCCACGTCGCCAAGCGCGCTGCCCGCACGGGGCGCAACCCGCGAACGGGTGACGCCATCAAGATTAAGGCGGCGAAGGTTCCGAAATTCCGCCCTGGCAAAGATCTAAAAGATAGTGTAAACTAGCCAGCTTTCCTGCTTCGGCAGGAGGCAGCAACAAGACAAATCAGGAACGGGTGCTTAGCTCAGCTGGTAGAGCGGCGCCCTTACAAGGCGTAGGTCGGGGGTTCGAACCCCTCAGCACCCACCAGTTCCAGATCTTGGGGAGCGGTAGTTCAGTTGGTTAGAATACCGGCCTGTCACGCCGGGGGTCGCGGGTTCGAGCCCCGTCCGCTCCGCCAAATTGTGAAAAGGCGAACTTCGGTTCGCCTTTTTTGCCATATAGCGTCATAAAACGCCTCCAGACGACTCTTCCGATTTCGTATGTTCGACTTCATTCGCCGTCATCAACGATTGGTCCTCATCTTCCTGACGGTGCTGATCGTGCCGTCGTTCGTGGTGTTTGGCGTCCATGGCTGGCAAGAGTACGCCTCGGATGCCGGTACGATCGCCAAGGTCGGCGATCAGACCGTGACGCGTCAGGAATACGACGGCACGCTGCGCGCTCAGACTGAGCGCATGCAGCAAATGTTTGGCGGCGCAGTCGATGCCAGCCAGATCAACACGCCGGAAATGCGCACCGCAGTGCTGGATAACCTGATTCAGCAGAAGCTGCTCACGCAGGAAACCCTGAAGAAGAATCTTTCGGTGCCCGATGCACAGGTGCGCGAGGCGCTGCTGGCCATTCCTGCGATTGCGCAACTGCGCCGCGCGGATGGCTCGATCGATCAGGCGGCTTACGAGCGACTGCTCTCGGCACAGAACCTGACGCCGCAGCGTCTGGAAGCACAGATCCGTTTCGAACTGGCGTCGAATCAATTGCCATCGAGCGTGCAGGCGAGCGCCATGTTGCCCAAGACGGTGCTGGAGCGTTTCGCGCAACTGCGTTCACAGCAGCGCGAAGTCGCCACGATCGAAATCCCGCTGTCGGACTATGCCGGCAAGATCGTGCCCACGCAGCAGCAGCTTCAGGCCTACTACGATGCGCACAAGGCGGCGTTCCAGACGCCGGAGTCGGCCGAAATCCAGTATGTGGTCCTCGATCCGAAGGCCATGCCGGCAACCACGCAGGCTGCGCCGAGCGATGACGTGCTGCGCAAGATGTACAACGACAATCTGAAGCAGTACACGACGCAGGAAGAGCGTCGTGCATCGCACATCCTGATTGCATCTCCGGCGGATGCATCGCCGGCCGATCACGCGAAAGCCAAGGCCAAGGCCGATGCTATCCTCGCGCAGATCAAGAAGAACCCGGGCGACTTCGCCAAGCTCGCGAGCGAGAACTCGGAAGACCCCGGTTCGAAGGCCAACGGTGGCGATCTGGGCTTCTTTGCGCGCGACGCAATGGTCAAGCCGTTCGCAGACGCCGCATTCTCGCTCAAGAGCGAAGGCGAGATCAGCGACGTCGTGAAAAGCGATTTCGGCTATCACATCATCAAGCTCACGGGCATCAAGGCAGCCCAGACGAAGTCGTTCGACGACGTCAAGGCGCAACTGGCCGACCAGTATCGTCAGCAGGAGGCCGCGAAGGGTTACGCCAAGCTTGCCGATCAGTTCACGAACTCGGTGTACGAACAGCCCGACAGCCTTCAGCCGGTCGCCGACAAGCTGAATCTGAAGTTGCAGACGGCAAAGGTCACGCGCACGCCTGACCCGGCGCTGGCGCAAAGCCCGCTCGGTAACGAGAAACTGCTCAAGGCGGTGTTCGGTGACGAGTCGCTCAAGAACAAGCGCAACACCGAGGCCGTGGACGTTGGTCAGGGTGTCCTGGTGTCGGCGCATGTCGTGACGTATCATCCGGCCGCGACGCCGCCACTCGCGCAGATCGAGGCACAGGTGAAGCAGAAGGCGATTGCCGATCTGGCTGAGCAGGAAGCAAAGAAGGCTGGCGAAGCCAAGCTCGAAGCGCTGAAGAAGGGTGGTGACGCCACGTTTGGCGCGGCACAGACCGTTTCGCGCGACAATCCGGGCAAGCTGGCGCCGAATGCTTTGACGGCGATTTTCAGTGCCGACACGAGCAAGCTGCCGGCATATGTCGGCGTGGCGCTGGGCGAGGGCCAAGGCTATGCGGTATATCGCATCAGCAAGGTGTCTCAGTCGCCTGCGCAGGATCCCCAGCGTCTGGCCGCCGAGGCGCAGCAGTTGAGCCAGTTGGCCGCACAGGCCGAATGGAACGCGTGGCTGGGCGACCTGCGTGCGCGCTCGAAGGTCAAGATCGTGAACGACGTCACCAAATCGTCGGGTAACTGATCGCAATAGGGGCGCCAGAATGGTCCACCAGACGTTGGACGACGATGGCGCGACCAAGAAGAACGGCCAACCCAGTTGGCCGTTTTTTTATGTCTTCGATCCGAATGTCGGATGGATGTGTCGGATTCAGGCACCCGGTTTCGACGAACGCGACTCTGCCGCTTTGGCAGGCGACTTACCAGCGGGCTTGAGGAGCGGCTTCACGGTGGGCCAGACGTTTTGGAGAATCTGCGGATGCGCCTTGGCGAGCGGGTGGATCTGGTCCGGCTGGAACCAGTCCTGATGCTCGGCAACCCCCGCCAGCAGGAACGGTACATAGCCCGTCTTCTCTTGTTTGGCAAGGGTCGAGAACATGGTGAAGAACTGTTCGCTATAGTCCGGGCCATAGTTGGGCGGAATGCGCATGCCCACAACGATCACCTGGCTGCCGGCCTTGCGAGCCGCCGCGATCATCTCACGTAGATTGCTGCGAGTGAGTTCGAGCGGGATGCCGCGCAGCGCGTCGTTTCCGCCCAGTTCGATGAGGGTGATGGCGGGCCGGTAGCGCGCGAGCAAAGGGGCGAGGCGGGAGCGTCCGCCGCTCGTGGTGTCGCCACTGATACTTGCGTTGACGACGTTATAATCGAACCCGCTTTGCGTGATCGTCTGCTGCATCAGATTGACCCAGCCGGCGCCGCGCGCGATGCCATATTCCGCCGAAAGACTGTCGCCCACCACGAGAATGGTCGGTGCGTCTGAACTTGCCGCATTTGCTGCGGTCCCTGTCAGCAGGCACCAGCCCGCAACGGCCGATGCAGCCAATTTCAAGAACTCTCTTCTTGCCATGTCGTTTTCCGAAAACGTTATTGAAGTGCGGGGGCTGGGTAAGCGGTTGCGCGACGCTACCGGTGAGCTTGTCATTTTGCAGGATATCGACTTCAGCGTCGCGAAAGGTCAGAGCGTGGCCATCGTGGGCGCATCGGGGTCCGGAAAGTCCACGCTGCTTGGCCTGATGGCTGGCCTCGACACCGCGACCGACGGCAGCATCACCTTGCTGGGCCAGTCGCTGGGCGATCTTGACGAGGAGGGGCGTGCCGCTTTGCGGCGCGGCGCCGTCGGTTTCGTCTTCCAGTCCTTTCAACTGATGCCGCATCTGAGTGCGCTCGAGAACGTGATGCTCCCGCTGGAACTGCTGGGTGAGACACGAGACGTGCGCAATCGTGCCGTCAGGCTGCTCGAACAAGTGGGGTTGGGCTCTCGGCTCACGCACTACCCGAAGCAACTCTCCGGCGGCGAGCAACAGCGGGTTGCACTCGCGCGCGCGTTCGTGACGGAACCTGCCGTTTTGTTTGCCGACGAGCCGACAGGCAGCCTCGATACGGCGACGGGAGAACGTGTCATCGATCTGATGTTTTCGCTCAACGAGGCGAGTGGGGCGACGCTGGTCCTCGTGACCCACGATCTTGCGATTGCGCAGCGTTGCGACGCCACAGTGCGGCTCGCAGGCGGGCGCGTAGTCAATGGCGCATCATCCGTCTGACGCGCGTCGCATGACGTTTCAAGGCGTCATGACAAAAAGGAGAAACCTCGGTGGCTTCTCCTTTTTTCGTTTCCGTCGAATCGTCGAAATCGTCAAACCGTAGATCGCGCCTCGCGCATTGTCAGGGCCGCTTCCTGAGCGCCTCGCCCGCAATGCGAATCAGCGACGCCGTTGACGCATCGTGAGCATCCGCTTTGAGCGAGTCGGGATCGACCAGTTCCGGCTCGATCGCGCGGCAGAGCGTCTTACCGAGTTCCACGCCCCATTGGTCGAACGGATTGATGTTCCAGATGGCGGCCTGGACAAACACCTTGTGCTCATACAGCGCGATGAGGGCGCCGAGTCGCTCCGGCGTCAGCTTGTCGATCACCAGCGTATTGCTCGGTCGATTGCCGTCGAAGCGGCGCTGCGCGGCCAGCGGACCACCGGCTTGATCGGGCGTGGCCATCGAGCCGCCCTGAAGGAACGCTTCACTCTGCGCGAAGCAATTGGCCAGCAGCTTGCGGTGATGATCGAGATACTCGGGCTGATCGTATTGCGGCGCCAGGACCGCGATGAAGTCCACCGGCACCAGCGTGGTGCCCTGGTGCAGCATCTGGAAGTAGGCATGCTGGCCATTGGTGCCCGGCTCGCCCCAGATGATCGGTGCGGTCTGCCAGAAGACGGGTGAACCGTCGACCTGTACCGACTTCCCGTTGCTCTCCATATCCAGTTGCTGCAGATACGGAGGAAGCTTTTGCAGCGCGTCCGTGTACGGTGCAATGGACAACGTCTGCGCGTCGAAGAAGTTGCGATACCAGATGCCGAGAAGACCGAGCAGCACAGGCATATTGGCGTCGAGCGGTGCGTGCCGGAAGTGCTCGTCCATGGCGTGCGCGCCGGCAAGCAAGGCATCGAAATGCTGCGCGCCGAGATAGAGCATGACGATGAGCCCGACCGACGACCACAGCGAATAACGTCCGCCGACCCACTCGCCGAACTGGAACACGTTCTCGCGCAGAATGCCGAAGCGCATCGCTTCGTCGACGTTGGTCGACACCGCCACGAAGTGCTTGTCCAGCCCGCTCTCGGGGACGCCGTTCTTGATGAACCACGCGCGAATCGTGCGCGCGTTGGTCATGGTCTCGAGCGTGGTGAAGGTCTTCGAGCAGACCACGACCAGCGTGGTTTCCGGGTCGAGCGTCGGCAACGTGCGTGCGAGTTCGGTCGGATCGATGTTGGCGATGAAGTGCGCCGAGAGATCCTGCCGTCCGTACACGGCGAGCGCGTCGCACACCATGCGCGGCCCCAGATCCGAGCCACCGATGCCGACGTTGATCAGATGCCTGATGCGCTTGCCTGTGGCGCCGGTCCACCGGCCGTCTCGCACGCGCTCGCTGAAGTCTCGCATGCGAGCGAGCGTTTCGCACACGCCGCTGCTGACTTCGCCGGTCGTGTCGCGAAACGTCACACCCTTCGGTGCACGCAACGCCATATGCAGCGCTGCCCGGTTCTCGGTGACGTTGACGTGTTCGCCGGCCCACATGGCGTCGCGTTTGGCCGGCAGATGACATTCGCGCGCAAGATGCGTGAGCAGTGTGCGCGTTTTCTCCGTGATGCGGTTCTTCGAGTAATCGAGATACAGACCGGCGGCGTGCAGCGAGAATTGCTCGACGCGCGCGTGGGCCCCGGTACCGGCGAACCAGTCGCGCATATGCTGAGCGGCGATCTCGTCGCGATGCTCGAGCAGGGTGCGCCAGGCGGGAAGTTGATCCAGTCGAACGGATGTCTTGTACGGCATGTGCGGTAGGGCCATTTCGATAAAGCGAAGTATAACGGGAGTCGCCGCGAAATCACGCTGAAATGCAGCGTCGGGCGGCTTGGGGGACCTGCGCCGGATCGGCCAGTATGCTCAGTTCGGTGCGAATGGCGGGCAGAAGTTCAGAGGCAGTCAAACCCGCCGGTCCGGCTCCCTCGAGAACACACCGTTGCGCGGCCGCGCCGTGGAGCCAGACCGCTGCGAGCGCCGCTTGCGTGGCGGGCATGCCCTGAGCGAGCAGTGCGCCGATCACGCCTGTCAGCACGTCGCCTGTGCCTGCCGTGGCAAGCCCGGCGTTTCCCGTGATGTTGATCCACGCACGTGCGCCGTCATCGACGACGCTTCCCGAGCCCTTGAGCACCACCGTCGCATCGAATTGCTTTGCCAGTGCACGCGCCGAGGCCAGACGGTCGGACTGAATGTTGGCAACTTCGCAGCCCGCAAGCCGTGCTGCTTCCAGTGGATGCGGCGTGAGCACCGTTGGCCCTTTACGCCGACGCACACGCTGCGCGAGTGTCGGTTCGGCTGCGAGCAGATTGAGCGCGTCGGCGTCGATCACGAGGGGCGTATCGTCCAACGCGAGGGCGCGAGACAAGCACGCCGCCGAGGCGTCAGACGTGCCGAGCCCGGGTCCCACGCCGACTGCCTGCATCGATGCAAGATCGAGATCTTCTGCGTGACGCAACATCAGTTCCGGATGCATCGGGTCCCATGCGGGGGCGTCGTTCGCGATGAATCCCACGTACACGCGCCCCGCGCCCGTCATCAGACCGCTGCGTGCCGAGAGCATTGGCGCGCCCACCATGCCCGCGTGACCGCCGAGCACCGTCAGCGATCCATAGCTGCCTTTGTGGGAGGCGTGATGGCGTCGCGGAAGGTGTTCGATAAATGCGCTCGGGGCGTTGGTCGCAACGCCGCCGCCAGCGTGTGTCGCCGTGAGGTCCTCGGTGCCGAGTGCGGCCACGAAGACCTCGCCGGCGACATCACGCCCGACGCCTGTGAACAGCCCCGGACATGCGCCTAGCATGGCTATCGTGGCGTTCGCATGAATGACCGGACCTGCGGCGAGGCCCGTGGCGGCCATCAGACCGCTGGGAATATCGATGGCAAGCACCGGCGTGCCACAGGCATGCGCATAGACGATGTTCTCGACGAGAGCGCCTGCTGCGCCATCGAGCGGGCGGGAGAGTCCGATGCCGAACAGGCCGTCCACGATCCAGGCGTAAGCATTCGGTTGCGGCCACGTATCGGGCGACCGACGCACCGGCACCCCGGCGGCCAACGCCTCGCCAAGTGCCCACCGGGCATCGTCGGTGGCGGGCGGCGCCAGTTGCCAGACGTCGACCAGCACACCCCGGCGATGCAGTTCTCGCGCCGCGACATACGCGTCGCCCCCGTTATTGCCCGGGCCGGCGAGCAGCAGCACGGGTTGCCTGCCGGCGCTCGCGAGTGCGGGGAGATGGCCGTAGAGCCAATGGGCAACGGCGGCCCCTGCCCGGGCCATGAGGGTATGAGGCGCGAGTCTGGCTGCGGCGTCGCGTTCGATGCGCCTTAGCGCAGCGGGCGAGTGCAGGTCGAGCGCAATCGTGCTTCTTACCGCGACCGACACGCCGTCGGGGGACGGGCGGGCCCGTGGTCGGGCAAGCGGACTGGGGTGGGCGGGCGCGGCCTCGGGGCTGAGGCCGGAGACGTCTTCGACGTGCAGGGGATCGGACATGGCAGGCGGAGCTCCTGGAATCGACGGCGGTGTGCGCAGCGCTTCTTGCAGAACGCGGACGGCGGACCGCAGATGATGGGCTGCAGGCAGCAGACCGTGCCCACGTGGTGTTTCGACGCGCAGCGGCTCACTCGCGAATTGCGTATCGATCTTCGGATTATGCCGTCAATGCGCCGTGTCGCCTGCCAGTATCAATCCCGACGTTGTGTCGGTTATCTCCGACATGGGGCGCAATGAGGCGGAATGTGGCGGTGCGCAGCGGGCGAGAGCGCCGGAGGGCGGATGCAAAGGCCGTCGCGTCCGCGCCATTCAAACGTGCGGGGACGGCCGTCGCTTCGCCCTGTCGGTCTTATCCGTCTTATCGATCGTAACGGGCAAGCGTGAGCCCGTTCAGGTCGATGTCCGGCGTCTGGCCGGAGATGACGTCGGCGAGCACGCGGCCCGAACCGCAGGCCATCGCCCAGCCGGTCGAGCCGTGACCCACATTGAGGAAGATGCCCGGCAGGTGTGTGGCGCCGAGCAGCGGCGGGCCGTCGGGCAGCATCGGACGCGCCCCGACCCACGCCCGGGCCTCGCGATACCTTCCCGCGCCGGGGAACCAGTCCGTCGCCACCTTGTAGAGCGTGGCGATGGCGCGCTCGCGCAATACGAGCTGCGTGTCGCCCAGTTCGGCTGTGCCCGCGATGCGCAGACGGTTGCCCTGTGGGGTGATGGCCGTCTTGTACGACTCGTCCATGACGGCAATGCGGGGGCTGAACAACTCGGTCTTGACGGGGACCGTAATCGAGTAGCCCTTGATCGGCCACAGCGGCAGATCGATGCCCAGCGGGCGCAGCAGCGACGTGCTGGCGACGCCGGCGGCAATCACCACGGCATCGGCTTCCAACGATGCGGTTTGCCCGGTTTGCCCGACTTGTGCCGTACTGACTGTCTCGACGGTGACACCGGCACGTCCCAGGTTGGGCCGCACGGAC
Organism: Pandoraea vervacti; assembly: GCF_000934605.2. Lineage (NCBI taxonomy): Bacteria > Pseudomonadati > Pseudomonadota > Betaproteobacteria > Burkholderiales > Burkholderiaceae > Pandoraea > Pandoraea vervacti. The sequence goes on along the minus strand of NZ_CP010897.2, from coordinate 3,142,840 downwards.
AGCACGGTCGTCTCGGTCGCGAGTGTCACGCCGATGTCGCGGGCGATCTGGGCGAGGCGCTTGGTGAAAAGCGGGCAGTTGCCGGTCTCGTCGCGAGGCAAATGGAGGCCGCCGGCCAGCGGCGCGTCGGTGGAAATCGCGGGTTCGAGCTTGCGGCATTCGTCGGCCGTGAGCAGGCGATGCGGCACCTCGTTCTCGGCGAGCATGGCGCGCGCCGGCGCGTTCATCTTGATGTCGCGCTCGGTCCGGAACAATTGCAGATAGCCCTGCGTATGCTCGTATTCGAAAATGTGGCTTTCGCGCAGTTCGTGCAGGCAGCGCTGGCTGTAGAACGCCAGACGCTGCATGCGTTCGCGATTGGCGCGGTAGCGCTCGAGCTTGCACTCGCGCAGCCAGCGCGCGGCCCAGCGCCATGTGCCGGCGGACAGGCCGGGCCGGAAAATGAGCGGGCTCGCGCTGCTGAACATGTAGCCCAGCAACTTGCGCGGCATGCCGGGCGCGGCCCAGGGCGTGACATAGCCCGGCGCGATAACGCCTGCATTGCCGAAGCTGCTCTCCTGCGCAACCGTGCTATTGCGCTCGACGAGCGTGACCGTATGCCCCGCGGCGGCCAGATAGTAGGCGGTGCATGTGCCAATGACCCCGCCGCCGATAACGATGACCTTCATTCCCAACCGTCTGGTGTGTGGCGAACGCCCGTTCGTTCGCTTGTTAGTGTCGTTCTTTGACGTGCCGCCTGCCCGGTGACGCGCCTCAACCCGCCGTAAAGCGGTGAATGTCGGCCGGATTTGCATGAATCCCGGTTTCGCGGCCCGCATGGATACGGGGCGCATAGGTTACCAGAGAGACGCCCTCACAGGGCGGGACAGCATGCACATTGCCTGCTTCACACTCGGGTATAACCCGGGGTAAGCAGGGTATAATCCCGGTTTGTCGTTCCCACGCGTTTTGAACGCCTCGCCTTCCGTCCTTCCATGACTCACATTGCCTGCTTCGCCGGCGCCTTGGCGCTCTCCGAATTCCGCCAGCAACGTCTTTTGCAGACCCTGCAAGCCATCGACAGCTCGATCGTGCGCATCGACGCCCGCTACGTGCATCTCGTCGCCAGCGCCGAGCCGCTGTCGAGCGAGGACGTGGCCCGTGTTGCCGGTCTGCTCACTTATGGCGAGCCGGTGCGTGAAGAGCCGGTCGGCGACCAACTGCTGGTCATTCCGCGTCTGGGCACGATTTCACCGTGGGCGAGCAAGGCGACCGATATCGCGCGCAACTGCGGCATCGATCACGTGCGCCGCATCGAACGTGCCGTCGAATACACGATCGGCGTGAAGTCCGGTCTGCTGGGCGGCAAGAAGTCGCTGGCAGCCGATGTGCTCGCCCGTGTGGCCGAGGTGCTGCATGACCGCATGACGGAGGCGGTCGTCGCCACGCGCAAGGATGCCGAGGCACTGTTCGTCGAACTGCCGGCCAAGCCGTTGCAAACGGTCGACGTGATCGGTGCGGGCCGCAGCGCGCTCGAGGGCGCCAACCGCGATCTCGGCCTGGCGCTTGCCGCAGACGAAATCGATTATCTCGTCGACGCCTTCACGAGCCTGAAGCGCAATCCGACCGACGTCGAGCTCATGATGTTTGCGCAAGCGAACAGCGAGCACTGCCGTCACAAGATCTTCAACGCCAACTGGACGATCGACGGTCATGTGCAGGACAAGTCGCTGTTCCAGATGATCAAGAACACGCACCAACTGCACCCGCAGGGCACGGTGGTGGCGTACTCGGACAACGCTTCGGTGATGGAAGGCGCCGAAGTCGAGCGCTGGTATCCGCGCGGCGCCGACGGCAAGTATGGTCGCAGCGTCGAGCTCACGCACACGCTGATGAAGGTCGAGACGCACAATCACCCGACGGCCATTTCGCCGTTCCCGGGGGCGTCGACGGGGGCGGGCGGCGAGATTCGCGACGAAGGCGCGACGGGCCGTGGATCCACGCCGAAGTCGGGGCTGACCGGCTTCACCGTCTCGAACCTCGCGCTGCCGGACGCACGCGAGCCGTGGGAAAACGATCGCGACGTGGCGGTGCCGCCGTCGCTGCGCAAGCCGGACGATACGGGCGCCGACTACGGCCGCCCGGACCGTATCGCGTCCCCGCTCCAGATCATGATCGACGGCCCGCTCGGCGGCGCCGCGTTCAACAACGAATTCGGCCGACCGAACCTGGGCGGCTACTTCCGCACCTATGAGCAGAACGTTGGCGGTCGTGTGCGCGGCTATCACAAGCCCATCATGATCGCGGGCGGCATGGGCAATATCGCGGCACAACACACCCACAAGCACGATCTGCCGGCCGGCACGCTGCTCATTCAGATCGGCGGCCCGGGCATGCGCATCGGCATGGGGGGCGGCGCCGCCAGTTCGATGGCGACCGGCACCAACACGGCCGAACTGGATTTCGATTCGGTCCAGCGCGGCAACCCGGAAATCGAGCGTCGCGCGCAGGAAGTGATCAACTGGTGCTGGCGTCAGGGCGAAGCCAACCCCATCCTGTCGATTCACGACGTGGGCGCGGGTGGCATCTCGAATGCGTTCCCCGAACTGGTGGACGGTGCGGGCAAGGGCGCGCGCTTCGATCTGCGTCAGGTGCAGTTGGAAGAGTCTGGGATGTCGCCCGCGGAAATCTGGAGCAACGAGGCGCAGGAGCGCTACGTGCTCGCCATCGCCCCGGACAGCTTCCCTGCGTTCCAGGAAATCTGCCAGCGCGAACGCTGCCCGGTCGCTGTCGTGGGTGTTGCGACCGACGAACGTCAACTGAAGCTGGTCGACCCGATGCATCCGGAATCGCCGGACCCGGTCGACATGCCGATGGATGTGCTGCTCGGCAAGCCGCCGCGCATGCATCGCGACGTCAAGCGCACGAAGCAGGAACTGCCGCCGGTCGATGTCACTGGACTGTCGCTCGACGAAGTCGCGCGCGCCGTGTTGCGTCACCCGACGGTGGCCAGCAAGTCGTTCCTGATCACCATTGGCGACCGCACGGTGGGCGGCCTGACCGCGCGCGACCAGATGGTCGGCCCGTGGCAGGTGCCGGTGGCCGATTGCGCCATCTCGTTGATGGACTACAGCGGCTATCGCGGCGAAGCGATGACGATGGGCGAGCGCACTCCGCTGGCGGTGATCGACGCACCGGCGTCGGGTCGCATGGCTGTTGGCGAAGCCATCACCAACATTGCCGCGGCGCCGATTGCGTCGCTCGATCAGATCAAGCTGTCGGCCAACTGGATGGCGGCCTGCGGCGCCGAGGGCGAAGACGCTGCGTTGTTCGACACGGTCAAGGCCGTTGGCATGGAGTTGTGCCCGGCCCTGGGTCTGTCGATTCCGGTGGGCAAGGATTCGCTGTCGATGCGCACCAAGTGGGACGACGCCGGTCGTGCCAAGGACGTCGTTGCGCCGGTATCGCTGATCGTCTCGGCGTTCGCGCCGGTCGAGGACGTTCGCGGTCATCTCACGCCGCAGTTGCGCGCGGTTGCCGACGTGGGGGAGACGGTACTGATCTCGATCGACCTGGGGCACAACAAGAATCGTCTGGGCGGCAGCATTCTCGCGCAGGTGACGCAGCAGATCGGCGACGTCACGCCGGATCTGGATGATCCTGCCGACCTCCAGCGTTTCTTCGACGCGATCCAGAAGCTCAACCGCGAGGGCAAGCTGCTCGCATATCACGATCGCTCGGACGGTGGCCTGTTCGCCACGGTCGCGGAAATGGCGTTTGCCGGACACGTTGGCGTGTCGCTGAACGTCGATATGCTTACGCTCGACGAAGGCTTCGAATCCGATTACGGCGACGCCAAGGACTGGGCGAAGCAAACGGCGGGGCGTCGTGAAGACAAGACGCTGCGCGCGCTGTTCTCGGAAGAGCTCGGCGGCGTGATTCAGGTGCGGGCGTCGGAGCGCGACGCCGTCTTGCAGACGCTGCGTGAAGCGGGTCTGTCGTCCGTGACGAACGTCATCGGCAAGCCGAACAACACCGACGTCATCGAAATCTATCGCGACGCCAAGAAGATCTTCGGCGCCTCGCGTGCCGAGCTCCAACGCGTGTGGTCGGAAGTGAGCTGGCGTATCGCGCGCCTGCGCGACAACCCGGCGGCCGCAGATGCCGAGTATGAAGCGCTGAACGACACCAGCGATCCGGGCCTCTCGCCGAAGCTGACGTTTGACGCGAGCGAAGACGTGGCCGCGCCGTTCATCGCGACGGGCGTACGTCCGAAGGTCGCCATTCTGCGTGAGCAGGGCGTGAACTCGCATCTGGAAATGGCCTACGTGCTGGATAAGGCTGGCTTCGATGCGTACGACGTGCACATGAGCGACCTGCTCGCCGGCCGCCATTCCCTCGACGCGTTCAAGGGCTTCATCGCCTGCGGCGGCTTCTCGTATGGCGACACGCTGGGCGCTGGCGAAGGCTGGGCGAAGACGATTCTGTTCAACCCGTCGCTCGCCGAGCAGTTTGCCGGTTTCTTCAACCGTGCCGACACGTTCGCACTGGGCGTGTGTAACGGTTGCCAGATGATGAGCAACCTGTCGAACCTGATCCCGGGTGCCGCCGCCTGGCCGAAGTTCACGTACAACCAGTCGAAGTACGAAGCGCGTCTGACGCAGGTGGAAGTGCTGGATTCGCCGTCGCTGTTCTTCAAGGACATGGCAGGCTCGCAACTGCCGATCGTGATCGCACACGGCGAAGGCTTCGCCAACTTCAGTCAGCAGGGCAACATCGATCAGGCGATTGCCGCAATGCGTTTCGTCGATCATCGTGGTCAGCCGACGGAGCAGTACCCGTACAACCCGAACGGGTCGCCGCGCGGCCTGACGGCGGTCACGACCGGCGACGGCCGTTTCACGGTGATGATGCCGCATCCGGAGCGCGTGTTCCGCACGGTGCAGATGAGCTGGGCGCCGTCGCAGTGGCGCGAGGACAGCCCGTGGATGCGCATGTTCCGCAACGCCCGTCGTTGGGTGGGCTGATGCCGTGACGGCGTGAGCGGGGCGATACTTCGCGGCGGATCGCGAAGGCGTCCCGCCAAAATGGCCGTGAAATTGCAGTGAAAGGACCGCTTGCCCTGTTCAGGGGCAGGCGGTTTTTTCTTTTATGGATCTCGTCACCTGTCAGGGTTGACAGTTGTTCGTCGCAAACGTGGCGTGGCCCAATAAGTCCGGGCCGCTTTCATGCGAGGTGTTGCGATGATCCCTTCGACCTCCTTGCGCTTGCTGAGTGGCGCGTGCGAGCGCGTCGTTGCGTTCGATGCCTTGGTCCGATTTCGACGTGCGCTCGCATGCCTGTGGGCGGCGCTGGCGCTGGGCAGCGGTAGCGGTACGGCCTGCGCGGCCTCGGGTGCAGACGTTGCGCAATGGGTCAGTCAGCGCTACGCATCGCGCGTCGAGAAATGCGCGGTGGACCGCGCTATCTGGATGTGCAGCGGCCTGATCGTTCGCCCACTCGCTGGCGGCGCTTCGCAGAACTTCGCCGCGCTGACGGTGGATGAGGCGCAAAACCAATCGGTGAATCTCGTATTTGTGCGAGGCGACTTGCGGACGTCGTCGCTGGGCGCCACAGCAGGTTTCATTCTGGCGGACGGCTTCACCGCGGCGGGCTGGGGCAAGCCCTACGACGTGCGGTGTGTGTATCCCTTCGAAGTGAGTCCGCCGGGCGCGGCCGGCTCGCACGGTTGCGACCTGCTGGGCAGCGCGCCGCCGGTGCCGCCGGACTGGAGTTCGTGCGCCGCCAACGGCGTGACCGATGCGACGGCATGGGTCGCACACTTCAATGCCAATGGCCAGAACGTCCTCCGGCAATGCTCGCTAAGTGCGCATGTGGCGCCGCAGTTTTATGCAGCCATGCAGGCGCACGAACAGGCAACGGACGCGCTCGCACAGACCGCGATGTCGCTACTGAGCACCGCATGGAATCCGGCAGCGCCGGCCACGATTCCCGTTCAGGCCTTCTACTACGACGTCGGCACACCCGGCCAGCTCATGCAAGCGCAGCGCTACCAAATGCAGTACTTCAACGCCATGCGTGAGTGGGTGCCGATTCTCCGGGTCGCGTTCACGCCGGGGCAAGGCGCCGCTTTCGGGTATGACGAGACCGACCAACTGGAGGAGGGATATCGCGTCGCCGAGCGGTTGACGAATCGGTATGCGGATACCTCGCCCAATTGCAATGGCGGCACGAAAGCCGCGTACTTTTGCGATGGCGTCATCATCCGGATGGTGTCCGTCGCGCAGATGCCGATCTGGAACCCGCACCAGTCCTACATCAACCGCGATGGCGTGTCGGCGAGCTACATGCGCGCGGACGCCAAGGTGACGCAGCTCGCCACCGGGCGCGGCGGGACCGGATTCATCTTCAAGGAACTGAACGCGCCAGCGGGTCAGCAGGTGATCGTGAAGTGTTCCTTTCCGGCGAATGCGAACACGAATGCGCGCCCCGACAGTTGCTTTAACCCGGGGCAGAATCGGTACTGTGACTCGCTTGGCGTGACGACATACCCGGCATGGACGTCGTCGCAATGCCCATTCAGCGTAACGCCAGCCCAATTCAATCTGAGTGTGACGGTCCGGCGCGACTATGCGGGGGGCGTCGGTGCATGGAATGAAATCACCATCAAACCCTGGCCGCCGAATATTCCGGCGAGGTTGCCATTGGAAGCGTTCGTGGCGGTGGGCGATGCTTACGTCGATGCCCGCACCATCCAACTGGGCTATTTCAATGCGACGGCGCGCTTTTTGCCCATCATCCGCGTCAATGCCACTGCGGCACCGGGACTGATATTTACCTACGTGCCAGGCGATCAGGTCGGCGCTCAGCAATAGCGAGTCGACGGACCTTTTGCATCCACCTGTCAGGGTTGACAGTTGTTCGTCGAGGATGCGGCATGGCCCAATGATCGCGGGTCGATAACGCGCGAGGCGAGTGATGACGGTCCTGCTCATTCGATGTGTCGTGGGTCAGTACATCGCAGGTTGGTGTCGAATCTCGATGTCGTTGGGCCTCGCGTTCGCGGCGTTGTGCGCTCACGCCCAGGCGCTTCCCGGTCCCGATGTGGCGCAACTGGTGAATCAACGTTATGCGTCGCGTGTTCAGCGTTGTGGCGTGGACAGGCCGATATGGACATGCAGCGGCCTGATCGTGCGCGCGTTATCGGGCGGCGCGTCGCAGCAGTTCGCGGCCCTTACGCCGGACGAGACGCAGACGCAGTCGGTCAATCTCGCGTTCGTACGAGGGGACTTGCGCACATCATCTCTGGGCGCGACGGCGGGTTTCATTCTGGCCGACGGTTTGACGGCGGCGGGCTGGGGCAAGCCCTACGAGGTGCGGTGTGTGTATCCCTTCGCGGTGAGCCCGCCGGGCGTGTCCGGCTCGCATGGCTGCGATATGTTGGGCAGCGGACCGCCTGCGCCACCGGACTGGAGTTCGTGCGTTTCCAACGGCGTGGCGGACGCAACGGCCTGGGTCGCCCACTTCATTGCCAACGGTCAGAACATCCTGCGGCAATGTTCGCTGAGCGCCCACGATGCCCAGCAGTTCTACGCGGCGATGCAGGCCCACGAGCAGGTAACGGACGCGCTGGCGCAAACCGCCTTATCTCTGCTGAGCGCGGCATGGAACCCCGCCGCGCCGACGACCATTCCGATTCAGGCGTTCTACTACGACGCGAGCACACCCGGCCAGCTATTGCAGGCGCAGCGCTATCAGATGCAGTACTTCACGGCGACTGGCCAATGGATGCCGATCCTGCGCGTGATGTTCGTGCCCGGCCAAGGTGCGACGTTCGGCTTCGATGAAACCGATCAGATGGAGGAGGGGTTTCGGGTGGCGGAGCGCTTGACGAAGCGGTACGCCGACATTTCGCCAAGTTGCAATGGCGGGAAGGATCCGGCGTATTACTGCGACGGGGTGTTGATTCGGATGGTGGCTGTGAAGGACATGCCGGTGTGGAATCCCCGTGCCGACTACCTTGTTCGCGACGGTGTGTCTTACAGCTATCTGCGAGCCGACGCAAAGGTGACTGCGGTCGCCGGATGGACAGGGGGGACCGGTTTCATCATGAAGGAGTTCAACGCGCCTGCGGGGCAGCCGTTGATTCTGAAATGTTCGTTTCCAACTGATGCCCATACCGGCGCACGCGCGGACAGCTGTCGCTCTTCGAGTGAAGGGAAGTTCTGCGATGAACTGGGCGTGACCTCTTATGCCATCTGGTATGCCCGTTACGCCCATCAGGCAATATCGGTTCACTGCCCGTTCCGTCCTAACCCTGTCGGGTTCCAGCTAAGCATCACCATTCGCCGCGATTTCCCCAGCGACACGATTCTTGGCTACAAGCACAACGAAATCACGATTAAGCCATGGCCCCGCGACATCCCTGCGAAACTGCCGCTTGAAGCGTTCGTCGCCGTCGGCAATGTCTTTGCCGACGCCCGCATCATTCAGCAAGGCTATTTCGACGCGACAGGCCGCTTCCTCCCGATCATCCGCGTGAATGTCACAGCGGCGCCCACGCAGATATTCATCTACGCGCCGGGTGATCAGATAGGTGCAAATTGAAGACGTCGATCGGTCGGACTCGGTGTGCGCCTTGCGCGACACCGATGTGCAAGACGTTGTGCCGGGATGTGCCAATACCTTCCAGATTCCTGCCAATTGGATTCAATGAGAGGAGGCAACGATGCAAAAGTGTTTGCTGAACATTCTGGGGACAGGTTGCACATTTCTGCTTTCGCTTGTGCTTATCGCGTGTACTGCGCCGGGCCAATCGACATCGAGGCCCAGCGTCGCAGCGGCTTCAGACGCCGTTCAGTCGACGCCAGGCCCCTCGGTCATGGCCGCGCCCGATGCGGCTGCTGATCCCGCTGTGCAATTGACCCACTGGTACAACAGCAACGCTCAGAATTGTGGCTCGGTCAATCGGCCTGCTTTTCTATGCGGCGGCGTGACAATACGTACGACCGACACCCATCCAGACTTCTATCCGTGGGATCCCAGTCCCGACGCGATTCGCAAGGGGGGAATTGCATTCGTGTGGCTTCGCTACGACTCGAACTTCTCGAAACTGTGGCAGCACGCAAACGGATTCATTTTGTACCCGGGAATGGAAGCGCCCGCCGGAACACAGGAGGTACAGGTGCTGTGTGCTTTCCCTTACGATGCCGATTCCTGGAATCGACCGACGCTTAATGGGTGTGGTCCGCTCACCTACGACCCGGTCGGCACGCAGTCATGCGAAACGCTCGGTATCACGACAGCCCAACAATGGGTTGAGCACTTTCGCAAAGTCAATCGACGTCCCTATCAAATGTGTGGCTGGAACATGCGGATCGGTCAGCAAGGCACCGCGGATCGGTTCTACCAGAACATTCTCGCTCGCGCACAGCAAGCGCCGACCGGCACGTTCGACTGGAACGAACTTTTGATGGCGACATGGCAGAGTGGCAGCGGTGCTACGCTTCCCATCCATTCGTTTTTCTATCTTCAAAATGTCGCTGGCGCGCTCGCAAACGCGCAAAGCGACCAGCAGCGCTACTATCAGGCTTACCGGAAGTTCGTGCCCATCGTGCGAGTCGGGATGCCCGCTAACGCGGGGGCCAGAGCCACCTTCGCCTATATTCCGGCAGAGCAAGTGGTCGCGCCGGATAACGGCATCGGCAACGTCGCGCCGAAGGTGCTCGAAGCTTCGGCGAACAATGGGGCACGGTTGCTGATTTCCGATTTCTACGAGCGCGATACCGTGACTGTCGAGGTGCCCGCCTATCCTGGCATGGCCGTCGGGCAGACGGTCGGCGCAAGGTGGCAAGGCCCTTCGGTCACTTACGACACACCGATCAAGTCCGTGGCGAGTGTGGGGCGAATGACATTCGACATTCCTCGTGTCGAAGTGATCGACGCGATAGGCGCGACCGTGCCAGTAACGTTTAGCGTCAAGCGCGGCAACAATCCCATCGAGCAGTCTGCGCCGTTGAACCTCCAGATCGAGGGGCAATCGCTGAGCCTGCCCGCGCCGGCGATCGATGCGGCCAAAACGCAGGTGACAGTGTCGTTCCCCGGGGCCGCGAGCACGCATAACGTTCAGGTGCGCTGGGCTGGTGTGGTGGTGCGTGATACCGAACGTCAGAACGTGGTCCCCGGCCGGGCCAATGTATTCCAGATTCCCACTGCGTGGATCACGGAGAACGCAGGGAGGACGGTGGCTGTGAATTATGCGGTAGGCACCTCGTCCGGCGCCCGCTTCCAGTTCTCGAGGGTGCTGCGGATCGGGTTTTGATGCGGTGCGAATGTGACGCCTTGTGACGCCTTATGGCGCCCTTCGCTTATTGGGGGACGGGCCATGAGCCCGGGTCGATATCGGGAGAGAGGAATGATGATGGTTCCGCTGAATCCGGAAGTTGCGACTCGATCCGTATCCGCTCGGTGGCGTACGCTCCTGTCGCTTGCACTCATGGCTGCATGCTACTGCGCGCAGGCACAAATGCTTCCCGGGCCGGACGTCGCGCAGTTAGTGAATCAGCGGTACGCGTCGCGTGTCGAGCAGTGTGGGGTCGATCGGGCGATCTGGATGTGCAGCGGGTTGATCGTGCGGTCGTTATCAGGTGGCGCATCGCAGCAGTTTGCCGCGCTGACGGTGGAGGAAACGCAGACGCAGTCGGTGAACCTCGCGTTCGTACGAGGCGACTTGCGCACGACGTCGTTGGGGGCGACTGCGGGGTTCATTCTGGCCGATGGGTTCACTGCGGCTGGATGGCAGAAGCCTTACGACGTGCGTTGCGTTTATCCGTTTGCGGTCAATCCACCGGGGGCCACCGGTTCGCATGGCTGCGATTTCCTGGGCAGTACGCCACCAGCGCCACCAGACTGGAGTTCGTGCGCGGCCAATGGTGTGACCGACGCGACGGCATGGGTCGCTCACTTCCTGGCGAACGGCCAGAACGAGTTGCGACAATGCTCGTTGAGTGCGCGTCTGGCCGCGCAGTTCTACGCGGCCATGCAGGCGCATGAACAAGTATCGGACGCGCTGGCGCAAACGCCCATGTCGCTGCTGATCGCCGCATGGAATCCGGCGACCCCTACGACCATCCCCATTCAGGCGTTCTATTACGACGCCAGCACACCCGGCCAGCTATTGCAGGCACAGCGCTATCAAATGCAGTACTTCACGGCGACCGGACAATGGATGCCGATTCTGCGCGTGATGTTCGTGCCAGGCCATGGTGCCGCGTTCGGCTTCGATGAAACCGATCAGATGGACGAGGGGTTTCGGGTGGCGGAGCGGCTGACGAAGCGGTACGCCGACATTTCGCCGAGTTGCAATGGCGGGAACGATCCGGCGTATTACTGCGATGGGGTGTTGATTCGGATGGTCTCAGCCACCGCCATGCCCGTGTGGAATCCACGTGACAACTACTATGTTCGGGATGGCATTTCGTTTAGCTATTTGCGAGCGGATGCCAAAGTTACCGCGCTTGCTCATTGGGCGGGCGGGACTGGCTTGATCATGAAGGAATTCAATGCCCCGGCGAGCCAGCCGCTCACACTGAAATGTGCATTTCCAACCGATGCCCAAACGGGCCAACGCGCCGATAGCTGCCGTTCCATCAGTGAAGGTCGCTTTTGCGACGAGTTGGGTGTAACGTCATATGCCGTTTGGTACGCCCGCTATGCCCATCTAGGCATTTCGAGTCACTGCCCATTCCGCCCCGATCCGGTGTCGTTCCAGCTAAGCATCACGATTCGCCGCGATTTTCCGAGCGATGTGATCCTCGGCTACCGGCACAACGAAATCACTATCAAGCCGTGGCCTCGCGACATTCCCGAAAAGCTCCCGCTCGAAGCCTTCGTGGCGGTAGGCAACGTTTTCGCCGACGCCCGCATCATCCAGCAGGGCTATTTCGACGCGACAGGCCGCTTCCTCCCGATCATCCGCGTGAATGTCACAGCGGCGCCCACGCAGATATTCATCTACGCGCCGGGTGATCAGATCGGGGCGCAATGACAGCCGACGGCAGGCCGAATGTGTCGGTTCGGGTTTCGGGCGCGAACGTAAAAGCGTCCTGCGTCGGCACCGCAACACGGCATGATGCGGATGTGCGCAATCTTTGCGGGCGGAACCGCCCCTTTCGCACCTCACCACCGGAAAACAAAAATCCCGCCATCAGGCGGGATTTTCGTTTCGATACCGCAAGCACAAGGCTTACTGAATCTTGGCCTTCTTCTCCAGACCGTCGATGAAGCCCTGCAGCTTTTCTTCCTGCATCTGCTGCACCAACTGCGGCTTAACGTCGGCCAGCGGGGGAATCTGTGCGTCGCGCACGTCGTCCAGTTCGAGAACGTGATAGCCGAACTGCGTCTTGACCGGCGTTTGCGAATACTGACCCTTTTGCAGCTTCTGCAGGGCGTCGGCGAACTCAGGCACGTAGGCGTTGGCCGGCGACCAGTCGAGGTCACCGCCGTTCTGTGCAGAACCCGGATCCTTCGAGTACTGCTTGGCGAGATCGGCGAATTTCGCGCCGCCCTTGAGCTTGGCGATGATTTCCTTGGCAGTATCTTCGCTCGGCACCAGAATGTGGCGGGCGTGGTACTCCTTGTCGCCGAACTGCTTTTTCAACTGGTCGTAACGCGCTTGCAACTCGGCGTCCGTCACCGGCGAGGTCTTCTGGAAGTCGGCGATCAGCGCGCGGATGAGCACGCCTTGCTCGGCAAGCTTGATCTGCTGCTTGACGGCCGGATCGGTGGCCAGACCCTTGCTGATGGCTGCCTGCGCGAGGACTTCGCGCTTGACCAGTTCTTCACGCACTTGCTGTTGCAGTTGCGGCGAGTTCGGCTGGCCCTGACGCACCATTTCACGCACCATGGCGTCGGCGCGTGCCACAGGCACCGGCGTACCGTTCACAACGGCAACGTTCTGGGCGAGGGCAGGGAGGGAGACGGCGGTCAGCGACACGACGGCGCCAAGCGCCAATGCCGTGCGGGCGAGTTTCAATGCCATGCTGTTTTTCCTAACGAATGACGAAGGCAAGGTTAATCGACGGGGGACGCGTCGCATGCGAGTTACGCTTCGCCCGGGGCGAGCGCAACGATGGCGAGGGCGTGAATGCCGTTCTGCATCAAATCGGCTAGCGCATCATACACCAGGCGGTGACGCGCAACGCGGTTACGTCCGGTAAACGCGGCGGAGACGATGCGCACGTTGTAGTGGCCGCCCGATGCCGCTCCGGCGTGCCCGGCGTGGCGCGCGCTGTCGTTCACGAGCGCCAGTTCGAGCGGGGAGAGCGCGGCGGTAAGCCGCGCTTCGATTTGCTGTTCCATGGTCATGGCGATGATTTCCTGACGAACGAGTCGTTACTCGTCCTGCTTGATGTACTTCGCGAGCCACAGGCTCTGCACGACGATGAACACGACCATGAGGCCCATGCCGCCGAAGAGCTTGAAGTCGACCCACGTGTCGGTGGAGAAGTGATACGCGATGACCAGATTAAGCGCGCCCATCGCAAGGAAGAACAGCGCCCAACTGAAGTTCACGGCACGCCAGAGGTTCTCGGGCAACGCCATCTGCTTTTCCATCATCGCGCGAATCAGGTTCTTGTCGAACACCAGTTCGGCTACGAACAGCGTGACGCCGAAGAGCCAGTACAACGCGGTCGGCTTCCACTTGATGAAGGTTTCGTCGTGCAGCAGCATGGTCGCGCCGCCGAACACCACGATGATCGCCAGACTGACCCACTGCATGGGTTCCACCTTGCGGTGACGCAGCCACATCCAGACGACCTGGGCAATCGTGGTGACGATCGCGATGCCGGTCGCCACGTAAATGCCGGCGAATTTGAAGGCGACGAAAAACAGGATGACCGGTAGCAGGTCGAAAAGAAATTTCATGAAGTCTCGGCTTGGGGGCTTCGGGATTTTTGCCCCGCGGCACGAGTCGCCAGGGGGCAAACATCCATTATATTTCAAAGGCCCGGGACGCAGATGGGCGAGCATCCGAATTCCGAGAGGGGGGCGGCCGAGAGCGCTGGAGAGGACTAAGAGGACCGACAGACCGGACAGGGCTGAGAGGACGGATAAGACTGAGAGAGCTGACAGGGCGATGCCCGCGCGATGGCGGGCATGCTAGGCATCGACATGCGCACGGGGTAACTGCTGCGCCGCGCTATCCTGGGCTACTCCACACCACTCCGCGCTGCTCCATTACCGACGATCCACGAACTCGACCTTCTTCACGTCGATGTCGTTCGGCTTGCGATGATGGACATCGACTTCCCCCCAGATCCGGACGAGCGTCTGCGGCGTGATTTCACGCCCGGTGGGGACATACTTGTCGTCGATCTCGATAAGGATCGTCTTGCCCGACGCGTCGCGGAACGTGTAGTGCTCGTGCTTGCTCTCTTTCTGCACGATGTATCCCTCGATGACGGCTTCGATATCCTGCTTTGCCGCCAGCGCCTGTTCGACGGTCACGGCGCGCGGCATGACCGTCGGCGCGACGACACTGCCGCCTGCTCCACCCGAGCCGGCCTGCGGCACGTTGATTTGCGCGTGCGCGGGCGCGCCGAGCATGACGCCGGCGGCAATCAGCGAACCGGCGAGGGCGAGGGTCAGACGACGATCAGATTTCTTGGACATGACAAGGACTCCCAGTTAAAGACAGGTGGACGCAAGCCTAAAGCCAAAAAACGCCAGTTTCGGGCGAATGACATGAACTTCACGACATTTCACCGGTAGTCAGCGACACAGTGCCGCTTTTTGAAAGCGGACCCCGAAGGCGCCCGCCCGAAGAGGGTGCGGTCAGTACGCTCGGTGAAAGCACGCAAGCCAGGCGCCTGCGCAGCGAGTGCACTCAGTCCTGCGTCGGTTTATCCGACTTGCCGTCCTTGTCCTCGAAATTGAGCGACGCGGAATTGATGCAATAACGCAGGCCGGTGGGTTGCGGGCCGTCCTCGAACACGTGACCGAGGTGGGCGTCGCAATTGTGGCAGCGCACTTCGACGCGGACCATACCATGGCTGTAATCCGTAACCTCGTCGATACCCGCCCCCTCGATCGGCTTCGAGTAGCTCGGCCATCCGCAGCCGGCGTCGAACTTTTCGGTCGACTCGAACAGCGGGGCGCCACAGCACACGCAGCGATACGTGCCGTCCTTCCAATGATCCCAGTAGCGCCCGGTAAAGGCGCGTTCGGTCGCGGCATGGCGCGTGATCTGGTATTCGACGTCGTCGAGCTGGGCACGCCACTCGGCGTCGGTCTTTTCCACTTTGCTCATGAAAATCTCCTGATATCCAGAATCAAGAAGAGCAGCTGACTTCGAGCTGTCCGGCCCAATCGGGCGGCAACTCGGCGTAGCGCTCGAATTCGGGTTGTTCGTCGTACGGGTGCGAGAGCACTTTGAGCAGCGTCTCGACTTCGGAGAAGTCTTTCTCGTTGGCTCGCCGGATGGCAACTTCCGCCAGATGGTTGCGCAGGATGTATTTGGGGTTGACGAGCCGCATTGCAATGGCGCGCTTCGCATCGGTGCTCGCCTCGTAACGCAGGCGGGCGCGGTAGTCGACAGCCCACGCGTCGAAGCCCGGCCGGTCGATGAACATGTCGCGCAGCGGTGCATCGGCCTGCGGGTCATCCATCTTGAGCGTGGCGAGCGTGCGGAACAGGTGCGTGAAGTCGACACGACCCTCATGCATGAGCCTGAACAGACGGTTGATGAGCGTCTCGTCGTCGGCATGCGATTCGCGCAGGCCAAGCTTGGCGCGCATGCGCAGGTCGATTTCCTCGGCAAAACGCGTCTTGAATACCGGCAATACCGACTGAGCCTGTTCGATGGCCGCTTCGCCCTCGCCAAACAGCGGCAACAGCGACTGCGCCAGGCAGAACAGATTCCAGTAAGCGACGTTCGGTTGTGCCTGATAAGCGTAACGGCCCTGCGTGTCGGAGTGGTTGCAGATGTGATGTGCGTTGAAGCCGTCGAGAAAGCCGAAGGGGCCGTAATCGATCGTCAAACCGAGAATCGACATGTTGTCGGTGTTCATCACTCCGTGACAGAAGCCTACGGCCTGCCAGTGCGCGACCAGTTCCGCCGTCGCGTCGCACACGGCGCTCAGCAGCGCGAGATACGGATTGGCCTCATCGCGGCAATGCGGATAGTGATGATCGATGGTGAAGTCGGCAAGCTGGCGCAGTGCGTCGTAATTGTCGCCGGCCCAGAAGTGCTCGAAGTGCCCGAAGCGGATGAAACTCGGCGACAGGCGCGTGACGACGGCGGCCGTCTCGATGGTTTCGCGGCGCACCGGGGCGTCCGAGCCGATGACGCACAGCGCCCGCGTCGTCGGCACGCCCAGATGGAACATGGCTTCGGAGCCGAGGAATTCGCGGATGGAGGAGCGCAGCACGGCGCGGCCGTCGCCCATCCGGGAGTAAGGGGTGAGTCCTGCGCCCTTGAGCTGGATCTCCCAACGTCCGCCGGGGCCGTCGGCCTCGCCCAGGAGCAGCGCGCGACCGTCGCCCAATTGCCCCGCCCACACGCCGAACTGGTGTCCGGAATAGACGCTGGCAAGCGGATCTCCGCCTGCCAGCGGGGCATTGCCCGCGAAAGTCGCGAGGAATTCCGGATCGCGTGCGGCCTGCGCAGACCAGCCGAGCAGCCGAGCGGCGTCGGCCGAGAAACCGACGAGGTACGGTGCGGGCAGCGGTTGCGCGCTCAGGCGGGTAAAGAAGTCGGTGCCGAGCGTTGCAAAGCGGTTCGTCAGGCGTAGCGGTCCGAACGGCTTCAGGGATTCAGAGACGGCGGCGGGAACTGAGGCGGGGCGGTCGGTGGCCGGCATTGGGGACGTTCCTGATGGTGAACAAACATTCTACTTGAGGTGTCCGTCGGGCGCTGTGAGCTTGCGTACACTGGCGGTCATGATTCGTGTTGCGCCGCACAAGCGATGGGCGTTGACCCGGCGCGCCGGCGCGTCAAGAATCGCTCAACGTATCCCGTAATCCCCGTAATTCCGGTTATTCCGACTTTTCTGGAGATTCGACGTATGGCAACACCGCTCCTCGGCCAGATGATGGCCGCGCCGCTGCTGATTTCCTCGCTGCTCACGCATGCCGCACGTCACCATGGCGATACCGAGATCGTCTCTCGTCGCGTTGAGGGCGACATCCACCGCTATACCTGGCGCGATGCCGAGCAGCGATCGCGTCAACTGGCGCAGGCGTTGCGCCGCCTGGGGGTGGGCGATGGCGAGCGCGTGGGCACGCTTGCGTGGAACGGCTACCGTCACCTCGAACTGTATTACGCGGTCTCGGGCATGGGCAGCGTGGTTCACACCGTCAATCCCCGCCTGTTTCCCGAGCAGATCGCCTACATCATCAATCACGCGCAGGACCGCTACGTCGCCTTCGACGTCAACTTCATGCCGCTGGTCGAGACCGTCGCCAAACAGTGCCCGGACGTGCAGGGCTGGATTGCGATGACCGATCGCGAGCACCTGCCGGTCACGGATTTGTCGTTGCTTTGCTACGAGGATCTCATCGCCGCCGAAGACGGTAAGTTCGATTGGCCTTCGATGGACGAGAACCGCGCGTCCGGCCTTTGCTACACGTCCGGGACCACGGGCAATCCGAAGGGCGTGCTCTACAGCCACCGCTCGACGGTCCTGCACGCGTTTGGCGCGTCGCTGCCGGACGCCATGAACATGTCTGCGCGCGACGCCGTGCTGCCCGTCGTGCCGATGTTCCATGTGAATGCGTGGGGGCTGCCGTATTCCAGCGCGCTGACCGGTGCGAAGCTTGTATTCCCCGGCAAGGATCTCGACGGCAAGTCGCTGTACGAACTTTTCGAAGCCGAAGGTGTGACGTTCTCGGCAGGCGTGCCGACGGTTTGGCTCGGGCTGCTCACCTATGTGAAATCGATCGGCGCGCGGTTTTCCACGCTCGAGCGTACGGTGATCGGCGGTTCGGCTTGTCCGCCTGCCATGCTGCAATCGTTCGAGAAGGACTACGGCGTGCGCGTCATTCACGCGTGGGGCATGAGCGAAATGTCGCCGCTCGGCACGTTGTGCCATTTGCGCAAGCACCATCGCGACTTGCCGGAAGCCGAGCAGCAGCGCATCCTCGAGAAGCAGGGGACGGCCATCTATGGCGTCGACCTCAAAATCGTGGGGCCGGACGGCGAAGCGTTGCCGTGGGACGGCAAGGCGTTCGGTGACCTTTACGCGCGCGGACCGTGGGTGCTGGAACGCTATTTCCGCTCCGATACTTCACCGCTGGTCGATGGCTGGTTCCCGACCGGAGACGTGGCGACCATCGATCCGGAAGGCTATGTGCAGATCACGGATCGCAGCAAGGACGTGATCAAGTCCGGTGGGGAGTGGATCAGTTCCATCGACGTCGAGAACGTCGCCATGGCGCATCCCGACATCCATGAGGCGGCCTGCATCGCCATTCGTCACCCGAAATGGGAGGAGCGGCCGCTGCTGGTCGTCGTGCGCAAACCCGGGTCCACGCTGACACGGGAGGACGTGCTGGCGTTCTATCAGGGGCGTGTCGTGAAATGGTGGATCCCCGACGACGTGGTGTTCGTCGACGAAATTCCCCACACGGCGACCGGCAAAATGCTCAAGCTCAAATTGCGCGAGAAATTCCGCGATTACGAAGCGGCGTCGTGAGACGACTGTCGTCATACCGGCATGCGCGGGATCACGGATCGGAATGATCCGATACGCATCGGGGATGCCGTCCGAAATCCAGCATTGGCGCCGTTTTTCGGGGCATCTCAAGCGAGTCGGGCGCGCCGGCCGCTCTATAATGTCAGCCTGAATTTTCTCCGGATGCGGCGCTTGCGCCGCGTCTTTCATTGGCTTGCCGGATCTTCCCGAAGTTTCCTAACGCGTCTTAACGCTTCCTAACGCTTCCCCAAAGGAGATGTAGTGCAACTGCTGAGCGCCACCACCGGCCTCGTTCTCGTGAACGGTGTGAGCTATGGCTTGCTGCTGTTCATGCTGTCAAGCGGACTTACGCTGATCTTCAGCATGCTCGGCGTGCTGAATTTCGCCCACGCCAGCTTTTACATGCTGGGGGCGTATTTCGCTTACGCGCTGGCGTCGATGCTCGGATTCTGGTCGGCTTTGATCCTTGCGCCGTTGATCGTCGGCGTCGCCGGCGCGGTGTTCGAGCGTGCGGTGCTGCGGCGCTTGCGAGCGCGCGGTGCACTGGCTGAATTGCTGGCAACGTTCGGGCTGGCATACGTTGTGGCGGAACTGGTGCAACTCGCCTGGGGACGCGGTCCGGTCGACTACGCCGTACCTGCTGCGCTCGAAGGGGTTCTCGTGCCTGTGGCGGGAATTGCCGTGCCCGCTTACCGCTTGTTCCTGATGGGACTGGCATGCGTAATCGCGCTGCTCGTGTGGATTGCCTTTCGGGCCACACGGGTCGGATTGATCTTGCAGGCGGCGCTGTCGCAGCCGGCGATGACACAGGCGCTCGGTTACGACGTCCCCTTGCTCTACACGGGCGTGTTCGCGTGCGGCGCCGCGCTGGCGGCGCTGGCAGGCGCCGCGGGCGGCAACGTGCTGGTGACCGAGCCCGGCATGGCGGCGACGGTCGGCAGCGTGGTGTTCGTCGTCGTTGTCGTCGGCGGCCTCGGGTCGCTTGGCGGGGCGTTTGCCGCCTCGCTGCTTATCGGCGTGCTGCAAACCTGGGCCGTGACGAGCGATGCCACGTTGGGGCAATGGTGGCCGCCAGCGGCCGGGGAGCTTGCTGGCGTCACGGGCGTGATCCTCCGGGCGATTGCCCCGGTGCTGCATTTGAGCGTTGCGCAACTGGCGCCGGCGGTGCCGTATTTGCTGATGGTCGCGGTGTTGCTGTGGCGTCCGCGTGGACTCTTCGGCGTGAGGGAGGGGTGATGGACCAGGCGGTTACGGGTGTCCCCTTGTCCGAGGCGTCGTCCTGGCGCCGCCGTGTCGCCGTGTGGGCGGCTTTCGCTGCCGTGCTGGTCCTGTTGCCCTGGTGCTTTCCCTCCGACGCTTCGCTCACGCTCATGACGCAGATGGGCACGGCCGCCATTCTCGCGCTCTCCTTTAATTTGCTGCTCGGCTCGACCGGGCTGCTGAGCTTTTGCCATGCGACATACGCGGGTATCGGCGCATTCGCGGGCGTGTGGTGCATGAACCGGATCGGCGCGCACGCCCTGCCGGTGTCGATGGCGCTTGTGCCGATCGCGGGCGCGCTTGCCGGTGGCGCAGCGGGAGCGACACTGGGCTACGTAACCACGCGCCGTTCGGGCATGACATTCGCGATGATCACGCTTGGCGTTGCCGAACTGGTCTGGGTCATGGCCGCGATGCTGCCCGAATGGTTCGGTGGCGAGCGCGGGATTCCGACGGACCGCACGTTGGGCGCACCGTGGCTGGGCGTGACGTTTGCCACGCAGGGCCAGGTCTACGGCCTGGTGGCGGTGTGGCTGTTTGTCTGCACGGCGTTGATGTTCGGCCTCACACGCACGCCGTTGGGTTTTCTCGCCCGCGCCGTGCGCGATAACGCCGTGCGCGTGGCCTTTCTGGGGCAGTCCCCGGCAGCGGTGCGTTATCGCATGCAAATCGTCGCGGCGGCGTTTGCGGGCGTGGCGGGCGCACTGGGCGCGTTGAATTTCGAACTGGTCAGTGCAGACACTTTCAGTCTCGAGCGATCGGGCGGGGTCCTCGTGTTCACCGTGCTCGGGGGCTCGGCTTATTTCGCAGGGCCGATGCTGGGGGCTGTGGTCGGCGTGTTCGCAACGGTCGTACTCGCGACCACGACACGGGCCTGGCAACTCTATCTCGGCCTTGGATTTCTCGGCGTCGTCGTGTTCATGCCGGGCGGTATCGCCGGGTTGCTGGCGATGCATGCGCGCGCGTGGCGCGACGGCGTCGTAGGCGTGCTTTGGCGGCCGTACGCGGTCCTATGCGGAGGGCTCGCGCTTGCCATCGGCGGACTGATCGTCATCGTTGAGACCACCTATGGCGTGCGTCTTGCTGTTGCCGGCGCGTCGATGCCAGGCCGTTGGGGAATCGAGGGCGGCGCGGCCATTTGGGCTAGCTCGGCGCTCGCCGTGGGCGTGGGTGTCGTGATCGTCAAGGTCGCCGCAGGTCGTTTGCGCCGGGCTGTCGGCGGCGCAAACCGCCTGGTGCAGGAGCGGCCATGAGCGGCGTATCGATGCATGCCGATGCCTCCGCGTTTGCCCTGAGCGTGCGCGGCGTATGCAAGTCTTTTGGGCCCACGCGCGTGCTGAGCGGCGTCGACCTCACGTTGGCGCAAGGAGAGCGGCTCGCCATCATCGGCCCGAATGGCGCGGGCAAGAGCACATTGTTTGACGTCATCACCGGGCGAACGCGGCCCGACAGCGGCCGCGTGTTGCTGCGCGGGTGCGACGTCACTGCTCGCGCGCCGCACGTAATCAGCCGACTCGGCCTGTCCCGAAGCTTCCAGACGTCTCAATTGTTCGGTCAGATGAGCGTGATCGATCACCTGCGCTGCGCGGGGTTATGGTCGAGCGGGCACCGCTACACCTTCTGGCGACGTATGCGGGGTATCGAAAGCGTGACGCGTCACAGCGAGGCCTGGCTGGCGCGCGTGGGGCTGGAGGGCCGTCGTGACGTGCCAGCGGGGGCGCTGAGTTATGCCGAGCAACGGGTGCTGGAAATCGGTCTGTGCGCGGCGTCGGCAGGCCATGTCATGTTGCTCGACGAACCCACCGCCGGTATGAGCCAGTCAGAGTCGGCCCGCATGGTGGCATTGATTGCCGAACTCAGCCGGGGACGCGCGTTGCTGATGATCGAGCACGACATGCAAGTCGTTTTCTCACTGGCTGATCGCATCGCCGTGTTGGCGCGTGGCGCGGTGATTGCATGCGACACGCCGGAACGTATTCGCACGCACCCCGACGTGCGCATGGCCTATCTGGGCGAGTATGCCGATCGTCCGAACTTGGGAGACGAGCGCCATGCTTGAGCTCGTCGATGTCAGGGCAGGTTACGGCGGCAGCCGTGTGTTGCACGGGGTAACGATGCAGGTCGCGCCGGGCGAAATCGTGGCGGTGCTAGGCCGCAATGGCGCAGGCCGCTCGACGCTCGCACGCGCGATCATGGGTCAGTTGCCTCGTGAAGGCGAAATCCGATGGCGTGAACGGTCATTGGTCTCGCTGGCGCCTCACCAGATTGCGCGGCTCGGTGTTGGTTACGTACCCGAGACGCGAGACGTTTTCGGACCGCTGACCGTGCTTCAGAATCTTCAGCTCGGCCAACGCACGGGAAAGACGGTGTCACGCGCGAGGGGGGCTGGCCGGGCCATGACGCTGGCACAAGCCTTCGAGCGTTTCGAAGAACTGGCGCCGCGTCGCGACGCGCCGGCCGCTTTGCTATCAGGAGGCGAACAGCAATTGCTTTGCCTGTGCCGGGCGATGATGGCGGGCCCGGACCTTCTGATCGTCGACGAGCCGACCGAGGGGCTTGCGCCGCGAGTGGTGGCGCGTATCGGTCGGATCCTCACGGATCTGCGCGCGGCCGGTGTGGCGATCCTGCTGATCGAACAGAAGCTGTCGCTGGCGCTGAGCTGCGCCCAGCGCGTGGTGGTCATGGGGCGAGGCGCGCTGGTGTTCGAGGGCTCGCCGCAGACGCTGGCGGCTTCGCCGGAGATCCGTCGCGAATGGCTCGAGGTGTAGCGCTGCGCTAGAATCGAACGATCGTCTTGCCGCAGCTTGCGGGCTCGCGGCGCTCCCCCAACGACGCCAACAATAAGGAAAGAGACAAGGATGAGCACGGCTTATGAGGTTTGTGACGGCGTGGCCGTCATCACGCTGGAAAATCCCCCGGTCAACGGTCTGGGACATGCGACGCGCGCCGGGATTGCGCAAGGCCTGACCCAAGCCCAGGCGGACGCTCAGGTGCGTGCCATCGTGCTGATCGGGGCAGGCAAAGCGTTCTCCGGCGGCGCCGACATCCGCGAATTCAACACGCCGAAGGCAACGCAAAGCCCATTGCTGGTCGATGTCATCAATGCGTTGGACGCGTGCACCAAACCTGTCGTTGCTGCGGTGCACGCGGTGGCCATGGGGGGCGGTCTGGAACTCGCGCTCGCTTGCCACTATCGCGTTGCGCTGCCTGGTGCGCAAATTGCCTTGCCCGAGGTCAAGCTGGGTTTGTTGCCGGGCGCAGGCGGCACGCAACGTCTGCCGCGAGCCGTCGGCATTGCGCGGGCGCTCGATATGGTCGTGACCGGGCGCGTCGTCAAATCCGAAGCGCTCGTCGGCTCGCTTTTCTCGACCCTGTTCGAGGGAGATCAGGCTGACCTGCTGGCCGGCGCCATCGGCTTTGCGACCGACGTGGCGAACCGGGGCGGGGCGTTGCCGCGCCTGCGCGACATTGCCATCGACGATGCCGACGGTTCGGCCGGCGCCGCGATAGCGCAAGCACGGGAAAAGGTGCAACGCGAACAGCCGCACTTCCCCGCACCGCACAAGTGTGTGGCGGCGGTTGAGGCTGCGCTGCAACGCCCCTTTGACGACGGGGTGAAATTCGAGCGCGAGTGCTTCGTGGCGTTGGTCAGCTCGCCCGAGTCGAAGGCGCTGCGCCATGCGTTTCTCGGCGAGCGTGCGGCCGCCAAGATCGCGGACGTACCGGACGATGTCCCGTTGCGCAATATCGAGCGCGTGGCCGTCATTGGCGCAGGCACCATGGGGGGCGGCATCGCAATGACGTTCGCGAGCGCCGGTATTCCCGTCACGATCGTCGACACGACAGAGGCGGCGCTGGCGCGCGGCATCGAGGCCGTGCGCAGCAACTACGGCCGCGCGGTAACGCGAGGCAAGCTGTCGGCCGAGGAGGCGCAAAAGCGACTGGCCCGGATTCAGGGCAGTACCGATTTTCAGGCGGTGGCCGACGCCGATTTGATCGTCGAAGCGGTTTTCGAGGACATGGCCGTCAAACAGGTTGTCTTCAAGGAACTCGACAAGGTCGCCAAGGCGGGCGCGATTCTGGCGTCGAATACATCGACGCTCAATCTCGATACGCTGGCCGAGACCACGTCGCGCGCCGCGGACGTCATAGGCATGCATTTCTTCAGTCCCGCGAATGTCATGCGCCTGCTGGAAGTCGTGCGCGGCGCCCACACGGGCAAGGACGTGCTGGCAACGGTAATGAAACTGGCCAAGCGCATTGGCAAGCTGGCCGTGGTCGCCCGTGTGTGCGACGGATTTATCGGCAATCGCATGCTCGAACCGTATTTCAAGCAATCCCAATGGATGATCGAGCAGGGTGCGACGCCCGCGCAAGTCGATGCTGCGATCGAACGTTTCGGTTTTGCCATGGGCCCGTTTCGCACGAGCGATCTGTCGGGCAACGATGTCAGTTGGGCCATTCGCAAGCGCCGTCACGCCGAACATCCGGACGTCGCGTACCCGAAGATTGCCGACGTGCTTTGCGAGGCCGGCCGTTACGGACAGAAGACGCACGCTGGCTGGTATGACTATGCCGAAGGGGACCGTACGCCGCGCGAATCCGCCAAGGTGGCGCAAATGCTCGACGACTACCGCAAGGCCCATGGCATTACGCCACGGACCTTCGCGCAGGACGAGATCGTCGATCGCCTCGTTTATGCCTTGGTCAACGAAGGGGCAAAGGTGCTGGCGGATGGCACGGCCGCACGGGCGTCCGATATCGATATGGTGTACCTGAACGGTTACGGCTTTCCGCTGTGGCGTGGCGGGCCAATGCTTTACGCCGACACCGTAGGACTCGACAAGGTGCTCGCGCGTGTGCGGGAATTCGAAGCGGGCGAACACGGCGAGGATTGGGCGCCAGCGGCGCGCCTCGTGGAACTGGCCGAGACCGGCAAGCGTTTCAACGGCTAAGCGCGTCAGGCAGCGGATGGGCGTCGGCATGCAAGGTCGGACCGGCGCCGATCTTCTTGCTTCCGGGTGTTCGTCAATGAAGAGGCAATGACATGAAACCGATGAGCGAAGTGTTGCTCGTGATCGATGTACAGAACGACTTCATGCCGGGCGGTGCGCTCGCCGTGCCCCATGGCGACGAAGTGGTGGGCCCGATCAACGCGCTGGCGAGCGGTTTTGCCCATGTGGTCGTAACCCAGGACTGGCATCCGGCCGGGCATGTGTCGTTTGCGGAGAATCACTCCGGACGTCGGCCTTTTGAGACCATCACGTTGCCGTACGGCGAGCAGGTGCTGTGGCCGGCGCATTGCGTGCAGGACACGCACGGTGCCGCGCTGCATACGGACCTTCACATTCCGCATGCGCAGGCGGTAATCCGCAAGGGGTATCAAATGGGCGTCGACAGCTACTCGGCGTTTCTCGAGGCCGACCGGAAGACGCCAACCGGGCTCGCCGGGTATCTTCGAGACAAGGGCGTGAAACGGGTGCATTGTGTTGGACTGGCGACGGATTTCTGTGTCGCCTGGAGCGCTCTCGACGCCAAAGCCGCCGGATTCGACGTGTGCGTGATCGAACATGCCTGCCGCGCCATCGACCTCGACGGGTCGCTCGTGAGCGCGTGGACGTCGCTCGAAGCGGCAGGTGTTTCGCGGGTGTAACCGATGCTGGAGTGCGATCGATTCGCCACAATGTCGCCGCAGTGCAGTCGCGCCGGTGTGCCGCATGCGGTGGCGCATGATTGATGAATGAACAGTCAGTTGAAGAAATGATGATGGACAAGTTTTGTCTGAATGGCCAAGCCGGCCGGAGCCTGCGATGAACGCACTGTCTATCCGGTCGGGGTTTATCGATCACATGGGCATCGAGTTGCTGCGCGCCGAAAACGGTGAGTCGGAAGTGCGGCTCGCCTTATCGTCGCAGCATCTCAATAGCTGGGAAGTGATGCACGGCGGTGTCACCATGGCGCTGCTCGACGTGGCGCTGAGCACCGCGAGCCGGAGCGTGGCGCCTCACGGCACTGGGGTGGTGACGATTGAAATGAAGACGAGCTTCATGCAGCCCGGCTCGGGAGAGATGCGTGCGTTCGGGCGTTTGTTGCACCGCTCCACGACCATGGCCTATTGCGAGGGCGAGGTGCGCGACGCCAAAGGCAAGCTCGTCGCCAAGGCCATGGGTACCTTCAAGTATCTGCGGCGCCTCGCCGTCGGGCGCGAAGTCCATGAACAACGCCACCATGGCGAACCGAGCGGGGACTGAGGTCCGGGCCGCTGACTTATGTCGCCGATGCGACTCATGCAACCTATGCGGAGGAAAGTCTCATGACGATCAATCGCCAGATACTGCTGGTCTCCCGTCCCAACGGAGAACCGACGCTCGACAACTTTCACCTGGCCGCGCCGGAATTGCCGGAACTCGGTGACGGACAGGTGCTGGTGCGCAACTTCTATCTTTCCCTCGACCCTTACATGCGCGGCCGGATGAGCGACACGAAGTCGTATGCGCCACCGCAGCCGCTCGATACGGTCATGATCGGCGCCACGGTGGGCGAGGTGATCGAATCGCGTCATCCGGACTGGCAGCCGGGGGACGCGGTGACGGCCATGTTCGGCTGGCAGGAGTATGGCATTTCCGACGGAAGTAACCTGCGCAAGCTTCATGACACCCGCGTGCCGATGAGCGTATACCTCGGCGCGGCCGGTATGCCCGGTGTCACGGGTTGGTACGGCCTGAATCGGATCATTGCGCCCAAAGCGGGGGAAACGGTTGCGGTCAGCGCGGCGTCGGGCGCGGTCGGGAGCGTGGTGGGGCAACTCGCCAAGCGTGCGGGGTGCCGCGTCGTCGGCATCGCCGGCGGCGAGCAGAAATGTACTTATGTGCGCGAGACGCTCGGATTCGATGCGTGCATCGACTACAAGGCGGGCAACGTCTTCGAGGCGTTACGCGACGCCGCGCCGGACGGCATCGACGGATATTTCGAAAACGTGGGGGGCGAGATCTTCGACGCCGTATTGCGCAATATGAACGCGCATTCACGAATTGCGCTGTGCGGCATGATCGCAGGCTACAACGGTGAACCGATTCCGCTGAAGTACCCGTCGCTGCTGCTGACCCAGCGAGTCAAGCTCGAAGGTTTCATCGTGACCGAGCATCTTGACGTCTGGCCCCAAGCGCTAAAGGAACTGACCGACGCCATTGCGGCAGGCGAGTTGCGGTATCGCGAGTCGATGACACAAGGTATCGAAAGCGCACCGGCCGCGTTCCTCGGACTGCTCAAGGGCGAGAACTTCGGTAAGCAGATTGTGCGGTTGGTGTGACGCTCAGATCCGGACACCTTAGCGAGTACCCCTGAATTTCAGGAGTATTGTGTTTTATTTGCTTTGCATGGATTGGCACAGTTGGCACAATAACGGGATATCGACCAGATAAGCCGCCTGAGCGGTACCCGTTATTGTGACCACTGCTGCCAAGCCGTCAGCCGATTTCCGTGCAAAGGCATTCGTTCCCGAAACCCGGTTCGGGAACTGGTTTCTGAAAACGTACACGTGGCGGCATCACGTGCTGCGCGTCGCTATCGAAGATCTGCTGCGGCTCTCGCACGGGGCGGTCCCGGAAGCCCCCGTGGTGCTCGATGCCGGATGCGGGCACGGACAGTCGCTCCCGCTGCTTGCACGATATTTTTCCCCTTCGCGCTTAATTGGCTTCGATTGCTTCGCCCCGGCGCTGGCCGATGCGCAAGGGCATGCGCGTGCCACAGGGACGTCGGTCGAATTGATGCCGGGAGACTGCTCCGATATTCCAATGCCGGACGCCAGTTGCGACATCGTCTTCTGTCACCAGACGTTCCACCATCTCGTCTACCAGGAAGCTGCCCTTGCCGAGTTTTACCGCGTGCTGAGACCCGGTGGCCTCTTGTGCTTTGCCGAGTCCACGGAGGCTTATATCCGATCATGGGTGATTCGGCTGCTGTTTCGCCACCCCATGCATGTGCAGCGTAGTGCGGAAGGTTATCTTGCAATGATTCGTGAGGCGGGCTTCACTTTCGATGCCGAGAATGTGTCCTACCCATACCTGTGGTGGAGCCGCGCCAGGGACTTCGGGCTGTTCGAACGCATGGGACTTCGGCGCCGTCCGGCGTTCGGTGAACGCGAAGAGACTTTGGTAAACGTTGTCGCCCGAAAGCCGCTGGCCTGGTGCGCCGGGGTTGGCGAATCACATACGCGTCAACGTTAATGCCGCGTAGGTGCCGCCAAAGCCGAAGGTATTGACGAGCACGCTATCTACCCTGTACTCGCGTGTGTCGGTAAGAACCGGGAACGCCGACGCGCGCGCGTCCATCTGCTCGACGTTGGCGGCACCGGGTACAACGTTTTCCTGCATGGCCCAGATGGCGCATGCGATTTGCATCGCACCTGCGGCGGCCACCGTATGTCCTGTCAGCGCCTTGATCGAAGTGATGCCGGGAAGCTCGGAAGGGCCGCCCAGTGCATGCGCGAGTGCCTCCAGTTCCGCGATGTCGCCATCGACCGAACCGTTTGCATGTGCGCTGATAAATGTTGGCGGGGCGGGAAGGTCGGCGCAAGCGTCCCGAACGACGCCGCACATCGTGGCGAGGTCCACTGCGAAGGCACGAGAGGCACACATTGCCGCGCCCATGCCGGTAATTTCGGCGAGCGGCCGCGCCCCCCGCGCAGTCGCATGTGCAAGGGTTTCGAGTACCAGAATGCCGGCGCCGCCCCCCAGGACAAACCCGTCGCGGGCTGCATCGAAGGGGCGTGAGGCGCCCGCAGGGCGGCCGTTGTGCGCACGAGACAATACACCCATTGCATCGAAGCACAGAGCGGCTCCCCACGGAGCCTCCTCGCTGCCACCGGCGAGCATGACGTCTTGCCGCCCGAGCCGGAGCAGGTCGACGGCATGTCCGACACAGTGGATTGACGTCGAACACGCGGACGAAATTGCATAACCGACGCCGCGCAGGTCGAACAGTGCGGCGATCGCTGCCTGAGCAGTGCTCGACATGGCTCGCGGCACCACGTAGGGCAGCACACGCGAAGCGCCGCTTTCACGCGCGGTGTCGAGCGCCTGCTCAAAATCTTTCATCGCGCCGGTCCCGGAGCCAACCACGACCCCGCAGCGGCCATTGGCCAGTATCTCGGCATCGAGTTCGGCCTGCGCGATCGCCTGGATTGCGGCATGACACGCATAGCTCGCCGTATCGCCCATGAAGCGTCGAAGCTTGCGCGGTATGGCCGCGTCGTCCAGCGTCCCGGCATGCGGTCGCCCCGTGACGGTCGAGCGCAACCCATGTGCAACGTAATCAGGCGCTTCGTGCACCCCGCTTTTTTGGCGGAGCAACGCATCGACAATGGCGCCGCGCGAGTGACCTGCGGCGGACACCATCCCGATCCCGGTGACGACAACCCGGTGCAAACCGTCGGCGCGATGAAAGGGCGTCATTAGAGGCGACGGATTTCCGAATTGATATCGTGGATGAGTGTCTCGACCCACCGGTTGTAGTTCGGGTGGATCATCGGGGTGTTGGGAGGCAGTGCCGAATTGAGATCGTCGCGGCGCGTCGGCGCGGCGTTCGTGCCGGAGAGCTGATATTCAAGATTCGTACTGTCGCGGTACGTCACCGAGTACGCGGTTTCGGTGTATTTGATCATGACCGACGCATAGTGCTTGTTGCGCACGTTGATGGATGCAACCATCTCGCCGGGCTTGACCAGGCTGACGGTCCAGTCATGGACCGCGGCGCCTCGTGCGATGGCGCCTCGCACGTCGTCCAATGAGGGCGTTTTTCCGCTACCCGAGATGATCGCGATATTGTCGTGTGGCACGATCGGCACTGCCGGACGTGCGGCCTGGGCGGTCGTTCCGATCAGGGCCGTGGCGGTCGCGCACAGCGAGGCGATGAGCAAGCGTCGACGAGTCTTCATGTTTTCTCCGTTTTTTTGATGTGGCACCGCACGTCCCCGCTGTGCCGAGTTGGCGGCGCAGGGAGCACGCGGTGTTCGGGGTGCAACGTGGTGCGACAACGTTGTTTCAATCAACAAACTGCTCAAAAATCAAAGACGTATTGATGCCACCAAAGGCGAAGTTATTGCTCATGATGCGTCGGGCCTCAAGCGCCCGGCCTTGTGCGCCGGCGATATGATCGAGCGCCGCGCATGCCGGGTCCGGCGATTCCAGGTTGAGCGTGCCGGCGAACCAGTTCCGACGCATCATCTCGATGGCCCACCATGCTTCGATCGCGCCACAGGCGCCGAGCGTGTGGCCAAGATAGCTTTTCATCGCGCTGATCGGTACGTTCGAACCGAAGAGGCCGAACGTGGCTTCACTTTCGGCGACATCGCCGCGATCGGTCGCGGTGCCATGGGCGCTGATGTAGCTGATGTCGTCGGGACGAAGGTTGGCGTCGGCGAGCGCCAGTTCCATGGCGCGCGCCATCGTCGCCGAGGTTGGCTGGGTGACGTGATTGCCATCCGATGTGCAGCCGAAACCCACGATCTCCGCGAGAATCGTGGCGCCGCGCGCTTTTGCGTGTTCGAGCGATTCCATGACAAGCGTTGCGGCGCCTTCTCCAACGACAAGACCGTCGCGCGCCACGTCGAACGGACGAGGCGTGAGCTTGGGCTCGTCGTTGCGCGTGCTTGTCGCGTAAAGCGTGTCGAAAACGGCGCTGCCGGGGCCGGACAACTCTTCGGCGCCGCCGGCGAGCATGGCCTTCACGCGGCCAAAACGAATGGCCTCATAGGCGTAACCGATCGCCTGGCTGCCTGAGGTGCAGGC
Source organism: Pandoraea vervacti (assembly GCF_000934605.2). Taxonomy (NCBI): domain Bacteria; kingdom Pseudomonadati; phylum Pseudomonadota; class Betaproteobacteria; order Burkholderiales; family Burkholderiaceae; genus Pandoraea; species Pandoraea vervacti. The sequence goes on along the minus strand of NZ_CP010897.2, from coordinate 3,112,119 downwards.
GCTTGACGTGGGGATAATGCGGCCTTGAAGGCCGAAGTGCACGCCGATATTCACAGCCGTCGTGTGCGGCATCATCTGGATATAGCTGGTCGACGTCACCCCAGCCATCGAACCGGTGTCGACCATGACGCCGAATGCGTGAATTGGCGCGATGCTCCCCGATGACGAGCCGTAGGCCACGCCAATATCTTCGGGAGCGCACGTGTGGATGTCGAGTCCGGCGCTCGCCAGCGCATGCTCCGTTGCCCGTAGCGACAACTGTGCCACTCGCCCCATGGAGCGCAACTGTTTGCGCGGCCAGTGGGGCGGCGGGGCGAAATCTTCCACCGGACACGCAAGACGGCCGTTGAGCATCTCGAAATAGTCCCACTCGGGCATTCGGCGAACGGCATTCTGTCCAGCGCGTAATGCAGTCTCGATGTCCTCCCAGCGGCTACCGAGCGCGGTGATGCCGCCGAAGCCAGTCACTACGACACGGTTCATCAGATGATCCCTCCATTTACGCCAATCACCTGACGGGTAACGTAACTTGCTCCGTCAGACATCAGGAACGACACGACGTGCGCGACTTCATCCGGCGTGCCGATGCGGTTCATCGGAACCATGCGCAATGCTTCGTCCATCGCGACACCTTCGAGCATGCCGGTATCGACCAGTCCCGGGGCAACACAATTGACCGTGATTCGACGCGATGCCAACTCAACCGAAAGCGCCTTTGTTGCGCCGATCAGGCCCGCCTTGGCGGCGCTGTAATTCACTTGACCGCGATTGCCCATGACCCCGGAGACCGACGCCACCGTGACGATTCGGCCGCCGGCCCGCAAACGAACCATGGGCATGGTGAGCGGATGCACAACGTTGAAGAAACCGTCGAGGCTCGTATCGACCACGCTGTCCCAGTCGTCGTCGGACAGGGCGGGAAATGCATTGTCGCGGGTGATGCCCGCGCCGCACACGATCCCGTAATACGCGCCATGCGCAGCCACGTCGGCCTCGAGCGCGCTGCGGCAGCCTTGCCGGTCGCGCACGTCGAACTGCAGGAGATGGGCGGCGCCACCTGCTGCGCGAATGTCCGCCATGGTGGCTTCGCCGGGGGTGACCTGCTCGCGACAATGAACGGTGACGGCGAAGCCATCTTGGGCGAGGCGCAAGGCAATCGCACGCCCGATGCCCCGGCTGCTGCCGGTGACGAGAACACGGCGAGTCATGTAAGTTGCTCCAACAAAAATGCCGAAAAATCGTTTGGCTGATGAACCTTGATGGTGGCCGAGGCGATCGACTGGCCTTCGCTCTCGATGCGGCAGTCGTAGGCGCCGTTACCCGCGTCGTCGCGCAAGACGCATTCGGCGTGAACGAGCACCGGTCGGCCGCCGCGCAGGGAAGGAGCGCTTGCCTCCAGGCGGCGCGTGCCGAGCAGTACGCCCGGGGCGGGAGGCAGGCCGCTCATCCGTCGCGTGAGCGCCTCATGTGCTGCGATCGCCTGCGCCATCAACTCGATGACGATATGGACCGGCATGTCGCCTCGTGCGTCTGCGTACCAGGCATGGGCGTCGGGCGTGGCACGAACACAGATGGACGTTGCGTTATGCGAGGTCACTTCATCGACCAGCAGCATTGGCGGACGATGCGGAAGGAGCTCGTCAATGGGTGGCCAGCTTTCGGAAACGATGGTGTTTGCGGTCATTGCGCCCCCGCACGTGAAAGGATGACGCTGACGTTATTGCCACCGAATGCGTAGGCGTTGGTCATGACATGACGGGGGGCGCGTTCCAGCGAAGTTCCCACGGCCGCCAGGCGCAGCGGGCTGAGCGACGGATCCGTTTGCCCGTCGGAGACATGCGGCGGCAGGCGTCCGCGGTCCTCCAGTGCCAGCCAGCACAATCCAATACCGGTTGCGCCGGCCGCGCCGAGCAGATGGCCCGTCATGGCCTTGGTGCCGCTAGCCCACGGGGCGGGCCCGAGGCAGGCGTGTGTTGCGAGGCTCTCCATGGCATCGTTTTTCGGTGTGCCGGTCGCGTGCAGATGCACGTACTCGATATCGGCGGGAGACAGACCCGCGTCGTCGAGGGCTGCGCGCATGGCTGCGATTGCGCCGCTGCCGTCCGGCGAGGGGGACGAAATGTGATGCGCATCGCTCGAGTCTCCGATGCCGGACAGAACGATGTCGCTTGGCTCGTGCGACACCAGGCAGAGCATCGCTCCCTCGCCAATATTGATGCCGTCGCGGTTGGGGCTCATGGGGCGCGTCAGGCTGCGGGAAAGCGATTCAAGCGCGCCGAAACCACCCAGCGTGAGGTCGCACAACGTGTCGGCGCCACCGGTGACGACGGCGTCGCAAGTGCCGCTGTCGATCAGTCGTCGTGCGGCGCCGAAGGCCTTTGCGCTCGAGGTGCAGGCCGTTGAAATGGTGTAGGCGGGACCCTGGACACCCAGCAGTTCGGCAACGAATTTCGACGGCGAGCCGAGGGCTTGTTGCAGGTAATGGTACCCGGCAGGCAGCGCGCCGTCGGACGCGTGCATGCGCAGCGCCGTGCCGCCCTCGGCGATGCCGGACGTGCTGGTGCCGATCACGACGCCGATGCGTCGCGCGCCGTACCGGGAAACGTGACGAGCGAGAATCGGTCGCAGGCGCTCGGCGGCAGCGACGAGAAGTCGGTTGTTGCGACAATCGTATCGTCCCATGGCGCGGGGCAGCGACGGAAGCTCATGATCGGCCAGACGCACGGCGCCCACCATCGGTGCAGGCGACGTCGGCACCGGATGCCAATGCTCGTGAACGCGCATGCCGGACGTGTCGCCGGCAAAAAGCCGCTCAGCGATGTCGGGCAAATCGTGACCCAACGCATTGATCATGCCGAGTCCGTGAAGGTGGACGGGGGACGTCATTGGCGAAGCTCCGGAAAACGCAGGCTGTACGGCGCGAGCAGCAATGACAGCGCAATACCGATGGTGAGCGTCAGGCCGAAAGCCTGCAGGCTCGGCATGCCGCTAAAGGCGAGTAACCCGAAGGAAAGCAGGGTCGTGGCGGCGGACATGAGCGTGCCAGCCACGGCGATGGCGGCCTGGCGTTCGTCTTCACCCGCGCGAAGCTCACCTTCGCGCAGGAAAATGGCGTAGTTCACGCCAACGCCGAGGACGAGCATCAACCCCATTTGTACGAACAAGGTGATCGGCAATTCCAGATAGCCGAACGTCGCAATCACCGCTGCACATGCGAGCATCGTGGGCAAGAGGGTGGCGATGGCGCCTCGCCAGCCGTAACGACGGGCAAGCAGCATCGCGACGATCACCAGTGCCGCGGCGAACCATTGAATGGCTGCCACACGGTAACGTGCGAAGAGTGCGGAAATTGACGTGGCCTTGTCGACGTAGGTGACGCCCGGCAGGCCATCGGCCAGACGTGCAGCTTGCGCACTGTCGCGAAGTCCGGACGGGCGTGTCAGGCTCGCAAACTGGTCGGACCCGGGCGCGCCCGTGTCGGCGTCGCGCTGCGCGGCGATGCTTCCCATCCAGAGCGGGCGGAACGGTTCCGATCCGGGCCATGCAAGCCACTGGTCGACGCGCAGCGGCGGCGTCTCGCCTTCGTTGTGGTATGCCTGCGCATATTGCCGGGCGAAATCGGGGCGGAAGCCGGCATGGATCATTTCGCTTGCCAGCGCTTCGGGCGCATCGAAATATGTCGCACCCAAGAGCGCCCGATCATCGAGCTGTCGCTGCATGGACGGGACGAACTGCGATACTCCCGTCCAGCCCGATATCGGGGCATCTTCGCGTGCCGTGGCTTCGTCAAGACGCGCCCCAAGCTGCTCTTCGCGTCGCAGCAACGCTTCCTCGCTGTCAGCCTGAACCAGCCAAAACTGCGTCGCGCCGTCGATGCCGGTGATGCGCGAAATGACCTGTTCCTGAGCGACGAGTGACGGATCGCGTGAAATGAGATGGCGCACGTCGTCGTCCGTATGCAAACGCGCCCAGCCGGGCAGGCACGCCAGGATGATCGCAATGCCCACGACAACGCCTCTGCGACCCGCGAGCGTCCCGCGCCAGATAAGCAGCCAGCGTTGCGCAAGCCCGATGACCGCGCCACGTAGTTGCGGGACCTTTGGCCCCAGAAAGGCTGGCAAGGCCCAAACGACGAAGACATAGGACGAGAGCAGACCAGCCAGCGCAAACACCGCGATCTGGCGTAAGGCGGGAAACGGCACGACACCCAGAATGGCGTAGCCGAGCACGCTCGTTCCGAGGGCGATGCGAAGCGCGGGCCGGATAACGGGCAACGCGCGCTGCGCTTGATCACGCGCCAGACCACCAACACCCACGAAGTACTGGATTGCATAGTCGACGGTCTCGCCGATCAGTGCCGCGCCGAAAACGAGCGTTAGCAGGTGTAATTCCCCGAAGAACACCAGCGTCGTGAGCGCCGCGCACAGCGTGCCGAAGGCTATCGTGGCAAGCCCCATGACGAGGAGTCGTCCGGAACGAAATGCCCACAGCATCAGGGCGGCAATGCCCAGCGTCGCGACGATGCCGATACGGTGCAGCTCCATCTCCGCCTGGGATCTGGCGTCAGCGGCATGAAACACGGCACCGCTGCGCAGGATCTCTACCCCGGACGACGCGTCCCCGATTTGTGATGTCGCCTGATCGAACACGCGCCGCACGCGCTGCTGGACCGAAGTGTCGAACGCCGAACCTTGCGTTTGCATCAGCACGAGGACCCACGTTTTTCCCCTATCTCGCGCAGTGAGCCAGCCTTGGTCCGGCAGGAGACGGAGTTGTCCAAAGGGCAGGTGTGTCAGCCAGTGGTCCAGCCACCCGAACGGGTCGTCAGCGGGATTGGTAAGACTGAACGGTGAGCTGGCGAGCGTCGCAGGCATTCGCGACTGACTGCCCGACGCGGCGCGTCGCAGCTGTGACTGCAGTTCGGCGCGGTCTCCCGGCGTGAGTAACGCAAACCGGTGAGGTAGATAGAAATTCGACAGGAACGCAAGATCGACAGGCGGCACCTTCGCGCGCACCTTCGCGAAGGCGTTGCTGGCGCGGGCCAACGTTTCGAATCGGGCGGCGGCCGTGTATGCGGTACTTGCGTCATTGGCGCCGATCAGCACGACTACACGATCGCTGACGCTGCTGGCCAAATGCTCCACGGCCTGTTCGGCAACCGGATTGCGCTCCGTCTCGGGCAGTAGCGAGAGTACGTTGGTCTGCAACGGAAGGTGACGCACCGCGAGCAGCCACGCGATCAGCGATATCAGGCTGATGACGAGAGCGCAGACGAACACGCGGCGAAACGTTCGGGCGAATGGCGTCATTCCGCGGCTCTGAACAGGCGTCGTTCACGGGCGTTCAGCGGTTCGGACGTTTTCACCTTATCGAACTGCCACCTGATCGATTCTCCCCGCTGGGTCTCGAGTACGACCGTGCGCACCACGTTATCGCCAGTGAGTGTGAGACGTCGCATTGCCTGCGCGATTTGTGGCTGCGACGGCGTGAGAACGGCCTGCCAGCGACTCGTCGTGCCGGTCGCCGATATGGCGAATTGCGACGCGAGTCCGCTGACGTCGCCATGCGTGAACGCACTCGCCCATTCGTTGATCTGGTGCGTAAGGGCGGACGGCTGAGCTTCGCGCGACAGCACGTTGCCGTCGGCATCGAACCGCGCGGTGCGCTGGCGCCCGTAGACGTAGCCTTGCCATTGCGGTGCGCTGACCTGCCAGATCACGCCAAGCTCGCTCGCGAAGACCAGTGTGCCCCGTGTAATGACGGGCGTCGCCAGAAGGGGGGACGTTCGGGTCTGAATAAACTCGGCCTTGACCACGGCGTTTGCCCCGACCTGCGACAGCACGCGCTCGAGCAGCGCAAGGTCGGCAGCGGAAGACGTCGGAGCCGATGCGATTTGCGCGTGCAACCCATGCGTTGCACCCAGCGCGACGGCTGCCACAACAGCCGACAACAGCCATCCGTGGATGCGTGACCTCAGCCGTTGGCCCATGCGGCCTCCAGTTTCTCGCGCACTACGGCCGGGCTTGCGAACTGCATTTCACCATTGCGGGCGTCGACCGCGACCTGAGTCGTGTAGCCTCGCGTCAATCGTGTCTGGGAAGCGATATCGTGAATCTCGTACGCGATACGCAGCCGATTTTCGTACTCGGTGAGCGACGCGGTAACGCGCACGCGCTGGCCGTAACGTGCCGGGCGAACGTACTTGAGATGACACTCGACGATGGGCCACAGATAGCCCGAGGCCTGCATCTGCGGATAGTCGTAATCGAACCGGCGCAACAGCACGCAGCGCGCGATTTCGAAGTACTTGACGTAATGGCCATGCCATGCGACCTCCATGACATCGACGTCATGGAAGGGAATTTCGACCTCGGCCTCGGCCACCAGCCAGGGTGCCTTGTCGGGAAATCGTCCGTTCATTTCACACTTCATCGGGCAAATCCGCTCCGTCGGCGAGCCATGCGCGAACCGCACGCAACTCGTGCTCAAGGGCCCGGTCTTCTTCGACAAACGGGGAGCGCTCGGCCACCGCATCGAGCCACTCGCGCACGGCGTCGGATAAGGGGGCGCAGCCAGGCGAAAGACGCGCCCGCAACCGCACGGCCTGTGCGGCGGCGAGCGTGTGCGCGGCCGCCACCTGCTCGGTGAGCATGAGCACGCGAAGACAATCCCGCGCGGCGATCGTGCCCATGCTGACCTTGTCCTGATTGTGCGATTCGGTCGAGCGGGAAAAAACACTCGCGGGCATCGTGTGCTTCAGCGCCTCGGCGGCCCAGGCCGATGCGCCGATCTGCACGGCTTTGAAGCCGTGATTGATGGGCGCACGCGGCCCGGTCGCACCGCTGAGATTGCGCGGCAGGCCGTTGTTGAACTTATCGTCGACGAGTAGCGCCAACTGCCGGTCCATCAGGTCGGCGATGTTGGCCACGGCAGCCTTCAGGCTGTCCATCGCGAAGGCGATGTGGCCGCCGTAAAAGTTGCCACCGTGATGGACCTCTGCCGTATCCGGATCGATGAGCGGGTTATCGTTTGCGCTGTTGATTTCATTTTCGACGTCGCGCCGGATCCAGCTCAGCGCGTCGACCAGCACCCCAACGACATGCGGTGCGCAACGAAGCGAGTAGCGGTCCTGAAGGCGAGCCTCCGTCGGCTCGGTACGTCCCGTCAGATCTTCACGGATCCAGCGTGCGGCGTCGGACTGGCCTTGATGCGGTTTGGCTTCGAAAAGCGTTGGATGAAAGTGCGCTGCACGGCCATCCAGCGCGATAGTCGTCAAGGCGGTCAGTCGAGATGCCAGACGCGCCAGCGACCGGCTTCTCGCAAAGGCCAGGCTTGCCAGCGCAGTCATCACCGCCGTGCCGTTCATCAGCGCGAGCCCCTCTTTGGGGGCGAGCACGATTGGCGAACCGGCAGTGGCAGCCAACGCTTCGGTGGCTGAGCAGATGCGGCCGCCGTACTTAACATCGCGTTCGCCGATCAGCGTGGCGGCCACATACGACAACGGCGTGAGATCCCCGCTGGCGCCTACGGACCCCTCCGATGGAATGCGCGGCAGGATGTCGTGCTCGAGCAGGTGAACCAGCGAAGCGAGCAGCGCCGGTCGCACCGCCGAGTACCCCTGGACCAGAGAAGCGAGCCGGCAAGCCAGGACCGCCCGCACGGCTTCGTCGTCGAGCCAATCGCCCATGCCGCAGCCATGATAGCGAGTCAACTGCGCCGGTAGCGCCTCGACGAGCGCCATAGGAACGTCGACGACGCAAGCGTCGCCGTACCCGGTTGTGACGCCATACACCGGATATCCGGCGCGAAGATGCGCTTGCAAAGCCTCGACGCCGCGGCGTATGCGGGCTTGCCACGCGGGGTCGGTCGACAGGCGCGCTACGCGGGTGCGTCGCGAGATCTCGACAATGTCCTCGATGCGCAGCCGTGCGTTGCCGAAGACGACGGCGGCCATGGCGGTGCGTTGACCACCGTCGTCGACCCGCCCGATGTCAAGGGCAGGGGTTGCCGGGATACCGATGCCCTCGTGGGGGCGGGTAAGGGAAATCGGAAGTTGCATGGTCACAGCGGCGGTCTGCCGCGCCAGAAATCGAAAAAGTTGAACCACTGCATTGGATACCGCCGGCAGTAGTGCTCAAGGCGTCTCGCGTAACGCTCGGCATAGGTCAATATTGCGGCTTCGCGTTTTGCGCGCGGCAAAGTCACGACATCGGCGAACGGCTCGAAGTACAACCGGTAGGCCACTTTATCGTGCAGGCAAAACAGCAGATAGACGGGACATTCGAGCAATGAGGCGAGAATGAACGGGCCCTGAGCGAAAGGGGCCGGAGCCCCGAGGAACGGAACCTGAACGACCCGTCCGTTCTCGCTGGATGGCACGCGATCACCGACGATGACCAGCCAGTCGCCCCGGTCGACACGCTCGCGCAGCATGATGGCCGTGGCCGGGCCGATGTCGTCCACTTCGATCAGGTTGTCGGCGAAATCGCTGTTTGCGCTGGCAAGCATCGTGCGAAAGCGCTGCGCGTGGCGGGTGTAGACGACAGCGTGAATGCGGTCGATACCGCGCGAGCGGGCCAGTGCGCGGGTCATCTCCAGATTGCCCAGATGAGACCCGATGACGAGCGCGCCGCGCGAATCGTTGGCGGCCGCGTCCAGCGTCTGTTGATCTTCGACGTACACGTGGCGTTCGTTGAGCAACCCGCTCCACGCGGCGAACTTGTCGAGCGCAGCGTTGGCAAACGAGAGCAAATGCCGGAAGGTCTGCCGGAAGGTCGGTTCGGGGAGCGCGATTTCCGGCGTGGTATCTCGCAGACGCTGCTGATAATCGCGTGAAGCGCTGCGTGCCTGCGAATCTTTCAGTGCAAAGTAGGCGACCACGGGCACGAGGCAAGCGCGTGCCGCGCGCAACCCGAGGCAGCGGCAGGCGAACGCCAGAACGCGCATACCCAGCAAACTGCCCCGTTCGGGGCGACGCCACCATGGCAACGGGCCATGGGCTTCGGAAGGCGCGAGGGCGTTGCCTGTCGATGTTGTCTGCGATGTCTGCGTGCCGTGCTGCGGGCGGTATTTTCGCCGTAACAGTGCCGGAGCGCGGGCAATCATGCCGCATACCAGTCGCGTGTGCATCAGCGAAATGCCCACATTGTCGCGGAACATCTGAAAATGCGAGACCCCGTCCTTGGGATACACGACACGCGTGCGCCTGTTATGAATGGGCACGCCTTGCCAGTAGAGACGGACCAGAATATCGGTGTCGAACGCCATGCGCGACGGTGGTTGATGGCGTGCGAGCAGGGCGGCGGTGGCAGCCAACGGGTAGACGCGAAAGCCGCACATCGAATCGACGATCTCGAAGGACAGTGTTTCGATCCATACCCAGAAGTGCGTGATGTAGCGTCCGTACAGCCGGCCTTTCGGAACGGATGCGTCGTAATGCGGTGTTCCGCAAATGACGGCTTCCGGGCGTTGTCGGGCATCGTCAAGAAATGCTGTGACATCGGCAAGATTGTGTTGCCCGTCGGCGTCGACCTGCAGCGCGTGCGAGAAGCCCAATGCGTGGGCTCTGCGCAGTCCGTGGGAAACGGCGCCGCCTTTACCCAGGTTGCCTGGCAGGCGCTCGAGCGTGACGAAGGCGCCATGTTTGGCCCGAATGTCTTCGAGCACGGCGCGCGTGTGCGCTTCGCTTCCGTCATCGACCAGCAGCACGGCCAACCCTAGCCCGATCAGGGCCTCGACGATGCCCCCGATGTGCGCCGGATGGTTGTACACAGGGATCAGCACGCACGGGGAGAAGGGCGGATTCGACACGCCTTGGCCGACGTCGTGGGTCATTGCGGGGACACCTCGGCGCCCGCAGGCATTGGGGCGTAGCCCAGATATCCTGAAGCTACGACTCCCCGGCTGCCGTCGTATTGATACTTCACGCGATGGCGCGTCGCGTCGAATGTCAGTGTGAGTTCGAGCCGGGCTCCCGGAAGCACGGGGGACGAGAATTTCACTTGCTGCAAGGTGGCCGGTGTGCAGTTTGCCCACCCATGCCGAGCCGCTTTTTCGCACGCATACTGTGTGGCGAAACGCGTCGCCCAATCGACCAGAACGACGCCCGGCAGCAACGGCAACCCCGGGAAATGCCCTTCGAAGTGCGCCAACCCGGGGGGGACACGGAGGGTACAGACGACACGGAACGGCGACGCTTCGCCTTCTCGCTGCGCCTCATGTCCCTCATCGCCATCGCTTAGACGTACGCCCAGCACCGAGGGCATCCATGGCGTGGCAGGTGCGAAACAGGCGGCCAGGTCGGCGGCGGTGCGCTTGCCGCGTTCATTGATCGGCAGTGCCGGCAGGAAACGCCAGCGTCTGGGCAAAACGGTTGCGTCGAACGTTTCAGCGAGTGAACGGCGCAACGTCTCTCTCACCGACTTGAGCGATTGCTCGGCCCACGCGCGGTTGCCGGCGTTGTTCAGTACGACAATCACGGCCAGTCGTCCCGACACGATGGCGGCGGCTGCCGCGTCCACCCACTCGTGGCGCGCCAAGGCGGATTCCACGCTTGGCAAGGCGAGCCGCTTGCCCTCGATCTTGACGACGCGATCGAGTCGTCCCGTCAAGGCGAAGGTTCCATCGGCATGGAGGGTAGCGCCGTCATCGGTACGCCACCATTGACCGTCGCCCACACGTGGCGAACAGATCTCCAGCGCTCCTGTGTCGCCGACCCGAATACGCGTGTCGCCGAGCGGCGTCCAATCGGATGACGCGTCCTGCTGCCGCCAGGCAATGCCACCCGTCTCCGTGCTGCCGAACACTTCGATCGGCGCCTGCGCCGCATGCGCGTCAGTGGCGGCGTGGCGCGTCAGACCGACATATTGCCGCGCAGCCTCGGCGGGAAGCGGTCCGCCGGAGGAGAAGGCCATGTGGGGTGCGTCAATCCACGGGCCGTCGCCGATCAACGCCGGCCACCGGGTCAGCTGCGCGGGACCCGCAATCCATATGACGTTGGGCCAGCGTCGCCAGACGCTGGCATGCGACGGCTCGGCAAAGGTCTGGCGGGCAAAGGGTACGCCGGCGGCCAGTGGCCAGAGAATGCGGAACCACAGACCATAGATGTGATGGCATGGCACGCTCGCCACGACAATGCCGTTCTCCAGTCGCTTGCCCCAGTGGCGATGCAGGGTCTGCACCTCGTCGTCGAGTTGACGGAGTGTCTTGACGACCGCCTTCGGCTCCCCGGTGCTCCCGGATGTGTAGATCGCCAATCTGCAAGCCGGGGACAGGCCCGTCGAGCGCAAACCGACGGGCTTCGTATGGTCGCGGGCGAGCATGACTTGCGCGAGGCTTTCGGTGTCGATCGCTTCGTCATAGGCAAACGCAAGATCCGCGCGTGTCCGGGCAAGCAAGTTGGGCAAGACGACCGGCGTTTTTCCGGCTGCCCACGCCGCAAACAGTGCGCAACTCATGTCGAGCGGGTCGTCCAGGCATAGCGCGAGACGTTGCGAAGGGCGCGTTGCCCATGCATCACGCAATGTCGTAACGCGGGCGTGCCACGCCCCGGCGCTCAGCGACGTGTGCGGCGTGCACGTGTCCTGCGCGTCGATGCATATCACCCGGGCCGGGTCGGAAGGGGGCGTCAGCAATTCTGCCAGTGAACGGCATGCGTGCGACGGCTGGGCCGACGACTGCAACGCGTTCATGGGCGCCGGTCCTGTGCGGTTACCGCGCCGGATCGCTTTTCCATCGCTTCTCCCGCTTTGTGTGCAAGCATGCGACGGCGATACAGCCACTCGCCCGCGAACAACAGGCCAATGAGCACGTAGGCAATGCCACCGTTGTACAGCGACCATATCTCGCGCGACGCCCAGAACGCGGTGCAAAGCGCGATACTGCCGTTGATGACGAAAAACGCGATCCACACGCGTGTCACGGCACGTAGGTAAGGCGAAGCGTCGGCCGGCAGATCCGGTTGATGCAGCCGGGCGATCCTTTCGACCATTGAGACGGGCGCGCGCAGCGACAGGGCGAACGTCACCCCCATGCCGATATTGACCGCAACGGGATAGCACCGCAGCAGCATTTCGCTGTTGCTCAACGCCGTCGCGCAGGCCAGCGCCCCCAGTCCGCCGGCGGCGATCCATTCTGCTGGCATCAGCAGCCGTTGAGTGCGCAGATTTCCCCGGTATCGCAAAAACAGCCCGACGAGCAGCATCAGCGCGATGTATCGAGGGGCGAGCAATGTTATCCCGGCGAGGATCAGCATCGGATACGCGAGCGCGGCAACGAGCGACTGCCATCGCCCCTTCTTCGAGGCGGCGTGTGGCAACGACGCCGACGCGTTGGCGTGAATTTGCGGCATGCTCGTTCGTCAGTCGTTGAGCAGCGTATGGACTGCCGCGATCACATCGGCGACAGTGCGAACGCTTTTGAAATCTTCCGACTTGATACGTTTGCCGGTCATGCGCTGAAGCTGAATGGCCAGATCCACCGCGTCGATGCTGTCGAGATCCAACGCTTCGAAAAGGTGCGCTTCTGGCGTGACGCGTTCGGGCTCGATTTCGAACGTGTCGTGCAAAATGGTGCGCAACCGCGAAAGAATGTCTTCGTCCGTGAGGGGCAACGTCAATGGGGTCATTTCTTTCTTTCCTTACTGGGCGCAACCGCGTTCGCGCAACAATTGGGCAAGGGTGGATACGCTGCGGAACTGCGCGCGAGCGGCCTCGTCGTTTGATTCGATTTGCAAGCCGAAGCGCTTGCGCAAGGCAATGCCGAGCTCAAGCGCGTCAATGGAGTCCAGGCCCAGGCCGTCGCCAAACAACGGAATATCGTCCGTGATGTCGTCCACGCCGATGTCCTCTAATTCGAGCCCATCGACGATCAATTGCTTGATCTCAAGTTCTAGTGAAGCCATGTCGAGAAATCTGATCGATGAAAAAATGTTCCGCGAATGCGGTCAGGCGTCTCGCAGCCAGAGGTGTCACGTCACCGTGCGTCGGGGCAGACCCCGTGTCGGTGTGCGCGGGCGTGGTTGCCTTCGATGAGGGCTGCGGGATCGGATTGAGGTGCGCGCCGGCAGCCTCGCCTTGCTGGCCAAGGCTCTGCGTACCGATATCGGTTTCCAGCACGCGAACGTGCAGTGTCGGCCTCTGCGGCGACACCGAATACCAGCGGTGTTGTTTGGTATAGGCGGGCGGATCGCAATCGATAAGGACCGGAAGGATCGGGCAGCGATGTGCCAGTGCGATATGCGCGAATCCACGGGAGAATTTGCCGAGCCGTCCCCGCGACGGGCTTCGTGTGCCTTCGGGGAATACGATGAGCGGCACGTCGTCCGCGAGCGACGCATGGCTCGCGCTCACGAGCGATGGCCCGCCATCGTTGCGCAGGTATCCGGCGGAACGAACAATGCCCGCAAAAAGCGGGTTTCGCCAATGTCGGCTCGTCACGATGCAACAAGCGCGGGGCATCAACGCGAGCAGAACGACGACATCCAGATACGACGGGTGGTTGGCGATCACGATTGCCCGCCCGAGATGACGCAGTGTCTCGACGTTGTGAAATTCGAAGCGCATCACGCCGAGCGCACGGCAACTGGCCACCAATGCCGCGAAACACCGATGGACCAGCGCCATCGCGTATCGCCGGCGCAAACGCGTCGATATTGGCAGTAACAGCAGTCCCGGAAAGATCACCAGCGAAAAGACAAGACCGCCCACCGCGAAGCATGCCCACAGGAGCAGAGCCGCCGCGTGGCGCCGTGTGGTCTGGAACTTCCATCCCGTGTCAGTCGCGCGCATGCTGAGCATCCTCTTGCCATTCCCACTGCCAGTCGTGACACTCACCGCGCCACCGGTCGCTGCCTCCGCCCAGAAGGGACGTGACGAGGCTGGTGCTTTGCGAGCGCGGCTCCGCGTGCGCGGTGCGTCGCGCGGGCAGATGCATCGTGCAGGTCAGTCTCGCCGGGGCATCGGATTCCATCAGGATGGCCAACGCGTTCCCGGCGTCGTCGACTTGTCGTGCGGTCGGTCCGTAGCAGGCCGGCGGCGCTTCGAACGCGTGGATGAGCAACACGGGGGATGCCGGCGTCTCGCGTAGCTGTGTCCATGCATCGAGCAGTGCATAGCCGAGTGTGTCGTCGCCAGCGGTAATGGCGTTGATGGCCGAATGGTCCTTTCGCGCAATGCTCAGGACGCCGGGCGTCGCATTGAGGACGGACAGGCTGAAAGCCGTAGGGGAGGGCGGTTCGCCTCGCGCGAGCGCTTCGAGCATCTGGGTGGTGCGCTGGATTTCGCCGTGTTGCGACGCATAGACGATGCGACAAGCGTGCGGCAGCGGGCCGCAGGCGGCAGCGGCCGACAAGGCGAGTCTGGCGAGGGGGCTCAGCCGGCGCCTAAGCATCGGATCGACGATGCCCACGTCGGGCTTACCGGAAGCGGCTGCGCCTGTCTGACGATAGGCCCACCGGCGCACTGGCAGCGACCAGCGCGCGACAATGTCTGCCATTGCCGCAGCCGCCGCTGTTTCGGCAACTGCCGGCTGTGGCAGAGAATCCTCAATGGAGACTTCCCCCGAAGTCCATTGTGGCGCGCGACCCCTGATTCGCGCGTCGTATTTTTCTGGCATGGCTGGAATTGGAAAATAAGCGATTACCGCTTTGCTATGCCACGGATGCATTGCTCCGTTTAATGCGTTACCCCGACTGCCGCTCTATACAGCCGGATCTGGCGTCAAAGCCGACGCTGTACCGCGTCGTGCTTTTTCATAGCATCCCAAAAAGTTTGGCGTGCAATTATAGCCAAATGTAAGGCGACGAAATGATTGTTCGTCGAAGAATGTGGCGTTTTTTTATAGAAATCAGAAAATTACCTGGTGACAAGCCCGTTAAATATGGCTTGTCGAGGCGAAAGCGAATAGGTTAACGCGGAAAACAGTACGCAAATAGCGCTTCCCATTTTTGCGGGCGAAATGAGAAACCTATTTCGGTTTTCGTCGTTCGTGCTCGAAATCAGGCGTGGGATGGGGCTAAAGCGATCGACGGCACGTTGAAGACAAAATCGCGCCGGTTGGACAATGATTCCGGCAATTGGCCAGGCGAGATCGTGGCTTCGGTCATTTCGATGGCGCCGTCACGGTGATAGCGAAGCAGCGTGGTGCATCGTGTGCCGTAGGCGGGTGACGCAATGAACGCGGCCGAGAGAGCGCGTTCCCATTCGAGGGGGACGCCGGTCTCGGGCAATTGGTCGTCTGCGGCCTGCGTCGGGTCGCGCATGATTCGCAGCAGTGTCGCCGCATCGGCGCCGTCATGCAGCGCATTGCGCAGCGCATCGCGCCGGCTCACCAGCTTTGGCCAGGGCGTATCGAGCAGCGCGTTCGACAGGCCGTGAATCCCCGGGGTGATCGGATGTGCGACGGGCAGCGCGGTTGGCCCGGCGGCCTCGCCCCTGTCACCGCTCTCGCCGCTGTCACCAGTCTCGCCGGTCTCGCGATTGCCCAGCCAGTACAGCTTGCCCGCCGGCAAATCTCCCGCCAGCAGATTGAACCCCGCGTACTCGTGCGCGTGTTTTTCGATACGCATCAGGTCATCGTCGAACGAGGTCGCGTCGAGCATGGCGGACACGAGCAGGCCTCGCGACGGCGTGTCCTTGGGCGTCATGGGCGCGCGACCATCGCGGAAGTTCGTCAGTGCGGCGAAGCGCCCGGCGCGGTTCACGCCCATCCACGTGCCTCCGCCCCGCAGGTCGCGCCCGGCGAGCACGTCGGGTCGATCGGACCACCAGTGCATCGGCTCGGCGGGGCGCTCGAAGAATTCGTCTCGATTGGCGAGCACAACGAGCGGCGTAGCGGCTTCAGGTTGCCAGGAAAAAACGATCAGGCACATGGAGGGAGGGGGGGCGGGAGATCGACGAAGCACTCGACGTGGCGCTCACCGTCCACCAGCGAGGCGAGACCGGCCTCGGCAACCAGTTCAGGCAGCGCGGTGACGAAAGCGGGACCGACGTCGTCGTAGCGCTCCATCCACGTTTGCATGCCTGGCGCGTCGTTGGCGCCAGGGTCGGCGGCCGCACTGGCGACCTCATTGGCCGACGCATCCGCACGCGACTGAATGCGACCGACGACGCCAAAGCGCGCCGCCGCCAGCGCGAAGAGCTGCATAACAGCCTGATGAGCGGCCTTGGCGTGCTGCGGCGAGACGCGATAGTAGACGTAACAGTCCATCCGTTGCGGGCAGACCGAATCAGGGCGCAGATGACGCGGCCGACCCTGCCGACGCCGTTGATGCACCCGGCGTTTCGGTCGGATCGATGATCGCATACGGCAGATCGGCAAACGCCAGCGCCGGTCCGTCCACCGAGCCGATCCGCACGTCGTCGGTCTCACGTGCGGCGAGTTTCACCTCGACGAGGACGTCGAAGCCGCCATTCGGCGCGGGCGCGGCCTGAACGACCATGCCGCAAGGCTGATCCGCGTCGCTCGATTCGATCAACGCCTGTCCCGGCAACGGCGGCTCGCCCTCGACATGCGCGAGATGCAACCGGCGCTTGATGGTGCCGCGATACTGGCTGCGGGCCACCACCTCCTGGCCGGGATAGCAGCCCTTGCGGAAGTTCACGCCACCGACGACTTCCCAGTTGATCATCTGCGGCACGAACTGTTCCTGCGTGGCTGCCGTCACGCGCGCGACGCCGCTTTGCACATCGAGCCAGGCGGCAATCGCCGGGTCGACCGCAACGACGCCCTCGGTTTGCACGAGCGCGTTCCAGACGTCCTGCGCCTGCGCGATGGGCACGCTCCACAGGAAGCGCGACAGCGAGCGCGCGACGCCCGCGTCCGGCAAGCGGATCAGGCTCGTGGCATTGACCGGCGCATCGCCCATCGTGGCATGCACGGCAACGAGCGGCGCCGTCGGCAGCGAGGCGAACGTGCGGGTGAGCACGGCCTCGGCCGCAGGACCGCCGACTTGCAGCAGGACGTGCGTTGCCGTGCCGTCGGTGAGCTTGGCCTTGGCGCGCAGCACGAACATCGACAGGCGCTTCTGGACGGCGGCCTGTACGGAGGCGTCGCTCGCGAGATAGAGGGTCGCCTCGGGCGATGTGTCGCGCCACATGAGGAAGGTCGCGAGCAGACGCCCCTTGGCTGAGCAATAGCCGGCCAGACGCGCCTGCACCGGCGACAGGCGCTCGACGTCGTTGGTCAGTTGACCGTGCAGGAACGCGGCGGCGTCGGCGCCGTTCACGGCAATGAGCCCGGTGTCGCTCGCGAGCGACACGAAACTGCCCGCGCGCAGTGCATCGAACTGGACGGCACGTGCGTCGGACGAAATATCGGACAGGGAAGCGGCTGCCGCTTGCGGCAGAAGATCACGCCATTGGGAGGTCATAAACGAAAGTGGCTGTCAATCTGTGAGGGTTCGGCAAGTCAAAGTATTATATTGGGTCTTCCGCCAGGACGTGCGAGCCCGGTTCGACGTGCAACGACGTGCAAAATGCGCGGCTCGATACGGTCAACATCACGCAGGTCCGGCGGACGAGTCCCCCGAACCCGCTGCCGCCGTCAGGCGACTTATCCTGCAATTCATGTCTTTCATCAAACGCCTGTTTGTCCTGTTGATTGTCGCCGCACTGGCGGCGGGCGGCGCTTTCTATTACTGGGCTCAGTCGCCGCTGCAATTGGGTAAGCCGACGCTCGACGTCACGATCAAACCCTATAGCTCGGTGCGCAGCGTCGCCACGCAACTGCGCGCGGGCGGCGTGCCGGTGCATCCGGTGCTGTTCAATCTGCTCGCGCGCGTGATGGACGTGGGCACCAAGCTCAAATCGGGCAACTACGAGTTCGCGACCGGCGTCACGCCGATGGAAGTGATGGACAAGCTCGCGCGTGGCGATGTCAACCAGTACGTCGTGACGATCATCGAAGGCTGGACCTTCAAGAAGATGCGCTCGGAGATCGACGCCAACCCGGCGCTGCGTCACGACACCGCAGGGTTGCCGGACGCCGATCTGATGCAACTGGTGGGCGCGGATCGCGCGGAGGCCGAGGGCATGTTCTTCCCCGACACGTACCTTTTTCCGAAAGGTTCGAGCGATATCGATATTTACAAGCGTGCTTATCGCCTGATGCAGAAGCGTCTGGACGAGGCCTGGGCCTCGCGCGCACCGGGCCTGCCGTACGCCACGCCGTACGAGGCGCTTATCATGGCTTCGCTGGTGGAGAAAGAGACGGGGCAGGCGGTGGAGCGTGGGCAAGTGGCTGCGGTGTTCGTCAACCGGCTGCGCAAGCGCATGCTGTTGCAGACGGACCCGACAGTGATCTACGGGATGGGCGATCTTTACACCGGGCGTCTGCGCAAGCGCGATTTGCAGACCGATACGCCGTACAACACTTACACGCGGGCCGGCTTGCCGCCAACGCCCATTGCGCTGCCGGGTGTGGCGTCGCTGGCTGCGGCGCTCAATCCGGCGCCGACCGACGCGCTGTACTTCGTCGCACGCGGCGATGGCACCAGCCATTTCTCGACGAATCTTCAGGAGCACAATCGCGCCGTGGACAAATATCTGCGAGGTGAGCAATGACGCATTCCCCAATCGCGCCGGTCGTGGCCCCGGGCAAGTTCGTGACGTTCGAAGGCATTGACGGTGCGGGCAAGAGCACGCACGTCAACGCCTTCGTCGATGCCTTGCGTCAAGGACTGGCGAGCGTGGGACGCGATGTCGTTGCCACGCGGGAGCCGGGCGGCACGCCGCTGGGTGAAGCGCTTCGCAAGCTCGTTCTCGATGAGCCGATGGACATCGAAACTGAAGCGCTGCTGATGTTTGCCGGTCGTCGAGAGCATTTGGTCAAGGTCATCGAGCCTGCGCTGGCACGGGGGGACTGGGTCGTCTCCGACCGCTTCACCGACGCGACTTTCGCCTATCAAGGCGGAGGGCGTGGCCTGTCGCGCGAGAAGCTGTCGATTCTCGAGCGCTGGGTGCAGGGCGAGCGCCAACCCGATCTGACGATCCTGTTCGATCTCGATCCCGCCATTGCGGCAGCGCGACTTGCCGGCGCGCGTGCCCCGGACAAGTTCGAGCGCGAATCGGCGGCCTTCTTTACCCGTGTTCGCGAGGAATACCTGCGCCGCGCCGAGACGTCCGGGGGCCGCATCGTGCTGATCGACGCCGCGCAAAGCATCGACACCATTGCGGCGCAACTCGCCAACGTTTTTGCTCGCCTGGGATTGCCCGGGCATTGAGCGCTGATGACCAGGGCGAGCGGGCTGAGTCGGCATCTGAAACGGTGCCCTCACCGCTCTCACCGCCCTCACCAACGAAACCGCCCGATCTCTTCCGACGCGCGCATAATTCCGGGTATGCCGTCGGCAGCAGGGGGAGCGCACTGACGCTACCATGACCACTGCCGCAATATCCGGCCAAGGAGCCCACATGCTGTATCCGTGGCAGTCACAGGACTGGACACGACTCAACGATCTTCGCGCCCAGATGCCTCACGCGCTGCTGTTGCAGGCCGTGCCGGGTATCGGCGAAGTCGCGCTTGCGCGCACATTCGCGCAGGCACTGTTGTGCGAATCGCCGCGCGAGGGGCATTTCCCTTGCGGGACATGCGGTGCGTGCCAGTGGTTCGTCAGCGGCAATCACCCGGACTTTCGCGCGATCTGTCCCGAGGCACTCGCCGAGACGCTGCCGGGTGCGCAAGCGCGTGCGGACGCCGATGGCGACAAGAAAACCAAGACGCCCAGCAAGGAAATCAAGATCGAGCAGGTGCGCGAGGTGATCGACTTCGCGAGCCTTGGCTCTCATCGTCAGGGGCGTCGCGTCGTCTTGCTGTATCCGGCCGAATCGCTCAACGTGCACGCGGCGAACGCCCTGCTCAAGACCCTCGAAGAACCGCCCGAAGGGGTGGTTTTCCTGCTGGTGACGACACAACCGGACCGTTTGCTGCCAACGATTCTCTCGCGCTGCCGTCGTCTTGTGCTGACGCGTCCGAACGATGCTCAGGCGACCCAATGGCTGATGGGCGAGGCCGGACTGGACGCTCCCACGGCCGCCGCCGTGCTCGCCGAGGCCGGTGGTGCGCCGCTTGCCGCACGCGCGCTCGCCGAGCCGGAAGAGCGCGGTTGGCGCGACTGGCTGTTGGGACAGTTGGCGCAAGGCGGCGCGATAGACGCGTTTGCCTGTGCGGAGCAACTGCACAAGGGGAGTCTGCCGGGGGTTCTCGAAACGTTGCAACGCTGGTGTTTCGACGTTCTCGCCGAGCGCATGGCGGGCGCCGTTCGTTTCTTCCCCGGTCAGTCGCAAGCGTTGCGGCACTGTGGCGACGCCACCGACGACGTCCGGCTGCTGGGCTTCCTGCGCGAACTCGCGCAACAGCGTCAGGTGCAGAACCACCCGCTCAATACCCGGGTGCTGCTCGAAGCGCTCTTCCTGCAATACAAACAGTTGTTCGGTGGACCGGCATCGCTTTGATGCAGACCGTCTGCCACCGATCGCCGATCGCACATCATGTTCATCGATTCGCATTGTCATATCAATTTCCCGGAACTGGCCGAGCAGATGCCCGAGCTGCTCGCACGCATGCAGGAGAACAAGGTCAGCCACGCGCTGTGTGTCTCCGTTGATCTGCCGACGCTGCCGCAGGTGCTGGAGATCGCCGCCCGGCATGAGAACGTCTACGCGTCGGTGGGCGTGCATCCCGATTACGAAGACACGCCCGAGCCGAGCGTCGACGATCTGATTCGCCTCGCGGCCACGCCGAAGGTCGTCGCCATTGGCGAGACGGGCCTCGATTACTACCGGCTCGAAGGCCGCAGCATCGAGGACATGGAGTGGCAACGCGAGCGTTTTCGCACCCACATTCGCGCCGCACGGGCCACGGGCAAGCCGCTCATCATCCACACGCGCTCCGCAGCAGACGACACGCTCAGACTCATGCGCGAGGAGGACGCGGGGCAGCCGGCCGGCGTGATGCATTGCTTCACCGAAAGTTGGGAAGTTGCCGAAGGCGCGCTCGATCAGAATTTCTACATTTCGTTCTCGGGCATCGTCACGTTCAAGAGCGCGCGCGATTTGCAGGAGGTGGCGCGTCGTGTGCCGCTCGATCGCATGCTGATCGAGACGGACTCGCCCTATCTCGCGCCGGTGCCGTATCGCGGCAAGCTCAATCAGCCGGGGTATGTACGGCATGTGGCCGAATTCATCGCCGACTTGCGCGGTGAACCGTTGCAGAAGATTGCCGAGGCGACGACGGAGAACTTCTTCCGTCTTTTTTCGACGGCAGCGCATTGAACGCATTGAACGCATTGAACGCATTGAGCGCACGAGTGCGCCTTGCAATATCGACAGCATTCGAATCGACGTATTTCAGCACGCCTTAGCCGATTTTTCCGGACGACCGACAGGAGCCCCCGATGCGCAAATTTTCGATGATCCGTGCCTTTACGCTGATGAGCGTGCTTTGGCTCACCGCATGCGCCACTGCCGCCACTTCCAATACGGCGCTCGTCAAGGCCGTTGTCTTCGACGACACCAAGGCTGTCCAGCAGGCGCTCAAGGCGGGTGTCGACCCGAATGCCACGGACGAGAAGGGGGACCCGCTATTGGTGATTGCCATGCGCGAGAAATCCGTTGGCGTCGCCAAGCTGCTGATCGAGGACAAACGTACGGATCTCGAAGCGACCAATCGCGCCGGCGAGAACGCAATGATGATTGCGTCGCTGCAAGGCCTGACGCCGATGGTCAAGCTGCTCATCGACAAGGACGCCGAAGTCAACAAGAAGGGCTGGGCACCGCTGCACTATGCGGCGACGAACGGTCACGACGACATTGTGAAGATGTTGCTCGACGCGTCAGCCTACGTGGATGCCGAGTCGCCTAACGGCACCACCCCGCTGATGATGGCCGCGCGCGGCGGTCATATCACCACGTGCAAGGTGTTGCTCGACGGCGGCGCGGATGTGCGGCTGAAGAATCAGCTCAAGATGACGGCGGTCGATTTCGCCCGACAGGCGAATCATAAGGAAATCGCCGACGGCCTTGCCAAGCGTCTGGCGGAAACGCCGGCGTTGCCGGCACCGGCACGATAAGTCGTTCGCGACATATTCGAGGCGTTCAGGACGTTCGTGGCATTCGTGGCATTCGCGCCGTGCGGTCAGCCCATTGTCGTCGCACGGCGTGCAGAGGCAGCACGACGGTGCTTAGCGCGAGTCGCGCGGCGCCCCGTGGCGGCCCGCCCCACTGAGAAATGCGCGCGCGCCGGCAATGCCTTCGGAGAACACCACGTCATGACCCGCTGCGCCTTCCTGGCGCAGCGCCTCCTCCAGCGGCAAATCCCACTGCGCGTAAGCGGCCCGGCGATCGGCGCGTAATGCCCCTTGCGGCAATTCGGCCAACTGCTGCGCCAGCGCAATCGCGCCCTGTCGCGCCATGCCCTCCGGCACCAGCCGATTGACGAGTCCGATTTCGAAGGCTTCCTGCGCCCCTACGGCACGGCCGGTGAGGATCAGGTCGAGCGCACGACTCATGCCGATCAGGCGAGGTAGACGGACGGTCCCGCCATCGATCAGGGGAACGCCGAAGCGCCGGCAGAACACACCGAACGTTGCCGAGTCGTCCGCGACACGCAAATCGCACCAAAGCGCCAACTCCAGTCCCCCGGCCACCGCGTGACCGCTCACGGCGGCGATGACCGGCTTGTCCAGATGACGCCGCGTGAGGCCCATCGGCCCGTCGCCGCTGCCGTCGGGCGTGACGATGTTGCGACGTTCGGGGTCGTCGAAGGCGGAGAGGTCCGCCCCGGCGCAGAACGAGGCGCCTTTACCGCAAAGCACGGCGACACTGGTGGTTTCGTCCTGCTCGAAGGCGAGCAGGGCGTCACGCAACGCCGCGGCCATGGGGCGGTCGACGGCGTTCCGGCGCGCTGCACGCGCCAGCGTGAGGATGGTTACCGGCCCCTCAGTCTCGACTTCGACATACGGGGCGACCTGGGGGACGGAGCGTTGACTCATGGCGAATCTCCCGAGAGGTTCGTCCGTCGCCTTATGCCGTGACCCCGAACGGGGGCAGGCAGTCACGCACGGCGGCAGTCAGGCGGCGGCGGGTTGGGCGCAGCGCAACAAGGCCGGTGTCGCGGCTGCGGGCGCACGCAGATCGGCGATGAACCGGTCGCGCCACGTCGACAAATTGTGCTCGCGCAATGCGCTCATCATGCTCTCGTGACGCGACTGACGCTCGGATAGCGACATATTCAGCGCGGATCGTAGCGCTTCGGCCATGCCGTCGATGTCGTAGGGGTTCACGATCAGCGCCCCATCGAGCTCCTGCGCTGCGCCTGCAAAGCACGACAGTACCAGTACACCCGGGTCCGCGGGGTCCTGTGAGGCAACGTACTCCTTTGCCACGAGGTTCATGCCGTCGCGCAATGGGGTGACGTAACCGACCTGCGACGCCCTGAAGAACGACATCAGCACTTCATGATCGTAGCGCTTGTTGATATAGCGCAACGGGGTCCAGGCGAGATCCGAGAAGCGGCCATTGATGTGGCCGGCCTCCGTTTCGAGCTGACGGCGGATTTCACCGTAGCCCGCCACGTCGGAGCGGCTCGGGGGCGCGACCTGCACGAAGCTCACCGTCCCTTGCTGATTCGGCCATAACTCCAGCAGACGCTCGAACGCGCGAAAACGCTCCAGCATCCCCTTCGAGTAATCGAGACGATCCACGCTCATGATGAGCTTGCGTTCCTGCAACCCCTGCTTCAGATCGAGAATGTGCTTGACGGTCGCTCGTGCCGTTGCCTGCTTCTGAATCTCGTCCGGATAGACGCCAATCGGGTAGACGCCGGTGCGCAGCGTTCGCCCGTAGGCCGTTATCGTGCCATCGTCGTTCATCGTGGCGCCTGCAAAGCGCAGCAGGTAATCGGTGAACGCCGTACGGTCCGTCTCGGTCTGGAACCCGACGAGGTCGTACTCGCACATGGCCCGTACGAGCGCCTCGTGCGGCGGCACGGTCATCAGCACCTGCGGCGACGGGAACGGAATATGAAGGAAGAAGCCGAGCCGATGCTGCACGCCTATCTGGCGGCAGGCCTGCGCGAAGGGCAGGAGATGGTAGTCATGCACCCAGACGAGGTCGTCGGGTTCGAGCAACGGCGCGAGCAGCGAGGCGAACCGGGCGTTGACGTGGCGGTACCCGTTGTAGTCGTCACGCTGGAAGCGCGTGAGGTCGTCGCGGTAGTGAAACGTCGGCCACAGCGTCGCGTTCGAGAAGCCGCGATAGTACGTGTTGTAATCACGGCGCGTGAGCGGCACGGTGGCGAAGGTGACATTGTTGCGATGCGCAATGTTCGGCGCGGTGGCCGGTTCCGCATCGATCTCACCGTTCCAGCCAAACCACATGCCGCCGGTGTCCCTGAGTGCGTCGAATACGCCAATGGCCAGCCCGCCGGCCGTTGGTTTGCCCTCGGTAATGGGGGCGACCCGGTTCGACACGATGACTAAGCGACTCATACGTCTGTCTCCTGAGAGGGTTGAGATGGGGACGGGGCAGCCGCGCGGTGCAGCGTCAGCAGCCAGGTAGTCAATGCTTCCGGCGAAGGCAGACGATGGTGAGCGCAAGTCTCTCCGTCTCCGATCTTGATCGTGATGCCACCCAGCGCATTCACGTCGGCGAATCCGGCCTCGTCTGTCAGGTCGTCGCCGGCAAACAGCGGCGTGCGCCCGGCAAACGGGGCTTCATTGAGCAACGTAGTAATCGCACGCCCTTTGCTGACATGGCGTGGACGCAACTCGAACACGAGCTTGCCGGGTTGCAGCGAAAAACGCTCTGCGTGCAGCTCGGCCAGCGCTAGCATGGTGTCGCGCGCCACGCCCGCCAGTTCAGGCGCACCGCGATAGTGCAAAGCGAGCGCGCTGCCTTTGTTCTCCAGCAGCAGCCCGGGGTGTTGAGCGACCAGCGCCTGTAACGGCGCGGCCATCGCGGCGATACGTTCGGTATCGGCCGTATGCCCTCGATCGCGCAGCAGCTGGCCGTTGGCATGACGAATCTCGGCGCCGTGCAGGCCGGCGGCGGGCAAACGCAGCGGGGCCAGCAGGTCATCGATCTGGTCGATCGCGCGCCCGGAGACCACGGCGAGCGCTCCCTGCGTGCGTTCGAACAGACTCTTGAGCACGAGGGCAGTGTCCGGCGGTAATTTCACGGCGCCCGGACTTGCGGCCAGCGGCGCCAATGTGCCGTCAAGGTCGAAAAAGAATGCCACCCGGGTAACGTCAACGGCGGGGACCGACGTTGACGCGGTGGGACGGGAAAACGCTAAGGGTCGCATGGCACTCCGTCGCTGTCGTGCCGCAGATCGACAGGTCGTTCCAGGGCCGCCAATGGGCTAGGGAGTGGGCAGACGAGACGTGTCGAGCGGCAAATGGATGAGAAGGAGCGCGGACATCCGCGCGCAGTAATTCATCCTAACCGCTCAAAAACCGACAAGACGTCGTCTTATGTATGAAATTCCTGTGAGACGACACCTACAGGGCCGCACGAAACAAGTCGCAAGTCGCTATTGAATATGAGAATCGTTTGCAATACCATTCGATAATTGCCGCATAGTGCGCCGTCGGGGCATTGCGGCACGGCAAACTTGCCACGCACGCGCCATCGCCGGCGCACGGACGTGCGTTGGACGACAACAATGATGAAAAGACTGTGGTTTCAACTGCACTGGTGTTTCGGCATTACCGCCGGTCTGGTGCTGGCGGTGGTCGGCCTGACCGGCGCGTTGCTCTCCTACTACGAAGAACTCACGCGCGCCTTCAGCCCGGGGGTGATGACGGTGACTGTGCCCGAGGCGGCATCCGCATCGCGCCTGCCGGTTCCCGAACTGGTTGCGCGCGTTCACGAGGCGGTGCCGGATCGGCGCATTCTGCTCATGACGGTGATGCGTGCCCCGGAGGACGCCGTCGGCGTGCGCCTGTCCATCGATGACGGCACGCGTGGCGAAACCTACTTCGTTGACCCGTACACCGGACAGATGCTGGGCCGCTCCCAGGCGGATGTTGTCTTCCGTTTCATCATGGACATTCACCGATTCCTGACGGTGGATGGCATTGGCAAGCAGATTACCGGCGCGGCCACGCTGCTGCTGTTCCTGCTCGCGCTAAGCGGCTTGTACCTGCGATGGCCACGTCGTATCGGTCATTGGCGCGCCTGGTTCCACATCGATTTCAAGAAGCAGGGCCGTCCGTTCCTTTGGAACCTGCATGCCGTGATCGGCACGATCGTACTCGTGCCGTACCTGCTGTCGGCCACCACCGGGCTTTACTGGTCGTACGACTGGTGGCGCGGCATGCTGTTTTCGGTGGCCGGGGTGCCGCAGCCGGTGCGCAACAAATCGCCCGAGAAGCCGAAGATGGCGAAGCAGGGCGAGCCGGGCAACGCGGGCAACCCGCCCACCGCGAAGGCAGCGGGCAGGAAGGCATTGCCCGACCTCGCGTCGACGTCGCCTGACGAGATGCGCACGGTCTGGACCCGCTTCACGGCGCGCGTGCCCGATTACACCAAGGCGTATGTGCGCCCGTCGCAAAAGCCGGGCGGTCCGTTGCAGATGACCTGGCTGGACCCGACGGTACCCCATGAGCGCGCCTTCAGCCGCATGGACATCGACCCGGCGTCGGGCGCGATCCGCAGTGAAGAGCGTTACCTGGAGAAGACGACCGGCGGCCAGTTGATCACGAGCATCTATGCGCTGCATCGCGGCAGTTTCTTCGGCACGCCGGGCATCGTCGTCATGATGCTCTCGAGCCTGATGATGCCGGTGTTCTTCGTGACCGGCTGGATGCTGTACCTCGATCGCCGCAGGAAAAAGCGCGCGCTGGCGGCCTCACGGCCGGTGCAGGCGGCGAACGGCGCGACGACGCTCACGGGCGGCTCGTTTGCCGACGAGGGCGTGCTGATCGGCTACGCCAGTCAAAGCGGTGTCGCTGAGGGGCTGGCGTGGCAGACCGCCGGCATGCTTCAGGGCGCGGGCGTGCCTGCGCAAATCCAGCCACTCGCGCGGATCGGCGAGGCGCAGCTCGGCGCGGCCAGACGGGCGTTGTTCATCGTCAGCACCTTCGGCGACGGTGAGCCTCCGGACAGTGCACGGCGTTTCTCGCAGCAATTGATGAATCAGGCGATGGCGTTGCCCGGGTTGCGCTTCGCCATGCTGTCGCTGGGCGACAGTCATTACGACACGTTCTGCGGCTTCGGCCGGAAACTCGACGGTTGGCTGCGCGCGCAGGGTGGCGTGGCGGCGTTCGAGCCGATCGAGGTCGACCGGGGCGACCCGGGCGCGTGGGCGAACTGGCAGGCGCGTCTGGGGGAGTGGCTGGGCCGTCCGCTCGTGGCAACCACGACGCACGAGAGTCCGCAGTTCGCTTCGTGGACGCTGGCCGAGCGCGCGGTGCTGAACCCCGGCAGCGCGGGCCTGCCTGCCTACCATCTGGCATTCACGCCACCCCCGGGGGCAACGTGGGTGGCGGGCGATCTGGTCGAGGTGCTGCCGCGTCATACGGCGGCCCATGTCGACGCCTTCCTGGCCGGAAGCGTGTGGACGTCGGACGTTCGGGTGAATGTCGCTGGACGGCAGACGCGGCTTGGCGACGCATTGCGTGAGCGCGTGCTGCCCGAGGCGGCGCCACCCGCCGGCGTCGATTTGCAGGACTGGCTCGATCGTCTGGCCCCGTTGCCCGAACGTGAATACTCGATAGCGTCGACGCCGGAGGAGGGCAAGCTGATCCTGCTCGTGCGTCAGACACGTCGCCCGGATGGCGCACTTGGCCTCGGGTCGGGCTGGCTCACGCAAGGGGTGGCGCTGGGCGACAGTGTGACCATGCGTGTGCGCCGGAATCCCGGGTTCCACGGCCCCACCGACGCGAGCGGCATGATTCTGATCGGTAACGGTACGGGGCTGGCAGGTCTGCGCGCCCATCTTTCGGCCCGCATTGCGCAGGGGCATGTGCGCAACTGGTTGATTTTCGGTGAACGTCAGGCGCGCCACGATGCATTTCACGATGTGACTTTGCGCGATTGGCAGGCGCAGGGCGGTATTGCACGACTTGACCGTGTCTATTCGCGCGATCAGCCCGAACGGATCTACGTGCAGGACCGGGTCCGCGAGTCGGCGCAGGAAATCGCCCAGTGGGTCGCCGACGGGGCATCGATCTACGTGTGCGGCAGTCTGGCGGGCATGGCGCCGGCGGTCGATGCGGCACTCGCCGACGCGATCGGGGTGCAGACGTTGCTGGACCTTTCCGCACAGGGGCGCTATCGCCGCGACATCTATTAGACGTGGACCGATGGTGTGCTAACGTAACGAAGGGGCTCGATGTTCGTCGAGCCCTTTTTCCATGAGGGCACCGACACGCATCGGTGTCCATCCGTCGAGACAGGAGGGGGCAATGACGGCAACGTGGCGCATCGTGGTGCACGGAAGGGTGCAAGGCGTGGGCTACCGTGCGGCCTGTGTGGTCGAGGCGCGCAAGCTCGGGCTTGCGGGATGGGTGCGCAATCGCCGCGACGGGACGGTGGAAGCCGTCGCTCAGGGCGAGACCGCGCAATTGCTCGCGTTATGCGAGTGGATGCGGCAAGGGCCGCGAGGCGCGCAAGTATCGTCGTGCGACGTCGACAAGGCGTGGGTGGCGGCGTCGCCGCTCGACGGATTCGAGCAGCGCGTCAGCGTTTGAGATCGCGTCCCGGCGCGCTCGCCGATGCCCAGTCAGCCATGTGATGGGCGTATGTAGGCGAGAGCGCGGGGCGCTGACTTCGTTACCGGACCGTCGGGCGCGTCGGGCGCGTCAGGCGGCCAGCGCCAGCGCGCCGGGGGCAGCGGTGGCCGGGGTGTCGCCTGCGCCGATAGCCGATGCATGGGCCGCTTCGTGCGTCGAGAGACGGAACAGCGCCA
The DNA here is from genome assembly GCF_000934605.2 of Pandoraea vervacti. Lineage (NCBI taxonomy): Bacteria > Pseudomonadati > Pseudomonadota > Betaproteobacteria > Burkholderiales > Burkholderiaceae > Pandoraea > Pandoraea vervacti. The sequence goes on along the minus strand of NZ_CP010897.2, from coordinate 3,083,211 downwards.
CCGACTCGCGCAGACGCGCTGCCTGTGTTTCGAGCGCGGTAGCGGCGGCTGACGCTTCTTCGACGAGCGCGGCGTTCTGCTGGGTCATTTCATCCATCTGCGTGACGGCCATATTGACCTGCTCGATGCCGCTGGACTGTTCTACGCTTGCGGCCGAGATCTCACCCATGATGTCGGTCACGCGTTTGACGGACTGCACGACTTCCGACATCGTCGCGCCCGCACGCTCGACCAGACGGGTGCCGGCTTCGACTCGGGTTCCCGACGCTTCGATCAATCCCTTGATTTCCTTGGCGGCCGACGCGCTGCGCTGCGCCAGCGTGCGGACTTCGCCCGCCACCACGGCGAAGCCGCGACCCTGTTCACCGGCGCGCGCCGCTTCCACCGCGGCATTCAACGCCAGGATGTTCGTCTGAAAGGCAATACCGTCGATGACGGTCAGAATGTCGCTGACCTTTTGTGAGGCCTCGGCGATATCGCGCATCGTCGTTACGACTTCCTGAACGACATCGCCCCCGCGCGCGGCAGTCTCCGAGGCGGTCACGGCCAGTTGGCTCGCGGCGCGGGCGTTCTCGGCGTTCTGTTTGACGACGGCGGTCAGTTCCTCCATGCTCGCGGCCGTTTCTTCCAGCGACGATGCCTGCGATTCGGTGCGGCGCGACAGGTCGGCGTTGCCGTCGGCAATCTCGCGGGCGCTGCCGTGGATCGCTTCGGTGCTCTCGCGCACGGTGCCCACCGTGCTCGCCAGACCGTCACGCATGCGACCGAGCGCCCCGAAAAGCTGACCCATCTCATTTCGCGTGCGCTGCTCGATCCGCTGGCTCAGATCACCGGCGGCCATCCGCTCGAAATAGGCAATGACCTCCCGGATCGGACGCAGCACGGCGCGCGCGAGCATGGCGCGGCCCCAGAGGGCGAGCAGCAGCGCGATCACGAGCGTGGCGCCCATCGCAATGCGCATGAACGTATAGCGCTCCTGTGCGGCTTCGTAGCGCGCCTTTTGACGCGCGACCTGAAGATCCTGAAGCTCGCGCATGAGCGTATCCAAACTGTTGTAGGCGGCCGGTGCGATGCGTGCCTGAATCTGGTGGAAGCCGGCGACGTCGCCCTGCTTGAGCGCGTTGAGCGCGGGCGTGATCACCTTGTCGAAAAAGGCGCGGCGCTTTTCGTCGGCGGCTTTGGCCACCTCCGCTTCGTGCGCATCTTCTTTGGGACGTTTCAGATAATCGTTCCAGAGGGCATCCGACGCGGCGATGTATTGCGTGCCTCGTTTCAGAACTTTTTCGGATTCGTCGGGATCGGCGCCGAGGCTGACGTACGACGCATACGTCGCCATGGACAGGCGCGTGCGAAGAATTTGCTCGCCGGTTCCCTTCAGTTCGGCCAGGGCGGGGGTGTCCTCCGTCGCCATCTTGCTCAGCGATTCATTGCTGGAGCCAAGCGCCTGGAGACCCAGCAGGCTGACGAGGACGAGTAGTGCACCAAGCAAACCTAAGACCAGCGTCAGACTGGCCCGAATCGTAATGTTCTTATACATATTGATCGATGGAATGAATGCCCAGGCCGTGCCAGGAGGGGGCGCGACCTCCCCGTCCATCGGTGAGTGCAAGACGGGGCATAGGGATTATCGGCATATGAGAAGCAGAACTTGAGCCATTCGGGATCGGGGCAATCCGAAAGCGCGGTCTCGGCGAGAAAAATTCGGAATTTGCGCAGTCGCAACCGTCGCGCAACAGGCCAGACTTGAAAGCTCTTCCACTTTCTTCAGTACGCCGAAACGCGTCAATCGTGATGCGGCGTCAATGGCGCGATGAATCTCGATAAATTCAAGTTACGATCCGCAAGCCCGGAGGCGGGACGGTATGCCGTGGATAAGGACAGTTCGCCGGAAGGCTGTGTAAGGAACGGCGCGGTGGATGTCGCCACGTTTCGGCTGGCGTTGGTGCACGAGTTGCGCGCGCCCTTGCAGGTCTTGCAGGGGCATCTCGACGCCATGACCGCACGCACCGAGCACGATGCCGCTGTCGACGACGGTGCCGACGACAGTGCCCACATGCACGGTCCGCGCCGACGCCTGGGCAACATGCGCGACATGCTCGATGTGCTGGCCGGGGTGGTCGATGACGTCTTGCAACTCGGCCAGGGCGAGATTGCGCAACTGCCGCTGCGAGAAGCGGTATTCGAGGTGCGGGCGTGCCTCGATACCGAGGTGGATGCCTTTCGCGATGCGGCCAGGACCAAAGCGCTGGCGCTGACGTGCGAGATTGGGGACGACGTGCCGGTATTTCTGTGGGGCGATGCCGGTCGGTTGCGGCAGATCGTGCGTACGCTCGTGGATAATGCGCTGAAATACACGATGTGCGGTGGCGTGGCAGTTCGCGTGTCCTGGGAGGAGGCCAAGGAACCGGAGGGAGACGACGCCGACGGCAGCCACGGGGGCCATGGGAGCGGCGCGCAGGGTGAAAGGCGTGGGGGGGCGCCGCACACCAACATGCGGCGAAACGGTGCCGAGTCGCGATTGACAATCCACGTGACCGACACGGGGCCGGGCATTCCGGCGGGAATGGAGAACGCCGTCTTTGCGGCGTTCGCTCGGGCCGATCCGGCCACGAAGGGCACGGGTCTGGGGCTATGGATCGCCCGTCAATGGGCGCGGCGTATCGGCGGCATGCTGTGCGCCGAGCCGTCGCCGACCGGCGCGCGGTTTCGCCTGTCAGTGCCTTTCGCGCCTTCCTCACCGCTCTCAGCGCTCTCACCGCTCTCACCGTTCAAGCCGCAGATGCCGTCCGGATCCTCAACCGACGTTGGCAGGAAGATGGCCCGGGAACAGGCTTCGGAGGGCGCGGGCGCGCTCGCGTCGCCACGCGTGCGCCGCGACGTGCCGATAGCGGCGCCCGTGCAACGGATTGCCGTGCGTCCGGGCTTACAGGCGCTCGTTGTCGATGACCACGCCATGAATCGGCAGATTCTCGGCGAACAGTTGACGGCGCTCGGCTGCCATGTCGCAACGGCCCAAGACCTCACGGATGCGCTGGTGCAATGGGTTGCACTGGACGTCGACGTCGTGCTCACCGATGTTCATCTCGATGGCGTGAGCGGTCTCGCGCTCTCGAAGACATTGCACGCGCTGGCGCCCCTGCTCGGTCGACGCGAACCGGTGGTGTTCGCAGTGACCGGCTCGGTCGTCGAGGCGCGCGCGGCGCGTGACGCCGGTATCGACGATGTGCTGACGAAGCCGGTTTCCCGGGAGCGGCTTGCGCAGACCTTGTCCGTGCGATGGCCGGCGCTCGACGAGGCGTGGGACGAGGCGTGGAACGAGCGCCCGAACGAAGCGGGGGCGAAGGGGGCGAAGGGGACGAGGGGGAAGGAGGGGGCGCCGGCACGACCTCACATGCCGCACAAGCCACCCAAGCCACCCAAGCCACGCACACCGCTCAGAGAGGATCCGCACGCGCGACGCATGATGCGCGACGAAATGGCAAAGGATCTGGCGCGCTTTCGTCGTCTGATCGCAAGGCGTCGGGCTGAAGACATTCATGCGGCTCAGGCGCTGCTTCACCGCATGCGCGGCGCTTGCCGAATGTTCGGCGATCCCGTGCTCACGGCACGATGCGAGCGTCTCGCACAAAAGCTCGAAAGCTGCCGGGCAGCGTTATGCTCGCAACGAGGGACAGACTGAGTGGCGGGCACGGCCGCGTATGGAAGGGGGCGCGGAGGGGACTCGGACGGGGGCGACATCGTCCAGGATCGTCCGAGGTCGTCCGAGGTTGTTCCGCGAGCGGCTCGACCCGGTTCAGACGTACCGCCACACGGCGAGGTAGTGGCAAACGGTGCCGCCGATGGCGAACAGATGCCACACGAGATGCCCGAACTTGATGTGGCCGTCGAGGGAATAGAAGATCGCCCCGACGGTGTACGCCACGCCCCCGGCGTACAGCCATCCGGCACCCGGTCCGGGGATGGCCGCGAGCACCGGTCCGGCGACCAGCACGGCCACCCAGCCAAGCGCGATGTAGAGCAGCGTGGAGACGAGCGGGCGGTCGAGCAGGCCGAGCGATTTGGCAATCAGACCGGCGATGGCCATCGTCCATACGCCGGTGAGCAGAGGCCAGCCCCATGGGTCGTTGAGAATCTTGACGGTGAAGGGCGTGTAGGTGCCGGCGATGAAGAGAAAGATCGCGCAGTGGTCGACCCGCATGAAAAGGCGTTTCGCGCGTCCGTCGGGCAGTCCGTGATACAGGGCGGATGCCAGATAGACCACCACCATCGTGACCGCGAACACCCCGATGCCGATCTGCTGCACGGCGCTCGGGCTGGGCAACGCGGGGCGTACCGCCGTGAAGAGAAACGGAATTGCCGCGAGGGCCGCCAGGCAGGCGAGGCCGTGACTGAGGCTGTTGGCGAGTTCCTCGCTGCGGGTCTGTGCGCGGGCGATCGCCCTCGCGGTCGGTGGTGCCGTGCTCATGCCGTCCTCATCGGTAAAGCCCTGAAAAGCGGGTGATGCCTTGGTGCCTTGACGCCTAGCCGCCTGTCGCCTTGATGCAGGGGATGCAGGTGAAGCGGGTGAAGCGGGTCAGGAAAACAATGGGAATCAAAGCGGTCATGCCGGTCACGCGAGCGAATCACGCGACGCGCGGCATCAGTGATGCGTCTCGTGCCACTTTCGAACCGCTGCCATCGTGTTCTGCACATGCTTGTCCGGATCCATGCTGACATAGCTGTAGATCACTTTGCCGTCGGGGGCGATCACGTACGAAATGCGATTGGCGATGTCCGGCTTTAGTGCGAGCACCGCGTCATACGACTTCATGATCTTCTGGTCGGTGTCGGCAGCTACCGCAAATTTGCTGCGGCACTCGGACACGGAGAATTTGTTGAGTGTGTCGATGTTGTCGTGCGAAACCCCGATGACGGTGGCGCCCATGGCCTTGAACGCGTCGGTTGCTTCGGCAAAATCGTGTGCCTCGATCGTGCAACCCGCGGTGAACGCGGCCGGATAGAAGTACAGCACGACGGGGCCCTGCTTGAGCGCGTCGGCCAGCGAAAAAGTGAAGACTTTGCCGCCGAGCGACGCCTGGGCCTTGAAGTCGGGCGCCGATGCGCCGTTTTGCAACGCCGCGTGGGCGGGGATCATGCACCAGGCCGTGACGCCGACGATGGCGGCTGCGACAGTCATTCCGAACCAACGTTTCATGCGAGGCTCCCGTAGTGGATGCTTAAGGATAGAGGCTTGCGTGGGTGCTGTCCAACGTAGCGCGTTGCCTCGAACGCCACATTTGCCGCCATGTGCGTCATCCTTTGCCTTGCCGTACGCGCCTCGCCACAGGGTATCTCCATGAAGGTCGGAAACATCAGTCTAGCGGCGCTTTCGCGACAGCCGTTTGTCGAATGGCGTCACGAATGGGAGGGCGCACTGCCGCCTGCCGCGCCGGGGCCGGCGGAATGTCCGCCCGATTGAGCGTTGCCGATCGGGAGCACCGTTGTCGACTTGATTTGGGAAAGCGCAATCATCGAGTTGACTTCCTGCACCATCGGCAATTGCGAGAGACGCTCGAAGAAGAAGCGTTCATAGGCCTCGACGTCGCGCGTCACGATGCGAAGCAGAAAGTCGACGTTGCCCATCAGCACGTGACATTCGAGCACTTCCGGGAATTCCTGTATCGCCTTCGAAAATTCGGGCAGCGCACTGCGGTTATGCCCGGCCAGTTTTACGTGAGCAAACAGCATCACGTTCAACCCGACCTTCTTCCGATCGACGAGTGCGACGCGCCGCTCGATCACGCCTTCGGCATCCAGCCTGTCGATCCGGCGCCAACACTGCGATTGCGACAATCCGATCCGTTCGCCGATCTGCGCCGCCGAGAGCGAGGCGTCTTCCTGCAGGAGCGCGAGGATTTTCTCGTCAAATTCGTCGAGTTGCATAATTTATTCCCGTTGCCGTCGAAAATTGAATGAATCATGTGAAATGAACGCACTTTTGTCAACGATACGCGAAGCATTTACCGAGCGATCCCCGTAAACTCTCATCCTGTGTGATAGTGCCGCAAGCCTTCCCTCAAGCTCGTTTGAATCCGCAGGAAACCCCATACCCATGAAACTCGATTTGACTTTGCCCGCTGCCGAAACCGCGACCGGTGCCGTCGCCCAGCCTGTTGCTCCGTTGTCTGCCAAAGGCGCAGATCTCATTGCACGCACGCTGGTCGATATTGGCATCGATACGGTGTTCTGCTATCCGGGCGGGGCCAATCTCGAAATGCTCGACGCACTCTCGCGGGTGTCCATCACGCTGGTACGGACCGAGCACGAGCAAGGTTCGGTCTTCGGCGCGCAGGGTTATGCCCGTGCGACCGGCAAGCTGGGCGTATGTCTTGCCACGTCGGGGCCGGGCGCCACCAATCTGGTCACGGGGATTGCCGATGCGGCCAGCGACTCCGTGCCGATTCTTGCCATCACCGGGAACGTGGCGACCCATTGGCTGGGAAAGAATGCGTTCCAGGAAGTGGACATCGTCGCCATTACCCGGCCGGTTACGAAGCTGGCCCGTCAGGTGCGTGAGGCGCGCGACATCCCGGCGGCGCTGCGTGAAGCCGCGGCCTGTGCGTTGGCGGGACGTCCCGGCCCGGTGTTGCTCGACTTCCCGAAGGACATCCAGCAGGCGCGTCCCGACCAGCCTACCGACAAGCGCGTCACGTCCGCCGTGCCTGCTGGCATGAGCGACGAAACGGCGCAACGCATCGCGGCATTGCTTTCGCAAAGCGAACGGCCGGTGATCTACGCCGGCGGTGGTGTGATCGCCTCGGGCACCGGGGCGCAACTCGTGGCGCTGTCCGAGGCACTCGATTGTCCGGTCGCGCTCACCATGATGGGGCTGGGGGCGATGCCCGATGCCCACGCGCTGTTGCTCGGCCCGCTCGGCATGCATGGCGCTCATGTGGCCAATGTCGCTGTCAACGAGGCGGATCTTGTGCTGGCGCTCGGGGTGCGGTTCGACGATCGGGTGATCGGCGATCCGGCATCGTTTGCCCGTCACGCCAAAATCGTCCACATCGACGTCGATGCCGCCGAAATCGGCAAAAACAAACCGGTCACGCTTGGTGTGCACGCGGACCTGCGCGATGCGTTTGCTGGCCTGCTGGCGCACGCGAAGCGCCGCGACGTGCCAGCGTGGCATGCCTATTTGCGCGAGCGCCGCGAAGCGCATCCGCTGCGCGCGCCGCAACCCGCCGGCCCTGACGCTGCGGGTGTGCTGACCGGGGTGGATGTCATTGCCTCGCTCGCGGCGTTGTTGCCGCCTGAAGCGGTCGTCACGACCGGCGTGGGACAGCATCAGATGTGGGCCATGCAGCATTTGCGTCTTCGCGAACCGCGCACGTTTCTCTCGAGTGCCGGGTTCGGAACGATGGGGTTCGGTTTGCCGGCGGCTATCGGCGCGAAAGTGGCGCTTCCCGACGTGCCGGTCATCGATATCGACGGTGACGGCAGCCTGAACATGTCCGTCAACGAGTTGTCGACGTGCCGACGCTATGGGCTGGGCGTGAAGGTGCTGGTCATCAACAACCAGTGGCTGGGCATGGTGCGGCAGTGGCAGGACATGATCTATTCGCGTAACCGTGTGGCGTCCTCGCTGGTCGATCCCAACGCTGCGCAGGGGGCGGACGAGGGCCATCCGTACCCTGACTTCGTGACGATCGCGGCAGGATACGGCGTGGCGGGCGCGCGCGTGACCCGCGCGGAACAACTGCCGGCCGCGCTGGCCCGTATGCTTCAGGACCCGAGCGAGCCGTATTTGCTCGATGTGCTCGTCGCTCGCGAAGACGATGTCTACCCGATGATTCCGGCAGGCAAGACGTATCGCGACGTCGTTTTCGGTCCCGGTGAGGCTGCCGGCCCGATTGCGGCGGGCGCATTCTGAATTCGAGGCGTTCGCCAGGGGCCGGCAGGGCACTGCATGCGCGGTGTCCTGCGCCCCCCGAGCCGCCTGCGGGCATTATCGTCCGGTGAGAATTTCACATCGCGTCGCGAGAGCGCAACGTGAAAACCCGCTTCGGCGGGTTTTTTACGTTTCGGGGGCAGCGAGGAGTATCATTGCGCTCTTTCAAGAATTCTCGCCAAGGAAATCAATATGTTGACGAAGCGCCTGGTGCTGGCCGCCGCCTGTATTCTGACGACCTTCGCCGCGCTGCCGGCCGCGCAGGCAGCCGATCCCACCTACACCGTGGGCGCAGGCGGCACGTACCGTCCGTTCGAATTCGAAACGCCGCAAAAGGAACTGGTCGGCTTCGATATCGACATCATCAAGGCGGTCGGCAAGGCCGGCGGCTTCAACGTTAAGCTGGTCAGCACCCCGTGGGAAGGCATCTTCGCCACGCTCGACCAGGGCGATCGCGACATCATCATTTCCGGCATCACCATTACCGACAAGCGTCGTGAAATGGTCGACTTCTCGGCACCGTACTTCCCGGCCGATCAGGTCATCATTACCGCGCCGGGCGCCAAAGTCGCCGGCCTGGCCGATCTGAAGAAGCTTCAGGTCGGTGTGGTGAATTCGAGCACGGGCGATATCGCCGTGTCGGAAGAGCTGGGCCGTGCCAGCACTGCCATCCGTCGCTTCGACAACACGCCGCTGATGCTCGAAGAACTGTATCGTGGCGGTGTGGACGCTGCCGTGGGCGATGTCGGCGTGATCAAGTTCTACATCAAGAGCCATCCGGAAAAGCCGTTCAAGCTGGTCTATGACAACAAGTTCAAGCGCCAGTACTTCGGCATCGCCGTGAAGAAGGGCAACAAGGTTGCTTTGGACAAGATCAATACCGGCCTGAAGAAGATCGTGGCCGACGGTACGTACGCCAAGATCTACAAGCAGTGGTTCGATGCCGACGTGCCGACCCTGCCGCAGCAGTAACAGGCGAGCCCCTTTAACGCGTGCAAGATTCGCGCCACGCGCGCCAGAGACTCTGGCCACTCGCGGCCCGTGAGCTGATCGTCGATTGCCGACGTCAACCCCCGGGCCGCGTGCGTTTTTCCGCCGGGCAGCCGGTTCGTTTCATTTTGTGAGAAAGGTGCTTCATGGGTGGGTTCCAGTGGAACATCATCAGCGAATACATGCCTCTGTTCGTCGAGGGCACGCTGATGACGCTCAAGTGCACGGTGATCTGTGTGATCGCCGGCACGTTGCTTGGGCTTGTGCTGGGCGTCGGTCGACTGGCCGAAGCGCGTCACGGCTTCTATAAGTATTTCCTGCGCTACGCGGTGCAATATCCGGTGCGCTTCTACGTCAGCTTTTTCCGTGGCACGCCGCTGTTCGTGCAGATCCTGCTGATCCACTTCGCGCTGATGCCGGTGCTGATCAACCCGTCGGGTGGTCTGATCGTCAGCGGCGACTTTGCCCGCGAAATCCGCTCGCAGTACGGCGCGTTCATGTCGGCGGTGCTGGCCATCTCACTGAACGCGGGCGCGTACGTGTCGGAAATCTTCCGCGCGGGTATCCAGTCGATCGACCGTGGACAGGCGGAAGCCGCGCGCTCGCTCGGCATGACCTACATGCAGACGCTGCGCAAGGTGGTGCTGCCGCAGGCGTTTCGTCGCATGCTGCCGCCGCTGGGCAACAACGCCATCGCCATCGTGAAGGACTCGTCGCTCGCGTCGGCCATCGGTCTGGCGGAGCTCGCATACGCCGCGCGCACGGTATCGGGCGCCTATGCGCGTTACTGGGAGCCGTATCTGACGATTTCGCTCATCTACTGGGTGATCACGCTGGTGCTGTCGGCATTTGTTCAACATCTGGAAACGAGGTACGGCAAAGGTGATCGTCGTCAATAACCTGCAAAAGCAGTACGGCGAGTCGCACGTGCTGCGCGGCATTTCGTGCCGCATCGAAGAAAAGGAAGTGGTCTGCGTGATCGGGCCTTCGGGCTCGGGCAAGAGCACGTTCCTGCGCTGCCTGAACGGTCTGGAAGATGTCAGCGGCGGTGAAGTGCTCGTCAACGGTTTTCACGTGGAAGACCCGAAGACCGATATGAACGCCATGCGCGCGAGCGTGGGCATGGTGTTCCAGCGTTTCAACCTGTTCCCGCATATGTCGGTGCTCGAGAATCTGGTTCTCGCGCCAATGCAGGTCAACGGTATCAAGCGTCAGGAGGCGGTGACGATCGCTGAGCAACTGCTGCGCAAGGTTGGCCTGATCGACAAGATCGATGCGTTCCCGAACCAGCTCTCCGGCGGCCAGCAGCAACGTGTGGCCATTGCCCGTGCGCTCGCGATGCACCCCACGGTCATGCTGTTCGACGAGCCGACGTCGGCGCTCGATCCGGAACTCGTCGGTGAAGTGCTGGAAGTCATGAAGTCGCTCGCGGAAGAGGGCATGACCATGGTTGTGGTGACCCACGAAATGGGGTTTGCCCGCGAAGTCGCCGATCGTGTCTTCTTTATCGATCAGGGCGTGATCATGGAAGAAGGCAAGCCCGAGCAGATCTTCACGGCGCCCAAACACGAGCGCACGCGGGAATTCTTGCGCAAAGTCCTGTAATTCTCACGATGTCGGCGCACGATGAGGGTACATCGGCGCGCCGCATCTGATTACAATGCGAGGGTACGCGCGCCGAGTGACCTCATGTGCCGGCGCGTCGCAGGCACCCTGAGCCACCGCCAGGTTTTTTCACAGGGCAGCGACCTTTGTCCGGGCCTGCCCCGCAATCGCAGATTGCACTCCGATTTCACGAGGTAGTCATGAGCCAGCAAATCGCTGTGACCCGCCAGACGTTCGACGACGTGATGGTGCCCAATTACGCTCCTGCCCAGATGGTGCCCGTGCGCGGCGAAGGCTCGCGCATGTGGGATCAGGAAGGTCGCGAGTATGTCGACTTCACCGGCGGTATCGCGGTCAACGCGCTAGGCCATGCCAATCCGGAACTGGTGAAGGTCATCGAAGATCAGGCCCGCAAGGTCTGGCATATCGGTAACGGCTACACCAACGAGCCGGTGCTGCGTCTGGCCAAGGCCCTGACCGAAGCGACGTTCGCCGACAAGGCGTTCTTCTGCAATTCGGGCCTCGAAGCCAACGAAGCCGCCCTCAAGCTCGCCCGTCGTTACGCCTACGACCATGCCGCCGAGCGTGGTGGCAAGGAAAAGAGCGAAATCATTTCGTTCTACAACTCGTTTCACGGTCGTTCGCTGTTCACGGTGAGCGTGGGCGGTCAGGCGAAGTACACCGAAGGCTTCGGTCCGATTCCGGCCGGCATCATGCATTTGCCGTACAACGATCTCGAGACCGTCAAGGCGACGATTTCGGACGCCACGGCAGCTGTCATCGTCGAACCGGTGCAGGGCGAGGGCGGCGTGCTGCCCGCCGATCCCGAATTCCTGAAGGGGCTGCGCGAGTTGTGCGATCAACACGGCGCATTGCTAATTTTCGACGAAGTGCAGACGGGCGTCGGTCGTACCGGCACGCTCTACGCCTACGAGCAATATGGCGTGACGCCGGACATCCTGACCACGGCCAAGGCGCTGGGCAACGGCTATCCGATCGGCGGCATTCTGACCACGAGCAAGATCGCAGCGAGCTTCTCGCCGGGCACGCACGGTTGCACGTACGGTGGCAATCCGCTCGCCACGGCCATCGCGGGTCGCGTGCTGGAACTGATCAACACGCCTGAAACGCTCAAGGGCGTGCAGGCCCGTCACGATCACTTCATCAAGGGGATCGAGGCGATCAATGCGCGTCACGGCGTGTTCGAGCAGGTGCGTGGCATGGGCCTGCTGATCGGCGCGGTGCTCAAGCCAGCATTCGCCGGACGCGCCAAGGACATCGTGGTCGAGGCGGAAAAGCATGGCCTGATGCTGCTGGTGGCGGGCGGCGACGTGGTGCGCTTCGCGCCGTCGCTGAACATTCCGTTCGCCGACATCGACGCGGGTCTGGCTTCGCTGGAGAAGGCGGTCGCTACGGTGGCCGCAACGGCAAAGGCCGCCTGATCGCCTCATTGAACGCCAGGACCTGAGCCCATGCCCAGGACGACGGGCCGGACCGACGGGTGACGTCGCTCCGGCCCGTTTTTCATCCAAATGACGGGATGCTTCACATGACGCACACCACGCGCACCGTACACACCATGCAAACGCCGACCCCTTCGAAAGCCTCGAAAGCGTCGAAAGCGACAGGCCATGCGGCGGTCCCCGCGGCCGACGCCGACACGGACGTGAGCCTCATGGGTGAGGGCGCGGCGAATTCATTGCGTGTGGTGCGGCTCGCTCGGCCCGCCGATTTGCCCGCACTGCTGGCGCTGGCGGCGCTAGCCGGCCCCGGCATGACATCGTTCAAGCCGGACCGGGCGGCGCTGGAGGCGCGTCTGGCGCGGGTGGCGGCGACGCTCGGAGGCACCGCACCCACGGCCGAGCAAGGCTATCTGTTCGTGATGGAAGACGTGGACACCGGCGAGATCGCCGGCGTGTGCGGGCTGGAGGCGGCCGTTGGGCTTGATCAGCCGTTCTATACGTATCGCAAAGACACCATCGTGCATGCGAGCCGCGAGCTCAACGTCTGGTCGCGCATGCTGACGCTCTCGCTCTCCAACGATCTCACGGGCTACAGCGAACTCTGCTCGTTGCTGCTCGATCCGAAGTGGCGCGGCCATGGAAACGGGGCGTTGTTATCCAAAGCGCGCTTTCTGTTCATGGCGCAGTTCCCGGAACGCTTCGGCCCGCAGGTGTGCGCAGAATTGCGCGGATTCTTCGATGACGAAGGGCAAAGCCCGTTCTGGCAGTCGCTCGGCCAGCACTTTTTCAAGATCGACTTCGATCAGGCCGACTACCTGACGTCCATCGGCAAGAAATCGTTCGTTGCCGAACTGATGCCGAAGTACCCCATCTACGTCGATTTCCTGTCGCCGCAGGCACAGGCCGCCATTGGCGTCACGCATCGGGACACACTGCCGGCGCGTCGTCTGCTGGAACAGGAGGGAATGCGCTCCGGCGCGCATGTCGACATTTTCGACAGCGGGCCGGTGCTCGAAGCCCGTGTGGCCGATTTGCGCGCGGCGCGCGACAGTCGATATCTGTCGGTCAACATCGTGTCATCCGAGAGCGGCAATCCGGCGCCGGCAGTGGCCAATGCCGAACCGTATCTCGTCGCCTGCCTGAGTCTCGAAGGCTTTCGTGCCACGCTGCTGACCGGCCGCCCGGAGCGACGCGCGTTTTCCATGACGGCGCACGCCGCAAAGGCGTTGGGCGTCAAACACGGGGATCGCGTACAGGTGCTGCCGCTCAAGCCGCCGCGTGCCGAGGCCGTCTAGGCGGCTTCGCTACTACCGTTTGTTGCACGTCTGCAGCACGTCTTTTGCACGTCGCCTTCAACCCGTCGCCTGCGTCGGCCACGCGGATTGCTCAGAACTCGATCGTGGCCGTCACCGTGTCGGTATAGACCCCGGGCGGCGGTGTGGATTGCGCCGGTACACGCGCATAGATCGGAACCGCCTGAACCAGACCGGTGCCCACGCCGGTGAGTTGCGATGTGCCGGACGTGCCGTCCCCCCAAACGGTGGCGTAGCCGCTGTCCAGATATAGCTGATAGTTCACGCTGGACGTGAGCCCCGTCATGGCGCGCGACGTGACCGTGCCTTGCAATCCGCCTGACAGACCGACGCGAAACGCATCGTTGTTCGTACACTGCACCGTCAGTCGTCCGGTGGCGGTCACGGGACTCGCAAGCGTCGATTGGGTGGCGAACGTGATGTTGGTCGCGGCAATCGTGCAGTTGTTGATGACCGTCACGTTGACGGTGAACGGTGCGCCGGGCGCGGCCGTCATGGCGTCGCCGCATGCGGGCGCCGGCGCGAGCGCGGCATATGACGCGTATTGCAGCGACGTCTCGGCCGACACGAACGTGCGCGAGTAGACGGTGTTGCCGCTGCCGGACGTGGGCACAGTCGTTTGCCCGGCGGGGATCCTTCCATAGAAGTTCACGTTCTGCGTCACGGTTGCGCCCAGTAATGGACGAACGATCGTGAGCGAGATCACGTTGCTCACGCCACTGCCCCAGGCGTTGGAAAACGAGGGGTCGGTGAAGAGTCCGAAATTGATGGTGCTCCCAGCGTTACCGGGGCTGGAGAGGACAAGCGGCTGGGGGGCGCCAAGCGCAAGACATAGCTTGACGTTTGGATTGCCGCCGAGCGCGGGCCACGTGCACGACACGGGAAACGTACCGGTTGCCGAGAGCGCAAAGCCGGAGATGGGACTGAAGGCGGCAAAGGCGAGGCTGGGCGTGCCGACCGAGCACGTCTGCGCAAACGCGCCGGGGTCCAGGGCGAGGCCCCCGAGGGCGATCGCAGCGAAGGTGAGGGTGCGCGATGCGATGCACCTGCCACGAGCGCGGGTCATGAGCGATTCTCCTGGGCGGATGGCGCGGGCCCTGGCGTCGCGTTCGATTCCGTCGTCGTCGCATCAGCCGAAGGCAGCGCCTTGTCCGTCGCCAGCGCGCCGAAGGCAACGCAAGCCAGGGGTCCCACGCGGGTGATGCGGCCGTGCCGAGGCGAGGTCCAGTCGAATGACACGCGACAGCGTTGCCCCGCGTCGCGCGACTCCAGCGTATTGCGCGCGACGAGTGCGTCGATGAACACTTCGCCGTCGTAACCCACGACCGTCGCCCTGCCGCTTTGCACGTGGCGCACTGACGTTCCCGGGCGTAGCGGCCGCCCCGCAGCGTCGACGAGGGTGACGAGCGCGGCCCGGTAGCGCCGCACGGGAAAGTGCACGAGCACGCCGCTGCGTGCCTGTGGCGCAACACGTCGCTCGGTCGTAACGACCTCCAGATCGGCAGGCAGATGCACGGGATCGATGCCGATGCGCGACGCTTCGAAGCCGTTCAGGTCCGGCACGAGGAAATAGCCGTGCGAATCGGTATGCCCGACAGCGATCGATTCGCGCAGCACCGGGACGTGGGCTTGCGCGTCGGTGCTTACCAGCGCGAAGGCGTCGTACGTACGTCGCGTGGCGTGCACGCTGTTGTCCATGACGACGAGCGCGCCGGCCATGCCGAGGGCCGCACTCGAGCGGCGTCCCACCTGCTGCGCGAGTGCGGAGATCTCGCCGTGACGCCCGAGATACTGGACTTCGCCTTGCATCGTTCGTTGCGAGAATGCCCGTCCGCCCAGGACCTGCCATCCCCAGCCGCCGTGGTAGTCGGGCGTGCGGGTCGCGCCTGCCCATGCCTGCGTTTGTCCGTCCTGCTGGCTAAACGATGTGGTGCCGAGCGCGGCATTCCCGCCTTCGGAACCCTGTGCGCCCTGTGCGCCGCCGCCCAGCAGCACGCTGAGCATCGCAAAAATGCCGTGAGCGCGTCGTCGTGCGAAGTCGCGAAAGCCGCCGATCGACAGCATGCCGCGCGTGCCCGCTGGCAGCGTCAGGCTCGCAGAGAGGACACGTGTGGGACGTTGACGCGGCGTGCGCTGCGCGAACCATGCCAGAGACGCCGTGCTGCCGCGCGCGAAGGGCACGGACACGCTCACGCGATCACTGGCGTCGGGCACGGGCAGGCCGTCCAGCGTGGCGATGTCGCGGTAGCGTCCCGCCGTGCGGATCAGTTGCGCGTCGACGCTCAGCCCTCGCGACAGATATTGATATCCCGCACTCCACTGGCTGCCGGCGCCGTGTCCGCCGGAGACGGCGACCGAGGCGCTCACGACGCCGGCCTGACCCAGCGCCATCAGCACACCGGCGCCGCCCAATGCGAGGCGTCGCCCGGCCTGCGCCTGCGCTTCTACCGTTACGGTATCCGTCGCGCCGTAACGTGCGGCGACCGAGGCGACCGGATGGTGCCGATATGACCACGAGCGCACGCCGTAATCGTCTCGCGGCAAGCCGGCTTCCACGGAAAAGCTCGACAGACCGGGGGCAAGCAGACGTGGGTCGATGTAGAGCGGGACCGTCGTGATCCGTTCGCGCCCGAGCGCGTCTCGCGTGACCACGCTCGCTTGCAGGTCGCCCGTGAGCCCCGGCGTCTCCTGAATGACGAAGGGGCCGGGCGGGACGTGTGCGCTCATGCGCCGCACGCCGTCCAGGTAGAGGTCGACGGAGGACGGGACGACGGCGCTGCCGTGCAAGGCAGGCATCGGAAACGTCACAAGATCGGGACGAAGTGCGAAGTTGCGCCGCCATTGCAGGCCCGCAATGCGCAGCGAACGGCTCCACGACAGCGAGCCGGTAATGAGGTCGCCCGCGATCCATGTGCTCAGGCGTGCAGGGTCGTCGTGCTGCCACCAGGTGTCGTATCGCCGATAGCCGTGCCGCCAGCGGGAGTATTCCGCAAGGCCGGTTTGCTGCACGGTGCCGCCGGACCAGAACCCGCGCACTTCACTCCAGAGCGATGTCCGCGTGAACCGCTCGCGCTGCACGTAGCCGTCATAGTTGACGATCAGCCCGGGGTCTGCCGACGCACCAATGACGAGCGGCGGCGGGCTGCCCAATCGGTAGGGGGAGAGCCAGGCGTCGCCCACCGTGAGCGAGAGCGTTTGTTGCGAGGCGTCGTAGGCGGCGCGAATGCCGTCGAGCGAGTCGAGGGCGACCTCGGCAGCGCGCGCGTCGGGAAGCCCGTCGGCCGTGAGACCCAGCGCGCGCAAGTCGCCTGCCTTCGCGTACCAGCGTCCATGCCGTCGGGTGAATGGCGCCAGACGTCCGGTCGATTCGCCGTTGATGAGCACTTCGAGAACGTAGGGGCCGTCGAGCCGGGAAATGCCGCCGGTGCGCACGGGAGCGGAGGTGCCCGCCGCCGTTGGCGTCGCGTCGTCGAACAACGTCGTGCGGCCCGTCGCTGCCGATGAGGCCGGGCGAGGCGACGCACCGGCGCCATTCGCCGCAGCCACCATGTCGGGGGCAGTCTCGCGGGCCGGTGTGCCGCAGGCCGGCGCGCAGGCGAAGGTCGCCCATGCGACCAGCGTGACGGTCATCGACGTCGACGCCGCGATGCCTGTCGTGGCGCACTCGGCGTGCCCCGGGGAATGGCCCACCTGACGATGCGCTCGTTTGAGGCGCACACGCACACGGCTAGCGCTCGCCATCCGGCGAAACATCGGCGTCAAAGCGCATCGGGACGGCGTCGACGCGCGACTCTACCGTGAACGGGGCGACGGGCGGTGCGCCGGCGGGCCAGCGCACCGCGAAGCGGCGCGTTTGTCCTGCGAGCACATAACCGAGCAGGCCGCGAGTGAGTTCGACACTTCGCCCCGACGCGTCGAGCACGCGCGTGGCGCCCAGTTGTGCGTGTCGCTCTCCGTCGTTGCGGACCGCCAGTTCGCCGCGCGCCATCCGGATGTCGAAGCGCAGCGACGGCGAGCGCGAACCCCTCGTCTGGACGAACACGGGCAGCGAATAACGCAGGCGAATGGATACGCCGTCGGAG
This sequence comes from Pandoraea vervacti, assembly GCF_000934605.2. Lineage (NCBI taxonomy): Bacteria > Pseudomonadati > Pseudomonadota > Betaproteobacteria > Burkholderiales > Burkholderiaceae > Pandoraea > Pandoraea vervacti. Next base: position 3,065,828 of record NZ_CP010897.2, on the reverse strand, counting down.
GCGGGCGTGTCGACCGAGGGCAGTTCGTCGACCACTAGCCGGTAGCTCTGCTCATTGCCATCGGGCTTGCGCGCCACGTGCACGAGCCGCACGATCTGCCGCTCGCCCGGTTCGATGCGCACGATCGGCGGGCTGGCGATCAGGGCTTGCGTGGGGGTCAGCACGTTCTCGCCGTTGCGCTGCGTCCAGGCATACAGCCGCAACTGACCGTGGATCGGCAGGTCGCCGGAATTGCCCAGCGTCAAGGTGGTGGCCGGTTGCGTCGGGAGAATATTGACGATGACCGGAGAGACCTGAAGCGTGGCGCCGTTGCCGTCGGTCACGCACAGCATCAGCATGGCGACGAACGCACCACCGCAGGCGTATGCCGTGGGCCGTCGGACAACACATCGTCTCGTGGGAGTCGTGACCGTCATGATGACCCCGGCATGTCAAAAGTAGACGGTGGCCGTGACCGTCGACGAGTAGACGTCCGGCGCGGGCATGGTGGCCGACAACGTGGCCTGCCCGTAGACCGTGTACGTCTTGAGCACACCCGTGCCGGCGTCGCTCAGCGTGTTCGAGCCTTGCGTGTTGCCCCAGGGGGTGGCGTAGCCGGCGTCCTGGAACAGCCCGAACGGAATGGTCGTGGTATTCCCGGTGAGCGTGCCCGCGAGCAACCGGTTCGTCTCGGTCGAGTTCGGCACCGTGCCTGCGTTCAGGCCGATGTTGTATCCCGTCGACGCCGTGCAGACAACCGTAAGCGACGCCGTGCTCGCCACCGGTCCTGTCGCCGAACCCTGCACCGCGTTGAAGGTCATCGGCGTGGTGGCAATCGTGCAGCCGGGGAGGATCGTCAACTGCACGCGCATTTGCGCGGTCGCCGACCCATTGGAATAGACGGCTGCGGGGGTGGGCGTGTGATACCCGAGCACGGCGACCATTGCCGCGAAGGCCAGGCAGCGTTGCGGTCGATTCATGATGTTTCTCCTTTGGAGTCCTATGTGAAAATCCGATGTTGTATTGCGGGGACTACGTTATCGACGTCGATCATCACCTTGGCGCCAGGCCCGTTAACCCGTGATATTTCGGACGCTTGTCGGACGCTTCTTGCGCACTTTTCGGACGCTTTTTACGTAGTCTATGAAGGCATTTACCCGAAATATTCGCGCTTAAGGAGTTTTCGGAATCGTCCCAATCGATGGTGGCGCCGCCGCTTGCCACGCGTCGTCGGCATACGCGCAACGCGCATGGTTGGGTATCACGCAGCGCGCACCCTAACGCGCGGCGAGGGCAACGATGGTGCGGTGACGTTGGTGGAGGCGACGGCATGTCGCAATAACGATGGGCGATGTCGGGCGGCGAGGCCGAAATGGTCGTGCAGGATTCGGCGGCAGCGGGTGGACGGAATCGGCGGGAATCGAAGAGAAGCGGAGGGAAGCCGACGAAAATGACGCTCGTCAAAGCGCGTGCAGGTTGCACAAGCTTTCGCACATATTTCACTTGATCTGACGTCGAAGGCCTCTCTAGAATGACCTCTTACGCGCATCGGGCGCCTGCCCACATCGAACGTGTGGTAGGACGTCAGTCGCCCGTCGTCGCTGCCTGCGGTTATTTCACGAGAGGGATGCCATGCTCAGACTTCTGTCGAAATACTGGTGGTTGCTTGTGTTGCGCGGTGTGTTGGCCGTGATCTTCGGCATCGCGGCCTTTGCCTTGCCCGGCGTCACGATTGCGGTGCTGGTGCTGTGTTTCGGCGCGTTTTCGTTCGTCGATGGCGTGTTTTCGCTCGGGGCCGCATGGAGTGCGCGTCAAGAGCACGCCGACTGGTGGCTGCCCTTGTTGCAGGGTATTGCGGGCATTGTCATCGGAGTCCTGACTTATCTCAACCCGGCGTTGACCGCCGTTGCGTTGCTTATCTATATCGTGGCCTGGAGTTTCGTCACCGGCGTGCTGCAGGTGGCCGCCGGCATCGCGTTGCGGCGCGAGGTCAAGGGCGAACTGTGGGTCATTCTCTCCGGTGTCTTCAGTATTCTGTTCGCCATCTTCATCATGTGGCAGCCCGGCGCGGGCGCGCTTGCGCTCATCTGGGCCATCGGATCCTGGGCCATCGTGTGGGGCGTGTTGCTGGTGATGGCGGGCTTCAAACTGCGGGGCGCGCCGCATGGGCTGTCGCAGGCGCCCTCGGGACATCCCAGGTAGCGCCAGATGTTGTCGTCGTTTTCGTGAAACGCATTCGATTCCCTTCGTCCACCCGGACCCCTCGCATGACGCAATGACCCTGTCATGCCGGCGTCCGGTGCCGACGGCTTCCCCCCGGCGACCTGCGGGTCGCCAGACGTCAGGAGTGTCAAATGGCTTTGAATCATACGCGTAACACCCTCGGTGAAAAGATCCGTATCGAATCGGTCAATCAGCTCAATCGCGGGCTGGTCAACGGCATCGACGTGCAGCGCCAGGCGAAGCAGGCGCACTGGAACGTGCACGGCCCCGGCTTTATCGAATTGCACTTGCTGTTCGACGAGGTCTACAACGCCGCCATCGAGTGGGCCGATCTTTGCGCCGAGCGTCTCGTGGCACTGGGCGGGGTGGCGGACGGGCGCGTGCAGACCGTCGCCCAGAAGACGGAGTTGCCGACGTACAAGAACGAATTCAAGCGGGGGCTCGATCACGCCGCCGCGCTTGCCGAAGCGCTTGCCGCATACGGCGAAATCATTCGCGGCCTGATCGACGCGTCTGCGCAAATCGGCGACGCCACCACCTCGGATGTCTTCACCGAAATCTCGCGGGGTGTCGACGACCACCTGTGGAAAGTCGAAGCGCACTTGCGCGGCGAGTAAACCGGTTGTCGGGCATCCCGTGCGGATGCCCGCGCTGTCGCATTCGATACCGCTTGCCCGGCCCACCTTTGCCCGTTGGGTCGGCGTTGTCGCCGATTCGGTCTGAGTGGGTCCGATTCGGCGGGAGCCGTCCGATTCGAGCGGACCGTGTGCATTGGCTGCATTGACGAGCGCGCGCCCAGGCATGATGCCGGGCGCGCGCTCGCATGTCTTCCCCTGTGTGTTCTACGCCGCCTATCTTCCTTACCTCCCCCGGAGTCACCATGACCACCCGTAACCTGAGCCAGATGTTCCAGCCGAAATCGGTCGCCGTGATCGGTGCGTCCAATCGTGAGCGGCGCGTGGGGACGACGGTGCTCCAGAATGTGATCGACGGGGGATTCAAGGGGGATATCTATCCCATCAATCCGAAGTACTCGACGCTGGCCGGCGTGAAGTGCTACCGCGACGTGAGCGATCTGCCGCAGGCCCCCGATCTTGCCGTGATCTGTACGCCGCCCGCGACCGTGCCCGAACTCATCCGGGAACTGGGCGAGCGCGGCACGCGCGCGGTGGTGGTGCTGACGTCCGGCCTGGCGCGTGAAAAGGACCGGCATGGCGTGACATTGCAGGATCGCATGCTAAGGAACGCGAAGCCGCACGTGTTGCGTATTCTCGGACCGAACTGTATCGGTCTGCTAAGTCCCGGCATTGGATTGAACGCCAGTTTTGCGCACATGGGGGCAAGGGCGGGCAAGCTCGCTTTCGTTTCTCAGTCGGGCGCACTGACCACGGCGGTGCTCGACTGGGCCGATGCGCGCGAGATCGGCTTCTCGCATTTCGTTTCAATGGGCGACAGTGCCGATGTGGACTTCGGCGACATGCTCGACTATCTCGCGAGCGACCCCGGTACCGATGCGATTCTGATGTACATGGAATCGATTCGCGATGCGCGCAAGTTCATGTCCGCCGCGCGCGCGGCGGCGCGCAACAAGCCGGTGGTCGTCATCAAGTCGGGGCGTGTGCCGGAAGGCGCACAGGCGGCCGCGTCCCACACGGGCGCGCTCGCCGGATCGGACGACGTGTACGACGCCGCGATCCGGCGCGCCGGCATGCTGCGTGTGGACACGACCGACGAACTGTTCGCGGCGGTCGAGACACTTGCGCGTCTGCGACCGTTCGTGGGCGACAAGCTCTCGATCATGACCAATGGAGGCGGCGCCGGCGTGATGGCGACCGACGCGCTCGTGCTCGACGGCGGCAAGCTCGCGCACCTGAGCGACAAGACGCGTGACGCGCTTGACGCCGTACTGCCGAAGACCCTCGGCCGAGTCAATCCCGTCGATATCGGTGGCGACGCCGATCTCGAACGATACACGGCCACGCTCGCCGCCCTGTGCGAGGACCAGGAAACGGCCGCGGTGCTGTTCATTCAGGCGCCCACGGCCGTCATGCCGAGTCTGGATGTCGCGAATGCGCTTGCTGGGCTACCCCGGCCATCCAAGAACGTGTTCACCTGCTGGCTCGGCGGGGACACCGCTGAGCGGGCGCGGCGCATCTGCCGCGAAGCGGGGCTGCCGACTTACGACACGCCGGAAAATGCCGCGCGGGCGTTTCTCGAAGCCGTCAATTACCGGCGTAACCAGGCGCTGCTGATGGAAACGCCCCCGTCGATTCCCCCGGGTTTTGCGCCCGACGTGGCGCGAGTGCGCGCCATCGTCGACAGCGCCATGCAAGAGGGGCGCGCGCTGCTCACGGAGCCGGAAGCCAAGGGCGTACTGTCGGCGTATGGCATTCCTGTGGTCGAGACGCTCGTGGCCGAAACGCCGGAACTGGCCGGAGAACTCGCCAAAGGCATCGGCTTTCCGGTCGCGGTCAAACTGATTTCCCCCGACATCACCCATAAGTCCGACGTCGGCGGTGTCGTTCTGAACATCGAAACGCCGGAGCAGGCGATCGAGTCGGCACGCCAGATTCGCAAGCGGGCGCTGGCGGCAAAACCCGACGCCCGTGTGACCGGCTACTCGGTGCAGCGCATGGCCAACGGGGCCGAGGCGTTCGAGCTCATCGTCGGTGTGGCCACCGATAGTGTTTTCGGACCGGTCCTCCTGTTCGGGCAGGGGGGCACCGCCGTCGAGGTCATTGCGGATCGTACGATCGGACTGCCGCCGCTGAACCTGAACCTCGCGCGCGATATGGTCGCCCGCGCGCGCGTGTCGAAATTGCTCGCTGGCTATCGCAACCGGCCGGCCGCCGATCACGAGGCCATTTACCTGACGTTGGTCAAGCTCTCGCAACTGGTCTGCGATGTGCCGGAGATCGCCGAGCTCGACATCAACCCGCTGTTTGCCGATGCCCACGGTGTGCTCGCGCTCGACGCCCGCATCGTGGCGCGCCCGCCCGCCGTGCCGGGGCACGGGCGCCTGTCCATCGCCCCATATCCGCAGGAACTGGAAAGCACGGTGGATGCAGGCGGCAAGCCGGTGCGGGTGCGCCCGATCCGCCCGGAGGACGAGCCTGCCTACAACGCGTTTTTCCACACGCTCACGCCGGAGGACGTGCAGTTTCGCTACTTCGGACTGATCAAGGAGTTGTCGCACTCGCAGATGGCGCGGGTCACGCAGATCGATTACGACCGGGCCATGACGTTTGTGGCCACGGAAAAGGATGAAGCGGGCAACACGCGATTGCTGGGTGTTGTGCAGGCGCTGGCCGATCCTGACAACACCGTGGCGGAGTTCGCGGTCACGGTGAGTCCGGCGGCGCAGGGGCGCGGGCTGGGCCGCGCGCTCATGGAACACATCGTGGACTACAGCCGCAAGCGGGGCACTGGGGAACTCATCGGCTATGTGCTCTCGGCAAATACGCGTATGCTGACACTCGCCCGTCATCTCGGATTTGTCGAAGACAAGGAAATGGAGGCGGGCATTCTTCATATCCGGCTGCCGCTGCAATCGACGGCGCAGGTGCGGGAGACACGCAACGCGTAACCGTCGCGAAACGGTCACGACGTTCGTCGCCATGTTCGCGTGTCTGCCGGCGCCTGCGTTGCGTGCGCGAGGCATGGCAGCCGCCTCGACCAGGAAGACGAATGCTAGTGAATTGCGTGGCCTATGAGGATGGCCGCAAGATTGCCGATCTGCACCCCGACGAAATCTCGGACTACCTCGAGCGTCCGCACTGTTTTGTCTGGGTGGCGCTCAAGGACCCCGGCCCGGGCGAGCTCGCGCAGATGCAACACGAGTTCGGCCTGCACGACCTTGCCGTCGAAGATGCGCAGCATGGTCACCAGCGTCCGAAAATCGAACAGTATGGCGATTCGCTCTTCGCCGTGCTTCACGTGCTCAACAAGGACGACGCCGGCGACTTTTCGATCGGCGAAGTGGCGATTTTCGCCGGGCACAATTACGTGCTCTCGGTGCGCTCGAACGCCACGCAGGGTCTGGGGGCGGTGCGCGCCCGTGCGGAGAAAGAGCCGCACCTGCTGCGCCAGGGGTCGATTTTCGTGCTCTACGCGCTGATGGACGCCATCGTCGACAGCTACTTCCCGGTATTCGACGATCTCGAAGCGCAGCTCGAAGCCATCGAAGAGCAGATATTCACGCCGAACGCCCCCACCAAGGGCCGCGCGATCATCGAGGATCTGTACCAGCTCAAGCGTCGGCTCATTACGCTCCAACATGCTTGCGTGCCGCTCATGGAAGCGGTCAGCAAGCTCTTCGGCGCCATGGCGCCGAAGCTGTGCGGTGGCATGCAGGAGTACTTCCGCGACGTGTTCGATCACCTGCAGCGCATTACGAAAAATATCGATTTGCTGCGCGAGATGGTGACCACGGCCTTGTCGGTCAATCTCGGCATGATTTCGCTGTCCGAGAACGAGACGACAAAGCGCCTCGGATCGTTCGCCGCGCTGTTCGCCGTGCCGACGATGATCGCGGGGATCTACGGCATGAACTTCGCCGACATTCCCGAATTGAAGTTTGCGTATGGCTATCCTGTGTGTCTCGCCGCGATGGTCATCATCGATACGCTGCTGTTCCTGAAATTCCGGAAGGCCGGTTGGTTGTGATGGACATCGATGGACGGCCATGGGCTGTGTGATCCGCGCTCGGGCGATGGGCCAGCGCCCTGATGCGCATGTCGGACGCGTGACGCTAACGCCCGTATGGACGGCTTTGTTGCCGGGTGGCAACGCGCCCCGGATCTGCCATTTTTTCGCAGTGACCGGCGTCGAATAACTGTTCTAGAATGCCTCAACGCCGCGTCAGACGGTTGCCAAGGGTTGAAAACTACAATAGACCGTCAGGCAAATAGGGGTCAGATATTGAACGCACCACTTACGGGGATCCGCGTCATCGAGTTCTGTCGCGGCGCGGCGGGTGCCTATTGCGGCATGTTGTTGGCCGACATGGGCGCGGACGTCATTATGGTCGACGATCCCGTCGACGACCTGTCCAACGATCACCAAAGCCCGCTCGGCGAATCGGCGCAATTGGGCTTGCGGCGCAACAAGCGCTCCGTCGCCCTCGATCTGCTCACGCTGGAAGGCCGTAGTCTTGCGCATACGCTCGTGCGGGGTGCGGATGTCATTATCGAATGCATGCCGCCGGGTACCCTGGCGCGTGCCGGGCTCGGTTACGACACTGTGTCGAGCGTCCAGCCCCATCTCGTCTACGTGTCGATTTCCGCATTCGGTCAGGATGGCCCGCGCTCTGCCACGCAGGCGGGGGGCGTACCGGCGCTCGAGGCGCTGAGAAGCATGCTGGGCGCCGTGTCGCAGGGCGCCGAACCGCCGCGCGATCTGCCCGTGGCGGATCTTGCGGCCGGACTCTATGCCGCGTTCTCCGTGTCGGCGGCGCTCGTGTCGGCCAAACTGCACGGCAGCGGCGTGCATATCGACGTGCCGATGCTCGGGGCGACGCTCGCGATCGCCGCGTTGCGTGCAGGCGACGCAGGCGCCGAAGCCGCGCAGCGCGCAGGTCTGGTGCAGCCGTCGGTGCTCTTGCGTCAGAGTGATCGGGAAGGGCTGCCAGCGACGCATTGGCGTCAAGCGCCGGCAGAGGCCGTGGGACTCACGAGGGCGTCGCCGCTGGCCGCGCCGTTGGACGGTGAGGCGCAGGCCCGTGGCCAGCGTTTCGGTGGCCCGTCGGCCCCGTGGCCCACGTTCCGTGCCCGTGACGGATATTTCGGCATGGACCTCGACGCATCGGACCACTGGCAGTCGATTTGCGCGCTGGTGCATCGCGTGGATCTGCTCGACGATCCGCGATTTGGCAATGCACGCGAGCGCGCCCGCCATCAGGCGGCGTTGCGCGACGTGCTCGAAGCGGTATTCGTGGCCGAAGATCGCGGTGTCTGGCTGGCCCGACTCGTTGCCGTTGGCGTGCCGTGTACCGAAATCAGTACGTATTCGCGGGTGCTGGCCGACCCGCAGGTAGCGCATATGGGATGGGTACGTCCGATGGTGTTGCCTAGCGGCGAGACGACGCACACCATCGTCTCGCCCGTCCGGCTCAATGGACAGAGTCCCGTCACCCGGCTCGACCCGCCAGCGCCCGGGGCGCACACGGGCGATATTCTTGCCGAGCTGGATGCGAGCGCAGTGTTGTGGGCCAGACAAGCGCGGACGTCTTCGACGTAGTCAGGTTTCGAGGATTCCCACGTTTTCGGATAAGGCGGCGCGCAGGTAGCGCCGCTTTTCTTTTGGGCGCCACGCCCGTGTCAGGATCGTCGAAGATCAACGTGCGTCCCGGGGCGCGCCACGGAAAACACACCCTGCGGTCAGATCTTTGCGAGGTATTCGTCAGTTCTATATAATTCATCGGAATAAGCATATGAAAATTAGTGATTTGGCTTTCGGGTCAGGTCATTTTCTGCTGGATTTCGCCCATGTTCCCCGACCTATCGAGTTTTTCGCCAACGGCGGCCTTGCTCGGCGCGGCTGTCGGCCTCGTCCTGGGATTGACCGGCGCCGGAGGCGGGATATTTGCCGTCCCGGCACTGGTCTTCGGACTGGGATGGGGGGTGCCGCAGGCCGGACCGGTCGCATTGCTCGCGGTAGGCGCAAGCGCTGCCGTTGGAAGCGCACAGGGGCTGCGTGCGGGTATCGTGCGGTACCGTGCGGCCATGCTGATGGCGGGAATCGGCGTCTGCATCGCGCCGGTCGGCGGTTGGCTGGCGCATCGCTTGCCCGAGCGCTGGCTTGTCGGACTCTTCGCGCTCGCCATGCTGGTCGTTGCGGCACGCATGTACCGGGCGTCCCGCGCCAATGCCGGCACGCCACCGGTTGGTGCGAGCGAAGGCGCGACGCCCTGCACGTCGCCATCGCCGCCTTGCCGAATGGATCCTTCGACCGGACGACTTCACTGGACACGTCGTGTGGCGAGTACGCTCGGGCTGATTGGTGCGGTGTCGGGATTTGCGTCCGGATTACTGGGTGTCGGCGGGGGCTTTGTCATCGTTCCCGCGCTACGGCGCTTTACCGACATTACGGTGCACGGCGTGGTCGCGACGTCGCTTTTCGTCATTGCCCTGATTTCGGCCGGTACGGTTGCCAACGCGTGGTGGCACGGCATGCACCCGGGCATGCAGGGCTGGACGTTCGTGCTGGGCGCCGTGGCGGGCATGGTGCTCGGTCGTGCCCTCGCACCGCGTCTGGCCGCCTCGCGGCTCCAGCAGATTTTCTCGGCGCTCATGGCGGTCGTGGCATTCGGCATGGTCGTGAAAGCCCTCGGCGCGTGAGCATCGCCTCGCGCCCGATGCCGCGTACGTTTTATCGGCGCGGTCAATCCTTTTCATGCGACGGATGGCAGCACGTATATCTCTCGAAATTCGCAACGTCTTTCGAGTGAAGTGATGCGTTAACAGAAGATCCGCACACGCTGCGCATCACTTCGGTACACCGCCGATGATTCACGTACCCGGTGCTTTTCAAATGAATCTTTTCTTCGCCCGTCTGTCCATCAGAACGCGGCATTCGCGCCGACGCTACGTCATTTGAGTTATTCCCGCATCGCGTGTGCATGCGATGCGTGCGCCGCGCGCAACGCGAACAGTAATCCTCCTAATTTGGACTAGGATGTTTCCTATAAAGAGTTCCAAAACGGTAGGGTTTTGTAGATTTATCCTATATTTCCGCTGGTCGTAAAAACGACGCGTAACGTTCGATTGTCACGCGGCGAAACGATTGGTAATGGACCAGATGATCCCAACACACGTTGACTCTTTCCTTCCCAGTCCGTCTCGCTGCCCGACCGCCAGGCTGGCAACGGGACGACGCGCCGTGACGACAGTGAAAAGGCTGAGCGGCACGCTGGTTATTGCGCTGCTTGCCGGATGTAGCGAATACAAGGCGTCGACAGCGAGCGCGACCGGCCCCACTTTCGAATCGGAGAGCGACGGTGCGTCGCTGGCGCGAGTGGAGCCTCCGGTTGCTTCGGCTGGGGTGACGCGAGAGGTTGAAACGCGAATGCGGCCGGTGGCTGCGGCAGTGAAGATGAGCGCGACGCCGCAGGTTGGCACCGTCGTGAGCGGCACCTATCGATGGATGGCGGACTGGCCCGAGACCGACAGCGTCCATTTGTGGGAAGCCGCCGCAGGACCGACACGCATCCGTGTCGTCGGTCGGGCGCGGGACATGATGCCGTCGGCGGGGCTGCGCGGCGTTCGCATTCGATACTGTGTCAAGCCGGTCATCGGCGAGGGCACATCCCGGTTGACAGGGCACAAGACGTGCTCGGCGTGGACCACCGTCGACGGGCCCGGAGCGGCCGAAATCGTCGGTAGCGCTGGATAGCGCGGCAGCGGGGCGGGGGCCATGCGTGGCTCGTGCGCGCCGGACTGCCGGGTCCCGCATCGTCGCCCAGCAGCAATGCGGTCACGCCTGAGTGACCAACGCGTGCGTTGCCAAGACGCACATTCCTCTTTTGGGAAGCCATGACGCGTAGACACGGCGAAGGATCGCGCGCGCCCACGGCTGACTTCTTTTAAAAGGATCCTGCAAATGATGGTGAAGATTCTGATTGCCGACGATCATCCGATCGTGGCCTCCACGCTGCGTGAAATGCTTTCCCCGGACCCGGGTTTTCACGTTCTGCCCCCTGTCTCCAACTCGACGGAGTTGTTCAAGGCGCTGGAGACGAATTCCGTCGACGTCCTGATCACGGATTACTGCATGCCGGGCGGTGCGTTTGGCGATGGCCTCGTCATGATCAATCGCGTGCGCCGCAAGTATCCCGATGTGAAGATCATCGTGTTCACCTCGATCGAGCAGCCCGCAATCATCCATGCACTCGACAGTTGCGGCGTGCTTGGCGTGATGACGAAATCGGACGATTTGCGCGAAATCACGGTGTGCGTCGAGCGTTGCCGTCGGGGCATGAGCTACCGTGGCGGCCGGGCGGAGCAGATTCTCGAAGAGCAGATGCGCCGCAAGCCGACGGCCCGCCGTCCGCTTTCGCCCAAAGAAATGGAAGTGCTGCGTATGTACCTGGACGGCCAGAATGTGTCCCAGATCGCGGGCGCGCTCAAGCGTTCGGCCAAGACGATCAACAACCAGAAGCGCATGGCGATGTGCAAGCTGGGTTGCCGCACCGACATGGAACTGTTCAAGTTGCATGTATCGAGTCCGGTCCAGTTCTCGCGTGACGGCGATGCCGAAGCGCCGAGTGCCGCCTGAGTCCGCCGCGCTCACCGACGTTGGAGTCTATGCCCGCCAGAACGATGACGCGCGACATCGCGATTGCCGGCCGCCTGCTTCGCATTGGTGGCCTGCTTGCCCTGCTGTTCGGTTTGTCGGTCTGGGTAGCAGCGGTGTCATATGCCCTGTTCGGCACGCTGTGGCAAAGCGGGCAGAAGACCGAGTCGTTCTTTGCCGCCGTGGGACGAGAAATCCGCGACCTCGAGATTTTCAACGAACAGGCCCGCGCGATGGCGCAGGCCACGCAGGCGAGTTCGGTGCGTCCGAGTGGCGTTACGCAGGCGCTGACCGATCGCATTTTCAAACCCCTGGTTTCGATGCCGGTCGGTACGGCGCGACGTATTAGCGGGATCGGCTGGGACAGTGAATTCGAGATCGTCAAACTCGCGGACATTCCGCAAGAGCGCGCGGCGTTGCTCGCGCGCCTGACCCTGCGGCTCATGGTGCTCGACGCCAATTTCTGGAGCCCGCTCGACGCGCAGGACGAAACCTTCATCATTTCCGCCGATGGCGCGTTCGCGACCTATCGCCCTGCCATCGGCAGAGAAGCCTTCAGCCCGGCCGATCTCGCGCGCGACACGCAGGCGATGCTCGCGGAGATCAACAAGGTCGAGCGGTATCACGCACGCGTTCGCGGTAACAGCGAAGGTCCGTTCTGGACCTACAACTACAAACATCCCGTCACGCATCTGAAGACCGTATCGAGCTTCGTACCGATTCGCGATCTGAACGGACACCTCGTGCTCTATGTGGGCACCAGCATGTCGCCGGAGATGATCGTGCCGCCGCGCATGCGTCACCTTGAACGGACGGGCGAGGCGCTTCAGCTGATTTCGGAAGATGGGCTCGTGATTGCCAGCGCAGGCCTCCCGCTGTCGTCCCTCGGCCACTTGCGCACGCTGGTCACGTTGCCGCTATTTGGTGGTGCGCAAATGACGTTGCGCTCCGACGGCCAGCGGCTGGTCTTCGAGCGGCGACTGGCGTCCACGCCGTGGTTCGTGCGGTACGCGGTTCGTCCGGCGCAATTGCTGCGTGAAAATGCGACGCTTTTGCTCGGTGCGACGCTGCTGCTGTTCTTGTATGCGACAGGGGTCTACGCCGGTATGCGCTACATGCGTCAGCGCATCATCGAACCCGCGCGCCAGCGCACGACGGCGCTGCTCGAGCGCGATGCCTTCACGCAGACGCTCATCGAGACCGCGCCCGTCGGCATGGCGATCATCGATCCGTTCGAGCCCGCGGTGGTGATGAGCAACCCGGCGTATGCGGGCACCGTCGATTTGTTGCGACATCTCGGCGATGGCGAATTGACGCGCATGTATCGGCAATTGCACAGCGGCGTGGTGGCACGGCCGGTACGCCGTCTGTTGAGCGCGCTCGACGATGCTGGCGAGCGTCATTACGCCGTGAGTTTCGTCGATACCGTGTTTCGCGAGCAACCGGTGCTGATCGGTACGCTGTCCGATGTCACCGAGCAGCGTCGTTTCGAGTTGGAACAGCGCAAGGCGCGTTTGGCTGCCGAAAGCGCCAATCGTGCCAAAGATGTCTTCCTCACGACCGTCAGCCACGAAATGCGTACGCCGCTGTATGGCACGCTGGCGTCGCTCGAACTGCTCAGCGCGCAGAATCTCGGCGACGATCATCGGTACTACGTCGACGTGATGGAGAGTTCGACGCGAAACCTGCTCGATCTCATCAACGACCTGCTCGACTATTCGCGCATTCAGGTCGGTCGTTTCGAGCTGAATTCGCGGGATTGTTCGCTGCTCAAGGAATTGGAGGCGGTCGGATTGTCGTTCACGGGACGTGCGCGCCTGCAGGGCCTGACGCTCGATTGGATGATCGACCCGCAACTGTCGCGCGCCGTGCATACCGATGCGTTGCGACTCGGACAGGTGGTGACCAATCTGGTCGGCAACGCCATCAAGTTCACGGAACATGGGCATGTCGCGTTCAGTGCGATGGTTACGCGCGCCGACATGCAGGGCTGTGACGTCGCTTTCACGGTGAGCGATAGCGGGGTCGGCATTGCCGCGTCCGATCTGGCAGACCTGTTCAGGCCGTTTGGCAAGAGCACGACCGAGCCGGGTATGCAGCACGGCACCGGTTTGGGACTGGCAATTTCGCATCAGTTCGTGGGCATGCTCGGCGGTGTGCTCGCGGTCGACAGCGAGGAGGGGGCGGGCACGACCATGCGTTTCACCCTGCATTTGCCTTGGGCGCCCGACAGCGAACCGCCTCATATTGCGGTGTCGCATGAAACGTTCGCCTACGTTAGCGATAGGGAGCGGCGGCACTGGTATCTCGAGGCGCTGATTCGCCGCGCCGGCTTCGAGCCAGTGCGTTATGACGATGCGGTGTCATGGTCCACGGGGTCCGGGCGTGATCGCGATTCCGGACTGCTGATGTTTGCCGACGAATGGCCCGTGCGTGGCATGGCAGGTGCGCAAGTCTACTTGCTGCGCGCCACGCCGGTGGATCGTCCGGCGGGTAGCGCGCCGACATGGCCGCGCGATATTGCATTGTTCCAGCAAGCCGAGCTTTGGGATGCGCTGGGTTCAGCCCCGCGCCCGGGCCTGAGCGCGAATGGAAACCTGCCGGTGACGGGCGCGACGAGTGCGCAGGCGCGCGTGAGACCGCTGGCGGGTTGGTATGTGCTGGTGGCCGACGATCATCCGATCAGCGGCATGCTGCTCTCGCGGCAACTGGAAGGCCTGGGCGCGATGGTCGATTGCTATCACGATCCCCGTGAAGCGCTCGACGCGTTCGACGCCGAATCCCACATGCTCGTCATCACCGACGCCAATATGCCGCATATCTCAGGGCATGCGCTGGCCACGGAAATCAAGGCACGGGCGCCTCATGTGCCCGTCGTGGTGGCGACGGCGGACGTCACACTACGCAACGACCGGGAGGCCAAGTCCCCGTACGACGCCGTCGTCTACAAACCGGTGGATGCGCGCTCGCTGTTGCGCGTGATTGAACTGGTACGAGTTCGCTATCCGTCGCTTTGCGTCGAGATTGCGCCATTGCCTGCGTCCACGCGGCCCATCGAGCATGCACCGAAGCCCGCGCCGCAGAGCGAGACGCCGAAGGACTGGCGCTTGCCGCTATCGGACATGCTCGACGCATTCGTCAAGATCGCGGATCAGGACATCGCGAATTGTCGAACGGCGTTGGCGGAGGTGTCGCGTGAGATGCTTCGTCACTCCGCGCATCGCTTGCGCGGCGGATTCATGGCGTTTGGATTGAGCTCGCTGGCATCGCTCGCCGCGCAGGTCGAGCATCTGGCGCCGCAAGCCTCCGTCGGGCAGATGGAGGCCGCTTTCGACGCGCTCGACGCGGCGTGGAACGACTGGCTGCGCGCGCAAGGACACGCCATCGCGAGCGGCGCGTGAGGGCGCGTTTGCGGTCCGTCGATGCGCGGCGATCACGGGGATGGCGACGACGGCGATGAAATCCGCTGTGATGTGCCGCGTCTGGCGGGCCATCGGTTTGCCTATTCCACGAAATGTTCCGAAATCAACTGACGTAACCACTGGTTGCCGGCGTCCTGATGGTAGCGCCGGTGCCAGAACACATTGGTTTGCAGGGCAGGCAGACGCAGCGGAGGTTTGACGAAGCGCAAGCCGAACGGGGCCGCCGCACGTTCGGCGAACTTCTGGGGCACGGTGACCACCAGGTCGTTCGTGCTCACCACATAGGGTACTGCGATGAAATGCGGGACCCAGAAGTTGGCATCGCTACCGAAGCCGGCCTGCGCAAGCAATTGATTGACGCGTGCGTACGGGTTGTCGCCCGTCGCCACGAACAGATGCCGCGCTGCCCTGAATTCCGCCAGGCCGGCTTCGGGCGTGTCGAGCGGGTGTCCGACACGAAACATGCTCACGTATTGCTGACTGAACAGCCGACGCTGGAAAAACGGGCCCGTCAAATCGTCAAATGCGCCCACCGCGAGATCGATTCGCCCGGCTGCCATCGCCTCCTTGAGGTCGGGCAAGGTCGTCCGAACCGTGCGGATCCGAATGCCCGGAGCCAAATGCGTGCACAGGTCGATCAGCGCGGGCATGAAATACACCTCGCCCACATCGGTCATTGCCAACGTAAATTCTCGCTGACTGCTTGGCGGGTCGAACGCCTCACGGTGATTGATCGCCCGCGAAATCCCCGCCAGTGCTGCGGACACCGGTTCGGCCAGCGCCTCGGCAAACGGCGTGGGCTGCATGCCTGTGCTGGTTCGCGTGAACAACTCGTCTGCGAACGTTTGACGCAGGCGCGCCAGTCCGTTGCTGACAGCCGGCTGCGACAGCCCAAGCGCCCGCGCGGCCTGGGAAATACTGCGGTGGGTAAGCACCGCATGAAACACGACGAGCAGGTTCAGGTCGACATCACGTAACGAAATCATGGTGTGGCTGACATCGCGGATTCCCGACGTAATATTCGCAATGTGAATAGAGTGGATTTCTCTATTTATATCGCAAAATTTGGTCGCTTGGCGGACAATGTTTGCATTCGATATCAGGAGACGAGGTCATTCATGCGTCAAGCAGACCAAATTCAGGGGGAGTTGGGTTACCTGTCCGGCTTTATCAACGAGTTCGCGACGGAGGCCTTGCCCGGCGCGCTGCCTATCGGGCAGAACTCGCCGCAGCGGGCGCCCTACGGCCTCTACGCCGAACAACTCTCCGGTACGGCCTTCACCGCACCGCGCGGCCATAATCGTCGCTCGTGGGTCTACCGCATTCGTCCTGCTGCCATGCACAAGCCGTTCACGCCGGTGGAGAACGCACGTTGGCTGAGCCGTTTCGACGACGTACCGACCCCGCCTAACCAGATGCGCTGGGACCCGCTGCCGATGCCCGACACGCCGACCGATTTTGTCGATGGCATGGTGACGATGGCCGGCAACGGTAGTCCCGACGCGGGTCATGGCTGCGGTATTCACGTCTACGCCGCGAACAAGTCGATGGACGGTCGCTTTTTCTACAACGCCGACGGGGAACTGCTGATCGTGCCGCAGGAAGGGCGGTTGCGCATCGCTACCGAATTCGGTGTCCTCCAGGTCGAGCCGTACGAGATCGCTGTGTTGCCGCGCGGCGTGCGCTTTCGGGTCACGCTGCCCGACGGGCGGGCGCGCGGCTACGTGTGCGAGAACTATGGTGCGCTGTTCCGCCTGCCGGATCTGGGCCCCATCGGCTCCAACGGGCTGGCCAATCCGCGTGATTTCCTCACGCCGGTCGCGGCTTACGAAGACGTGGAAGGCGACTTCGAACTCGTCGCCAAGTTCGGCGGCGCGCTGTGGCGTGCCGATATCGGTCACTCGCCGCTCGATGTCGTCGCCTGGCATGGCAACTACGCGCCCTACAAGTACGATTTGCGGCACTTCAATACGATCGGGTCCATCAGCTACGATCACCCGGATCCGTCGATCTTTCTGGTGCTGCAGTCGCAGAGCAACACGCCGGGCGTGGACGACATCGACTTCGTTATTTTCCCGCCGCGTTGGCTGGCGATGGAAAACTCGTTCCGTCCGCCCTGGTTCCACCGCAACATTGCCAGCGAGTTCATGGGCCTGATCCACGGCGTGTACGACGCCAAGGCCGAAGGGTTCGTGCCGGGTGGCGCGAGTCTGCACAACTGCATGTCGGGTCACGGCCCCGATGCGGACACGTTCGAGAAGGCGTCCGCCGCCGACACGAGCAAGCCGCACAAGGTCGACGCGACGATGGCCTTCATGTTCGAGACGCCCGCGGTCATTCGTCCGACGCGTTTTGCGCTGGAGACCAAGCAGTTGCAAGACAACTACTACACGTGCTGGCAGGGGTTGAAGAAGCACTTCAACCCGAACCGGAAGTAAGCGGCATCGCGCCACAACACCTCTCATTATCAAGATGGCCGACCCGGCGCAGGTGATGCGCTCGGTCGGCCTGAGCGTTACCTCGAACAAGGAATTCCACATGTCTGCTCTCCCGCAAAGCTGGGTCGCGTCCGCCAACACCGGCGTGACGGATTTCCCGCTGCAAAACCTGCCGTACGGTGTTTTCAGCACGCAAGCACAACCCACGCCGCGCGTGGGCGTTGCGATCGGCGATCAGGTGCTCGATCTGGCGGCGCTCGAAGCGGCGGGCGTGCTCAAGGCCGGCGATGTGCCGGTGTTCGCCCAGGCATCGATCAATGCCTTCGTTGCGCTGGGCAGCGCCGCATGGCGTGCCACACGTGCCCGCCTGACATCGCTGCTGGCCGCCGATGGCGACGCATCGCTACGCGAGAACGCCGCGCTCAAGGCGCAGGCGCTCGTGCCGCTCGCGCAGGCTACGCTGCATTTGCCGGTCGACGTGCCGGGCTACACCGATTTCTATTCGTCCAAAGAGCATGCGACCAACGTCGGCAGCATGTTCCGCGACCCCGCCAATGCACTGTTGCCGAACTGGCTCGAGATCCCGATCGGTTACAACGGGCGTGCCAGCTCGGTGGTGGTGAGCGGCACGCCGCTGCATCGTCCGAACGGGCAGATCAAGCTGCCGGACCAAGCGCGTCCGATTTTCGATGCCTGCCGCAAGCTCGACTTCGAACTCGAAACCGGCTTCATCGTCGGCCGCGATACTGCACTGGGCGAATCGCTGAGCGTGGAAGACGCCGAAGCGGCAATCTTCGGCATGGTGGTGCTCAATGACTGGTCCGCCCGAGATTTGCAGCAATGGGAATACGTGCCGCTCGGGCCGTTCAATGCGAAGACGTTCGGTACCTCCATCTCGCCGTGGGTGGTCACAATGCAAGCGCTGGAGCCGTTCCGCGTCGCCGGCCCGCAACAAACGCCGGAACCTCTCTCGTATTTGCAGCAGCAGGGCAAGCATGCGTTCAACATCGAACTCGAAGTGCTGCTGCAGGCGGAGGGCGACGCCGAGCCGACATCCATCTGTCGCACCAACTTCCGTCACATGTACTGGAGCATGGCGCAACAGTTTGCTCACCACACCGTGTCGGGTTGCAACGTGCGCGTGGGCGACCTGATGGGCTCGGGCACGATCAGCGGTCCGACGCCGGATTCGTTCGGCAGCCTTCTCGAATTGACGTGGAACGGCAAGAACCCGATCACGCTGGCCAGCGGCGCGAAGCGTACGTTCATCGAAGACGGTGACACCGTCGTGATGGCCGGCTGGTGTCAGGGCGACGGCTACCGCGTCGGCTTTGGCGAGGTATCCGGCAAGATTCTGCCTGCCAAAGCACGCTGAAATGCCGTGCGCTCACACGGGCGAGCAGGATCTCCCTAACGCTCACTGAGGGGGGCAGACCGACGCCTGTTTAATCGCCGCCTGCCTGGTCGCCTTGATGCAGGGAACGCGCCGTACCGGTTCGTCGGTCGGCGCGTTTGCTTTTAGCGAAGCGGTCGCTGCGTCTCGCGCGTCTGGCGGGAGTTCGGCAACGAGGGGCAGACGCTGCCACCATGGATTGACGCGTGCGACCAGCAGACTTGCCGTGACGCGGCATCGCGTTGGGGTGTAAGCCAGTTCGTTCGCCACGCGCCGCAGCAGCGGCGGGTCACCGAGGCGGGCACGGCGCGGCACGCGCAACGTGCGCGTTTGTCGCGTTTGTCGCGTTTGGCGCGCCGGGTGGGTGGCGGGCGGGCTTGCCTGAGATGCGGCGCAGGCGGATGGAGCGGGCGCAGAGTGAGGCGTCGAGTGGGGCATCGGGTGTCTCCGGCAAACGTGTCAGTGTGGGAGACATTTAGCCACGGCGCGACGGCGCGCGACAGGTGAAGGAATCCGAAAAATGGGTACGGGGCGCGTGACGAACGCACCCCGCGGACTTATAGAGGCACGGCATGCACGGCGTGCATGGCACGTCTCATCGGGGTTTCTGGCGATCGGAGACCACCGACGCCAGCGTCTCTTCGTGTGCCTTGGTCCCGCCGTCCGGCAATGCCGACTCGGTGCCCGATGCATTTAGCGGCGCACCGGCCGGCGCTGTGGCAGGCCGGTTCAGGCCTTCATTGATCCAGGCCATCAGAAGCGTGTACGTCACGGCCAGAATGACAGGTCCGACGAACAGCCCGACGATGCCGAACGTGAGCATGCCCCCGAGCACGCCTGCGAGGATCAGCGTCATCGGCAGATCGGCGCCACGGCGAATGAGCATCGGACGCATCACGTTATCCAGCATGCCGATAATGATCGAGAGCACCAGCAGAAGGGTCGCGAGCGTGGGACTGTCCTGCCAGTAAAGCCATGCCACGCTTGAGAGCAGTACTGGGAATGGTCCGATCTGCGCGATACACAGCACGAGCATCAGTGCCGTCAGGAACCCCGACAACGGCACGCCGGTAAGCCAGAGTCCGAGGCCGCCGAGCAGCGATTGGGTCACGGCCGTGACAACGATGCCCAGCGCCACGGCGCGAATCGACATGCCGGCCAGCCGAACGGACTCTTCGCCGCGATCGCCACCGAGGCGACGCGCAATCCGGATCAACGCGCGTGCCGCACGTTCGCCTTGCATGAAGAGAATGCCGGAGATGATGAGCGTGAGGCCGAGGTGGACCACCAGCAGGCCGATCGACCCCAATTTGGCGAATCCCCACGAGGCGGCTTTCACGGCGTAAGGCTGAATCCGGGACACCAGCCCGCCGGGACCCGCAGCAGCCAGCGCCTGCCATTCGTCGCTCGCGCGCTGGCCGACCACGGGAATCCGGGCCAGCCAGTCCGGCGGCATCGGCAGGCCGTGCTGACCGATGGAGTGGACCTGATCGCTGATGTCCGCCGCGTGCCCGATGAGCGTGCCGATGGCGGCCGAGAGAGGGGCGACCACGATGATGAGCATGCCAAGAATCATGACGGTGGTGGCGAGCCACCGCTTGCCCCACAGGCGGCGTTGCAGGCCGACGAGCAGCGGCCATGTGGAAGCGACGATCGTGACGGCCCAGATGAAGGCTGGCAGGAACGGCAGCAGCACCCATAGCGTGCCGATGATCAGTAGTCCAAGGACCAGCACGATCAGCAGATTGCGGGCGAGTTCGCTCGGCGTGGTGTTCAGCATAGGCGCTCCGGCCGGGTTGTCATGCGCAAAGAACGCGCTTGGAGAGCAAGATGCCATGCCGGCGCAGTCACGGCAAGTGCGGGCAACACTTCGTCACAAAGGCGTGCGGTGTTCGGCGGCGTCGACGGTCTCACTGTCGCCTTCGCGCGACGTCTCACGATAAATGCCCGAGGGCGCAACGGAGGTGCCGTGTTTTCTCGCCTGCGGCGTGTCGGCTGCGCGTGGTCCCCCCGATCTCCTGTCGGACGACGTGCGCGCAGGGTCATCCATCGGCAAGAAGACGGAATCGTCGCCCGAGGTGTCGCCCGAGGTGGCGCCGCAAGTGTCGCGATCGGGCGTGCGTATGTCGTTGGCGGGGTGGCTTTGCCGCAGTGCACGGGGCGGGGCGCAGGGACTGGCAGGACTGTCGGGCAGATCCGAATGAGATCCGGCGGACGAATGTCCCGAGTCGCCCTGCGACATGACCGTGGCGGTGCTGATCTTCGGCCGGCCCCGTCGGCGCAGGTATGCCGTGGCGATGGCGTCGTGTCGTGCCGAGATGCCTTGCATCGAAACGAACGTCGCGATTAGACCGTAGAGCACGCTGAGCACGGCTTGCGAATGCCAGTCGATGCCGGCGCCGTCGCCCGGCCCGCACGCCGTTGCCGTCGTCGCCATCGTGGCCATCGTGGACGTGGTGCCCGCCACGGCGGTCGTCGCCGGCATCGTCGTGTTTCCCGCAGTCCCGACATAGGTATCGGCAACGACGTCATCGGCGTTGATCTGGGTGATGGCACGGTGGAACGTCGAGAGGAAATAGAACCCGAGCGACAACGTGAGCCAGATGGCCTTCGGCGCGCTCGATTGCAGCAACTCGACGAGATGTGTGCGAAAGGACCGCCAGAACGGCGTGGAGGCCTCGGGCGGCATGTCGTCGCTCATCTGGCAGATGAGATCCCCGAAGCGGTCTTGCAGCAGCGGTTCGAGCCTGGCGTCTTCCGGTGCGATGGCAATGCGATCGACGATCGGTCCGAGAAACGCCCCCGGAATCGGGCACAGCAGGATTTCCAGGCATGAGTGGATCGTGTTGCCGAAGCGGGTCGCCATGATGCCCGGCAGCGCCGCGGACAATCCCGCCTCGGCGCCGAGTCGTGCCAGATTGCGAACCACGCCGTAGCAGAACACGAAACCCACGACGTGCGCAGCGACGTCGCGCACCGGACTGCGCAATGTGGCGCTGATGGACTCCAGCGCTTGCGTCGGCGTGATTTGCCCCAGCCGGCTCGCCCAGGACGGATGGGCTGCGTTAAAGCGCGCCATGCCGACGATGTTGATCAACACCACGCCCAACGCTTCGATGGGTGGCCAGATCATTGCCAGCCGGCGCTTGGGGTCGACCGTGTCGACCAGCACCGACAGTACGGTGGCGCCGAGCGCAAACGGGAATGCGTCGCGCTCCAGGCCGGTGCGCATCGCGCGCCACGACACGCCGGGATGCTCGTGGCGCATGAGCGCGTCGAATCGTCGCCGCACCTTGTCGACGCTGAGCCCGCGTTGTGCGAGAAGCTGCGCTTCGATGCGCAGGTGTGGCAGGAGGTCGGCGAACCATGGCGGCGTGCCGGCCACGGCGGCGGGGCGGGTGGGATGACGACAGGCATGCGAGCCGCCATTCGGACGCACCGCGTCGGCACGATGCGCGCGCTCGAAGCGGCGCAGTGCGGGAATGGCGATCTCGTCGCGAAGCATCGCGTAAATTTTTTCGCCCGTGCGCGGCGTGTCGCCTCCGTCGTATCTGCGCACGGAGACCGGAGACATGTCCGGCGACATATCCGGCGACATATCCGTTGACAGACGGGGCGCTGCACGACTGGCCGCGGCGCCGCTTACCTGTCGCATTGCCAGAGGCGGCTCATTTCGATGTCCGCGCGGAATCGGTTGCGCAACACTCGCGTGTCGCCCGATGCTTCGGCCCTGTCGCAGCGCCACCGCGCTTTGTTGTGCGCGAGCGAAGTCCTCGACGAGATGGCGTGGCGTTCCGGATCTCGCCTCCGAGATCGGGAACTCGATTGTCAAGCCGTGGGTGCGGGGAAAAACAGGGGCGGCGCAAGAGAAGTCCTGGGGCATGTCGTCGATGGACGGCCGCACACGCGCGATTTCCTTTGCCCGAGCCGCAAGCCGCCGTTTCCGTTTCGCAGGAGAAATGAAGTGGGCGATGCTACCTGCATCCCCGCGCGCCGACGACGCCCGGACAGGCGTTTAAAACCGTTCATTCGCGATGCTGCGTAGCCGTCACGGCGAACCGCGCGCGCCATTGTGCCGACCGTCACGCAAGCCGCAGCACGACGGCGGCGGCCCGACATGCCCGCACAACCCTCACTCCGGCACGACCATCACCCCCGCACGCAGCCCGTTGGCGACGTTCGGATTCGGAAACACGATGCGTTCTTCCGGATGCGAAACGGTGTAGACGGTCTCGCCGTCGCGCGCAAGGATGGTGCCGGCGGGATACGGCGTGAAGTTCGGCGTGTCGACCGGCACATCGAGCACGAAAGCGTCGGTGCGTCGCACGATTTCCGCAGCGACGCGAAAACGTTTCGGCGGGCGCACTTGTCCATCGTCGCGTGCCGTCATTTCGCCGCCTGACAGCCAACGGCGAAGCGCGGCGTCGATGCCGAAAAAATCTTCGAGCCGGTTTTGGCCGAACGGCGCGACCTTGCCCAGCTCGAGCGTGCAGCTTTGCGCGCCGAAACGTGCACAGGTGAAATAGGAAAACGTAACCGAGGGCTGTCCGGTGCGCATCGTTGCTTCGATGTCGGCCGCCCCCAGCGTATCGAACCAGTCGTCGGCGGGGGGATGCTGCGGCGTGCCCGGCACGACGGCAAAGCGCTGGAACAACGAGGCGCGAATGGCGGTGTGCATGTCCACGTGACGACGCGCGCGACGCACGCCGTCCACGCCGCCCTCGCCGCCGAAGAACTCCCCGACGATCACTTCGAGCTCGCGCGCACGCTGCACGGCCGGCGACTCGGGGCGCTTCGCATGCGCGCCCTGAAACAGCCGGTTCAGGTCGTACTCCAGATAACGTTTGCCGGCCCGAACCGCGTGGGGGTTGCCGAGGACGACGAGCACGCGCTCGCGCAACGTGAGGCGCGCATCGGCAATGTCGTGCAGGATCCCATCGACAATTTCGATGGGCGCGGTCTCGTCGCCGTGAATGCCGCAAGACAGGATGGCGTCGTAGCGATGGGCAGTTTTCGCCGCAGTGTCGGCGGGCGCCAGTTCCAGTACGCCTTCGGCGTGCCGTTTCCACCGAACGCCGCATGGGTCGACGCCTTCGTCGTGAGGATGATCGCGCGATTCGAGGACGTCGCTTAGCCAGTGGCGTAGTGCCGAACGAGGGGCGTCGTTCATGATGGGGAATCTCCGGAAACTTAACGCCGTATTCTATGCGCGTGCGTGGCGAGAGTGGCGTCGTGTGCTGCACAGATCCGGTTGACACGCATTTGTCGGCGATTCTGAGGCCTCCGAGGCCCCCGCATTGTTCCGGCTGGCGAATCCGTGTCATCATGATCCGCATCGCACGCCGCACTATCGGGCGTGCCCTCGGGATTGCCGTTCATGACCGATCTGTATATCGAAGGTGTCTGGCGGACCGCCGGCGGTGCGGAATTCCGCTCTCTCGACCCGATGTCGGGCGATGTCGTCTGGCAAGGGCACGCGGCCAGTGCCGCCGATGTCGACGCCGCCGTTCAGGCCGCGCGGCGTGCACAACGTGATTGGGCGAGGATGGGCGTCGACGCACGGCTCGCCGTCTTGCAGCGCTTCGCGGCCATCGTGACCGCGAACACCGAAACGCTGGCCGATGCGATCGGTCGCGAGACAGGCAAGCCTCTATGGGAGGCCCGCACCGAGGTCGCGACGATGTCGGCCAAGGTATCTCACTCGGCGCGCGCGTATGAGGCGCGCACGGGGGAGCATCGATCTCCCGTCGCGGATGGCCAGAGCGTGGTCCGTCATCGTGCGCACGGCGTCATGGCCGTGTTCGGCCCTTACAACTTTCCGGGACATCTGCCCAACGGTCATATCGTACCGGCGTTGCTGGCGGGCAATACCGTCGTCTTCAAGCCCAGCGAGCTGGCCCCGGGCGTGGCGGCACGCACACTTGCGTGCTGGATCGAAGCGGGATTGCCCCCCGGCGTCATCAACCTCGTGCAAGGCGGGCGCGACACTGGCGCGGCACTGGCCGCGCATGCCGATATCGATGGCGTGTGCTTTACGGGCAGCTCGGCCACGGGGCGCGCGTTGCATCAGCAATTTGCGGGGCGGCCCGACAAAATCCTCGCGCTGGAGATGGGCGGCAACAATCCGCTGATCGTCGACGTGCCGCAAGACATCGACGCTGCCGTGCATGTGACCATCCAGTCGGCATTCCTTTCCGCCGGGCAGCGATGCACGTGCGCGCGACGCCTGCTCGTGCCGCGTGGCGCGCAAGGCGATGCCTTCATCGAGCGTTTGACGCATGTCACGCAGCGTATCAGCGTCGGCCGTTACGACGCCGAGCCCCAACCGTTCATGGGGGCCGTCGTGTCGTTGCAGGCGGCACGTCGCATGACGGCGGCGCAGGCTGACTTGATGGCGCTGGGCGCGCGCATCATTCTGGCGCTGTCCCAGCCGGACGGCCGCTCGGCGCTGCTCACGCCCGGGCTCATCGACGTGAGCGCGCCCGCCGCACGGGATGCGTTGCCCGACGACGAGTATTTCGGCCCGCTGCTGCAAGTGCTGCGGTACGACACATTCGACGAGGCCATCGCTCTGGCGAACCGCACGCGCTACGGTCTGGCCGCCGGCTTGCTGTCCGACGATCCGGCAAGGTATGACCAGTTTCTCGCCGAGATTCGTGCGGGTGTCGTCAACTGGAATCGTCCGACGACCGGCGCCGCCGGCGCAGCGCCGTTCGGTGGCGTAGGCCTGTCGGGCAATCATCGTCCCGGCGCCTGGTACGCCGCGGACTACTGCGCGTACCCGATCGCTTCGATGGAATCGGCGCGCGCCGTGATGCCGGAGCGGCTGAGCCCCGGACTGGATTTCGGCGCCCGCTGATTCAGGCACAATGCCGCACAATGAGTCCCACGGAATCGAACGGTTCCGACTTTTTCAGGAACAGACATGACGCGCTTTGCCCTCGAAGCCAACTTCGACGGATTGGTCGGCCCCACGCACAACTACGCGGGTTTATCGTTCGGCAACGTGGCGTCGGCGAACAATGCCAACCGCGTGTCCAATCCCCGGGAGGCCGCGTTGCAAGGGCTGGCGAAGATGAAGGCGCTGGCCGACCTCGGTTACGCCCAGGGTGTTTTGCCGCCGCAGGAGCGACCGTCGGTCGGGTTGTTGCGCACCCTTGGATTTACGGGCGACGACAAGACGGTCATTCGTGACGCGGCCCGTACGGCCCCGAGCCTGCTGGGCGCCGCCTGCTCGGCGGCCAGCATGTGGACGGCCAACGCTGCAACCGTGAGTCCTTCGGCCGACACCTCGGACGCCCGCGTGCACTTCACTGCCGCGAACCTGTGCAGCAAGTTGCACCGCGCCATTGAACACGAGACGACATCGCGCATTCTGCGAGCGGCCTTTCCCGATGAATCGCGCTTTGCACACCATGACGCATTGCCCGGCTGGCCGTCGCTCGGCGACGAGGGGGCGGCCAACCACACCCGGCTGTGCGGCGCTTATGGCGAGCGCGGCGTCGAGTTCTTCGTCTATGGTCGGGACGATCTCGCCAACGCGCCTGCGCCGCGTCGGTTTCCCGCGCGCCAGACGTTGCAGGCGAGTCAGGCCATTGCCCGTTTGCACGGTCTAAGTGACACGGACGTCGTGTTTGCTCAGCAGCATCCCGATGCCATCGACGCCGGTGTCTTTCATAACGACGTGATCGCCGTCGGCAACGGCAATGTGCTGTTCTGCCACGCGCAGGCATTCGTCGATCAGCCGACGGTGCTGGCCACGCTGCGAGAGCGGCTCGCCGCCCGGGGCACGCAACTGGAGGTTGTCGAGGTGTCGGCGGACGACGTCTCGATGGAGGACGCCGTTCGCAGCTACCTCTTCAACAGTCAGTTGCTCGCGCGTGC
Organism: Pandoraea vervacti; assembly: GCF_000934605.2. Taxonomy (NCBI): domain Bacteria; kingdom Pseudomonadati; phylum Pseudomonadota; class Betaproteobacteria; order Burkholderiales; family Burkholderiaceae; genus Pandoraea; species Pandoraea vervacti. Next base: position 3,039,198 of record NZ_CP010897.2, on the reverse strand, counting down.
CCCGGAGGCGGGCGGCGGCATGCGACTGGTCGTGCCTCAGGAATGTCGTGAGCGAGCGTCGGTGTGGCGCTATCTGGAGTCCTTGGCGGCCAGCGGCGGCCCGATTCGCGAGCTTCACGTATTCGATTTGCGCGAAAGTATGCGCAACGGGGGTGGCCCGGCGTGTCTGCGGCTGCGCGTGGTGCTCACGCACGAGGAGCGCCAGGCGGCGCATGCCGGGCTATGGATGAACGACGCGCGCTACGCGTCGCTCACCGACTGGGTGAAGCGTCACTACCGTGATCGGCTGGCCGTGGACGACCTTGCCGATCCCGGATTGCTCGACGAATGCCGCACGGCGCTCGACGATCTCACGCGGCGACTCGGTCTGGGCAGTCTTTATTCGTTCCAGCGCGACGCGTCCCGCACGGCGATGGCTCGTTAAGCCGCTACGGTACGTCGCGATGCTTGTCTTTCCCGATCCGACACGAAAGGAGTCAACCGCATGACGACGATCATTGGTTTGTCCGGGAGCCTGCGAAAGGGCTCTTACAACACGGCGCTGCTGGCGGCGGCGAAGTCGCTGGCGCCGGCCGGCGTCACGCTCGATGTGCGAACGCTGCACGGGATTCCGCTTTACGACGGCGACGTAGAGGCGAGCGAGGGGATTCCGGCAGCGGTCGCCACCCTCAAGGACGCCATCGCACAGGCCGACGGTCTGCTGCTCGCCACGCCCGAGTACAACAACGGCATGCCGGGCGTGTTCAAGAACGCCCTCGATTGGCTATCGCGTCCGCCTGCGGATAGTGCCCGGGTATTCCGTGACAAGCCGGTGGCGATCATGGGCGCTTCGCCCGGCGGCTTCGGCACCATCCTTAGCCAGAATGCCTGGTTACCCGTGTTGCGCACGCTTCAGACCACGCCGTGGTGGCAGGGGCGTCTGATGGTGTCGCACGCGAACAAGGTCATCGACGTGGACGGCAAACTTCAGGATGACGCGGTGCGCCAGCAATTGGCCGACTTCATTGCGGGATTCGTCGCCTTCCTCGATGCGAACAAAGCGCAAGATTGATGAGGTTTTATAAAAATCAACGGGTTGTCGGTTGATTTAGATGTTTTTTATGAGGTGACGCTCGATCCGGAACCTTATCCAATCGATCCGGACGAACCGATAAGCGACGTCATTATCGGTTCGTCCGGCCATGCACTATGCTGGATGGAACGTGTCGGCCGACACGTCGTCTGCGTCCTTTCGTCAACCGGGGGTGCCGCCATGCAAATCGAGTTTCCGGATCACCGTCCCATGTTCAACTACGAAGACCTGACGATCGAGTTTGCGGTTGTCGTCAACGGCCGCCCCATCGATTGTGCGGTTTCGGCCGAAGCGCTCGAATCACACTTTCATGCGCATTCCGCGCGGGCCGACGACCTGCTGAACGCGTTCGAGCATGGGCGCAGCCGCATCCACGCACTCACGCGTGAGTATCTGGCGATGGGCCTGCCCGGCCCGGTGCTGCTTCGCAGCGGGCACTTCCGCTGGGCGCAGCAGCACGAAGCGCGCCGGTGATCGGCGCTTCGCGGATTCAGGGCTTAAGCCTCCCATAAAGTGAAGGTCTTCAAACACCGGCATTGACGCGGGTCAATGCCGGTTTGTTTAGGCATGCGACTCAATTGGCGAGCTATGGGGTTCGGCGTACACTGGTGTTGCCGCCAAAGAGGTTACGTGAGCGGTACCATCGCCGATAACTATAAGGAGTCGCTATGGGCTCGGAATTTCGCGTCGTCATTGCTTCGATCGCGGCCTTCATGACGCTTGGCGGGGCATTCGCCACCATCCACGGTCTGCTCTACGACAAGTCGCACGTCATGCACGGCGGTGTCATCACGGTGCTGTTCGGCATTCTGTTCATTGTCGTCATGCTTACGCCCTGGCCGCGTGACGAAGAGGGCGAGGCCGATGCCAAGCGCAAAACGTGAGCGATGCGCGCGCCCGATCACGCCCGATCACGCGTGATCCGCTAACGCTTTGATGCCCGGCGTCCTACACTGAAATCGAGGGACGCCGTCGAAGCCACCCCAGGTTCGCATCCGCCGCGTGACGCGTGTCGGGCACGCGGCGAGGCTCGCCGAATCTCGCGGTCGCAACCATCCGCTTCGCAACGGGCGTGGTCTCGTTGTGAGGTGGCGTATGTGTTCCGATATCCGCGTCGTCATTGCCTCCATCGCAGCATTCGTCATGCTGGGAGGCATTTTCGCCACTATCCACGGTTTGTTGTTCAACCTGCCCGAGGTCTCGCGCTATGGCGTGGCGGCGGTCCTGGCAGGCGCGACGTGCACGGCCACGATGCTCATCCCGTGGGGCGCGCGCGACGAGTCTTGACGCACGGCCCGCACGCGCCGGTCATGTCCGGCAAAGCGCCGCGGCATGACCGACGTTTGACTTGCACGCAACTCACCCGAGTCGGGCGCGCAGGCACATGAACGCCGGCGCCTGGGAAAGCTCGTCGTAGAGGCGCGGGCTGACCGTCTTCATTTCCGGCAGCGGCAGTGGCTCGACCATCCGTTCGAGTTGCCAGCCGGCATCCGCCGCCGCGTTCAGAATTCCCGCGAGCGGCCGGCGGTATGACTCCACATACGGTTTCGGTTCACCGAAACCACTCCAGTACATGCCGAAGCGGGTCGTCTCGAAGTAGGTGCGATTGCGCCGCGTGCGCTCGTCGAGCCAGTCGCGCATCGGGTGGCCCATCGACCAGACCAGCGTGGCGCCGGGTTTTGCGACGCGCGCGAATTCGCGGAACGTCGGCCCAAGGTCGTCGACGTAGTCGAGGGCGAGGGCGCTGACGATGGCGTCGAAGCCGTCGTCGGCTAGCGAGGTGAACGGGGCGCCGAGATCCTGGATGTCAAAGGTCGCGGGCATGCCGTTGCACCGCTCGCGCGCGAGGTCGATCATCTCGGGCGTGACATCGATGCCATGCACCGTTGCACCTTGTTCGACGAGCCAGGCGCTGTTGATGCCCGGACCACATCCGGCGTCCAGCACGTGAAGGCCGGCGACGTCGCCCAGCAACGCGCGCGTCGCCGGACGCTCGTACAGCGCGTTGTGGGGCTTCGTGACGGCGATCTCGGCGTAGCGAGCGGCGAAACTGGCGTAGGCGGTGCGTCCCATCGACGCGGAATCGGATGACGACATGCGTGGCTCCAGGGGGGGGCGGTTGAAAATGCGGGGTGCCGATTGTAACGGCAAAGGTCACGGCAAAGGTAACGCCAAAGGCGCATTGCGGGTCGTGACGCCGTGTTTCGGTCTCACCGATGTGGGACAATGGCGGCCTTCGCTGCGCGCCCGGCGCGAACGGCCTCACTCTCGCAACAACACATCCCAGCATGTCCCCATCCCACGCCCCGAATACGCCGTCTCGCCCATCGATGCCTGCACCGGCGGACGGTGTCGATAGCGCCATCGACACGATCGAGGTCGCCGTCATCGGCGCCGGGCCGGCGGGACTGATGGCGGCGGAAGTCCTGTCGGCGGCGGGGTGCCGGGTGGATGTCTACGACGCCATGCCGTCGGTCGGCCGCAAGTTTCTGATGGCGGGCAAGGGCGGCATGAACCTCACGCACAGCGAGCCTGCCGAGCCCTTCGTGAGCCGTTACGGCAAGCGCGCGGACGCCGTTGGCCAATGGCTGCACCGTTTCAGCTCGGACGACGTGCGTTCCTGGGCGCATCGGCTCGGCATCGACACCTTCGTCGGCACGTCAGGCCGGATCTTCCCCGTCGACATGAAAGCGGCGCCGCTGTTGCGTGCGTGGCTGTCGCGCCTGCGCGCTGCCGGGGTGCGGTTGCACGTGCGGCATCGCTGGCTCGGATGGGACGCAAACGAATCCGCGGGCCCGGGCAATCTACGATTCGCGACGCCGGCCGGCGAGCGCCGTGTCCGTGCCAAAGCCCTCGTGCTGACCCTGGGCGGCGCAAGCTGGCCACAGTTGGGCTCGGACGCCGCGTGGGTGCCGTCGCTGCGCGAGCACGGCGTCAGCGTCGCGCCGCTGATGCCGGCCAACGCCGGATTCGAGACGGACTGGACGCCGCACATGCGAGAGCGCTTTGCGGGGCATCCCGTGAAGCCGGTGACGATGACGTTGCCCGACGGCGCCACGCGCCAGGGCGAGTTCGTCGTATCCGAGCATGGCATCGAAGGTAGTCTCGTGTATGCGATGTGTGCGCCGATTCGCGACACGATTCGCCAGCACGGCAGCGCACGGATTTTTCTGGATTTGCTGCCGGACTGGACGCCCGAGCGCGTGATGGCGGAAGTGTCCCGCCCGCGCGGATCGCGCTCGATGGCGAGCCACCTGCAAAGCCGTCTCGGCATAGCGGGCGTCAAGGCGGCACTGCTGCGGGAATGCTTGCCGCGCGAGACGTTCGACGATCCGGGCGCGCTCGCGGCGGGCATCAAGCGCTTGCCGCTCACCTTGCTCAGAACGCGCCCGATCGCCGAAGTCATCAGCAGTGCAGGGGGCGTCGCGCTCGAGGCGCTGGATGAGCGCTTGATGATCAAGGCCCTGCCGGGCGTGTTTTGCGCGGGTGAAATGCTCGACTGGGAAGCGCCCACCGGCGGTTATCTGCTGACCGCCTGCTTCGCCAGCGCCTGTGTGGCCGCAGACGGCGCTGCGGCCTATCTTCACAGGCGGTGAAGGCGTCCGGGGATGCCGATCCCGCCGATCACGCCAATCACGCCGGACGCACGCCGAGTCGCCAGAGTGACGTGACTTCGGCGCGTCGGGCAGCATGCAGCGGGTCGTTGGCGTCGGTGGCCTTCGGGTGGTGGGGGCGCACGTCGTGACGCGCCAGCACCACGAGGCCCGCGCCGTGAATCCACGATAGCAGCGTCTCGCGTGTGCGCAGACCCAGATGCTCGGCCAGATCCGACATCACCAGCCAGCCTTCCCCCCCGGGGGTGAGATGCTCGCCGAGTCCATTCAGGAAACCCTTGAGCATTTTGCTATCGGGATCGTAGATGGCGTGCTCGATCGGCGCATTGGCCTTGGCGGGCAACCACGGCGGATTGCAAACGATGAGCGGCGCCTTGCCGTCGGGGAACAGATCCGCGTTGACGATTTTCACCGAACGCTCGAAACCGAGTCGCGCGATATTCTCGCGCGCGCACGCCAGCGCACGGGGATCCCGGTCGGTGCCCACGACTTGTTGCACGCCACGACGCGCAAGCAAGGCGGCGATCACGCCCGTGCCCGTGCCCACGTCGAAGGCGAGGGCGGTCGAGGGTAACGGCGCCTGATCGATGAGTTGCAGGTACTCGCCTCGCACCGGTGAAAACACGCCGTACCACGGGTGGATCGCTGCCCCGCCCAAGGCCGGAATCGCAACCCCCTTCTTGCGCCATTCATGCGCGCCGATCAGGCCGAGAATTTCCCGCAACGACGCGACCGACGCCACACCGTCCGGCGCGCCCCAGGCTTGTGTGCAAGCTTCGCGCACGTCCGGCGCGCGGCGAAGCGGAATGCCATAGTCGGCGTCGAGCGGAATCAGCACCATCCCGAGAATGCGGGCACGCTGGGCCTGCGCCATGCGGTGCTTGTGAAATGCGTCGGCCGGGCTGGGGGCCGGGGCATCCTTCGCGCCCGGTTTGCGGCGCGCACGATGCGGCGGACGATCGACACGGCGAGCCATCGCCTGCATCAACTGTCGCGCGTTCTGGTAGTCGCCCCGGTACAGCAGTGCGGTGCCGCCACAGGCGAGATGGTAGGCTTCGTCCGCCGTGATCGTGTCGTCGACGACTTCGACGCGACGCGCAGGCGTCACGCCGGCTTCTGAGCGCCAGCGGGCGGTGACGGGGCGACCGTCTTCGGTCCAGGCTAGCGTCGGGAATTCATTCATGCTGTGTCTTTTGAGGAGCGTGGCGGTACACCGGAGTGCGCCGTAAGCCCGCATTATGCCTGCGTTGGCGGGACACCGTCCGGAATTCGGGCCGGCGCGCACGCGCATGGACAGCGCTCAGACGGCTCTCAGATGGCCCTCAGTCCGGGGTCTCGGGCATGCTGAAGAGCATGTCGATGGCCTCGCGCAGCACGCCATCCAGAATGGGGTCGACGCCATCGATCGGCTTGTCCGGCAACACCGGCACAGGCCCGCCATGGCGCAGCGCCGCAGCCATGTGCGTGAGAATGGCCGCTGCCGGGTGGACCGGCGCGCTGTGATCGTCGCCATGCGGCACGGTGTCCGTGATGGCGTTCGCCACGCGCTCCAGCGACACGAGCGCCGGCCACCAGCGCGCGGCGCGTCGGCTCACCAGCGGCGGCTCCGACAACGCCCGCTGCAAGGCAATGCGCGTGTCGTCCAGCGCCTTGTAGGCAGCGCGGCGGGCCGCGAAGGCCGCATCGGCGTCATGCGTGTCCGCGAGCGCGGCATAGCGCCCGAGGGCATCGAGCGCGTTCGCGACGCGTTCATCCAACTGGCGTCGCTCCCACTTCGCCCACGGCAGATAGCCGATCAGAAGCACGATTGCGCACGCGGCGACGGCGTCCACAAACCGGGCCAGCGCGATGTCCTGACTGCCCGGCTGCAACGCCCCCATCACGAGCATCAGAATCGGTAGCAGCAGCGCGCTGAAAAGCCCGTAGTTGCGACGCAACGCCCACGGCAGGCATGCCGCGAGCGGGATCAGGGTGGCGAGATTGAACCAGCCGTTCCGGTCGATGGCGACCACCGCTGCCGAAAGCGCCACACCGACGATGCTCCCCACACCGCTTTGCAATGCCCGCGCGAAAACGGAGCCGTAGTTCGGCTTGAAAATGATCACGACGATCAGCGGTACCCAATAGGATCGGGGCAATGCCGTCACGGCGATAAAGATCTGCGCGACCAGCACGCACAGACCGATGCGAACGAGATAGCGCCAGACGTCGGGCCATGGCCACTTCGGCATCCAGCGCGGGTGCACCGTTGCGCGCGCCTGATGGCGTGCGAGTGCCACGAGCGGGGCCTCAGCGGCATGCACCGTGCCTGTGAGCAACGGCTCGGCGCGATGCAGTGCGGCGGCAAGCGTCGGCGCATGGTTGTCCTTTGCCGTGGTGATCGCCGCATCGATATCGACGGTCCGGTCGCGCGCAATGCTTCGTGCCAGGTGGTACAACGCCTTGCCCAAAGGCGCGGGCACCGGCTGGTCGCTCTGCGCCAGACCGATCACGGCGGATGTGATCGGTTCGGCGGCGAGAATCTGCGCCGCGCGCCGCTCCAGGATCTCCCAACCGGTTGCTGTGCTCGCGCGGGCGGTGAGCAACGTGTCGTAGGCGGCCGCAATGGCGTTTTCCAGCGACCGGCGCGCGAGCCGCACACGCGGTGTCCCGCTGGCGTCGAGCACGTTGGCGAGTTGCTGGTAGATGGCGGCGACGGCATCGCGCTCGGCGGCCCCCGGGTGTCTCATCCAGTGCACCGCCATGAGCAATACGCTGAACACGCCACCTGCGGCCAGCAGCAACGGCGCTCGCCACTCGGGCGGTGGAAGCGCGAGTCCCCAGCCGACGATGAGATAGACAGCCCCCTGCAACGTGGCGGCGGAGGCGACATTGCCGAATGTCCCGATGAAGCTCAACAGCAGAACGGCGAGTTGCAGCAACACGTGGGCAAGCCATGGATGCGCGAGGCCAATGTCGTGGATCAGCATGCCTGCGTGAAAGCCTGCGACGCCGGTCACCACCGTGATGAGTATGGAGCGGGCGCGCGCACGATACGGGCCGGTGCGGTCGCCAGTGATGGCGGGCAACGCACCGAGCGCGATCAGCGAGGCGTCGGCGCCGTAACCGATCGCCGCGCCAATCGCTGTCGGCACCGCCACCGAGAGCGCCGCGTGCACCGCGTCCCAGCGGGAGAATGCGACGGGCTCCAGCCGGGCGAGTCGCGACATCCAGGCGACACGGCGTCCGGGAGGCGAAGGTGGTGGAGGATGCGAGGCGGGCGGGGCAGGCGAGGCAGGAGGTGAGGGCCGGCTTTCCGGAGGCGGGGGAGCAGGCCGTTGCGGTGTCGTCATCGGGCCACCACGCTCGTTACGCCGTGCGCCGGGGCGCGTCGGCGTCCGTGAGCGGCATCAGTTTTCCCTGACCTCGGATCCATGCGTAGTCGGCGCGTTCGGCCATCTCCTTGTCGCCCCGGCTATCGCCATAGGCGAAGAGCACGCGCGGTGGCATGTCCTTCCACCACGCTTCGAGGCGTCGCACCTTTTCCGGCCCCCAGCAGTTCGGTTTCGCGAAGACGCCGTCGAAGCGGTCGTTCGCGTCGAATGCCAGTTCGGTGCTGAGCACCGTCTCGATGCCGACCGACGCCGCCCAGGGGCGCAGGTACAGACCTGGCGAAGCGCTCACGAGTACGACCCGGTGCCCGAGTGCACGATGCTGGCGCACGCGCGCGAGCATCTCGGGACGTATCAGTCCCGGCAGTCGATCCTGTAGGAATCGGCTGACATCGGCGTCCAGCTGCGCACGAGAGCGTCCGCCGATCGTTGCCCGCAGGAACGCCGCTTTGGCCGTTCCCCGGTCAACCAGACCCAGTGCAGCGCCGATCAGCGAAGCAGACGCCAGCAGGGCGCCCGCCACGAAACGAGGGGTGCCGATGGTGCTGCGAACGAAGACCCGAAGACTGTCGGTGGTGGAGATCGTGCCGTCGAAGTCGAAGGCGGCGACGATGGATGCGTCTCGCATGTGAAATCAGTTCGACGCGCCCGAACGCGACGGATTCGAGGCGATGGTGGCGGCCCCGACGTTCCCGATGTCCCCGAGGTCCCCTAGGGCGCCTGTACCTACGCTGCGGGAATTCGCAACGGCGACCAGATGCGGCCAGCGTTCGCTCGCCTGCTGACTGGCGAGGATAGCCTGCTCATCGCGGTAGAACGGCAACACGTCGACGCCCACGACCTCACGCAAGCGGTCGATGTCCGACGGGTAGCGACGTTCGATCATCGCGTCGGCGGCTTGCTCGGCAGCCTGCGCGGCGGCGGCCGGACCGGCAACGGCGGATGAGGATTCCGTAGGTTCGTGTGGGGTCATGCCGGGCATTCTATACGGTGCGTTGCTTCAAGAGCAATCGCCATGCCGACCGGACGACCGATGTACCTGTCGTATGACACACTGCCGTCAAGACCCGCTTGCTCATTGACACCGAGGCAAGCTAGCATGGCGCAACGTGCCATATCCAGTCACACGCGCAATACTGTCCCGCCGAACCCTCGCGATCTCAGGATTGCCTGACAACGACGTGATGAGACGTCGGCCAGTGGGGTGTTAGGGCATTGCGCGTGGGGGTGTGGCGAATATGCAGCGCAAGCACAGACGAGGCACATCCCATGCAGCTTCGAGCGTCCTGGTCGCGTTACACGAAGGTCTCCGCCATCTGTCTGCTAATCGCCGCAGCAATGGATCCCGGCGCAATCACGCTTGCGGGAGCAGCGCCAACGGGAGGCCGCACGGGTAAAGCGCCGGCGCCAGCCGGCGTCACTGCCTTGCCTGAGAAGGCGTCCGCCGCCGCCGCGGCGGATGCGAGCGGCGCGACTGCCGTGATCGTCCCGACTGTCCCGCTCGCGTCGGGCACGAACCAACGCACCGTCACGTTCGCGCAGCTGGGCCAGACGAATGGCTTGCGCCTGCGCGGCACCGAGGGAACGGGCGACGTCAATTTCGGAATCCGACTCGATCAGTCGGTGGCCTCGGCGCTGCTGCGGCTGCGTTACACCTATTCCCCCGCACTGATCCCCGATCTCTCGCAGCTCAAGGTATATCTGAACGAGGAGCTGATCGCGACGTTGCCGTTCAACAAGCAGGACGGCGGCAAGACTCTCCTGCGTGAAATTCCGCTCGACGCGCGAATGCTCTCAGGCTTTAACCGCGTGCGCATCGTGCTCATCGGGCATTACACGATGGAGTGCGAAGACCCGATGCACTCCAGCCTGTGGGCGGACATCAGCCCGCAAAGCGAGATCGTCACCAGCACCCAGCCGCTCACGCTGCGCAACGATCTGTCGACGCTGCCGGCGCCGTTCTTCGATCGCCACGATAACCGCGATCAATCCATCCCGTTCGTTTTCGGCGCCCAGCCATCGCTCGCGGTCGTGCATGCGGCCGGCGTTGTGGCAACGTGGGCCGGCGCCATCGGCGACTATCGACGCACGCGCTTTCCGGTCAGTGTGAGCGCCTTGCCGACGAAGCATGCGATTGCGTTCGTGACGAACGACACGATGCTGGCGGGCCTCGATCTGCCGAAGGTCGATGGTCCGACATTGCGCATGGTGTCGAATCCGAACGATCCGTCGCTCAAGCTGCTGGTGATTCAGGGGCGCGATGCCAAGGACCTGGAGACGGCGGCGCTCGCGCTCGTCTCGGGCCGCGCGGTGCTCTCGGGCGAGTCGACCCGCATCGCAGCGCTCGAGCCGTTGCCGCCGCGCGCCGCCTACGACGCGCCGCGCTGGGTGCGCACCGATCGTCCTGTGAAGCTCGGCGAACTGATCGAGAACCCGAGCGACTTGCAGGCGAGCGGCTACATGCCGTGGCCGATCCGCATTCAGCTCAATCTGCCCGCCGACCTGCTGACGTGGGAAAACACCGGCGTGCCGATGGACCTGAAGTACCGCTACACGCCGCCGGTCAAACCCGACGACTCGTCCATGAGCGTGTCGATCAACGACCAGTTCGTGCGCGCCTACCGTCTGCGCTCGGCGGGCGCGAGCAGCGACAAGAGCCACATGCTCGTCGAGTTGCTCTCCGACGGCACCATGGCCGATCGCAAGGACGTTCGCATTCCGGCCTTTCAGGTGGCCTCGCGCAACTCGCTGTCGTTCCAGTTCGCGATGGAACCGCACAAGGAAGGGCTGTGCAGCCAGACGATCACCAACGCTGCGCGTTCGGCCATCGACGCCGACTCGACCATCGACTTCAGCGGCCTGCCGCATTACGCCGAGATGCCGAATCTGAACTTCTTCGCGGGTAGCGGTTTCCCGTTCACGAAGTACGCGGACCTCGCGCAGACCGCTGTCGTCATGTCGAAGACACCGGACAAGGCCGAGCTGGAAACCGTGTTCTCCACGCTGGGGCAGTTCGGCCGCTCGACCGGCGTCTACGCCGACCGCTTCGAGGTGCTCGACACCACCCAGACCGATCGTTTCAAGGATCGCGACTTGCTGATCGTCGGTGGCAAGGACGGGGCCGATCTGCTGACCAAGTGGGGCAAGAGTCTGCCGCTTGTGATCGATCAGACGCGTCGCGTCATGCAGTCGCAGCCGCAGGGATATCGGGGTGACGGCGCGACCGGCTCCGCGCTCGCGGCGAGCCGCATCGGTCCGACCCGCCTCGACGCCCAGTCGCAAGGACCGCTCGCGGCGCTGGTGGGGTTCGAATCGCCGGTGACCGGTTCGCGCTCGGTGGTGGCGATCAACGCGTCGAGCGATGACACGCTGCTCAGCGTGGTCGACGCTGTGGACACGCAGCGCGACGCCATTCACGGCGATCTGGCGGTGATCAACGGCGATCGTACGGCGTCCTATCGGCTCGGGAAAACGTATTTCGTAGGCGATGTGAGCTGGTGGACGCGCATTCGCTACCACCTCTCGAGTCATCCGATTCTCGTTGGCCTGGTGGCGTTGCTGGCGGCGTTCGCGATTGCGCTCAAATGTTACGGGTGGTTGCAGCGTCGCGCGGCGCGTCGGCTGGAGACGTAAATGACGCGCGCCGATGCTCCCGGGCGGCGCCGTCGGGCCGTGTTGCGGGCGCTCGTTGCCTGTGGTGCGGGCCCCGTGCTCGCAGGCATGACGCCCAGCGCTCGCGGCGCACCCGCGAAGACGCAGGCCAATCCTGCACCTTCGGTCGCGCCGGTGTCGGGCGCAGGGCGCGCGTGCCCGTCGGTCGACTGGCCGGAATGGTCGCGATTCAAGTCGGGCTTTCTGAGCGATGATGGCCGCGTGATCGATCACAGCGCGCCCGATCTGCGCACGGTCTCCGAAGGGCAGGCATATGCGCTGATGTTCGCCCTTATCGCCAACGACCGGGCGACGTTCGACAAAGTGCTCGACTGGACCGTCAACAATCTCGCGCAGGGCGATCTGACGGCGCGTCTGCCGGCCTGGCTTTGGGGGAAAACGGACGACGGCAAATGGGCGGTGCTCGACAGCAATCCGGCGAGCGACGCCGACATGTGGATCGCCTACGCGCTGGGCGAGGCCGGACGCCTCTGGCGCGTACGACGCTACGCCGCGCTCGGGGCGTTGGTCGCGCGCCGCATCGCCTCGGAGGAGACGGACTTCATTCCGGGGCTCGGGCGCACATTGCTGCCCGCGCCCGTTGGCTTTCATCCCGCCAAGGATCTATGGCGTCTGAATCCCAGCTACGTGCCGATGCAGGTGGTGCGGCGTCTGGCGGGCCTCTTTCCCGACAGCGGCTGGGGGCAACTCATCGCATCGTCGCTCAAGCAGATCACGTTATCGGCCCCGCCGCTCGGCTTTGCGCCGGAGTGGGCGATGTATCGGGCCGGACGCGGTTTCGAGATCGATCCCGAGACGCAAGGCGAAGGCAGCTACAACGCCATACGCGTCTATCTTTGGGCGGGCATGCTCGCACCGGGCAGCGACGACGCTCGCGCACTGACGCACACCTTCGACGGCATGTTGAAGTATGTCGCCACGCACGGCGCGCCGCCCGAGCGGGTCAACACACGCGACGGCACGGCAAAGCGCAACGGCGGGTCCGGTTTCTCGGCGGCGCTCGTGCCCCTGTTGCACTCGGCGGGCGATACGGCGCTCGCGCGCGCACAAGCGGAGCGCGCCCTTTCGCTCGATGCACAGTCGCCGCCGGGCTACTACAGCTCGGTACTGTCGCTGTTCGGACTCGGCTGGCACGACGCGCGCTTTCGCTTCGCGGCCGACGGTACGCTGCAATTGCCATGGGAGGCAGTTTGCGCCACACGCTGATCCGTTCCGCCTGCATGACATGCCTGCTGATGGCGGCCGGCGCGGAACACGTGCGCGCCGCGCCGACGCCGAACACGGCGGCAACGTCCGACGCCGTGGCGGCGAACCGTGATGTCGGCAACCTGCTGGCCAGCGCACGTCTGTGGCATTCGCGTCATCGCAACGACCTGGCCCGCGCCGCGCTGGACAAGGCGCTGCTCGTGCAGCCCGATCAGCCGGATGCCCTCTCGCTGCGCGGCCAGATCGATATCGAGGAGAACAAGCCGCAGGACGCCAACAAGGCGTTGCAGACATTGCGCGCGCGCTATCCCAACGCGCCGGCGACCAAGGCGCTGGCGGACGTCATTCGCATCAACACGGTCGACAAGTCGCGCATCGCCCGCGCACGGCTGTTGCAGCGCAGTGGTCAGGCGGACGCCGCATTTGCCGAATACAAGGCGCTGTTTCCGGACGGCCCGCCCACTGGCGATCTCGGCGTGGAGTACTACCGCGCACAGGCTAATGCGACCAACGGCTGGCCGGCCGCGCAACAGGGGCTGGCGAACCTGTCGAAGACATCGCCCGAAGATTCGCGCGCCTCGCTATCGTTGGCGGAGCTGATGATCGACCGCCCGTCGAGCCGACTCGCGGGCACGCGCATGGTGGCGGATCTGGCTGCGCGCCCCAACGCGGACTTGAATGCTTTACTGCCGCTTTGGCAAAAGGGCCTCTCGAAAGCCGACGGCAACCTCGCGTGGCTGCCGCTGTATCAGCGCTACCTTGCCCTCGCACCCAACGACGCCGACATTCGCGCCGCTTACGACAAGTTGAACGCGCAGCAGGCCGCGCGCACGCGCATGCTCAACGACCCGGCGTACAAGGCGCGACAGGCGGGCATCAAGGCGCTCGATCAGGGGCGTCTGAACGACGCGGAAAAATCGCTGGACGCGGCCCGTGTCAAACGTCCCAACGACGGCGAACTGCTGGGCTCGCTGGGATTGGTGAAAATGCGTCAGGGCGATCACAAAGGCGCGCAGGAATTGTTCGCGCAGGCATTGCGCAAGGACCCGGACAATGCGGGCAAATGGCGCAGTCTGCTCAGGACGTCGCAGTTCTGGGGCGCTATGTCCGAGGCACGCGCTGCGCGCGACGCCGGACGCCTTGCCGATGCCGAGCGCCTCGTTCGCGGTGCGCTGGCAAGCGATCCGAACAATCCCGACGGTCTGGCGCTGCTTGGCGATATCGCGCTCGACGACAAGCGCGACGACGATGCCGAAAAGCTCTTCCGGCAAGCACTGAAGATCGAGCCCGACAACGATACGGCGTTGCGCGGCATGATCACCTTGTACTCCCGTCAACAACGCCGCACCGAGCTGGCGAATCTGCTCGGCGATCTGCGTCGGCGTTTCCCGAACGACAAGGCGCGCTTCGACAAGGCGGAGGCCGCCGCGTTGTCGGACGATGCGGAGCGCGCCATCGCCGAAGGCCATAACGGGCCGGCGCTGGCGGCGCTGGAGCGCGCCGTTGCGCTCGATCCCGGTAACGCCTGGACACGCTACTCGCTTGCCAGCCTTTACCGCAGACTCCGGCTTCCGAACATCGGACGAGACGTCATGGCCGAGGGCATGCGCCAGCCACTCGACGCGGACGACCGCGCGCAGATGCTGTACGCGCAGGCGATCTATCTGAACGTCATCGACGACGAGGCGGGCGCCCGCGCGTCGCTCGCGCAAATTCCTGCGGCGAATGTCACGCCGTCGATCAAACGGATGCAGACGACGCTTGCGATTCGCGACACGGCACGTCTGGCACGCGAAGCGCACGCAGCCGGTAACGACGACGAGAGCGAGCGCCGCTATGGCGAAGCCCTGAGCATGGCGGGCGACGATCCGGAACTGATCGGCGAAGTGGCTCGCGCTCGGGTATCGGCCGGGCAGCCCGAGCAGGGACTCGCGCTCATGCGGGACTGGCTCGCCGCGCACGCGGACAAGCCGCAGCCCGACGCACAGTTGCGCTACGCCGAATTGCTCAACACCGCCGAGCGCGACACCGAACTTGGCGGCTTTCTCGCGAGCCTGGACCCCGCAACGCTGGGCGCGGACCAGCGCGACGAATGGCAGGACCTTCAGGACCGTCTGGCGTTGCGTCAGGCCGACCGGGCCCGTGCGCTGGGCGACTTCGATACGGCGCAACGCAAGCTCGAACCGCTTCTGTCGCGTCAGCCGCCCGACAAGCGCGCGCTGTCGACGCTGGGCGACATCTATTTCGACGAGCGCCGTTACGACGACGCGCGAAAGATTGCGGAAGACCAGATCCGTCAGGACCCGACCAATCAGGATGCGCGCCTGTCGCTCGTGCGCGTGCTGTACGAAATGCAGGACGACGACGCGGCCAATCGAGAACTCGACCGGGCGCTGGCCGAAGCCCCGCCGGACGACGTGTGGACGCAGCTCGCCGCCGTGCGACGCCTCACGGCGATGGAGCGTTATGACGAGGCCGTCGCGCTCAACGACAGACTGCGCACGCAGTTCCCCGACACGTCGGCCGTCACGGTGCAGCGGGGGCGCATCGCTCAGTCGCAGCGTCGGTACCACGAGGCGAAGGGCTGGTACGACCAGGCGCGCAAGGAGGAGATCGTGCAAGGCGCGCTGCCGGGATATGACGGCATGACGTCTGCCGAATCCGCGATTGACTCCCTCGAATCGCGTCGCAACAGCTACGTGGCGGCGGGGTACGAAATCGACGAGAAGAAGGGCGACGGCGGCATCTCGATGTTCAACGCCCGCGCGGTGCCCCTGTACGGTCAGTACGCCGTGGGCTACGACGGCCATGTGTTCGCCCAGACGGACTACGTCAGCGCCGACTCGGGCGACCTGCCGCTTAACGGCACATCCGAATTCGGCACGCTGCCGTTGCTCAACGTGCCGTCGTTTCGCGCGGCCAATCCCGGTGTGCTGGCCGATTACGGCACGAAGCGTCAGAAGGCGCACGGACAGGCGCTCATGCTCGGGTACGAGAATGACTGGATCCGGGCCGACATCGGCCATACGCCGATCGGTTTCCCGATTTCTTACGTGACGGGCGGCGTGCGCCTGTTCGGCAATCTCGGGCGCTACAACTACTGGGTCGACGCCTCGCGGCGACCGATGACCGGTAGCATGGTGTCGTACGCGGGCGCCAACCTGCCGCTGCCTGAGATTTTCGGTGACGGCAAATGGGGTGGCGTGCGGCGCGATGCGATCACGTTCCATGCCTCGCGCGATTTCCCGAAGTGGGGCATCTTCGGCGAGGCGAGCGTGGCGCGTCTGACCGGCGAGAACGTGTTGAACAACTCGGAGGTCTCGGCGCGCGCCGGGGTGGACCTGCCGCTCATCTACAAGCGCGACATGCGCATGAACACTGGCGTGACGCTGTTCTTCGACAGCTTCGCGCAAAACGAGCGCTACTACACGTACGGTCACGGCGGCTACTACAGCCCGCAGACCTATGTATCGCTCACGCTGCCGTTGGAGTGGTACGGACGCACGCAACGCTGGTCGTACTACCTGCGCGGCTCGGTGTCGTTCTCGCAAAGTCACGAAAAGTCGATGCCGTACTTCCCGACCAACGGCGCGTTGCAAGACGCCAGTGGCAATCTGACGTATGGCTCCGGCGGCGGTTTCGGTGTGGGCTTCTCGATCCTGGGCCGCGCGGAATACTGGGTCAATCGACACTGGGTCATTGGCGGTCAGGTCCAGTTCGAGCGCTCCGATTACTATGCGCCGAACCGCTTCCTCGTCTATATGCGTTATCACTTCGACGCCCGTCGCGGTGACGTGCCGATGCCGCCCTCGCCGGTACGCCCGATCTGGAGCTACTGATCCATGAGTCTTCGCGTCGATATCCAATGTGCGATGGTTCGTTTGCCGTCGATGGCCCAACGGGCCGGGGAGGGCGCATGCTGACGCTCATCGCCGTCGTCTCGAGCGCAGGCGGTGCGGGACGAAGCACTGTCACCGCGCATCTCGCTGCCCAACTGGCGCATGCGCGAACGCCCGTCGCCGTGCTCGAACTCGATGCCCAGAACAGCATCGGCGCGCTGCTGGGGCTGCGTGAAACGTGTGAGCAGGGCGTGCTGTCCGCCGGTGTCGCGCCCGATGGCTGGCACACCGTGCTGCGCGACACGCCGGAGGGGGTTCCGTTGCTGCCCGCCGGGCGCACCGACGCGAAGCAACTGGCGGCGCTCGGCGATTGGCTGCGCGGGGACGCCGGGGGTTTGCGGCGTCAGTTGGACGCGTTGGGTCTGCCCGCAGGCACCCGCGTATTCATCGACACGCAACGACTGCCGGACGCCATCGCGCAGGCCGCAGTGGTGGCTGCCGACCGGGTGCTCGGCGTGGTGCCGGTGACGACGACCGGCTACGTCACGCAGGTCGATCTGATGGCAGCCTGTGCCGGACGCGTGCAAATGGTGCCGAATCTGGCGGCATCGAACTCGCCGCTGAACAACGACCTGCTGCATCTCATTCAGGCGCGTGGCGGCGACGCCGTCGTACCGGTGCGCATTCACCGCGACGATGCGCTCGGGATGGCCGCGGCCAAGGGAGGTTCGCTCGCCAGGGCGGCCGACGGTTCGCAAGCTGCACTCGACTTCATCCATCTGGAGGCATGGCTTGCGCGCGCCACGGCGCCGAACGGCTCGGGCGGGCAAGGAGACGCGCGAACATGATCACCGACGCACTTGCCTCCCTCTCCCGCCTCGGCCGGGAAATGCTCGCCGTGCGACTCGTCGTGCCGAATCGGCCGGATGGCCGCGCGCCGGGTTTTGCGCAATGGCTGCTTGCCGCGACGGTGCGCTCGCCTGCACATCGGCTATGGATCTCGCAAGCCATGGATCATTTCGTGGCGCGTCTGGCGGTGCGGCTAGATGTTCGTCAACTCGACGAATGGCGCGACTGGTGGCTGCGCATCGTGTTCCAGCCGGCGCGCAGGGGACGCCCCGACTATCCGGGGCGTGCGCTCGCCTGGGCCAACGACCGTGTGACGCAACGGCTCGACCTGCCCGCCGATGCGAGCTTCTGGCGGATGGTCGGCGCCATGTTCTGGCGGCGCAGCGGCCATCGGCCGGCGTTTCCGCCTTACACCGCGTGGCTGGCCTTGCGCTCGGGTAACGAGCGGTTGCGCCTGTGGCTGGTGCAGACGCTCTTCGGCATTCCGCCCGACACGCCGGCCGAACTGGCGCACCGCTTCGACAAGAAGCTCGAAGGGGTCATGCAGTGGCGGGTGACGTCGAGCGTCGTTGCGCTGCTCGGGCTCATTGGCGTGTTCTGGATCGTGACGACGCCGTTCGACCCCTTCTCGCAACTGCTGTTCTCGATCTGCACGCTGACGCTGGCGCTGGTGTTCCGGCGTCTGGACAGTCAATACTCCGTGCTGGTGCTGATCGGCCTGTCGCTGATGTCGACCGTGCGCTATGTGTGGTGGCGTCTGACGCAATCGCTCGCATTCGACACGGTGGCGGAAGCCGCCGTCGGCTACACGCTGGTCGCCGCAGAAATGTATACGTGGATGATTCTGCTGTTCGGGTACATCCAGACCGTCTGGCCGTTACATAGGCGCATCACGCCGCTGCCGCCAGACACGCGCCTGTGGCCGAGCGTCGACATCTACATCCCGACCTACAACGAAGGGCTGGATGTGGTGCGCCCGACGGTCTATGCCGCGTGCGGCATCGACTGGCCCCCGGAAAAGCTCAATATCTATCTGCTCGACGACGGACGCCGCGAGGAGATGCGCGAGTTCGCCGCGCTCGCCGGCGTGCATTACGTGACCCGTCCCGACAATCGCCATGCCAAGGCGGGCAATATCAACCATGCGCTCGGCAAGACGACGGGCGAGTTCATCGCCATCTTCGATTGCGATCACATTCCGGTGCGCTCGTTCCTGCAAACGACCATGGGCTCGTTTCTCAAGGACGAGCGCTGCTCGCTGGTCCAGACCCCGCACCACTTCTTCTCCGACGATCCGTTCGAGCGCAACCTCGCCACGCGTGGCGCGGTGCCCAACGAAGGGCGTCTGTTCTACGGCATCGTGCAGGATGGCAACGACTTCTGGAATGCCTCGTTCTTCTGCGGGTCATGCGCCGTGTTGCGTCGTACGGCGCTCGACGAAGTCGGCGGTGTGGCCGTCGAGACCGTGACCGAGGATGCCCACACGGCCCTCAAGATGCACCGGCGTGGCTGGAATACGGTGTATCTGAAAGTGGTGCAGGCCGCCGGCCTCGCGACGGAGTCGCTCTCGGGCCACGTCGGGCAGCGCATTCGCTGGGCGCGAGGCATGGCGCAGATCTTCCGCGTCGACAATCCGCTGTTCGGACGCGGCCTGAAATTCGGTCAGCGCATCTGCTATGCGAACGGCATGCTGCATTTTTTCTACGGCATCCCGCGCATCATTTTTCTGCTCGCCCCGATCTGCTACCTCTTCTTCGGACTGCACATCGTGCAGGCGGCGGCGTTGAGCATCTGCGCTTACGTGTTGCCTCACATCGCGCACGCCAACATTGCGAATTCGCGCATTCAGGGCAAGTATCGCCACTCCTTCTGGTCGGACGTCTACGAAGCTGTGCTCGCCTGGTACGTGGCGTTGCCGACGACCGTGGCCTTCATCAATCCGCGCTACGGCAAGTTCAACGTGACGGCCAAGGGCGGACTGATCGAGCAGAGCTTCTTCGACTGGAGCATTTCGAAGCCGTATCTGGTGCTGCTGGGCTTTAACGTGGCGGGTTTTCTCGCGGGTATCCTGCGGTACTTCTATGGTCCTGCCCATGAGTCCGGCGCGCTGATCTTCAACCTGTTGTGGGTCATGTTCAACCTCGCGGTGCTCGGCGCGGCGGTGGCCGTGGCCACCGAAGTCAAGCAGGTGCGCCGCACGCACCGGGTATCGATGCGCATGCCGGCGACGCTGTACTTGCCCGACGGGCGCACGATGGCGTGCCACACGCGGGACTTTTCCGGCGGCGGTCTCGCCCTGGTGCTCCCGGCCCCCATCGATCCCCCTGTCGGCACCGAGGCGCATGTGGCGCTCGCGCGCGGTGCGACCGAATACGGGTTCCCGGTGAGTGTGGTCGGTGCGCGTGGGCACGATCTGTTCCTCGCGTTCATGCCGCTTACCGCGGAACAGGACAAGCATCTCGTGCAATTCACTTTCGGGCGTGCTGACGCGTGGCGCGACTGGGACGCGGAGCGCACACGCGACGAACCGATCCGCGCACTGTTCGAAATGTTGGCGATGGGCTTGCGTGGGTATCAGGTGCTCGCCAATTACTTGTTGAGCAAGCTGGTCACCCGCTGGCAGAACCGTTTGCGGGGCGCACGGCATACGTGACGGAACGGCCTGGCGCATCCAAGGATCTTCGAGACAGCGGCGCGCCGGGTGAGACAAAATGACATCGACAGGACGTGAGCCGGCGACGACGCGGCGACCCAAGGGAACCATACGATGGGCATCTGGAACCTCTATTTCATTCTGAAGCTGTTGCTGCTGTGGGCGGGCATCATCGGCTTTCACGTGCTGCCGAACTTCCTCTTCGCGCTGTGTCTGGTCGTGAGGTTGCGGCCCCGTTGGGCGCGCATCTTGCGGCAGGTGATCGCGATCCCGCTAGGTGCGGCATTGCTTTACTACGACTCGAACCTGCCGCCGTTCGCACGTTTCGTCGAACAGTTGCCCGCGCTGCTGCAATTCCGGTTCTCGTACATCGTCGAACTCCTCGGGCGCTTCGTGCCTGCGCGCGACTGGCTGTTGCTGGCCATCATGGTGCTGGCGTACTGGATCGTGAATCGCTGGGTGCGCGTGACCACGTTCGTGCTGCTCGCGCTGCTGATCGTGCCGGGTGTGCTGCGTGTGGGGACGCTCGTCTCGGTCTCCCCGGTGGTGGCGGCACAGGGCGACACGACGGCACTGACGGCGGGAGCGGCTGGGGCGGCGGGCGGTGCGGCAGCGGGCGGAGCCACGGCCGCCAGCAGCGAATTCCTGACAGGCGACGGCGAAGTGCCCCTGGACGCGAATCCCAACGCGGCGCTCAACAGCTTTTACTCACGTGAGCTCACGCGTTCCGTCTCACTCCCGGCGCAGGCCGGTGCGGGTCCGGACTACGACATCATCTTCCTGCATATCTGTTCGCTCGCGCAGGACGACCTCGACGTCGACAATCTCGATAACCTGCCGTTGCTCTCGAAGTTCGACTTCATCTTCAAGAACTTCAATTCCGCCGCGAGCTACAGCGGACCGGCAGCGATTCGCGTGCTTCGGGCGGGATGCGGTCAGCCTGCGCACAAGGCGCTATACGACCCGGCAGGCCCGCAGTGCTACGTGATGAGCGACCTGAAGAACCTCGGCTTCACCCCGTCGCTCGCCATGAATCACGACGGACACTTCGACAACTTCATGCAGGAAGTCCAGCAAAACTTCAACGTGCCGGGCGTCGCGCCGTTCGACAACACGCACGCCCGCGTGTCGATGCGCGCGTTCGACGAAACGCCGATTCGCTCCGACGGGGACGTGCTGCAAGCGTGGTGGAAGCAGCGCACCTCGCAGCCGGACAAGCGCGTGGCGCTGTACTACAACACCATCTCGCTGCATGACGGCAATCGTCTGGAAGGCTCGAAACTCAGCAGCGTGCAGAGCTATCCGATGCGCGCCAAGACGATGTTCGACGACTTCGGTCAGTTCATCGACACGATTGCCAGGTCGGGGCGCAAAGCCGTTGTGGTGTTCGTGCCGGAACATGGCGCGGCGCTGCGTGGCAGCAAATTGCAGATCTCCGGCATGCGTGAAATTCCTTTGCCGGAAATCACGCACGTGCCGGTCGCGGTGAAGCTGGTGGGCTTTGGCGACGGCGCGGCGGCCTCGCATGGAACGCCGGTCTCGATTTCCACGCCCACGAGCTATCTGGCGATGATGGCGCTCATCTCGAAATTGATCGCGAACAACCCGTTTGCTGGCACGCCGGATCTGGCGCAATACGCGAGCGACCTGCCACAGACGGCTTTCGTGTCGGCCAACGAGCAGACTACCGTCATGAAGTACGGCGGCAAGATGCTCATTCGCGGCGCGGATGGTGTCTGGCTCGACCTGAAGTCGCTGGAGTAGGTCGGAGGATCGACGGCGCACGCGGCCCGCGCTTGCCGCGACGCCGCACGCGTTTTTCCGGAATCGCGCATACTGTGCACCTTGCCCGCGCGCGGGCATTGCGCTTTGTGCTGTCGTTTCTCGTGACCTCGGGTCACGCGGGGCCGCACCGGGCCGCGAGAGACCCTGCATCCTTCGCAACCTCCGGGAGTTACCGTGCAATACACGAAATTCGGCCGCACCGGCCTGACTGTTTCCCGCCTGTGCCTCGGCACCATGACGTTCGGTTTGCAAACCGAAGAGGCCGCCAGCCACGCCATTCTCGATCGCACCGCCGAGGCGGGCGTCAATTTCATCGATCTCGCCGACGTCTATCCACTGGGGGCCGACACGTCGCTCGTCGGGCGCACCGAAGAGATTGTCGGGCGCTGGCTCAAGGGCCGTCGCGATCAGTTCATCGTTGCCACCAAAGCTTGCGGCGAGATGGGACCGTCGCCGTGGGACAAGGGGGCGTCGCGCAAGCATTTGCTGAGCGCCATCGACGCGTCGCTCTCGCGCATCGGCACCGATTACGTCGATCTCTATCAATTGCATTCCGATGACACCGATACGCCCATCGACGAGACGCTGGAAGCCCTCGACACCATCGTGAAGTCGGGCAGGGCACGTTACGTCGGCGTGTCGAACTTTCTCGCCTATCGCCTCGCACGCGCACTTGGCCGCGCCGAAGCGCTGCGTCTGACGCGCTTCGTCTCGGTGCAGCCGCGCTACAACCTGTTGTTCCGCCAGATCGAGCGCGAACTGCTGCCGCTCGCCAGCGAAGAAGGGCTCGCCGTCATCCCCTACAACCCGCTCGCCGGCGGCCTGCTCACGGGCAAGTACCGCCACGACGCCGCACCGACAGAGGGCCGCTTCACGGCGGCGACGGTCGGCAAAGCCGGGGCAATGTATCAGCAGCGCTATTGGCATGAACGCGAGTTCGAGACCATCGAAGCGCTCAAAGGCATAGCAAAGGACGCCGGGGAATCGCTCACCCGCCTCTCGCTCGCGTGGGTGCTGGCGAATCCGGTCGTCACGTCCGCCATCATCGGGGCGAGCCGCGTGGAGCAGTTGACCGAGACGCTGGGTACGATCGACTACACGTTGCCGCCCGCACTGAAGACGGCGCTCGACGACGCGTCGCACGCCTATCGTTGGGGCGACGCCGCGCGCTGAACGCACGGCAAGCGCGCAGCACCGTGGCGCACGTCGCGCCACGGGCCCGCCATGCCGGGTCTGCGGCGTTTTTGCGTTGCATCAAAGGCGCCGGTATGAAGCGGCGGGTCGCGCGATGCGGGGTGGCCTTTGTGCTCGATCGGGCGGTATAGTGGGAGTGTCATGCGGGTTTGTCAGGCGGAACATCGAGATGACGTTGCCCGCGCATGGCATTCCATCGACTCCCAACGCGAGGCTGCTCATGACAAAACGCATTCTGCTGGCGACGGACGGTAGCGAATCGTCCCGCCGCGCGTTGCGCGAGGCCGCCGCCTTTGCGCGCAACGGCGACGTGATCCGCGTGATTCATACGGTAGAAGACCCGGTCAACTTGCTGACGGCGGCGTTTGGCAAACTCATCGATCTGGAACAGGTGCGCCGCGACATGCAGCGCGAAGGCGAAGAACATCTTGCCCGCGCGGTGTTGTATCTGCGCGAGGAAGGGTTCGATGCGCAGGCACATCTGCTCGATCTGCGCACGACCGGGGAAACGGTCCCCGAGGCGATGACGCGCGAGGCCATCGAATGGGGCGCAGACATCATCGTGGTGGGCACGCACGGGCGCAGCGGCGTGCGGCGCGCGATGCTCGGCAGTGTCGCCGAACAGATCCTGCGCAGCGCCGAGGTCCCGGTGATGCTCGTGGCGGGGGAAGCGCGTCCGCATCTGCCATTGCGCTCGGGCGGTCACTACGAGCGGATTCTCGTCGCGCTGGACGACAGCGAGACGGCACGTCAGGCATTCGAGTATGCGCTGGCATTGGCGCGAACCCACGGTGCGTCGATGCGCGTGGTACACGTGCTCGACCTGCCGGGACCGTTTCTTGCCGGTTTCGATCCCGAACCGCTGCTCGACGCCGTGCGCGCGGTGGGCGAGCAGGTGCGCCTGCGGGCGGAGACGCGTCTCAAGGAGGCGGGCGTCCCGGGGGAAATCGAGATGCGCGAGATTCAACCGGTGGGCGAGGGCGTGGCCGACCAGATCATTGCTGCGGGCAAGGACGCCGATGTCGACGTGATCGTGCTGGGCACGCACGGACGGCGAGGTTTCCGGCGCTTCACGCTGGGGAGTGTGGCCGAAGATACGGCCCGGCATGCAGGCCGTCCGGTCCTGCTGTTACCCGCTCACGCGCCTTCACCCTGACGGCATGCGAAGCGGGCGAGTCGCGCACGTCGCGGCGAAGACGCCGCACGTGCGCCGTAGGCCCTGACAAAGCGCGTTGTGCCTCAGCCTGTCAGGTCATCGGGCCATCAGCTCGTCAACTCGGTGAGCAGCGTCTTGAGCGGTGTGGCGGCATCAGCCAGACGCACCGGATCCACCACGGCCCGACGGCCCACGAGTTCTCGCGCGGCGAGGAATTCCTGCGCACGATTGATGCTCGCTGCGGCGACGACAGCGCCCTCGCGCAGATAGAAGAGCATGAACACCGCAGCGCCCTGCGCGTCAGGCAAACGGCGCTCGACCACGGCGTCGTGTCCCTCGGTCATGCCGACCATTTGCAGCTTCGCATTGAACTGATCCGACCAGAA
Source organism: Pandoraea vervacti (assembly GCF_000934605.2). Classification (NCBI taxonomy): domain Bacteria; kingdom Pseudomonadati; phylum Pseudomonadota; class Betaproteobacteria; order Burkholderiales; family Burkholderiaceae; genus Pandoraea; species Pandoraea vervacti. The sequence goes on along the minus strand of NZ_CP010897.2, from coordinate 3,014,401 downwards.
CCAAGGCGCGGTGGCGACGGCCTTCGGCGCATCGCCGTGGATCACGCTGGCGGCCACCTTGGCCATCTCACTGGCGCTCGGCACGGATTCCAGGCGAATGCGACGGCCCAGCGCCGGGTGCACGTGATGGGCGCAATCGCCCACGGCCAGAATGGCGGCATCGCTCGTGCGCGCGAATTCGTCCACCACGATGCCGTTATCGACCGCGAGCCCCGCGGCCTGCGCGAGTTCGGCGTTCGGAATCAAGCCGATGCCCACGACCACGACGTCCGCGTCCAGACGCTTCTCGCCCGCGACCACGGCGACCACCTGACCCTTGGCGTTCTGCTCGAGCGCGGTGACACCCACGCCCACCTGAACGTCGACACCGTTCTCACGATGCAGCGCGGCGAAGAAACCCGCCAGATCGGCTTCGGCCACGCGCGCGAGCAGACGCGGCGCGGCTTCGAGCACGGTTACGGACGCCCCGGCCTTGACGGCGCTTGCCGCCACTTCCAGTCCGATGTAACCGCCACCGACCACCACAACGCGCTTGCCCGGTGCCAGCGCTTCGCGAAGACGTTGCGCGTCGGCAATGTTGCGCAGGTAGTAGACGTTGGGGGCGTCGCCACCGGGAATCGGCAGGGGCCGCACGCGACCGCCCAGGGCGAGCACGAGATGATCGTAGTGCTGCGTCTGCCCATCGTCGAACGACACGGTGCGTGCCGCGCGGTCGATGGCGGTTGCGGTGACGCCGAGGCGCACCTCGATCTCCGCCTTCTCCCAGGCGTCGGCCGGACGGATCAGCAGGCTGGCTTCGTCGGCCTGGCCGGCAAGGAATGCCTTCGAGAGAGGGGGGCGGCGATACGGCAGATGCGTTTCGCTGCCGGCGAGCACGATGCGGCCCGCGTAGCCGAGCTGGCGCAGTGCGAGAGCGGTCTCGCCGCCAGCCTGACCGGCGCCGAGAATGAGGGTGGTGGAGGTAGCTTCGGACATGAGGATGAAAACGAAAGAAGCAGAATGGGTGGAACGAGCGGAATGAAAGCGCGATGCACGCGCGCCGACAGCGCAACGAATTTGGGCGTCAGTGTAATGCATCGGCACGCCAGTGGTGTCCCGGATACCGCCGGATGGCGTTTGCGCGCCGTGATTCGGCGTGTTTGGCCGATTCGCGACAGTGCCGGCCCTTTGGGGCCTCGGGTACGGCTCAGCGCTCGGTTGGCGCCGGGGTGAAGAACACCATCTCGATCTGCCGGAGCAGGGCGGGTCCGAAGGCCTCGCCGCCGACTTCGGGCGCGATCACCTGCATCAGCACGGGCGAGCCAGGCGGCGGATGCAGCGCATGCGCGAGGACGCAGAAGTACATCGCGGGATGCTCGGCCCGGATCACGCCCGCAGCCATGCCTTCGACGATGAGTTTCTCCATGCACTGGTACACCGGTTCGAGCAGGTGCCGGTAAAGCACTGCCCCACGCTCACCCGTTTCCGTGGCATGCAGGGAAATGAAACACTTGTGTTCGGGATGCTGCGCCGCGTAGGCCGCAATGAGCGCGATGGCGTCGCGCAAGCGGTCTCGCACGGGCCGTGTCGTGTCGTCTGCGGTCGCCTTGAGCATGGCGACGGGCGCCGCGAGCGCGGCTTCGAGCGAGTCGACGCACGCGCGCCAGAGTTGCTCCTTCGAGCCGAAGTGCACGCGCACGAGGCTCGCATCGACCTTCGCCGCCGCGGCGATGCCGCGCAGATTGGCGCCGTCGTAACCGAGGCGCGAGAAAGCGTCGATGGCCGCTTCGAGCAGGGCGGCGCGGCCATCGGGCAGGTGTTTGGGGCGTCGGCCCCGGGCGGTGGGTGTGGCGGTCATCGTCGGGCTACGTCTTGCGACGGGGGCGGCCGTGAATCGGCAGAGGCAGAGGCCGAGGCCGGTGCGTTGGCTGCCGTCCCGGCGTCCGGCGTTGCCCCATCGGCAACCGGCTCGGGCGGTACCCCCATTGCGTAAAACAGTAGCGCAGTATCCGACAAACGGGCGCCGGTTGCACGCACTGTCGTCAGATAGGCGTTCCAGTACTGTTGCTCCCGCGCGCGCGCCGCCGACATCGGCAGCGCACCGAGCCGCACCCGGGCCGCCGTATCGCGGTAGATCTGCTCGGCCGCTGCGCTGGCGTTGTCCGCGTGCAGCAACGACGTATTGTCGGCTTCGAGCGACGCCAGCGTATCCGCCACGTTCTTGAACGCGGTGAGCACCGTTTGCTTGTACTGGTCGACAGCGGCCTCGTAAGTCGCCTGCGCCGCACGACGCTGCGCGAGCAACGCGCCGCCGTGGAAAATCGGTTGCGTAATCGACGCCGCCACGCTCCATAGCGAACCGGCGTTGGACATGACGGTCGTCCAGTTGAACCCGCCTTTGCCCATCGATGCGCTCAGGGACAGGCTGGGGAACATTTGCGCCGTTGCCACGCCGACTTCTGCGGACGCCGCCTTGAGCGCCATCTCGGCGGCTTGCACGTCCGGACGCGATTGCAGCAGCGTCGACGGCACTACGACCGGCACCGCGTCCGGCACCTTGAGTTCGCCCAGCGCCAGATCGTCCGGCGCCTGGTCCGGCGTGCGACCGAGCAGCACGGCGAGCGCATGACGCGTGGATTGCCATTGCGCCCGCAAGCCGGGCAGGGACGCCGCGAGCGACTCGGCATTCTGGGCAGACGCCAGCGCGTCCGCACGCGAGACGGCGCCGAGCGCCTCGCGGCGCGCCATGTCGGTGGCGTCCGCCTGGGCGAGGTCGACGAGTCGCTCGGTCGCCTTGACCTGAGCGCCCAGCACCGACGCACCGATCGCGCCGGACACGATGTTTGCCGCGAGCGCCTGACGCGCCGACGTCAACTGGAACGCCTGCTGGTCGACCTGCGCGGCGAGCGAGGCATTGGCAAAGCGCGAGGCGCCGAAGAAGTCGAAGGTGTAACGCGCCTGAATCTGACCGACGAACATGTTGTACAGCGCAGTCGGCGGGCGCAGGTTGGGGATGCCGAGATTGCGCTCGCGCGCCACTTCGCCGCCGATGTCGATCGACGGGAACAACGACGAGCCAACCTGCGCCTTCAACTGCTCGCGTGCCGCCTGGAGCGAGTGATCGGCGGCGGACAGGTTCGGGCTGTTGCGCAGGCCCTCGTCGACGAGCGCGTTGAGCTTGTCCGAGCGATAGGCCTGCCACCAGGCCTTGACCGGCGGCGCGCCGACGTCGAAGCGCTGCGAGGCGCCCTGCGCGGTGACCGTCTGCGTTGGCGTGGCGTTCACACCGTAGTGCGCCGGCGCAGGCATGGCGGGCGGCGTGTCGCCCGGGGTGAACGAGCAGGCGCCGAGCCAGAGCGGCAGGATCGGCAGCAGCACGGCATGCCGAACTGTCGGGAGGTTCCAGCGATGCCGGACATCATCGGTCACGGAACGCACCGAGGCGCGCGAGGGCAGGCGCGAGGATGAGCGCAAAGGGAAGCGCGAAGTCATGAGCGGTCTCCTTGCGGGCTGGCCTCGGACGGACTCTGAGCATGCGAGGCACGTTCGTCGTGACGCACGCGGAACGCCGTGGCGTACAGCGCCGGCAGGAAAAATACGGTCAGGATGGTCGCGCTGGTGATGCCGCCCATGAGCGCCGTCGCCATCGGACCGAAAAAGTTGCTGCGCAACAGCGGGATCAGCGCGAGCACGGCGGCCGCCGCCGTCAGCGTGATCGGTCGGAAACGTCGCACCGTGGCGCTGACGATGGCGTCGAAGCGCGGGTGTCCGGCGGCGACGTCCTGTTCGATCTGATCGACCAGGATCACCGAGTTGCGCATGATGATGCCGAACATGGCGATCACGCCGAGCATGGCGACGAAGCCGAACGGCTTGCCGAACAGCAGCAGCGTGGCGACCACGCCGATCATGCCCAGCGGCGCGGTCAGCACCACGAGCATGGTCCGCGCGAAGCTCTGCAACTGGATCATCAGCAGCGTGAGCACGGCAATGATCATGATCGGCATCTGCGCGTTGATCGACGCCTGTCCCTTGCCCGACTCTTCGACCGACCCGCCGATCTCGATGCGATAGCCGACCGGTAGCGCCTTGCGAATGTCGCCGAGTTGCTTGAAGACGGCTTCGGTCACGTCGATCCCTTGCTTGCCGGCACGCACGTCCGAGCGTACGGTAATCGTCGGCTGACGGTCACGTTCCCAAATCACGCCGTACTCCAGTTCGTCGACCACCCGGCCGAGCGTGGCGAGCGGCACGGGACCGTTCGGTGTCGGCATGGCGAGCGTGGCGAGCTTCGCCGGGTCGACGCGTTCGGCCTTGGGCGAGCGAAGCGTAATGGCGATCAGCTTGTCGCGCTCGCGGTACTGGCTGATGTCGTACCCGGTGAGCGTCATGGCGATGAAGTTCGCGATGTCCGATGAGCTCACGCCCAGTGCGCGCGCCTTCTGCTGGTCGACTTCGAAGCGTACGGAGCGCTGCGAGGGTTCGTCCCAGTCGAACTGGACGTCGATGGTGTCGCCGTTGCTGCGCATGACATCCGCCACTTGCTCGGAGATCTTGCGCACCGTGCCGATATCGTCGCCGCTCACGCGGAACTGCACCGGGAACCCGACTGGCGGCCCGTTCTCCAGACGCGACAAGCGCGTGCGAACGCCCGGCATCGTCTCGCGAAGTTTCGGCTCCAGCCACTTTGCGAGCGCCTCGCGTTCTTCCACCGACTTGGCGGTAATCACGAGTTGGGCAAAGTTGGGCGTGGGCAGTTGCTGGTCGAGCGGCAGGTAGAAACGGGGCGCGCCCGTACCGACGAAGCTCACCGTGTGATCGATCTCCTTGCGGCCTTCGAGCAGCTTCTCCAGACGCTCGGTCTCACGCAGCGTGGCCTGATACGACGCACCTTCCTGCAGGCGCAGATCCACCATCAATTCGGGGCGATCGGAGCTCGGGAAGAACTGTTGCGGCACGAGCGAGAAGCCCGCCATCGCAATCAGGAACAGCACCACGGTGATGACGAGCACGATGAGCTTGCGCTCGATGCACCACGTCAGCCAGCCACGCAGGCGGTTGTAGAACTTCGTGTCGTAGACCTCGTGTTCGTGGTCGTCGGCGTGATGGGCCTCCCGCGCGCGCTCCGGCAGCATCTTGTAGCCCAGCAACGGAATCAGCACGACCGCCGCCAGCCACGACGCGAGCAGCGCGATGGCCGAGACTTCGAAGATCGAACGCGTGTACTCGCCGGTGCTCGATTTCGCCAGCGCGATCGGCAGGAAGCCCGACACTGTCACCAGCGTGCCCGTGAGCATGGGAAATGCCGTGCTCGTATAGGCGAAGGCGGCAGCGCGCTTGCGATTCCAGCCTTGCGCGAGCTTCACGGCCATCATTTCGACCGCGATGATCGCATCGTCCACGAGCAGGCCCAGCGCGAGAATCAGCGTGCCGAGCGACACCTTGTGCAGACCGATGTCGAAGATGTACATGAACAGCGACGTGACGGCGAGCACGACCGGAATGGAAATCACCACGACCATGCCGGTGCGGAATCCGAGCGAGACGAGGCTCACGATCAGCACGATCGCCACGGCTTCGGCCACGGCTTCGAGGAAGTCGTCGACCGAATGCGACACCGATTGCGACATGCTCGCCACTTCGGTGAGCTTCAACCCGGCGGGCAACTGCGCGCGCAGGTTGCCCATGGTGCTCTCCAGCGCCTTGCCCAGATGGACGACGTCCTGCCCCTTTTTCATGGTGATGCCGATGCCCAGCACCGGCTTGCCGCCGAAGCGCATTTCCGAGACCGGCGGATCGATGTAACCGCGCTTGATCGTGGCAATGTCGCCCAGTCGGAAGGTGCGGTTATTCACGCGAATGAGCGTGTCGGCAAGCTCGTTGACATTGCGGTATTGACCGCTCGGACGCACGACGACACGGTCGTTGGGCGCTTCGATGGTGCCCGCGGGCGACACCGCGTTCTGGCCGCTGACGGCCATGGCGATCTGATTGGGCGAGATACCCAGTCGGGTGAGTTGCGTGTTGCTGATCTCGACGTAGATGCGCTGGTCCTGATCGCCGAAGTAGTCAACCTTCGCAACGCCGGGCACGCGCAGCAGCACGGTACGCAGGGCGTCCGCGTAGTTGCGCAGCTGCGCCGGGCCGAAGCCATCGCCTTCCAAGGTGAAGATGTGCGTATAGACGTCGCCGAACTCGTCATTGAAGAAGGGGCCCTGCACGCCGGGGGGCAGCGTGTAAGCGATGTCGCCGACTTTCTTGCGCACCTGATACCACTCTTCGGGCACTTCGCTGGCGGGGGCCGAATCCTTCATCGAGAAGAACAGCAGCGACTCGCCCGGGCGCGAATAGCTGCGCTGGAAGTCGATGTTGGGCATCTCCTGGAGCTTGCGGGCGATACGGTCGGTGACCTGTTCCTGCACCTGCCGGGCAGTCGCGCCGGGCCAGAATGTGCGGATCACCATCACGCGGAACGTGAAGGGCGGATCTTCCGACTGGGCAAGGCGCGAGTAAGCCAGAATGCCGAAAATCGTGGCCATTGCGATCAGGAAAACCACCAGCGCGCGATGTCGCAACGCCCATGCCGAGAGGTTGAAACGCCCCTCTTCATGGCGGTAGTCCTTCGGTTCGGCGGCGCTTGGGTCCTGGGATGCCTGGGGCAGGGGAGGCTTGCCGTCTTCCATGCTCATGACGCGAAATCCTCAGGATGCAGGGGGGCAATGACGCGAACCTTCTCGCCGGCGGTCACTGTGTGAACGCCTTGCCAGACGATGCGCTCGCCTGGCTGGATACCACCGGCGACCGTGACGGTGCGCTCGCCGTAGCGAACGATGGCCACGCGTCGGAGCACGAGCGTGTCGTCGGCTTTGACGACCCACACGGCGGGCTGGTTGCCATCATGGAAGAGTGCGGTGGAGGGCAGCGTGATCGGTTGCTGAGCTTGCTGCGGCTGCGCGCTGGCGTTCGTCGTCGGCGCACCTGATGCGGCAGGCGTGCCCGACGCTGCCGTCGGCGCGGACGCGGCTGGCGGAGCGGCCACGACGGGCAACGGCTGTGCGAAGGCCACGTTGGCCGTCATGCCAAGCTTCACTTCCGGGCCAGGCGAGAGCAGCGAGAGCTTGGCGCGATAGGTGCGGCTCAGGGGGTCGGCCGCCGGAGCGATCTCGCGCACGCGTGCCTGCCACGTTTTGCCCGGCAATGCGGGCAACGAGACGGTCGCCGTCTGTCCGATACGGAACGCGCCGAGGGCGACCTCGGGCACGTCGGCAATCACGTCGACATCACCCGTCCACGCCAACTGGTACACCGGTTGACCCGCACCGACGTTTTGTCCGGTATCGGCCTGCTCGGCGGTGATCACCCCGTCGCGGTCCGCTTTGAGATTGCCGTAGCTCAATTGATCGCCGGCAAGCGCTGCCTGCTGGCTGGCCTGATTGCGCTGCGCCAACGCGCTCGCGTAGGCATTTTCGGATTGTTCGAGTTGCGCCGGCGCGATCAGGTTTTCACGCGCCTGCGCCCGATCGCGAGTGACCGTTTGCGTTGCGTATTCGAGTTGATGCTGCGCGGCGTCGAGCTGTGCACGCGCGCTGGCGGCGTTCTTCGACAGATCGGCAGGGTCGAGTCGTGCCACGACCTGGCCCGCCTTCACGGTGTCGCCCAGACGCACCGACCGATCGACGATCTTGCCGGCGACGCGGAACGACAGCGGTGTGGTGTAACGCGCCTCGATCTGCCCGGGAAGCGAGGCAATGGGCGTTTGCTCCGCGAGCTTCGCGGCGACGGCGACCACCGGACGCGGGGGCGGCTCTGGCGGCGCCTTGCGAGAGCAGGCGGCAAGCGCGGCCGCAGCGATGGCGGTGGTGGCGAGCGCCAGCGCGAGCCGGCGTCGAGGAGCGGTATCGGGCAATAAGGACATCATGCGCTCGTGACCCACAAAGTGAGGAATTCAGTAGAAAAAACAAACGATTACGACGAATTTGTCGACGCTGACGGCAAGGTCGCCGGGGGCCGCAGGCGTGAGCGTCATAGCGGCAAGGCGGTAATGCGGTGATGCGTCCGTCCGCCGCGACCCGGTGACCCGAATTAAATCTACGGGCGATGATATATGGATTGCCCACGCCCTGCAACGGGCGTGGGCACGTTACATGCGCCCCCCTATGACTATCGATAGGGGTGGGTCATTGGATTGTTGTTGACGTGTCGGGAACGACTTACCAACAAATTAATTTGGAGTACGATGCCTATCAAGCGCCGTCGGGCGTGAACGCGAATTCAGCGTCGGCACATCGTGAGATTGCATGCAATGCACCATGTGAGGTCCTTGTGTCGGCGGGGCTGTCGCGAAGGCTGTCACCGGGACAAATTGTCACAACCGAGGAACGTTGTCATGTGCGTCGAGTCGCACACGGGCCAGTTGCAACGACTGGCGACATCGTAGCGAAGACACCCGGCATTTCACAACGTGAGCGGCACGCAACAGCGATGCCGGCGGCGGCATTTTTGGGTGCTGACAGTGTAGCGTCGGCGCTATGGGCTTGATTGAAGTCAAACGAACTCGAGCCAGTGACATGCGGGGATGTCGATTGCCACAGCGAGTCGGTCGTTCACGACTATGCTGGATGTATCCGAAGTTTAACGACAGACGTTAACCGGAGACGGATAGCCATGACAACACGAACAGCATTGGTCACAGGCGGCATGGGCGGTTTGGGCGAGGCGATCAGCCTGCGGCTTGCCGATGCCGGGTACCGCGTCGCGGTTACCTGTTCCCCCAACAATCACGATTGCGAAGGCTGGGTCGAGCGCATGCGCGCCACGGGCCGGGAATTCGCCGCCTATCGTGTCGACGTTGCCGACTTCGCGTCGTGCGCGGCTTGTGCGAAAGCCATCGAATCGGACTTCGGTGCGGTGGATATTCTCATCAACAATGCGGGGATCACGCGCGACGCCACCCTGCGCAAGATGACGGCCGAGGACTGGCAGTCGGTATTGCGCACGAATCTGGACAGCGTTTTCAATATGACCCGGCCGATTTTTGGCGGCATGGTCGCCCGTGGCTGGGGACGCATCGTCAACATCTCATCGGTCAACGGCAGCCGCGGCGCCTTCGGACAAGCGAACTACGCCGCAGCGAAGGCGGGCATGCATGGGTTCACCAAAGCGCTCGCGCTCGAAGTTGCCAAGTCGGGCGTGACCGTCAACACCATCTCGCCGGGCTATCTGGCGACCAAGATGGTGACCGCCGTGCCGCAGGAGGTACTCGAATCGCGCATTCTTCCGCAGATTCCGGTCGGTCGTCTGGGGCGGCCCGACGAAGTGGCGGCACTCGTCGCCTTCCTCGTCTCCGACGACGCAGGGTTCATCACGGGCAGCAACCTCGCCATCAATGGCGGCATGCACATGGAGTAACGCGTAGCGACGCAGCTAACTACTTATTTAGGAGAGTCAATATGTCAAAGGAAACGAATCCGGCACTGGCGTTGGTCAAACTCGGCACTGCCAGTGCGCTCGGCGCTTACGGGATTCTGCTGGAGGCCGCGCAACGCACGCATCAGTTGCAAGTCGAACGCGACGAAGCACTGCTCAAGGCCCATTCGCAAGCGGCACAGTCGCTCGGCGGCGCCAAGGATTTCAATGGACTGCTCACCGCCCATCTGCAACTGCTTAATGGTCAGCTCGCGCAGCAAAACGAGTTCTGGCGCGAGTGGCTGGCCGTGTGCGCCAACAATCAATTGCTCTGGGCCGAGCACTGCCGCAAGACGACTGAAGAGTTGCAGCACGGCATGGCCGGTGCAATGACCTTGCCGGATCTGATCGGCGCCGGGACGGCGGCGGGCGCCGCCACGCAGGCGGCCGAGGCGCCGCTGCAGAAATGGTTCCAGGCGTTCAACGATGCGACGCAGGGCACGATGGATGCGTGGCGTCGCATGTCGAGCGAAGCGGCACAGGCCACCGAGGCGGCCGTCTCGCAGCAATCGCCGCTCAATGGCCGCGTGCCGCCGAAGCGCGGCGGCGGGCATGCTCAGCGCTCGAGCACGTAAGTTCCGGGCGCGTCGTCCAGCGGCTTGGCCGGCGGCCAGGCGGCGGCGACGGACTTGCCGCTGCCTTGCGCCAGCAGCCACGCCTGCCATGCGGGCCACCAGGAGCTTTGCATGGCGGGGGTCGCGTCGTACCAGGTCTGCGGGTCGCGGTACGCCGCGCCCGCCGCGCGTGTGGCCACCCGATGATGGCTACGCGCGTGCCCGGGCTCGCAGACCACGCCCACATTGTGGCCGCCCGATACGAGGGCGAACGTCAGGTCTGCGTGATAGAGCAGGTGCATCTTGTAGACGGAACGCCAGGGCGAGATGTGATCGCGCTCGGTCGCGACGACGAACATCGGCACGCGAATGTCCGACAACGCGACCGGTTGACCGCCAATGTTCAGTGAACCCGTCGCCAGGGCGTTGTTCAGATACAGCGCTCGCAGGCACTCGCTGTGCAAGCGCGCGGGAATACGTGTCGTATCGGCATTCCAGACGGTAAAGTCGGTGGTCTGGGCGGGCGTGCCAAGCAGATAGTCGCGCATGAGCCGCGACCAGATCAGATCGCGCGAATTGAGCAACTGGAAGGTGCCCGCGAGTTGCTCGCCACTGATAAACCCCTGCCGCCACATCATCGCCTCGAGATAGGCGACCTGACTGGCATCGATGAAAAGGCCGAGTTCTCCGGGTTCGCTGAAATCCGTCTGCGCAGCAAGCAGCGTAACGCTGGCGAGCGCGTTGGCATCCTCCCTGTCGCGACTGCGCGCAGGGCGCTCGCTGTCCCGACGGGCCAGCGTCGCGGCCCCGATGGCGAGCAACGTACCGCCCAGGCAGTAACCGCAGGCGTGCACCGGCACGTTGCCGGTCAACCGCCGGACCTCACGTAACGCGGTGAGCAGGCCGGACTCCAGATAGTCTTCGAGACCCCGGTCGCGCGCGTGCGGGCCAGGGTTGTGCCACGACATCATGAAGACGTTATGGCCTTGCGCGACCAGATAGCCCACCAGCGAGTGCTGCGCTTCGAGATCGAGAATGTAGTACTTCAACAGCCACGACGGCACGATGAGCACGGGTTCGCGCCATGTCTGCGCTTGCCCCGGCGCGTATTGAAGCAACTCGAAGTAGGCATTGCGGTAGACGACCTTGCCCGGCGTAGCGGCAATGTCATGCCCCACGCGAAATGCCTTGCAGGCTTCGGGGCCGGCCCCCGGCGCGCTGCCGCCTGCCATATCCCGTGCGTCCGACCACCAGCGCTGTGCGCCCTTGACGAGATTGCGCCCCTGCGTTTCGCGAATCGCCGCAAGCACTTCGGGGTTCGCCCACCATTGGTTGCTTGGCGAGAACACATCTAGCCATTGCCGGGCCATGAAACGCACGACATCGCGGTGATGCGGTTCGACGCCAGGAATGTCGCCGGTCATTTCGTCGACGACATCCTGCGCGCGCAGGAATCGTTCGCGCAGCCACGCGAACGGCAACTGATCCCACGACGGATCGCGAAAGCGTCGGTCGACCGCATGCGGTTCGCCCGCTTTGGCTGCGGCTGGCCTGTCGATGGCCGCGAACGCCTTGAATACATTCAACTGGTGGCCCGGCGCCGTTGCGGCGTGCATCGCCCAGTCGGCCCACGCGAGTGCGACGGCTGCCGGGGACACATTGCCGGTGAAGCGCGCGGTCGCTGCCATGGCGGCGCGATCGAGATGATCGGCGAACGATGTGAGCGATGTCGGCGGTGTGGGGGCGACGGTGTCTGGCGACGGCGAGGTGTCCGGCGCGGTCATGCCCGACGCAGCGTCGACGGCGGGAGCGCCCTTCGGCGTCGCGCGACGTGTCGGCGAGCGGGTCGATTTCGGTGCGCCGCGTGCGCGCGACGCGGTGGAAGTCGCCGCCGAGGAGGATGACAACGACGGCGACGTCGCCGCGCCGCCCTTCACGGATGACGATTTCGTAGCACGGGACGTCTTGTCACTGCGAGCAGGCATGGCGAACTCCGTTCAGTCGCGCGACGTGTGTCGGCGTTTCGGTGAATATAACGCACGCCACGTATGACGACTCTGATCTCCGACAAGTTGCGCGCACGGCCCGACGCGTCATCCTCGCGCGTCGCTGCGGCTTCAACGCACGGACGAAGGCGCGCCGACCGGCGACGGAATGGCGGGTGCCGAGGGCAGGGGGGAGGGCTTGCGCGCCAGCCAACTGTAGCGTTTGAATGGCTGTTCCCGGCCCGACATCATGAGCGCGATGTCGGTGATCCAGCGTTGCGTGGGTACGCTCTCGCCGTGCAGCCAGATCATGAGGGCGAACAGGCTGGCGGCCATCGGCAGCGTCTTGACGTTGGGGGTGTCGTCGCCCCGCGTGAACCACGCAAACGCGGCCCAGACGGAGAAACCGACCACGCACCCCGCGACCGATTCCGAGACCGAGTGTGCCGACAACGCGATGCGCGAGACACCGACCGCGACACTCCCTGCCGCCGCGGCCAGCACGCCGAGCGCGCGCCACGGCCACGCAAGCTTGCGCAGCAGCAACCACGCCATGACCGGGTAGACGGTGGCTGCAAACATCGTATGGCCGCTCACCCCCGTGAAATCGATCTCGCGCACGCCAAGTCCCCAGCCGAGGAACATGACTTTGGAGACGGCCACGACGAACGAGCCGGCGCCGAACAGCGCGACCCAGACCAGCGCCGTGTGCCAGGCACGGGCGCAGAGCAACCAGAGGGTGAGGGCGATGGCCAGCGGCACGGTGACGGCGGCACTGCCGAAATCGGTAATGGTGATCCAGAAATTAGACATGACTACCAGAAGACGGCCCGGGAACAGAAGGCTCCGGGCGAAAGCGCTATCTTACGCGCGCCGTCATGACGTCACCAAATTGCCATGGGGCGTCGCGAACCCTGGGCCGTCCGACAACGAAGCTGCCCGTTCGTTCGGCAAGCATAGGGTGGCGCACTGTGCGCACGGGCTCCCCATCGAATTCGATGGGGTGTCGCCGATCGGTGACCGTAGTACGATATCTGCGGTGTGACCCCCCGCACACCGTTCCCGGAGTTTCCATGGCTTTTCCCCCGACGCCGGCGCCGCACGCGGCGCGGCTGCGTTCGCGCAACGACGGCATCGACCTCCTGCGCGGCCTGTCCATCCTGTTCGTGGTCGTTCATCACCTCGCGCTGAAATTCCGACTCCCGCTCGGCCCCAGTCTGCTGGGCGAGGTATTGCCGGCCCGTGTCATCAAAGGCATCAGCTTTAACGGTTACGAAGCCGTGTTCGTGTTTTTCGTCATCTCGGGCTTCGTGATCACGCGTCGGTCCCTGGAGCGGTACGGCTCGCTCGACGCCATGCGCTGGCGCCATTTCTATGCACTGCGCGCCGTTCGCATTTTTCCGTTGCTGCTGCTTTTGCTCACCGTGCTGTGCGTCATGCATCTGCTCGGCGTGCCGACCTTCGTCATCGACAAGCCGGGGCAGTCGCTGGCTGGCGCGGTGGCGTCGGCGCTCAGCATGACCCTGAACTGGTACGAAGGTCGTACGAACTGGTTGCCAGGGGGATGGGACGTACTCTGGTCGTTGTCCATCGAAGCGTGCTTTTATCTCGTGTTCCCCGTGTTCTGCCTACTGCTGCGCGGGCCGTGGCGTGTGGTGGCGCTCATGGCGCTAACGCTCTCGCTGCCGTGGACGCGCGCGGCATTGCAGGGCAATGAAATCTGGCAGGAGAAGGCCTATCTGCCGGGCATGGCCGCCATCGCCTGGGGTGTGCTGACGGCGCTCGCCATGCAACGCGTGACGCTGCCGCGAGAGCTCGCCGGAGGGATCGCTGCGCTGGGCGCCACGGGTCTGCTCGCCGTCGTTTTTTATGGTGATGTGTTGTGGCCGCTCATGCACGATCACGTCATGTCGTTGCTCTGCGTGAGCGCGGCGCTCTGGCTTGCCGCGGCCCACGGCGCGACGCGTGTCATGCCGCGCGGTCTTCGCTGGCTCACGCAAATGGGACGATGGAGTTACGAGATCTATCTCAGTCACATGTTCGTCGTGCTCGCACTCACCCCGACGTATCTGGCGCTCGCCAACGGCGACATGCGCTGGACGTTCCTCGTCTACGTGCCGGCGCTGATCGTCTGCACGTTGCTTGGCGGCGCGCTGCATCGACATGTGAGTGGCCCGGCGGCGCGGCGCTTGCTGCCGCATCGGGTGACGGCCGCGCCAGCGAGTGCGTCGCAATGAGGTACGACGACGGTGCATGGGTGCCACGCCGGGCGTCTTTCCCGATGCCGATGTCCGCACGTGTGAACGCGTGAGCGAGTGCATCGCGACGGCGGGGTTCCCTCGTAATGGGTGAAGTCCCAAAATGGGGTGTTTTAGCCGCTGTTTGCGTGCTGTTTAGGGGTTTTCCCATAAAATAGCGCTCACATGGCCCGTAGACTGCGTCGTTTCCGATCCCGTCTGTCGAGCCATGTTTTCCTCTTCTCCTCTCGTGGCGCGCCCTTGCGCCGCGTCGGATGGCGGCGCGCTAGGCCTGCGAGGCCAGAGCGCGCGTGCTCATGCCGTGTGGGTCCTGCTGGCGCTATCCGCTCCCACTCCCGCGCTGGCTGCCGCTGGTGATCCGCTGCACGCACATCCGCGCCTGACGGCCGCGTCTGCGTTCGCCCACACGCTGCCTTCCGTAACGACGGCGCCGGTCGCGCTGCGCCAGTCCATCTGCGGCACGATTTCAACGGTTGCGCTGACACCGGTGTCGAGTGCGATGGGGCGCTCGCGCCTGTTTGCGCCATTGTTGAGCGCGCAGTCGTCGCATGACGGCAAGACCTTCGTCATGCCCGTGTCCGGCGCGCGAATGACATCGAACTTTGGCCAGCGTCGTCATCCGATCCGTCGCGTGTCGCATAGCCACAATGGCGTGGATTTTGCGGCCCCCGCCGGCACGCCGGTCGTCGCCGCCGCGGAAGGCAAGGTGAAGCATATTGGCAACGAGCGACGCGGTTTCGGGCGATACGTCGTGATCGCGCACCGTTACGACAGCGAAACCGTCTACGCGCATCTGTCATCGCTGGCGCGCGACTTGCGCGTGGGCAACGCCGTCATCACGGGGCAGAACATTGGGGCCGTCGGCCAGTCGGGGATGGCGACCGGTCCGCACCTGCATTTCGAATTGCGTCGTAAGGGCACACCGGTGGACCCGACGCCGTTGCTCGGCAAGGGAAGCGTGAATCCCCGGTCCGACGCGGTGACATTCAGCGGCAACGGCTGCCAGAGCGTACTCAATGCGGTGCCGTCATGGCATGTGGGCGGACCGGCGCACGCAGACAGCCCCGCGCACGCGAGCGCAAGTCCGAGTTCGGCGCGCTGGACCTACTCGCCGCTTTGAGCCTGTCGGGAATAAAACGGTATCTCCACCGGTATGACGGATAACGGTGCGCCAAACCTCGTCATCGGGATGAGCGGGACGCGTCCGTGTGCGGAGGTGGACCATGAAGCGTCGAGCACAGCGAGACGACGGCGCAGCGCGGAGCGAGGGCGTGTCGCCTTCGATGTCGCGCCGCCGGGCGATGACCTGTCTGGCATGGGCGGGGGGCGGCATCCTGTGGACACTCGAGGGCGGGGTGCCGCGCGGCATGTCGCTAGGCGGCGTCGCGGCATCCGCCGCTCAGACCGCCTCCGGCGCGGTCTCCGGCAACACGCTGTCCTTCGTGCAGATCAGCGACAGTCACATCGGGTTCAACAAGGCGCCGAACCCCGACCCGGCGGCCACGCTGCAATCCGCGATCGAGCGCATTCGCGGCGCCGCGCAGCGCCCCGCGTTCATGCTGCACACGGGTGACGTCAGTCATCTCTCGCGTCCCGAAGAGTTCGACATCGCGCAGCAGATCGTGAACGGCGCGGGTCTGGAGACGTACTACGTGCCGGGCGAGCACGATGTCATTGGCGACGACGGTCGCGCCTTCTTTGCCCGCTTTTCCAGCGTTTCCAGCGTTTCCAGCGTTTCCCGCATCTCCCGCATCGCTCCCGACGACCGTAGCACCGGCTGGTACAGCTTCGATCAGCAGGGCGTGCATTTCATCGCGCTCGTGAACGTGCTGAACCTGAAGCCCGGCGGCATGGGCTATCTTGGGGACACGCAACTCGCATGGCTCGCGGCCGACCTCAAGGGCCGCACCCACAGCACGCCGCTCGTGGTGTTCGCCCACATGCCGCTCTGGTCCGTCTATCCCGCTTGGGGCTGGGGCACGGACGACGGCGACCGGGCGCTCGCGCTGTTGCGTCCGTTCGGTTCGGTCACGGTGCTCAACGGTCATATCCATCAGACACTGCAAAAGGTCGAGGGCAATGTGCGACTGCAAACGGCCATGTCGACGGCCTTTCCGCAACCGGCGCCAGGCGATGGGCCGGGACCCGGCCCCCTAAAGGTCGAGGCCTCGCAGTTGGGGCGAACCCTGGGCATTCGCCGCGTCGATTTCACCTCGCTCGACGGCGCGCCATCGCTCGGCGATGCCACACTGGCGTCGTGATTCGGGAGACAGATCATGCAATCCCCTCATTTGCGGACTCGTGCCGTGCAACCTCGCGTGTGGCCCGGTCGTCTTGTCATCACCGTTTCGAGCCTGCTGACGCTCGCCTTGCCCTTGCCCTTGCCCGCGAGCGCGGGCGAGGCCACACCCAACACCGGCGCCGTCCATATCGAGAACTTCACGTTTGCGCCCGCGACACTCACCGTCAAGGCGGGCGCCCGGGTCACTTGGATCAATCGTGACGACGAGCCGCACACCGTGACCAGTGCCTCCACGCCTCGAGCGTTTGCTTCGGGGGCGCTGGACACCGACGCAGCCTTTGCGTTCACGTTCGACAAGCCGGGAACGTATCCGTACTTCTGTGCCGTACATCCCCACATGACGGGGGTGATTGTCGTGAAATAACGGACCCCCGACGGGAATTCGTGGCGGTAGATGTGATTCAATGAGCCTACTGGCGTTGCGTAGCTGTCAGTCATCGACGGCCCCGCATCGACAGTTCCACTCATGCGGGCGCAGCCGCCCGCCCACGGGAGAGCCCGGTGACCGACCCAGACAAGTCGGACGCTCCGGCGTCAGGACGCTTCGAAGCATTGGCCTTGCCGCACCTCGACGCGGCGTACAACCTCGCGCGCTGGTTATCGGGCAGCGCGAGCGACGCCGATGACATCGTGCAGGAAGCCTATTTGCGGGCGTTGCGCTTTTTCGACGGCTTTCGGGGCGAGAACGCGCGCGCGTGGCTGCTCGCGATCGTGCGCAACACATGGCTCACGGAATGGCGGCGGCGCTCCGACGCTGCAGACGGAACCCCATTCGACGAAGCCGCACAGCGCGCGCAAGACGAAGTGCGGTTGCCGGGCTGGGACGATGCCGCACCGGGCGATCCGCAGACGCTCGCCCTGCGGCGCGACGAATGTGCATTGGTGCGCGACGCCCTTGCCACCTTGCCCGTGGTGTTCCGCGAGGTGCTGGTCCTGCGAGAGATGGAGGATATGAGCTACCGGGAGATCGAAACGATCGTCGGCGTGCCGGCGGGCACCGTCATGTCGCGTCTGGCGCGTGCCCGACAAATGCTGGCAACAGCCGTGCTGGCCGCGCGTGACAAATCAGTGGCTGCGTCGCCATTGACCTCCGCCCAGGTCACTCGTCTCACACGTCTGCCGATGGACGGCACCTCTGCGGGAGGACACGATGAACAAGCCTGACGACGCCAAAGACACGCCGTCCACGCCATCGACGCCATCGACACCAAGCGGCGATACGACCTTGGGCAAGATGTTGCGCGACGGTTCGCTACATCACAAACCGCCGCACGCGCTGCGAGAGCGCCTTCGGGATGAACTCGCGAGCGCAGAGCGAATGATGGATCCCGCGGCGTCGACGTCATCGTCGGACACCGGGCCGCAGCGCGAGACGCCGCCGCCCAAGGCCACAGAGTCTGCACAGCCTGGACAGCCTGTTCACCCCACGCAGAACGCACGGCCCGCAGTATCCACCGACGCCGCACGGGGGCCAAGCCTCGCGCCATGGCTGTTCGGCGGGGCGGGCGGCGCGATACTCGGGGGCCTCGCGGTAGCGATGGCGTTGCTCGTCGGGCGCCCTCCGGCGCCTGCGCCGGCCACCGAGCCTCAGGCGCCGAGCGGCCTGCAACCGCAGGAAATCGTGTCCAGTCATGTTCGCGCGCTGTTGTCGCAGCATCCGCTCGACGTCGTGTCGACCGACCGGCATACGGTCAAACCGTGGTTCAACGGGCGTCTCGATTACGCGCCGCCGGTCGTCGACCTCGCGGACAAGGGCTTTGCGTTGGCGGGTGGGCGTCTCGACTATGTCGGTGGACGCACGGTATCCGTGCTCGTTTATCACACGGACCAGCATCCGATCGATCTTTACGTGTTCCCCGCGCGTGACAAAGCGTCCGCTGCCCCGACGATCACAGGGTCGGACGGCTACGCGATTGCGCGCTGGCGACGCAACGGGATGACGTTCTGGGCGATCACCGACGCAGAGCCGTCGCATCTGCGAGTCTTCGTGGAGGCGCTGCAGGCCGCGACCTGATATCGTGACGGCTGCGCGTTCCCAGCCCCCTATGGAGTCGATTCATGTCGCAAGACCAGCAAGCCATTGCCTCGACCACGCCGACGAATCCGACGAATCTGGCGTGGCAGGCGTCGCAGTACGTCAAGTTCGAAGACGAGCGCACGCGCCCCGTGCGCGATCTCGTCGCCGCCATTCCCGAGCTTCCCGGTCGTGCGGCCGCGCGTGTCGTCGATATCGGCTGCGGCCCCGGCAACTCGACTGAAGTGCTTGCCGCCCGCTATGCGAAGGCCGAAGTGCTTGGCCTGGACAGTTCGCAGGACATGGTCGACGCAGCACGCAAGCGTTTGCCGCAGTTTCACTTCGACGTGGCGGACATTGCCGATATCGGCACGTGGAAAGACGGTCCGTTCGATGTGATTCTGGCGAACGCGGTCCTGCAATGGCTACCCGATCACGAAACGCTGTATCCGCGTCTGGTCGAATGTCTGGCGCCCGGCGGCTCGCTTGCGGTTCAGACGCCCGACAACCTCGATGAACCCGCCCATCGTCTGATGCGCGAGGTCGCTGCCGACCCGCGCTGGGCAGACAAACTCAAAGGGGCCGAGCGCACGGCGCGTCACGGCGCCGCGTTCTATTACCCGATGCTGCGTGCGCTGTGCTCACGTGTCGACGTCTGGCGCACCACCTATTACCATCCGCTCGCAGGCGGCGCCCCGGCAGTCGTCGAATGGTTCAAAGGCAGCGCGCTGCGCCCCTTCCTTGCCCGGCTTGACGACGCCTCGCGCGACGCCTTCCTTGAGCGATACACCGAGGAAGTGGCGAAGGCTTATCCGGCGTTGGCAGACGGCACGGTGCTGCTGCCATTCCCCAGGCTCTTCGTCGTGGCGACACGCTGATCGGCCGGCCTGCGCTCCGGGGCTGAAGTGCGCGACGTCCACCGCCGGGCGTCGGTGCGTCGCCCGGTGTAAAGTAGCGGCCATGGACGCCGTGTTCCAACCCCTTCTGCCATTTCAGCCGTTTCGCAACGCCCCCTTGTACTGGCGCTCGTCGCTGGTGCCGGGCGGCGACATGCTCACGGCCGAATACAACGACCATACCTTCGCGCCGCATTGGCACGATGCGTATACGTTCGCGTGCATCGTGGCCGGGGCGGAGCGTTACGCTTATCGCGGCAGGGAGCATGTGGCGTATGCGGGATCGATTGCCATCATCCATCCCGGGGAAGTGCATACCGGGGCGCGGGAGACCGATTTCGGCTGGCGTTACCGCGTGTTCTATCTGCCGGTCGGATTCGTTCAGGGGGTGCAGCGGCAGTTGACGAATCCGCTGGCGGGCATGTCCGACGCTACGGCCACCACGGCCGCCATTGACGCTACGTCCGCCGACGACGCCATGCCGTGGTTCGGCGAAGATGTCATCTACGACACCCAGGCCATGCAGTGCCTGCTCGAGGCGCATCGATTGCTTCAGATCGGCGCGGACCCCTTGCTCGCGGAGAGCGTATTGATCGAGGCGGTGTCGATGATGCTCGTGCGCCACGCGCAGGCGCGCATGCCGCCCGCGGCGATCCATCGCGACGCGGTACGGATCGAAACGATGAAGGCGCGGTTATCGGCCGATCTCACGGAATCGATGTCGCTCACGACGCTGGCCGAGGCCGTCGATCTCTCGCCATTTCACGCGGCGCGGTTGTTCTCCCGTGAGACGGGCATGGCGCCGCACGCGTGGCGAAATCAATTGCGTTTGTCGCGTGCGCTCCCGGCGCTGCGGGCCGGTATGTCAGCCACGGATGTGGCGCTCGCGCAAGGCTTCAACGACCTGTCGCACTTCACGCGGCACTTCCGTCGCGCTTTCGGCGTGTCCCCCGGGAAGTGGAGCGTGCGTCCGGGCGCGTAACCTGCGACGCGGGCGCCTGCGCAGCCTCGTGCACCCACATCAAGAAATCCCGTAACGGTTTCGATTTGTCAACGTCGCGCGGCACGAGCGTGACGTAGGTCGCGCCGTCCACCTGAATTTCGGGCAACGGCATGACGAGGCGCCCGGCAGCCAGTTCGCGATCGAGCGTCGGCGTGCAGCCGATGCCCAACCCCAGTCCGTCGAGCACCGCTTGCAGACTCACGTGATAGTGATCGAAGCGATGGAATCGCACCGGGCGCAACGCGCTCACCCCGGCGGCAGCCAACCAGGTTTCCCAGTCGCCGACACGCGTTTGCGTTGCCACGAACGTGTGTTTCGCGATGTCCCTCAAGCGCCTCACGGGCAGGGTGGCCAGCAGCGACGGGGCGGCTACGACGCTCGCCCGCTCCATGAACAGGGTTTGCTTGTCGTAGGGCTCCCAGGCCGGGCGTGGCGGCGGATCCCGCCGGATGGCCACATCGAACCCGCCGCGCAATGCCGGGTCGGCACTGCTCGACGTGGTGACGACGACTTGCACGTCAGGATGCGCCGCGTGAAAACCGGGAAGGCGCGCCATCAGCCAGTGCATGGCGAGCGTGGTTTGCGCATTGACACGCACCACGCGCGTCTGGGGGGCTTTGCCGAAGCGCAGCGCGGCGTCGCCGATCAGATCGAACGCGGCACTGATCTCGGCGGCGAAGGCGCGTGCGTGATCCGTCGCGACATTGCGCTGCCCCTGACGAACAAACAACGTTTGCCCGAGCCAGTCCTCCAGCAGCGCAATCTGACGGCTGACCGCTCCGTGGGTAATCGACAATTCCTGCGCCGCAGCGCTCAGGCTCTCGGCACGTGCGGCAGTTTCGAAAACCCGCAGGGCGTGTAACGGTGGTAATTGACGCGACATTCCCGACCCATATCAAGAGAGGTTCCGGACCCCATCCGGACTTACTGTGAGTTTTTATCACAGAAGGGCGGCGATTTTGTCGATAGTGTGAGCGAACGTCATGTTTTATCGTCACGACAAGGTTCACATGCGCACGTGCGATGTGAGCGGAACGACATTCGACGAGGGCGGGATGCTGGCAGGGTTTCTGGCGGGACACGCATGGGGCATGGTGATGATCGCCATCGTGGGGACGGCGGCGGGCGCGGTGAGCGGGGTGGTCGGCACCGGTTCATCGATGATGTTGCTGCCAGTGCTCGTCTATACGTATGGCCCCAAGCAAGCCGTGCCGATCATGGCCGTCGCAGCGGTGGTCGGCAACCTGTCCAAGGTATTCGCGTGGTGGCGCGAGATCGACTGGCGTGCGGTGCTCGCCTACTCGGCGCCCGGTGCGCCCGCTGCGGCGCTCGGGGCGAAAACCTTGTGGAGCTTGCCGTCGACCGTGGTGGATGTCGCGCTGGGCGTGTTCTTTATCGCGATGGTGCCGACACGCCACTACCTGCGTCGCCGCGAGTGGCGCCTGTCGTTGTGGCAGTTGGCACTCGTGGGCGCTCTCATCGGTTTTCTGACCGGCATCGTGCTCTCGACCGGGCCGCTGAGCGTACCCGCTTTCGCGGCGTATGGCCTGTCGGGCGGGGCGTTCCTCGGCGCGGAGTCCGCGAGTTCGGTTTTCATCTACGTCGCCAAGGTCGCGATGTTTTCGGGACTAGGCGCACTGCCGCCACAGGCGTGGGCCAATGGCCTGATCGTCGGCATGACGCTCATGTTGGGCACGATGCTCGGCAAGCGCTTCGTGCTCGGCATGCGCCCGAGCGTCTTTCAGCGCTTGCTCGACACGATGCTGATCGTCTCGGGTGGTGTCATGCTGAGTGCGGCGTGGCGATGATGCCGACGCACCCGATGCCACCGATGCCACCGGCGCACGCTCAGTTCGCTGGCGCTTCATTCCCGTGCGCCTGGCCCAGCAGCCACTCGGCAAACACCCGAATTGGCCCCTGACTCAGTGTCATGGGCTCGGGCAGTACGAGGCAGAAGTTTTTCGACACCGCCGTATCTTCCGGCCATGGCGCGACCAGCCGACCGTCCTGCAGTTCCGTGCCGACGTAAAGGCGCGGCACGAGCGCGACCCCCAGTCCGGCCAGTGCCGCTTCGATCAGCATGCCGTGAAGGTCATACCGCGCACCGATAGCCGAATTGGTCAGCGCGATACCGACGGCCTGCGCATAGGTCTGCCAGGCGTCCGGGTTTTGGCGCCGGTGCAGGCGCGGCAGATCGTCCAGAGACGGGTTCGTCCCGGCCTGCGCCAATAGCGACGGACTACAGACGGGAATCAGGACTTCTTCGAGCAACGGATGCAAATGCATGCCTGTCCATGCCGGGTGCTCGAAATGAATGGCCGCGTCGAACCCGCTTCCCGCCAGCAGGAACGGTTCCATGCACTGCGCGATATGCACCGTGATATTCGGATGCCGGTCCTGAAAGTGCTTCAGGCGCGGAATCAGCCAGCGCGTGGCGAACGTCGGCGTTGCGGCGATATCGAGGCTGGCGCCCTCGGCGGGTTGCCCCATCAGGTACAGGCTGTCTCGTTCCAGGCGGTCCAGAATCTCTCGGACCTGCACGGCGTATCGCGCGCCGTTGGGCAATAGCCGGACCCGGTTGCCCACCCGTTCGAAAAGCACGACGCCCAGAAATGCCTCAAGTCTGCCGATTTGCCGACTCACGGCCCCTTCGGTGCGGGCCAGTTCATCTGCTGCGCGCGCGAAGCTGCCGTGTCTGGCGGCAGCTTCGAAAGCGAGCAGAGCGGAGTGACTGGGAATCTTGCGTCGTATTGACATAGCGTCGCGCGTGGAGTCCTCCACGTTAGCTTGAGTAAATGTCACTGATGGGTGCCATTTATTCGTTATGAAGGCGGAAATTCGAAGATTAGCATTACGTTACTGCAATGAAAACGCGAATGCGCATCTCCTGAGAACGACGAATGCCAATGATCTACACCGTGGAATGCAGCTTTGCCGACCCTGCGAGCGAAGCGCAATGGAACGACTTCTACAGCCTTGAAAAGCTGCCGGCCCTGATTTCCGTGACGGGTTTTTACACATCGCAACGCTTTCGGGCTGTCACGCGAGGGTGTCCTGAGTATCTGGCGATCCATACGATCGAGGCACTGGCGGTGCTGACTGGGGACGAATATCGCCGCAAGGGCGGTGGCAACTTCGCCCGGTGGCAGCAACACATCACGGACTGGCATCGGAATCTTTACAGCGATATCGGCCTTGCCCCGGCAGTCCGTGCCGGGGAGCGGCTCGCGCTGTGTTCCGAAGGCCCCGAACCGCTCGTCGAGATGGGGCTGGCGCCCATTGCCATGCAGGCGGTCGCGTTGGAGAAGTCTCCGGAACAGCGGTGGCTGGCGGTGCTGCCCGAGCGCGATGTCCACCGGTTTGCGCATCCGCCGCAAGGCGTTCATTGCTATGCGCCGATGGGCGAGCAACTGACTAACGCCATCGTCCGACATGTCGGTGTCACGGCGCGTATCCGGTGTTTCGGTTACGACGCGTCGCATATTTACGCGCGTCACTAGCGGCAACGCATCAGGAGTTGGACGGTGTCAGAACTTAAGTTTCCTACGCGGCAAGTCGGCGACTTCACGGTCACGGCAATCAGCGATGGCTATCTCGCGGCCAGCCTCGACCTGTTGTCGAACATCGACACGGCCGACGCCGATCGCATGCAGCGCAGCGCCGGCGAACACACGCCGGCCGCCATTCACATCAATTGCTATGTGCTGCAAGGCGGGGGCCGCACGATACTCATCGATAGCGGTGCGGGCGGTATCCGGCAATGGGGCGGACACCTGCGCGCCAATCTGGCGCTCGCCGGTATTGCGCCGCAGACCGTCGATACCGTGTTGCTCACGCACGCGCATCCCGATCACGTCGGCGGGTTGATGACGCCTCAGGGGGAGGCGGCCTTTCCGAATGCCGAGCTTGTCGTCGATCAGCGCGAATTACGCTTCTGGCGGGACGATGCGAATCTGGCGCGTGCGAGCGAACGCGCACGTGGCAACTTCCAGATTGCGCGGGCGGCGTTCGACGGTTATCGGGACAAGCTGCGACCGTTCGCGGCGGGCGAGGTGCTGCCCGGCGTTCAAGCCGTTTCGCTGCCTGGGCACACCGAAGGGCACACGGGTTATCTGGTCGAATCGAACGAGTCCGCAGCATCGGGCAACGCGGGTTTGCTCGTCTGGGGCGACATCGTGCATTTTCCTCACATCCAGATTCAGCGGCCGGACGTATCGATTGCCTTCGATCAGGACTCGTCCGTGGCCGCCAACACGCGCGCGCGTTTGCTCGACCGTGTGAGTGCAGACCGGCTGCTGATCGCCGGGATGCATCTGGGCGAGCTCGGATTCGCGAGCATCCGAAAGACGAACGGCGGTTACGGCGTCGAGTACGAGAACAACCGCTGATGTCGGGCGCGGTCCATGCGCGATGCGACGATGTTCACGCAAAGTGCAATTGCCATGGCTGCGCCGCCCACCATGAACAGCAGCGCATAGTTGCCGGACGTGGCGGCAAACAGGAACGGCCGCGCAGGCGCCCGAGTGACAGCACGGCAAGCGTACCCCTAAAGCGGCTTTGCGGCGACAATGGCGTATCCAGGCCCGATGAGCGAAATGCCATGAAAACACTGCTTGCTTCGTTGCTCGCCGTTGCCGCCGCGCTGGCGAGCGCCCCGTTCGCCAACGCTGCCGAAGGCATGGCGCCATTGCCCGGCTCTGCGATCTCGGCGGCGGCGACCGACGGACTCGGCGCGTCGGCCAGTTCGGCGCCCGTCGTGCCCGGTTCGCAGCTCGCCGCGAACAAGCAGGCGGTTCTGGCGTTTTATGAGGCGGGACTCAATCGCAAGGACTTTGCGGCGGCGCGCCAGTATCTGGGCGATAAGTACATTCAGCACAATCCAAACGCCGCCGATGGCATCGAAGGCTTCGGCAAGTTTCTGGACTTTCTGCGCAAGAATCAGCCGGCGTCGCATAGCGAGATCGTGCGCGCTTTCGCGGAGGGTGACTTCGTGATTCTGCATGTGCGCAAGGTGCCGCATCCGGGCGATCTGCCGATCGCCATCGTGGACATCTTCCGGCTGGAGAAGGGCAAGATCGTCGAGCACTGGGATGTGTCTCAGCAGACGCCGACGAAGACCGTCAGCGGCAATTCGATGTTCTGAGCCGCTGGCGGCACGTCGGGGCGTCAGCCCGACGAGCAGCCCGGCGATGTCGTCGATCTTCGCGTGACTTGTCTTGCCGTTGCTCTTGCGCGCCTTGGCTTTGTCGAGGTCGCGTCCGCGAGCGGACCAAGATTGCCGGTGTGGCAGTCGCCGCAAATCCAGATCGCGGGGCCCTGCGGGAGATTGACGTCAGCGTCGTCCGATTCCTGTGAGCGCGGTATGTCGATGACACGGCAACCCATCAGGCGGCAATACGTCAATACGGGGCAGTGACCACCACGAACTGTGTGCCCTGCGGTTGATACCAGGTATTGCCGCAGTGCTGGTACACCATGCCGCGATAGTTCACCGGCACGCAATCCGGCGGCACCGACCGGACGATCGATCCCACGACGGCGCTCGTCACCGCCACGGTGGCCGTCACTGCGGCGGCGGTCGCCACCGGATGGTAATCGTTGTCCCATCCGCCGTAATACCCGCCGTGGTTGTCGACGTTGACGTTCACGTTGCGGTTCACATTGACGTTGCGATTCACGTTGACGTTATTCACGTTGTTGACATTGTTCACGCTGGTATTGCGAACGTTGTTGGTGCGCGCATCCGGCTGGCGATGGTTTGCGTTGGGCGGCGGACGTGTCGCGTTGCGTTGCACGCCACCACCGCCGCTGCCCACGCGGCCGCCGACAGCCTGCGCTGCCGGCGCCGGGACAAGCGTCATCGACAGGATCGCCGCCAGTGCCCATACCGGCGTGCGCGGGGAAAGTCGCTTCGTCATGTCGTCACCCCTTGTTTGCCGGAAGTTGAACGGCTTCGATCTTTTTCGCGCCATCGGGTGGCCGGAAATCGAATGTCGATGCCTTGAACGACGCGTCGGGGCGCCATGTCAGGATCGATACCGACTGCGGACGCGCCTCGTCATCCGTGCGCGTGACCACGATCTTGCGGGGCAGCGGTTTGCCTGAACCGGCAATCCAGATCTGCCAGTCGATCCCCGCCTGACGGTAGGCGTAGTGATCGCAAAGATCGTTGCCGATGTAGTCCTGTCCCGCGTACATCGCCGATTCGAATTGCTGCGTCTGCGCCTGCGGCGTTCCCCAGACGAATAGGTCGGCCAGCGGCAGATCCACGCCGTAGCGTGCGCGCAGTTCATCCACCAGTTGTGACAGCGTGCCGGTGTAGGGAACGGTGGCGTAGTACTTCTGTGCCGGGGAGTACAGCGTTGCGGTCTTGCCGTTGTAGATGATTTCACGCTCACTGCGCGCGCTCGTCATGACTGCCCGAATGTGATACGGGCGATCGATGTCGAGCACCGCACGTGCGTTGTGCTGGAGCTTCTGACCATCGCTTAGCACGCGCTCGCCGGTGACGTCGGTCGTCACCTGAAACCGCTTGAGGGATTGCAGATAGGCGCCCATCGTTTGCAATGCCTGCACGGCTTCGGGATCTACCGGCTGGGCCTGTGGGGCGGCGGGCGGACTTGCGGGGGCGGCAGGCGTCGTCTGCGCCCATCCGGGGGACACCGCAACCGTGGTGAGCAGCGTCAGGAATGCCATTGCCTGTCTTCTCATGGCTGTGCCTCGATTCGGGAGATGTGCGTGGCAGTCGGGCGCGCCGGTGCCCGTTGGCGGAGGTTCGCCTTCGGGGGCCGGCATCCTGACGTCAATGTAGTGTGCCCGACTATCCATGCCTAGACGGTTGCCCGAAATTGCCCCATGGGGCAATGTTATTGCCCGAAATGCCGATGGCGATGGCAATCGTTTTCTGCTAAGAATGTCGGATCCCGAACCTGCTCGGCTTAACACGACGTCAAGGATGCGCATCGCGATTCGGAAAATTCGACGCCGTGCCGCGAACGTGCCTCATGGGCACCTCGGCCACCCCGGCCACGCCGACCATTCCGGCCTTCCCAGCCTTCCCGGTCATCCCGCCCATTCGCGTCGTCGCGGCCGCCTTGCCGCCTTGCTCGTTGTCGGCGCCTGCCTCGCCGGCGGGGCATCGTCCGTGCACGCGCAGCAGGCGCCGTTGCGTGTCGGCACCAACGTCAGAAGTCATGCCAACAGTGTGCTGGCCGTCATGAGCTACACGACGGTACCGGACGTGACGACAAGCTCGCTGTCCATCAACAATGGCACGACGGGCGATCCTGGCTTCTGGCAGACGCAGCTCGGCGGTGGTTTTACGTTGAGCCGGTCGTTTCCGCTCTACCTCGAAGGCACGCTGGCCTACAGCCGCTACGATCCAACGTTCGTCGCGTCCGATGGCACCGAATCGCGCACGCTTCCCGTGCGCTGGAACACGCTGAGTACGACGCTTGGCGTGGGTTGGGACTTCCGGCTGGGCGACGAACTGGTGCTGCGGCCGATTCTGAACGGCAGTCTCGGGCGTGTCGTCAGCGATCTTCGCGCCGGGCAAACGCTCGTCAACCATGTGGCCGATCTCGATCTCGATTTTCTCAAGAACGGCGCGCTCAACGCCTATGGGGTCGGCGGTTCACTGATGCTCGATTTCGAGCACTATCGGGAAAGCTACGAAATCGATGTCGAACTGCGCGCGACCGACATCCACTTGCGCAGCTTCGGCAGCACGTCGGCGGGCATGCAGGGTAGCGCGAACGCCCAGCAACTGAGCCTGTGGTCGCGCTGGCGTGCGCCGACGGGTTGGCGCGCGCTCGCCAGACCCGTGCGCTACGTGCTCGAAGCGGCGTACTCGCAGTATTTCGGCGACAGCGCAGGCGTACTGGGATTCAACAATCTGACGTCGCTGGGCGTAGGGCTCGAACTCGACAGCAGCAAGTATCCGGTCGTGGTGACCCGTACGCGTTTGATGGCACGGTATGTCTTCGGGCGCGACGTGCAGGGGGTGTCGTTCGGCTTTGCCATGAGTTTCTGAGGGGCAATGCGCGCGAGTGCCGTGCGCCGCGGCAATAGCAGAAATAACGGTAATGGCGCTATGCGGCGTCGACGCACACGTCTGCAATCTGCGCTCGCAACCACCGGTGTGCCGGGTCCACTTCGCGTCGTGCATGCCAGGCGGCCTGAAATTTGAACGGCGGTATCGGAAATGGCGGGGCGAACTGGCGTAGCTGCGGTTCGTGGCGCAACTGACGCATATGGCGTGAATGCAATAGCGAACGTTGCGCGACGGTCAGCACGAGGTCGGTGCCCCTCACCAATTCCGGTGCAATGCTCCAGTGCGGCAATGTGACGGCAACGCGTCGTGTGTGACCCAACTCGGCGAGCGCACGATCGATCTCGTTGTCGGCGCCGGGCCGCATTGCGACCAGCAAGTGAGGCCGCGCGAGCCAGTCCGCCATCGTCAAACCACCGCGTGCGGGCAAGGTTGCCCGATCGGCCACGCACACGAACGACTCCTCGAAGAGCGTCTGCGTCTCCAACTCGCCCGGAAATTCGGGAAACACGCCCAGCGCGAGATCGATTTCACCATCGAGCAGCTGCGTGAGCATCGCTTCACGGCTGGCTTGCGTGGCGGCGAGGTCGATGCCCGGCGCGTGCTCGCGAAGTCGGCGAGTCAGCGCGGGCAGGACCACGCGCGACCCGTAATCCGATAACGCAACGCGAAACGTACGCCTTGCCCGCCCCGGGTCGAATGTCGGGGCGTGCAACAACCCCTGCAACTGATCCAGCGCGTCTTCGAGCGGACGCTGCAATTCCAGCGCTCGCGCCGTCAACGCGAGCGCGCCATCGCGACGCACAAGCAGCGGATCGTCGAAGAGCCTGCGAAGCTGCGCCAGCGCGTGACTCACTGCCGGCTGGCTGCGGTGCAGACGCAAGGCAGCGCGCGAGACATGACGCTCCGCGAGCAGCGCGTGCAGGGTCAGCAACAGATTCAGATCGATTCGGCGCAAATCATCCATATGGCGAATACTTCGTGTGATGAATTCGAATTTCCATTATTGAAATGGATGGTGGATGCTGGTGGCAAGCGATATTTCCGAATGAGAGGTCACCTCATGAATGCATCCCTAAGTCCCCAAATGTCGGCTTCCGTGCTGTTGCCGTTGTTCATCGCGATGGTCGCCGGCGCGGCCGTACCGTTTCAGGCGGGCAGTAATGCGGCACTCGGGCGAACGCTCGGCCATCCTTTATGGGCGACGGTGGCGTCGTTGCTGGTAAGCCTGATCGTCGTCGTGCCGGTGCTGGTCGGTATGCGCGCCGGATGGCCGAACCTTGCGGCGGCCGCGCGCGGGCCGTGGTGGCTGTGGATCGGTGGCGTTGCAGGCGTGGCGTACATGACGGCGGCGCTGGTGCTCACGCCGAGATTGGGCGCGGCAAGCTTCATCGTCTGCGTGATCGCCGGACAAGTCGTCGCGTCGCTGATCATCGACCACTTTGGTCTGATGGGCCTGATGACGAAGCCCGTGAACCTCACGCGTGTGGCGGGCGTGGCGCTTATCGTCGCGGGCATGCTGGTCGTGCAATGGGGGACGAAGGCCGCGGCCACTAGTGCTGCGGCGGCGCGCGCCGTGGGCACCTGAACGTCGCTCGCCTGTGGGTCGGCAGTGTCTTATCGCCGACACCCTGTCGGCATTGCGCTCAACGTCGATGCAATGCTGTCGCTGATATACGTAATTTGTGTCGCTCCAGGTGGGAAGCGGCAGGCCTGCCCATCGGTGGAAGGCCTTGTCCGGTGGGCGTTAGCGCGCAGGTGAGCGATTTTGTCGTCGTGAAGCTCAAGTTTTCGTCGAAAGGACTCGTTAAGTCTCGTCAGAGGGACCGAGAGACAGTCGCCTGTGCCGTACGCGGGCGCAGGTCGAACCGAACGGGGGTGGCTTGCAAGACGCATCGTTCACCCACCGCATAACGATTACTTAAAGCGCGCAAGGCAATGTTCAAGAATCTGAGTATCAGCAAGCGGCTGGCCGCCGCCTTTTCCATCAATGTGATCATGCTGCTGGTCGTGGCCGTGGTTGCCGTGACCAAGATGGCGACGATGGACGCGAACACCCAACTCATCGTCTCCGATCTGAACAACAAGATTCTCGAGTTTCACAACCTGAAGGACCGCGCAGCCCATGTGGCCGTGCTCATGCGCGACATCGCCATGTCGGAAGACGCCTCGCAGCTAGACGCGCGTCTGTCGAAGATCGACGAACTGCGTCAGGCGAATCTCAAGGGCATCGAGGGCATGGCGACGATGTTCTATACGGAAAAGGGCAAGGCGCTATATGCCACGCTCGTGCAGGCGAGCGCCGAATACGGCAAGCAACTCGATGCCTTCAAACCGCTTGTGCGTAGCGGCAACTATGCGCAGGCCAGGACCGAACTGCTCGGACCGCTGCAAAAGGCGCAACTGGCGCTTTTTTCACCGCTCGACGATCTGATGCTGGTGGGCAAGGCGGTGAGCGCCAAGGAGGCGGACGAAGCCAATGCCGCTTATCTGTCTGCACGCCTTTGGCTGCTCGTGGCCCTGCTGGTGTCGATCGTCGTGTCGGTTGTGTCCGGCGTGGCGATCGTGCGCTCGGTGACGCGACCGGTGCGGGCCACGGCCGAGGGCGCCGCAGCGCTGGCGAGCGGCGATCTGACGCATCGCGTGCATGTCGACTCGACGGATGAAATCGGCAAGATGGCCAGCGCGCTCGATAGCGCCATCGATCAGCTGTCCCATCTCGTTCGCAATATCCAGAGCGCGTCGGGCGCGATCGATACGGCAGCGCGCGAGATTGCGCAGGGCAATACCGATCTGTCGCAGCGCACCGAGGAACAGGCGGCATCGCTGGAGCAGACGGCAGCGTCGATGGAGGAGCTGACCTCGACCGTGCGTCAGAACGTGGAGCATGCGCTGGAAGCGAAGCGCCTGTCGCAAGAAGCCACCGGTGTGGCCGACGCCGGCGCGCACAGCGTTCGCGCCGTTGTCGAGACCATGCAGGCAATGGCCAGCGCTTCGGCGCGCATGAGCGAGATGATTTCCGCCATCGAAGGGATCGCATTCCAAACCAACATTCTGGCGCTCAATGCAGCGGTCGAAGCCGCGCGTGCGGGCGAGCAGGGCCGCGGCTTTGCCGTGGTGGCAGGGGAAGTCCGCACGCTGGCGCAACGTTCGGCAGGCACGGCAAAGGACATTCGCGAGCTGATCGCAACGTCGGTGCAGCAGGTGCAGGACGGCTCGTCTCGCGTGGAAGTCGCCGGACGCACGATGGACCAGATCGTGATCTCCGTGCGCCGTGTCAGCGAACTCATCACCGAAATCGCGGCGGCCAGCGATGAGCAGGCGCGCGGTATCGAGCAGGTCAACCAGGCCGTCACCCAGATGGATCAGGTCACGCAGCAGAACGCCGCGCTCGTCGAAGAAGCGGCTGCCGCGGCCGAGCATATGCGTGCGCAGGCCGCGGATCTGGTGAGCGAAGCGTCGAAGTTCCGCGTCAATCGCGACGCAATCGGTGGTTTCGACGGTGGCGCACAAGCGCGCATCGCTTCGGGCGCGTCGTTTGCCACCTCGGCGCTGCGGGCCGCGGCGCCAGACGACGCGCCGCTGCGCGCCGTCGCCTGACGCGCGACACGTCGACAATTAGGCGATTAGGCGATTAGGCGATTGCGGCCGAGGCGGCCCGTCGGTCAGGCCGCTTTTTCGACGTCTGTCGCCTCGGCCGCGCGGGTAGCCTTTGTCCCCTTTGCTCCGTGCGAGGACGCGGCGCAGAACGCGGCGTCGATCGCTGCCACGGCGTCGACCAGCTGCTGCGCCAGCGCGGGCGATGCGCTCGTCATCGGCGCGCGCAGCACGTCTTCGAGCAAGCCTTCACGGGCAAGCCAGGCCTTCAGCGGTCCGGGGTTCGGCTCCGCGAAGAGCCGCTTCACCACCGGCATGACGGCGTGGAACAAGACGCGCGCCACCTCCAGCTGCTGCGATTGCACGGCGCGATAGAGCGCCGCGAAATGTGCCGGTCGGCAGTGCGACGACGCGATGATGGCGCCATGGCCGCCCATCGCCAGTGTCGGCAGTAGTTGATGATCTTCTCCCGCGAGCACCGAAAGACGCCCGTCGGCGATCAGCGCCTGCGTCGTGTGGGCATTGCCGCCGCAGTCCTTGATGCCGCGAATGTTGGCGTGCTCCGCGAGCGTGAGCAACGTCTCGAGCGTGAGCGTCGCGCCCGTGCGGTAGGGAATGTCGTAAAGCACGAGCGGTGCGGCCGAGCCATCCGCCAACGTCCGGAACCAATCCACCAGCCCTGCCTGCGAAGGGCGGATGTAATACGGCGCCGGCGCGAGAACACCCGCGAGCGGCAAGGTGTTGAAGGTCTCCAGACGCGCGAGCGTGTGGCCGAGGTGGTTGCCCGCAAGCCCGGCGATCACCGGCAGGCCGTCCGCGTGCGCGAGTACGGTCTCCAGCACGGCGCGCTGTTCGGCATCGTCCAGCGCTGCCGCCTCGCCCGTGGTACCGCAGATCACGAAGCCTGCGATGCCCGAATGACGGTAATGTGCCACGAGCTTTCGCAGGGCGGCATGGTCCACGGGCGCCTGCGCGCCGTGGCGTGTGAACGGCGTGACGAGCGGCAACCAGATGCCGCGAAATGCCGGTGCAGTGCTCGAGGTCGGCGAACGTGAAGCGTGCGAAGTCATGTGCGTGGGTGCGTCTTGCATGGCGTCTCCCTGGACGATACGAATGCGATGAACGTGGGGTGACCTTTACGGAAACCGTTCAGCAGGGCGACGCAGAGATCGAGACGCGTGGGAGAGTGCGGGGCAGTCTGGCCGGTATTGCTGGGATGCTACCAGGGGGTTACTGGTGTGCGCGAGGCACGAAGCGGGACTGCCGGGTCCACGTGGCTATTCCGTCGCTCAACTGACGGAACAGCACGCTCCGGTCAGTTGAGCGACTGTTTTTTGCTTTTGACGAACGCACCCGTCTGCCCCTTGAGGACAGCGCGCAAAGCCTGCGAGTGGTGAGTGCGGAAATTCGTCATGAAGCGACTGTAAACGCTGCGCTCGGGTTACGTCAAGCGCGTCGACGCGAAACGTGTCGCCGAACCTACCGGGCGTGTCGCGCTGCCGAGCGTGTCACGTGACGGCGCGTGATGGTGCCCGACGGTACGTGAGCATTGCGTGAGCGTTGTTACGTCCGGAGTCCGACCACCGACGGCGCGAACTTGCCAGAATTGGAAAATTCTCCTCGTCGGCCGACCGGCCGATCAAAGGACGGCGCCGACATCGCGGAGGTCGGCGGGTGGCACGTGACTTGCACGTCATATCGTCTGGTGCCGATGCGGCTGCACAGACGCCGTTGCTTCTGGGCCGATGGCACCGCTTAACAGGAGAACCATCATGCAACGACGATACGCAACGCGTGATCCTGAACGTAACGAACGGCAATTCCAGGGCGGCGGGCAGCGCGGCCAATACCGTCGCGATGACGACGACGAGGCGATGCAGCGCGACATCTCGGCATACGGTCAGGACGACGAATACGGCTCGCAGCCGTCGCGCGAGCGTGGACAATGGCGGGCCGACTGGAGCGAGGCGGGGCGCCCGCGCGGCGACGAATCGCCTTATGCGCGTCATGCGGGTCATGCGCCTTACGAGCGGCACGAGCGGTACGGTAGTGACCGTGATCTACGTGATGCCGCTGACCGCTCGCGGGGCGGCGGAAACCGCGATGCCTACGGGGCCCGCAGTGGCATGAGCGGGATGCGTGGCGAATGGGGTGAACGCGATGCAGGCGGCTCGGCCAACCGCAAGGGCAGTTACGCGCAGCGGTACGGCAACGATTACGGCAACGACTACGGTCGCGATTACGAGGATCATTACTTCGGCGACTTTGGCGGTGATTTCGGTGGCGCATACGGTACTTACGGCGCTTACGGCGGTGATTACGGGGGTGGCTACGGCGGCGATCTCGGACCGGTATATGGCCGCGACTATGGACGTGACGACATGCGTGACTATGACCGGGACTATGGCAGCCGGGTCCGAGGCGCCGGGCAGACGTACGGCTACGCAGGCGGCCGTCGCGAGCAGGGACAAGGCCGTGGGCCAGGCCGCCAGAGCACGAACCCGGGCGGGTACGGGAACCAGACGACGGACATGCGTCATCGCCAGGGGCCGAAGGGCTACAGCCGCACCGACGAGCGCATTCGGGAGGACGTCTGCGAACGACTTTGCATGGCGCACGAGCTTGAGGTGAAGGACGTGAGCGTACAAGTCAGGGACGGACGTGTCGAATTGCAAGGCAGCGTGCCGCAGCGGTGGATGAAACACGCCATCGAGGACGTTGCCGATCAATGTTTCGGCGTACAGGATGTAGAGAACCGCATTCATACGCAGTCGCAGTACGCGCAGGGCGAGCCTTCGCGTGGCGGCACCGGCGTCGGCACGGGATCGTCACCGCGCGCATCGCAACCGACCGGCACCGTGGGCACCGCAGGTTCGAACACGGTCTCCAGCGCCGCAGGCTCGACCGGGTCATCGTCAGGGATGTCGGGCGCATCGGGCACATCGGGTTCTGTCGGCGATGGCGGTAAGCATCACTGAGCGCGGAGCCGTCGCGCTGCCTGAGGCGGCCTAACGTTCCCCGATGGGTTCCCCAATGGTTCCCCAATGCTCCCAATGCGGTCGCCGCGCGGAACGCACCTCGCGCAGGCGGCCGCGCGTACGACGCGCTCAGCACGCCTAGCGTTAGGTCGGCGTTGTCGTCGACAAGAAACAGCGTGCCGCCATGCGCGGCTTCGAAATACCCACGACGCCGCTCGACCGCGCCCGTGAAACTGCCTCGTTCATGTCCGAACCATTGTGATTCGGCGAGGTCCATGGGCATCGCCCCGCAGGGCACCGCAACGAATATCCCCGCGAAGCGCGATTTCGACATTGAGATTCTGTAAGCGATAAGGACTACGCATAGGAAGTTTCGATGACGTTGCGCCGAACGGCATCGCAGATCGCGTAGTCGAACGGGCATCTGCCGTCGTCTGGAGGATACATGTCTACCCGTTCGGACGTGTTGCAACATGGGCGCCACGGGCACCACGGATGCGACCGGTCGCCCATTTTGCTGGTTGGTGCGGACGCTGTAACGCGCATCGCGCCGCAGGTGCTCGGTGCACTGCGCAAACATGATTGGCCAGGCAACGTTCGCGAGTTGCGCAACTTCGTGCAGCGCGCGCGAATCCTCAGTCGCACCGCCGTCATCGACGCGCTGCCCGCGCCGATCTTCGACGCCCTTGCGCAATTTCCGGTGCGCGACGACCGGATGACCATCGCACTGGATGCGCCGCTCGCCGAGCTCGATCGCCAGGTCATCCTGAGCGCGCTGGCGCAGTGTGGCGGCGTCAAGGCACGTGCCGCGCGCCAGCTCGGCATCAGTCTGAAAACACTGTATGCCCGACTGGCGCAAATGTCGCGGACATCGAAAACGTCGACGCACAGAACCGGGTAGTCGAGACAGCGAGCGTCGGTCGCATTGCGCAGACGACAGGCTTTTCATCCAATACCAATGCACATTCCGGGAGGGCAATATGCATACACCAATCGTTTCCGTGCGCAGCATGGGCGCGCTGTGCGCGGCATTGCTTGTCGCGCCGTGGACCCTTGCGCAAGAGTTACCGAAAGGGGTGCCGGGCCAGGGCGGCGGCACGGACCAGGCCACGATTTCCGCCGGTGAAGATGTGACGCGCGCAGGGCCGAAGGCGGTCCGAACAGCGCAGCCCACCGCGGGTATCGACGTGGAGTTCGTGGACAAAGCCCAGAAGGCAGGCAAAGCGGAAGTGCAAGCCAGCCAACTGGCGGTCCAGCGCTCGAACAATCCATCCGTCAAACGGTTTGCACAGCAAATGGTCGCCGACCACAGCAAAGCCAATGAAGCCTTGCGTCAGTTGGCGGCGAAGAAGGGCGTGGCCGTGCCCAACGATCCCGGGGTGAACCCGGACGTCGAGGCGCTCAAAGGCAAGAAGGGGCGAGAGTTCGACGTTGCCTATCTGAACCTTGCCGGGCCCGACGCGCACGAGCAGGCGGTCACACTTTTCCAGACCGAGGCAGAGAAGGGCCAGGACCCGGATCTGAAAGCCTTTGCGCAGCGCACGCTGCCGACCTTGCGACATCATCTGAGCGAAGCGCGTGAAGTCTCCGCCAAGGTCGAGATGGGGAAGTAAGTGCGGGATCCCGGATCGGGGCATGTACCGGATAACGTACTGGATAACGAATCCGAGAACGTGCCCGAGCAGACAGCGACGCTGCTCAAGGAGGGACGGAACTGCTGGCGGATCGCGCCCGCGGCGCGCATGCGCATGCTGGTGGACGGCGACGCATACTTCAGTGCACTTCGCGAAGCCTTGCGCTCGGCACGCCATACCGTGTTCATCCTGGGCTGGGACATCGACAGCCGCATGCGGCTCACGCCCAACGGCCCGGACGACGGTTTGCCGCCCGGTCTGCGCGATTTTCTCGATGCGCTGGTCCGACGCCGCAAAACGCTGCGGATCTACTGCCTGAGCTGGGACTTCGCGATGCTCTACGCACTCGAGCGCGAATGGTTGCCCTCGGTGAAGCTCGACTGGAAGACGCACCGGCGCCTGTGTTTCCGGCTCGATGGCCGTCATCCGACCGGGGCGTCTCATCATCAGAAGGTTGTTGTCATCGATCAGCGGCTGGCGTTCGTGGGAGGGCTTGATCTCACGCGCAACCGCTGGGACACATCGGCCCACGCCCCCGATGAGCCCGCGCGACGCGACCCCTCGGGGCATGTCTACGCGCCATTCCACGACGTGCAGGCCCTGGTCGACGGCCAGGCTGCGCAGGCGCTGGCTGAAATGGCCGAGGACCGTTGGCATCGCGCGACGGGCATGCATGTCGCCCTGCGCCTGCGCAGCGAGCGCGACGCGCCTTACGCGCCGCTGGACCCCTGGCCCGTTTCGGTTGCCCCCGATATGACGGACATCGACGTGGCCATTTCGCGTACCGCGCCGGCATTCGAAGGGCGCCCGGCGGTGCAGGAAATCGAGGCGCTTTACCTCGACGCGATTGCCAGCGCCCGCCACCGGCTCTATTTCGAAAATCAGTACTTCACTGCCAAGTGCATTGGCGACGCGCTGGCCCAGCGCCTGACGTCACAGGATTGCCCGGATATCGCCGTGGTGTCGCGTCGCGCGGAGTCCGGCTGGTTGCAGGAGCAGAGCATGGGGGTGCTGCGCGCGCGGCTATATCGTCGCTTGCGCGAAGTGGACCCGCGCGCGCGCTTCCGACTGTACTGCCCGGAAGTGCCGGGCGTGGCGCCCGCTTGCGTGAACGTCCACAGCAAGGTGATGGTCGTGGACGATGCCTTGCTCGTCATCGGTTCGGCGAACCTCAACAATCGCTCGATGGCGCTCGATACCGAGTGCAACCTCGCCGTTGCCGCGAACGGCGACGCGCGCATCGCGGCGGGTATCGCCCGCGCTCGCAACCGCTTGCTGGCGGAGCATCTCGACGTGACCGATGCGGCTGTCGCGTCGGCGTTGTCGCGCGACATGGGGCTGCATGACGCGATCGGCACATTGCGCCGCGACGGCGAGAGAACCCTCACTGCCTTCACCCCGGAGCTCAAGGACGCGGATGACGCTGCGTCGCCCGGCGCCGTGGTGCTCGACCCGATGGAGCCGATCGATTTCGAGAACGTGATGGGAACGTTCATCGAGACGGAAGCGCGACCGCTTCTGGCCGGACGCATTATCGCGCTCGTGTCGTTGCTCCTCGTTCTGGCAGGGATGGCGCTGGCATGGCGTTACACGCCGCTGCGCGAGTGGGCCGACTTGCCTCGTGTTATGCGCGCCGTCGAGCGCATTCGGCTGATGCCGCTCGCGCCGCTGATGATCATGGCGGTGTATGTGGCGGGAACGCTGGTCATGGTGCCGGTAACGGTGCTGATCGTTGTCACTGTTGTGGTGTTCGGTCCCGTCGCGGGCGCCGCCTATGCGCTGGCGGGCACGTCGCTTGGCGCGATCACGGGCTATGGCGTTGGGCGAACCCTGGGGCGCGACGCGGTGCAGCGTTTCGGCGGGCAACGGCTCAATGCCCTGAGCCGGCAGATCGGCAACCACGGCTTGCTTGCGATGATCGTGTTGCGCCTGATGCCCATTGCGCCATTCACGCTGGTGAATCTTGTCGTGGGCGCGTCACGCATTCGTTTGCGGGACTGCCTGCTGGGCACGTTCATCGGCATGTTGCCCGGCATTCTGATTGCCGCCGCGCTGGTGGACCGGGTCGCGGCGCTCGCGCAGCGGCCGAGCGGATTGACCGTAGCACTGCTGGGCGCCGTGCTCGTGTTGCCGGGCATGGGCGTGGTCGCATTGCGACGCCGGATACGACGCATGGACGACGAGGATGCTTCACGCGATTCATCGAAAGGGCAGGCGCCGGCAGACGCTGTCATGACGCATGAGGAAGTCGTCAGCCGTGAGCTCACGGTTGCCAGTTACAACGTGCATGGTTGCGTCGGGACGGATGGCCAGCATTCGCCGGATCGCATTGCGCGCGTGCTGGACGAGATCGACGCCGATATCGTCGCTTTGCAGGAAATCGAAGCGAGCGATGCGGACGTCGGCACGCTTGCCCGAATGGCGACGGCGCGCGACATGCACTTCATTCCGGGGCCCACGCTCAAACGCGGCGACGTCGATTACGGCAACGCCATCATGACGCGTTTTGCGCCGGTGGCGTTGCGTCATATCGACCTGAGCGTGCCGGGTCGCGAGCCCCGTGCGGCCATCGATGCGACACTCGCATGGCAGGACGCCCATGGCCGCGACGTGCAGTTGCGGGTGATCGCAACGCATCTGGGGCTGCGTCCCCGAGAGCGGCGTGAGCAGGTGCAACGCCTGCTGGAGTGTCTGGCGAATCAACCGGGTGCGGCCACGGTGTTGATGGGCGACGTCAACGAGTGGTGTTTGTGGGGCCGCCCGCTGCGCTGGCTGCATCGATTCTTCGAGCGGGCGCCGCATGTGGCGACGTTCCCATCGCGCTGGCCGCTGTTGGCGCTCGACCGGATCTGGACTTCGCCCAGAGCGCACCTCGGTACAGTGCGTGCGCACGCGACGCCGCTGGCGCGACGCGCGTCCGACCATCTGCCGCTGGTCTCGGTGCTGCGCACGACGGTGCCGGTACAGCGCGCGTCAGGCACCGCGGGCAACCCCGTCAGCGCTTCGAGCGATAAGGAAGCGGTGGCGCCAGGGCGTTGCGTCGACCGTCTCGGATAACGGCGTCGGTATTAACCGGCCGCGGCGCGATCCAGCGCGGCGATGTCGATCTTGCGCATCGTCATCATGGCTTCCATGACGCGACGCGCTCGGGCGACGTCGGGGTCGGCCATGAGGTCGAGCAAGCGCTTCGGCGTGATCTGCCAGGAAAAGCCCCACCGGTCCTTGCACCAGCCGCAGGCGGATTCTTTGCCGCCGTTGCCGAGAATCGCGTTCCAGTAGCGGTCCGTTTCTTCCTGATCCTTCGTCACCACCATAAAGCTCACGGCTTCGTTGGGCTGAAATTCGGGACCGCCGTTAAGTCCCACGAACGGTTGACCGAGCACCGTGAACTCGACCGTCAGTTCCTCGCCCGCACCCACGCCCGGAATCGGCGAGACGTGGCGGGCCTGAACATGACTGTCGGGGAAGGTTGCTGCATAGAACTCGGCGGCCTGGCGGGCGTCGCCGTTGAACCAGACGCAGGTGACTAGCTGGGTCATGAGGGTCTCCTGGAGGGTGAGTCGCCCGCCGCGAGGGCGAGTGCTCCAGATTACTACACCTGCTCGTTGCGAAAGTCCGGCAACCGATTTCCGACGTAAAGCGGCGATGCTGCCCGCGAGTACGCCGACGCCAGCTGGAATGCGGTGAGATCGT
The DNA here is from genome assembly GCF_000934605.2 of Pandoraea vervacti. Taxonomy (NCBI): domain Bacteria; kingdom Pseudomonadati; phylum Pseudomonadota; class Betaproteobacteria; order Burkholderiales; family Burkholderiaceae; genus Pandoraea; species Pandoraea vervacti. The sequence goes on along the minus strand of NZ_CP010897.2, from coordinate 2,973,993 downwards.
CCAGCGTATTGGCGATGATCTGCATGCCGATCGGCATGTGGCCGGGCCCCAGACCGGCAGGCACGCTGACGACCGGGTAGAGCCCCAGCATGTTCCATACCCACGTCAGCGCGAACTTCAGGCCGGTGACCTGTTGGTCGCCGATCTTGGCCGAGTCGATGTCTGGCTGCATGCCGTGTTCGGCGGGAACGAGCGGCGTGCCCAACGTCGGCGTGAGCAGCGCCCGATAGCCTTTGAGGAAGACGGTTTCCTGCACCCGGCGCTGATATTCGTTGAGCAATTCCTCGGTGTGCACCAGCGCTTCCGGCCCCGCTTTGCCCTGCATTTTTTCGAATACGGCCCGCGTGTACGGCATGAGTTGCTCGGGGTGCTTCATCGCCTCGGTCATCATGCCGCCCATGCTTGTCGACATCAGGCCGGCCATGTAGGTGTCGAGGTCGTCGGCATTGAAGCCGACATCCACGGTGTCGACCGTCACACCGGCCTGTCGCAGCGCGGCAATCGCCTGCGCCATTGCGCGGGTGACGGTAGGGTCGAGCGCCGTCATATGCGGCATCGGGTCGTAGGCAACCTTCCAGCCCGACACGCTTTCGTATCGCGCCGGATAACGCAGGCGAGGGCGCACCGAACTATGCACGAGCGGGTGCGGGCCGACCATGACATCGGTGAGCAGATTCATGTCGTCGAAGGTGCGCGCCATCGGCCCGTCTGTCTCATAGGGCACTTCGCTCGTCGGGATTCTGCCAAAGGGCGGCTTGAAGCCGTAAAGGCCGCATTGCGACGCCGGCACGCGGATCGATCCCCCCATGTCGGAGCCGAGCGCCAGCGTCGTGAATCCCGCTGCCAGCGCCGCGCCCGAGCCGCCGGAAGAGCCGCCCGGCGTGTACGCCAGATTCCATGGGTTGCGCGTCACACCCCACAGCCGGGTGGCGGTCGTCATCCATACGTAGAATTCCGGCACCGTGGTCTGAATGTGGAAGATCGCGCCGGCGGCGCGCAGCCGCGCGGCGATCGGCCCGTCGTCCTGGGCGGGCGGCACGTCCTTGAGCAAGGTCGAGCCCATGGTCGTGCGCCAGCCGTTCACCGCATATTCGTCCTTGACGGCCACCGTGAGCCCTTCGAGCGGGCGGGCGTTGCCGCGGCGATAACGCGCCGCCGCGTCATGGGCTGCCGCGCGTGCGTCTTCGTAGTGCTTCACCGTGATGCAGTTGACTTTGTCGTTCAATGTCTCGATACGCCGGATCTGGGCGTCGAGCACGTCGACGGGCGAGAGCTGCCCGCGACGGAATTGAGCGACCAGTGCCGTCGCGCTCAGATAGGACGGATCGGCCGCCGCATGCGCACGAAGCGCTGTGCCGGTCAGCATCGCCGTGCCTGCGAGGTGTCCGGAAATTCGAAGAAATTCTCGTCGGTCGACCATGAATCGTTCTCCTGAATGTCAGGCATTGCGTTGAGCGACAACTATATCCCAATCACTCGTACCTATTGACGAATCATTTGCTTAGTTATCCGATGTAACGTGCGTAATAAAAAAACCTTCACGTACTCCGGCGCACGGAGATAAGCGCGTTGCCAGATCAATGCGAAAACCAGCGAGAAACTCGCGAAAACCAGCGAAAAGCGGCAAAATCCAACAAAATTCGACGAAAACGACGGGGCGATCCGGCGAAGGCATCACATGGCGATATCCCCGTGGCGTGCCCGCCACGCAAGCGTTTCGGCGGTTGCTTATTTGAATTTCCCAAGTGACAATCGTCAAAACCCGGCGCGTGGAGCGAGCGGCGCGCGGGGCCGGCAAAAACGACTATCGATCGGGACAAGATGGCTGCCAAAGTGGTGAAGTATTCGCGCGATGGCGTAATTTATTACGAAATTCGGGGCGCTTTGCCCGACGGCACGCGATACGTCGATCGGGTGGGATTTAGCGAACGTGAGTTGGCATTCCGCCATCTCGTTGCGGCGCGAATCAAGTTGCTGCGGCACGAGTACGAGCAGGTGTGCCGTCGCGCTCGTGCGGAATGCGTCGCCGGGATCGCTGCGCCGCACTGCGTAAAACATCTGATTTTCTAGACGGCAACTTTGGCGCATGCCGTCCACGCCCGGCGCGCCAAAGCTGGCCGACGCGACGTGCCAACGCGCGCGGTGAGTGCCGCAATGCAAAGCGTTGCGTTGTCATAGCGGTGAAATATTCACATCTTGAGATGGTTTTATACGGGCTGAGCGCTTGATGGCCGTTCGAAATCAATGGAATTCGTAACAAAAGAGGTCCTGGCCAGTTGCATGGAGTTGCTGCTGGACGCCGTATTTCTCGTCAATCGGGGCGGCACGCTTGTGTATGTGAGTCCGGCCTGTGAGGCGATTCTCGGGTATTCGTCGCAAGAGTTGATGGGCCGCTCGATGATCGATTTCGTGGCGAAGGAAGACCGAGAACGCACCATCGAAGAATCGAAGCTCGTCATGGCGGGGCGCGCTCGAATCGGCTTTGAGAACCGATACATCCACAAGGACGGGCACTACGTCCATATCATGTGGTCGGCCCGCTGGTCCGAGGAGCACGGCCTGCGTATCGGCGTCGCGCGCGACGTCTCGGCCCGAAAACGCGCCGAAGCGCTCCAGCGCGCCACTTATTCCATCTCCGAAGCGGCACACGACGCTGCCGACATCCGCTCGCTTTGCAAGGCCGTTCACGATACGTTGGGTTCGCTGTTTCCCATCGAGGCCATCGTCGTGGCGACGTGCGATGCCGATGTGCGGGCCTGGGACAAGGCATATCAGTATCGCGAGAGTGCCGAGGTGCCGTTGGTCGACTGGGCGCAGGCAGCACAACTGTCGACGCAGGCCACGGATGCACAGGTGCCGCTCTGGCGCTTGATCGACACCGTGCCGGGCGACACCTCGGCGAACGCGCCTGCACGCATACATGCGGTGCCGCTTTCGCTGGACGGTCACGTCGAGGCGGCAAGGCATGCGCTTGCCATATTGCCGATGCACACCGCGCGGCGTGCCGTGGGCACGCTCATGATCTACGGTCCGGTCAGGGCATTGCAGGCCGAGGCCGCGCAACGGTTGCTGGCGTTCGTGTGCGATCAGACCGCGCTGGCCATCGAGCGCAAGCAACTGATCGACGACCTCTACAACGCGGCCCGTTTCGATGAGCTCACGGGATTGCCGAATCGCCGCACCTTCAGCGAATATGCGGGCGACGTCGTGCGTCGCGCACAGCGCACCAATGGCAAGCTGGCCTTGCTCTTTGCCGACGTCGACGGCTTCAAGGACGTGAACGACAGTCTGGGACACGCCGCCGGCGACATGGTGCTCAAGGAAATCGGACGTCGGATGCAGGTCGGTGTGACCGACTGCGGTTTTGCGGCGCGCCACGCCGGCGACGAATTCGTCGCCATCGTTCAGGACGCGGAGATGGTCGATCGGATCGACTTTGCGCTCACGCGTCTTCGCGCGGAAATCGAGCAAGTCATCGCCGTCGACGGCGCTCAGGTGGCCGTGCGAGTGAGTTTCGGTGTGGCGGTGTTTCCGGACGACGGCGAATCGATGAGTGAGCTCATTCGCGTTGCCGATCAACGCATGTACGCTAACAAGGCCGCGCGCAAGTCCGGTGGCGCGAGCTTTCTGGAGCGACTTCTGTAACGCGCACTTCGCGGAGGATGCAGAGTACGCGGCGTCCCCGCGGCGTTCAGCCCAGCGTCTGCGTCGGCCAGACCATTTCGATTTCCACGGCAATCGAGCGCGCCAGTCCGTCGAGATCGGGGAACAGCGAAGCATTCGTGACGTTCATCCGGTAAAGCCATTTCATGGCATCGGCGCGCAGCGCGACCGGCAGGACGATTTTGCGCAGCAACGGTTCATCGCTCTCGTAGCCGTCGAGAATCCGATGCATTGGCCGGTCGATAACGCCGGGCACAACGAACGTCCCCGATTGTGCGATCAGGCGACCGTCCATTTCTTCGGGCTCGCCAAACCACACCACCTCGTTGTCGTTGCCGAGGAAGTACTTTTCCATATTTCCCTTGACCCGCGGATCGATCGTATCGCGCGTGAGCCATGGGGCATGACGCGGCCGCGCGCGGTCGTCGTAGAGCGCCGGGGTGTTGAGCGCGAAGATGGCGGAGTCGGACGTGGCGCGTTCCAGAGCGAAGAACGCGGCGACGAAAGGCGACTTCGTGAAGTCGAGCAACCGTGTCGGGGCGCCGTGGTGCTGCATCAGTCCGAGACAACGCAGGTCGTCATGCAGCAATTTGGGCCAGGGCACGTGGTTGTGAGCCTTGCGCCGAAAAATGCGGATCGCGCGCGCTTCGCGGCTGCGCCACTGGTCCTTGTCGGACACGTAGGCGTGAAGGTAGCGCGACAGGGAGCTTTGGAGATGCCAACGGGCATCCTGCTGCCCGCGAAAGGCCCAACCTTCGAAGCGAGAGGACAATTCCATGAAATCCTTCCAGCTCTCGACGACGGTGGTGTCCATAGTGGGCGAAATCCTTGATTTTATGAGGACGCCACGGCGCGGCAATCACGCGATGGCGTCGGCCACTATAGTACGGCGTCCGTGACAGCTCAAGCGCGCCGCGCAGGATTAGGCAGTGCGTCGTGCCATTCACCGGGCCATTCACCGGTCAATCGGCAGCGCAATTCCCACAGCGATCCGCAGCGCATTTCGCCGAACAAGGCGCGAAGACACGGCGGCTGCGCGTTATCCGTTTGTCGACATGACGAGAGCGCGTACGAGCCACGCGCCGGCGTACAGGCCGACACCGAACACGCTGTGCGTCATCAGACTGCGCAGTCTTGCCTGTGTCGGATTCGGCGTTCTTGACGCGGCAACGCCTGCGCCGAGGGCGGGCTGCATGACGAAGAACGGCATCACGACGGTGACGACACCGAAGGCGAGCGCCGGCAGAAGTGTCGGCGATGCCAGCCACGCCGGACCGGCGAGTCCGACCCAACCGGCGGCGAAGGCCACCCCGATCGCGTAGTGGGCGAACCATCCAAGGGCGCGCTCGCCGCGCACCGGGGTTGCGCGCCCGATGCCAGCGTGAGTGAAGCGCCCGGCAGGCATGTGCCCGAGCCAGCGTCCGACCATGGCGAAGTCGAGCGGCACGATGCCGAAGACACGGCGCAGCAGGACGGCCCAGACGTCCATCGCAACGGTGGCCAATACGCCGATGGCCAGAATGTGTGCCACAAGACCGAGCGCTCCCATTTCCCTCTCCTGAATCTGCAAAGTCGTCAATGTTGTCAACGTTCTCGAAAGGGTCACGACGTGACGCCATGACCGCGATTGGGGCACTATACGAATTCAAGTCAACTTGAGGTCAAGCGGGGGCGACATGGCATTGGACATTGGCGAAGTGGTGGCACGGGCGGGCGTGCCGCCGTCCACGTTGCGGTATTACGAGCAAAAGGGATTGATTGCCGCGACGGGGCGACGCGGTTTGCGTCGTCAGTTCGACGACTCGGTGTTGCAGACGTTGTCGCTGATCGCGCTGGGACGCACTGCCGGCTTCTCGCTCGACGACATTGCCGGCATGCTGCTTCCGCGTGGGAAGGCAAACATCGACCGTGCGCGTCTGGCAGCAAGGGCCGACGACATCGACAAGACGATCCGCCAGCTCAGCGCGCTACGCGACGGGCTTCGTCACGCGGCGGTGTGTCCCGCACCGGAACACCTGGCGTGCCCGCAGTTTCAGCGGTTGATGCGGCTTGCGAGTGCGAAGCACGCCAGGGCGTCGGTGCGCGATACGCCGTCGCTTCGTGTGGGGACCGCCAGGGCGAAGCCGCGCACGGCGGCGTAGCGCGGCGGTTCAGGCCGCGCGAGCCGGGAAGAGACGGGCCGTGAGGCTGGAAAGCGCTTCATCGGTCGTGAGGTCGGACGTGTCGAGCGTCATATCGGCCAGACGGTAGAGGGACTCGCGAGCGTCGAGCATCCGGTGAATGTGTTCGAGCGCTTCGCCGCGCAACGCTTCGGTGGCAATGCGCGCGTCGTTCTGCTGCATCACCCGCTGAAAGTGGACGTCGGGCCGGGCGCGCAGCCACACGGTACGGAAGGCGCGAAGCACCCGTTCGTAAGTCGCTGCCTCCGATACGATACCGCCGCCCGTCGCCAGCACGACATTCTCATGCTCGGCAATGATTCGCTCGATGCACTGCCGCTCGATGCGGCGCATGGCCGCCTGTCCGTAGAGCGTAATGACTTCGCCGATGGCGATGCCGGCTTCACGCTCGACTTCCTTGTCCAGTTCGATGAACGGCGCACCAATGGCCTGCGCCAGACGTGGGCCGAGCGTCGACTTGCCCGCGCCGCGAAGCCCGATCAGCGCAATGCGTTGCCCGGTATGGCGGCCCTGCGTTGCGTTGGCGACCACGATCTGGCGGCGCAGGCGGGACAGCACATCGGCGGGCTGCTGACGGAGGTACTCGATCAGAATGAGCAGATCGCCGTTGTCCGCCGTGCGCTCGGCCACCAATGTCTCGACCCCTACGTTAAGGGCCTCGGCCAGCTTGTGCAGCACGGCAAGCGATACGTTGCCGGCGCCTGCCTCCACGCGTGCGAGATAGGGCAGTGAAACGCCCGACTGCGCGGCCAACTGCTTGCGTGTCATGCCTCGCTGCGCGCGCAATGTTCGGACCTGACGCGCCAGCGACGCCAGACGCGACGATATGCCGACGTGATCAATCCGGTCGGCGATCCGGTCATCGGACGGGTCGGCGGGGTCGTCCAGGTCGTCGGGGATGTCGGCGGGCGGCTGCGTCATGAGTCAGCGAATTCGTCGGGATGAGCGGTAAATATACTATGAGATATCACCTCGTCACCACGCGTGCGCGGCGCATTCCGATCTTTGTGGCTTAAACATGCACTAAAGTGCATTTACGCAAAATCATCCCTGTTAACCCTGAACTGCATTGCACAACGCCCTCAGCGTGAAAAATATCTTATAAGATACTTTTCACGATTTGGAGCGAATGCAGATAATGACCTATCCCCACTTGCGCGTACGCGTCGAAGACGCCATCGCTTTCGTGACCCTCGAGCGCGCCGAGAAGCGCAACGCGTTGTGCGATGCGGCCATCGACTCGCTCGAAGCGGTGTTCCGTGATTTCGACGATAGCGTGCGCGCTGTCGTCCTGAGCGGCGCCGGCGAGCACTTCTGCGCGGGGCTCGATCTCGCCGAGAACAGCACGCGCGATCCGATCGATGTGCTGCGCGTCTCCCAGCGCTGGCACAAGGTCTTCCATGACATTCAGTTTGGCGGGCGGCCCGTCGTTGCGGTCTTGCAGGGCGCCGTCATCGGCGGAGGCCTTGAACTGGCGCTGGCGGCGCATGTGCGAGTGATCGAGCGCAATGCGTTCTTTCAACTGCCCGAGGGCAAGCGCGGCATCTTTGTCGGGGGCGGCGCATCGGTACGCGTGGCGCGCATTCTCGGCCCGGATCGCATGACCGAGATGATGCTCACGGGCCGACGTTACGACGCCATCGAAGGCGAGCGTCTTGGCCTGGGCCACTACCTGAGCGACGTCGGCGAGGGGCTTGCGCTCGCGACAAAGTTGGCGCGCGATACGGCAGCGAACAGTCCGCTCTCGAACTGGGCCACGATCCACGCGCTGTCCCGCATTCACGATATGTCGATGGCCGACGGCCTGTTCACCGAATCGGTGACGAGCGCGCTGATGCTGGCCACGCCCGAAGCGCGCGAGCGCATGGACAGTTTTCTCGGCCGAACGACACGCTGAGCCGCCAGGGCGCCGCGCGTGCAGGCCTTCTCCACGGAGACGAACGTGAAATACGACAACATCGAACAAATTGCGGTCATCGGCACGGGCGTCATCGGTGCGAGCTGGGCCGCGTACTTCCTCGCGCGTGGTCTGCGTGTGCGCGCGTGGGACCCGGCGCCGGGCGCGCGCGAACGCCTGCGTGACGCCGTCGACGCGCACTGGCCGACACTCGTGCGCATTGGCCTCACGCCGGGTGCGACACGCGAGTCGCTGACGTTCCACGACACCCTTGACGCGGCGCTCGAAGGCGCGGACTTCGTACAGGAGAACGGCCCCGAGCGCGAAGATCTGAAGCAGGACCTGTTTCGCAAGATGGACGCCGCGCTCGCGCCGTCCGTGGTCATCGCGTCGAGCTCGTCGGGTCTGCTCATGAGCCGAGTGCAGTCCGTGTGCACCCATCCGGCGCGCGTGGTGCTGGGCCATCCGTTCAATCCGCCGCATTTGATACCGCTGGTCGAAGTTATCGGCGGGGAGCAAACCTCGCAAGCCGCGATCGACACGGCAATGCAGTTCTATCGCGCCATCGGCAAGCGCGCGATTCACGTCAGAAAGGAAGTGAAGGGCCATATCGCGAATCGTCTGCAAGCGGCGTTGTGGCGCGAGGCCATCCACCTCGTCGACGCGGGCGTGGCGTCTGTTGAAGACATCGACGATGCCATCGCCTATGGACCCGGTCTTCGCTGGGCGGCGCTCGGCCCGTTCCTGAACCTGCATCTGTCCGGCGGCGCGGGCGGCATTGCGCATCTGCTCGATCATCTCGGCGCGCCCATCGAGTCGTGGTGGGCCGATCTCGGCGAGCCGGCGCTGACCGACGAACTCAAGGCGCGTATCACGGCCGGTGTCGAAGCGGAACTGGCCGGGCGTGGCAACGCACGCCTCGAGGCCCAGCGCGACGCCGTCATTCTCGGGATTCTCGCGAGCAAGTCGTAGCGATCTCGACGTGCGCCGACCCGCCGCGGATCGACTCGACGGCGAGTTGGCGACGACCCAACACCGAAACACCGATCAAAACAAGGAGACACGCATGAGCAAGCCCAAAGTCATCGTCACCATCGCGCCGACCGGCGGTATGGCCCACAAGTCGCAGAACCCGCACTTGCCTACGCAGCCGGACGAGATTGCGCGCGACGTCTACGACTGCTACAACGCCGGCGCCAGCGTGGTGGCGATTCATGCGCGCCGTCCGGGCGATGACGGCGCCACGTGCGACCCGGCGATCTACCGCGACATCAATCGCCGTATTCGCGACAAATGCGACATCGTCATCAACAACTCGACCGGCGGGGGCGTGCACGGCGACATGATCGGGCAGACGTCCGAGAACGGTTACTGGGAAATCCTCTGGGAGGAGCGCATCAAGGGCATGGACGCGGGGGCCGAAATGTGCACGCTCGATGCCACCACGATCATCGCAAGCTTCGGTGGCAAGGAACTGCTGATGCACACGTCGCCGGAGCGGTGCAGGCAACTGGCCGTCGAGATGAAAAAGCGTGGCATCAAGCCGGAGTGGGAAGTCTTCAGTCCGACGCACATCGTGCAGGACCTCGCCACGCTCACCGCAGCCGGTTTCGACGATGAGCCGTTCTTCGTCAACCTGGTGCTCGGTGTGCATCGCGGCTTTCAGAACGCCATGCCGTACACGCCGCGCGTGTTGCAGCAGATGGTCGACATGTTGCCCAAGGGCAGCATTTTCTGCGTGTCGGGCATCGGTCCGGCGCAACTGCCGTCCGCCATGAACTCGCTGCTGCTCGGCGGTCACGTGCGAACCGGCCTCGAAGACAACCTTTACTACGAGCATGGCGTGCTCGCAACCAACCAGCAGTTGACCGAGCGCATCGTGCGCATGGTGCGCGACATGGGGTACGAACCGGCCACGCCGGCCGAGGCGCGCGACATCATGGGCCTGCCGCGCAATCGCGAAGTGCTGCCGGAGTTTGCCGTGCGTTGATTCACCGGTGGGCGTTGCAAGCTGTCCGGCTTCAATAACGAGAATATTCCAGGAGACATGACCCATGGCGGCAAACAGGTTCACACGCAAATTCGCTTTCCTGCACGCTGGCTCGCGCACTTTCTCGCTGCCGGTGCTTTCGCTGTGCGTCGCGGCGTTGTGCGCGACGCCACAGGCGAACGCGCAACCGGCAGGCGTGACCGTCGGCGTCACGCTCTCGAGCACGGGCCCCGGCGCATCGCTGGGCATCCCGGAGAAACAGGCCATCGGCATGCTGCCGCAGACCCTCGGCGGAGTGCCCGCGCGCTATATCGTGCTCGACGATGCCACCGACCCGACCACCGCGACGAAAAATGCACGTCGTCTGGCAACGGAGGACAAGGTCGACGCCATCATCGGCTCGTCCACCACGCCCGCCTGTCTGGCCGTCGCCGCCGTGGCGGCCGACACGCGCACGCCGCAACTCGGACTGTGCCCGTTCGTGCCCAGCGCGGCGCAGATGCGTTATGTCTTCTCGCTGCCGCAATCGGTCGCGGTCATGGCCGACGCCGTGCTCGACGACATGAAGGCACACAAGGTGAAGACGCTTGGTTTTATCGGCTTTAGCGACTCGTATGGCGAAGCGTGGCTCAAAGACATTCAGGCGCGTGCGACGGCGCGCCAGATTCAGGTCGCGCCGATCGAGCGTTACGCACGCAACGATCAGTCCGTCACGGCACAGGTGCTCAAGGTGATGTCGTCGAATGTGGACGCCGTCATCATCGCTGCGAGCGGCACGCCAGGCGCGTTGCCGATGAGCACGCTGCGCGAGCGCGGCTACCGGGGGCGCATCTATCAGACGCACGGCGTGGCCAACAACGACTTCCTGCGCGTCGCAGGCAAGAGCGCCGAGGGCGTGATCCTGCCGGTGGGCAATATCCTCGTGGCCGAACAGTTGCCCGCGAATCACCCGGGCAAGGCTGTCGCGACGGATTTCGTCAAACGTTACGAAGCCCAGTACGGCGCGGGCTCGCGCAATCTGTTCGCGGGCTACGCCTACGACGCCTATCTGGTGCTCGACCGTGCCGTTGCCGTGGCGGCCAAACAGGCGCAACCGGGCACGCAGGCGTTTCGCGACGCGCTCGTCACCGCCATCGAACAAACCCGCGGCCTTGCGGCGACGCACGGCATGATTAACGTCAACGCACAGGACCACTCGGCTTATGGCGAAGACGGTCGCGTGCTCGTTACCGTGAAGGGCGGCAAGTGGACGATCGAGTGAACACGTCAGGCGCGCCGAGCGTGACGCAGGCCGCGGCGCATGCGACGAGGCCGGGTACGCGCCGTCTCGCCAAACCGGACATCGAGCGCGAGGTGCGCGCGGACGGAAGTTTCGTCATCCGCTCGCGCACCCGGCTGGGCGAGTTCGCGCGTAGCCCGGCCGACTGGCTCGTGCGGTGGGCGACGCGTACGCCGCATGCGGTATTCGTCGCCGAGCGCCAACCGCCGGGGCAACGTGCATCGTCCTCCGATCTCTGGCGGCGGGTGACGTATGGCGATGCCCTGAGCATGGCGCGCGGTATCGGCCAGGCCTTGCTCGATCTCGACGTGCCGCGCGAGCGGCCGGTGGTGATCCTCTCGGACAACAGCGTGAATCACGCGCTGCTCGTGCTCGGCGCGATGATGGCGGGGCGTCAGACGGCCATCGTGTCGTCGGCGTATTCGCGCATCGCCAAGGACATGAGCAAGCTGCACGGCATTCTCGCGCGACTCGACCCGGCGCTGGTTTATGTGGAAGACGGCGACGCCTATGCGCACGCGCTGGCGGGGGCGCCGGTGCGCTGTCCCATCGTGGCCACCCGTCATGCACGTGTCGGCTGGCTGACGTTCGACGCGTTGGCGCGCACCCCGGCGTCTGCGGCGCTCGATGCGGCCTTCGCACAGGTCCAGCCGGAAGATACGGCCAAGCTGTTGCTCACGTCCGGGTCGACGGGAAAGCCGAAGATCGTCGTCAACACGCATCGGATGCTCGCGGCGAACCAGCAGATGATCGCGCAGTGCTGGCATTTCCTCGACGAGGCGCCGCCCGTGGTCGTCGACTGGCTGCCCTGGAGTCACACCTTTGGCGCGAATCACAACTTTCACATGGCATTGCGCAACGGCGGATCGTTCTATGTCGACGATGGCCGTCCGGTGCCCGAGTTGATCGGGCGCACCGTCGAAGCGCTGCGCGACGTCTGCCCGACATTGCACTTCAATGTGCCGAAGGGGTTCGAAGCGCTGGCGCCGTTTCTGGAAGAGGACGACGCCTTCGCCGCACGCTTTTTCGGCCGGCTTCAAGTGCTGTTCTACGCCGCGGCGAGTCTGCCGCCTGCGGTATGGCAGCGCTTCGAGCGGCTCGCGTCGCGCCACTGCGACACCCTGCCGTTCTTCACCTCGGCGTGGGGGGCGACGGAGACCTCGCCGCTCATCACCAGCGTGCACTTTCCGATTCCGGGGGCAGGCAATATCGGTGTGCCTGCGCCGGGCAACGAACTGAAGTTCGTGCCCAACGGCGACAAGCTGGAGATGCGCGTGCGTGGGCCGTCGGTATTTCGCCGCTACGCGGGCGACCCGGTGGCCACGGCGGAAGCCTTCGACGAAGAAGGCTTTTATCGGACGGGCGATGCGGGGCGACTCTCGGACGTCAACGATCCGGGCGCGGGTGTCATTTTCGATGGCCGCGTGTCGGAGGACTTCAAGCTGACGAGCGGCACGTGGGTTTCGGTCGGGGCGTTGCGTCTGCGCGCGGTCACGGCGCTCGCGCCTTATGCGTCGGACGTCGTCATTGCCGGTCATGACCGCGACGAAATCGGGTTGCTGATCTTTCCGAGTCCGGCCATGCGAGCCAGAGCGTTGCCGGTCGATCCTGGCGCGTCGGCGCATGCAGGCAAGGCGATGGCCATGCACGACGATGTTCGTGCTGTCGTCGCCCAGGCGCTCGCGCAACTCGCGCAGGACGCCGGCAGCTCGCAACGCGCGGCACGCGCCGCGATCCTGAGCTCGCCGCCATCGCTGGAGCAAGGCGAGATTACGGACAAGGGATACGTCAACCAGCGTGCGGTGCTCACGCTGCGCGCGGATGACGTGGTACGGCTTTACTCGGACTGCCCGTCGGTCATTCACTTGTCCCAGTCTTAGGGCAGGGGCGACAGCTCAAGAGGCAGGGGAAGTGAGAGCGACGGCGCGCCGGTGGTGGTGAATACCATCGGCGCGCGAAGTCGCCACGTTCGATGTTGGCCTGATGTGCCCGATCAGGCGAGCGCTTCGCCGTGACTTTCCGGCAGGAACCAGTAGACGATGATCGCCGCGAGCAGGAAGAAGCCGGCGGTCGCGCCCAACGCCACGCTGACGTTCTCGCCGCGAGAGAGCAGGCCCACGGCTGCCGGCGCAAGGGCGCTCGCGGCGCGCCCGGTGTTGTAGATGAAGCCCTGCGCGGTGGCGCGCACCTGCGTCGGGAACATCTCGGCGAACGTCGGGGCGAAGCCGCTGTAGAACCCCGTGCCGAAAAACGCCACCACCGGGCCGAATGCGAGCAGCAGCATCGGTTCGCGGATCACCACGTAAAGCGGCACTGTAATGGCCGACACGATGAAGAACAGCAGGAACGACTTGCGGCACCCGATACGGTCGGCAATGTAGCCGAAGCACACGAAACCTGCTGCTGCACCGATCTGCATGATGACGATCCACGTCGTCGAGCGAATCAGGTCGAATCCCGGACCGCCTTGTTCGACCGGCGTCGAAAGATAGGCGGGAATCCAGGTGAACAGGCCCCAGTATCCGCACATCGCCGCCGCCGTGAAGGCCAGCCCGACAATCGTGCTGCGTGCGTACGGGCCGAACAGCATACCCAGCGTCTGACCCAGCGTGAGGCGCACGCGCTGCTCGCGCCAGATCGCCGGCTCTTCCACGTGGCGGCGCACCCAGAACGCGAGCACCGTCGGCACCAGCCCGAAGGCAAACACCCAGCGCCAGCCGAAGTGCGGCAGGATCACGGCCGCGACAATGGCCGCCACCGCGTAGCCGACGGCAAATGCGCTCTGCACCCAGGCCATGACCTTGGCGCGATGCTCCGCCGGCCATGTTTCGGTAATGAGCGCGGCCCCCGCCGACCACTCTCCGCCAATACCGAGGCCGAGCAGGAAGCGGAAGATGAGCAGCGACGTGACCGAGTCGGCGAAGCCGCACAGAGCGGTGCCGATGGAGTAGCAGAAGATCGAGAGGATCATCGATTTCGTACGACCGATGCGATCGGCGAGAAAACCGAAGAACAAGCCGCCGAAGGCGGTGGCCAGCAGCGTGAGCGACGCAATGATGCCCGCGACGCCTTTGTCGAAATGCAAGTCGGCGCTGATGTAGCGAATCACCATCGCAAACAACATCAGATCCATGATGTCGAGCATCCAGCCAATGTAGGCCGAACCAAATGCGCGCCATTGCGCGGGGCTCGCGCCGCGATACCACGGCCGGCGTGCCGCGCCCGCCGATTTCAGGGCGGTCGTGCCAGTGTCCATTCTTGTCTCCTTCATGGAACTCTTCCTAGTGTCAAACCTCGAGTATCGATAACCGATACGCATGGGAATGATTTCGTTTGAATATTAACAGGACATTTCCATGTTGCGTCTCGTGGTAAACCATAAATAGTGCTTTACGTATCGATAGTCGATACTAAATGCGAAAGTTGTCTCGACGGTCGGGGCAATGAACTCGTCACAGGAGATCGAGAAGTGAAGCCGTTTCAATTGCGTTTGTTCGAAGATGTCATCGCGCCTGGCCATCCGCCGGTGTATCTGCCGTCGGCACGCCGGGCGATTTATGTCGTGCAGGGCGATGTTGCGATCGAGTTCGATACGGGGGCGCAACACCATCCGGCGCAGAGCGCATGGCTTGGCGAAGACAGCGTGGCGCTCAATGCCGGTAGTGAGGGCGCGACCTTGTGGCGTTGGGAGTTGATGTCGGGCAGTGAGCCGACGCCGGGGGAAATCGCGTCGGCACCGGGCGCTTCGTCCACCCTGAAGCTCGCCGCGCCGATCGAACTGGACCCGCGCCAGCAGTGGCTCATGCGTTGCGACAAGGTACAATTCCCCCCCGGCGGCGTGGCGCATACGCACGTGCATCAAGGGCCCGGCGTGCGTTGCACGCTCGAAGGCGAGATCACGATCGAGACGCTGGGCGCGTCGCATACCCACGGGCCGGGACAGGCCTGGCTCGAACTCGGTCACGCACCGGTGCTCGCACCGACGACCGAAGCGCGCGATACGACGTTCATCCGCTGCTTCATCCTGCCGCGGGCATGTCGCAATCGCAGCTCGATTCGATACGTGCGGCCCGAGGACGTGAACAAGAACAAGCCGCAGCGCTATCACGTGTTCGGCGAGCGGTTCATCTCGCTCGACGCACAGTAAGCGGCGCGCGCGCGGCGACAGTGACAAAGGACAATCAGTGAAACGATCGAAGGACACTCCGCGCGACCTCATCCGCAACGCCAGCGCCGTGAGCGAGGCGCGTGCCGAACATGCTGAGGGGGGCGAGCGGTCCGACGCCTCGGGCGGGGACGAACTCAACACGTCCTCCACGTCGGTCATTTCGCTGCGCATTCTGGAGTTGCTCGCCGAGCGCAACGCCGAATGCGGCGTCACGCATCTGGCGGAGGCGCTCGGCGTGCCCAAGGCGCGGGTTCACCGGCATCTCACCGCGCTGCGTCAGGAAGGGTATGTGGTGCAGAATCCGCGCACGAGCCGCTATCGCATCGGCTGGCGTTTGTTCCTGTTGGGGCAGAAGCTGGTCAAGCAGTTCGACGTGGTGGGATTGGCCCGACCGGTGATGGAGGAACTCCGAGATGCTGTCGGACAGACCATCGTCATCAGTTCGTTTACCGAAACGGATGTCGTCGTGCTTGACGTGATGCGCGGGCGCAGTCCGCTGGAGATCCTGCTGCACCCCGGCACGCAATTCAAACTGCACAGCGTAGCGCAGGGCAAGATTGCGCTCGCGTTCGGCGCTCAGGAGCGTCGCGACGCCGTGCTCGCCGGTCCGCTCGACGCCTGCACGCCGCACACCATCACGGATGCCATGCGTTTGTCCCACGAACTCGCGCTGGTGCGCGAGCGCGGCTGGGCGGATGCCCCGGAAGAGGTGTTCCTCGGGGTGAACGCGTTGGCGGCGCCCATCATTCAGGACGACGGATCGCTATTCGGCACGCTGGCCATCGTCGGCTCGATCCATTACCTGCCCGCACACCCGAACCCGCAGACGGTCGCCGCGCTCACCGACGCGGCGCGGCGCATCTCGCGTCTACTCGGCGGCGCCCGGGGCGACTGAGGTGGCTGACGCGGCTGAGCGTTACGATATCCGTTCGACTGCCTGGGCGGAGGATGTGCCCGGCAGGCATCCGAGACACCGAGGAATGCCCACGCAGCATCTTGTGATATACAATATATCAATAATATCAACGATCACGAGACAATCACTGCGCCATGTTCGACCCTTCATTGTTCGGACGGATGTCGCCGGACGTCATCGCGTCCAGCCCGATCTCCCCATCTGCGTCGGCCGTAGCGCCTGCGTTCGCGTCGGCTGACGTTGCGGCGCCTTCGTGTGTCGCGGCGTTTGCCCCCGGTCGCAACGCGTTGGGCCTGAGCGAAACACGCGACGCGGTTCTTTACGTTCCCGCTGGTCTGCCGACCGATCGCCCGGTGCCGCTATTCGTGATGTTCCATGGCGCGGGTGGTTTTCCGCAGAAGGTGTTGCCCTTCATCGAGCCTCACGCGGACCGGCACAAGTTTCTCGTGCTGGCGCCGCATTCGACCTTCCCGACGTGGGATATCGTGATTGGCGGCAATGGGCCCGATCTGGAGCGTTTGCAAGCGGCACTGCGTCAGGTGAGCGCACGTTATGCCATTGATCCGGGGCGAGTAGCGTTCGCCGGATTTTCGGACGGCGCCAGCTATGCGCTGTCCATCGGTGTGACGAATGGCGACATCGCGAGCCATGTGATTGCGTTCTCGGGCGGCTTCATGTCCATCTTCGTCCAGGAAGGTCAGCCGCAAATCTTCATTGCACACGGCCTCATCGACGAGCAATTGCCGATTGCGACCAGCGGTCGGCAAAACGCAAACAAGCTCAAAGCGGCGGGCTACGATGTCCGGTACGTCGAATTCGACGGGCTGCATATCATCGAGCCGGGCGTCGTGGCGCAAGCCATCGACTTTTTCCTCGCCTGACACAAGCGTCGCTGCGCACGTGCATGACGCGCAGCGCGAGTTTGTCACATGCCTCACTTGCTCACACGCCATACGGGGGAGTGTCGTCCATGGATTTCGAAATTCCCGAATCACTGATTCATCCGCTGATGCAACTGATCGGCGCCGACTCGCCGCTGGGCAAACACTTGACGGCCTACGGCGTGTGCCGGGGCAATATGCTCGTCTCCAGCGAGTGGTTCGACGCGAAGTCGCTCAACACGCTGTACGTGCTGAGCAAGTCGCAGAACGAACGTGCGCTGATGTTCCAGATGCTCGCGCTCGACAACGTCTACAACGCGCCGCAGGCCCGTGTGATCCCGAGTCTGGACAAACTCGTGCCGGGCCTGGTGGCGTATCTCGCGCGTGACGTCATCGACGGCTGGTTGTATCAGCGGCACCGCGACGGAGCCCTGCTGCCGTGGCTCGTGCGCCGCCTGCGATACGTTGAACCGGATCAGGGGGCGCCCTACGTCGTCGTGGACATGCTCGCGAACACGATGCAGTCGGCGAACCTCAGTCCGACGGAGCATCGACCGCGCCGCTCGGGCATGACCACGTCGCTGGTATTCACGCGTGACGACATCGTCAATCGCACGATTCCGGAGTTGCTCGCGGAGTTCGGGTTCTACAAGGAGTGTGCCGAGTTCAAGGCCGAGTACGAGCAGCATGCGCAGCGCTTCCTGCGCGTACAGCGGGCGTTCGGTGCACAGTTCGTATTGCGCCGGGCGGCCTTTTCCGTTGACTCGAAGGGGGTGACGGAACTGATCCGGGTCGGCGAGGGCGTGACGGCCAAATGCGTCAACGACGAAGCGCGGCTGGAGCGCAATTTCGAAATGGCGTGCGACGCGGATTTCTGGCGCAATGCCGAAATCGCGCAGGCCTTCGAGACGATCCCGCTGCACTGCTACGTGCACGTCTTCCATCTGGACTGGCATCGCAACCTCTGGGTGCACGTGCAGAACATGACCGAATACGAATACCAGCCGGGTCTGCGCGACAAACTGGTGCTGCCCGCACATCACCATGATCTGATCGACATTCTGACGTCGAACATGGACGTGATGATGCCTGACTTCGTGCCGGGCAAATCGGGTGGGGCGACGATTCTTTGCCAGGGTGCGCCGGGCCTGGGCAAGACGCTGACGGCGGAGATTTATTCGGAGGTGGTCGGCAAGCCGCTGTACCGGGTGCACTCGGGGCAACTGGGGACGACGGCGGCGTCCGTGGGCGCGACGCTCATGAGCATTTTGCGGCGCGCCATGCGCTGGAACGCGATTCTGTTGCTCGACGAAGCGGACGTCTACATCCGGCGGCGGGACAACGACCTGGAGCACAACGCCATCGTGGCGGAGTTCCTGCGCTCACTGGAGTACTTCCATGGTCTGCTGTTCATGACGACCAACCGCATCGGCGACGTGGACGACGCGATTCTCTCGCGCTGCATCGCCACGATCCACTACGAAGTCCCGTCCGCGGCAGATGCGCGCAGGCTATGGCGCATGCAGGCGGAGCAGGTCGGGGCGTACCTCGACGACGCGCTCATCGAGACGCTTGCCGCCCGTTATCCGAAAGCGAGCGGACGCGACATCAAGGAGTTGATGAAGCTCGCCAGCCGTTATTGCAAAGTCAGGAACATACCCTACACGGAAGACGTTTTCCGCTTGTGCGGCCTGTTCCGCGGCTATGACGGGTGACGGGTTCCATCCATTTTTCAAGTCGGTGAAGTTTGCTGATCGGCCCTGTCGGTCAGACGTATCGATCGGACGGGCGTCGGCGGCCATCACGAAAATTCATGACACGTCGCAGCATGCCGATATGCGGGAAAACTAGAGGCGCGCGCCAACACCGGTCTGGCTATATTGGTGGCGGATCGGCGCCGACATCTCCGCGCACCGCTGGCAAGCCACGTGCCCTGTCCGCGAGCCTCTGACTGTGTGGCGCCGCGCCATTTCATCGGCAAGGCAAGGAGACGCAGTGGAGACGCATGGCGAACTGCACCGGGCGATTCTGAATAACATCCCGGATCAGGCGTGGCTCAAGGACACCGAGTCGCGCTACATCCTCGTCAACGAGGCCTTCATGGCTGCGTGTGGGCGCACCGAGGCCGACATTATCGGCAGCACGCCGGACAAGGTCTGGTCGTCCGAATGGGGACGCATCTATCTCGCCACGGACAAGGCCGTCGTCGCGAGCGGCGTGCGGCGCCGCTACGAAGAAAGTCGTCCCGGCGCGGACGGCGCACCGCGTTGGTTCGACACCGTCAAGATGCCCGTGCGCGACGAACGCGGCCACATCGTGGGTACGGTGGGCATCTCGCGCGACATCACCGACCGCAAGCGCTCCGAAATGGCCTTGCTCGATTCGCGCGCGCAACTGCGCCAGCTCTCGGCGTATCTGCAAACCGTGCGCGAGGCTGAGCGCACGCGCCTGTCTCGCGAACTTCACGACGAACTGGGCCAGTGGCTCGGTGGATTGCGGCTTGGTCTCAACTATCTGGAGACGCAACCCGACATGCCGCAGGCGGATCGGTCCGCACACATCCAGATGCTCAAGGAACTGGTCGACGAGACCCTCGACGCCGTGCATCGCATCGCGACCGACCTGCGCCCGGCGGTGCTCGATGAACTCGGTCTGCATGCGGCGCTGGAGTGGCTCACGGAGTCGTTCGCGCAGCGTCATGGGTTGCAGTGCGACCTTCTCATGCCGGAAGCCGTCACCGCATGCCTCGACAGCGAATGCAGCACGGCCATCTTTCGCATCGTGCAGGAGTCGCTCACCAACGCGAGCCGTCACGGTCAGCCCACGCACGTTCGCGTGTCGCTGGCGCTGCGCGACGGGCATTGTCACGTGAGCATTGCCGACGACGGTCGCGGTATGGACACGACTCGCGCCGGCCACGGTCAGCGGCTCGGGTTGATGGGCATGCGCGAGCGTGCGCTGATGTTGGGCGGCGCCTTCGAGATCGAGAGCGCACCGGGGCAGGGCACGCGCGTCAATGTCCGGATTCCGGCACGCACGGCGGCCGGCGGCATGACGAGCGCCGACACATTGGATGGATCGGACGCACTGGGCGGCGCCGATACGACACACGAAGCGGGGTGGTCATGCGGGTCATGATTGCGGACGACCACGCGATCATTCGCGACGGCCTGAAAAAGATTATCGCGATGGCGCCGGACATGTCGGTCGTGTCCGAAGCCGTGGATGGCGACGATGTCCTCAAGCGCCTGCGCCTCACAACCGTGGACGTGCTGCTGCTCGACATGTCGATGCCCGGCAAGAGCGGCATCGCCCTGATTTCGCAGATCAAGGCGACGTACCCTGCGCTGCCGGTGCTGGTCCTGAGCATGTATCGCGAATCGCAGTACGCGGTGCAGGCGATTCGTGCAGGGGCGGCAGGGTATCTGACAAAGAACGCCGAGTCCGAACAGTTAATGAGCGCGATCCGACGCGTGGCGCGCGGCGGCACGGTCGTCTCGCCGCTGGTCGCCGAGAAGCTCGTGCGTCAATTGCAACAACTCACCGAGGCGCTGCCGCATACGCGCCTTACGGCCCGGGAATTTCAGATATTCCAGATGCTCGTCGAGGGTAACGGGATCAACGACATCGCGCGCTGCCTGTCGCTCTCGGCCAAGACGGTCAGCACGCACAAGGCCAACATTCTGGCCAAGATGGACATTCCGTCAACCGCCGGTCTCGTTCACTACGCCATCGAACACGGTCTGATCGTGGCCGAGACCGATGCGTGACGGTTCCCATCCCGTCTTCCCAATGGTGCGCCGCGTCGACAGGATTCCGAAGACGGTCGCCGGTTTCATAAAGGAGTGCGCGCTATAGGTGACAAACTGGAATCTCCCTTCACTGGATGGAGATCCATCATGAACACGATTGCCCCGTCGACTACCGTGCCATTTGTCACGGTGACGCTGGCCCCGCCTTCGACCGGCGCCGCAAAACACGCCCTCGGCACTCAGTTGAACCACGCGCGGCAGTTCCGTCCGGATGGCGCCTGGGTTGGCGCCGGGACGTCCTGTCACACGGTCCACGCGACGATCACGCTGAGCGCCAACTCGCAAGTTTCGATTAATGTCCGCTCGGCCGCTGAGAGCGTTCGACCGGGCGACAGGCGCTCCGGCGTCGTGGGTGACAAGGGTGACAAGGGCGACAAGGGCGACGATTGGCGGCAAAACGTTTACACGGGGGCGATGCAGCGCTGCGCCGTCGTAGGCGATAGGGAAGACGACGCGCGGCAAGCGGTTGATGGCGGGGCAGCGCAGCGCTCAGGCGTCGTGAACGACGAAGACGACGAATCGCTGCGGGAGGCATATTCGGGAGCAGCAAAGCGCTCAGGCTTCGCGAGCGACGACGAAGACGAATCGCTGCGCGAGGTTTATTCGGGGGCAGTGAGGCGCTCAAGCTATGGGAGCGACAACGAACGATCTGAGGAAACCCGTTCGGCGGCGGACGCGCGTCGCACGCGCTATTACGCCCCGCAGACGGACATCATCGGCGATGAAGAATAAGACGTAAGTCCTCAGCGGTCGGGTTCCGTCGTGCACGGGGCCCGGCCATTCCCCGCCGAAGCGCATCTGACGCGCTTTGCATGCTGCACCGCGTCTAGGGAAATTCTTAGACGAAAACCAGCAAATCCCGATGCCTTCTTCGCAGGCGCTCCTCTACTCTTGGCTCAGGCCTTTGCCAGCCCGGCCGGCAGCAGTCGCCGACACCTGCCATCCCTTGACCCTCATCGACTTCGTGACGTAAGGAGACCGCACCATGCATGTGGACCTGCTGATCAACAACGTGTGCGTGCGCGACGATGCGCCGCTCGTGGACATCGCCATCAAGGGCGGGCGCATCGCCGCGATCGAGCCGGGCATCGACGCCAGCGCAGATGAGCGGATCGACGCGCAGGGACGTGCCGCGATCCCCGGTCTCGTCGAGGCGCACCTGCACCTGGACAAGGCGCTGCTGCATCGTCGTCTGCCGGCGCGCTTCGGCACGCTCGACGAAGCCATTCGCGTCACGGGCATTCTCAAGAGCAAGCAGGAGCGCGAAGACGTGCTCGACCGCTCGCGTCAGGTGCTCGACATGGCGGTGAAGAACGGCACGGTGGCCGTGCGCGCGCACCCCGACGTCGACCTGATTCAGGGCCTCATCGGCGTGGAAACGTTGCTCGCGCTCAAGGACGAATACGACAGCCTGCTCGATCTGCAAATCGTCGCGTTCCCGCAAGAAGGCATCCTGAAGTCGAAGGGCACCTACGAACTGATGATTGACGCGTTGCGCATGGGCGCGGACGTCGTGGGCGGTTGTCCCTACAACGAGCTGAACTGGGACGACACGAAGCGTCACATCGACATCGTGTTCGAACTCGCACAGCGCTTCGACGCCCCGGTCGACATGCATGCCGACTTCGCGGATGACACGGCGGACCAGCGCTTTGCCGCCATCTCCTACATTGCACAGAGAACCATCGACACCGGGTATCAGGGACGTGTGTCGCTCGGGCACGTCACGAGCCTCGGTGCGCTCGATAACGACGCGCTCGCCCCCGTCATCGAACAGATTCGGCTCGCAGGTATCAGCATTGTGACGTTGCCTGCGACCGACTTGTATTTGGGCGGACGTAAGGACACGCAGAACCCGCGACGCGGACTCACGCCGGTCAAGGCGCTGCACACCGCCGGCGTGAACGTCGCGTACTCGTCCAACAACGTGCGCAATGCCTTCACACCGTTCGGCAAGGCCGACATGTTGCAGATCGGCAATCTGCTCGCCCACGTCGCACAGTTCGGCGTGCCCGAGCATCAGCAGGCGATTCTCGACATGGGCACGCACAACGCCGCGCGCGCCATCGGCCTGTCGCATGACTACGGCATCGCGGTGGGCAAGCAGGCCGATCTCATCATCCTCGATACGTTCCGGGTGGCCGACGCGCTGCTCGACATCCCGCCACGCCTGTGGGTCATCAAACGCGGTCGCATCACGGTCGTGACGCAGCATCACTGCGAAATTCACCGGCATTCATGTTGTTGTGCGCAATGAAGTACCCATAAAACTCAAGGAGACAATCATGAAGAAGCTGCCTGCGGAAGTCGTTGCCTCACTGCTTGCCGTCACCACCATCCCGATTGCGATGCTGCCGTTGCACCTGCCGCCGTGGGCGATTTTCATCAGTTGGGCCGCGACCTTCGCGATGGGTGGCCCGACGCTGGTGAACCTCAAACGCATCTGGGCGACGCTGCCCGTAGGATCGTGCTTTGCGTTTCTGATCGTGCTCGGATTCAAACAGGCCGCCACGCAGTTCAGCGGCAACACGCTGATACTGGCCGAGATGGTGATTCTCTTCGCCGGTAACGGGTCGATGATGGCGCTCGCCCGCGTCTTCCCGGGACTGAACTTCATTCCCGGCATGTTCTTCGGCTTCGCGACGTACTTCGCCACACTGTTCGGCGGCTTTGGGCCGGTGCCGCAGGATCCGTTCGCGGCGCTTGCCGCCGCTGTGGCCATGAACGCGCTGGGTCCGGTCTACGCGTGGGTGAAGGAGCGCTATTCGGCGCCGGAGGTAACGCATCAGCGCAACTGGAAGGGTTGGAAAGCGGAAGTCTGATCCGACGATTCGATGCGTCGTTGATGTGCGGACGAAGCGTTGCCGGTGTCGGGCACGCTTCGTCGTTCGATGAGATACCAAAAGATCCCAAGAAAGGGGGAGACGGCATGACGTTCGAGCAAACCATGGCCGAAGGGCCGATGACGACACAACCGGCCACGACTGGCGACGCGGCCAATCTTGCGGCGCGTCGGAGTTTTCTGATGGGCACGGCAGCGCTGGCAGGAAGCGCCGTGCTGCCGCTCTCGACGGCATCAGCGGCATCAGCGGCATCCGCTGTATCAGGCGCCGCCGTCGCCGATGCCGTGGTTTCGCCACCCGCGACGCAGGCAAAGACCGGCACGAACGACCCGCGTCTCGCACGATCCACGCGGGGCATGGTCACCAGCCCGCATGCACTGGCGAGCGACGCGGGACTGGAAGTGCTGCGCGCGGGCGGCAACGCGATCGAGGCGGCGATCGCCATTGGCGCGGTGTTGAGCGTGACTTATCCGCATTTCACGGGTTTGGGGGGCGACGCCTTTATGGTCATCAGCGACCGCGACGGCAATGTGCGCACGTTATCCGGCATCGGACAGGCCGCTGCGCAACCGCCGGCGTATGCCGGCGCAATTCCCGTGCGGGGGGCGGGGGCGACGCTCACCACGGCGGCGACCGTCGCCATCTGGGACAAGGCATACGACATCAGCCGCAAGCAGTGGAACGGGCAGCAAGCCTGGTCATCGCTGTTCTCGCGCGCCACGGAATATGCGGCGAACGGCTTTCCGATCACGCCGTCACAGCACTTCTGGCAGACGTTCCGCGCCGGCGATCTGCCCAACTGGGACGGCTTTTCGTCCGTCTTCATGCCGAACGGCCGTATCCCGCAGGTCGGTGAGCGTTTTCATCAACCGGCGCTCGCCAGAAGTCTCGACAGCATCGCGACCCATGGCGGACGCGAATTTTACGAGGGCGATCTCGCTGCACGCATTGCGGCCGGACTCAAGCGAGTCGGCTCTCCGCTGCGCGCGAGCGACCTGTCGCGTGCGCAGGCGCGTGAAGAGACGCCGTTGCGTGTGGCTTATCGTGATGGCGAGTTGCTGGGACTGCGCCCGCCGACGCAAGGGGTGACCACACTGGAGATCATGGGCATTCTCAACCGCTTCGACCTCAAGTCGATGCCCGAGGGCAGCCCGGACTATTACCACGCGCTCGTCGAAGCGGTGAAGCTCGCGTTCATCGACCGCAACCGGTATGTGGCCGATCCCGACTTCGTCGACGTGCCCGTGGAGCGTCTGCTCTCGAGTGCGAATCTCGATGCGCACGCCCGCAGCATTCGCATGGATCGCGCCATGCCCTGGCCGCATGTCTTCAGGACCGGGGATACCGTTTATATCGGCGCGGCCGACGCTCAGGGCAACTGCGTGAGCATGTTGCAGACGGTGTATTTCGACTGGGGCAGCGGCGTTGTGCTCGGCGACACCGGTGTGTTGTGGCATAACCGCGGCGCGTCGTTCAGTCTCGACCCGTCGAGTGCGAACGTGCTCGCCGGCGGCAAGCGACCGTTCCATACGCTCAATCCGGGAATGTATCTGAAGCAGGGACGCCCGCAACTGCTCTATGGCACGCAAGGCGCAGACGGTCAGCCGCAGACGCTCGCGGCCGTGCTCACACGCCTCATCGATTACGACATGGATCCGCTCACGGCGCTCAGGCGTCCGCGCTTTTTGCTGGGCAAGACGTTCTCCGATTCGCGCGACAGCCTCAAGCTCGAACAGGACGCGGGGGCCGATGTCTTTACGGCCCTGGCGGCACGTGGGCACGAGATGAGCCCGCTGCCACCGCAAAGCCAGTTGGCGGGGCATCCGGGAGCGATTCGCATCGGTGCGCAGGGGCAGATGAGCGGCGCCCACGATCCGCGCAGCGACGGTCGGGCATTGGGCCTATAGCGACCGCCACGATCGTGCGCGGCGCGTTGCCCTTGTCGGGACTGTTCCAATCGGGCGGATAGCCCCGAAAACCCCAGTTGTCGGACGTTCGCCGCGCGTGATAAAAGGTCAGCCATTCATCGACAAAATAAATACCCGATATGGCTGGCAGTGCAAAATCGAATCGACCGCCAAATCGTCTCAATCGTCCCAATCGTCCCCTGTTCGATCTGGACTTGCTGCGCTCGATCATCATGGTGGCCGATTGCGGCAGCTTCACCACGGCCGCCGCGCGCCTGCATTCGACACAGTCCACCGTCAGTCAAAAGGTGCGTCGTCTTGAAGACATGGTCGGGCACAGACTGCTCGAGCGTGGCAACCGCGAAGTGCACGCGACAGATGCAGGAGAACTGCTGCTGGGTTACGCGCGTCAGATGCTCGCTCTCAACGATCAGATGTTCGAGGCGCTCTCGGGCGCCGTGGTGGCTGTAACCGTGCGGCTAGGCGTGCCGGAGGATTTTGCGACGGGCGCCACCACTCAGGTGCTCGCGCGCTTCAATCGTCAGTATCCGCAGGTCAAACTGGAGGTCACGAGCGGGCTGAGTCGCGATTTGCTTGGCAGCTACGATCATGGCGAACTGGATCTCGTGCTGGTCAAGCAGCGTCGCAATAGTCGCGAGTCGGTAGCAAGCCGCCCGGAAAAGCTGGCGTGGATCGACAGTGCGAAGCATCCGTCGTTCGGGCTCGATCCGGTGCCGTTGGTGACGTTCCCGACGCGCGGGCTCTATCGCGACGACATGATCAATGCGCTCGAGTCGATGGGCCGCAACTGGCGCATCAGCTTCACCAGTTCGAGTCTGAGCGGCATTCAGGGCGCCGTGGCCGACGGGATGGGGATCAGTCTGGTACCGCCGCGCGCCGTGCTGCCGGGGCATGCGGTGCTGGGCCGGGCGCAAGGGCTGCCGACCATCGACACGTTCGAGCTGGCGATCTTTCATCGCCCGACGGCCGACCCGATGGTCGGGGCGCTGGCCAAGGTGCTGGTGGGGCTGTTGGAATCGAAGCCGCGCGCATCGAAGTGACCGATACGACTGGACGACGCGCGCGGCTGAGAAGGACAGTGCCGGGGATGCTTATTTCGGCTGCGCGCCCAGCGTCAGCGTCATGTGACGGTTGACGTCCTTGTACAGCAGATAGCGGAACGGACCGGGGCCGCCCGCATAGCAGGCCTGCGGGCAGAACGCACGCAACCACATGAAGTCGCCGGCTTCGACTTCCACCCAGTCCTGGTTCAGACGGTAGACGGCCTTGCCTTCGAGCACGTACAGGCCGTGCTCCATGACGTGCGTTTCCGCGAACGGGATTACGCCACCGGGCTGGAACGTCACGATGTTGACGTGCATGTCGTGACGCATGTCCTGAATGTCGACGAAGCGCGTCGTCACCCAGCGGCCATCGGTGCCCGGCATCGGAATCGGTTCGACGTCCTGCTCGTTCTTCACGAACGGCTCCGGATACGGCAGGCCTTCCACGGCCTGGTAGTGCTTGCGAATCCAGTGAAAGCGCGCCGTGTTCAGGCTGTTGTTGCGCAGTTGCCAGTCGGTCGCGGGCGGAATGAACGCGTAACCGCCCGGCGTGAGCGTATTCGCCTTGCCCTGGATCGTTACCGTGATTTCGCCTTCGACGACGAACAGCACGCCTTCGGCCTTCTCGTCCTGCTCCGGTTTATCGCTGCCGCCGCCCGCACCGACTTCCATGATGTATTGCGCGAACGTCTCGGCAAAGCCCGAGAGCGGGCGTGCAAGCACCCACAGGCGCGTGTTGTCCCAGAACGGCAGATGACTCGTGACGATGTCGCGCATCACACCCTTCGGAATGACGGCGTATGCCTCGGTAAACATCGCGCGGTCGGTGAGCAGTTCGGTTTGACCCGGATGCCCGCCATGCGGCGCGTAATACGTAGTCTTCGACATGTTGGTTGGCTCCTGATGCATTCTGATTTTTTTCCCCATGGTCCATCGCCGGGCCCCTTGGTCGCGTCTGCGCGCTTTGGGGGCGCGCACAGATCGCTTCACCTCGGTGCGACGAACGCATGCGATGTCGTCGCGGGGCGCACGGCATCGCGCATGACAGTCAGGTCGGGGTGGACCCTGCTGTGTCCTTGAGCAGGGCAGGGTCCAGCGCGAGTTGCGCCGGGCCGCCCCAATAACGCCCGTGGCGGATGACCGCGCGCGCGGCCGGCGCGGCGGCGACGGCGGCCGCTGCATTCGGCGCGTCGACGACGACGAAGCTCGCCTCGCAGCCCGGCTGCAGCCCGTAATCCGCTTTGCCGATGACGCGCGCGGCGGCGCTCGTGGCCATCTCCAGCGCAACGCGCAGATCGTCGTCCGTGTAGAAACCCGAGCGGTAACCGATGAGCATCGCCCGTTGCAGCATGTCGCCGTTGCCGTACGGCCACCAACTGTCCTGAATATTGTCGTTGCCCGTGAATACGCATACGCCCGCTTCGCGCAAGCGCAGGATCGGCGGGAAAGCGCGGTCGCCCGGGGCGTTGGTCATGATCGAAACGTCGGCGTCCGCCAGCGCGCGGGCAATCGTGTCGAGCGCGTCCGGGCCAATGTCGCCCAGCCCGTACGCGTGGCTCACGCTCACTCGGCCCTGCAAGCCGGCGGCCTGTGTGCGTGAGGCGATGCGATGCAACTGAGCCAGTCCGATATCGCCGGGCTCATGCAGATGGATATCGATTTTCGTACCGTATTTCTCCGCGATGCCGAAGATCACATTCAGTTGACCATGCGGGTCGCCGTCGAGCGTCGTCGGGTCGATGCCGCCAATCACCTGAACGCCCGCACGCACGGCGTCTTCGAGCACCTGCGCGGTGCCGGGACAACTCATCACCCCGGCCTGCGGGAACGCGACGAGTTCGATGTCCAGCCATTCGCGCCATTTCTCACGCACGGCCATGATTTCGTTCAGATGGGTGAGGCCCGTGCTGGCGTCGACGTCGACATGGCAGCGCATGGCGATGGTGCCAAAGGACACTGCTTGTCGCATCAGGGCGTCGGCGCGTCGCGCCATCGGGGCGGCGGCAGCGATGTCCTGCTTCTCGGCGGCGAGACGCTCGCGCAGGGTGGCCGCGGGACGATGGGGCCGCCAGCGGTCGCCGACAAAGCTCTTGTCGAGATGGATGTGGCCATCGACGAAACCGGGCAACACCAGCTTGCCTTGCAGATCGATGACCTGTGCGCCGCTGGCGCCCGGCACATCCGCCGTAGGGGCGCCGACGTAAGTCAAGCGACCGTCGCACGTGGCGAGGGTCATCGGGGCGCCGTCGGCATCGACAGCGCCCTTGAAAATGCGGTGGTGACCGGAGGAACTCATGGAACGACCTCTGTGCTGCCCGGGCCCTCGCTGGCGCTGCGTTCGTGTCGGTGGGCGCCGCCGCGCCGCGGGGTCTCTTGGGGAGTGAAACGGGGGGTAAGACTTACAAGATAGCGAACCGGTCGCACATCGACAAATTAAATATTGGAATGCATGGCATTCGATTTTCAAATAGTTGGCGTCGATGTGTCGGCGTCCCGCATATGCCCCTGTCGGCTGTGGTGGATACGCCGCGCCATGGTCGGCGATGGGCTCACGGCACGGCGATGCGCACTGTCCAGCCGAAGCGCCCCAGTAGGGTGGCGTCGCGGTCCGTGACGATCGCCTCGACGGTAAGCGTCGCCTTGCCGCTGGCGACGACCTGCGCCTGCCAGAACGCGTCCGGTGCAGGACGTGCGACGGCATCTCCCGGCGTGCCGGGCTGCGGCGCATACCGAACGGCGTTGTCGTCGACATGGAGCTGCAAATTGCCAAGCACCGCTTCGTCGGCCAGCGAGAGGTGCAACAACACGGCATGCTCGCCGCGCATGGCGAGGGGTGTCCAGCGCAGCCGTAGTCGAGCGCCCGGACGAACGTCTAGCGACCAGGTCGTCGTGTTGACGCCCGCCAACGCGTCGGCGCCGGATGAAAGGCAAAAGCAGGCGCTGCCGTCGACGGCGGTCGTCTGTGCGTCGCCCACCGGCGAATCGTGCGGATGATCGAGCAGTGTCGCCGTATCGATGGCGAGCAGCACGTTGGCTGCGCTTTCGTCATGAAGGGCGCCGCAGGTCGATGGGTCGGACATGGAGGCTCCTTGCTGCAAGAAATGCGCGCCCTCCCGCGCCCGGCATGCGTGGTGCGCCGTGGTGTGCCCTGGTGTGTGGCGTGGCGCGGGAGGGCAGCGCTGATGGCTCAATGGTTGCGGATGGTGATGAACGGGTCCCACTGATAGCAGCCGCAGAGGTTGCCGCCGCGATCGAGCACCATGAACTGGAAGTGGTAGGTCACGCGTCCGGTCTTGAGTGTCTCGCAAGACCAGAAATAGTTCGAACATTGCTGCTTCTTCGGCTTGGTCGGATCGGGCGGATTCGGCACCGGGATGATCACCTCGGCTTCGCGCGGCGACGGAGGCGAGATCAGCTCATTGCCTTGATTGCCCACGAATTTATAGAAAATGCACGACTGCTCGAAGCCCAGCGAAAGGGAGCATTCGCGCCACCGGATGACGTCGCCGACCGTGGCTGCGACATCCAGTTCGCCGCCCGCCTGGCCACTGACCACGTTGCCTTGCGTCACGATCATGAAAACGTGCTTGAAGTCGATGATCGGCGGGTTCGCCATGCTGGCGTTCTTGCCGTACCGGTCGACGATCGTCTTGGTGTCGATGCTGACCAGCACATCGGTGATTTGGGACATGTGTGTCTCCACGAAAGGCTCAGGGAATGCCGTCGATCCGTGAGGGCGACGGGCCGCAAACGCGAAGCGAGTCGGCATCCGTGCCCGCCCGAGAACCTGGGCGAGCGCAGGCATGCCGTGCGCTGCGTTTCATCGGTGGAGCCTAGGAAGCGCGCGAGCGTTGGACAACCTCTTACGGGCGGCTCACTTTGCGTGACATAGGGGCGTGAGGCCGCGCGGGGGTAGGGGCTGGCGCTATTGCGCCTCGCTCCCCAATCGATAGATTGGAAGGGAATCACTCAAATGGCTGGCGAACCACGCCTGCTTGATGGCGTGAGGGCGGGCGCATAGGTATGCCCCCGCGCGCGAGCCAACGCGGGCGGGCGGCAGGGAAGCGGAAGCGGAAGCGGAAGCGAAAGCGAAAGCGAAGCGAAAGGGGGAGGAGCCGGGAAGGGGCCCGGGCGCACGGCGGCGTGGCCCGGCCCTGTGTGGCTACGACAGCTTGCGGCTGTGTTGCAGGCGTTCGAGAACGTGGATGCTCAGGCGTGCCGTGTGGCTGCGCATGGCGTTGTAGGCAGCTTCGGCGTCCGCCGCCAGAACGGCCTCGACGACACGTTCATGCTCATCGAAGGACACCGTGAAACGCTCCTCGACGTCGGATTGCGCTGCCCGGAACGGCGCGAGACGCTCCCGATGACTGTCGATGAGGGCCATGAGCGTCTTGTTCTGCGTGCCCGCGCTCAGCAACTGATGGAATTCGCGGTTGAGCGCAAGGTAGCCCGCTTCGTCGCCCGCATCCATGCACTGCTTGCTCTGGACGTGAATCATTTCCAGTTGTTTTTTCTGCATGGCGCTCATGCGCTGGGCGCTCAGACGGCAGCAAAGGGCATCGAGTTCGCACATGGCTTCGAGCATGTCGGACAGATCGTCGACGCTGATGCTCGCCACCACACCGCCCTTGTGCGGCGTCAGCTCGATGAGACCGCGGGCGTTGAGTTCGCGCAGCGCTTCGCGAATCGGTGTGCGCGAGGCCTTGAAGCGTTCGGCCAGTGCGACTTCTTCCAGCTTCTGTCCCGGCGGCAGGCGTCCGTCGATGATCTCGCCCGTCAACACCCGGCAGATTCGTGCGGCAATGGTTTCGGCCATGCTTGTCTATCTCGCTCCGTGGATGCGTCGTTTTGGTTGGATTGTATACATGCGGATTATACGAGTATTTCTTTCCTTTCATTGGACCGGACGCCGTACGTCGCCTGATTGGGCAATGATTCAGGCCGATTGTGAGGGTCTTGCTGCATTCAAAAATACGTTTTTGAATGCAAAGTGCTGAGATAGTATACATAAGCCATCTGCCGGACATTTCCGGCCGGGCTTACTACCTCAATGCGAAGGAGACATACATCATGGCCAAACTGCGTCACATTGCGCTGTCCGTTCCCGATCCCTGGAAGGCTGCGGAGTTTTACATGCAGGCGTTCGATTTCAAGAAAGTCGGCGAGACGGATTCCTCGCTCGCGCGGGGTGTGTACCTCTCGGACGGCGTCATCAACCTGGCGCTGCTCAACTACAAGAACGACGAAGCCGCAGGCGAGCGCGGGCGCGAGTTTGTCGGCCTGCATCACATCGGCATCTGGGTCGAGGACGTCGAAGCCACGCGCTCGAAGATCGAACAGGCGGGCGGGCGGTACTACATGGGCGAGGTGCCGGTGAAGAGCAACATTTTCTACGAAGTGAAGTTCTTCGATCCTAACGGCGTGATCTTCGACGTGACGGCCCACGGCTGGGGCGGTGCATCGAAAGACGGCACGGGCGCCGACAATGCGCCGAAGCTGCGACACGAAGGATTGCAGGCGGATCGCTCTGGCATCTGATTGCCGCGGGCCGCCTCGCGCTGCATTGCGCGGCAACCCCGCCGGACAGGTTGGCCGGCGGCGGTTCGGGCGCATCGACATTGACGTGAGTGTCGGTCGTCAGGGGTAACCCGCTATAACAAAATCGGTCGTTTGTATAAATAAATAGCAGTAGAAATTCAATTTCCTTGATATGTATAATCGTTCGAAAGATTGTATACATACAACAGGCGGGCGGCTGACATCCTGACAAGCAACGAGGGGGCGCCGCGACAAAAACGAGAACTATCAGGAGACAGCATGAAGAAGCGAGTGTTGTGTGCATTGCTGCTGGGGGCAATGCAGGGTGGTGCGTATGCGCAATCTTCCGGGGGGGTATCGCTCTCGGGTTTCATTGACCTGAATCTCGAGCAACTGTGGGGATCGGGGGCGAACGGCGGCAAGGTCACGAGAATGTCCAGCGGCGGGCTGAACAACTCTCGCTTCAATCTGAGCGGTTACGAAGAACTGGGCGGCGGCAACCGCGCCTTCTTCACCTACGAGCCGATGTTTACGGCGACCAATGGCGTGCAGTCCGCACAGGCGCGGCAATCGTTTGTCGGCATCAAGGGGCCGTGGGGCGATCTGTCGCTGGGGCGCCAGTTCACGCCATCGTACTGGATCGCAGGTTACGCCGATCCGAGCTGGGCGGCCGACTTCAGTATGGTCAACAACATGGAGTTCTTCTACGCGTCGTATCGCGTCGATAACGCCATTCAATACAAGACCCCCAGCTGGTACGGCCTGAACGCGCGTTTCATGGCGACGACCGGTCTGGGCGACGGGACCCGCGCCGGCCGCTTCTATTCCGCCGCCCTCGAATATCGCAGCGGCGACATCTTTCTCGGCGCGGTGAGCGAGCTGCAGTACACCCGCGACATTTATTCGGCGAGCCAGATCCATTCGTCGCGCGACAACTATTTCGCAGCGACGTACAAGTTCGGCAGCGTCGAGCCGACGCTGATCTATCACACGTACAACGGCTATTACGCGTATCCGCCGTACGTGGCGTTCAACGTGCGCGGCTGGGACATTCAGGCGGGCGTGCGTTATGCGCTCACGGATCGCCACCGCTTCTATGCGAGCTTCGTGCACCGTCAGGACGACGACAACAAGGCGCTTTCGAACGCCAACGGTTTTGTCGTCGGCTACATGTACGGGATGTCTAAGCGCACCACACTTTACGCCACCTACGCTCGTGTCCAGCACAGCAACGACACGCTGGTCCATTACCCCGTGACGTTCCAGGTCACCCCGACCGGCTCACAAAATCCGTCGGGCGTGCAGTTGGGCATTCGTCACGCGTTCTGAGCGCACATTCCGGCTTTTCCGCATCACGCCTCCTGCACGGGCGATCCCACGATCCGTGCGCTGGAGAGAAGATTTTTGAGACGAAGGAGGAAGACATGTTTCGCAAGCACACCCTGAGCGTTTCGTTGACCGCGACCGCAGTGCTCGCCGCGCTCACGATGGCGCTCGCCGCGCGTGCCTCGGCGCCCGAGAGTGCGCCGGCGGCGCAGGCCGCGCCGCTCGACACACAACCCGCTGGCACGCCCGGCACGCCGAATGTCAAAGATCCGTATCTGGCCGGATGGCTGCGTCTCACGCCGGATCGTGAGCCCAAGCCGCTCAAGCCCGGTGTGGATTACGGTATGGACCCGGCCACGGGCAAGTTCATCTGGCCGAAGGCGACGCCCGAAGTGCACACCGGACAGCGCTTTCCCGGCGAGTTGACGTTCTGGGACAAGAAGAGCTACGCCAAGAACGTGAAGGTGCTCGCGTTCTATCCCGGCGTCGATTCGCCGTTCCACGCGTGGAACAACATCGCCGACTTCAACGGCAAGCGTTATCTCTACATCCATGACCGCGACTATCTGCGCATCATGGACGTGACCGATCCGGCCAACGGCAAAGTGGTCTATTCGAAGGGCGGCGTGTGGGGCCCGAAGGGGTCGAGCGAGAAGTTCGACGCCGATAACATCCAGGACTATCTCGGCGGCGCCACCATCGTGTGGAACAAGAAGCTGGGCAAGCCGATCCTCGTCGCGTCCTTCGAAATCGGACGCTACGGGCTGATGCGCGACAAGTCGAAGCAGCCCGACAAGGTCGCGGCGCAGCGCAACTACAACTCGCTCAAGGGTTTCAAGGTGTTTGTGATGGACGGCCCGTTGCCGTCCGACTGGAAGCTGATCGCCACACGCACCACCGACTACAAGCATCCGGACGCGCCAGTCGGACAGCAGCAAGGCTCCGGCTCGCTGGATTCGCCCGAGTTCTACGGCGGCAAGTACATGATTCTCTCGTCGGCGCCCGACGATAGCTACGCGCTCACCGAATACCCCAACTATCTGTATTCGCCGGGCTATCAGGTATGGGACATGTCGGATCCGGCCAATCCGAAGTTCGTCTCGCAGATCTCGGTGCCCGGTCAGATCCTCGGCAACACGGAGCATGAGCAGGCGTATTTGCAGAACCCGCGCGCGGGTAATCGAACGTCGTGGATGGGCTCGCGTATGCCGATCTTCCTGCCGAAACCGCTTGAGCAGGGCGGCAAGGTGGGTTTCGGCGCGATGGGCGGTCTGGGACTGTGGTCGTTCGACCTGTCCGATCCCGCGCATCCGAAGGTCATGGGCAACGTGAACACCGCGCCGAGTTTCGCCGGCACGGAGTACGACAACGCCGACGTGAGCCAGTACGAGCGCACCGGCTACGTGTTCACCAGCGGGTATCCGATGAACCGCGACTGCTACGAGCCGTTCAAGGACATCTTCGTGGTGGACGCCCGCAACCCCGCGAAGATGAAGGTCGCTGCCAAGTTGCCGGAACCGGAAGTGCCTGCCGGTGCGCCGTTCACGAGCTTCTGCCAGCGCGGCGGCAATTATGGTCCGAAGCGCTCGAATTCGATCGGACAGTCGGGGACCTGGCGCCAGGGCATCGTGCCGTACTCCTACTACAACGCAGGCGTGCAGATCTTCGACGTGAAGGATCCCGCCAAACCGCACATTGCCGGCTACTTCGTGCCCGGGCTGGCCGACGAGACGGAACTGCCGGTCTACACGCTGGGCAAGGGGGTCTTCGCGATGTACACCGAGTACGACCGCAACATCATGTGGGCCTTCACCGAGAACGGCGCCTACGCATTGTCGAGCCCGCTGCTGGGCGAGCCGGTGATGGGCGCGCCGGCGAAGCCCTGGCCTGCGCGGTAATCGGTCGGAAGAGGTATCAGAAAGGGCATCAGAAAGGGCATCAGGCAAGGCATCAGGGCGGTACCGCCGGAGGGCGGCGCCGTCTCCGCCGTCGACTTCACAGGGCCTCCAAAGCGTGAAGTGTTGAAGCGGGCAACCTCCGATGGTCTCCCGGTTGCCCGCTTCCTTTTTATCTCAGCGCTTTGCGACCCGTCCTCGCTACTGTCGCCAATGTCGGTTTGACGGGCGTTGGCAGTGGCTGGCCTGCCAGGTGGGCGCGCACGTTGGCCAGCAGCGAGTCGATCTGGGCTTGCAATGCGGCCGGCGAGCGGCCGGAGACGTGAGGCGTAAGCACCACGTTTTCGAGCATGCGCAGCGCGGAAGGCACATCGGGTTCGGTCTCGAAGACATCGAGGGCGGCGCCGGCGATGATGCCGTCGCACAGTGCTTCGATCAGCGCCTCGGTGTCGACGACGCTGCCGCGCGCCACGTTCACGAGAAAGCCGCCGGCGCCGAGCCGCGCGAGGACGTCTGCGTTGACCAAATGGTGGGTCGAAGGACCACCGGGGCAGGCGAGTACGAGGAAATCGCTCGCGTCGGCCAGTTCCCCGACGGTCGCGAAGTACTGCCAGCGTCGATCGTCGTGCGGTGTGCGCGTGTGATAGCCGACGGACATGCCGAAGCCTTCGGCACGCCTTGCGATGGCCTGACCGATGTTGCCCAGGCCGATCACGCCGAGTCGTGCGCCGTGCAGGGTGGGGCGCGGTGCACGATGTTTGGCCCAGCCCCCGGCCTTGACCGCGCGGTCGAGCGTCACCAGTGCGCGCGAGACCGCGAGCATCAGCGCGAGCGCGTGGTCGGCCACCGTTTCGCCATTCGTGTTGGGGGCATGCGCGACGGCGATGCCGCGTTGGGCTGCCGCTGCGATATCGATGCGCTCGTAGCCTGCGCCGAAGGCGCACACGAGTTCGAGTTGCGGTAGCAAGTCCATCTGTGCGGCGTCAAGGCCAGTGGTGCCGTTGGTCAGAAGCAACCGGGCGCGCGATGTCAGGCCGGAGATGTCGGACGTACCGGACGTACCGGACATTCCGCGTCCAGCGAAGCCGCTGGCGGTGACGTCGACGTCCTGAATATGCAGTCCTGCGGCGAGCAATTGCGCGCGGGCAAGGGGTTCGAGCGGGATGAGATTGAGTAGCAGTGGAGCGTCGGGCATGGACGTTAATCGCCTCGTTCGGATGGATTGAAAAATAAAATACAAATCAGTTGCTATGTATACATATGCTATGTATTGTGTTTCAACATAGCAATCAAAAAGACAACCGATGCGTAAGTACGACATCGGTTCCCCGATGGAAGACAAGGAGACGTGTGTGAGCTGGTTTGGAATCGCAACTTATGAATCGCAAGTCCCGGGCGCCGTCGCAGCGCGCCGTACGGCGTTGGTGCAACACGGGCGTCTGTACGATCTGGAAGCCGTACTGAGTCACGCAGGCGCGGGACTGGACGATGGTCGTGCGAGCTCGCCGGACCTCACGGTGCTGCTTTCGAACTGGTATGTGCATGGCGAGGCGGTCTGCGCGGCCGTACGTCGCGCCATCGACGCCGGCGTGCCGGCCAGGGTCGGCGCACTGGCGAGCGACACCTATCGCCTGTGCGCGCCGTATCAGCCGGGCCGGATCTTTGCCACGGCGTCCAACTTCTACGAGCACGCGGCCGAAATGGGCACCCAGCTCGCGCCGCGCAGCGAAAGCTCGCCGTACATCTTCATGAAAGCGGAGACGAGCGTGACCGCGACCGGCACGGATGTCGTGCTGCCGCCGCATGCCGAGCGCGTGGACTGGGAGGTCGAGCTGGCCGTGGTGATCGGCCGTCCGGGGCGTCATATCGCCGTGGAAAACGCGCACGAGTGGATCGCCGGTTACACGGTCATCAACGACGTGAGCGCGCGTGATCTGAACCGTCGCACCGACTATCCGTTCACGCACGACTGGTTTCGCGGCAAGAGTTTCGATACCTTCGCTCCTCTGGGGCCGTGGTTTGTGCCGCGCGACGTCATTCGCGATCCCCAGAACCTGCGCATGACGCTGTCCGTGAACGGCGAAATGATGCAGAACGACACGACGGCGGGAATGATCTTCAACGTGGCGGAGCAGATCGCCTATCTGTCCGAAATCCTGACGCTCAAGCCCGGCGATCTGATCGCGACCGGCACGCCGACTGGCGTGGGCATGGGGCGTGGCGTGTATCTCAAGGCGGGTGACGTGATGGTGGCGGGCATCGAGGGCATTGGCGCTATCGAGAACCGTGTCGTGGCACAGCGCAAATAACAAGGACCGCTCGAGTCGCGGTCAGGAGGAGGCAGCAATGCAACAGTGGCAGTGGACCAGGCGCTGGTGGACGGCGCTCGTGTGTGCCGGCACGCTCGGCACCGTGGGGGCGAGCGCGTTGTGGGCGAGTCCTGTCGCCGCACAGGACAAGGTCAGGTTCAACCTCTCATGGCTGCCGCAGGGCAGTACCGGCGGCGTGCTCGTCGCGATCCACAAGGGCTATTACCGGGAGGCCGGGCTCGACGTGTCGGCTGTCGTCGGGCATGGCGGCCAACGCACCGTCAATGAAGTCGATCAGGGCCTGTTCGAGTTCGGCTACGGCGATCCGATCAGCGTGATGCTCAATCGTGCGCAGGGCGGCACGACGAAGATGGTCGGCTCGATCAATGCCGTGTGGCCCGGGGCCATCTGCTATCTCGCCAAACCCGGTCGGACCATCGCAAAGCCTGCCGATCTCAAGGGCTTGTCGATGGGCGGCGGCGGCGCGTCTCCATTGCAGAACATCGTGCCCGCATGGCTGAAGGCCAACGGCTTGCCGCCGACGTCGGTCAAACTGCTGCGCCTTGACCCGTCGACGATCAATCCGTCGTTCCTGCAAGGCCGCGTCGATCTGACCGAGTGCTGGGAGGGCGCCAACCTGCCGGTGCTCAAGGCGCTTGCTGCGAAACAGGGGCGCGAAATCGGTTCGCTGCGCTATCGCGATTTCGGGCTGGACATGGTGGGCAACGGCATCGTCACCACGCAAAAGATGATCGAGCAGAAGCCCGACGTGGTGCGCCGGTTCGTGCAGGCGACCTATCGCGGCTATGCGTGGATGCGTGAGCACCCGGAGGCGTCGGCCGGCGTGATCGTCTCTCAATATCCGATGCTCGACAAGGCGGTCATGGTCGAACAGATTCGCCAGATCGGCGCGCTCGAGAGCGACCGGGAGACGAAGGGACACAAGCCAGGCTGGTTGCCCGTGCCGCGTATGGAATCGACCGCGCAGTTCGTGCGCGAGGCCTTCCAGCTCGCGCCTACGCTCAAAGCGACCGACATCTATACCAATCAGTTCGTCGAGTGAGCAGCGAGCGCTCAACGAGACGCGAACCGACGCTATACAAGGAGTGGAGATGACAAGCCCCAACCTCAACCTCGCCCCCAAACCCAAGCTCAACCCGAAGCGACTCGGCCATCTGGTGCTGGTCGTGCGCGATATCCAGAAGTCGGTGAAGTTCTATACCGAAGTCCTGGGCCTGAGCGTTTCCGACTGGATCGACGACCAGATGGTGTTCCTGCGTGCCGGCACCGACCACCACGATCTCGCGCTCTCTCAGATACCCCTGAACTCGCCCGACATCGACGACCTGCCGCGATACAGCCGTCCCGGCATGGAGCACTTCTCCTATCTCGTGGACAGCGTCGAGGAAATGGAAAAGGCCGTCGACGTACTGCGTGCGCACGATGTCGAGATCGTGCGCGGTATCGGACGTCATGGCCCCGGCGCGAACTACTTCCTCGTGTTCAAGGATCCGGACGGCAACAACGTCGAGCTGTATTGCGAGATGACGCAGATCGACGCCGCACATCCTTACGAGGCGAAGGTGTGGGAGCGCAATATCGAGAGCTTCGACCGTTTCCGGTTCGAGCGCTTTGTCGTGCCGCCCCCGCCGGGCATGGTCAAGGAAAAGTCGGGCGGCAAGGCGTAGGTCCGCCGCCGATCAGCCAACCAACAAATCAACAACAAGCCAACAGACCCCTGGCCGATCCCTGCATCGGCAACCGGAGGAGACATTCGAATGAAACGCATCGCACAGACGATCGTGTTCTGGGGCGTGTTGCTCGCGCTGTGGGAGATGGCCGTGACGTACTTCAAGGTGCAGTCGTACCTGATGCCGCCGCCGTCGGCCATTTTTCGTGCCGCCTGGGAAGTCCATCCGCAGATGATGGCCGACACCTGGGTGACGACCGTCGAAGTGCTGACGGGCTTCGTTGCGGCGGTCGCGGGCGGCCTCGTGATCGGCGTGGTCATCAGCTACAGCGCGTTGGCACGCCGCACGCTGTACCCCCTCGTCACCGCGCTGCAAAGCATGCCGAAGATCGCGCTCGCGCCGCTCATGATCGTGTGGTTCGGGTATGGCTTCGCTTCGAAGCTGGCGTCCACGTTCCTGTTTGCGTTCTTCCCCGTCGTGGTGGCGACGATGGGCGGACTCGCCTCGGTCGCGCGCAATCTCGACGAACACTTCCGCGCGCTGGGCGCCAGTCCGTGGGACACCTTCTGGCGGCTTTATCTGCCCGCGGCGCTGCCGGCGTTCGCCGACGGTCTGAAGATCGCCATGCCGCTGGCCGTCATCGGTGCGATCGTCGGTGAGTTCATCGGGTCGGAAGAGGGGCTGGGACACCTGATCGTGTTCGCGTCGGCGGCAGCACGCACCGATGTCATGTTCGCCGCCATTCTCATGGTGACGCTGCTGGCCGTGGCG
Source organism: Pandoraea vervacti (assembly GCF_000934605.2). Taxonomy (NCBI): domain Bacteria; kingdom Pseudomonadati; phylum Pseudomonadota; class Betaproteobacteria; order Burkholderiales; family Burkholderiaceae; genus Pandoraea; species Pandoraea vervacti. Next base: position 2,933,863 of record NZ_CP010897.2, on the reverse strand, counting down.
CTGTACTGGATCATCGAGCGCCTGGCGCGCTTCGTCTGGTGGCGGGGGATCAACGTATGAGCCATCCGAAAGCGAACACTGTGACGCCATTCCCGACTTCCCCTCTGCCCTCTGTTGCGCAGGGCGGCGACACGCCCGACATCGGTGCGAAGCCGGGCGACGTCATGATCGAGGTGAGTCACGTCGACAAGACCTTCGCCGCCAAGCAACGCAAGGGCGCGCCCGTCAGGATTCTCGACGACGTCTCGCTGTCGATCGCCGATCGCGAGTTCGTGTCGATTCTGGGCGCGAGCGGTTGCGGCAAGAGCACGTTGCTGCGCATCGTGGCGGGCCTCGTGCCGCATGACGGCGGAGAGGTGCGTGTCGGCGGGCAGCGCGTGTCGCGTCCCGTGCCAGAGATCGGCGTAGTCTTCCAGACGAGCAACATGCTGCCGTGGCTCACGGTGCGACAGAACCTGATGCTGGGCACCCGGCTGCGCAAGATTCCGAAAGACAAAAGCGCGCCACGTGTGCAGGCGCTGCTGGAAATGCTCGGACTCGCGCAGTTCGCCGAGCATCACCCGCATGAGCTCTCCGGCGGCATGCGCCAGCGCGCGTCCATCGGACAGATTCTGGCGCTCGAACCCAAGGTGCTGCTCATGGACGAGCCGTTCGGCGCACTCGACGCGCTCACGCGAGACAACCTGAACGTCGAATTGTTGCGCATCTGGCAGGAGCACCGGCAGACGGTGTTGCTGGTCACGCACAGCATCGAGGAGGCGGTGTTCCTGTCGGATCGCGTGATCGTGATGTCGGCGCGCCCGGGCAAGGTCGAGCAGGAGGTGGTGATCGACCTGCCGCGTCCACGCTCTCCCCAGACGATCAAGCAGCATCCCCGGTACGCCGGGTACATTGCGCAGCTCTCGCAACTGATGGGAGTCTATTGATGGACACGCAGACGTTTGCCGCGTCGGCGCCCCGCGATTGGGAATCCGCGCGCGCGCTGATGCGTGCGCTGGGCCCGCGCTGGAAGAACGACATCGCGGCGGGCCGCCGCGCGGTGCTCGACGTCTATACGCCGTTGCTGGCAATGGCGTCGACCGAGGACTTCACTGTCGTTCGCGACCTGGCATACGGTCCGCACGCGCGGCACCGGCTGGACGTGTATCGTCCGGTCGCGCCGGTGCGCGGCGGGGCGCCGGTCGTTGTCTTCGTGCATGGCGGGGGCTTCGTGCGGGGCGACATGAACGCCAACGCGCAGATCTATGGCAACGTGCCGCGATACTTCGCGCGGCACGGCTGCGTGGCCGTGAACGTGGAGTATCGCCTTGCCCCGGAGGCGTCGTTCCCCGGCGGTGCGCGGGATGTCGCGCTGGCCATTCGATGGCTTCGCGAGCATATCGGCGCGTACGCTGGCGGGAGCGATGTCGACCTGTCGCGCATGTTGCTGATCGGCCATTCGGCGGGCGGATCGCATGTGGCGAGTTATCTGTGCGATCCGCGCGTACGTCCGGCAGCGCCCGAGGTCGCCGGCGCCGTGCTCATCAGTGCGCGTCTGCGCGCCGATATTCTGCCGGACAATCCGAACGCTCCCGGGGTGCTCGCGTACTACGGCGACGATGCGGCGCGTTACGAACCCGATGCGCCGATGGCGCACGCCGAGGCCATGCCGGTGCCGGTCCTGACCGTCATCGCGCAGTTCGAGAATCCCCATCTCGACACTTATGCGCTGGAGTTCTGCCATCGTCTGGCGCAGCGCGACGCGCGCGCGCCGCGCTTCGTTCAGGTGCGCGATCACAACCACACCTCGGTCGTCGCCCATCTGGACACCGGCGACGATTCGCTCGGTCGCGAAATTCTGCAATTTCTGCACGAACTCAACCCGTCTCCCTGACGGGCTTCGCGCCCGCCTGAGTCGGCAGATCGTCAGGTCACGAATTCGGTGATCTGCCGCGTGCGGCACCGGCAGGGCCGAACCTCTCTTTCTCCCTTTTAGGAACTGTCATGGTCGATCACGAATTGACCGGGGCGTTTGCGCCCGTCGTCACGCCGTTTCACGCGGATCTGACGCCGGATGCCCCCCGTTTTGTCTCGCATTGCGCCTGGTTGCTTTCACATGGCGTGGGTCTTGCGCCGTTCGGCACCAACAGCGAAGCGAATTCGCTCGGACTTGCCGAGCGCATGACGTTGCTCGATGTGCTGGTCGACAACGGCCTCGATCCGCGCCGCATGATGCCCGGCACGGGCTGCTGCTCGTTGCCCGAAACCGTCGCGCTCACGCGGCATGCCGTCGAGCGCGGCTGCGCCGGGGTGCTGATGCTGCCGCCGTTCTTCTACAAGGGGCTTTCGGACGACGGACTGTATGCGTACTACGCGCGCGTCATCGAGCAAGTGGCCGATGCCCGCCTGCGGCTGTACCTGTATCACATCCCGGCGCTCTCGGGCGTGCCCATTACGCTGTCCGTCATCGAGCGGCTGGTGCGAGACTTCCCACGCACTGTCGTGGGCATCAAGGACAGCTCGGGCGACTGGAACCACCTGAGCGTAATGCTCGACGCCTTTCCCGGCTTCGGCATTTTTCCGGCCTCGGAATCGCTGGTCTCGCGCGCGTCGGCGAAGGGGGCGAGGGGATGCATCTCCGCCACCGTCAATATCAATCCGGAGCGCATCGCACGCCTGTGCCGCGAGTGGGCTGAGGACACCGGCCCCGCGCTGCAGGCACAGGCCGACACCGTGCGGGCCATCGTTCAGTCGTTCCCCATGATTGCGGCGCTCAAGGCCGTGCTGGCGACGTATCGCGAAGACAGCGCATGGTCGCACGTGCGCCCGCCGCTCTCGCGGCTGTCCGACGAGCAGCACGGGCGGCTGCACGCGCAGTTGGCCGCGTGCGGCTTCACGTTGCCGGGCTGACGGACCATGCGCGGCGCGTTGCGGTATCTGGAGCCATGCCGGGGATCGTCTGACCATGCGCGTCGTGTGCAGGGGGTGCCGCGTGCGCAACATGCAGTGGTGCGCCTATGTGCGCGCATGCCGGGCACGGTGCTGGCGATGGCGGTTGGCATGGGGGTTTGCGAGGTGTCTCAGGCGCAAGTGCAGATCTATGGCCATCTCACGCCGATGACGGACTGGGTCAGCGTGAGCGAGCGTCAAACGCCGGCATCGGCGCCGCGTCCGACACAAGCCCCTGCGGGCGCGATCCGGTCCCCCGAGATGAGCGGCACGCGCATGCTCTCGAGCATTTCGTATTTCGGCATGCGTGGCAAAGAGGACCTGGGCGATGGCTACGCCGCCATCTGGCAGATCGAGACGCCGGTGTCCATCGACGGCAAGGCAACCGGCGCCATTGGCGCACGCAATTCGAACGTCGGGGTGAAGGGGCCGTTCGGCACCGTGTTCATGGGCAACTGGGACACGCCGTATCAGTGGTCGACGCTCTCCGTCGGTTCGCCCGTTCGCAATCCGTACACCGGCGATCTGAGCACGATCCTGAGCAATCCCGGCTTCAACGTACCGAACACCACAACGCAGTCGGGCCGCGTCAATAACGCATCGGACGCCACGTTCAACCGGCGGCAGGGCAACACGATTCAGTACTGGACGCCTGAGTGGGCGGGACTCCAATTGCAGTTCTCCTACTCGCTCTCGAACGGCACGGTCACGACACCCGCCGGCGACATCGCGCCGCAGGTCTTCGGGGCGGGGCTGGAATACCTGAACGGCCCGTTGCGCGTGCGCTATGCGTACGAGCTGCACAAGGACTACTTCGGTCTCGCGTGGTTGGGCGCGCCGGCCAGCGCCAACCCGTCCAACGTTGGTTCGCGCGCCACCGGTTCGAGCGACGACGCGCACAAGGTCCTCATCGTCTTCACCTACGCACAGACGAAGTGGGTGGCGGGCTGGGACAGGCTGACGTATCGGACCGATGACGGCACGTCCGGCAATCTCAATCGCTACCGGCGAGATGCGTTCTACGCCATGGTGCAGCACTTTTTCGGCGGCGCACGCCACTCCGTCTGGCTCGGCGGGGGCTACGCGACGAACGGCGCCTGTTCGCGCGTGGGCGGGGCGACCTGCAACACGGACGATCTCGGCGCGACGCAGCTCAACCTCGGCTATCGCTATGACTTTTCCAAACGCACTGACGTGTACGTCGCCTACTACCAGGTCATCAATCGGGCCTGGGGCAGCTATGGCTTTTCGCCGCGCCCCAACTTTTCCGGCGGCAACGCGCCCCCGGGCGTGCATTACCGAGGCGTCGGCGTCGGCATCGAACACACGTTCTGACCACGAATTTCCATTACCTCAGATTCACAGGAGACGATCTTGAGTACCACACAACCAGGCTTCGACAGCATTGTCGAGCGAGAAAAAGGACTGCACCGGGGATTGAGCAGCGCTCAGTTATCGATGATCGCCATTGGCGGCGCTATTGGCACCGGCCTGTTTTTGGGCAGTGCGTTCGCCATCGGCTTTGCGGGACCGAGCGTGCTGCTGAGCTACGCGATCGGCGGCGCCATCGCGCTGCTGCTCATGGGCTGTCTCGCCGAAATGACGGTCGCTCATCCGACCTCGGGGTCGTTCGGCGCGTACGCCGAGCACTACATCGGTCCGTTGGCCGGATTTCTGGTGCGCTACGGCTATTGGTCATCGATCGTGTTCGCCGTCGGCACCGAGGTCACGGCCATCGCCGTCTATATGAAGTACTGGTTTCCGGCAGTGCCGGGCTGGTACTGGATCGTTGGCTTCTCGGCAGGCCTGATCGCGATCAACGCGGCCAGCGTCAAGGTTTTCGGGGCGGTCGAGTATGCGTTTTCGATGCTCAAGATCGTGGCCATCGTCGCTTTCCTGATTCTGGGCGCGTACATCGTCTTTCGTGCGCCGCAAGGCAGCGGGATCGGTCTGGCGAACTACACGTTGCATGGCGGATTTTTCCCGAAAGGCGCGTGGGGCATGTGGGTTGCGGTCATCGTCTCGATCTTCAGCTATCTGAGCATCGAGATGATCGCGGTCGCCGCCGGCGAGGCGCAGGATCCGCAGCGCGCGATCACGCGGGCCTTCCGGGCAACGATGTTTCGTCTGGTGTTCTTCTACCTGCTGACGTTGGCCCTGACGCTCGCCATCGTGCCGTGGAGCGCGGCGGGCGAAGACGGCAGTCCGTTCGTCAAGGTCATGGCCGCCACGCACATTCCCGGTGCGGCAGGCGTCATCAATCTGGTGATTCTGGTGGCGGCGCTCTCCGCGATGAACAGCCAGCTTTACATCACCACACGCATGATGTTCTCGCTCTCGCGTGCGGGCTATGCCCCGCGCCGGTTCGGCGAAGTGAGTCGCAACGGTGTGCCCGTGGCCGCGCTCATGCTCTCGACCATCGGGATTGCGCTGGCGGTTGCGCTCAACGTGATGGCGCCGCAGGCGTCGTTCACGCTGATGATGTCCGTCTCGATGTTCGGCGCGATGTTCACCTGGCTGATGATCTTCGTCACGCATCTCTTCTTCCGTCGCGCTCACGACGCGAAGTCGTTGCGCTTTCGGATGTGGGGCTATCCGTATGCGAGCCTGACGGGGGCATTGCTGATGGTTGCAACGCTCGTGACGACCTGCTTGACGGACGAATTCCGCATGACGCTGGTCTACGGCCTGCCGTTCATCGTCGCGTTGTCGCTCGTCTATGCCATGTGGTATCGCAGGCGCGATGGCGTGGTCGTGGCGCGCGCGCGGGGTCAGGGCAACTGAGGTACCGGCTCGTTCAGGGTGGTCGTTTAGCGACCTCGTTCAGCGAGCGCGTTCAGCGAGAGTCGCGCCGTGTCGAGCGCAACGACAGCGGCGCGGCCACCGATTCGAGTGAACGGCGTTCCGCCGCGATCCCCCAGCGCGCGGCCACGGCGGCGGCAACGACCATCAGCCCCGCGCCGATCAGGTAACCGATCGACACGTCGGCACGGCGCTGCGTGTCGATCAGCCAGCCGAAGAGCGCCGGACCCGCCACGCCGCCAAGCAATGTGCCGATGGCATAGAACACGGCGATGGCGAGGGCGCGGATTTCCAGCGGGAAATTCTCGCTGACCGTCAGATACGCCGAACTGGCCGCCGCCGAGGCGAAGAAGAAGATGACGGACCATGCGAGGGTTTGCGTGACCGTGCTCAGCCACCCTTGCGCGAATGCCCAGCCGCTCAGGGCCAGCAGTACGCCCGAAATCGCGTACGTCGCGCTGATCATCACGCGTCTGCCGAACACGTCGAACCCGTGGCCGAGCACGATGGGCCCGAGCACATTGCCCGCAGCGAACGGCAGCAGATACCAGCCGACATTCGCGGCCGGCACATCGTAAAAATCGGTGAGCACCAACGCGTATGTGAAGAAGATGGCGTTGTAACAGAACGCCTGCGCGATCATCAGCGTGAGGCCGACGAGCGAGCGGCGGCGGTAAGTGTGCACGAGGGTGTGCCACACCTCGCGCAATGGGGTGGCGTGTCGGGTGCGCAACTGGAGTCGCGACACAGGCGCATCGGCGATGGTTTGCCCGCGCTCGCGCAGCGACCGCTCGATGCCCTCGACGATGGCTTCGGCTTCACGCGTCCGTCCACGAAGGATGAGCCAGCGGGGGCTCTCGGGCACCCACATTCGCATGAACAGGACGCCAAGTCCAAGCGCGGCGCCGATGAAGAAGCACACGCGCCAGCCCCAGTCCGGGGGCAGCACGCCAGGATCGAGCAAAACGAGCGAGCCTGCAGCGCCGAGCGCCGCACCTGCCCAGAAGGTGCCGTTGATGACGAGGTCCGTCCAGCCACGCACACGTGCCGGTGTGAATTCCTGAATCGTCGAATTGATGGCGGTGTACTCGCCGCCGATGCCCGCACCCGTGAGAAATCGGAACACGACGAAGCTGGCGAAACTCCACGACAGGCCGGTAGCCGCCGTTGCCGCAACATACAGCAGCAGGGTGATGAAGAAGAGCCTGCGACGCCCGAGACGGTCGGTCAGCCAGCCGAAACCGAGGGCGCCAAGCACGGCGCCCGCGATGTAGGCGCTGCCGGCGAGGCCGACCTGCGCGTTGGCGAGCGCAAGTGTCGGACTCGATTTGAGCGCACCGGCAACGGCGCCGGCCAGCGTGACCTCGAGACCGTCGAGCAACCACGTGATGCCCAGCGCGACGACGATCAGGGTATGGAACCGCCCCCACGGCAGACGGTCGAGACGGCCGGGCAAGTCGGTGTCGACAAGCGACGTCGCCGTGCTTTGTGAGAGGGAAGGAGGGTTTGGACTGTCTGCTGTCTCTGTCATCAGGCTATCGAGAACGCCGGATATCCCCGTGGTTCGTCAATATTTGACTGATATCTTACCCCGCGACGAGACCAGAGCGGCGCGGCGCGGGGTGGAGACTTGCAGAGCTGGTAGCCGACGCCGCGGCCGCTGCCCTGGTCCATGCCGTGGGCCCCGTCGTGCGCGATTGGGGGGATTATTGCGAAGCGGCGTTCAAACGTGTCGGGTCCACGTCGAGCGCGGTGCGGCGCCGTACATCTGCCACGTCCGGGTCGTCGTCGACGGTGCGACTGCCGGATGATCTGGCGTCGCGCGCCGCATCGTTTTGCATGATGGACTGGAGCAGGGCCATCAGGTTGCTGCTGGTCGACGACGACACCGGCGTCGTCACATCGCTCACCAGTCTGGCCATTTCGTAGCGCTGCACCTGCGTCGTCTGGCTAGCCGATCGGGTGGCCTTCGCGCGAACGAGCAGGCCGTCACGATAGCCCACGTCCGCCGAGCTTTTCGCCGAGTCCTGAATCTTCACGTACTCGTAGTTCTGTGACTTCGGGTCGTCTTTCAGGACGAGGGGCACGCCGGGCCAGAGCGAGCGGTGGTAGCTCGCGCTGAGCGTGGCCTGCGACTGCTGCGAAATCGTGCGGTTCAGACGGTCCGGCCCGCCGATCTGCGTGCTCTGCGAGATCTGGTAGTCAAAACCATCGACTTCCGAGGCGCGCATGGGGTTCGGCGACGTTTGCGTCTGGGAAATCGACGCGCTGAAGTCCGCCAGCCCGCTCAGCACCGACTTGTCGGCATGGCTCAGCGCAATGCGCGGCAGTGTAGTGGCCGGCGGATAGTTCGCGTTCAGACCGCTGAACGCTGCCTTGAACATGTCCATGAGCGCGGCATCGCCATTGCCGCGGGTTTTCGCTGTGTCGAAGCGATCGAGCCACGCGTCGAGCGCAGCCTTCTGCGCCTTCGGGCTGCCGATGGCTTGCACGTTCTTCAGGTCGACATTGACGTCGAACTTGCCGCTTGCACCGTCCACATGCATCGAGCGCTGCGCCGCATCCGCATGGAACGTGAAGGTTTGCGGCGTGGCGCCATTCGCGTTGCGCGTGGCCGACAGGTCGACGGACGTCAGCACGGAGGCATCGAACCCGGTCAGTGCACCGAAGTCGACGACGGGCGGCTGTTTAGCCAGACCATTGACGGCCTTCTGGAAAGCGTCGCCCAGTTTGCCGAGCGAATCGCGCTCGGCGTCGGTGAGCGTGCCTTTCGTCACGGAGAATTCGAGGGACAGGCCATCGACGTCGCCACCACCGGCGCCGCTGCTGGCGATGCGCACCGTGACCTGCGCGCCGCTTGCCGTCGTCACCGACAGGGCGAACCGCTCGTCTGCACCCGACTGCAACGTTGTCTGTTGCGCGGCCAAATCCGCGCCCGCCGCAGCGCCGGTCTCCGGTGCTGCAGAACGCGAGCGGAGCACCGTCTGCGAGAACGACGTCGCGCCCGAGGCAATCGCGGACATCATGGTCGACCCAAGCTGATCGAGCCGATTGCCCAGCGACGACGTCGACATGTTGCCGTACATCAGCAGCGACAAGGGGTCGGACGGGACTTGCTGCCAGTTCAGCACCGCGCCGCCCGCGACCGGCTGCGCGTAGGTTGGCCAGTTCGCGACAGGCGGCGTTTGCGTAAGCGTGACACGTGTCGCGCTCGTCAGTGCGGCAACATCGGCGCTCGACAGGTTGCCCTGACGCGCCCCATCGGCACGGCCGGCGGCGGCGACTTGAGACGCCATGTCGGCGTTCGCCAGCGAAAGAAGAAGGGAAGCGGTATGGATAGACGTCATCGGGGGGCGTGTCGTCCAGTGACTGTTGTAAGCCCCGGTAAGGCACCGGGGGCGATCAAGAGCATTAACGACCACCGTACGCCAATATTTAGCGACCCCCTCAATTTTGGCGGGGACTGGCGAGCGTCGGATGCCCTGCGGCCGACGCCTGTGAAATCAGCACCTTGCACGCCGCGCAGGGGGCATGGCATGATGAAACATCAAACGTTACAATAGTGAGGGCGAATCCATGCCGCAGGACACCATCGCCATGTTCGATGAGCACGCCGCGACCTACGATCAGACCTGGCGCGCGATGGCGCCGTTGCGCGACGCGTTGCAACTGGTGGTCGACAACGTGTTCGCACCGCTGCCCGACACCGCGAACGTGCTGTGTATCGGGGCGGGTACCGGTGCGGAGATTCTGTATCTGGCCGAGCGCCATGCGCAGTGGCGCTTCACGGCCGTGGAGCCCTCCGGGCCCATGTTGGATGTTTTTCGCGGGAAGGCTGAAACGCGGGGCATCGCATCACGTTGCGTCTTCCATCACGGTTTTCTGGATTCGCTGCCTACGGACACGCCATTCGACGCCGCAACGTCCATTCTCGTGTCGCAATTCGTGACCGATCCGGCTGAGCGCCGGGCGTTCTTTCGCGGCATCGCGGACCGGTTGGCGCCGGGCGGTCTGCTCGCGAGCGCCGATCTGGCCTGCGACATGACCTCGGCCGCCGGGAAGCGTTTGCTCGAACTATGGTTCGACATGATGTCCGTCTCGCCACAGGCGCGCGAGCGCGCCAGCGCCATCTACGGCTCTCAGGTGGCGGTCGTGCCTCCCGAGGCGATGGACGACATCCTCCGGGAGGGCGGATTCGACCAGCCGGTGCGGTGCTTCCAAAGCGGCTTGATTCACGCGTGGTTTGCGCGTCAGGCGCGCCAGGGTTGACCGCGGATCGGGGCGCTCGGAGGAATCAGGGAAATATGGGAGCCAGATGAGAAGCGACAGCAGACTTTCACGGATGTTGCACGTGCTGCTGCACATGGCGCGGCACGACGCCCCGTTCACGTCCGAACAACTGGCGCAGATGCTGCGCACGAATCCGGTGGTCGTTCGCCGCACCATGGCGGGCTTGCGCGACGCGGGTTATGTGCGTTCCGACAAGGGCCACGGGGGGGGATGGACGCTCGCTTGCGATTTGGGCAACGTCACGTTGCTCGACATCCATCACGCAGTCGGCGGGCCGAACATCTTCGCGATCGGCGTGCAGAGCGACAACCCGCAATGCGCCGTCGAACGTGCCGTGAATGCCGCGCTCGACGGTGCATTGCGTGAGGCACAGGCTATCCTCATCGCGCGACTTGGCGCGATTTCGCTGGCTGATCTGGCGCAGAACTTCGACACGTTGTGCACTCAGCACGCGGCGCCGCGACACGCTGAGCGCCACGACGCGGCTCGTTGACACCCTTTGTGACGTTCGGTCATCCGGTCCAGGGTTCGTAGACATCCAATCGGGTGAGCGCGGCATCGAACTCGAAAAGGTTCGTCGGCGCGGCGTCGCCGCCACAGGGCGGATTGGGCAGCGCGAACAGGGTCGTGCACAACCGTTCGCGACGCGAGTCATCGCACGCCTCGTTCACCCCCTTCAACATCGTTGCGGCGCCTTCGAGGAAAAGGGTTCGCCCGAAGGGCCCGCAGTCGTATGCGGCGGCCGCGAGCGACGGGAGCACACTGTTGAAGGTGCGTGTGCTCGGTGCGGCTTCGCCCGATTCGAGCAGGACCAGATGGGGCAGTTGCAGGGATTCGAAGACCACACCGGCAAGATGGGTGGTAATCGAGGGCCTGCCGGGGCCGAGGCAGTTGTCGACAACTTCGTAGAGCAAGACGACATCCGGATCGGCGATGTCGAACGCAGGCAACGCGGACCGTAATGTGGCTCGGTACACGTTCGCCTCGGCCTCAGTCAATCCACGGGCATCGCTGGCGATTTCGGCGAGCGTGTCCCACGCGATTTGGTCGGGCATCCACGCCTGGTCAGGCGCGGGGCGGTCGCCGACGGCGTTGCGCAGGCGTTGGCCAAGCACACCGATGTCGGTATTCGTGTGCATGGGACAAGTCACGGTGGGCGTAGCACCGGCCGGATACAGCGCGTTTGGCATCAGAGTCTCCTACGAAATGTGGCGATCCATCGAACGGGAATGTCTCGCCATCACCGGTTCGCCGCTTTTAGGAATCGCTCTTGCGTTTCGCGAGATCCGTCAGGTCCACACGATTACGGTTAAGGCGCTGCCAACTGCGCCTTGATCGCCGCCTCGGTCTTGTCGTAGTCCCCCTCGCCGAAATGCGTGTAGACGATCTTGCCGGACTTGTCGACGAGATAGAACGCTGGCCAATAGAGGTTGTCGTAGGCCTTCCACGTGGCGTAACGGTTATCTTGCGCCACAGGGTATTGAATGCCCGCGCGGCGCACGGCCTCCCGCACGTTCTTGTTGTCTCGCTCGTACGCGTACTCGGGCGTATGCACACCCACCACGACCAGTCCCTGATCCTTGTATTTGTCGTACCACTGCTTCACGTAAGGCGTGGTGTGGATGCAGTTGATGCAGGAGTACGTCCAGAAATCGACCAGCACCACCTTGCCCTTGAGTTGTTGCATCGTCAGCGGCTGGCTGTTGATCCATTGATCGATGCCAGTGAATTCCGGGGCGGCAACGCCGGTAATCGGGCGCGCCTGAGACGGGGCACAAGCGGCGAGGCCGGTGAGGGCGAGGGCGACGAAAGCGCTTCTGAGCAAGGGCAGCATTGGGTATCTCCTGTGAGCCATGCAACGGGTTGGGTGAGTCGGTAGCCGTATTTCACCGTCCGCGCGTATCTGCTGTGTGTGCGTCGTGCCGCATTTCGGCAACGTCGTGTATCGCAGCGGGCGCCAGATACACAGTGATACAAACGGGGGGCGGCCTCGGCACGGAGGTCGTGCACCCGCTCCAATGCGATCTGGTCCCGGCGAGTCGTCGCGTGTTGCCCGAAGCGGAGCGCTTGCGGCGTCGTACCTATCCGGCTCGGTCCCGCGACGGGGATGGCGGCGACCTTGCGCCGCAACGCGCATCGCTATAATCGTTCGCATGGAAAAAATCGATCATGTGCTGATCGTCGACGACGATCGTGGCATTCGGGAACTCCTCGCCGGCTATCTCGAAAAGAACGGCATGCGCGTGAGCACGGCCGCCAACGGGCGCGAAATGCGCGCGGTGCTCGCCGACGGCGCGCCCGACCTCGTGGTGCTCGACCTGATGCTGCCCGGCGATGACGGTCTCGTGCTGTGCCGGGAGCTTCGCGCGGGCAAGTTCCGGGCGGTACCCGTGCTGATGCTGACCGCACGCAGCGAGGAGACTGACCGGATCGTCGGCCTGGAGATGGGGGCGGACGACTATCTCGCCAAGCCATTCGCCGTGCGCGAATTGCTCGCCCGCATCAAATCGGTGCTGCGCCGCACTCGCATGCTGCCCCCGGGCATGCAGATCACCGAGACAGCCGAAGTGCTTGCCTTCGGTGACTGGCGGCTCGATACCACCGCGCGCCATTTGCTCGATACCGACGGCACGCAAGTCGCGCTCAGTGGTGCGGAGTATCGTCTGCTACGCGTGCTGCTCGACCATCCGCAACGGGTGCTCACGCGCGATCAGTTGCTCAATCTCACGCAGGGCAGACAGGCCGACGCCTTCGACCGGTCCATCGATCTGCTCATCAGCCGGTTGCGCCAGCGACTGCGCGACGGCGCGCGTGAGCCTCGCTACATCAAGACGTTGCGCAACGAAGGCTACGTGTTTTGCGCGACCGTCACCGTGGTTTCCGCCCCCGAATGACCTCGACGCCGACGCCGCCCCCGCGGCAGCCGTGGCGCTGGCCGCGCTCGCTTTTCGCGCGGCTTGCCCTCATCCTCTTCGTTGGACTGGCGCTCACGCAAACGCTCTCGTTCTGGCTGACGATGACCGAGCGCAACCGCGTGACGTCGAACATGATGAGCATCTACATCGAGAGCGAAGTCGCCAGTTCCGTCGCCTTGCTCGACCATTTGCCCGCGAACGAGCGGCCCCAGTGGTTGCCGCGTCTGGCCAGGCGTAGTTATCGCTTCGAACTCGGCCCCGGAGCCAGTGGCGGAAAGCCCGATGCGGGTGCGGCGGCGCAGGTGGCGCGCGTGATCGAGGAGGCCATCGGGGTGTCGTATCCCGTAACGGTCAACAGCGTGCCGGGCGATCCCGACCGTCTTCAGGCGCACCTGCGGCTAAGCGACGGCTCGCCACTCACCATCGATGTCTTCCCGACGCCGACGCTGCCGCTGTCCGGCTGGCTACCTGCCATGCTGGCGCTTGAACTGGTGCTGATCGCAGCCTGTTGCTGGCTCGCGGTGCGCATGGCGACGCGTCCGCTCGACGCGCTGGCGGAGGCGGCCGACACGCTCGGGCCCGACTTGCGTGCCGAGCGTCTGAGCGAAGATGGACCCTCGGAAGTGGCGCGCGCGGCGCGGGCATTCAATGCGATGCAGGACCGTATCGGCGGCTACATGACCGAGCGCATGCAGATTCTGGCTGCCATCTCGCACGATCTGCAGACACCCATCACCCGCATGCGTCTGCGCGTGGACACGATGGACGACGAGATGGTGGCCGTGCGTCTGCAACAGGATCTCAAGGAGATGGAGTCGCTGGTCAGGGAAGGGGTAACGTATGCGCGCACCCTGCACGGCGCATCGGAAGCGCCGTGCAAGGTCGATGTCGACGCGCTGCTCGACAGCCTCGTGTACGACTATGTCGACGCTGGCTCGCCGGTCACGCTGGCAGGGCAGGTCGGTCGTCCGATCGTGACCCGACCGCAGGCACTACGTCGCATCGTGGGGAACCTCGTCGACAACGCGCTCAAGTATGGCGATGAAGCGCATCTCGAAGTCGTGGGTCGTGACGCGGGCATCGACGTCATCGTGACCGACCGGGGGCCGGGCATTCCGGAAGACATGCTCGAAGCGGTCTTCGCACCGTTCGTGCGGTTGGAGACGTCGCGCAACCGTCACACCGGCGGCACGGGCTTGGGGTTGGCCATCGCGCGTCAGCTCGCGCAGGCGATGGACGCCACGTTGACGTTGCGCAATCGTGCCGAGGGTGGACTTGAAGCGCGTCTTTCGGTGAGGGCGTAGATCCCTCAGCCATGCCGACGCGATGCCTCGCAGCGATACCCGGCTCCGTCCATCTGGCTTAGCGCTCCCGCCCCGCCCGATGCTTCTGATACTGAATGGCCGAGACGATGGCAACACGCCGGATCGGCTCGGGCGGCAGCCATGTCGGACGCTCGAATCCCAGCGCATCGCTCAGTTCGGGCGATGCAACGCCGCAGGCCATCTCGCCGAGCAGCTTGCCGAACATGCTGCCTTTGAGCACGCCGGCGCCGTTGCATCCGAGCGAGGCGAACAACCCCTTGCGGATCTCGCCGAAGTACAGGGCGCCGTTGCGTGTGAGCGCCGTCACTCCGCCCCAGACGTGTTCGAACCGATGCGAGGCCATGGCCGGATAGCGGCGACGATAGGCGTCGCTCAGCATGGCGTTGATGTCCGCCATGGGGCGCTCCTTTTCGTACGAGTAGGCGCTGCGCACCACGAAGCGGCCGCCGAGCGTCTTGCGCAGGGTCGTGCCCAGACGGTTCGCCGGAATCACGCCCCATTCGCGCGCCGGGCCCAGTTTGGCCAGTTCGTCGGCGGCCAGTGCGGGCGTCATGGCCGCATAGGTGTAGATCGTGAAGACGCGATCCCGAGCCAGGCCCAACTGACGGGCGAAGCCATTGTTCGCGACGACGACCTGGGCCGCGCGCAACTGCGACGACGCCGTGCTCACCGTGAACGGACCGGCGCCCTCAAGCCCCACGACCGGTTCGTTCTCCCACAACCGGACATTGGCGGGCAGACTGTCTGCGAGACCACGAACGAGGGCGGCGGGTTGCACGAAGACATTGTTGTCCGAGTGATAACCGTAGCCGTAGTAGTCGGTGCCGATTTCGTGGCGCAGCGCGTCGCGAGAGAGCTCCCGGTAAGTCACGCCCCAGTCGCGGTATTGCGCCAGCGTGTCGCGCAAGCGTCGCTCACCGTCGGCCGTGGCCGCGGCGTGGTACTTGCCGACCGGATGCCATCCGCAATCGATGTCGTTTGCGGTGACCAGATCGTGGAGCCACTTCAGTCCGATGTCGTACAGCCGGATCTGCTTGCGGGCGACTTCTGCCGGGCTGCCGTGTCCACCCATGCCCGTGTTGTGCGGCAAGTTGATGAGAAAGCCCGAGTTGCGTCCCGCCGAGCCGTTGCCGACGGTGGTGGCGTCGACGACCAGCACCGAGGCCTCGGGGCGAAGCTCGGCCACGCGACGCGCCGCCGCCAGCCCGGTGAAGCCCGCACCGATGACGATGACGTCGAAACTGCGCTCGGTTGGCGCTTGCGTGTGCGGCGCGCGCGCCGGGAGCAGGGCGTTCCAGCCGGCGCCCGCCTGATAGGCGGGGAAAGTGTCCCGCACCGGGCGGGAAGTGTTGACTTGATTGGACATGACGATAGAAATGCAGGGGCTTACCGGCGGATGATGCGCTGAGACGACCTTATGCGGCCTGACTCTCGAGACTGCGCATCACTTCGGTCTGTACGGTGTTCCAGATTTGCGACTTGAGTTCGTTGTAGCGCGCGGAGAGCTGGACTTGCGCATCGCGTGGCATCGGCAGATCGTTCGGCAGGTCGCACGCCACCCGGCCCGGGCGAGCGCTCATGATCACCATGCGGGTCGAGAGCATCAACGCCTCGTCGATGGAGTGCGTAATGAAGACGATGGTCTTGCCGCTCTTCTGATAGATCTGAAGCAATTCCTCTTGCAGCACCTGGCGCGTCATCGCGTCAAGTGCGGCAAACGGTTCGTCGAGCAGGATGACATCCGGATCGTTGGCCAGCACCCGCGCAATCGACACGCGCTGGCGCATGCCGCCGGAGAGCGCTTTCGGATAGCGGTCCTCGAAGCCCTTGAGGCCGACCATCTCGATGTAGCGCCGTGCCGTGGCGTAGCGGGTCGTCTTGTGGATGCCTTTCATCTTCAGGCCGAAGGCAACGTTATCGAGCACGCTCAGCCAGGGAAAGAGCGCGTACTGCTGGAAGACCATGCCGCAGTGCGGGTCGATGCCTCGGACCTCGCGGCCATTCACACGGATCACGCCGGTCGTCGGTTCGTCGAACCCGGTGATCAGATTGAGCAGCGTGGACTTGCCGCAACCGGACGCCCCCAACAACACCACGAACTCACCGCGGGCAATGTTCATGTCCACGCGCTCCAGTGCCTGGAAGTTGCCGTAACGCTTGGACACGCCGTCGATCGCGATCATCGTGTCGGTGCTACCGGCATGCGCGGTTCCTGGGGCGCCTGCCGGGGCCTTCGCGGTCCGTGCGGTCGGCTCGTCAGCGTGGGAATCGATACGATCGTTCATGCTTGCCACCTCAATACTTTGCGCTCGATGGCGCGAAATACGATATCCGTCACCAGTACTGTGACGCTGATCATCACCATGCCGAGCACGACGACTTCCGTCTGGAAGAATTCCTTGCCGTTCATGATGAGAAAGCCCAGTCCCTCGCGCGCGGCGACCAGCTCCGCCGAGATCACGCACGTCCAGGACAGGCCGAGAATGATCTTCAGGCCGGACAGGATCTGCGGCAGGCTGGCGGGCAAGATCACTTCACGCATCACCTGCCAGTTGCTTGCCCCGAGATTCTTCGCCGCACGGATCAGCAGGGGATCGACGTTGCGCGTGGCTTCGATCACGTAGACGAGGGCCGGGGCGAACGTGCCCATGAATACGATGCTGTACTTCTGTGTCTCGGAAATCCCGAACCACAGCAGCGAGAGCGGAATCCAGCTCATCGACGGCAGCGGGCGCAGGAACGACAGAATGGGATCGAACGCCGCGCGGGCATAGCTCGACGTGCCCAGCATGATCCCCAGCGGGATGGCCACGACCGTGGCGGCGATGAAGCCCGTCATCACGCGTCGGGTGGACGCGAGGACGTTGGCGAGCAACGTGCCGTCGGCCATCATGGCGACGATTTTCTCCGCGACGGCGGATGGCGGCGGCAGAAACAGGGGATCGATGATGCCGGTACGGCAGGCCCCTTCCCAGGCCAGCAGGAACACGACCACGGAAGCGAATCCCACGCTCAGCAAGGTGGCGCGGGACGGTTGGCGATGATTCACAATCAGACTCCTCAGGCGTATGCCGGTACGGGATCGAACGTTGGGCGGGCGTACCGGCGCACGAAGGCTTACAGGTACGACGTGTTGATCCACTGGCGCACGGCCGGCGCCTTGTCGATCTGCTTGTAGGTCACGAGCATTTCGGCCAGCCGTTGCAGACCGTCGACGTAGCTGCCGGGCGACTTCAGCAGTTGTGTCTGCTGCGCGAGGCTGTACCAGTCGGCGCCCTTGATCGTTTCGATCTGGTCGAGGGCGGACATGCCCGTGAGGGCGATCAGCGAGCGTGCGGCCTCATCCGGCTTGTCGCGCAGCGTCTGGCAGGCGTCGAAGTAAACCTTCAGGTACTTGCGCACGGCATCGCCGTTCTTCTCCGCCCACGCGTTGCGCACGATGAGCACGTCGGGACCCGGCGTCACGTTGTACTTCTTGTAGAGCGAGAACTGGGTGTCGTCTGCCAGCAGCTTCATCCCCGTCATGGCGCGAATGCGGTTGAATTGCGGCGTCCACGCCGCAGCGGCGTCGATCTGACCGGACTGAATGGCCCCCGGGAGTTCGGGTGCGGGAACGTTGAGCACCGTGACGTCGTTCGACAGGCCGGCGCTGCCCAGCAGGTCCAGCGCGAGCAAATGTGCGCTCGACGCGAACGTCACGCCCAGCTTTTTGCCTTTGAGGTCTTGCAGGGAGTTCACACCGTCGCGCACGAACAGCCCTTCGACCTTGCCGAAGCTCTCCGGCACCGCCACGATCGAGAAGTGCTTCGAGCCGCGCGCCATGAGGGCGAGCGCCGACACGATGCCCGTGCAGGCGATGTCGATTCCTCCCGAGAGCACGGCGCTCATGCGCGCCGACGACGTGCCGAACGATTGCCACTGCTGGTCGATGCCAGCGGCGGCGAGGGCTCCCGACTTCATGGCGAGATAGGCCGGATAGTGGCCAAGCCAGGCCGAGCCGCCGTACTGAATCGTCGTGGCGTCTGCGGCGCGTGCCATACCCGCGAAGGACGAAGCGCCCGCGGCTGCGAGCGCCGACATGGCGGCGCTGGAATGGAGGAATTTGCGTCGTGAGAGGTTCATGTGTGTCTCCTGTGTAGGTTTTGTGTGGTTCGCGTTGAACGGTGGGCGCGCTTCAGGTGAGAGTCATCTGGCCCGGCGCCCCGGGCGGTGGATCAGCAAAGCGCCAGACGCTCGCCCACCCAGGGCATGAGGCGACGCAGCTCCGGGAAGGCTTCTTGCGCGAGCGCGAGTCGACCGGCCAGGAAACACTGCGA
Source organism: Pandoraea vervacti (assembly GCF_000934605.2). Lineage (NCBI taxonomy): Bacteria > Pseudomonadati > Pseudomonadota > Betaproteobacteria > Burkholderiales > Burkholderiaceae > Pandoraea > Pandoraea vervacti. Next base: position 2,915,287 of record NZ_CP010897.2, on the reverse strand, counting down.
CGCCATCTCCGAGACCTCGCCCTCGCGCGATACCTGATAAATCGTGCGTGAGAGGGCGGGGCCGGGCAGCGGGAGCGCGGCAACCTGTGGCAGCGACGCGCGTCCCTGCAACAGACAAAGCGGCGTGGCGATGGTGAACCCCAGGTCGGCGGCAACCATCGACATCACCACGTCAGACGTATCGATTTCGAGGTGCATGCGCGGCGAGTGCCCAGTACGACGCAGGTGGCGTTCGATGACGGCGCCGAAATGCGAGCGGCCGGAAAAGCGGATCAGGGGCAATGCGCGAATCAGTTCGCTCAGATCGGCGTTCGCGAGGTCGGCTTCTCGGGACTTCGGAACGACGACGATGAACGGCTCGGTGAAAATCGGACGACGCACCAGGCGCTCCATGTCGTGCATCGGATCACTGGTGACAATGAGATCGAGCTGGCGGGCAAGCAGCGCCTGCGCGTGGCCGTTGGCCAGGCCGGACCAGAGCAGCAGTTCGCTGGTGCTGCCCGACATCTGGCGAACGATCGAGGGCCCGACCGTGGCGGCAAACGAGTCGATCATGCCGACACGAACGGCGGCGCGGCTGGCAACGTCGGCGTCCTGCACCTGCGCGATGAGGCGATCCATGTCGTCCACGATCTGGCGCGCATGGCGCGAAAGGGCGAGACCGGCAGGCGTGAGTTTGAGCGGACGGCGCGAGCGGTCGAGGACCCGGGTGCCGACCGTCTGTTCGATTTGCGCGATGGCCTGCGAGATGGCCGACTGCGTGACGCCAAGCGTTTCAGCAGCGCCGGAAAGGCTGCCGGCCGAGGCGACGGCCTCGAAGATCCGCAACGATCTGACGTCGAGGTCTGCGCGTTTCTTCATCGGCATGTCTCCAGAACGTGCGTCGCGTCTACAGTGGGCAAGGACATGATGCGGTCCTTGCCGACACACAGCGACACATCGGTATAAGCATTTCTGGAGATTGTAGGGTCGCGAGGCCCTAAAACAAAACCATGTTAAGAAAAACTAATACTTTGTATTAGGGGGCGGGAAATTGGGAGGTTCAGAGCAACCGATAGGCGAGACGGGCGGCGACCCGGGCCGCCGCGCCCTGAGCGTCGAATCGCGGGTTGTACTCGGCCAGATCGGCCACACGCAGCTTGCCCGAGCGTCGCACGTGCGTGACGATGGCCTCGATAACCGACAGGGGCACGCCATACGCGGCCGGGGCGGAGACCCCGGGCATGACCGGCGCGGGCAGCACGTCCAGATCGATGGTCAGGTAGACGTGTGAGACATCGGCGATCAGCGCATCGATCTGCGCAAGACGTGCTTCCAGGTGGCGGTCCTGCATCTCCGTGTCTTCGGTGTACGTCACCTTCAACGCTTTGGCCCGTTCGAACAACGAGGCCGTGTTGCTCAGGCGGCTCACGCCCAGACAGGCGTAATCGAACGGCAATCCGGCCGTCTCGCAGGCCTGCGCGATCTGATCGAACGGCGTACCCGAGGTGCCCGGGCGCGCCGTACGAAGATCGAAGTGTGCGTCCAGATTGAGAATGAGCACGCGGGAGCGGTCGCTCCGGGCATCGAGATGCGCCCGCAGACCTTGCCATGTTCCCCATGCCATTTCGTGCCCCCCGCCGAGGATTACCGGATGCGCGCCCGCATCGAGTTGACGGCGAACGGCGTCTGCCAGCGCCTGCTGAGCCGCTTCGAGAGCGTCGCCATCGCACGTGACATCGCCCGCGTCATACAGGCAGGTCATGTCATGCGCCGGCAGATTGGCCAACGCGCGACGGATCGCTTGCGGCCCTTCGGCGGCGCCGACACGCCCCTGATTGCGCCGGACGCCCGCATCGCAGGCGAAGCCGAGCAGTACCGGGGCACCGACGCCCGGCGCCTCGGCTTGCACATCGATCTCGCGCACGATGTTGAAGAGACGCCGCGTATCGCCGCGCTCACCCGCGTCCGTCCGTCCGTGCCAGATTGGCGTGTCGCCTGCCACCGGCTGCGCCGGGTGCACAGGCTGCACAGGCTGTGATTGCGTCGCCATGCAAAGTCTCCTGATCGTCGCTGACTCAAACGGATGCGAGATCGCGCCACACGCCGTGACGCACGGTGCGTGAGGGCAACTCCCCGCCAAGCCAGTACGCCAGCTCCGCCGGTCGCTCGATCTCCCACGCGACGAAGTCGGCCGTTTTTCCGGCTTCGATCGTGCCGTGCGTGTCGAGCATGCCGAGCGCCTTGGCAGCGTTGCGCGTGACACCGGCGAGGGCTTCCTCCGGCGTCAGACCGAACAGCGTGCAGGCCATGTTGAGCATGAGACGCAACGACAGCGCCGGCGACGTGCCCGGGTTCAGGTCGGAGGCCACCGCGATATCCACACCGTGCCGACGCAAGAGATCGACCGGCGGGCGACGCGTCTCCTGCAGCATGTGGAACGCGCCGGGAAGCAAGACTGCTACCGTACCGGCTCGGCCCATGGCCGCCGCGTCCTCCGGCGTCATGTACTCCAGATGGTCTGCCGACAGTGCGCCCAGTTCCGCCGCCATGCTCGACCCGCCAAGCGGCGAGAGTTGCTCGGCATGCAGCTTGATGGGCAGCTTCAGCTTCTGGGCGCGCAGCAACACACGCATGACTTGTGCTGGCGAGAACGCGATGGTCTCGCAAAAGGCATCGACCGCGTCCACCAGGCGTTCCTCGGCGAGCGTCGGCAGAATTTCCGAGCAGACGTAATTGACATACTCGTCAGCCTTGCCCGCAAACTCGGACGGCACGGTGTGCGCGGCCAGACACGTGGTCTTCACCGTTACCGGCAACGTTTCGCCCAGGCGTCGCGCCACGCGCAACATCTTGCGCTCGCTGTTCAGATCGAGCCCGTATCCGGACTTGATTTCCACGGTGGTCACGCCGTCGCGCATGAGCGCGAGCAGGCGTTTGCGGGCCGACGCGAAGAGGGCGTCCTCGGTCGCGTCGCGGGTGTGGCGCACGGTGTGCTTGATGCCACCGCCCGCTGCCGAGATTTCGGCGTAGCTCACGCCTTGCAAGCGCTGCTCGAACTCGAGACTGCGGTTGCCGCCGAAGACCAGATGCGTATGGCAATCGATCAGACCGGGCGTGACCCACGCCCCGTTCAGATCGATGCATTCTTCCGCGCCAGAAGCCGAGCGCTCGCCGCGCGGGCCAACCCACTCGATCTGTTTGCCGTGCGTGACGATCACGGCGTCTTCGATCGCGTGATATCGGCCGTCGCGCATGGTCGCGACATGGCAGTGCTTCCAGTAGGTACGTTTCATGTGAGGCTCATTCCGGGCGCATTTGCGTGCGCAGTTGCACTTCCTTGGGTTTGACACCCAACTGATACGCCATCGACATCAGGACGATCCAGCCCGCCCCGACATAGAGCGCGATGCGCGTGTCTTGCGTGTACCCGAGCACACCGATCACGAAGAGCATGAAGGCGATGGCGAGCGCCGGACCCACCGGCCACAGTGGCACCTTGAACTTCAACGCGGCGACTTCCTCGCTCGACAAGCGACGCCGCATGGCAACCTGCGAGAGCAGAATCATGAGCCACACCCACACCGTGGCGAACGTTGCGATGGACGCGATAATCAGGAACACGCCCTCCGGTATCAGGTAATTCAGCACCACGCCGCCGAGCAGCGCCGCAGTCATCACCAGTACCGTGACCCAGGGCACGCCGTGCCGCGAGGTCGCAGTGAAAATCGCCGGCGCCTGCCCATGCTCGGCCATGCCGAACATCATGCGACCCGCACCGAAGATGTTGCTGTTAATGGCCGAAATCGCTGCGGAAATCACGATCAGGTTCAGGATGGCCGCAGCGGATTCGATGCCCAGCCCCGAGAAAATCTGCACGAACGGGCTGCCCTGGCGACCGATTCCGGTCCACGGGAAGATCGCCATGAGCACACACATGGTGAGCACGTAGAACAGGAGAATGCGGGCTGGTACGGCATTGATGGCACGCGGAATCACCTTCTCGGGATCTTTCGCTTCGCCACCGGTAATGCCGATGATCTCGATGCCGCCGTAGGCGAACATCACCACGGCGAGCGACGCCACCAGACCGCTCCAGCCGTTCGGCAGGAAGCCGCCATGCGACCAGAGGTTGCTCACCGCCGGCGCATGCTCGCTGTGCATCTGCACGCCGGACAAGAGAATGACGCCGCCACCCGCGATCATGGCGACGATGGCGAGAATCTTCACCAGCGCCAGCCAGAATTCCAGTTCGCCATACACCTTGACGTTGCACAGATTCAGGCCGCAGATCAGCATCACGACGCCGAGCACCCAGATCCACTGGGGAACATCGGGGAACCAGAAGCCCATGTAGATACCGAAGGCCGTGACGTCCGCCAGGCAGACGATGACCATTTCGAGAATGTACGTCCAGCCCGTGAGGAAACCGGCGAGCGGACCGAGATTGTCGCGTGCGTAGCGGCCGAACGATCCCGACACCGGCTGACGCACGACCATCTCGCCGAGCGCGCGCATCACCATATAGACGGCGGCGCCGCCGAGGATGTACGCCAGAATGACCGCCGGACCGGCGAGTTGAATGGCCGACGCCGAGCCGTAGAACAGGCCGGTGCCGATCGCTGAGCCGAGCGCCAGAAAGCGGATGTGCCGCGCGCTCAGATTGCGTTGCAGGGTTTTCAAGCTGTCTCCTGAATGCTTGGTGAGCCGACCCGCATGCACGCAGTCACGCTGACACGTAGACGCAGGCGGCAAAGGAAATCGGGCTGTCCGTGCGCCGGCCCCATCAGCGAACTGAGGGACCGGCGAATGAGCGGACAACCCGGTACGCCGCAAAGCCGGAGCGCGAATCACTGTCCGTTTCGCCCCGGCGGGCGATGCTCAGACGTGACTCAAAGGCTCGGCAACGTACCGGCAGGCACGAGCGCGCTCAATGTCCGCTGTGCGATGAGCTCGCTTGCGCCCTCGATATCCGGCGCGAAATAACGATCCTTATCGTAGAACGGAACCGACTGGCGCAGCAGTGCGCGGGCGCGTTCCAGGGCCGGCGTGGTTTTCACGCCTTCCCGGAAGTCCAGGCCCTGAGCGGCGCTCAGCCATTCGATCGCGATAATGCCCTTGACGTTATCGGCCATCTCCCAAAGCCGCTTTCCGGCGTTCGGGGCCATGGAGACGTGGTCCTCCTGGTTGGCCGAGGTCGGCAGACTATCAACGCTGGCCGGATGTGCCAAGGCTTTATTGTCGGAAGCGAGAGCCGCGGCGGTGACCTGCGCGATCATGAAGCCGGAATTCACGCCGCCGTTGGCCACGAGAAAGGCGGGCAACTGCGACATGTGCTTGTCCATCATCAACGAGATGCGGCGCTCGCTCAGCGCACCGATTTCGGCCAGCGCCAACGCCAGATTGTCGGCGGCCATCGCCACCGGTTCGGCGTGGAAGTTACCGCCGGAGATCACGTCGCCCTGTTCCCAGAACACGAGCGGGTTGTCCGACACGGCGTTCGCTTCGACGGCGAGGACGTCGGCCGCCTGACGGATCTGCGTCAGACACGCGCCCATGACCTGCGGCTGGCAACGCAGCGAATAGGGGTCCTGCACCTTCTCGCAATTGGCGTGCGACTGGCCCACTTCGCTTGTCTCGCCCAGCAGGTGGCGAAAGACCGCAGCAGCATCGATCTGGCCGCGCTGTCCGCGTGCGGCGTGAATGCGCGCGTCGAACGGTGCGCGTGAGCCGAGCATGGCTTCGACGGTCATCGCACCGCAGACACTTGCCGCCGCGTACATGTCTTCCGCTTCGAACAGGCCGCGCAACGCGTACGCGGTCGACACCTGCGTGCCATTGAGCAGTGCCAGTCCTTCCTTGGCGGCGAGCGTGAGCGGCGCCAGGCCGGCGACGGCCAGCGCTTCGCGCGCGTTCATCCACTGACCGCGGTGGCGCGCCTGACCCTCACCGAGCAACAGCAGCGACATATGGGCAAGCGGCGCCAGGTCGCCCGAGGCGCCGACCGAGCCCTTGAGCGGGATGCGCGGGTAGACCTCGGCGTTCACGAGCGCGACGAGCGCGTCGATTACCTTGCGACGAATGCCCGAGAAGCCGCGCGCCAGACTGTTGATCTTGAGCACCATGATCAGTCGCACCAGTGCGTCGTCCAGCGGCGCGCCGACACCGGCGGCGTGCGAGAGCACGAGCGAGCGTTGCAGGTTTTCGAGGTCTGCGTGGGCGATGCGCGTCGAGGCGAGCAGGCCGAAGCCGGTGTTGATGCCATAGGCGGTGCGGCCCTCGGCCACGATGCCTTCGACACAGGCGACGCTCTTGTCGATGGCGGCATAAGCCTTCTCGTCGAGCGTAACGAGAGTCGGATGCTGATAGACGTCGCGCAGCTGCGCCAGCGTGAGGGTGCCGGGCGTCACGAACAGTTGGGCCATGGACGGAATTCCTTGATTCGACATAGTCGGGGGTGTCTTGTGTCTGTGAATTGCTTACTTCGCGGTGCCCAGCATGGGCAGGTTCAGACCGTGCTCGCGGGCGCAATCGATCGCAATGTCGTATCCCGCATCGGCATGGCGCATCACGCCGGTGGCCGGATCATTGTTGAGCACGCGGGCGATACGCGCGGCGGCGGCGTCGGTGCCGTCGCACACGATCACCACACCCGAGTGCTGCGAGAAGCCCATGCCGACGCCGCCACCGTGGTGCAGCGAGACCCACGTCGCGCCGCTGGCGGTATTGAGCAGCGCGTTGAGCAGCGGCCAGTCGGACACGGCATCTGAGCCATCGCGCATGGCTTCCGTTTCGCGGTTCGGGCTCGCCACCGAGCCGGAATCCAGATGGTCGCGACCGATGACGACCGGCGCCGAGAGTTCTCCCGAGCGTACCATTTCGTTGAACGCCAGTCCGAGCTTGGCGCGCAGACCGAGGCCGACCCAGCAAATGCGAGCCGGCAGGCCCTGGAAGCTGATGCGCTCGCGGGCCATGTCGAGCCAGCGGTGCAAGTGGGCGTCGTCCGGAATCAGTTCCTTGACCTTCGCGTCGGTCTTGTAGATGTCTTGCGGATCGCCCGAGAGGGCCGCCCACCGGAACGGACCGACGCCACGGCAGAACAGCGGGCGGATATACGCCGGCACGAAACCGGGGAAATCGAACGCGTTCTGCACGCCTTCTTCCTTGGCCATCTGCCGGATGTTGTTGCCGTAATCGAACGTCGGCACGCCCATCGCCTTGAAGTCCAGCATGGCCTTGACGTGGACGGCCATCGACTGCTTGGCGGCCTTCACGACTTCGGCCGGCGTCGAGCGGGCACGCTCGCGATACTCGTCCCAAGTCCAGCCGATCGGCAGATAACCGTTGAGTGGATCGTGCGCGCTGGTCTGGTCCGTGACCATGTCGGGGCGCACGCCACGGCGCACGAGCGCCGGCAGGATCTCGGCGGCGTTGCCGCACAGCGCGATGGAGACGGCCTGACCCTCGGCGGTGTATCGGGCGATGCGGGCGAGGGCGTCGTCGAGATCCTTGGCCTGTTCGTCGACGTAGCGCGTGCGCAAACGGAAGTCGATGCTGGTCTGCTGGCATTCGATGTTCAGGGAGCAGGCGCCGGCGAGCGTGGCGGCGAGCGGTTGCGCGCCACCCATGCCGCCCAGACCGGCGGTGAGCACCCAACGTCCCTTCAGGTTGCCGCCGTAATGCTGGCGGCCGGCTTCCACGAACGTCTCGTAGGTGCCTTGCACGATGCCCTGGCTACCGATGTAGATCCACGAACCCGCGGTCATCTGGCCATACATGGCCAGCCCCTTGGCGTCGAGTTCGTTGAAGTGTTCCCACGTCGCCCAGTGCGGGACGAGATTCGAGTTGGCGATCAGCACGCGCGGCGCGTCGGCATGGGTCTTGAACACGCCGACCGGTTTGCCGGATTGCACCAGCAGCGTCTCGTCGTCGTTCAGGGTCTTGAGCGTCTCGACAATCTTGTCGAAGCATTCCCAGTTGCGCGCGGCGCGACCGATGCCGCCGTAGACCACGAGGGCGTTCGGATTCTCGGCGACGTCCGGATCGAGGTTGTTCATCAGCATGCGAAGCGGGGCTTCGGTCAGCCAGCTTTTGGCGTTGAGTTGCGTGCCGCGGGGGGCGCGCAGGGTGACGTCGCGATATCGGGTGAATTGGCTCACTGTGATTCCCTTGGTTCTAAGCGTTGAATGGCTTGTACAGTATTGTATATACAACTAGCCGTGAACTAGGGTTTTCACGAGGAGCGGCTGGACGCCCGAACCGACTCGCCGAGTCTGTTACTCGGTATCGCCGAAACGACCTTCGAGGCGGTGGCGTGAGCCGGGGTGCAGCAAACGGGCTACGGAAACGATCCGCTTACCGGACCACGTGCGTCGTCGAATCAGCAGGCAAGGCTCGGTGCGCTGGATCTGGAGCATCTGCGCTTCGTCCGGCGTGGCGGTCACGGCTTCGACGACATGCTCGCCGGAGCTGAGCGGTGAGGTGCGCTGCAGATAGGCGTTCGGCGTGAGCTTGGTGAAATCCTGCTCGAGGTAGTTCGGTGCGAGTGCCGGGTTCACGAAGCGGTCTTCGATCTGCACCGGAATGTTGTCCTGATAGTGCACGATCACGGAATGGAACAGCTTCTCGCGTTCCTGCAATCCCATGGCGAGCGCGCGTTCCGGGCCGGCGAGTTCTTCGCGCAGCAGTTTCACTTCGGCGCGATGCCGATGCCCGTGCTCGGAGATTTCGTCGGCGATATTGTTCACGGCAAGCAGCGGCGAGTGCGATTTCGGCTCTGCGACGAAGGTGCCCACGCCTTGCATGCGTACGAGCCGCCCTTCGGCCGTAAGCTCGCGCAACGCGCGATTGACCGTCATCCGGCTCACACCGGACTGCTCGACGAGTTCGTTTTCCGACGGCACGCGATGATGCGGCGGCCACGCGCCGGTGTCGATCTGACGGCAGATGAACTGCTTTAGCTGCAAGTAGCGCGGCGCAGGCCCTTGATCGGTAAGCGTTTCGACAGTCGGCTGGGCGGTTTGACGTGGCACCTTGTTGGCCTCTCCGGTCACGTATGTGCGGGTGGGAAAGCCTGAAGGATAAGCCAATCGTCTGCCGCACAGGAAAAAAACGGCACGCCGGCGCACGGCACGGCTTGAGGCAAGGCCGTGCGAGGGGTGCGAAAGCGTGCCCAAGGGTGAGCCGGTCCGTCACGCAACGCCACACCATGTCCACAACGTTGCGTGCCGAACCGGATCTCGCGAAGTCCCCGAAGTGCAACTCGGGTCCCCCCGCCGTGGGGCGGCGCAGGGCCGTCCAGTGTGACCCTACGACATCAACCGTTCCACGCGCATGCGCGCAGACGCTCAGAACGTCTGACGCACGCCCACGCGCACAAACGTCTGCGTCGCCGTGGCGGAAGAGATGCCGTTGCCCACGTCGCCGACCGACGCCGTGGCCGCGACGACGTTGCCGAACGTGTCGAGCGTGCTGCCCGACGCCTTCTGGTAGCCGACCAGACCGTACAGCGACGTGCGCTTCGACAGCGAGTAGTACGACGCGAAGTTCACCGTGTGATACTTCGGACCGCCTGCGCCCTTGACGTCGCTGCCTTGCGTGTAGTTGTACGCACCGGCCAGTCGCAGGGCCGGGGTGACCTGATAGGCCACGGTCGCGCCGACCGTATTGAACGTGAAGCTGCTGGCGAATGTGGAGAGCGAGCCCGGCGTGTACTGCACGTTGCCGTACTGGATGCCGACCTGCGTGGCGCCGAACGTGTAGGTGCCGGCTGCGGAGATGATGCGCTGGCTGGCCGCCGAGGCGAAGCCTTCGTTGATCGACGAGGAGAACGTGCCGTCGTACGAGCCGGTCCACGTCCCTGCCGCACCGTAGGCGTTCGTGGCTTGCAGGTAGCCTGCGCCGATGGCGAACGGACCGCTGGCGTACTGACCGCCAAAGCCCCAGGTGTTCTGGTTCTTCACGCTGCCGGGCTGACCGCCGAAGCCGTAGATCGCGCCGAACTGGAAGCCGGCGTAAACCGGACTTGCCCACTTCACTGAGTTGTTCACGCGCGACTGGTTGTCCTGGTTGTCGATATCGCCCGGGTGTGCACCCATGCCGGTGACGAACGTGCCTGCGCTCAGCGAGCCGACATAATCGACGATCGGATCGTACTGACGACCGAACGTGAGCTTGCCCAGCGTGGCGCTTTGCAGACCCATCCACGACTGACGGCCGAACTGTCGGCCACCCTGGCTCGCCGTGCCGTTGCCGATGTTGAAGCCGTTTTCCAGCTGGAAGATGGCCGAGTTGCCGCCGCCCAGGTCTTCCGAGCCCTTCAGACCCCACCGGTCGCCAGACCACGTGCCGCTGGCAAAACCCCAGACCGATCCGTTGGTGTAGTTGATCGGTGCGCCGACGCCACCCTTGGAGTTGGCCGTGCGCTGACCGCTCGCGTAGCCCACGCCGGCATCGACGATGCCGTACAGGGTCACGCTGCTTTGTGCGTAGACGGGAGCCATGAATCCGGCCATACCGCCCAGGCCGAGTGCAGCGAGAAGAATGCGTTTCATAATATTAGTGGTCCTAAATTTATATTGCAGGAACGTCACGAAAACGCACCGGCAGTTCCCCGGTGTGGGTCGGTTTTTGTGGAACTGCCGGTGTCACTTGCCGGGGGTGTCACCTCCGGGAAGTCCGGCGACGGCGAGCCATGTGGCCACGGCCACGACCAGCGCGTCGATATCGTCGAAGCGTTCGGTGCCCGGCACGGCAGGGGCATCGAGGACGGTAAAAACCGGTTTGCGCCACTGCAGGCCCAGCGCGATTTCCGAGAGTGTGCCCAGCCCCCCGCCGATGGCGACGAGGCAGACCGAGGCGCGCGCGATCAGGGCGTTGCGCGTAATGCCCAGCCCGGTCGGCAGGGCAACGCTCAGATGCGGGTTGGCGTCGGCAGCGTGGTCCTCGGGCAGCAGACCGATCACGATGCCCCCGGCGGCGCTTGCCCCGGCCGACGCCGCTTCCATCACGCCGCCTTTGCCGCCGCATACCAGCGCGACGCCTGCCGCGGCCAGCGCGTGGCCGATGCATTGCGCGGCATATCGCTGAGCGGGCGTGGCTTCGCGCGGACCGATCAGGCCGACGGGCGTGACGTGACGCGACGCGCCCGACTGCCGGGCCGCCAGTTGAGCGAGGGCGTGGCGGGCCGCAGCCGACCACTCATTCGGGATGACGCCGTACAAGACACTCTCCAAGAGCGAGTACACCGCTGCACACGGCCATCAGCAAGAGCGACAGTGCGGCAGCTTGCGGGAAATCCGTTTGCCCGTCCGACATCTTCAGGAACATGAGCAACGGCAGGATGTTGATTTGTGTGCCCGCCAACGCGAGCGCCGTGCCGTACGTCCCCAGCGCAATCGCGGTGACGAGGCACCACGCGGCCGCGAGCGTGGGCCAGAGTTCGCGCAGAGCGATGTCCACGATCGCACGCAGCGGCGTCGCACCCAGCGTGAGCGCCGCTTCGATGGGGCGGCGGTCGAGGTTGGCGATGGCGGGGTAGACCATCAGCGCCACGCGCGGAATCAGGTAGTACGCGTACGCCGCGACAAGACCCGGCGCCGTGTAGATCAGGGCGCCGAAGCGCACCGGATCGGCACCGAGCGAGGCGAGGGTCATCGTGACGAAGCCCGAGCGTCCAAACGCCAGGATGAAACCGTAGGCGATCACCAGCCCGGAGAAGGCAAGCGGCACGCCCATGGCGGCGAGCCAGAGACGGCGGCGGCGTGGCGTCTGACGCGCCAGCGTGATCGCGATGAATGCACCCACGACCAGCGAAGCGGTGCCTGCACCCACGGCCAATGCCATTGAATTGACGAAGGCGTCACGTACCAGCGGATCGAGTGCGATGGCGCGAAATGCGGTGCCATGCCGCTCGAATGCGGCGACCAGCAGCGCGGCCAGCGGCAAGCCGAAGCCGAGCGTGAGCACCACCGCCGCAGGTAAACCGCCGAAGCGACGAACCCAGCCGCGGGGCGCGGCGCCGGGCCGGCGGGTGGCCGGCGGTTCGTTCGATCCGCCGATCCGGGGCGTGTCGACCCGAGCGTTCGATGCGTGCACAGAAGTCATGGTGCCTGAGGTGCGCCGGCTCACTTGGCAAGCGCGGCTGCGGCCCACAGGCGATCGACTTCCGCCTTCTGCGCCGCCGCGCGGGCGACGTCGAGCGGGTGGACCTGCGGGGCGTCCGGCATACGGGCGCGCATTTCGGCGCTCAGCGGCGTGCCGGGCACGGCCGGACGCACGTAGCCTTGCGCGAACAGCGATTGACCGACCGGACTCATGATGAGGTTCAGCCAAAGCTTGGCGGCTTCCGGATTCGGGCCGTGCTTGACCAGACTGATGGCGTAGGGTGCCGAGACGGTGGCTTCCTTCGGAATCACGACCTGTGCCGCGTCGCCCATGCCGTCGGTGTACTTCGCCTTCAACCCATCGTTCTCGTAGCCGATGAGAATCGGGATCTCGCCTTTGAGGAACTTGGCGTAGGGCGTGGTGCCCTCCACGCGCAGCACGTTCCCGGCGTCGCGCAACTTACCGAAAAACGCCGCGCCCGGCTTCGGATTGTCGACGCTACCGCCAAACGCATAGGCGGCGGCAAACACGGCGACCTGGCCCTGACCGGTCGAGCGTGGGTCCAGGTAGACCACCGAGTTCTTGTATTCCGGCTTGAGCAGATCCGCCCACGTCTGCGGAACGTGCCTGACCAGCTTCGTGTTCACGAGAAACGCGATGTTGAGCGAGTGAATCGTGAACCAGCGCCCGTCGTTGTCGCGGAAGACCTTGGGCAGCGTGTCGAAGTTGACCGGCTTGAACGGGGCGACGACGTCCTTCTGCACGGCGTCCAGCGCCGAGCCGGCGAAGTAATAGGCGGTGTCGGCCTGCGGACGACGGCGCGACTTGTCGAGCGCGGTGACGGTCGCGGCCGAGCCGATGTCGTTATAGGTGATTTCGACCTTCGGATAGCGCTTTCGGAATTCGGCGAACAGGGCTTTCCAGTTGGCCCATTCCGGCCCGGTGTCGAACGACACGACCAGACCTTCCTCGGCGGCCTTGGCGTACAGCTCGGCTTCGCCCGCGTAGAGCGGCGCGCCAGCGCTGGGCTGTGCGTTGGCTTGCGCGCCGGACTGGGCGAGGGCGAAGGAGGCGGTGCCGCTAAGCAGCGCGACAGAGGCAGTGAGCGTGGCGAGTGCCGACACGGCGCGCGCAGGCAAGGCGGATGCAGGGTGAATCATCGACGTGGCTCCGTGAGGGGCGTCAGGGTAAGAAGTTCGGTGAAACAAGCAGAACAAGGGTTAAGCACCGGACGGCGGCAGCACCCGCAAGTGCGCGGGGTCGAGCGAGATGGCGAACGAAGCGGGTGTGCGGCTCTCGCCCAGTAACGGTGCGCTTGCGCCATCGGGCAGAAAATCGAAGCGGCAAGTCGCGCCGAAGAAGCGCACTGCGCCGGGGCGTCCGTCCAGCCGATTGATCGTGCCCACTGGCGGATCGCTCCGAACGTGTTCGGGCCGCACCAGCAGCGAGACGGCGGCGCCCGCGCGCCACGCACCGGTATCCGCGTGCAGCTCGGCAAAACCGGTGTCGACGACGCCGGGGCTTGCCACCCGGGCGGGCAATACCGTCGACAAGCCCGTGAAGCTGGCCACCGTCGCGCAGGCCGGCGCGTCGTACAGGCGTTGCGGCGTATCGATTTGCAGCAGGCGTCCGTTATCGATGACGGCGACGCGGTCCGCAAGACTCAGGGCTTCGTCGCGGTCGTGGGTGACGATGAGCGTCGTGGCCCCGCTGGCCTGTTGTAGTGCGCGAATTTCGTCACGCAACTGCTGGCGAATACCCGCGTCGAGCGCGGCCAGCGGCTCGTCGAGCAACAGCACGCGCGGCGACACCGCCAGCGCGCGAGCGAGCGCCACGCGTTGCTGCTGACCGCCGGAGAGCGAGGCGGGACGGCGCGACGCGAATGCCTCCAGCCCGACACGGGCGAGCATGGCGAGCGCGGCCTGTTGTCGCTGCGCCGGGCGCACGCCTTGCATGCGTAATCCGTACGCGACGTTATCGAGCACGCTCAAATGCGGGAACAACGCGTATTGCTGAAAGACCATGCCCACGTGACGGCGCCATACGGGCACGCCGCCGACGTCTTCACCGCCGATGGCGATGCGACCCCGATAGCCGTCGAGCAGCCCGGCAACGAGGCGCAGCACGGTCGATTTGCCGGAGCCGCTGCGGCCCATGATGGCCAACAATTCGCCCTGACGCGCTTGCAGGCTGACGTCATCGAGGCCGTGGGCGGCGCCGGCATACCGGAAGCTGACGTTTTCTAGCGTGAGGCTCATGAACTGACCTTCTGGCGAGAGGCGGCAATGATCGACACGCCGGTGGCCGCGAGCGCGAGCACGAGCAGCACGACGGTGGCCGCGCAGGCGAAGCCGGTGGCGCCGTAGAACGCCTGCAGCAACACGACCGGATAGTTGCGATAGCGGAAGCCCGCGATGAGGTTGGAGATCTGGAACTCGCCGATCGACAGTGCCGCGACCATGACGAGACCTGCGACCAGGCTATGGCCGAGATTCGGCACCGCGATGCTAAGGAACTGATGCAGCGGCGAGGCGCCCAGCGTCGCGGCGCAATCTTCCAGTTTTGCGATGTCGAGATGGCGCAGGTCGGCGAGCAGCGTCTGGGTAAGGTACGGCAGCGTGAGCACGACGTGCGCGAGCACCAGCAACCAGAGCGAGCCTAGCCACGGCAGCGTGTCGCCGCTGAACACGGCGATGTAACCGAAGCCGAGCGTGAGCGCCGGTACGGCCACCGGCAGCAGGGTCACCAGACGTGCGATCGTCCCCCGGCCGCTGCGCGCACGGTGATGCAACGTGTAGGCGAGGGGAAGGCCGACGGCAGCCGTCATCGCACAGCAGCTCACCGCAACGATGAGGCTCGTGGCGAATGCCCGGCGGAACGACGGATCGCCGAGGAGCTCGACAAACCATCGTCCGGTAACACCGGTCGGCAAGAGGGTATTTGTCCAGGTCTGACCGAAGGCGCCCACGAGCAGCAGGAGTACCGGCAGGCAAAGATAAATCAGGAACAGCGCGGCAACCGCGCGCACGATCCAGATCAGGACGCCGGTGCGTCGACGAGACCGTGAATGCCCGTTGACGGCGCCGTGCGCAGGCGCCGGGCTGTGCTGCAATGGCACAGATGGGGCGAAACGGTCGGCGTGATCGGCGTGATCAGCGTGAGCGTGGGACATCCGGGAAACCTGAACGGCATACGGTGAAAAATTTGCTTCGGTCGACCCGATTTCTTGCTATCCCTTACGGCACAACGCAGGCGACCAAGTCGACGTTGGGCGAGAGTTTCGAGGGCCGACATGTCATCGTCATGAAGAAAACACACAAATCGGGCATCGTTCTGTGCGAAAACGGAACAGTTGGCGCCGCGTCCAAAGCGATGCGCGAGATCGCCGTCGACCGACAACCCACGCCCGTCCTGCTTTCTCCAATGCGACACTGCTATCCCAACATCGCCGAGTTGCTCGCCTTTGCCAGTGCGGCAAGACACTTGAATTTTACTCGTGCCGCCCGTGAACTGGGGCTCACGCCGAGCGCGGTCAGCCGTCAGATCGGGGCGCTGGAGGACCTGGTGGGCACGGCGCTGTTCGTGCGCGAAGGTCGTCACCTGGCGATGACCGAGGCCGGTCGTCGCTATCATGACCGGGTGGCGGCGCCGCTTCGCGAGATCGGCAACGCGTCGCTGGAATTGATGACCTCGCGTGGTGAGAGCGATTTGCTGACGATTGCCAGCGTGCCGACGTTTACGACCAAATGGCTGATTCCTCGTCTGCCGGATTTTCTGGCGAGCACGCCGGGGGTGACGCTCAGCTTCAGCCGCCATCTCTCGCACGGCGATGCATTTCCCTTCACGCTCGACGCTGCGGTGAGATACGGCGACGGCACCTGGGAGGGCGTGGTGAGCGAGTATCTGGACGGACGACGTTTCGTGCCGGTGTGTGCGCCGTCGTTCCTCGCGCGGCATCCTCTGGCGCGCGAGGCGGACATTGCACGCGCGCCGAGGTTGGTGCACAACCAGGCGGAAGAGGTGTGGGGCACGTGGGCGGCTTGCTACGACGCCGCGCCACACGCCCAGCGCCCCGGGCCGCGATTCGAGCAGTATTCGGTGCTGCTGCAGGCTGCGGAGGCGGGGATGGGCGTCGGCCTGGTGCCGGCGTTTCTCGCGCGTGAGGCGGTAGCGGCGGGGCGTCTGGTGGTGCCCGTGGATGCCGGCGTGGACGTGCCGCGTCACGGCCACTACCTGTGCTATCCGCGAGAGCGCCTGCAACAGCGCGCTGCGCTCCGGCAGTTCCGCGAGTGGATGCTGCGTCAGGCGTCGCAGGGGTGACGTGGACGCAACCCGTTATGAAAGTCAGCGAACATCGAGGGGCAGCATGCAAGACAAGCGCGGCGGTTCGTCGTTGCTTCCCCTTGCCGCGTTTGCCGTCGCGATGACGCTGCAGATCCGTGCCGTCGCCGAAGCAACCTCGGCGACGGCGGCCTGTCGCAGGCTCAGCGCGAGGCGCTTTGACGTGTTGCCTGTCCCTTTGCCTCAAGCACCGGCGCAAACGACGTGTCGACGATCTTGCTGACATCGAAGCGAGTCGGCAGAGCGCCCGTTTGCGTGAGGAAGTCGCTCGTGCCTTGATAGTCGGCGACGGCTTGCTTGTCGACGGGGTCGATCGTCATCCCCGCCTGACCGATCCAGTGACGCGCCACGTCGCGGTCCAGTCCGGCTTTCTTCGCCCACTGATCGGCATACGCGTCCTTATGCGTTTCGACCCACGCGCGGGCTTTTTGCAGTCGCACGAGGAAGTCGGAGATCGCGGCATGCTTCGCGTTGACCGACGGCGCGTACGCGGCCACGCTGCTCACGCCCGGCATCAGATTGCGTGCGGTGATGATCGGGCGTGCGCCGTTATGCACGACCTGCTGCGAAATATACGGCTCCCACACCGGGAATGCGTCGATGGCGCCATTGGGCAGCGCGACGGCGGCATCGACCGGCATGAGCTTGACGAACTGTACGTAGTCCGTCGGCAAACCGGCCTTTTCCAGCGCGCGCAATGTCAGTTGCTGGCTCCATGCGCCGGGCCAGTAGGCGACCTTTTTGCCCTTGAGGTCCTGAATGGACTTCACGGGGGAGTCTTTCGGCACCAGCAGCGCAATCGTGTCCGGGTTCTGGCGCGAGACGGCGATCAGCTTGACGGGCGCGCCTTTCGCGGCAAGGAAAAGAAAGCCGGAGTCACCGAGAAACCCGAGATCCAGTGCGCCGGCGTTCAGGCCTTCGGCCACGGGCGCCGCCGACTGGAAGTGTTTCCATTCGACCTGATAGTTGGCACCTTCGAGCGCGCCGGAGGCTTCCATCGACGCTCGCACGTTGTAGTAGTTCTGATCCCCCACGCGTAGCGTTACGCCTTGCGCATTGGCCGCGCCGGCATGGAGCGCGCCAAGCGCAGAAATGGCGGTGAAGGCAGTGAAAGCCCGGAAGGAAAGGGGAACGGAAAAGGAAAGGGCGGGGACGGCAAAGCGGGCGCGACGAATCCAGCGCAGCAACATCATGACACCTGTCTAAAAAGCGATTGAAGAGTCGTTTGAGAGAAACGGACGGAAGGGACGAATCAATTGGCCAGATGGCTCGACGAGGTCTTCAGGCCGCCCGGGGCGTGCGTTGACGATCGAGTTCCGCCACATGACGACGGATCGCGGGAATCAGCGTCTCGCCGTAGCGAATGGTGTCGCCCAGTGGGTCGAAGCCGCGAATGAGGAACGTGTCGACACCGAGTTGGTAATAGCGCCCCAGTGCCCGCGCGACTTGTTCCGGGGTGCCGACCAGGGAGGTCGAGTTCCAGCGCGCGCCTGTTGCTTTGGCCACGCCCATCCAGAGTCGCTCGTCGAGCACATCGCCACGTTGGGCAGCGGCAAGCAAGCGCTGCGAACCCACGTTCTCCGGCGCTTCGGCGCGCAGCCCGAGGCTCGCACGCGTGGCCTTGACCTGACGCAGCACGTCGTCGGCGCACTCCCATGCCTGTGCTTCGGTGTCGGCGACGATGGGGCGAAATGAAATCGAGAAGCGGGGTTTGCGACCATGACGCTGCGCCGCCGCGCGCACGCGCGTGACGAGCGACTCGACAGCGTCGAGCGGTTCGCCCCACAGCATGTACGTGTCGGCGTGACGCGCCGCGACGTCGATGGCGGCATCGGACGCGCCGCTGAAATAGATAGGGATATGGGGTTTTTGCCAGGTCGGCACGGCAGGTGACGCCTGCTCGAAACGATAGTGCTCGCCGTGGAAGTCGACCGGCGCGTCGGCGGTCCAGATGCTTTTGAGGGCGTCGAGATATTCGTCGGTGCGCGTGTAGCGCGCATCATGATCGAGGAAGTCGCCATCGCGCCGCAGGTCGGCATCGTTGCCGCCGGAAACGACGTTCAGCGCGAGGCGTCCGCGAGAGAACTGGTCGAGTGTGGCGAGTTGCCGCGCGGCGAGCGGTGCAGCGATGACGCCGGGACGATAGGCGAGCAGGATGCCGAGCCGTTGCGTCGCAGCAGCGACATGGCTGCTCACGAGGCTGCCCTCCGGGCCGTTCGAAAAGTAGCCGATCAGGGCGCGGTCGAAGCCCGCCGTCTCATGAGCCTGCGCCATGCGCGTGATGAATATCGGATCGACGGCCGCGCCGGTGGGTTGATCGACTTCGGATCCCGGGGCTGCCGTGATCATCCCGATGATTTCTACGCTCATGATTGCACTCCAATACAGGCAAAGCGCGAGCGTAGCGGGCGCGTGGCCCGCCGTGAACGAAGTAAATCGGGATACGTTATGTGATGCCTCGGCATAAGCATCGCAAGCGTCGCACGCCGGCGATGCAACGTCCCGCGTTCGATTGCCTCGGCTGACGCGCTGGCTTACCAGCCGTGCAGTCGCGGCCAGGTCGCGAGACCCCGCTCCGGATCGATGGCGTGATACTCGGGAAATTGCGCCCCGGTGGCGCAGGCATGGTTCGGCAGAATTCGCAGCAGCGTGCCGATGGGAAAGCGCGCCACGATGTCCGGGTCCGGCTCGCCCTCGCGCGAGAGAATGCCGTGCTCCTGATTGGCGCCGCTCAACACGTAGCCCGGCACGAGGCTTCCGTCGACGCGACAAATCTGCCCGTAGCCAAAGTCGCGCTTTTGCTTTTGCGTGCCCCGATCGCGGCTCATCGCCATCCAGCCGGCGTCGACGATCGCCCAGCCTTTTTCCGCCTGATGCCCGATCACTGTCGTGAGCACGCTCAGCGCGAGTTCGTCCGTGGCGCATACGCCCACGTTATGCATGACGAGATCGAAGAACACATAGACGCCCGCGCGCACTTCCGTCACCCCTTCGAGGTGTTTGGCGGCAAGCGCCGTTGGCGTCGAACCGACGCTCACGACAGCACACGGCAGACCGGCGTCGCGCAGCCGCGTGGCGGCGAGCACGCACCCCGCGCGCTCCTGCTCGGCGATGGCGGCAAGCGCTTCAGGGGTGTCGAAGTCGTAGCTCGAACCCGCGTGTGTCATGACACCGCCGAGCCGGGCGCCGCCGTCGTGCAGCACGCGGGCGACGTCAAGCAGAGCGTCTTCCTCAGGGCGGATGCCGGAGCGATGCCCGTCGGTATCGATCTCGATCCACACGTCGAACGTCTCCCCGTACTCGGCGCCGAACGCCACGATGGCCTGCGCCGATGCCACGCTATCCGTGATGATCTTCAGATCGCAGCCGCGACGGCGCAGCGCCAGTGCTGCGGGCAGCTTGCTCGCCACCATGCCCACGGCATAGAGGATGTCGGTCACCCCGTCGTCGAAAAAGCGCGCGGCTTCCTTGAGCGTGGAGACGGTGACGCCCGTGGCGCCTGCCGCAATCTGCGCGTGCGCGACTTCCACGCACTTGCTGGTTTTCACGTGAGGGCGAAAACGCACGCCGAGCGCGTCCATGCGCGACTGCATGCGCGCAATGTTGTGCTGCATGCGCGGCACATCGATGATGGCAGCAGGGGTGTCCAGCGTCTGCAACGAGGCGCGCGTGAGGTTGTGGGTTGCGTTCATGGGGGTGAATCTCAGGCGTGAGTGCGGAAATGACGAAGCCAGTCGAGCGCGGGCGCGAGGGTCGGCGCCTCGCAGTCGGGGGCGGGGGCGCCCTCCGGACGCGCCAGGCCGACCCGGTTGTGCCAGAACGTGCGCAGCCCGAGCGCCGACGTGCCGAACAGGTCGTAACCGGAGCCGGCGACGAAGGCTACCTCGGCCACCTCGGCCGCCTTGGTTGACGATATGCCGAGCCTGTCGAGCGCCATGCGGTACGGACGCGGATCCGGCTTGTAGAAGCCCGCTTCCTCGGAGGTGACGACGACATCCCACTCGACGCCGAGCAACGACGCCGCTTGATGTCCGAGTGCCTTGGAGCAATTGGTGACGACCGCGAGCTTGCAGTGCGGACGCAACGCCTGAAGCAGTTCGCGGGCGCCGTCCCATGCCGGTAGCGTCAGCCATTCGGCTTCGAGGGCTTGCGGCGCTGATGCTGGCAGCCCCACATGCTCGGCAGCTTCGCGCACCAACTGTTCATAGCTGACATACGCGCCGCAACCGTAGGTGCGACGCAAATACTCGGCACGCCATGTGCGCCCGGCCGTCTCGCTGCCGGCGGCGCGGTTCCATACGGTCCACGAGTCGAGCAGGGCGGTCAGAAGATCGAAGAGTACGGCGCGCGGCCAGGCGTCGCGTGAAGCGGCAGTATCGGACATGGTGGCTTTGTCGGTGGGTTGTTGGGTGACGTGACAGATCGCAGTTTAGGAAGAACGGCGTGAGCCGTGGTTAAATGAGTGCACATCAAACATTAAGCCCAGGTGAATGATCCAGATCGAAGATCTGCGCCTGATCGAGGCGCTTTCGCTATCGCCATCGCTCAGCGCCGCTGCGCGCATGCTCAACGTGACGCCGCCTGCGCTCTCGGCCCGCTTGCGCAAGCTCGAGGCCACGTTGGGGCTGGCGCTGGCCACGCGCACCTCCCGGCAACTCAGCCTCACGGCCGAGGGCGAGCGGCTGGCGCGCGAAGGCTCGGCATTGCTCGCGCAACTCGATGCGCTACCTGAGTCGTTCCGACGCGAAGACAACCGTCTGACGGGTTCCCTGCGAATTGCCGCGCCGTTCGGCTATGGCCGGCATCATGTGGCGCCGGTGCTGGCGCGCTTCGGTCTACTGCATCCGGCGCTGAACCTTCAACTGGACCTGCGCGAGACGCCCTGGCCGGACAAACACGATTCGGATGCCGTCATTCACGTGGGTGCGGTCAGAGACTCGTCGTGGATCGCACGGCCATTGGCGCCGAACGATCGCTGGCTGTGCGCCAGTCCCGCCTACTTGCAGCGACACGGCGTGCCCGCCGATCCGCACGCGCTGTTGCAGCACCGCTGTATTTGCATTCGGGAGAACGACGAAGACGCATCGTTGTGGCGATTCCGGCGGCGCGCAAAGGCAAGCGCAGCAGCAGGCAAACGGACGATAACGCGCGACAGCGTGCGTGTCGTCGCGGCCTACACGACGAACGACGGCAGTGTGGCGCGCGAGTGGGCCGAGCAGGGACTGGGTCTGGTGTTGCGCTCCGAATGGGACACCCGAGAGGCCGTGGCCGCAGGCCGACTCGTACGCGTGCTGGCCGATTGGGATTTCGACAGCGCCCCGGTCACGTTGCTGGTGCCCACGCGGCGCGGTCGTACTGCGCGGCTGCAAGCGCTGATGGCGTTCGTGGAAGACGCGCTGGCTGCTTCGCCGCCGGCGCGTCGCGCGCGCGCTCAGGTAGGCTGAATGGGTCGAGGGTCGAGCCGAGCGCTGACGATGCGGGCGCGGTTCGCGAGCACGCTGCACAGGATCAGGAGGATGGACGTCATGAAGAAGACGGCCGGCAGGCCGAACATCACGGCGACCTGACCGCCGATGATGGGCCCAATGACTTGCCCACTGAACTGCGCCGACTGGAGATAGCCGAGCAGCTTGCCGGTGCTGCGCTCATGAACGGCATGCCGCGCCAGCTTGCCGATGGCAGGCAGCAGGCCGGCCAGCGTCATGCCCATCAATACGCGCAATGCTGCCAACTGCCACCATTCGGTCACGAACGCTTGCGGCGCCATCACCAACGCCGTTGCGATCAGACAACCGACGATCACGCGCCAACTGCCGATGCGATCGGCCAGCGCACCCAACTTCGCCGCGCTCAGCATGCTGCCCAGCGCGGAACTCGCCATGACCACACCCGCCACGCGCGTGAGATGGGGGCCATCGACGCCCAACTGGCTGATGTAGACGGTAATGATCGGCTCGATGGACATGTTGGCGAGCAGCACCATCATGCCGGTGAACAATATCGCCGCAATGATGCCGGCCCGTGCCTTCGGCATGCGCGCGTCGCCGTTTGTCGCAGTGCGACGTTTGCCGTCGCGTGCGCGGTCGAATGCTTCGCGCACACCGAAAATCGTCAGCAGGGCGGTGATCGAGATCATGCCGGCACAGGCGAAGAAGGTGCCGCGAATGCCGATCAACGGCGGAAGCAGGCCACCGATCAGTGGTCCAGTCAGATTGCCTGCGAGGGCGCCGGTCGACAACACGCCCAGCGCCCATCCCGCGCGCTCGCGCGGTGCTTGCGTGCCGATCATGACGGTCGAGGCCGAGGCGTAACCGCCGATCAGGCCGGTGAGCAGACGCAGCGCCACGAGCTGATAGACATTGTGGGCAATGCCGATGAGCGACGTCACGATCACCATGCCCACGGCGGCCCGGATGAGCATCGGGCGACGCCCGAAGCGGTCGGCCAGATGACCCCAGATTGGCGCAGTCGCGGCGGTGCCGAGAAACGTTGCGCTGAAGGCTACCCCCGACCACTGAATGACGGCCGACTCGGGCGCGACCCCCAACTGTTTGACGTAAAGCGGCAGGAACGGCAGCAACATGCTCAGGCCCGCCAGCGTGGTGAACGAACCGAATACGCAGATCGCAAGATTGCGCTGCCAGTACGGACGGTTGCGCTCGGCATAGCCGACAGTCGTGTCGCCGGCACCGGTGCCGGCGTCTGAGGGAGACGGTGGGCTCACAAAAACCTCTGATTCGCGGGAAGTGCGCGGCGCGATGCCGCAGCAACCGCCAGTCCAGCCCGGTCGCCGTCTGACGGGTACGGTCGCGGCGCGTACGTCACTCTTACGCGTGTCAGACGAATACGCAAGTGTCTCTATCAAAAAATCGACGAAAACGCGTGCACGCGACGGCAGCGTCTTGCCGTGCGGGAATAGGAGACTCACCGGGCGGGAACGTCCCGCATGGTCGGGACGGACTTCGACGAGGCGCCCGGCGGTCAGCCGCGAAACGCGAAACGCGAAACGTGACGGGTGACGGGTGACGGCTCAGGCGAGCGGCTGGCGCAGCGTGGCGTCGGCCACGCGAATCTGTTTCGGAATCAGTCGCAGTTGCAGGAACGTATCTGCGATTTTCTGTTGGGCGGCCAGCACGGGCTCCGACACGGGCTTGTAGATATGCGCGTAGTGGCGCAGGCCTTTCTCGATGATCTTCGCATCGAGACCCTGAATGGGGGCGAGCTGCGCCGCTGCCGCCGCGTAGTTCGCGCGGATTTGCTGCCCGGTCTGGCCCAGCGATTCGAGCGTGGCCTTCACGACGTCCCCCCGTTTTTCCGCGAACGCGCGCTGGCTCAGGAAGAACTGATGATGGTCGGCGGCCCCCTCGGCGTTCGCGAGCAGGCGCACAGGACTTTGTTCCAGGACGGCGGTGAGGAACGGCTCCCAGATCGCCCATGCGTCGACCGCCCCCCGTTCAAGCGCGGCGCGTGCGTCGGCCGGCGCGAGGAACACGGGGCTGATGTCGCCGTAATCCAGCCCGTGTTTGCGCAGCAATGCAACGAGGAACCAATGGACGTCTGAGCCCTTGTTGAAGGCAACGCGCTTGCCCCGCAGGTCGGCGACCGTGTGGATGGCCGACTGCTTTGCCACGACGACGCCCTCGGCGAGCGGCGTCGGAATTTCGTAGGCGCTGTAGACGAAGTCGGCACCGGCGGCTTGCGCGAACACGGGGGGCGCTTCGCCCACGTAGCCGAAGTCGATGGCGCCGACATTGAGCGCTTCGAGCAATTGCGGCCCGGCGGCAAACTCGGCCCATGTGAGTTCGACGCCGAGTGGGCGCAGGCGGGCTTCGAGCGAGCCGTTTGCCTTGGCGAGTACCAGCGTGCTTGCGGCCTTCTGATAGCCGATGCGGAATTTGCCCGGCTCGTATGCCGCCCTGGCAGACAGCGAGGGCAGCGCGACCGAAGCGGCGCCTGCGCCGAGCGCGCCGAGGAAGTGACGACGTGAGCGTGAGTTGAGCGGTTTCATGGACGTTGCCCCGATAAATTGGCCGAATGAGTCAACGGACTCGATTGACGTCGATTATCCGGGCCGGTCTGAACGGGGCAACGAAGCGATTGTGCTTTAGATATTCAGCGTTGCGGTGCGATGTATGCGACGCAAAGTGCAATGGGCGATGTGCCGCCGTGATAGGCAAATGGCACGGTTTCCTGAGCCTCGATGCTCAGCGTCGGCCACAAAGCCAACGTGCGCGAGAAGTTTGTGTCGCGGCAAGACCGGCCGGGCCGCCCGAGCAGGAGTGCGCCGCGGGCGCGCACCTCGGATTCGTCCAGATCGCGCGTGTAGATGGTCGGGCGCTGCGTTGCCGACCAGCGTGCGAGCAGGCGCGGGTTGCTCGGCGCATAGAAGGTCAGCCAGCTGGCCAGGTGGTCGTGCCCCACGAAAGCCAGCGGCGTCTGGTAGCGTGCCTGCCATCGTTGCTCGAGCGTGACGCTGGCGGCCTTGATGCCGGCAAACTTTTGCCCGGCGTTGCGCAGGTTCATGCTGAGCGCCATGGTGTAACCGACCAGTACCATCAGGCCGACGGCTGGCAGCCAGCGGGAAATTCGCCAGGCGCGCCTGGCCGTCTGCGGGGCGGCGCAGGCGACCAGGAGTGCGGGCAGCGGAACGGCGAACGGTTGCAGCCATTCGGAGATGCGTCCGCCCTCATGGACCGTGAAGTACACGAGGATCGGAAGCAGAGGAGGCAGCACGACGCAGGCCGATAGCCACACGGGCAACGGCGGCGCCTTGAATCGGATGCCGGCCAGATGCATCACGACGGCGAGCGTGATCACCGGATAGAACGCGGCAAGGGCGCCCCGCAGGCCTCGCAGGTTCAGTCGCTGATGGATCTGATCGTCTACCCATCGGAAAGCCGCAAAGTCATGGGACGCCAGCCAAAGCACGTTGGGGGCGACGAGCGCGACGAAGATTGCGACTCCCAGCAGGAAGGCGGGCTGTCGATAGGGGCGGCGCGTGCACGGGGTCCATAACGTAATGATGAGAATCGCCCCGAGCAAGGCGAACGTCGAATACTTGGTCATGGCGGCCAACCCGGCCACGGTCCCGAACGCCGGCCAGAATCGCGGCGAGTCGCACATCGCGCGCACGAACAGCCAGAGCATCCAGGGCCAGAGCATGACCAGCAGGTAATTGTCGTTGTACGGCAGGATGTCGATGTTGATCGCGCCGCTCAGATGCAGGCTCAGCATGGCCAGCCAGGCGAGACGCGTGTTGCCCGAGAGGCGTTGGGCAAGGTGCCACACACCCAGCATGCCGATCGCGACGGCAGCGAAGTGCGATGCGTACCAATAGAGCGCCAGCGTTTCGGGGCGCAGTCCAAGCGCAGGCCACATCGAAAAGCCGACCAGCCATGGGTTCTTCGGCGTTCCCCATTGCGCATTACGCGCCCAGTTGAAGGCCTCGACGGCGTCGAACGGGACGGTGGGGTCGAGCGTCGCGCTCACGAGCGTCCACACGAGCGCGTAGATCGCGACATAGAGCGACGGCGAATATTGAACGGCAGCCGCCGCGCGCAGGAGGATGGCCCGAGCGGAGGTGGGGCGCCGAGTGGTGGCGAAAGCGGGAGCGGAGGAAGCGTCGTGTTTTTGCATGCGCGCTTCGACTGGCCGAAGGCGCGCACGTTCTTCGTATCATTTTGCAATCCAAACCAATTGCATTGGATCGAAAATGATCGCTATCTATTTGTTTTTACGCGGATTTCTGTCTCGTTTCGGGTGGCGAAAGAGGGGCGTGCGGCCACACTCGTTCACAAACGCGAACAAATGAAAACGAATGAAAACGGAAGACAACAATTTTTTCGGCGCGAGCGAGACATTCGTCACGCCGAATCCGGCGGCGCGTCGACGATCAGCGCCGGGTTCACCTGCCGGATTCGCTGATCGACGAAGTAGCCGCCGCCTTCCTGATAGCGAAGGTAGAGGCGCCCGCATTCGCGGCACCGGCAGACGTTCGCCCGGTTGTACGGAAAGTAGCGTGGTGCGATAGGCGCGTCGACATGCCAGTAAGCGGTGCCGTTCGGGTGATATTCGACGAAGGTCGGCTCCTGGCCGTCTTGCAGGTCCCGCGGATCGAGTAACGTGCCGATGACGTCCAGTTGCGTGTCGGGCATCGAGTTGGGCAGCGTCGCCCAGCCGTCGAGCGGCGTCTTCGTGCATTGGCAGTCGGTGGAACGGGCGCGGGCCGACTCGGCAAGGGCGAGGAATGCAGCGTGGTCGAGGTAAGGAAGATCGCTCATGGAGATGATGGGATTGGCGTCGGGCCGCCGTCGCCATGGGTCGGGGGAATCCTGCGGCGCGGCGAGGGCGTCCGACATGGTAGCGCGATGTCTGACATGGGGCACGTCCGGCCACGATAAGCCATTGGATTTCGTAGGGGTGCCGCAACTTGCATACGACGCCGTTGGGCGCGTGTCGGCACTGCCCTGAAGGGGACGCCGATCATGCCGTGCTTTTGTTCTGACCCCTGATATTCGTTGCACCGGAAAGACACTTCAGATGTTAATCTTTCGCGTCCGACGGTTTGCCGCTTTGCTTACCGCGGATGGTACGGATAACAAGACAATGATCTCATCAGGAGGGTATGTGTTCGAAATGTTCCGTCAATACGGTATGGGTCTGACCCGGCAGGTGCCGAAACTGGCCGCTGGGGTCATGGCGGCAGTGGCACTGGCCGGAGCGCCCGCTCACGCCAGCGAGGTGGTGTCGAGCGAGGTCTACAGCAAGAATTTGTCGCGCCCGCTGACCTACAACGTGTATCTCCCGACGGGGTACGAGACCAGCAGCAAGACCACCTATCCGGTGCTGTATCTGCTCCATGGCAACGACGGCGTGAAGAACGACTGGGTGGTCAAGGGACACATGCAGTCCACCATGGACAGGCTGATCGGCCACGGCGACATTCCGCCGGCCATCGTGATCATGCCCGACGCCAATACCAATTGGTACGTCGACCTGAAGGAACGCATGGAAACCGCGTTCTTCAGCGAGCTGATCCCGCATGTCGAGAAAACGTATCGCACGATCAAGACCCGCGACGGGCGTCTGATCGGCGGTCTGTCGATGGGGGGCTACGGCGCGATGCGCTACGCGCTCAAGTATCCGGAAAAGTTCAAGGCAGCGGCGCTGCTCAGCCCCGCCATCTACAATCCGGAACCGCCCAAGGATTCGTCGGCCCGTTTCGTGAAGGTGTTCGCGGAGCCGAATGCTAACGGCGAGTACAGCGCACGTGTCTGGCAGCAGAACAACTATCCGGCGTACTTCGACGAATTCCTGAAAAAGGGCATCAAGGTGCCGATGTACATCAATTCGGGCGACGACGACGATTTCAACATCGAAATGGAAGCGACGCGCTTCTACGAGTTGCTGCGTGCGAACAAGCAACCTGCCGAGTTGCGCATCGTCGACGGCAAGCATGAGTGGTCGGTCTGGTCCAGCACGCTCGCGGACGCGTTGAAGTACATCTTCCGCGACGTTCAGCGCCCGCAGCGAAACGACTGACGTTCGTTAGGGCGTCACTGGCGGCGCCCGTGCGGCCCCGCGATTGCCGACAAGGGCTTTCGCGGGGCCGCCGTCATTTGGCGCACTCATCTGACAGGTTTATCTGACGTATTGGGTCGCAACTACAGCGACCGCTCGATGGCCTGTCCCAGCAACGACAGGCCCAGATCGATTTCCGACTCGCTGACCGTGAGTGGCGGGGCAATGCGGAACACACCGCCCATGCCGGGCAGTTGCACGATGTTCATGCTCAGGCCGAGGTTCATGCATTCGCGCGTGATCCTGGCGCCGAGCGCCTCTGCCGGCGCCTTGGTGCGACGCTCGGTCACGATCTCCATGCCGAGCAGCAAACCGCGTCCGCGCACGTCCCCTACGCATTCGAAGCGCTCCATCAGTCCTAGCAGGCCGTTGCGCAGGCGCTCGCCCATCACGTTCGCGCGCGCGACGAGGTTATCGCGCGCGACGACATCCAGCACGCGCAGGCCGACGGCGGCGGGCAGTGGATCGGAAACGTGCGTGGTGTAGAAGAGATAGCCACGTTCGTGCGCGCGTTCCTCGATTTGCGCCGACGTGACGATGGCGGCCAGCGGTAGCCCGGCACCGAGGGTTTTCGAGAGCGTGAGGATATCGGGCGTCACGCCGTCGCGCTCGAAGGCGAACATCGTGCCGGTGCGCCCGATGCCGGTCTGCGCTTCGTCCAGAATCAGCAGCATGCCGCGCTCCTCGCATTTGCGCTTGAGGGCGGCAAGGTACCCGGGCGGCAGTTCGATGATGCCGCCCGAGCTGAGAATCGGCTCGGCAATGAAGGCGGCCAGATTACCGCTGGACTGCCGATCGATAAGATCGAACGCGTAGTCCAGTTCCGCCAGATAGTCATACTGACCTGCGGGACCGAAACGCGGACGGTACGTGAACGGGGCGGGAATGGCGAAGGATCCGACGGATGCCGGGCCAACGCCCTTGCGCCCGGCGCTGTATGTTGCGGACGCCGCCGCGCCGGTCATGCCGTGCCATGATTGCGCGAAGCCGACGACTTCGTACTTGCCTGTGACGAGCTTGGCCATCCGGATGGCAGCTTCGTTCGACTCGGCCCCCGTGCTCAGCAACATCACTCGATCGAGCCCTTCGGGCGTAACTTCCGCCAGTCGTGTCGCGAGATCCACGACAGGGCGCGAGAGCATGCCGCTAAACAGATGATCGAGCTTGCCGATGGATTCGGTGACGACCGAGACGATCTCGGGGTGGCAATGCCCGAGCACCGCGCTCATCTGACCTGAGGTGAAATCGAGAATCGCACGTCCGTCGGCGTCATATACGAAACTGCCCTGCGCCCGCTCGACGATCATCGGTTCGAAGGTGCCGCCGTAGCGGATCAGATGCTGGCGGGCGTTGCGCCAGAAGTCGGCGTCTTGGTTCTTGGACACAGGCGAATCTCCAAAGGGCGGGGCGAGCGTGAAGGAAGGGGAGGACAACTACCGCTTGCAGTCTAAGCAGCGCTCTGATTTCATAGAAGCGAATAGTGCTAATGAGCGATAGAAGCGGAGCTAATATCTTGGGCTTGTCTCTGGAAATCGATTTGCTGCGCTCGTTCGCGGCGATTGCGCAGGCGGGGTCGTTAAGCCGGGCGGCGCAACGCATTGCCCGAACGCAATCGGCGCTGAGCCAGCAGATGAAGCGTCTGGAAGAGATCGTGGACCAGCCGTTGCTCCAGCGCACCGGGCGTGGGGTAGTGCTGACCGGGCCGGGCGAACGTCTGCTCGGACACGCGCAGCGCATACTGCGCGCGCACGATGAAGCGCTGGCCGACATGTCGGGGCGTGGCCTGGCCGGGACGATCCGGTTCGGCTGCCCGGACGATTACGCGGCGGCGTTTCTTCCTCATCTGCTGCGGGAGTTTGCCGTGGCGCACCCGCAAGCGCTGGTGGAGGTCATTTGCGAGCCGACGCCGCGCCTGCTCGAACAGCTCTCCCGGCATGCCATCGACCTGGCGTTGATCTCTGTGCCGGAAGGGGTGGACGAGCGTAGCGTAATCCGTCGTGAACCGCTCGTGTGGATCGCAAACCCGGGGCTCGACGCTGTGTTGTCCGACGCTGACGAACCGTTGCCGCTCGCGCTCTCGGACCCGGATACGCTGGACCATATCGCCGCCTGCGAGGCCCTGGCGAAAGCGGGACGCGCCTACCGCGTTGCGTATGCGAGCAGCAACCTTGCCGGACTGACGGCCCTGGCCCGTTCCGGTCAGGCGCTGGCCGTGATGACGCAAACGGCAGTGCCGGCGGATTTACGCATTGTTACAGGTGATACCTTGCCGACGTTGCCGTCCGTCGGAATTACGGTAAAGTTCGATCGCGCCCGTCCGGCGCACTTGAGCGTGGCGTTCGCCGAGCATATCCGGCAGACGCTGGCGGTGATCTAGGGCGAGGGGCCGGGACCGGCGAGCCGGAGATGCGCGGACGTTCCCGTCCGAGGGAAATTGAAGCACAATTGCGCGTTGCTTCACGGTGCACGGTCGCGGCCTTCGCGTCGGCGGAGCGTCATCCACAAGAATTCGGGTTTCAGGCTTTGGGGGCAACGATGGCCGAAAACCCGGGGTTATTCAGCTTTTTTGTATCGAGGTCGATATGTTGGCGCGTTTCTTGGCGTTTTTTCTGGTGGTCGGTTCGTTGTTCGCGTTGGCGGGCTGTAATACCGTCGACGGCGTCGGGCAGGACATTTCAGGCGCTGCGCGTACCGTCAAACGCGCACTGTAAGCATGGCAGGTCCGTCGCACGCATGGCGTCGGACGGACCCGGTTCGAATGATTCGCCGGGCGATCGGCGTGTGTCAGGCCAGTGTGTCAGGCCATCATCCGATCGTCGCAATGGCGGCATTGACCTTGACGGGCTTGTCGCCAGGCAACCTGTCCTCATCGACCGTCAGCGACTGCACCACCCCCGGTTCGAACACCAGACAGTAGGTCGAGCCGCCGTATTGGAAGTGTCCCAGCGGATCGCCTTTTCTCACGCGGCGCTCTCGCTGCACCTGAAGCACGCAAGAGGACACGTCTCCCATCCCGACGAACAGGCATCCCAACGTACCGATGGCGGGGTCATCCGCCCGGATGACGACGACGGCGCGTGTCGCGGTTGCCGTCAAATAGCCTTGCGAGTCGTTGAGCCCCGCCTGATCGTCTCCCTCCGATTCCGTTTCCGAAAAGTACGTGCCGGGCAGCCGGTACGCCGCGACGATCGTCCCGTCGATGGGCGCATGCCAGCGGTGGTAGTCGTACGCGCTCAGATACGCCTGATACACCAGTCCCCCTGCGAAGGGCGCCGCCAACGCCTTGTGCGATGCCCCGAACATGTCGATCAGCGAGTAGGGCTGCGCTTTGATCCAGAAGCTGTCACGCATGCGCACGTCGCGCCGGACGTGGTAGGGCGTGCTCTCGCAGGCATTCACGACGACGCGCGTGTCGTGCGGCGCGTCAATCGGGCGGGCGTCCGGCTTGAAGCGTCGAGTGAAGAAGGCGTTCCATGAATCGAAGCCGCCGAACGGCTGTGACAGGTCGACCTCGAACTCGTGGAGCTTCAGACGCGCCTGCGCGGCGGCGCTCAGCCAGCCGTCCGGCGCGCGCGTGTTGAGAAACGTGCGTGACTCGGGGCCGCTCAAGAATTGACACCACTGCGTGAGCACGTCGCGCATGCAGCGGTTGAATTCCGGGTCGCGAAAGAACGCGTAGCCCGACGGCATGCACATCAGCCAGTCGAGCAACGCGTTGACCGGGCAGACGATCAGACTCTTGTGGTCGAACGCCGGCGCCGTGGTCACGACGAAATCGAGGGTGTGGATGAGCGTGTCGATATCCTCGAAGCCGAGTCGATGTCCGTCGTCCAGCGCTTGCTCGATGGCCCGGTTAAGATCCATGCGGCGTACGGGGTCGTCCACGATGCAGGCTCGCAAGCGACCGACAGCGGGACTCAATGGCTCCGTGATGCTGCGGTGGCGGGCGCGTCGAACGAACTCGGCGCGCAGGTCGGCGATGGCCGTTTCGTTTTCGGTAATCCATGCGCCAAGGCGACGACGGGACGACGGCGTTGCAGCGGGATGCGTTGCGGAACGGGCGATTGACGTCATGACGTTGACGTTCCTCTCGGGTAAGGACGTGGGTCCGAAGTCCTATCCCATGCAAATTCCGTGCGCGCGCAGTTCGCCTGTGGTGTTGGCCGGTAGCGTCGGTCTGTTGCGGCGTGCACGGCGTCGTCTGTCGGTCGCAGCGAGTGCGCTTCGTACAAATCGATGTAGTTTTCGCCATCGCCGGCCAGTGGCGACGGCAGCCGGTCGCCGCGTCCCTTTCATCGTCTTTCCAATCGCGTCTGACAGACGCTAATCCCGCACCAGTGTGACGCATTCGGCGCCGATATCCCCCGATATTGCAGGCAATTGCCGGAACAAGCGCCGTGTCGGACGTCCCGTCTCAAGTTTTTTGCGCTCGCGCCGTTGGAGCCGCTAATACTGTCGCACCGGAACGTGTATCGTGCGGGGGCGGTAAGGCGGCTGCCGCTGTCGGTGGCCACCAACAGGAAAGAAAGGCGGAAGCGCAAATGTTGAAAAATTGGACGATTCGTTGGCGACTGCGTATGGCCGTGGCCGGTCTGGCAGGCCTGGTGCTGATCATCGGAGGCCTTGCGCTGCTCGGCCTGAGAGACACGGTCGGGAGTTTGCGCGAGGTATACGACAAGGAACTGGCCAGCACGCGCTTGCTGGGCGAGGCGGAGATTCACATTGGCCGCGCGCGGGCCGTGGTGCTGCGCGCGCCCCAGGCGCCGAGCGAGGACGTGAAGTCCGCCGACGTCAGGAAGGGCACCGAGTACTGGGGCGAATCGGAGAAGGCATGGCAAGCGTATCTGGCGCTGCCGTCGGACGCCGAGGAGCAGCGTCTCGCAGCGCAGGTGACGGCGGCGCGCCAGGCGCTCAGGGAGGCGTTCACGTCGACCCAGAACAGCATTGCTGCCGGACAGACCGATGTGTACTACGCGCAGGCGGCTGTGCTCGGCAAGCGCTACACGTCGTACGTCAACGCCAACGATGCGCTCAAGACGCTCTACGACACGCGCGCCAAATCCAGCTTCGATTCGGCCGTCGCCACCTATGATCGATTGTTCGCGCTCACGCTATGCGCCATCGGGTTTGCGATCATCGCTGCCATTCTCACGGCGCGCTCGTTGAACCGTGCGATTACGCGTCCGCTGGACGATGTCCTCGAACACTTCGAGGAAATTGCCGGCGGGAATCTGCAACGCCCGGTGCATGTGACATCGAGCGACGAGATGGGGCGCCTGCTGGGCGCGCTGGGCAACATGAAGGCGCAACTCAACGACACCGTGGCCAAGGTGCGAAAGAGCGGTGAGGCGATTGCGGCCAGCGCGCGTGAGATCGCCGCGGGCAATCTCGATCTGTCGGCGCGGACCGAACAGCAGGCGGCGTCGCTCGAAGAGACGGCGGCAAGCATGGAGGAGCTCACGAGCACGGTGCGGCAGAACATGGAGCACGCGCGCACGGCGAACCAATTGGCACGCGAGGCGAGCGAGCAGACCGGCGCGGGCGATTCGGCCATGAGCCAAGTGACCGACACGATGCGGGCCATCGATGCCGGCTCCGCCAAGATTCGCGACATCATCGCGCTTATCGACGGGATTGCATTTCAAACCAACATTCTGGCGCTCAACGCGGCGGTGGAAGCCGCGAGGGCGGGCGAGCAGGGGCGTGGTTTCGCTGTTGTCGCCGGCGAGGTTCGCACGCTCGCGCAGCGCTCGGCAAGCGCGGCGCGAGACATCAAGACGCTTATCGAAGCGTCCGCCGAGCGTTCGGCCGCAGGCAGCCGGATCGTGGGAGAGGCGGGCGCTGCGATGCACACGATTGCCGCCAGCGTGCAACGTGTGACGGACATCATGGCGGAAATCTCGGCGGCGTCGGAGGAGCAGACGGCCGGCATCGACCAGGTGGCACGCGCGGTGACGCAGATGGACGAGGTCAC
The DNA here is from genome assembly GCF_000934605.2 of Pandoraea vervacti. NCBI lineage: Bacteria > Pseudomonadati > Pseudomonadota > Betaproteobacteria > Burkholderiales > Burkholderiaceae > Pandoraea > Pandoraea vervacti. The sequence goes on along the minus strand of NZ_CP010897.2, from coordinate 2,881,308 downwards.
ACAGCAGAACGCCGCGTTGGTCGAGCAGGCGTCGGCCGCAGCGCAGTCGCTCGCGGAACAGGCCGAGGCGCTCAAGGCCGCCGTCGCAGTGTTTCGTCTGACGCAGGAGAGCGACGACGCGGGACCGATGGCGGGGACTACCGGGATGGCCCGCACTCGGTTGCACGCCGTGACCTCCTGAGCAGTGAAAACTTGTAACCTACGTTCTCACTTCCACGAACGCCGTTTCGGCGCATTTCCTCCATGAGTCAGCAAACGCCTGTCGAATACGCCGCCGCCTCGCCTGAAGTCAAAGCCGTCTTCGATGACATCAAGGCCGCTCGCGGTGTCCCCGACGTCAATAACTTCTGGAAATACATCGCCCAGCATCCCCCGACCCTCGAGCGCACTTGGGGCAGTCTCAAGGACATCATGTCTGCGGGAGCGCTCGATCCCCTCGTGAAGGAGTTGATCTACGTGGCCGTCAGTGTCACCAACAACTGCGGATACTGCGTGGCGAGTCACACGGCAGGCGCGCGGCGGGCCGGAATGACGGACGAAATGTTCGGCGAATTGCTGGCCGTCGTCGGTATGGCCAACGAGACCAATCGGCTCGCCGTCGGCTACCGTGTGCCCATCGATCCCGCTTTCGAATAAGCGAGCGAACAAGCGAGTTCGATGTCTGCATGCCTGCACGTCCCGGGCGTTATTGCCCGTTATTGCGCGTTATTGCGGGACGCTGCGGGCCATCCATTGACGATACCGTCGCGTCTGGCACGCTGCCCCTAACTGCTGGGCGATGAGCGCACGCAAGGGCGACACCTCGGAGTCGGTCGCGCGCCCGGCGCTCAGGCGCTTGAGCTGAAACTTCACGACGGCCATGTTGGCCAACGACCCCAAGGCCTTGTTTTTCCACTGAATCGGCCTGAGTTTCGGGGCTGACGTCTGTCCTGCCTTCCATTGATTCGGCAGGGCGGGTTCGATGGAAAGCGCGGTGGCCATTCCGACCATCGCCGTGCCGCTTGCCACCACCTCCTCGGCCACCGCGCGCCGACGAATGCCGCCGGTCACCATCAACGGCATGCTGGCCACGGCGAGGGTCTCGCGTGCGAACTCCAGAAAGTATGCCTCGCGGGCCAGCGTTCGTCCGTCGCGCGCTTCTCCCTGCATGGCGGGCGCTTCGTAACTCCCGCCAGACAGCTCGACGAGGTCGACGCCGAGTGAGCCGAGCATTTCGACGACGCGACGGGCATCGTCCGGCCCGAATCCGCCACGCTGGAAGTCCGCCGAGTTCAGCTTTACCGCAACGGCAAAGTCCGGCGCGACAACACCGCGCACCGCCCGCACAACGTCCAGCAACAACCGCGCACGATTCTCGAGACTGCCGCCCCAGCGATCGCCTCGCTGGTTCGTCAACGGCGACAGGAATTGGCTGAGCAGATACCCGTGCGCGGCATGGACCTCGACACCGGTGAATCCGCTTAGCTCTGCCAGCCGGGCGCTGCGTGCGAACCGCTCGACGACATCGGCAATGTCTGCCTCGGCCATCTCACGGGGCACGGCGAAGCGCTTGGAGAGCTTGCCGAGGTCGAGGGCGACCGCCGACGGGGCAACGGTTTGTTGCCCCAGCGCCGAGAGCATCTGACGTCCCGGGTGATTCAGTTGCATCCAGACCTGCGCACCGTGTTGCCGTGCGGTTTGCGCCCATTGGCGGAAGCGGGGCAAGTGCTCGGCATTTTCGAGGACAACCCCGCCGGGTCCCGTCATCGCCCGTGCATCGATCATGACGTTGCCCGTGATGATCAACCCTGCGCCGCCCTTGGCCCAGGCGTCATACAGGCGCATCAGTTCATCCGACGGCGCGTGATCGGCATCGGCCATGTTCTCCTCCATCGCCGCCTTGGCAATGCGGTTGGGGATCGACGCGCCGTTGGGCAGCGTGAGCGGTGTGAAGAGGGTTGTTGCCTGGGGGATGGAGGGGGTGGGGGGCATGGAGGTCATGTTCGTGCCTCGAATCTTCCGTTGACGATAACAGGACGATAACCTTAAAGTTAACTTTAATGTCAAGTGGCGGGAGAGGAAAGATGAAGATCGGTGAGTTGGCGCAGGCGAGCGGGTTGGCGGCGTCGCGCATCCGCTTTTACGAGGCGCAGGGATTGCTGCCGAATGCGCAGCGGCAATCCAATGGGTATCGCGAGTACGACGACGACGCGCTGACGCGGCTAGGGTTGATCCGCCGAGCTCAGAGCGCCGGATTTTCGCTCGATGAGATCCGCACGATCCTGCCGCCGGATCTCAAGGCATGGCCGCACGACAAGTTGCTTGACGTGCTGCGCCGCAAGGTCGGCGAAATCGACGCGCTGGAGCGAAATCTGGCGGCATCGAAACGCAGCCTGATCGCGCTGATCGATGCCATCGAACACCGCCAGGAGGGGGAAGACTGCGAGGCAGCGTCGCAGCGCGTGCTCGCGTCGGTGCGAGGCGGGCAAGGCGTTGTATCGCCATGCCCGGGAATTGCAAACGGATGGGCATTGGAAGGGGATTACGTTGCGGCCGGTGAGTCATGACGCCGCGTCCGTCCGACGTCCGACGTAGACGATCACGGCGCCTTTCGTTGGCCACCAGGTTACTGCCGCATTCCGATCGCCAGGCGATTGAACGCGCTCATCAACGCGATGGCGAAGGTGAGATCAGCGATTTCTGCATCTGAAAAGTGTTCGCGCAGCGGGGCGAAATCTTCGTCCGGCGCGTGTGTGCGATCGATGGCGACGACGGACTCCGTCCATTCCAGGGCGGCGCGCTCACGGGCGCTGTAATGCGAACTCACGCGCCAACCGGCTAGGCTGTCGATCTTGCGATCCGGCATGCCGTCGGCGCGAAGCGCCTTCGCATGCATCTCCAGACAAAACGCGCATCCATTGATCTGCGACACGCGCAGATACACCAGTTCCACCAGTGGCTTGCCCAGCGGGCTCTTCTCAAGCGCCTTCTTGGTCGCTGTGAACCCTTGATAGGCCGCATTGGACAACGTCCAATACGATAGACGAAGCGTACTCATCGAATCTCTCCAGAAAGTGAATGGATACAAAGTGCGAATGGCGGGGGCTTGTCGCAACGTCACCAATTTACGAGAATCATGTCCTAGCGCTCAGATGCAAGAATTGACGAAATCAATAGGACATATCGGATGGACCACCCCTATCTGAAGCCCGGCCCGAGTGACGGCGCACCGCTCTATCTCCAGCTTTATCGACGTTACCGGGACGCCATCGCGACGGGAAAGCTCAGGTCGGGCGAGCGCGTTCCGTCGGTGCGAAGCCTGGCGAGCGAACTCAATCTGGCGCGCGGTACGGTCGAGCTCGCCTACCAGATGCTCACGAGCGAGGGCTACTTCGATCCGCGCGGCGCGGCAGGCACGTTCGTGTCCCCGCGCCTGTCACCTGTCGGCGAGACCGCATCTTCCCCGAGCGCACCGGCCCGCCGGGCACGCCCACACCGTGACGCCATGGCAACAGGCGGCACACCGCGTCCATTTCAACTTGGCCTTCCCGCGCTCGACGCGTTCCCCCGCAAGACCTGGGTCCGTCTGGCCGGGCGACGCTTACGCATGATGGATCTCGTGTCGCTGTCCTATCCGGAACCGGCAGGCTACCTGCCGCTGCGGCACGCCATCGCGACGTATCTCGGCATCTCCCGCGGTATCGCGTGCACGGCAGAACAGGTGTTCGTGACCCCCGGCTATCGGGCCGCGCTCGATCTCGTGTGCCGGACATTGATTACGCCGGGCGCGCAAGGTTGGTTCGAGGATCCGGGCTATCCGTACGCGCGACATTTCCTGACGAGCATCGGCATGCGCCTCGCCTCGGTCCCGGTCGATGAGGAAGGTCTCGACGTGGACTACGGCGTGCGGCACGCGCCCGACGCGCAATTTGCCGTCGTCACACCGACGCATCAGAGCCCCATGGGTACGACGTTATCGTTGCCCCGGCGACTGGCGCTGCTGGATTGGGCGGCGAGGCAGCAGTCGTGGATCGTGGAGGACGACTACGACAGCGAATTCCGCTATCACGGCCGTCCATTGCCGGCCCTCAAGAGTCTCGACCACGACAACCGCGTGCTTTACACGGGAACATTCAGCAAAGTGCTGTTCCCGGGCCTTCGTCTGGCCTATCTGGTCGTGCCCGAAACGCATATCGACCGCTTTGCCGCTGCCGCCGATCAGTTGGGCGGTCCGGCGTCGGTTCCCGTTCAGGCCACGGTCGCGGATTTCATGGAGCAGGGACATTTCGCACGGCATCTTCGCAAGATGCGCACGCTCTACGCCGAGCGCCGCATGTGGCTAGTCGATGCACTCGCCAGTGTCTTTCACGACGATTTTTACGTTCAACCACAGGCAGGCGGCATTCAGACGCTGGCCTATCTGAAGCACAACGGCGAACACAATGCCGCACGACCATACGACGTGCCGATCGCGGACGCGGCACACGCACAGGGACTGGCGGTGCACGCCTTGAGTCGCTGGTACAGCGAGCAGCCTGCGCGATCGGGCTTGCTCATGGGCTTTACCAACATCCCCGACCCGGCAACGGCGATGGCATTGAGCCAGCGTCTGAAGGCTTCCATCGCGTCGCTATAGTATGCCCGGCGCGCAGCCCTCATAAGACCACTTCGGGACTGGTGCTTTCGAAACCCGCTATTCTTCGAGGATTCGCGCTCGCGCGTCCCCCCAGTTCCGTGCCGACGGCGACGACAGACTCGCCGGCACCCATTGCTTTTCAGGAGTTCCACTCGTGGCAGCGTTCGACATCGACGACATCGTTTCTTCATTGCATGCCGCCCGTTTGCGCTGGCGCGACGGCCAGCGACGCCTGCTCGAACCCGGTGGCCGCGATCTGCCCTCGCGCGAGCGGTTGGCCGACATCGTGGTGCAACTCAAGGGTGTGCTGTTCCCGATGCGGCTCGGGCCGCTCGATCTGCATCAGCAAGGCGAAAATTACTACGTGGGCCACACGCTCACGAGCGCCCTGAACGGGCTCGCCGAACAGGCGCGTCTCGAATGGCGCTACAAGGCACGTCATGATGCGGCCATCACCGCGGCGCTGATTGACGAACGCGCCCATTCGGCGATCCAGCAATTCGCCGCCAAATTGCCGCAAATTCGCGACTTGCTCGATCAGGACGTGCTCGCGGCCTATCAGGGCGACCCGGCGGCAGGCAGCGTCGACGAAGTGCTGATCTGCTATCCCGGCATCCACGCCATGATCCATCACCGGATCGCGCACGAGTTGTATCGCCTCGAATTGCCGCTGCTCGCACGCATCATCGCAGAGCAGGCGCACTCCGAAACCGGGATCGATATCCACCCGGGCGCCCAGATCGGTGCGGGGTTCTTCATCGATCATGGGACGGGCGTCGTGATCGGCGAGACCGCCATTCTGGGCCAGCGCGTGCGGGTTTATCAGGCCGTCACGCTGGGCGCCAAACGCTTTCCCGCGGATGATGACGGCCACCCGCGCAAAGGGCTGGCGCGTCACCCGATCGTGGAGGACAACGTGGTCATCTACGCGGGGGCGACGATTCTTGGACGCGTCACCATTGGTGAAGGCTCGGTCATCGGGGGGAACGTGTGGCTTACGCAGGATGTGCCGCCGTTCAGCAACATCACGCAGGCGCGCTCACGTACCGAAGCCGGCTCGCCGCCCGTCTCCGGTTGCGATAACGAGCGTTCGTAGTTCGTCATCCGCCGGGCGCGCCTGAGGGCCACGGCCGTCGGCGTCACCGGTCACACCATCGCAGGCGGCGCCGCGATGCGCGCCCGGACCTCCGGCGAGGCAAGGCACGTGGCGACGGCCTCGTAACCGGGCGAACCCGCGTAAGGAGCGACCCGCACCGGCGGACTGTGATTCGCCGGACAGAGGATGATGGCCTCGTCGGGACCGATGGCGCTCATATCGAGAATCGAGGATGAGCGCGTCATCATGAACAGCGGGTGAACACGACGCTTTGCATGGTGACGCAGATAGCGAATCAAGGCTTCCTGCGTGGGCTGCCCGAGATCCTGTTCAATCATGTCGACGACCAGTGCACCGGCGCGCTCAGCCTCCAATGCGCACAGCAGGACGGTGAGCGATTCGGATGGCTGTGCGCCTTCGTCCATCAGCCACGCCTCGGCCTGTGCGACACGCTCACGCAAGCGCGCGTCGTCGAGCGCGCGAAGCGGGGGAGCGGAAAGAGCAGTCGTGCATTGCGCATCCAGCCGATCCAGTCCCAGGAACGCGCCGTTGGGCATCGCTTGCGCCAGTCGCATTGCCAGTCGCGTCTTGCCGCTGCCCAACGCGCCGATGATGTAGTTCAACGGGCGGATGTCGCGCATGTCGAACCGCTCGCCGCCCCATGGCCATGGCAGATCGAACGAGACGCTCGGCGCGGCTTGTTCGACGAGATCCGGAAGTGCGCCGGCCGCAGGCATTCTGCCGAGGGCCAGCCCGGCGCGAAGACTCCGTACCGTTTCCAGACGCTGGAGCCGTGCCCGAATCTCGGCGTCGAGCACCGCCTCGTGGGTGGCAAGGGCGTCCGCCAGCGTCGGTTTGTCGCCATTCATGACGCTTGCGACCTGCGCGAGACTCAGGCCCAGGGCTCTTAGCGCCACGACTTCCTCAGCTCTGGCCATCTCCCGTGCATCGTAGACGCGATAGCCCGCCGATGTGCGCCCGGGCGTCAGCAGTCCGTGTTGCTCGTAGAGTCGAAGCGCCTTGTTCGACACGCCAAGCCGACGTGCCGCGTCGGAGGCATTCAGACGCGTTGTCGCAGATTTCATTGCTCACCTCGTGGTGTGTTGACCGGAGGCGACCATCGTGAGGTCGACCCCAGGGGACAGGTCAACGGCATATGGATCATCGTTGCGAACGACGTTACCGAACGACATTACGCAAGCGCTCCACACCTGTCGATTTATTTTCGGAATAATTAACCGACCGGTCGGTTTTATCATGTTAGGCTTCAATGCGCTGGCTCATAACACGCCGGCTCATAACACGCCGGTTCATAACAATTACGGAGACATTGATGACCCTGAATTCTCGCTCGCGTGTTTCAGCCCATGCAACCGCGCGCAACGTAACGCGCAGCGGCCCCCGGATGTCGGCAGGTGTCGCAGCCTCATTGCTTGCTATGGCGTTGACGGGGCCGTTGGCAACCCTGGCCGTGCCGGAAGCGTCGGCAGCGACCACGACGGCCGCCGCAAACGCCGTTCCGGGGCGCACGGACGTGACCATCAAGCGTGACGAGTTTGGCGTGCCGCACATTTACGCGTCGACGACTTACGCACTGTTCTACGGTTACGGTTACGCCATCGCGCAGGATCGACTGTTCCAGATGGAGATGGCGCGGCGCAGCACACAGGGCACCGTCGCCGAAGCGCTCGGCGAGAAATTCGTCGACTTCGACAAGTCGATTCGCGGCAACTACTGGCCGGCATCCATTCGCCGTCAACTGGCCGATCTGCCGCAACGCGAGCGAGACATCCTCGACGGCTACGCTGCCGGCATGAACGCCTGGATCGCGCAGATCCGTGCGCAGCCGGACAAGCGGATGCCCAGGCAATTCAACGACTTCGGTTTCCAGCCGGCCAACTGGGACGCCTTCGACGTGGCGATGGTCTTCGTCGGCACGATGGCCAATCGCTTCTCGGACGCGACCAGCGAGATCGATAATCTGGCGCTCGTCACCGCACTCAAGGATAAGTACGGCGAGCAGAAGGGCATGGCGCTGTTCAACGAATTGAAGTGGATCGCCAATCCGGACGCACCGTCGACGGTGCCGGCTTCGGAAGGCGCGTACCCGGTGAAGGTAGGTCCCGCGTCCGGCGCTGCGATGCAGCCGCTCGCCCGTTACGATGGTCCGGCGCCCATGCTTGCGCGGCTCGCGCGCGGTAGCGACGGCGCGCTGCTGCATCTGGACACCGAGGCCAACGCAGCCACGATGCTTGCGCAGTTCGAGACGTCCGGACAACCGGGACTGGCCGGATTTCCGACGACGAGCAACATGTGGATCGTGGGCAAAGGCAAGGCGCGCGATGCCCGCGCCATCATGCTCAACGGTCCGCAGTTCGGCTGGTTCGCGCCGGCGTACACGTACGGCATCGGCCTGCACGGCGCAGGTTTCGATCTGGTCGGCAACACCCCGTTCGGCTATCCGTGCATTTTGTTCGGTCATAACGGAAAGATCTCGTGGGGCTCGACAGCCGGTTTCGGGGACGACATCGACATTTACGCCGAAAAGCTGGACCCGGCCAATCCGAATCGCTACTTCCATAACGGCCAGTGGCACGACATGGAAAAGCGTGTCGAGATCATTCGGGTGAAAGGGGCCGTGCCGGTCGTGCAGGAGGTATATCGCACGGTGCACGGCGTGGTCATGCAGCGCGACGCGAAGCGGCCCGTCGCCTACGCCAAGGCGCGTGCATGGGACGGCCTCGAGGTGCAGTCGTTGCTCGCGTGGACGCATCAGGCGCAGGACTGGAAGTCATGGACCGCACAGGCCGCCCGGCATGCGCTGACCATCAACTGGTACTACGCCGACGTGTCCGGCAACATCGGCTACGTGCACACGGGCGCGTACCCGGCGCGACAGCCGGGACATGATCCGCGTCTGCCGGTGCCGGGCACCGGCGAGTGGGACTGGAAGGGGCTGTTGCCGTTCTCGACCAATCCGAAGGTCTACAACCCGAAGCAAGGCTGGATCGCCAACTGGAACAATTCGCCGCAGAAGGGCTACCCGGCGAGCGATCTGTTCGCGTTTGCGTGGGGCGGAGCGGACCGTGTCGTCGAAATCGACAAACGAATCGAAGCGCACGACAAACTCGGCGTGGACGAAATGTGGCAGATCCTGAAGGACACCAGCGCCGTGGACGTCAACCGCAGGCACTTCCTGCCGTTCATCGAGCGTGCGACGGCCAATCTGCCCGCCACCGACGCACGTCGTCAACTTGCCATGCAACTGAGCGCCTGGAACGGGTTAAGTCATGACGCCGCGCACACGGGCCATTACGACACGGCGGGTCCGGCAGTCATGGACGCCTGGTTGAGCGCCATGCTCAAGCGCACGCTGGGGCAAGTGGTGCCGGCGCCCTATGACAAGTGGTTCCTGGCAAGCGGCTACGCCGCGCCGCAAGACGGACCCACCGGCTCGCTCAATATCGCCAACGGCAGCAAGGTGCTCTATGAAGCGTTGCGCGGTGACAAGTCGGGCGTGCCGTTTGAATTCGACATCTTCGACGGCAAGCGTCAGGACGACGTGATTCTCGCCGCGCTCGACGACGCGATTGCAGCACTGAAGGCGAGGCTTGGGCCGGACATCTCCGCATGGCGCGCACCGACTGTTCCGCTGACGTTTCGCGCGAACAACTTCTTCGGTGTGCCGCAGGCGGGCGCTGGCGAAGCAGTTCGTACGCCCGTCTATATGAACCGGGGAACGGAGAACGACCTGATCGTGTTCGGTCCGAAGGGCAGTGCCGCGAAGGTGGCGGCGTTTGACGTGGTCGCACCCGGCCAGAGCGGTTTTATTGCGCCGGACGGCACACGTTCGCCGCACTACGCCGATCAGGTGGAGATGTACACGACGTTTGGGCGCAAGCCGCTGTGGCACGACCCGGCGGACGTGAATCGCGCCGCGAAATCGGTGGAGCATTTGCGCGTCGAACGTCTGTCCGAAGCGCAGTGACGTCGGCAGCGCTTCATGGATCAGGCAAGGCCCGTCGCACCGGCGATCGCGCACAACGCGACCACCGCCAGCGGCGGGGCTTTCCAGCGCACCAGTAAGGCAAACGCTATCGCGGCCACGGCAAAGTCGGCCGGGCCGCGAACGGCGCTCGTCCAGACTGGCGAGTACAGGGCCGATGCCAGAATCCCGACCACTGCTGCATTGACACCGGCGAGCATGGCGGCGCTCGACGTGCGGGTTCGCAATGCCTGCCAATGCGGCAACGCGGCGATGACCAGCAGCAAGCCGGGAAGGAATATGCCGACGGTGGCCAGCGTCGCGCCCAGCCACGGACCTGTCTGTTCCGCAGACAACCATCCCAGATACGACGCGAACGTGAAGAGGGGGCCCGGCACTGCCTGTGCTGCGCCATAGCCCGCAAGGAAGTCGGTCGACGTCACCCATCCCGTTGTCACGGTTTGCGCTTGCAACAGTGGGAGCACGACGTGCCCGCCGCCGAAAACCAGTGCGCCCGCGCGATAGAAGCCGTCGAAGATCGCCGTCGCCCGGTCATCCGTGAGATGCCGAAGTGCCGGAAGTCCGGCCAGCAGGACGCAGAAGAGCACGAGCGCGATGACGCTCGCCGTGCGGGAGATCCGAAAGCGCAGAAGGGCGGTTTGCGTCGGTGTGTTAAGCAGGACGTCGGACGAGGTGCCTGGCGCGTCAGCCCCGCGCAACAGCCCCCATCCCAGTGCGGCGCCGAGCACGATGACGATGAGTTGGGCGTAGACAGTGGTCGTGAACGCGAGCACCGCCACCGAGGCCAGCGCGATACCGGCGCGACGTGTGTCGGGGCAGAGTCGGCGCGCCATATCCCAGACAGCCTGCGCCACCACGGCGACCGCTACCAGCTTCAAGCCATGGACGATACCGTCGCCGACGGTGCCGCCAAGGTGCGGCGCAACTACAGCAAACGCGAGAAGCAAAAGCACCGACGGCAATGTGAACCCGCACCATGCGGCGAGCCCGCCAAGCCAGCCGGCGCGCAGCAAGCCGATCGAAAAGCCGACCTGACTACTCGCTGGCCCCGGCAGGAACTGACACAACCCGACCAGATCGACGAAGCTCGCGTCGTCGAGCCAACGACGCTTTTCCACGAACTCGCGGCGGAAATATCCAATATGCGCGATCGGCCCCCCAAAGCTCGTCAGACCGAGGATGAGGAAGGCACGCAGCACATCGAGTGCGGCGCGTGGCTCAAGGTCGAGGGATGTGTCCGCGTCAGGCGAGAGATCAGTCTTCAAGGGATCCAACGTGCGTTTTCCTGGGTGACGATGCGTCGAGCATAGCAGCGAAGCGGTGTCGCCGGAATGACGCGACGCGCCGCACCGTCGTCGTCGTTGTCCTCGTCGTTCTCGTCGTTCTCGTCGCCGTTCTCGTTGACGTTGCCGTCAACGCTGGCACAAACGCCGGTTCGTTTCAGCAATCATGAGGCTGCCAACCGCGCTAGCGTTTGCCGTGTGGCTGCGATTGGCGACTCGACGGGCATTTGCGCGACGGCCGTTCGCAGCGACTTACCCAGGAGACACGCGTCATGACCCGAATGCATCAGTCGATCCCGCACCACGCCCATCGCCCCGTGTCGCATGTTTACGACGCACCGCATCGCCGCCAGCGTCACGCGTTCGCCGACGACTGGCGCGCGGGCCGGTCGTCCTACCGACGCAGCGCGCACAGTGGCGCTCACCCACGAACCCGCCGCGTTGTGGACACTCGCGGTGGGGTGTCGGGTGCAGCGTCGGGTTCAGCGTCGGGTGCGGCACCGAACGATTTATCGGGCCGATCGAGCGCGCCGGGCATGTCGAACCGGTCGGGCGCCGTATTCGCGCTGACCTTGCTTGGCGTGACCGGACTGGCGACTGCTGCGGTGATGCCGGCCACGCCTGTCACCTCTCTCGCCTCTCTCGGCCGTCACGTTCTGGTGCCCCGCACGCCAGGCCGCAGGCACGTCGCACCTGAGCTCCTGCCACAATCGAGCCTCAGCCATGGCGTTTTCGGATTGCTGGGTATGGGGCCGGCAAGCCGCGACGCACATGACGTGTCCCCTGCGTGCCTGCCGTCCGCTGAGCACCGTCCGCTTGGTGTCACGCCGCTGCCGCGCGACAGCGCCGCTGCATTGCGCATGGGACGCGCGACGTACCGCCAAGACCTCCAACGGGCATTAGTGACGCTGATCCGTGAATCGGTAGCGGTGTCGGACAGTGAGACACGCGAGGCGTTCGCTCGGGCAGATCTGCTGATTCCATTTCGAACCTCGCTGATTGTGGGCCATGCCGCTCACCCGGGTTCGCCCGCGCAGCGCGTAATGTACGACGCGACGCACGCGATCTTGCTGGCCCTTCGCGATCCGGACGGCGACTGGCGCCAATATGCGTTATCGCTGTCTGACCAGGCCCCGCAACTCGTCTCTCCCGTATTGAACTGCGTGCCCCGTCACACGTTTTGGCCTCGCTGCTACGCGCGCACGCACGGCCCGACCTTCTGGGGCGACACCTGGCCGACGATCGAATCACGCATTGCCGAGGGCGACGAATTGCGGTTCTGGGACCGGCGGGCAGGGGCGTCGATTTCGCCGGGCTGGCCTTCGCCCGACTCGACTGTGCTCGATTCGCCCGACCTTGAGGAGGTCGTCGAACTGCTGCTGGACACGGTGCAACGGCATTTGCCTCGCGATCGGCGTCACGTGTCGGACAATGCGATGCCGGTTCGTCCGCGTCGTCATGTGGCGTTTCATTTGGCCTTAAGCGAAGATTCAGTGCGCGACCCCGCGCGAAGACTGGCCGCGCGTATGACGATGTCCGGGTTCGGGTGCCTCGCGGCAGTCGTTCGTCCCGATACGCTTGGCCACGAGGCACTCGCCTTGCTTTCGCATTTGTGGCCGCAAGACGCCTCTGACAATTCACACAACGCCCCTGCAGTCTCGGGGGAACGCACCGGCCATGCCACATACGAACACGAGTCGTTCGACGGCGCACTCGGGCGTGGCGTGCAGTGGTCGTTACCCCCGAATACCTACGTCGAATACCGGCCGGATCTGACCCGGAACGGGGTTCAGGTTTTCGAAATCGACGGCGTGCTTTACGGTACGACCGTCGCGCGCACACGCAAGCACGCGTCCAATCTGCGAGCGCTGGACGAACTGCGTGCAGAAGGGGGGCCGGACTCCCTATGTCGCGTCTCGCGTGGCCTTGGGGCCGACGTCGACGGCATGTGTCTCGAATGCCATGTGGAGCGCCCGGGGCAGGTGAGCGTAACCGAACAGGGCGCGACGGTGTCGCAGCATCAGGCCATCGAGGCCTCGCCGGTGTTGCGGTTGCGACTCGCTGTCTACGCGCAGCCGTTCGCGGGGCCGGACGGCCGCCAACGCTTCTTTGCCTTCGGGCGGCTCGGTGAATTCGATGAGGACGGTGTACCGCACGTCGGCGCGGAATCGCCAGTGGCGCACGCGTCGGTCTACGTGCCGACGGTGGACGGGGAACTGACGTTCTTCGAGCAGGCCACGACGGATGGCCCGGTCGGTGGCCGCCGAGTGCATCTCACGCTGGGCGACATGCGGTTCGCGGCCCCCTTCGGGACTTATCGGGATCGCCATGGCGTCTTGCGCGGCGTGATTCAGGTCACGCACGACATCCATTATCGGTTCGCTCTGCCGCAGCACGCGGGAGGCAGCGCGTCGCAGCACGTGCGACTGCATCGTCGCGACGTACAACATCGGGACATTCGCGAATACCGGGCCGCCCAGCAGCATCGCGCCGCGGCGGAGAACGCCATTGTGCTGCCCGCGATCTCTTACGGGGAGACGCGCACCCTGTTGCAGTTGTACCTGCGCATGTGGGAGCGCGCGCCGTCACCGGCGGACGTGTGGCGGGGATTGGAAGACGTGCCGTTGTCGGTCGTCGATGCGCGGCGCGCACTCGGTCGGATCACTCGCGCCATCGAGCATCGGATCGCCGTCGCAAGGGGAGGCATGGACGAAGTGGATGGCGCCGGCGCAAGCGCCGCGCCCGAGGTCGATCCAGCGTTGCTGCCAACGTTCGATCGATTATGGGCGCATTGGCAACAATATCCCACGCAGTCCGATGCCTTCGTGAATGCGATCGCGCGGGACTTCGTGTCGCGTCCGTCGCCGTTGGCGGTGTGGTCTCAATTGCCGTTTACGGGCGACATTCAGACGACGCGCGACGTGCTGGCGTATTTCGAAGAAGTCTTTCCGGGCATGTCGGGCCTCCAGGCCCTGGTCACGGGCAACGCCCGCGCGGCGCGTGCTGTTCAGGACCGGTTGCGCGGGCTATCCGGCAACGCGAACATTGCGCTTGCCGAGGTCACGCTCGCAGACGGATCGCGCACCTTGTATTACTGCCTGTCCGGGCTTCAGCGTTCGCGACTCCCGATACTGAGCCCCACGTCACCGGGTGTGCGTTTCGTCGACGCTGGGGCAGCTTATGCGCAACGCGAGATGAGCGTCATCCACCAGCGAAACAGCGCTGCCAAGGCGGCAAAAGCTGCAAAAGCGGCAAAGGTGACGGCGTCGATGAAGTTAACGAAAGGAAGCCAGTCGGGCGATGCGACCGAGCCGCCGGAGTTGCGCTATGTCGTGGCGGATGCCAACCTGCCGACCTACAACGCAAGGTCCGGTGAAGCCAAATCGCGCGCGCTGGACACCGAACGGATGATTCTGGCCCAGATCTATGCGGATCATCCGGCGGGTGAAGGTGTCGTGCGCTCCATCGTGATGTGCTCGCGCATGCCGTTTTGCGACTCGTGTGCGGTGAATCTGGCGATGGCCCCGTATCACTATCCCGACGCCGAATTGCGCTTCTACTACGTCGCGCCATCGCCTCGCGACAAGACGCCGGTCACGGCGGTGCCCGACGTGGTTGACGTCATCCCGACGGGCCAGCCCGCGCCGGGAACTCGCTCGCCAGCGGGCGTCGCGCACGAGCCCCTACACGTACACTCGACGCTCTGACCGGGACGATGCCGCGTTTTTCCCCTATATTGACCGCTCTCGGGGTCACGCCATGGGCATGACCTCATGACACGGCGGCCGGGCCGACGCCATCGCAGCGGCCCGGCCGCCGTGTCGCTTCATAGCGTGCTTCACCATGCGCTTCACGACGAGCTTCAAACAGGCATTCACAACGACGTTCGCAACGTCGACAAAGGACCAGCGAACCCATGACGGCGTCAGACGCTTCCTCGCGCGAACCTTCGCTCGGCCTTGGCAGTGCCGCGCGCGATCTCTATCGGGCCCTATGGCGTCACGCGAAAGGTGTGCGAAGTCACTTGCTCGGTGCGGCCGCGTTGTTGTCGGCGGCCCAGTTGTTGCGGTTGACGATGCCCTGGCTGGCGGCACAGGCGATCAACGCGCTCCAGCAAGGGAATATGGCCGTCGCGGGGCGTTGGATCGCGTATCTGGTGGGCATTTATCTGCTCTCCTGGTTGATTCATGGCCCCGGGCGGATCCTGGAGCGCAACGTCGGTGTGCGCGTGCGTGTCCGTCTGGCGGATCAGCTGTACGCGCGCATCGCGGCCGCGCCCCTCGCATGGCGCGACGGGCGGCATTCGGGCGAATTGCAGCATCGCGTCGTTCAGTCGAGCCGCGCACTGTCCGACTTCGCGCAGAACCAGTTCGGCTATCTGCAAAGCGTTTTCAATTTCGTCGGCCCCCTGGTCGCGCTGGCCTTGCTGTCTCGCACGAGTGGCGCGATTGCAGTGACGGGGTACGTCGTCATTGCCGTCATCATCCTGCGCTTCGACCGCGTGCTGATGCAACTCGCCCGGGCGGAAAATGACGCGGAACGACGCTATGCAGCGGCATTGCTCGATTTCGTCGGCAATGCCGGTACGGTGATCGGTTTGCGCTTGCAGGTCGCCTCGCGCAAGCTGCTGGGGCATCGCATGGACGCGGTGATGGCGCCATTGCGGCGCGCCGTCACGGTCAATGAAGGGAAGTGGTTCGCCGTCGACATTCTGGGCATGGGGCTGACCTGGATTCTGGTCGTGGTCTACGTATTGCAGTCACGCGAGCCCGGTCAGACGGTCATGCTCGGCACCGTCTTCATGATTTACCAATACGCGCAACAGGCGGCCACGGTCGTGGGCGCGATGGCGTCGAACTTCCAGAGCTTCGCGCGCATGCATACCGATTACGGTAGCGCCGAGCCGATCTGGGCCGCCCCCGGCGAGCCCGAAGCTGCCGTGCCCGCTGTTGTTCCGGATGCGCCCTGGGAAACATTGACTCTGCACAACGTGTCGTGGCGCTACGCGGCAGATGCGCGTGGCGGCCTTCACGGCATCGATCTGGTGTTGCGGCGCGGTTCGCGCGTAGCGCTCATCGGCCCGAGCGGCGGGGGAAAAAGCACGTTGCTGCGAACGCTGGCGGGGCTCTACCTCCCGCAGCAAGGGACATTGCTGCGCGACGACGCGCAGATCGCGTGGTCCGAGTTGCGCACGCTGGCCACGCTGATTCCACAGGAGGCCGACGTCTTCGAGGCGAGCGTCGAAGAGAATCTGACCTTCGGTGAACCGGCCAACGCTCACGCGCTGCGCGCGGCAGTGCACGCGGGCGTGTTCGACGATGTGCTGAAAACGATGCCCGAAGGGCTGTCCAGCATGCTCAATGAACGCGGCGGCAACCTGTCGGGCGGACAACGCCAGCGATTGGCGTTATCGCGCGGCGCGCTGGCCGCGCAGGGCAGTTCGTTGCTGCTTTTGGACGAACCCACGAGTGCGCTCGATCCGCTGGCAGAGGGGCGTGTGTTCGACCGGATGTACGATGCGTTTCCCTCGGCGTGTATCGTCGCCTCCGTCCATCGACCGAGTCTGCTCGTGCGCTTCGATACCGTCGTCGTGATGGAGAGCGGCCGAATCGTCGATGCGGGACCGCGTGACGAAGTGCTGGCCAGACGCCAGGGCAGTTGAGTGCTGCGCTTTTTTGTTGCGCTGACGAAAGCGGCCGACTTGAGATACGCTGACGTGTGAGTCTTCGCAATTTGCTTAATTCATAGCGTTAACACTATAAATAAGCGATTCACTTGTTATGAGTGAATGATGGAAAACCACAAAAACGTATAAAAAATAAGAGTTAATTCGAAATATTCGGGTTTTCCCTTTGTTCGTCGCCAATTAATTTGTAGTGTGTACGCTTTTTTGTTTGTGCTATACATGCACATAAGCAAGCCGCATGCACCTGCGTATCACGCGAGCGCCGCTTGCGTCACCGTTATCCAGTCGCTCACGCCACGGGAAGTCGCCATGTCCTACACCGCCACACCCAACTCGGTCGCGCAGCCTGCCTTGCACGGTAGCAATGTCGATGCGCTTTACCGAAAAGTCACCATCCGTCTGATCACGTTTCTTTGTCTGTGTTATTTCGCTGCCTATCTGGACCGGATCAACGTCGGTCTGGCCAAGCTGCAAATGCTCAATGCGCTGCAGTTCAGCGACACCGTGTACGGCCTCGGCGCCGGACTTTTCTTTGCCGGTTACATCCTGTTCGAGGTGCCGAGCAATCTGATTCTTCAGCGAGTGGGCGCGAAGCTGTGGATCGCCCGCATCATGGTCACGTGGGGGCTGCTGTCAGGCGCCACGGCGTTCGTGACGACGCCCACGCAGTTCTATGTCCTTCGATTCCTGCTTGGCGTGGCCGAAGCCGGTTTCCTGCCCGGGGTTCTGCTGTATCTGACCCATTGGTATCCGGACGAGCGCCGCGCGCGCATCATTGCGCTGTTCATGGTCGGTCTTCCGCTCTCCAGCATGGTGGGTAGCCCGATTTCGGGCTGGATCATGTCGATGTTCGATGGCGCGCACGGCTTTGGCGGCTGGCAATGGCTGTTCGTGCTCGAAGCGCTGCCGTCGGTGCTGCTCGGGGTGGCGATCTTCATGTATCTGCCCAACGGCATTGCCTCGGCCCGCTGGCTGAGCGCCGAGGAAAAGGCCATTCTGAGTGCGAATCTCGACAAGGACGCCAGCGCGCACAAGCAGCACAACCTCAGTGCGGCATTCACCGATCTGAAGGTGTGGGCGCTCGGCCTGATCGACCTCTGTGTGCTGCTCGGCCTGTACGGCGTGAGCTTCTGGCTGCCCACGATCCTGAAGGACACGGGGGTGCGCGATCCGTACACCATCGGCTGGCTGATGGCCATTCCGAACGCGATCGCCGTTGTCGGTGTGCTGGTGTGGGGCGCCAGCTCGGACAAGCGCCGCGAGCGTCGCTGGCATATCGTGCTGCCGTTCATGCTCTCGGCAGTTGCGATGTTCGTTTTCGCGACGGGGCAGCACGGCACCGTCATGACCGTCGTGCTGTTCTCGCTCATCAATCTGGGTGCCGCAGCCGCCATGCCGGTGGTCTGGGCGTTGCCCTCCACGTTCCTCAAAGGGTCCGCCGCTGCGGCAGGTATCGCGTTCGCGTGCTCGCTGGCCAACCTCGGCGGCTTCGGCAGCACGTATTTCATCGGGTGGCTGCGCGATACGTTTCACACGCAGTCCGCTGGCATCTATGGCTTTGGGGTCTGCATGCTGATCGGCTGCGCGCTTGCGCTTGCGTATCCGAAGCAACTGGTGAACCGATAGTCGTTGCGCCGGGCGACCGGCGTAATACGTCAGCGTGCGCAAGGGAAGGGCCGACAGAGGATGTCGGCCTTTTTTCGTTGTGGGGGAGGCGAAGGAGGCGGGCAGCGCAAGCGCTCGGCCTGCCTGATGGGCGTCAGTGATGCGCGTCGGTGACGCGCGTCAATGAGCTTGGGCGATGCGTGCGCGCGCCGCGGACACTTCCAGATGTTCCCAGGGCGATTGGTCCGGCGCGTAGCGGGCGCGGATGAAGGCGGCGAGCTCCGCCATTTGCTTGTCGTCGAACGAATCACGGAAACCGGGCATGTAGCCGAGCGCTTCGGTGGCCGGTTGGTCGATGCCGTTCATCAGCACATGCATCAGATTGTCCGGTGTTGCCTGACTTACGCTGGTGTTCAGCCCCATGAGCGGGCGAACGCCGAAGTGCCCGACGCCGCCGCTGTCGGTGTGGCACACGGCGCAAGCCGCCTCGAACGTGCGGCGGCCGTTTTCGAGCCCCAGTGTCGTGGCGATATCCGCGCCCTTGGCGCGCTCCCGCGCGATCTCGGTGACAGCGGCAACGTCGGTCTTCGGGGACAGAGACGCCAGATAATGCGCGATGGCTCGCACGTCGGATTCGGGCAAGGCGGCCAGGCCGGCCACGACGGGCGCCATGGGGCCGGCGGCCACGCCATGTTCCGACGAGAAGCCGGTGCGCAAATAATCGAACAGGGCGGACTCCGTCCAGGGCACCGGCGAGTCTATCGATGCGACGAGCGGCGGCGCACGCCAGCCCTCGGCTTCCCCTCCTTTGAGATACTGCTTCGACTGCTCCGCGCCGAGCATGTTGCGCGGCGTGTGGCAGGCGCCGCAATGACCCGCGCCGTCGACGAGATAACGCCCGCGATTCCATAGTGTGGATTGCGACGGGTCAGGGCGATATTCGGTGCCTTCGTGATAGAGCCAGTTCCAACCGGCGACCAGACGTCGTTGGTTGAGCGGAAACGGCAGCGACGTTTTCGGCGGTGAATACTTCACGGCGGGCGCAGACATCAGGTGTGCGTAGAGCGCCAGCATGTCGGGCTCGCTCATTTTTGCGAACGCCGTGTAGGGAAACGCAGGGTACAGATGCGCTCCGTCCCGCGAGATGCCTTCGCGCATCGCACGGGCAAATGCTGCGTAGGACCAGCGCCCGATCCCCGTCTCGGGGTCGGGCGTAATGTTTGTCGAGTAGACGGTGCCGAAAGGGGTTTCGAGGGCCAGGCCGCCGGCGTTGGTCGCGCCCTTCGGGGCGGTGTGACACACGGCGCAATCGCCGGCCAGCGCGATCTGCCGTCCTCGCTCCAGTGTGGCTGCGGACCACAACGTGTTGTCCGGCGCGGTAATCGGGGCGATTTCCGCCGCGCCGAAGAGCATGACGCCCGCAAGCCCGGCGAATCCGCCAATGCTGCCCACGGCCCCGCCTGCAAGCCACCGGGATAGCCGTCTGGCGCGCCGCTTGGGCTTCTTGCCGGCGGATTTCGGCGGTATCGCGTCGCCGGGTGTTCGCAACGCGGTGCGCAAGTTTTCCGGTGTGAACGGCGGCCGGCGCAGACGAACGCCCGTGGCGTCGAACAGGGCATTGGCAATGGCCGCCGCCGCAGGCGCTGCGGCGGCGACGAGCCGATCGGCATGGTCGGCATGGTCGGCATGGTCGGCGTCCGGGCCGACAGGCAACGTGTCGGCGCTCGATGCCGAATCGGCGTCGAGCATGACGGGGTGCGCGTCGCGCGCCGCCCCCGTCTCATCGTGAGACGGCGCCAATTGCCATCGACTGCCGAGCGCATGGCGTACGGCGTCGGCAATCTGCTGCGCCGGGACCCCGTTGACTTCCGCCGCCTTGTCGGGCGCTCCGGAGGCTTGTCCGGCGACCACGCGTCGCAGCGCGATTTCACCGGACGCGGGGTTCACGTCGAGGTCGACGATCCAGGCGGACCAGGTGTCGGGGTCGGCGTGTGCGCCGGGACTCGATGACCGTGCTGACTGTGCGTCGAAGGCGAAACCGCGGCCGCGTTGCCAGCCGTGCGGCGGCGTATGCGCATCCGTGCCGGACGGTAATCCCCACGCGGCACGCTGCGCGACCATGCGAATGACTTCGCGAGGACCGTCGTCGCTGCCGGGCGTCAGGTGGCGCAGGCGATAGGCGACGGGGTCTTGGGCGGCTTGTGCGGCCACTTCGTCGATAAACGACTCGCGAGCAAACGCATGGGCCGTCGCGGGAATGCGCTGCCCGGGGTCTAGAACCTCGGTAGCGACGTGTTCGTGGCGATACGGCGGAAGATGAGGCGGAACGGCCTCCGACGTCGGGGTGGACGATGCGGCGTCGGCCAGCCATGCGGGACCGTCCACTTCTGCGCGGTAGCGCCAGGTGCGCAGCGTGCCATCGCCCCGCGTCTGGGCAAGGACGTCAAGGTGTGCGCAAGCGTCGCCTTGTCGCGTCGGCCATGCGTAGGTGGCGTGACGCGTCGCCGCGTCGGACGAGGCATGGCTTTGTGCTATCTCCGGGATTTGTCGGGGTGCGACCGTCTGCGATCCCGGCGTGGGCGTGGGGGCGGGAGCGGCGCCGTCTGCGTCTCCGGGTGGCGCATCATCGATTCTTGTCATCTTGGAGGTATTGGGCCGCGCGATGCACGGCCTTGACGATTTCGTAATGCGTGCCGCAGCGGCACAGGTTGAAGCGCAGCGCGTCGTGAATGGCGGCGTCGTCCGGCGACGGGTTGCGATCGAGCAGCGCTTTCGTGCTCATGATCATGCCGTTGAGGCAATAGCCGCATTGCGCCGCCTGTTCGTCGATGAACGCGCGCTGAATCGGATGCAGCGATGTGGTGTCGCCGAGACCCTCCAGTGTCGTGACTTCGCGTTCGCGCGCCACGCTCACCGGCACCACGCAGGAGCGCGTGGGTTGTCCGTCGACCAGCACGGTGCATGCGCCGCATTGCCCGAGGCCGCAGCCGTACTTGGGGCCATTGAGTTCAAGATCGTTGCGCAGCACGTAAAGCAGTGGCGTCTGCGGTGTCGCATCGCTGACCGTGTGCGTCACGCCGTTCACGCGTAACGTGGTGGGGCCCGAAGGCGAGCTGGGTAGTGCCATCAACTGACTCGCAAAATGATTACGAGGGTGACGCAAGCGTCACCCCCTCAGGCTAGTGCAAGTCTCGTCCCCCGGCGGCTCAGGCGGCAGCCGTCAGCGGCGGCGCGACCGTGCGAGACGACGCGGGCACGAGCGGAATCGAGAAGACATCGTAGCCGAATACCCACGCCGGGTCTTCGTTCGTGCGCAGCCACGTGTTGTTGTGAGAGACGCGCTGCACGTCGGAGGCGCGCGCCGCACGATTGGCTTCGTACAGGCCGAACGCGTCGGCATAGTCGCCGACACCGACTTCATCGAGGCAGCGGGTGAGCATGGCGGCGTCCTCGATGGCCATCGCGGCACCCTGCGCCATGTGAGGCTTCATCGGATGGCAGGCATCCCCGAGCAGCACAAGCCGACCGCGACTCCAGACCGGCAGCGGATCGCGTTCGAGCAAAGGCCACTTGGTGATCGTCGGCGAAACTTCGATCAGGTGCTGAACGTCCTGATGATAGCCATCGAAGGCTTCGAGCATTTCCTCGCGGCTGCTCGGCAGCATCGATACCCCTTCGGGCCAATCCTTCTGCGGCACGCCGGTGACGTAGTAGTACTCGTCTTTCTTTTCCGTGACG
Organism: Pandoraea vervacti; assembly: GCF_000934605.2. NCBI lineage: Bacteria > Pseudomonadati > Pseudomonadota > Betaproteobacteria > Burkholderiales > Burkholderiaceae > Pandoraea > Pandoraea vervacti. The sequence goes on along the minus strand of NZ_CP010897.2, from coordinate 2,859,279 downwards.
TAGTACACCATCATGTGTCGATCCCCCGACCACCATTTCACGCACATGTCGTAAGGCTTGTTGCCCAGAAGCGACGCGGGGAATACGGCGCGATGCGCGACGTAACCGGTATAGCGGGGCGGCTCTGCGCCCAGCAGATGCTCGCGGATCTTCGAATTCACGCCATCGGCGCCGATCAGAATGTCCGCCGTTTCGACGCTGCCGTCGGTAAACGTCATGCGCACTTCGTTGCCCGTATCTTCCACCGACCTGAGGCATTTGCCGAAGCGGATCGTGCCCGGCGTGACGGCTTTCGTCATCAGTTCATGGAAGTCGCCGCGATGCACGGTCAGATAAGTGGCGCCGTAAGTCTTCACTGCGTAGTCGCCGAGCGGAATCTGCGAAATGGCTTCGGCGGTCTTCCAGTCGCGGCTGTACCAGTAGTCGGGGTGCGAGCCCATGACGTTGAGCGCGTCCTCGATACCCAGGCGACGCATGATCTTCATCACGTTGGGCCCCAGATGGATCCCGGCGCCCAGCCGTGAAAAGGCCGGGGCCTGCTCGTACAGTGCGACGTCGTAACCGCTGCGCTGCAAAAGACCTGCGGCGGCCGTGCCGCCCAGGCCAGCGCCGATGATGGCGATGCGGGGTTTGCTCATGGTGGCTCCTGATCGTGTGGCCGACATACCTGTGACAGCTGTGACGAGGTAGCCGCCGGGGGTGAGTGAGGTCAGTGATTTGTAGCGTACACATTATAAAAATACGTCGCAACTACAAAACATCCGACCTAGGGTTTGCCCCTACAAATCAAAATAAATTAGCAATAATTGTTGATTTGTTTCGGAAAAAAACTGAGAAAACCTATTTTTCCAGGGTTGCTTGCATATAGTGTATGCACTAGACTTTGAGCGAGGCATTACCTGACCCAACCTTTCGGGAGACCGTCTTCATGACCCAGCACTACCGCATCGGCCAGATCGTGCCGAGTTCGAACACCACGATGGAAACCGAGATTCCCGCGATGCTGCGTCTTCGCGAAACGATCCGTCCCGAGCGCTTTACGTTCCATTCGAGCCGCATGCGCATGAAGAAGGTCGTCAAGGAGGAACTGGCGGCAATGGACGCCGAGTCGGACCGATGCGCCGTCGAGTTGAGCGATGCACGCGTGGACGTTCTGGGCTACGCGTGCCTCGTGGCGATCATGGCAATGGGCCACGGCTATCACCGGGTGTCGCAGAAGCGCCTGACCGAACAGACCATCGCCAATGGCGGGCAAGCCCCGGTGCTCACCAGCGCAGGCGCGCTGGTCGATGCGCTGCGGGTCATCGGCGCGAAGCGCATCGTCGTGGTGGCGCCTTATATGAAGCCGCTCACGGAACTCGTCGTCGATTACATCCGCAATGAGGGTTACGACGTCATCGCTTACCGTGCGCTCGAAATTCCCGACAATCTGGACGTGGGCCGTCACGACCCGATGCGTCTGCCGGACATCGTCAAGGCGCTGCCGTATCAGGAGGCCGATGCCATCGTGCTTTCGGCCTGCGTGCAGATGCCGTCCCTGCCGGCGGTAGCCAAGGTCGAAGCCATGACCGGCAAGCCCGTGATTACCGCCGCCATCGCGACGACTTACGCGATGTTGCGCACGCTCGGTCTCGAACCGGTGGTGCCCGGTGCGGGTGCGTTGCTCTCCGGCGCGTATTGATCTCTCGATCTCCCGTCATCCTTGAGGTGCATCGCATGACTTCGATATTTCAATACGGTGCGAACGTCGCGGCCAACGGCATTCGTCAGCATTTCCTTCGGTACGGCGGCAGGGGCGGGGCGAGAGCGTCGCGTCCTGCGGTAATCGTGATCCCGGGCATCACCAGCCCGGCGGTGACGTGGGGATTCGTCGGCGAAGTCTTCGGCCGCGAATTCGACACCTACGTGCTCGACGTTCGGGGCCGGGGCTTGTCCAGTGCGTCGTCCGAACTCGACTACAGCCTCGATGCGCAGGCGGACGACGTCGTGGCGCTGTGTGCGGCGCTTGGGCTCGACCGGTTCGCGCTGGTCGGACATTCGATGGGCGCGCGCATCGCCGCACGTGCGGCACTGCGCGAACCGCGAGGTCTCACGTCGGTCGTGCTCGTCGATCCGCCAGTCTCCGGGCCTGGCCGCCGCGCCTACCCGGGCAAGTTGCCGTGGTACGTCGATTCGATGACGCTGGCGCGCGCGGGAATCGACGCCGAAGGCATGCGAGCCTTCTGTCCGACATGGTCCGAGGAGCAACTTGCGCTGCGCGCCGAATGGCTGCACACGTGCGACGAGCGCGCGGTGCTCGCCTCGTACGAAGGGTTTCATCGGGACGATTTCTTTGCGGATGCCGCGCAACTGCGCGTGCCGTCGCTGCTCATGACCGCGCAGAACGGCGACGTGGTGCGCGATGAGGAAGTGGCCGAGCTTCAGCAGGCCACGCCGTCGATGCAACATGTTCGCGTTCCCAACGCCGGTCACATGATTCCGTGGGACAACCCCGACGGGTTCTACGCGGCATTTGGCGATTTCCTCGGTGCGCCCGTGGGGCATACGGCGCGCGCTTGAGCCGCGCAGAAGGACCTGATTGGGAACCGACATGGGCGACGTGTCGGCACGACACATCGCCACGAACACGTGCAGGACACGTAACGGAGACGGCCATGGCCATCAGTGATTTCCAGTTGATCGAAGCGTGGCGAGAGGTGCTCACGCTATCGAAGTTGTCGCACGGGCAGAACGTCACCGTGCTGACCAGCGCCTCTACGCATCCCCAGACCCTGCGCTGTGCGCTGATCGCCGCGCAGTCGATGGGCGCGATCACGAACCAGCTCGATCTTCAGCCGGTCAATGGCGAAAAGGCATTCAGCCGCGATTCGCTGTCGTATCTGGGCACCACGCCGCTGACCGGAAACCGCGCCGCTATCGCGGCGCTCAAGGCGAGCGACCTCGTGCTGGACCTCATGACGCTGCTGTTCTCGCCGGAGCAGCACGACATCCTGAAGGGGGGCACGAAGATTCTTCTGGCGGTCGAGCCGCCCGAAGTGCTGGCGCGCATGGTGCCCACACCGGGGGACAAGGCCCGCGTGATGGCGGCGGCGGCCAAGCTGGGTGCGGCGCGCGAGATGCGCGTGACGTCGCCCGCCGGCACGTCGCTCGTCTGTCCGATGGGCGAGTTCGGGCCCACCGCCGAATATGGGTTTGTCGACGAGCCGGGGCGATGGGACCACTGGCCGAGCGGCTTTGCGTTGTCATATCCGAACGATCACACGGCGCACGGCACGATCGTGATCGACCGCGGCGATATTCTGCTGCCGCAGAAGCGTTACGTGAGCGAGCCGATCCGGCTGACCGTGGAAAAGGGCTATGCAACACGCATCGAAGGCGGCGTCGACGCCGACTTGTTGCGCGACTACATGGAGACGTTCCGCGACCCGGAAGGCTACGCGATCTCGCACATCGGTTGGGGCTTGCAGCCGCGCGCGCGTTGGTCGACATTGGGTTTGTACGACCGTGAAGCCACCATCGGCATGGACGCCCGAGCGTTCGAGGGCAACTTCCTGTTCTCGCTCGGCCCGAACAACGAAGGCGGCGGCACACGCACGACGACTTGCCATATCGACATTCCGCTGCGTCATTGCACCGTCTCGCTTGACGGCGAAGTCATGGTTCGCGACGGACGCGTCGTCTACGAATGACGGCCATGCACCATCACAGCGATCTTGCCGACCTCGCTCAACGTCTACCAATTCCGAAGCGCTCAATTCACCATGACTGATATCTCGCAACACGCCGAATCGGGCGTTTATCAACGCCAGGGATTCGGCACGTCCCTCGCGCCTCAGGGCAACGTCGCGCTGCTGATCGTCGATCTGGTCGTCGGCTTCGCGGACCCGGAAGTGTTCGGTGGCGGCAACATCGCGTCGGCGATCGCGCGTACGGTCGACGCGCTCGCCATTGCGCGACGGCAAGGCTGGCCGGTCGCGCACAGCCGCATTGTCTATGCGGACGACGGCAGCGACGACAACATCTTCTCGATCAAGGTGCCCGGCATGGCAACGTTGACGGAGACGAATCCGAACAGCGCCATCGTGCCCGAGCTCACGCCCGCAAAGGGCGAGCTTGTGGTGCGCAAGGTCGTTCCGTCCGCCTTCTTCGGCACGCAACTCGCCCCGTGGCTGGCGCAGCGCGGCATTCAGACGTTGCTTGTCGCGGGCGCGGTGACGAGCGGATGCGTTCGCGCGAGCGTCGTGGACGCCATGTCGTTCGGCCTGCGCCCCCTCGTGCTGTCGGATTGTGTGGGCGACCGTGCGATCGCTCCGCACGAGGCGAGCCTGTTCGACATGGCGCAGAAGTACGCCGCCGTCATGCCGCTGGCGCAGGCGGTGCAAGCCATCGAGGCTCGGCATCGCTGAGCAGGACGGGAGGCGAGGGTTGTGCATCGTGGCAGGTCTCGGTTGACGCCCCGAAATTGTCCTCCTATCGTTGGTCGTTGGCGGTGCGCCTGGCGCACCGGATCTTCAGGAACTCTTTCTCGTGAATCGCTCCGATCTGCTTGCACGTCACGGTTGTCTGGCCGTCGTGCGGCAACCCGTCACGCCAGTCAAACCTGCGCCCGGTCAGCCGGGCAGTCATTCGACGTTCGTCCCCGACGTTGCCGAGATCTTCGTTGCGATTCTCGATGACGGTCGCATTCTTGGCTTTAACGGGCACGTCGATCTCGGCACGGGCATCCGGACCTCGCTCGCGCAGATCGTTGCGGAAGAGCTCGACGTGCTTGCGCAAGACGTGACCATGGCGTTGGGTCACACCGCCGCGACGCCGAATCAGGGGCCGACGATTGCGAGCGCCACCATCCAGATCTCGGCGGGGCCGTTACGGTGCGCGGCGGCGCAGGCGCGCAGCGCGCTGCTGGCGTTGGCGTCCCGGCACTTCGGCATTGACGTCGGCCAGTTGCGTTGCGACCGCGGGCAAATCGTCGCTCACGGCTCACAGGGTGAAGTCCTGACGGTGACGTTCGCTGAACTGGTGCGAGGACGGAGGATTGCGCTCGCGCTCGATCTCGACACGCCGGTCAAGGACCCGTCGACCTATCGGGTCGTGGGCCACTCGACACGACGCGTGGACCTCCCGGCCAAAGCGACCGGCGCACTGACGTTCGTCCATGACGTGCGTGTGCCGGGCATGTTGCATGCGCGCGTGGTGCGTCCGCCGTACAGCGGCCTCGACGCCGGCGATTTCGTCGGCAGTTTGCTGGCGTCGGTCGACAAGGCGTCCGTTGCCGACTTGCCCGGCGTGCGTGAGGTCGTCGTCATCGGCGACTTTGTCGGTGTCGTGGCGCAGCGCGAGGAGCAGGCCATTCGCGCGGCCCAGGCATTGCGCGTCACCTGGAAGCCTTTGCCGCCACTGCCCGCGATGGACGACACGGCGTCGGCCATCGCGGCGGCGCCCGCCGTGAGACGTCCGCTATTGACCGAAGGTGACGTCGATGCCGTTTTTGCCCGCGACGACGTCGTGACGCTATCGAGAACCTACGTATGGCCGTATCAGATGCATGGCTCGATCGGACCGTCATGTGCCGTCGCCGATTATCGGGCGCGTGGCGACGGGCGCATCACCGTGTGGTCGGGCACGCAAAACCCGGTCTCGTTGCGCTTCGACCTCGCACAACTGATCGGCCGGGAGGAAGCCGACATCGATATCGTGCGCATGGAAGCCTCCGGATGCTACGGGCGGAACTGCGCGGACGACGTGTGCGGCGATGCCTTGCTGCTCTCGCGCGCGGTGGGCGCTCCGGTGCGCGTCCAGCTGTCGCGTGCCGACGAACACCTTTGGGAGCCGAAAGGCGCCGGGCAGGTTATGACGGTACGCGGCGCCGCCACGCCGGAGGGCGAACTTCTGGCGTACGACTTTGCCACACGTTATCCGTCCAACGACGCGCCGCTACTCGCTTCGCTGTTCGTCGGCGCGGTGTCGCCCCAGCCGCGCGTATTCGAGATGGGCGACCGCACGGCAGTGTCGCCCTACGTGAGCCAGCACCGACGTTTTGCCTGCGACGACATGGCGCCATTGGTGCGCGCTTCGTGGTTCCGGGGCGTGTCGGCGTTACCGAACTCCTTTGCCCATGACAGTTTCGCCGACGAGATGGCGTGGTCGACGGGCGTCGATCCGCTGGCGTTCAAGCTGCGGCATCTCGATGATGCGCGTGCCGTCGAACTGCTCGAGGCGGTTGCCGCCCGTGCGGGCTGGACACCTCGTGTGCAGGACGCCTCCCGATGGGACGGCGACGAACGCTTCGCGCGAGGGCGCGGCGTCGCCTATGCCCGTTATGTGCACAGTCGGTTTCCGGGCTTTGGCGCGGCCTGGTCGGCATGGATCGCCGACGTGGTCGTGGATCGGCTGACGGGCGAGGTGCGTGTCGAGCGTGTGACCGTGGGGCAGGACACCGGCACGATGGTCAATCCCGATGGCGTGCGTCATCAGCTGCACGGCAACGTGGTTCAGGTGCTCAGTCGCTCGCTCAAGGAGCGCGTGCGGTTTGTCGACGGCCGTCCGGCGAGCCGGGAGTGGGGCGGCTACCCGATCCTGACCTTCGCCGAACTACCGCCACTGGATGTCGTGTTGATGCCGCGACAGGGCGAACCGCCTATGGGCGCGGGAGAATCGGCGTCGGTGCCGGGGCCGGCGGCACTGGCCAATGCGATTTTCGATGCCACGGGCGTTCGACTCTACGCGCCGCCGTTCACGCCGGAGACGGTGCGCGCAGCGCTCGCGCGGGAAGGGCGTTTGCTCCGGCAGGCGGCGAGAACGGCCTGAATGCAGTGAAGGCGGTGAAGTCTGTGAGTGCCGTGCAGGCGGTGTTATCGGGTATTGCCGTTCATTCTGCCGAATCGGTATCCATCATCTTGCGCAGCAGAAACATCAGCGCGACGCGTTCCGCGGGGTTCAGCGCGCCGTAGGTGCGTTCGGTGACTTCCTCAGCAAACGGCACGGTTCGCTCGATCAATGACAGTCCGGCGGGCGTGGCGCGCACCAGCAGTTTCCGGCCATCGGTCGGATCCGGCTCGACTTCGATCAGGTTTCGCGCTTTAAGACGCTCGACCACGCCGCGAATGGTGGCCTGATCGATGGCGGTCGTTTTCACGATGTCGTTGAGCGAGCACGAACGCTTTTCCTTGACGGTGCATAGCGCCACGAATTGCGCGGCTGTCAGGTCGGAGTCGGGAATGGCGCTCTGGAAGATCGAAACGTGACGCTGGTAGGCGCGGCGAAGCAGGTGGCCAATCTGGTCGTGGAAATCGTAAGCGGTTTTACTGGGCATGGCTGCGCATGAGCGATGGAAGTGTGTCCCCGAGCATAGCATCGGAACCGGCGGGAATGAGCGGCGGGTGCGCAACAGACGTGAGCCATATCAAGGCACTGTCGCGACGACAGGCTTGCGGGGTGACCGGTCGGCGAGCTCAGGGTGCATCCGCGCGGACTAATACCATAATCTGATGGTCCGCCAGGGGGGGAGCGACTAGTCTTTCATGGGGTTGCACAGCGCAATACCCCAACAAGCCTCATGACCCCCAGGATCCCGACCATGTCCAATCCCAAACTTGAAGTCCTGACCCCTCAGAACAGCCAGCTCATCATCATCGACCATCAGCCGCAAATGGCCTTCGGTGTGCAGTCGATGGATCGCCAGGCGCTGAAGAACAACGTGGTGGGTCTGGCCAAGGCCGCAAAGGTCTTCGACATCCCCACGACGATCACCACGGTCGAGAGCGAGTCGTTCTCCGGCTATACCTATCCGGAACTTCTCGATGTCTTCCCGAACGCCAAGACGCTTGAGCGCACGTCGATGAACTCGTGGGACGACCAGAAAGTGCGTGACGCCCTCAAGGCCAACGGCCGCAAGAAGGTGGTGGTGGCAGGCCTCTGGACGGAAGTCTGCAATACGACCTTCGCCCTGTGCGCCATGCTCGAAGGCGATTACGAAATCTATATGGTCGCCGACGCCTCGGGCGGCACCAGCAAGGAAGCCCACGACTTCGCGATGCAGCGCATGGTGCAGGCGGGCGCCGTGCCGGTGACCTGGTTGCAGGTCACGCTCGAATGGCAGCGCGACTGGGCGCACCGCGATACCTACGACGCCGTGATGAAGCTCGTCAAGGAACATGCCGGTGCCTACGGCATGGGCGTCGACTATGCCTACACCATGGTTCACAAGGCCGCCCAACGCACGGCCACGCCGCACGAATCGGTGGCGCCGGTGCCGGCACGCTGACGCAGGGCCGCGCATGTCACGACGAGGCGGTCGCCGCCTCGTCGCATGTCTCGCCCGTGCCTGCGAGACGCCATCGATGCAATCGTCGAGCTTCAATCGTCGAGCTTCAATCGTCCAGCGGCAGCCCGCTGCGATCCTTGACGAGTGCGACGGCGACGACCGAGACCAGCGCGCAGGCGATCATGAAGAAGACGACCGGCACGTAGCTGCCACCGAAGTAGGCGACGAGGGCGGTCGCAATCAGCGGCATCGGGCCGCCCACGAGCGCCGCGCCGATCTGGTAACCGAGCGACATGCCGGTGTATCGAATCGACGGCGGGAACGCCTCGGCAAGCAACGTGCCGATCATCGAACCATACGTCGTCCAGATCACGCTCAGCCCCACGCCCACGGCCACCGACGCGAGCAGGATCGACTTCTGATTGAGCAACCAGAAATACGGGCCAATCCAGACGATGAAGGCAAACGTACCCCAGAGGAACACCTTCTTGCGACCGATCCTGTCCGACAGATGCCCGAAATAGAGCATGAACGGGAACGCGATCAGGGCGCACACCAGCACGATATTGAGAATGTCGGAGCGCTGGAAACCGTGACCGATCATGTACGAGATCGTGAACGTCGCGTACAGGAAGAAGGTCGACGTCTCCACCACCTTTGCACCGATGGCAATCAGGACCGATCGCCAGTGATCCTGCAACGTTTCCTTGAGCGGAATACGGGTTTCCGTGCGGTTCGCCATGATCTTCTTGAACGATGGCGTCTCACCCACAGCGTTGCGAATCCACATGCCGACAAGCACGAGCACGATCGAGCCGACGAACGGAATGCGCCACCCCCAGCTTTGGAAGTCGGCGTCGCTGATCGAGTTGCTCAGCACGGAAGTGATGATGTTGCCGAGCGCGAGCCCGAGCACCGCACCCGTTTGCGGCACCGCGCCGTAAAAGCCGCGACGATTGCGCGGCGAGTATTCCACGGCGAGCAGCACGCCGCCGCCCCATTCGCCACCGAGTGCCAGCCCCTGCATCAGACGCAGCAACGACAGCAGAATGGGCGCCCAAACGCCGATCTGGTCGTAATTGGGCAGCAGTCCCATAAGGACGGTCGACATCCCCATCATGCTGAGCGTGATCGCCAGCGTCTTTTTGCGACCGACCCGGTCTCCGATATGAGCGAAGATCACGCCGCCCAGCGGACGAATGATAAAGGCCAGCGCAAAGGTCGCCAGTGCCAGCAAATTACTGACGAGCGGATCGGTGCTCGGAAAAAACTGTTTGGCGAAGATGATCGACGCCATCGTGCCGTACAGGAAGTAGTCGTACCACTCGATGGTGCTCCCGACCGCGCTGCCGAGCAGGGCGCGCCGGCGCTCCGTCTCGGGAACCATGGTTTCCTTCATTGCCGACGTCAGGCCGGGGGTGCCAGCGCTACCCGCACTATTGGGCGCTATTCCGCTCATTGTCTCCACCTTGTTTTTTTGATGACCGGACGAAGTCTACAAAGGCGGTGTGCGCCAGTACACTGAACGTTGGCGTTAGCGCTATAACTTTTTCTCAAGCCAGATGGCGCTTGCACAATCGATCGTCATTTCCGCAAGGCATATCCGCGACATTCAAGGGGCCTCAATCTTTCGTGTCGTTTGCGCCACGTGCGACGATGGCCTGCATGAGCATCTGCGCGCCGTGGGATAGCGGGGCGCTGCGGCGCGTCACCAACTCGTAGGGCTCGCTCAGCGACGACAGCGTGAGCGGCAGTGTGCAGGCCACGCCGTGCTCGGTGTAGAAGCGCGCGACGTCGATCGAGACCAGTGCGACGAGCGACGGATTCTTCTGCAACAGGGAAACGGTAGCGAACGCCGACGTCGTTTCCAGTAAATGGGCCGGGAATCGCAGCCCGGCGTCGTGGAATTCGCGCTCCAGCAGACGCCGCATCGGCATGTTCGCCCGGTAGACCACCCAGCGGTATTGCGCGAGGTCTTCGAGTGAGACCTGCGCTGCGTTCGCCAGCGAATGCGCGACGTTGGCGATCACGGCCAGCGTTTCGTCCTGCACGAACACGCTGTCATACAGATAGGGCGTCTGGCTCACGCTCGTGCGGCAAATGGCGAGGTCCAGACGACCGGCGTCGATCTGGCTCAGCAGCGCCGCACTGGTGTCCTCCACGATCTCTATCGACATGTCGGGCTGCGCCTCGCTCACCGAGGTGATGGCGTCGGTGAGCAACGGCACCGCGCCCATGATGACGCCCACGGACACGCGTCCGCCATGTCCGCGCATGATGCCGACCATCTCCTCGCGAAGATGCGCCAGGTCCGACTGAATCAGACGCGCGTAGCGAATCACGCAATGCCCGACGGCGTTGGGCGCCAACCCCCGGTTCGACCGCTCGAAGAGCGCGGCGCCGAACGTCGTCTCGATTTCGTGCAGCGCCTTGCTGGCGCCCGGCTGGGTCATCGCCAACTGTGTCGCCGCCCCCAGAAGTGAGCCATGCTCCTCGATGGCAATCAACAGCCGGAGCTGTTTGACGTGCAGACGGGAGATGATCGAATTGAGCGAGGGAGGCGTCATTGTCTTGATGAAAAGTTATATCGCTATCAAATGCTCTCAATATCGCCGCGCCGGCGTGGGCCATACACTGCGAAATCTTTGCGTGAGCATAGCCTTCCTATAACTTTTCGTCATCTGCCATGTCCCTCATCAACTACGTTACCCAGATCCAGTTCGGTTACGACGCGATTCGATTGCTTGCCGGTGAATGCGAGCGGATCGGGATCTCCCGCCCGCTGATCGTGACGGACGCCGGTATTCGCGCGGCAGGTCTGCTCGATACCGTGCTCGACGCGTTGCGCGCGACGCAACCGGTGCCCGTGTTCGACCGGACGCCGCCGAACCCGAACGAGTCCGTTGTGCGCGAGGCCGTGGCGATGTACCAGTCCCACGCGTGCGATGGCGTGATCGCGTTGGGCGGCGGCTCGTCCATCGATCTGGCCAAGGGCGTCGCGGTGTGCGCCACGCACGATGGCCCGCTTCAGCACTTCGCGGTCATCGAAGGTGGCCTCGTGCGCATTACCGCAGCGACCGCGCCGGTCGTCGCCATTCCCACCACGGCGGGTACCGGCAGCGAAGTCGGACGCGGCGCCATCCTGATCCTCGACGATGGCCGGAAGGTCGGCGTAATTTCGCCGTATGTGGTGCCGCGCGTGGCGATCTGCGACCCTGCCTTGACGCTCGGCCTGCCCGCAGGTCTGACGGCCGCCACCGGCATGGACGCCATCGCCCACTGCATGGAGACGTTCATGGCGCCGGCATTCAACCCGCCGGCCGACGGCATCGCGCTCGACGGACTCTGGCGCGCGTGGCGGCATATCGAGCGCGCCACGCGCGAGCCTTCGGACCGCGAGGCGCGCCTGAACATGATGAGCGCCTCGATGCAGGGCGCACTCGCGTTCCAGAAAGGGCTGGGCTGCGTGCACAGCCTGAGCCACTCGCTCGGCGGCATCAATCCTCGGCTGCACCATGGCACGCTCAACGCTATTCTGTTGCCGGCGGTGATCGCCTTTAACCGCAGCGCGCCGTCGATGCAGGAGGCGGCCAAGCTGGACCGACTGGCGCAGGCGATGGGGCTGGCGCACGCTGACGATGTCGGCCCGGCGATTGCCGATATGACGGCGAAACTCGGACTTCCGGGCGGTCTTGCGGAACTGGGCGTGACTCGGGAGCAGTTCCCGCGCATTATCGAGGGTGCGCTCAAGGATCACAGCCACAAGACCAATCCGCGGGAAGCCTCGGCAGAGGACTATCGCGAGATGCTCGAAGCGTCGATGTCAAGCTAAAGCGCGGCGAGGCGCAGGGGCTGCGCCTCACCCATTGCCAATCGTTCTCAGGAAATTCAAATGGTTACATCAGGATATACAGATACCCGGCTTCTGATTAACGGCGAGTGGTGCGATGCCGCCAGCGGCAAAACGCTCGATGTCGTGAACCCGGCGACGGGCAACGTCATCGGCAAAGTGGCCCATGCGGGCATCGCCGATCTCGACCGCGCCCTGGAGGCCGCGCAACGCGGTTTCGCCGCCTGGCGCAAGGTGCCGGCCGCCGAGCGCGCCGTGACGATGCGCAAGGCAGCGGCGCTGGTGCGCGAGCGTGCCGACGCGATTGCACGTCTCATGACGCAGGAGCAGGGCAAGCCGTTCGCCGAAGCGCGTATCGAAGTGCTGTCGGGCGCCGGCATCATCGAATGGTTCGCCGACGAAGGGATGCGCGTGTATGGCCGCGTCGTCCCGTCACGTAATCTCAACGCCCAGCAAACGGTCCTCAAGGAACCCATCGGGCCGGTCGCTGCGTTCACGCCGTGGAACTTCCCGGTCAATCAGGTGGTTCGAAAACTGAGCGCCGCGCTTGCCTGCGGCTGCTCGTTCCTGGTCAAGGCCCCGGAAGAAACCCCGGCGTCGCCAGCTGCGCTGCTCCAGGCGTTCGTGGATGCCGGCGTGCCCGCCGGCGTGGTCGGTCTCGTTTTCGGCGACCCGGCGGAAATTTCGAGCTATCTGATTCCGCATCCGATCATTCGCAAGGTGACGTTCACCGGTTCGACGCCGGTCGGCAAGCAACTCGCGTCGCTGGCCGGTCTGCACATGAAGCGCGCAACGATGGAACTCGGCGGCCATGCGCCGGTGATCGTCGCCGAAGATGCCGACCTCGCGCTTGCCGTCAAGGCGGCGGGGGGCGCCAAGTTCCGAAACGCCGGTCAGGTGTGCATCTCGCCAACACGTTTCCTCGTGCACAACAGCGTGAAGGACGAATTCGCCAAGGCGCTCGTGAAACACGCCGAAAGCCTCAAGCTGGGCGACGGTCTCGCCGAGGGCACGACGCTCGGGCCGCTGGCGAACGCGCGTCGCCTGACAGCGATGAGCCGTGTGATCGACGACGCCCGCAAGACGGGCGCGACGGTCGCCACCGGCGGTGAGCGCGTGGGCACGTCCGGCAACTTCTTCGCGCCGACGGTGCTCACCGACGTGTCGCTCGATGCCGACGTCTTCAACAACGAGCCGTTTGGCCCGGTCGCGGCAATTCGCGGCTTCGACAAGCTCGAAGACGCCATTGCCGAAGCCAATCGCCTGCCGTACGGGCTGGCGGGCTATGCGTTTACCCAGTCGTTCCGCAACGTGCATCGGCTCTCGCAACAAATGGAAGTCGGCATGCTGTGGATCAACCAGCCGGCGGCGCCGTCGCCGGAAATGCCGTTCGGCGGCGTGAAGGACTCGGGTTACGGTTCGGAAGGCGGGCCGGAGGCCATGGAAGCGTATCTCGTGACGAAGGCGGTGTCCGTCATGGCGAATTGATCGGCGCATCGCTTTAAAGTTTGTCAATATGTCGAACATCGCGCTTGCCGTACGCGCGATGTTCGACAAACGACAACAATGGAGCGAACGATGACAACGTCGAAGACCCCTCGTGAAGTTGTAATGCATACGGTGGCCGTGGCCGCGCTTACCCTGAGCGCGGGCGGCTATGCCTTCACGGCCAATGCAGCAGACGTCGGTACGGCCAAACCGCGCATTCTCGTGCTCGCCACTGGCGGCACCATCGCCAGTACCGGCGACGCGCGATCCGCCATTGGCTACAACGCGGGCGGTGTGACAGGCGAGCAGCTCACGGCCAGCGTGCCGGGGCTGGACAAGCTCGCGAGCATCAAGGCCGAGCAGATCTCCAACATCGGCTCGCAGGACATGAACAGCAAGGTCTGGTACCAGTTGGCAGCCCGAATCAAGCAGGCATTCGAGCGCAACGAAGCCGACGGCGTCGTGATTACGCACGGCACCGATACGATGGAGGAGACGGCCTTTTTCCTGGATAACGTGCTCACCACGCCGCAGCCTGTGGTGCTGGTCGGTTCCATGCGACCGAGCACTGCCGTGAGCGCCGACGGGCCGGGCAACCTCTACGAAGCGGTGGAGGTGGCCGCGAGCCCGCAGTCGGGTCATCGCGGTGTGCTCGTTGTGATGAACGATACGATTCACGCGCCGCGCTGGGTCACGAAGACCAACACGACGTCGGTGCAAACGTTCGGCAATCCCAATGGCGGGCCGCTGGGCTACGTCGACCCGGCATCGGTCCGCTATCTCTTGCCACCTGCCGCCGCGCGCAAAGCGCCTCTGAACGTGCCCAATGGCGGATTGCCACGCGTGGACATCGTATATGCCCACGCCGATATGGACGCCGGACAGATCGACGACGCGGTGCGGCATAACGCGAAGGGAATCGTGCTCGCGGGCGTTGGCGACGGCAATGCGTCCAAGGCAGCGCTCGATGCGTTGGAGGCGGCAGCCAAGCGGGGTGTCGTCGTCGTTCGCGCCTCGCGCGTGGGCAGCGGCTTCGTCAATCGCAACGTCGAAGTCTCCGACGACAAGACTGGCTTTGTCGTCGCGTACGATCTGAATCCGCAAAAGGCCCGCGTGCTCACCCAACTGCTGATCGGCAACGGCGTCACGACGGCCGACAAGGTGCAGAAGGCATTCGACGCCACCTACTGATCTGCCGAGTGATCCACTGACTCACGCGGTCGCACCCGTCTGCGGATTGCACCATCGGGCAATCCGCAGCGCTGCGCTGCGTTAGTCGGGGGCGGCGATATCGAGGTCCATCAACGCCGAACTGAGCGATTTGCCATGGGCGTCCAGCGCGAGCGAACGTGTGACACCGCCGCCCAGTGCCTCGCACAACACGAAGTTGAAGGCGCCAATGCACGGCAGTTCGTAGCGCTCGACGGCGCCTCGCACAACATCCCCGAGAAACGCTTTGACCCGCTCGGCGGTGACTTCCCGACGAAGATGTTCGTAATGACGGGCGTCATGGCAGATCACCGAGACGTTGAGCGTATTGCCCTTGTCGCCCGTACGCGAGTGCGCAAGTTCACGCAGCTTCATGCTCACGCTCCACAAAAGTGAACGACGGCCGCGCGTGTTCACGCGCGAGCAGGACCGACTGGACAGCCAACACTTCGCGAACCGATTTGCTCGCGCCGCCGCCGCCCGCCGGACCGTTGGTGTATAACGTCTCGACCTCGTTTCCGATGCGCAGGGCTTCGCTCGCCGAGGCCGTGCGCCCCGCCACGCGCACCCGCACTTCGTATGGATCGCCGTGACGTGCGCCGGCTGTCTCGCCGTGCAGGGAATTCATGCCGATCAGATCGCAGCGCAACTCGCTTGTTTGCACACCAGTGCAGGCGAGCCGCTCACGCACGATGTCGATGGCAAGGCGCGCGCGCGCCACGGCGCCGGGGCCGCCGTAAGAGATCTGGCCTTCGCCGATGAACCCGTCGATATAGCCGACCGAGACCTTGAGTTTGCCGGTGTGGGGCGTGCCGCGCCCGCCCTGAACCTTCACCCGATCCGGGCCATCGGCTGCCACGCTCACTTGCGAAAAATCGGCAACGACATCCGGTTGCAGGTAGCGCCGGGGATCATGGATTTCGTAGAGCAGTTGCTCCTTGCAGGTGGCTGGCGTCACGCGTCCACCCGCATGCGCGACTTTGGTGATCACGACCGATCCGTCGGACGACACTTCGCCAATTGGGAAACCGAGCCGGGCCAGATCGGGGATGTCTTTATAACCGGGGTCGGCAAAGTAGCCGCCGGTGACTTGTCCTGCGCATTCGAGCAAATGGCCGACGACGGTCGCTTGTCCGAGCGTGTCCCAATCGTCCATGCGCCAGCCGAATTCATGAATCAGCGGTGCAGCGAACAGGGATGGATCGGCGACGCGGCCGGTCAGGACGATGTGTGCGCCTGCGGCCAGCGCGTCGACGATGGCGCCTGCGCCGAGGTAAGCGTTCGCGGAAACGATACGGTCGCGATACGACGCCACCGGGTCCCCCGTTTCTTCGAACGTTGTGTCCGTCGCCAGCACGACATCGAGCACGTCGTCGCCGGTCACGGCCGCGACTCTGAGCTCGCCCAGTCCCAGGCGATGTGCGATCTGCGCCGTCTTGCGCGCCGCAGCCAGTGGATTGGCTGCCCCCATGTTGGAGATGATGCGCACGCCGTTGCGAATCGCCGCAGGCAGCACAGCCGTCATACGCGCTTCGAGCAGCGGGTCGTAACCGAGATCCGGCGACTGGAGACGGGCCTGCTGCGCGATGGCGATGGTGCGTTCGGCGAGGCATTCGAATACCAGATAGTCGAGCGCACCATGCTCGGCAAGTTCGACCGCCGGTTCGATGCGGTCGCCGGAATAGCCGGCGCCCGCGCCGATACGGATCGTGCGTGTCGCGGGGGTAGACGGCGTCGATGTGCCTGTCATACGTTCATCCTTGATTTCCAAACGGCGTTCAGCGAGGCGTTCAATGGGGCTTCGACGAGGCGTTCAATATCGCGCCGCGCGGTAATGGGCTAAAGCGGGAACACGCCGAGCACGACGGCGGCGATCGTCATGACGATCGACGCGCCGAACAGCAGCGGAAAGGTGAATTTCTGATGGTCGGCGAGATCGATGCGGCATAGACCCACCACCAGGAACGTTGCCGGGGTGAGCGGACTGACCGGGAATCCGGTCGTCATCTGGCCGAGCAGCGCTGCCTGACCAACGTGAACCGCAGGCACACCGAGTTGTCCGGCGACTTCCGCGATGACCGGCAAGACGCCGAAATAGAACGAGTCGGGATCGAACAGCATGCTCAGCGGCATGGATACCAGGCCGAGTGCAACCGGGATATGACTGGCCATGCCCGGTGGCACGAAGCCGACGGCAGATTGCGCCATCGCCTTGAGCATGCCGCTGCCTTGCATCACGCCGGTAAAGACGCCCGCAGCGAGCAGGATGCCGGCCATCATGAGGGCGGCGCGCGCATGCGCATCGATGCGCTTGCGCTGCATGTCGACGTCCGGGTAGTTCACCATCAACGCGACGCACAGACCGACCATGAACATGATCGCGGGCGGGATCTTTTCCCCCATCACGACCATGGTGCCGAGCACGACCAGCGTGAGCACGATGTTGAACCAGAAAAGGTGCGGGCGTCGCAACGCTTGTTCCTCCGGCGATATCGCTCTGCGGGGCATGGGAATCGCGCCACCGACCGACGACAGACCCAGCCGCTTCTCCTCGCGTCGGCCCAGCCAATACGCCACGCCGAAGACGAACACCAGTCCGACGGCCTGCACCGGAATCAACGGATTGAAGAGACTCGAGATCGGCAAGTGCAACGATGCCGACGCGCGGATCATCGGGCCGGTCCATGGCAGGAAGTTGATGCCGGCGGCCATCGACACGGCGGCGGCCAGCACGCGCCGGTCCATGCCGAGACGATCGTAGAGCGGGAGCATGGCGGGAATCGTCACGAGGAAACAGACCGCGCCGGACCCATCGAGATGGATCAGCAGGGCGAGCAGGGTCGTGCCCATGACGATGCGCGTCGGACGGGTGCCCACCGCCTTGAGGATGCGGTCGATGATGGGATCGAGCGTGCCGGCGTCGGTAATCGTGCCGAAGTACAGGATGGCAAACACGAACATGCCCACCACGGGCGCGAGACTCCTGAGACCGTCGAGCGCGAACTTGCTTGTCTGAAAGCCGAATCCGCCGAGTAGCGACGCGCCAATCGGCACGACGATGAGCGCCACGAGTGGCGACATGCGCTTCGACAGAATCGCGCCGAGCAGCACGACGATGGTAGCCAGTCCCAATAGCGCAAGCATGTGCGTGTCTCCAATGTTGTTTTTTAATGCGATGGAGCGTAGTTTCTGGGCTTTGATAGCACAATTGAAATGATTTGATCGCAGCAATCACAAACCATAATGGATCTGAACCTACGGGACATTCGGGCGTTCATCGCGGTCGCCCACAACGGCAGCTTCACGCGAGCGGCCGCCCGCCTGCATTTGTCGCAACCGGCCCTGACCGTGCAAATCAGGCGGTTGGAGGAAACCGTGGGCGTGCGCCTGTTCGACCGTAACAGTCGAAACGTGGCATTGACGCCCACGGGTCGTGAATTGCTGCCACTGCTCCAGAAGTCGCTCCACGACATGGAGCATGTGCTGATCGACGCGCGTGCGCTGGGCGACGGGTCAAGCGGGACTATACGCGTGGCCTGTTTGCCGACATTTGCTGCGAGCGTGCTCCCCGAACTGATCCAACAAATGAACGGCGCGGTGCCACGTGCGCGTTTTCACGTGCGCGATGCCGTGGCCGGGGTCGTCGACGCACTGGTTCGCAACGAAGACGTCGATATCGGACTGACCGGTGGCGAGGTGAACGCCGCCGACTTCGATGTTCTGTACGCCGGCGCGGACCATCTCGTCGCCGTCTTGCCGCCCGCTCACCGGCTCGCGAGACGCAAACGCCTCACGCTGCAAGACCTTACCGACGTGCCCTTGGTCCTGACCGCGCAGGGCACGAGCGTTCGGGCCGTGGTGGACGCCGCGCTGGCTCGCAGCGGTGTCGTGCCGGATATTGCGTGTGAGCCGACCTACATGATGACGGCCGTCGCCATGGTCCGTGCCGGACTGGGCGTAACGATCCTGCCGGCCTCCGCCCGTGAGGTCAGGGCAGAGCCGCAATTGCGCGTGCGTCCGGTCGATCATGACGACTTCCTTCGGCCAATCGCGCTGATCAGGAAGCGCGGGCGTACGCTGCCGCCGGTGACGCAGACGTTTGTGGAGATGTTGTTGGACCGTCTGGCCGCGAAAGAGATCGCCTGAGTCCCGAGGTTCCTGATGTGGCGGAGCCTTGCCGCCGCCACGCGAGGCCTTGGGAACGATGAAAAGTCGTGCGGGCGCCCCATCCATAATGCGTTGACCTGCAATAACGAGGATAACGGCAATAGCGACGATAGCGCGGTAGCCCAGTGTCGGCGTGCCCCATTTCGGGACTGTCGACATCAGGGTTTTCACTTACGTTTTTGCCGGTCTGCGTTACAATCCGCGCTTCGCATCGCTCGGCAACCGGCTTCGACCTCGACCGCCGACGCACAGACACGATGGCGTCGACCGAGACTGGTCCAGTGCCCCTCGGCCCGGTTCTGAACGATCCGGTGACGCCCAACGCCATTTTTTTAGGGTGACTCTCATGACCCAAACGGACAAGAACACGGCGCCCGGACGCGGCCGCAAGCCTTTCACCCGACGCAAATTCCTGGCCACCGCTGTCGGTGCTGCCGCCGTCTGGGGCGGGTATTCCTATTTCTTCGGCAGTCAGTACCGAGCCGCCAAAGCCGATCGCACGGTCGACGTGCTGCTCATCGGCGGCGGCATCATGAGTGCGACGCTCGGTGTCTATCTGAAGGAACTGGAACCGAATTGGACATGCGAGGTGTTCGAGCGGCTGGACAAGGTCGCCGAAGAGAGTTCCAACGGCTGGAATAATGCCGGCACCGGCCACTCGGCGCTTTGCGAGCTCAATTACACGCCGATGGACGACAAGGGCAACGTCCACATTACGCAGGCCATCAACATCAACGAGAATTTCCAGATCTCCCGCCAGTTCTGGGCGCATCAGGTGCGCAAGGGCGTGCTGGGCAATCCGCGCGAATTCATCAACGCCACGCCGCACATGAATCTGGTGTTCGGCGAAGAGAACCGGGAGTTCATCCGTAAGCGCGTCGAGGCGCTCAAGGCATCGCCGCTGTTCGCCGGCATGGAAATGACGACCGACCCGGCGAAGATCGCCGAGTGGATTCCGATCATGATGGAAGGGCGCAAGGCGGACGAGGTGGTGACCGCGACGCGCTCGCCTCTGGGCACCGACGTGAATCTCGGCGAAATCACGCGCCAGTTCTACAAGCATCTCACCGGCAATTCGGGCGTCAAAGTGACGACCGGGTATGAAGTCCGCTCGATCACGCGCAACGAAGACGGCACGTGGCGCGTGTCGGCGTTCGATATGAACGACAGCTCGAAGATCCAGACGGTGGATGCGCGCAATCTGTTCATCGGCGCGGGTGGAGCCGCGTTGCCTCTGCTTCAGCTCTCGGGTATCCCGGAGGCCAAGCAATATGGCGGATTCCCGGTCGGCGGCGAGTTCCTTGTGACCGAAAATCCCGAGATCGCTTCGCGCCATCTGGCGAAGGTCTACGGACTGGCGGATACCGGTTCGCCGCCCATGTCCGTGCCCCATCTGGACACGCGCGTGCTGGACGGCAAGCGCGTCATTCTGTTCGGGCCATTTGCCACCTGGTCGAGCAAGTTCCTGAAGAACGGGTCGTACTTCGATCTGGCCAAGGCGGCCACGCCGTCGAACATCGTTCCGCAGTTGCAGGTCGGCGTCCATGAATTTGCGTTGGTGAAGTATCTCGCGCAGCAGTTGGCGTTGTCCCGTGAGGAGAAGATGGCCGCGCTGCGTCATTACATGCCGCAGGCAAAGGATGAAGACTGGCGTCTCTGGGAAGCGGGACAGCGCGTCCAGATCATCAAGAACGATCCCGAAAAGGGCGGTGTGCTGAAGCTTGGCACCGAAGTCGTGGTGTCCAGCGATCGTTCGGTGTCTGCACTGCTCGGCGCCTCGCCGGGCGGGTCCACCTCGCCGGCGATCATGCTCTCGCTGCTTGAGCGCGTGTTTCCCGAGCAGATGAAGACGCCGGCCTGGCAGCAAAAGATTCGCGAGATCGTGCCCAGCTATGGCAAGAAGCTCAACGAGCATCCGGAACTGCTTGCGGCGCAATGGGCAAGCACGGCCGAGACGCTGCAACTGGCGATCGCGCCGCCGAACCTCGATGGCGTCGTCCCCGCCGCTCCCGTGGCGACCCCGGGCGTGGTGAAGAAGGTGCCGGACATCGCGCTCTAAGCGTGGACCGGTTCGCGCTGGCACGTTCGACTACCCATACCCCTTCGGATTTCGGACCTGCCAGCGCCAGTGATCGATACACATGCGCTCCAGACTTCGGCTGGCTTCCCAGCCGATCAGCTCCCGCGCGAGCGACGTGGCTGCGTAACAGCACGCGACGTCGCCTTCGCGCCGGGGCATGAGTTCATACGGCACGCGCTGACCGCAACTCGCCTCGAACGCCCGGATCACCTCCAAAACGGTGTAGCCGCGTCCCGCCCCCAGGTTGACCGTGAAGCCGCGACCGAGGCGGTCCAATGCGCGAAGCGCCATCACATGGCCGTGCGCAACGTCCATCACATGCACGTAATCACGCATGCCCGTGCCGTCCACCGTATCCCAGTCGCTTCCGTACACTTTCAGCCGCGATTCCTGACCGAGCGCAACGCGTGTCACCCGCGGCATGAGGTTGTTCGGCGCTCCGACACTGTCCTCACCGATGCGCCCGCTCTCGTGTGCGCCCACCGGATTGAAATAGCGAAGCACGGCAAAGCGCCACGCGGTATCCGCTTGTGCGGCGTCGCGCAGCATCGCTTCTGCGACCACCTTCGTTTGCCCGTACGGACTGGCGGCGCACAATGCGCATGATTCGTCGATCGGCACACGCTCGGGGTGGCCGTACACCGCAGCAGACGAGCTGAAGACGAGGCGCCTCACGTGGTGGGACTGCATTGCGCGAATCAACGCCAGCACACCGCCGACATTGTTGCAGTAGTAATCGACCGGTCGCTCGACGGATTCTCCGACGGCCTTGAGCGCCGCAAAGTGAATGACCGCCGAGATATCGAACGTCGCAAAAATGCGGTCGAGCACGCCCGGCGAACAGACATCCGCTTCCACAAATACGGGCGCGCGCCCGGAAATATCGGCAATTCTGGCAACTACCGCCCGCCGGCTGTTCACGAGATTGTCCACGATCACCACGTCGAAGCCGCGCTCAAGCAACGCCACACAAGTGTGCGAGCCGATATAACCGGTACCCCCCGTCACCAGAACGGTCTCTCGATGCATCGCTGATTTCCCTGGCTGCGGACGACTGGCGTCACGTTGCGAGCCGTCTCGCAAATATCGTGCCGCTCGCGCGATCCGCTCGTCGCTGTGCGATCGCGCGTCGGGCGCGACATGGCGCACTGCCAAATTGCACCCGTTTGCAGAATCCGCCAGTTCCTTGCATCCGTCGGGGGACGGCGGGCACGGCGGGCAGGAGGGCGGCGCGATGGTATGGCTCTTGCGAGTCATTGCGCTTCGAGAGCACTCGCCATGCGTCGCGCTCCCCGTACAGGCGAGGGCGACGCCCGGCAACCCGGGAGGTCATGCGCTTGACGACGAAACCCGCTTCCGCCCACGTGAGATGGCAGATCGCGACCTATCTCTGGCAGGCCGTGCGCGCCCATGGCCGGCGTGTGGTCATTGCCCTGAGCCTGCTGGTCGCGGCCAAACTCGCGTCGGTGTCGGTCCCGATCCTGCTCAAAAGCATCGTGGACGAACTCGGGGCGCCCACGCTCGCCATGCTCCCCGTATTTCTGATCCTCGGCTATGCCGTCGTACGCTTTCTCTCGAACGCCTTCAATGAAGTCCGGGACGTTGCCTTCTCGGAGGTCACGCAGCGCACGGTCGCCGATCTTACCGTCAACACCTTTTCGCACCTGCATCGCCTGAGCGCGCGATTTCACGCCCAGCGCGAGACCGGAGCGGTCATTCGCGACATCGAAAAGGGGACGACCGCCGTCGGTTTTCTGCTTGGGGTATCGCTGTTCGCCATTGTGCCGACGCTCATCGAGATCGGGCTGATTCTGGTCATCATCGTGCGCAATTACGGGGCCGGCTTCCTCACCATCATCGCCGCGACATTCGTGTCTTATGCGGCGTGGACCGCCTATGCAACGCGGCGCCGAATGCGCATGCAGATGCAGGTCAATGCGCTGGAGGCGGCACAGAGCAGCCGAATCGTGGACAGTCTGCTCAATGCCGATACCGTCAAGTATTTCGCACGGGAGTCGTTCGAGACCGAGCGGCTTCGCAGTGTCGCGGACGACTGGGCCAAAGCAGGCGTCGCCAACCAGTCGGCGCTCTCCGCGCTGCACATCGGACAAAGCGCCTGCATCGGCGCGGGCATCGCGGCCGTCATGCTGCTCGCGGGGCAACACGTCATGGCGCGCGCCATGACCATCGGCGATCTCGTGCTGATCAACGCCTACATCATTCAGGTCAGCTTGCCGCTCAACGCGCTGGGTTTTGTGTTTCGCGAGACCAACGACGCCATTACCAACATCGAACGCCTTTTCGCGTTGCTGTTCGCGAAGGGGCGCGACGACGAGGACAACGACGCCCCGGGCGCGCATGCATTGAAGGTCGAAGGCGGCGCCATCGAGTTTGCGGGTGTCGATTTCAGCTATGAGCCGGGTCGCCAGCTGTTGCACGACGTCTCATTTCGGGTGGGCAGCGGCCAGACGGTCGCGATCGTCGGCGGCAGCGGTTCGGGGAAATCGACGCTCGCTCGCCTGCTGTTTCGCCTGTATCAACCGGATGCGGGCACCGTAAGCATCGACGGCCAGAATCTGCGTGACGTCACGCAGCAGAGTCTGCGCGACGCCATCGGCATCGTGCCGCAGGACACCATCCTGTTCAACGAGACGCTCGCGTACAACATTGCGTACGGACGCCCCGGTGCGACACGTGCCGACGTCGTCAAGGCGGCTCGCAGCGCACAGCTCGCGCCGTTCATCGAATCGCTCCCGGATGCATACGAAACGCGGGTCGGGGAGCGGGGCATGCGGCTCTCGGGCGGCGAGCGACAGCGTATCGCCATTGCCCGCGCCTTGCTCAAGAGCCCGCCGATCATCGTGTTCGACGAGGCGACGTCCGCACTCGACACGCGAACCGAACGCGCCATCCAGGACGAGATGATGCAATTGGCGGCGCAGCGAACGAGCCTGCTGATCGCCCACCGTTTGTCCACGGTCGTGGGTGCCGACTGGATCCTGGTAATGGAGCGGGGGCGGGTCGTCGAACAAGGCCGCCACGACGACCTGCTCGCGCGAGGCACCGTCTACGCTCAGATGTGGCAGCTCCAGGAGCAACAACGCGCGCTTGAACAAATCGAGCGTCGTGTCGTCATGCGACCGGTGTCGCTGGTGCCGCTCGTCGATGGCGTGCTCGACGCCTTGCGCGAGTCCATTGCTGCGCACGGCACGCAGGTTCACCGGGAAATGACGATCGAGGACCTCGTCGTGAACGTGGATGCGCCGAGCCTTCACCACGTGCTGTGGGAACTCTGCCGCCTCGGCGTGGAAACGATGGGGCAGGGCGGGCAGCTCGAGGTTCGCGTGCGGCGCGACGACGACCACGCATTCATCGAGTTCGCCAGTCCGCTCTTCGACGCGCCTGAGCTCTCCTTGCTCGACTTTGCGTCGATACAGGCAAGCCTCGAACATCACGGCGCCTATCTCACCCGCTCGCACGACGATGTCGGTGTCGCTCTGCGCATTACGCTACCGCTTCGTCGCGAAGCCGTCATCGACGTGCCGCCTGCTCAGGCCCCCGTTGTCCAACATCCCGCGCAACCTCACCGACGCTGATATGACACGCTACCAAGGAAGTCACTTCGCCGATCGCGCAGCGGCCATCGCTGCCCTGGAACTTCTCATGCCGACGTTGCTAAGCGCGATGCAAAACGACATCGTCGGGCAAAGCGGATGCCTGCACATCGTTGTCATGGACCCCGCCATGGGGCCTGACGTGGCAACTTTCGAGGAGTCGATCCTCTACGAGTTGTCGTTGCCCGACCCGAAGCAGTGGGACGCGGATTACGGCGCGTATGCGCGTGCCAAGGCACGCGTGTCATGGCAGACGGGCAAGGACAGCCGGGTGGTACAACTTTGCGAGCCCTACCGTCTGCGCTGCGGCGACACCAATCTCTGGGGCAGTGTGGCGCAGCACGGAATCGTCGTTGCGGTATCCGGTGCGCTGCCGCATTTCGACGAAGCGCTCGCCGGATGCGTCGCCCATTGCCTTCGCGCCATGGCGCAGCACCGTGCCAACGGCACCGCGGAAACCTTGGCGCTGAGCGACGACTGAGGGGTGTCGCGCGCCGCCCCCGGTCGTGTCGACGCCAAATTACATACCGCTGGCAGAAAGGCAGAGGACCGACGCCGCATCTCCCAACGGCGCCCATCGCCGAGTCCGGACTTGCTCACGACCCCAAGGTCATAAGGCTTTATGAAACAAAGGGTTGCGCATGCGCTTCACGGCCGCGACGGGTGCCCTTGGCGACGTGGCACGTAATTCGCTCTATGAGAGACACACGCTTGTCGAATCAAGCGTCACCCACTTCCCCGTGTCTCTCAGGAGCCAGCATGTCAGCAAAGGAAACCCGCGACACCAGTCACGTCGCCACGCCCCTCGAATCGTCGTTACGGGGAAAACATGTTCTCGTGACGGGCGGCGCGAGAGGGTTGGGCGCGGCCATCTGCGAAAACCTCGCGAGCGCGGGCGCTCGCGTGACGCTTGCGGATGTCGATCGCGCCAGCGCATCGAACACCTGCGAAGCGCTCGCCGCGCGAGGACTCGACGTTGCGTGTCAGTGCTTCGACGTGCGTCACGAGGCGTCCGTGTCCGAGGCCATTCACGATGCGCGCACGCGCATGGGGGGCCTCGACGTCATCGTCAACAACGCGGGTATCGACATTACCGCGCCGGTTGACGAAGTCGGCGCGAGCGCGTGGCACGACGTCCTCATGACCAATCTGTTCGGCCCGTATCTGATGTGCCACGCGGCCGTACCGATGATGCGGGCGAGCGGAGGCGGACATATCGTCAACATCGCCTCGACGGCAGCCAAACGCGCCTGGCCCAACGCTTCGGCGTATCACGCGACGAAGTGGGGCCTGTTGGGACTGTCGCACGCGCTGCATGCCGAGCTGCGCCAGGCTGGCATCAAGGTGACGGCCATCGTCGCGGGCGGCATGCGCACCCCGTTCCTGCTCGATCGCTTTCCGGACATCGACGAGTCGACCCTGCAACCGCCCGAAAACGTGGCGAACACCGTGCGCTTCGTTCTCACGCAACCCGAAGGCACAGTCATCCCCGAGGTGATGGTGCTGCCCATGCGTGAAACCTCATGGCCGTGATCGGCGGGGCGCCCGCCATGAACGGCGCCATTCTGATCGACAAGGACGGCACGCTCATCGACGACGAACCGTTCAACGTCGACGCCGACCGAATTCGTCTGGCGCCCGGCGCGGCGCAGGCGCTGCGCGATTTTGCGTCGCTGCGGTGGCCCGTTGCCGTCGTCTCCAACCAACCGGGGGTCGCGTTCGGCTATTTCGCGGAGTCGTCGCTCAGGGACGTGCGCGATTACCTGTCTCGTGCGATGACGTACTACGGCGTCGACTTCGCCGGATTCTTCTACTGCCCGCACCATCCGGAAGGACGCGAGGCGGCCTACCGGACTGCGTGTACGTGCCGAAAGCCCGCGCCGGGCCTGTTGCAGGCGGCGGCGCGACACATCGGCGTGCCGCTGTCGTCGTGCTGGATGATCGGAGACATTCTGGACGATGTCGAGGCAGGCAATGTCGCGGGATGCCAGACCATCCTCGTTGATTGCGGCAACGAAACGATGTGGCGCTGCGGCGCCCATCGAACGCCGGATCACACCGTGGGCAGTGTCGACGCCGCAGCCCGGCTGGTGTTGACCCATGTGCGCGACGCGGCGCCGTCACCTCTGTTACCTCTGGGGAAATCATGATGAGCTATTGGCGCGCGGCACGACGCATCCTGTGCGTGAGGCTCGACAACATGGGCGACGTCCTGATGACGACGCCCGCGATGCGGGCCCTCAAACAATCCGGCACGGACCGGCATCTCACGCTGCTGACGTCGTCGTCCGCCGCCAGGCTGGCGCCGTATCTGAACATGGTCGACGATGTCTGGGCCTATGACGCGCCGTGGGTCAAACACGCCGCCACATCGACATCGGAGGCCGATCTCTCGATGATCGACAAGCTCAGGGCAGGGCGCTTCGATGCGGCGGTGATCTTCACCGTCTACTCGCAAAGCCCGTTGCCCGCCGCAATGATGTGTCGCCTTGCCGGTATTCCGCTGCGGCTGGCGCATTGTCGCGAGAACCCATACGCGTTGCTCACCGAGCGCATCGTCGAGAGCGAACCGCATGCGGGCACACGGCACGAGGTTGTTCGCCAACTCGCTCTGGTGCAGTCGGTCGGCGCGCTCGCTTCCGATGAGCGACTGGGCTTCGACGTCCAGCGCCAGGACAGACACGCCATATCGGAACTTCTTGCCACTGCGGGCAACCGCCGCGCCTGCGGGCGATGGCTCGTCATCCATCCCGGCGCCAGCGCACCCTCGCGCCGATGGCCTGCGGAGCGTTTTGCGCAGGCCGGCGCGCAACTCGCGAATGACTTCGACGGCATTGCCGTGACCGGTTCACACGAGGAGCACGCGCTTGTCGCGGCCGTGTGCGCCCGGATCGGCAAGAAGGCCCTGCCGCTGGCTGGTGCGCTGTCCCTTGGCAAACTCGCCGCGCTCATCGAGCGCGCAGACCTGCTCGTCGCCAATAACACCGGGCCCGTCCATATCGCGGCGGCCGTGGGTACGCCGGTTGTCGATCTGTACGCGCTCACCAATCCGCAGCATCGCCCATGGCAGGTGCCGCATCGTGTGCTCAACGTCGACGTGCCATGCCGGAACTGTTATCGGAGCGAGTGCGCCGTTCCCGGGCATCCGTGCCTGACCGGTGTGTCGCCCGACGCCGTGCTGGCTGCCGCTCGCCATTTGCTGTCGTGCGCCGTGCCGCGCGAGACCTCGCCAGTGGCGCCGCTTCGTACGCCGGCGCAAGGACCACGCAGCCCTGGCCCGGTTAGCAGCGCCACGCGCAACGTGCACCCCGATCCACTCAAGGAGCCGATGATATGTCGTCGCTTGCACCACCGTTAGCCACCCGTTACACGCTGGGTATCAACGCCGCCTTTCACGACAGTGCCGCCTGCCTGATTCGCGATGGCGAAGTCGTGGCTGCCGCCGAAGAGGAGCGTTTTACTCACATCAAGCACGGAAAGCGGCCTGTGCCGTTCTCGGCGTGGGAATTGCCGTACCACGCCATCGACTATTGCCTGCAAACGGCCGACATCGAAATGCGCGACGTCCACAACGTGGCCTACGCCTACGATCCCTGGCTGCAGGTAGCGCGCGGCGACATCCCGGGCATCGACCTGCGCGCGGCGGTCCATGGCGATGCCGCTGGCCATACCGCCGCCCTCGGTCACAACGCGTTCATGCAACTGCCGCTGATGCCATCGGCCCATGCACGGCCCACCGGTGATGGTTCGCCGTGGGATCCGCTGTTTCTGTCGTACGTCGCCAATGCGCCGCGGCAACTGGCCGACGGTGCGCCGCATCACTTGCAAAAGCGCTTTCGCGGGCTGCGCCATGACGGCCCACACGCCTGGCACAACGTCGAGCATCATCTCTCCCACGAGGCCAGCGCGTTTCTCGCCGCGCCGTTCGAGCGATGCGCGGTGCTGACGATGGATGGCCGGGGCGAAATCGCCACGACCAGCTATGGTTTGTTCGACGGCAATCGCTATCAGCGCATCAAGCAGATCGACCTGCCGAACTCGCTCGGTCTGCTCTATGAGCGCATTACCCGCCATCTGGGCTTTCTTCACTCATCGGATGAATACAAGGTGATGGCGCTCGCGTCGTTCGGCAAGCCGTCGTTCCTGCCGGAGATGCAGGCGCTCGCGCGGTATGTCGGCAACGGCGGATACGTTGTCGCGGAGCGCGACCTGACCGACTTGCTGGGGCCCGCGCGGCAACGCGGCTGGCCGTTGGAGCATCGCCATTTCGATATTGCGAGATCGCTGCAGGACACGCTGGAATCCATCGTGCTCGACATGACGGCGTGGCTCTCGCAAGAGACGGGCGAACGTTGTCTGGCAATGGCTGGCGGCGTGGCGCTCAACTGTGTCATGAATGCGCGCGTGCGCGACGACGGCCCCTTCGATCAGGTTTGGGTCCAGCCGGCCGCCGGTGATGCGGGCACGGCGCTGGGCGCGGCGCTGTGGGTCGACTATGAGCAACGGGGCACACGCGGCCCGTGGCGCATGGATCACGCGTATCTCGGGCCGTCGTACGGTGAAGCGGCCATTCAGGCGTTCCTCGACGAGGCCAAGCTTCGCTATCGGCGGATGGACGACGTACCTCGCGAGACGGCGGCGTTACTCGCGCGAAACCGGGTGCTCGGTTGGTTTCAGGGGCGCATGGAGTTCGGTCCCCGGGCGCTGGGGGCCCGCTCGATTCTGGCCTCACCGGTCGATCCCGGCATGCAGCAGCGCCTGAACCAGATCAAGGACCGGGAGGATT
Organism: Pandoraea vervacti; assembly: GCF_000934605.2. Lineage (NCBI taxonomy): Bacteria > Pseudomonadati > Pseudomonadota > Betaproteobacteria > Burkholderiales > Burkholderiaceae > Pandoraea > Pandoraea vervacti. Next base: position 2,829,822 of record NZ_CP010897.2, on the reverse strand, counting down.
TCCGGCCCGTGGCGCCCGTCGTGCTCGAAGAGAAAGCGCACGAATGGTTTCGGGCACGACGCCCCGGCACGCCGGGAGAGGCGGCCACGCTGTACGCGCCCTTCATGCTGTTCGTCTACGGAATCGTGCCGGACCAGGAGGCGCGTATCCCGGCCGTTTGCCACGTCGACGGCACGGCGCGCGTGCAAACGGTCAACGCGTTGCAAAATCCGCTGTATCACGCATTGCTTACCGAGTTCGAAGCGTTGACCGGCGTGCCCGTGCTCGTGAACACGTCGTTCAACACACGCGGCGAGCCTATCGTATGCACGCCACGCGACGCGGTGGAGTGCTTCTGGGCCTCGCCGCTCGATGCCCTCGTCATCGGACCATTCCTGTTGGAGAAACCGCAATGACCGACGATCGCCATGCGAGAAGTGCTGCACCGGTCGTCTCCGTCGTCGTGCCGACATGGCGACGCCCCGACTTGTTGCACCGGTGCCTGACGGCACTTTGCTCGCAGCAATTCGATGCCGAAGCGTTCGAGATCATCATCGCGGACGATGGACCCGACGATGCGACGCGCGAGGCGGTCGAGCGAATCGGGGCGCGAATGGCAGGCGCACCCGCCGTGATTTACCTGCCGGTCACCCGCACCCAGGGTCCGGCTGCCGCCCGTAACGCCGGTTGGCGGCACGCGCGCGCCTCGGTCGTCGCCTTCACCGACGACGACACGATTCCCGACCCGCTTTGGCTGCGCGGCGGATGCGCGGCGCTGTTGCGTGAGCCCGAAGCAGTCGCTGTTACGGGCGAGATCGACATGCCGATCCCGGATCCGCCGACCGATTACGAACGCGATGCCAGCGGTCTGGCGCATGCAGAATTCGCGACCGCGAACTGCTTCGTGCGGCGAAGCGCACTGGAGGCCGTGGGCGGTTTCGACGAGCGCTTTACCCGCGCATGGCGGGAGGACGCCGATCTGATGTTTGCGCTGCGTGCCGTTGGCGCCATTTCCTTTGCGCAGGGCGCAAAGGTTGTGCATCCGGTGCGACCCGCCCATTGGGGTGTGAGCATCGGGCAGCAGTCGAAAGTGTTTTTCGATGCCTTGCTCTACAAGAAGTATCCCACGCTCTACCGCCGTCACATCCGCCCGTCGCCGCCCTGGCTGTACTACACGGCAGGCATCGCCTTGCTGGGCGCAGTCGTGTTGTTCGCCTTTGCACAATTGCCGATGGCTATCGTGGCGCTCGCGGTCTGGGCGGCCGCCACCGCCATGTTCTGTGTCAGACGACTGCGTCATACCGTACGCACGCCCGCGCATGTGGCCGAAATGGTCTGGACGTCGATCGTCATCCCACCGGTTTCCTTGTACTGGCGTATGCGGGGCGGCCTTCATTTCAAGGTCCTATTCCTATGAGCCGCCTCCACAGCTTTCACAGCCTTTCCAACGGTTCCACGTTTGCCACGCCGACAGAGTCGCCGGGCATGCCGCCGCCGGGCGCAATACCTGCGCGCATGGACATTCCCGGCCTCGGCACCCATCGACGCATTGTCGTGTTTCGCGCGCTGCAACTCGGCGACATGCTCTGTGCGGTACCTGCGCTCAGAGCAATCCGGCTTGGGGAGCCTTCGGCGCGCATCACGCTCGCGGGTTTGCCGTGGGCCGAATCGTTCGCCGCGCGGTTCAAGGCGTACATCGACGACTTTCTGCCGTTCCCAGGGGCGCCGGGATTGCCGGAGCAGAACACCGACGCCGAAAAGCTGCACGCCTTCGAGCGCCAATGTCAGGACCGGCACTTCGATCTGGCGGTGCAATTGCATGGCAGCGGCGCTTTTTCGAACGCCGTGGTCCGCCGCATGGGGGCCGACCGGTGCGTCGGGTTCGTGCCACAGCGCGACATGCCGAGCGGAGCGCCACAGGGCACTGCCGAGGGGATTGCGCACGGACTTCCGTGGCCGGAGACCGGCTCCGAAGTGCACCGCTGCCTGGCGCTCACCGGGGCGATGGGCTACCAGGCGTGGGGCGATCATCTGGAATTTCCGTTGGCCGCCCTGGATTACGCCACGTTTCAGGTGCTCTGCGACAAATTCCGCCTTGAACCGGGTCGCTTTGTCGTGGTGCATCCCGGCTCGCGGATGCCATCGCGTCGCTGGCCTGTGGAGCGCTTCGCCAGCATCGCCGACAAGGTAACGCGCCTGGGCTATCGGGTGATTCTGACCGGCGGCGCACAGGAACGCGAGATTGCGGACGCCCTGACGACGCGAGCGCACGAGCCCATCGTCGACTTTTGCAGCAAGACGTCGCTGGGCACGCTCGCAGCGCTGATCGCGCATGCGCGACTACTGATTTGCAACGACACCGGTGTCTCGCACATTGCCGCCGCACTCGGCACGCGCAGCGTTGTGGTGGCATGCGGCAGCGATGTCCCGCGATGGGCGCCGTTGGACGCCACGCGTCATGACGTATTGGCGAAGTATCCGACGTGCCGTCCGTGCATGTTTCATACCTGCCCGTATGGACACGAATGCGCGAACGACATATCGGTAGCCGAGGTCATGCGTCACGTGCAAGCGATGCTCGGCACCGACACCGGCGCGGGAGACATGTCATGAAACGACTGAAAGTACTGACGTGGCAGGTGCATGGCAACTATCTGTTTTACCTGTCGCAGGCGCCGCACGACTTTTACATCGTGACGAAGCCTGGAAATCCTGCAGGTTATGCCGGCTGCGGCAATGCGTTGCCGTGGGGAAGCAATGTGTATGAGGTGCCGTATCACGCGGTGCCGCAAACCGAATTCGACTGTGTCCTATACCAGCACCACCGTCACTATCTCGAAGACGGACCAGCGCTTCTTAGCGAGGCGCAGCAACGCCTGCCCACGGCGTTCGTCGAGCACGATCCGCCGCAGGCGCATCCCACGAATACGCGTCATCCGGTGCAAGATCCCGACGTCATGCTGATCCACGTCACGCCGTTCAACGCGCTGATGTGGGATTCGGGCGATACGCCCACGCGGGTGATCGAGCACGGGGTGAAATTGGTCGACGAGGTCGAGTGGCACGGCACGCTGCCCAAGGGCATCACGGTTGTGAACCATCTCGCGCGTCGGGGGCGACGGCTCGGGGCGGACCTGTTCGGGCAGCTCAGACGAGAAATCCCGCTCGATCTCGTCGGCATGGACGCGCAGGCACTGGGCGGCATCGGTGAAATACCGGCATCGGAGCTGCCGCGTTTCATGTCGGCGTACCGGTTCTTTTTCAATCCGATCCGCTATACGAGCCTCGGGTTGGCGGTGATCGAAGCCATGATGGCGGGGCTACCGGTCGTGGCGCTGGCCACGACGGAAATGGCGATGCTGATTCGCTCGGGCCATAACGGTGTGGCCGACACGCGGCTGGACGTGCTTGCGGACGCCATGCGGCAGTTGATACGAGATCCGGCGCTCGCTGCCGAATGGGGACAAGCCGCACGGCGCGATGCGCAGGCGCGGTTCAGTATCGGCCGCTTTGCGCAGGACTGGGACCGCGCGCTGCGTGAGCTGACGCAGTAGCGGCGGCCCGACGACGGATTCGCCGCCAGGTCGTCGAAGCCCGGGCATCGCAGCGTGCGGTTCCCTCACACCGATATCATCGATATCACCGAGCGGACCGAGCGGACCGATAGGACCGAGAGGGGCGGCGTCTCGCGTCAGCCCATGGCGGCGACTGACACCGCTTCGGGCTGCGCGGTGTCCGGCGTCATCAGCGCCAATCGGTTGTAGAGCGTCTTCAGGCTGATGCCGAGCGCCTTCGCCGTTCGCGGCTTGTCGCCGTCGAAGTGCCGCAACGTGGCGGCAATAAAAGCCTGCTGGGCCTGTGCAAGGGTGGCGCCGATCGGAATGCTGAGTGCACCGTCGAGCAGTTCCTCGCGCTGTTTCGGCGCCGGTAGCGGCTGCAACTCGAGATCGTCATCCGTCATGATGAACGCACGCTCGATCGTGTTGTGAAGCTCGCGCACGTTACCCGGCCATGTATGTCGGCGCAAAACGGCCAGCGACTGTGCCGAAAACCGCTTTGTCGTACCGCGCGCCGTATTGAGGTGGTCGAGGTGGGCTTGCGCCAGTGCGATCACATCGTTTTCACGGCGGCGCAATGGCGGCACGTATAGGGTGAACGCCGCCAGGCGAAAAAGCAGGTCCTCGCGCAGGCGTCCCTCGCGCACCGCGCGCCCGGGGTGAGCGTGCGTTGCGGCGACAACCCGCGCATTGAAGCCCACCGGTTCGCTCCCGCCGACACGCACGACCGTGCGGGTCTCGAGCGCGCGCAGCAACTTCACCTGCAACGGCAACGGCATGTCCTGAATTTCGTCGAGAAACAAGGTCCCGTCCGAAGCTGCCTCGAAGACACCGACGCGTTGCGACACGGCGCCGGTAAAGCTGCCGCGCTCGTGGCCGAACAACTGCGACTCCGCCAGTTCGTGAGGAATGGCAGCACAGTTCACGGCGACAAATGGAAGGGATTGACGCAGCCCCGCGTCATGAAGATATCGGGCAACGACTTCCTTGCCGCTCCCGCTCTCGCCAACGATCAGCACATTGGCCGGTACGTCAGCTAACCGTTCGATTTTGGCACGCAACTCCGTCACGCATCGCGAATCTCCTGCGAGTCGCGCATACGCATCCTCATGCACTGCCATGCATTTTCTCCCTGATTGCCCCGACGACAACGACCGGTAATCCCGGCTCTGTAAGACGGCGCTGACAGACGCTCGATGCTTTTCGCTCTATAAAGGGTAACGCATCGAGCGCAGTGTCGGATTGATTGTTTGGGTACCTGAGGGTTTTCGGATAGCCACATTGCATGACCCCCGCGCAACCTTTGGAATTCGAACGCTGTCCGAACATTGCGATCGTAACGATCCTATTGGGGCGCATCGCAATGCCATACATTCTCGTTGTTGAAGATGATCAGGACACGCGCGACATGCTCAGCGCGCTGGTGAAGACGCAGCAACTGACGTGCGATGCCGTGTCGACGCTCGCCCATGCGCGCGAAAAGATCGCCAGACGCGTGCCCGATCTGATTCTGGCCGATCTCATGCTGCCGGATGGCAACGGACTGGACTTACTTGGCGATTTTCCGCATGCCGCTAATGTCGAGGTCGTGGTGATGACCGGGCACGCCAGTGTCGACAGCGCCATCGACGCCTTACGCAGGGGCGCCGCGGATTATCTGGTCAAGCCCATCAATATGCAGCGCCTGAACAGCATCATCGCGCGCGTGCCTCGTCCCGACGAGCTTCGCGGCGAGATTCTTGCGCTGCGGCGCGAGTTGCAGGAACTCGGACGGTTCGGCCGAATGCTTGGCAGTTCGCCCGCCATGCAGTCGGTCTATCGTTCGATCGGTCGTGTTGCACCGAGCGAAGCGTCGGTCTTTCTGATGGGCGAGTCGGGCACGGGCAAGGAACTCGCGGCGCAGACGGTGCATGACCTCAGCTTGCGGCGCAAGGGGCCTTTTGTGGCAGTCAATTGCGGCGCGATTGCGGCCAATCTGGTCGAGAGCGAAATGTTCGGCCACGATCGCGGCAGCTTTACCGGTGCCGAGCGGCAGCACAAAGGCTTCTTCGAGCGTGCAGACGGTGGCACGCTGTTTCTCGACGAAGTGACCGAAATGCCGCCGGAATCGCAGGTCAAGCTACTTCGCGTGCTCGAGACGGGGCGGCTTACGCGTCTCGGATCCACGCAGGAAATCGACGTGGACGTGCGCATCATTGCCGCGACCAACGTGAATCCGGAAATCGCCGTGAGCGAGGGGCGCTTTCGTCTCGATCTCTATCACCGCCTGAACGTCTTTCCCATCACGCTGCCGCCCCTGCGCGAGCGCGGCGACGATATTCCCATGCTGGCCAAGTCGTTCCTCGCATCGCTGACCGAAACCGATGGTCGGCAGATGCGCTTTGGCGACGCAACGCTCGAAGCCCTCAGGGAGTACGACTGGCCGGGCAACGTGCGCGAGCTTCGTAATCTCGTTCACCGCGCGCGCATTCTCAACGACGGCGATGTCATCGAGACACTGCCGCCGCCGATTCTTGCGGAACTCGACGAGGCCATCGTCAACGACGACAGCGTCACCGTTCCCCTGGAGACACCGCTGGAAGACATGGACAGGCAGCTGATTCTCGGCACGCTGGCGCGGTGCGGCGGCGTCAAGGCGAGGGCCGCCGAAATGCTCAACATCAGCCTGAAGACGCTGTACAGCCGCCTGGCCGAGACCCCCGACAAGGATGACGGGCCGAAGGCGCAGTCACGATGACCCGGCAGCCGCGTGTCAGCAGATCCCGGCCAACATCGTTCGCGAATTCACCGCGCTACTCCCCCGCGCCCGCCAGCGCTGGGTCGAGTTCCGCAGCTTCCACACGCTGGCGCATCGCTTCCACGCGCCGTGGAATGACGCTGCGCTCGCGCAGAATCCATGAGAGGCCGCGCAGTGTATGGGCCCAGCCGACGATGCCGCCGGCTTCGCGCCAGACGTTCGGCGCGTGTCGCCAGGTTTGTTGCAACGCGGCGCACAGCGGAAAGCGCAACCACGCCGTCCAGATCGCGTTGCGAGCGAGCGTGGCACGCCGGGCGACGGTGTCGCGCACGAGCGAGGGATAGTGATGAACGGTCAACTGGTCACTGTAGACGAGCGTCCAGCCGCGCGCGGCGATGTCCAGCGCGAGCAGCGCTTCCTCGCCGCCGAGAAAGAAGCGCGGATGGTATCCGCCAGCGGCCACGAAGGCGGATCTGCGAAAGACAGTAGCGCCTGCAAGCATGCCCAGAATCGTCGGGCCGGGTTGCCTGGAGAAGGTCTCGAGCGGGCTGTGGCGCATGATCTTGCTGGTGGTGTCCTCATGACGCTCGACGCCGACGAGCACGCGGGCCGTCAGCGCACCGATGTGCGTATGTTTATCGAGCAGGTCGGCGGCGAGACACAGCGAGCCCGGTTCCCACCACGTATCGTCGTCGCAAAACGCGACGTAAGGCGTTCGCGCATGGCGTACGCCGATGTTACGCGCGCACGCACCGAGATTCGTTGCAGAGCGCAGCAATGTCACGTCCGGGAACTGTTCCCGAACCATGTCCGCCAGCGCGCGTTCGGAGCCGTTATCGACGACGATGATGGCCGGGCGCTCCGGCAGCGCGACGAGCCTTCGCAGCGTGCGTCGCAGTTCGAACGGACGCCGATGGGACAACACCACGACGGTGAGACGAGGATCTCGCCGCACCACGACTCGGGCGGGAGATGCACTTAGCGAGATACAGGAGACCATTGCAGTTGCCAATAACTCTCGGAAGTATTCAGTTCGATCAACGCCTCGGGCGCGAGCAGCCTCAACTGGCTCTCGTATGCCTCCATGGCCCGGACCTTGCGCGCGGCGCACTCGGCATCGGCGCCATCGGCAGTCTCGGCAGGCACGGGCTCGACGCGCCCGGCCGTGTACCCTTGCGCTCGCCACGCGGCAATGCGCGCGCCGACGAGTCCGCTCAGGCGTCGGTATGGCATGTCCTCGTAAAACCACCAACGCGCGAGGTCCGTCATGCCGGACTCGGGCTCGGTATCCTCACCGGCTGCACCGGCCGCACCGACGAGGGCATGAGTTCGCTCGTGGAGCATTGTCCAGACGGCATCGAATACGAGCGCATGATCGCTGTGAAACAACCCGAGCGGACTGAGCACGCGGCGCTGCGGATATTGGTCGACGACGGCGCCAAGCGCCGTGGCAATGGCTTGCGCCGTATTGCCTTCGACATACTGCCTGTCGAGAAACGGCAGCCACAGAGGTTCGGCGCCGAGCATACCGAGCGCGGTGAGGTCCTCGGCGCGCCGCGCCTGCATGGCGGCATTCGCCGACGCGAAGCCCGCGGCTTCGTCCCACGGCGGCGCTGCGACATCGTCTGGCGGAATACCCGCGAAGACGGTGACGACGATGGCGCCGGGCGCGGCGGCAAGGAGCCGTCCGCAGCTGAAAACGGCATCGTCGAGATGGGGCGATATCACCAGCCAGTTCGACGTGTCCCAAGCTTCGGGAGGTGGGCGTTGCATCATTTGCGTCCTCGATCAATGCGGTGGCCGTCATGAGCAGCAAGTTTCGTGCCGGACGCGGGGCGGCGCTCATCGGGGTCACGGTGGCGGCCTTGGCGATCGATCTCGTTCTGAGGACCCGCACGCCGCCTGGCGTCGCTGAACTCACCGGGCTCATCTACGTGCCGGTGATCGCGCTGGCCGCGTGCTGGACCCACCGCACCGGTAGTGCGCGTGCGGCCCAGCGTGTGCTCGATGCCATGCCCAATGCAACGTTGAGCGTCGATGCCGAGCTTCGCATCACTCACTGGAATCCGGCTGCCGAGCGCATGTTCGGGGTATCGTCGGATCAGGCCGTAGGACAGGTCGCGACACGGTTCATTGCGCGACACTGGCTCAGAAAGCACCCGTTGCGCCTGCCGCAAAGTGCCGAAGCTGCGCGTGCGACGGCAGTCGATGTCGTATGTCTGCGTGCCGACGGGCGGCCGTTTCGTGCGACGTTCTCCAGCGCGCCCTTGCGCGACAGCGCGGGCCAATGTGTCGGCGCGACGGTCCTCATGCGTGACGAAGGTTCCCGACATCTCGACAATCGCCGCATTCGCCAATCGCTGCGCGGCGCGCGCGACGAACGTGATCAGGCCGATACATCCAATCGCATGAAAGATGAGTTGCTCGCAACAGTTTCACACGAGTTGAGAACGCCGCTCAATGCCATCTACGGGTGGGTGGAGGTGCTTCGGCACCCGTCGGGGCAGACCATGCAGTCGCAGGCCGTCGACGCGATCGACCGCAGCGCACGCTCGTTGGCGCACATGGTCGACGACATTCTGGACGTCTCGTCGCTCGCTACCGGAAAACTGCGGCTGGAGCGCGCGCTGGTCGACCTGGAGCGTATCGTGCATGACGTCACGGTGACGATGCAGACCATGGCGAACACCGAAGGGGTCACGCTCACATCGAGCATGTCGGCGCCGACCGGCATGTTGCTGGCCGACGGCGAGCGGCTGCGGCAGATGCTCACGAATCTGGTGTCGAACGCCATCAAGTTCACGCCGCGCGGCGGACACGTGGAGGTGTCGCTTGAGCAGGACGCCCGATGGCTGCGTCTGTCCGTTATCGATTCGGGGCAGGGCATCGCGCCCGAATTCCTGCCGCATGTCTTTGACGCTTTCCGGCGCGAGTCGGATGCACCGGTGTCCCCGCGTCGCGGACTGGGACTGGGGCTTTCGATCGTCCGGCACATCGCGGAATTGCATGGCGGCAGTGTGGAGGTGGCCAGTCGCGGTGTCGGCACCGGCAGTCGCTTTACCGTACGTTTGCCATACGACAGACCTGCCACAAACTTGCTTTCACCGGATGCACGCGTCGTGCCGACGCACCCGTCGACGGTACTTCAGGGACAGCGCATCCTGCTGGTCGACGACGACGATCCGTCGCGCGAGAGTCTGGCCGCCGCCTTGCGCACTCTCGGCGCCGAGGTGCGCGAAGTCGGCAGTGGACAGGAAGCGCTGGCTGCCTTGCACGAGTCCATGCCGTCCGTCGTACTGTCGGATCTGGCGATGCCGGACGGAGACGGGTTCTGGCTCGCACGGCAGTTGCGCGAGGTTTTCGCCGCCCGGGGCAGTCAGCCCGACGTGCCGCTGGTCGCGGTGACCGCACACGCTGACAACGCGCTGCGTCGGCAGGCGCTTTCCGAAGGGTTCGGAGCCTATGTCGCCAAGCCTGTCGAGTTGCGTTCGCTGGCGCGTCAGATACTTACGCTGACCTCGCGCTAAGGGAAGGGCGAACGCTCGACCAGGGCCGTCCCGGCATGCCGTTTTTTCAACCCCACTGTGAAAATTACCCGATAGCCGTCCGACGCGTCGGCGAGACACGCATCGGATCCGCCTCGATCTGCCTCGGTGCGCCTCCCGCCCTCCAGTGGTCCCGTCAAGGTCATTCCTCGGAAAACACCCGAATGCGGCACGAACCTTGCGCTAATCAGGTATTTACCGGGAGGACATTGTCATGTCACAGCGTGTGGGAGATTTTCTGCTTGAGCGACTCCGCTTGTGGGGCGTACAGCGAGTGTTCGGCTATCCGGGCGACGGTATCAACGGCATTGTGGGCGCGTTCGGTCGCGCGAAGAATGATCCCGCGTTCGTGCAGGTGCGCCACGAGGAGATGGCCGCCTTCATGGCCTGCGCCCACGCGAAGTTCACGGGCGAGACCGGCGTGTGTCTGGCGACATCCGGCCCTGGCGCGATCCATTTGCTCAACGGGCTGTACGACGCCAAGGCCGACCACCAGCCGGTCGTGGCCATCGTCGGACAGCAAAAGCGCGCCTCCCTGGGTGGGGATTTTCAGCAGGAAGTCGATCTGCACGCGCTGTTCAAGGACGTGGCGCACGAATACGTGCAGGAGATCGTCACACCCGCACAGGCGCGCCATGTCATCGACCGCGCCATGCGTATCGCACACGACCAGCGCACCGTGACGTGCGTCATCGTCCCGAACGATGTACAGGATCTTCCGGCGGTCGATGTCCCGCCACGCGTTCACGGCACGGTGCGAAGCGGCGCCATTCGCGACGGCGTGAGGCTTGGGCCGCGCCACATCGTGCCGTCGGACGACGAACTGGATGCCGCCGCCGAAGTCCTCAACGCGGGCAACCGGGTTGCCATGCTCGTGGGCGCCGGCGCGCTGGGCGCGGGCGCGCGCGTCATCGACGTGGCGAACCGGTTGGAGGCGGGCGTGGCAAAGGCACTGCTCGGCAAAGCTGTCATTCCCGACACCTTGCCGTGGGTAACCGGCGCGATCGGCTTGCTGGGCACGCAGCCGAGCTGGGAGTTGATGAACGAATGCGACACGCTGCTGATGATCGGTTCGGCGTTTCCGTATGCCGAGTTCCTGCCCGAGGAGGGGCAGGCGCGCGGGGTACAGATCGATATCGACCCACGCATGCTGAGCTTGCGATACCCGATGGATGTGGCGATGGTCGGCGATGCACGCGCGACGCTCGAAGCGTTGCTCCCCCGGCTTCACGTGCGGCACAACGACGACTGGCGGCAGCAGATACAGGAGCGTGTTGCCCGCTGGTGGCGCGTCATGGACCGACGCGCGGCATCGGATGCCCGACCGATCAATCCGCAGCGGGTGTTTCGCGAGCTCTCGCAACAGTTGCCCGATAACGCCATCGTCACGGCCGACTCGGGCACTGCGGCCAACTGGTATGCACGCGACGTGCAGTTGAGGGAGGGCATGATGGGGTCGCTCTCCGGCGGACTCGCGTCGATGGGGGCCGCCATGCCTTATGCACTCGCCGCGAAGATGGCGCATCCGACACGCGTTGTCATCGCGCTCGAAGGCGACGGCGCCATGCAGATGAACGGCATCAACGAACTGATCACGCTATCGAACCTGTGGCAGACATGGGACGACCCGCGTCTGGCTGTGCTGGTGCTCAACAATGGCGATCTCAACGAGGTGACGTGGGAGCAGCGCGCGCAGGAGGGCGACCCGCGTTTTGCCGTGTCGCAGTCGCTGCCGCCCTTCGACTATGCCGCCTACGCGCGCCAGTTGGGGCTCGGCGGGATTCGCGTCGAAGATCCGAACGACCTCGGCGCGGCATGGCGCGAAGCGTTCACGGCGGATCGCCCGGTCGTGCTCGATGTCGTCACCGACCCGAACGTGCCGCCGATCCCGCCGCACATAACGATGCAGATGTTCCGGCATTACACCGGTGCGTTGCTCAGCGGTGACAGCGAAGCGGTCGGCGTCGCCCGCGCGTCGATGCGCGAGACCTGGGAGAGCATTGC